>CAVQPZ010000005.1:0-369165 GCA_963714905.1 uncultured Gammaproteobacteria bacterium
TTGGCAAATCAAAACAAACGGTAAATGCGTGCACGGCGCGCTACCCGCAACAGGTGATCGCCGGGGTCTTTATGATGCCGAACTCCAGACCATCAGGTCTGGGGTTTTTTTCCTGGGTGGCCCGTGAGGTAAAAGTGACCCTATGCGACGGTCTTATTCGATTGACTAGCGTGCTGGCACGGCCGCATGCTTGATATCTTGATCCACCATACCCGTCATGGAGCGTGGTTGAGCCTGCACGTAGCGTACCCACATGAGCGACTGAAAATGACCAAGCAATCTTACGGATGTCCATTTGCAGCAGCGGGGATAATGCTGTTGCTTGCCGGTGTGGGTGCCGATGCCAGGAACACCGACGGCATCAATGGCGGGATGCCGAACCGGATCTCGATGAACGTGACGGTGCCCAAGCAGACGCAAGGTGCCACTTTTGGCGAGAAAGTGAATGCGGGTCTTCACGCAGCTGGCGGCGCCCTCGCCCAAGGCGCCTCGACGATAGTCATTGAGTGCGGCCAGGCTGCCTGTACAGCGGTATTTCCCGACGGCACTGGCTATCGCGCCGATCTGGAGGCGATGAGCGTGTCGCCGCTCCCATCGCGCCATGCGGCAAATGTACGCAAGGCGCCGGCTGAGTTGTCCCTTCTGGGTGGGGCCTTGCCTGGGGGCGCTATCCTGTCGGCGGCGGTGTCGTCGGTTGGTAACCTGACCGGCAGTGGAGGCGGCACTGCCGCTGCGAGTTACGCCGCGACTGGTCGGATGACGGATGACGGTGAGCCTCTTGCCAGTCGAAGCGACACGTCAGGCATGATCGACGTGCTGGACCCTCTCCCGGATGGCGATTACCGGCTGACGGTGGTGGTCGAGAAGTCGACAAGCGGTCTCAAGGACACGCTGAAGACGCAAGTACGGGCGGCGCAGCCGCAGCGGGTAAGGATCATGCTCGGCTTCAGCGTGAAAGCCGGGGTGCTGAAGACCAGGCACGATACCGCCAAGAATTCGGTGGGGAATATACGCTGAGTGGTGCTGCAGTCCGGGATCCGGACGCTACAACACCAGCGGCGGCTCTCCGCCCACGATCACGATGTCGGCTGGCCGGCGTGCGAACAGGCCAACGCTGACCACGCCAGGTACCTGGTTCAACTCGCGTTCCAGCACCAACGGGTCGGTGATGCGCAGGTGGTGCACGTCCAGGATCACGTTGCCGTTGTCGGTGACCACGCCATCGCGCCATACCGGCTGACCGCCGGTCAAGCGCAGGATCTCGCGGGCGACCAGGCTGCGCGCCATCGGCACGACTTCCACCGGCAGGGGGAACCGGCCCAGCACGTCCACCCGTTTGCTTGGGTCGATGATGCAGACGAAGCGCTCGCTGGCCTCGGCGATGATCTTCTCGCGGGTCAGTGCCGCTCCGCCGCCTTTGATCAGGCATTTGCGCGGGTCACATTCGTCGGCGCCATCCACGTACAGCGACAACGTGCCGGCGCTGTTGAGGTCGAGCACTTCGATGCCATGCGATAGCAGGCGCGCCGTGCTCTGGTCCGAACTGGACACGGCTCCGGCGATGCGGTCCTTCCAGGCTGCCAGCCCATCGATGAAAAAGGCGACCGTGGAACCAGTGCCGACGCCGACGATCATGCCGTCCTCGACGTACTCGAGGGCTTTTTCCGCAGCGCGCTTCTTTGCTTCACTCATGACTCATTCCAGACGGCTCATTCAAGGGATAGCAGCAGTTTCCACTGCGCGGCGGTCACCGGCAGGACGGACAGGCGCGAACCACGCTGGGTCAGGGCGAAGCCATCGCCCAGCGCATCGGCATGTTGCCTGATTTCCTCAAGCGGGATCGTGCGCTTGAGCGTGCGCTCATGGGTGACGTCGACCAGTGACCAGCGTGGTTCTTCAGGCGTGCTCTTGGCATCGAAGTAGTGCGACGTCGGGTCGAATTGGGTCGGGTCGGGATACGCTTCGCTGGCGACCTGTGCGATTCCTGCGATACCCGGTACCTTGCAGTTGGAGTGATAGATCAGCACGCCATCGCCGGGCTGCATCTGCCGCATGAAGTTGCGTGCCTGGTAGTTGCGCACGCCGTTCCACGGCTCGGTGCCGACCTGCTCGAGGTCGTCGATCGAAAACGCCACCGGCTCTGACTTCATCAGCCAGAAATGCCGTGTTTTCCTCGGGCGCGGGACAGTCATGCGGTGGTACTCATGCAATGGCCTTTGCGATGTGGGTGGCATCCTCGCAGCACACGGCATCCGGGCTCACGTCCCATTCCCGTGTCTCCACATGCTCAAGTTGCTGGGTGGCGAACGCGGCACCCACCAACCATGGCGGCGGAGGTTGTGATTGCCGGAATGCGAAGCTGCGATCGTACCAGCCGCCACCCATGCCGAGCCTGTGGCAGCGGGCATCGAAGCCCACCAGCGGCACCACCACCAGCGCCATGTGTTCGGGTTCCAGCAATGCGCCGGCATCGACATCTGGCTCGGGAATGCCGTGGTGATTGCTGACCAGGGCGCCGCCGGGCTTCCATGGTGCGAAGCGCAGGCGGCCATCTTCGTGCAGCATGGGCAGGCAGTACTCCAGCGTGGGTGGCAGGCGCAGTTGCCAGGCATGCAGACCGATCTCGCCATCGACCGCCCAATAGCCTGCGACATGGCCGCTTGTTGGCATGAACGGCAATGCCAGCAGCCGGTCTGCAAGGGATTCGGCAGCGGCAATGCGGGCGGCGGGTGACAGCGCACGCCTGCGTTCGCGAAGAGAGATGCGCAGTGCGCGACGATCAGGCGGTGGGTTCACGCGGTGCACACTGAGGCAAAAGAAATGTCTCCGCCGTGGCGATGCATGCGAAACGACCTTGAACCCGGGGTTCAAGTGGGAACGCGTGGCGGCCTTTGGGCTTCCCGCTCAAGGCGGACATGCACTCCTGGACTCCAATGCGTCCCCGTGGTCGTAATTAAGGGACAAGGCGAATGTTTGCACACGCCGTCGCACACAGCAGAGGACGCAGTGAGTATAGCGTGCGGTTGCCGTTGACGACGGCCGTCTGTCAGTTGCAATCGCCGACCGTGATGGTGAGGTTCAGGACGTCGCCGGCAGCAATGCGTCGAGCTTCGCGTTGGCTTCGTCCAGCAGCTTGAACGCATCGCCATCATGGTGGCTGGCATCGTCGCGCAGTTGCTGCAGTTCGTGGGCCAGGTTAAGTGCGGTAAGCACTGCCAGGCGATCAGGCGAGACCATCTTGTTGGTACCACGCAGTTCGCGCATGCGGGTGTCCAGCATCCGGGCAGCCGTGGTCAGGCTGGCGCGCTCGGTTTCGCTGACGCCGACCGTGTATTCGCGATCGAGGATGCGGATGGTGACCGGTTCGCTCTTGCCCGAGGCGCCGCTGCTCACGTGTGCTGCTCCAGCGACTTCAACCGGCCGATCATTGCCTCGACCCTGGTGCGTGCCTGTTCCTGCTTGGCAAGCAACTGCGCACGCTCGCTTGTCATCTGCTCATATTGCTGGCGCAGGCTGCGGTTCTCTTCCTGGCTACGCTGCAACTGCAGCGCCAGCGCATCGATGCGTCCCAGCAACTGCCGCAATTCACCGACCAGTTCGCGCTTGTCCATGCCTGCACGATAGGCAGCCGACCCCGCACGGTCAAGGCACCTTCGCTTCCGTGGTCAGGGCCAACGAGGCAGCGCGTTCGGGCCACTCGCGCACGAATTGCATGCAGTCGTCGGCTTGCAACGGCCGCGCCAGCCAGAAGCCCTGCACCACATCGCAGCCTTGCTGGCGCAGGAAGGCCAGCTGTGCAGCGGTTTCGACGCCTTCGGCGACAACGTCCAGACCCAGTGAATGCGCCATCGCGATGACGGTCTTGGTGATCGCGGCGTCCTCGCTTTCATTCGGGCCGCCGAGATCGTCTATGAACGCCTTGTCGATTTTCAGGGTGGTGATCGGCAATCGCCTCAGGTAGGCGAGCGAGGAGTAGCCGGTGCCGAAGTCGTCCACCGCGATCGAAACCCCGATTCTGCGAAAGGTCTGCAGGCGTTCCGCGGCGAGTTCGGCATTGGCCATCAACACGCTTTCGGTGAGCTCGATTTCCAGGTAGCGGGCATCCACGCCGGTTTCGTGCAATATGCGCTCCACCGTGCGCGGCAAGTCGCTACGCAGCAATTGCATCACCGACACGTTGACCGCCATGGTCATGTCCTTGAACCCGGCGCGATGCCAGTCTGCAAGCGTGCTGCAGGCCTCGCGCAGCACCCATTCGCCGATCGCGAGGATCATCCCGCTTTCCTCGGCCAGCGGGATGAACTGGTCGGGCATCACCTCGCCATGTTCGACGCTGTCCCAGCGCAGCAATGCCTCCACGCGGTGAATGCGGCCGTCGGCCAGGGTCAATTGCGGCTGGTAGAGCAGGCGCAATTCATCGCGTTCCTCCACCCGACGCAGCGCCGAGAGCAATCCTGCTCGCCACCGGGAATTGCTGTCCATCGTCTCGGTGTAGCGCATGAAGGTATTGCGGCCGGCTGCCTTGGCCTGGTACATCGCGGTATCGGCGTGCTTGAGCAGGTCGGTCGGGACCTGCGCGTGCTCGGGATACAGGCTGATGCCTATTGACGGCGTGATCACGATTTCCTGGCGGTCGTCGAGCAGCAAGGGCTCGTCGAAGGCATCGATCACGCGCTGCGCGCACGCGTCGGCCACGTCGCCATGTGCCAGGTCCTCCAGCAGTATGGTGAATTCGTCGCCGCCGATCCGGGCGACCGTATGCGAGGCGCCCACCGCCTGCTGCAGGCGTTGTGCGGCCATCCGCAGGATGCGGTCGCCGGTGGCATGGCCAAGCGTGTCGTTGACGTCCTTGAATCGGTCCAGATCGAGGAACAGCAATGCCACAAAGGTGCCCTGGCGGCGTGCACGCACGATCGCACGCGACAGTCGTTCGGCAAGCAGGGTGCGGTTTGGCAGGTTGGTGAGCGTGTCGTAGTTGGCCAGGTAGCGCAGTTCCTGTTCGATCCGGCGCCGGTCGGTGATGTCGGATGCGACCAGCACGAACATCCGTCGCTGGGTCACCGGTTCCTGGATCGCGTGGAACTGCATGGCGCACAGGTAGTCATTGCCGTCATTGCGCTTCTGCCACATCTCGCCGGTCCAATGGCCCTGCTGCGAAATAGCCAGACGCGCCCGTTCGTAATACGCTGCGTCATGCAGTTCGCTGTTGAGGATGCTGGCGTCCTTGCCGATCACGTCGGCTGATTCGTAGCCGCTGATCCGGCTGAACGCCGGATTGACGGTCACGAACTGGAACGCATCGTCCACCACAACCACCGCCTCGGCCATGTCGTGCATGACTTCGGCCGCGATGCGGCGTTCGCGTTCCCGCTCGCGGCCAATGGTGACGTTGCGTGCGGTGCCGGCGATCCGGGTGATCCGTCCTGCATCATTGCGCGCCACGGCGCGGCCACGGGCGCGCACCCATTGCCATTCGCCCTGCATGTCCTTGACGCGGTGTTCTGAGAGAAACATCGAAGCGCGGCCACCGAGGTACTGCTTGAGTCGCGCAATCACCTGTTGCACGTCGTCGGGATGGATCTGGTGATCGATATCCAGGTTCGTGCGCAGGTCGAGGTCGTCGCTGCGAGCGGTTTCGATCTGGGTGCTCTCCAGTTCGTGCCGTTCCAGGTCGTATTGCCAGTAAAACTCGTTGGATGCCCACAAGGCCAGGCGCAGCCGCTGTTCGCGCTCGCGCAATGCGCGCAGGTGCTTGCGTTGTTCCTGTTCGCGGCGCCGACGGCTCACCAGCAGCAGGCCAGTCAGCAGGAGCACGAGCAATGCTGCCACCAGGGCCAAGGTCTGCGGGACTGGCAACTGCAGGGCGGAAACCTGTGACACCGGCGCCCCAAGCCCAATGCCGGCCAGCCCCGTTTTGCGAACGCAGGTGCGGGCGACCGGAAAACCAGCGTTCGAGGGAAAACGACAGGGCATCTGACCAGTTTAGGCATGGCGGCGTGCGGCCCACAACTATCGATGGGTGGCTGCACGCGATCCATGATCGGTGCGGTTGCTACACTTGTCGCTTCCCGCGATGAGGGCAATAGCGTGAGCGAGACCGATTTGCCGGGTTGGACCGATGTCGCCAATGCCGCGGATCGGCTGTCATTGGCCAGTACGCCCGCGGAATTGCATGGTGCGTTGTGTGGCTGGCTGGCGGCTGGCGGTGAGGATGTGCCGGCATGGCCGGCGCTGGTGATGGCAGATGATGCATTGCCCGCCCCGGCGCAGGGCGACCCACTGGATTGCTTGCGTGACACCAGCGTGTCGCAACTGGGCGATACCGACTTCGGCTTCCAGTTGCTGTTACCCGACGACAGCGTGGCTGTCGCCGAACGCGCTGGCGCAATGTTCGATTGGTGTCGCGCCTTCCTGGGGGGCTTTGGATTGGCGATTGCCGACAAAAAGTTGTCCGAGGAAGCCGAAGAAGCCTTGGGCGACATCGCCAACCTTGCCGCGGCACGCATCGACGACGTGGATCCGGAAGGCGACGAGGAGTCACTGGCCGAGATCGAGGAATATCTGCGGATGGCGGTGCTGCTGCTGCATGCCGATTGCACGCTTGGTCCACGCCACCGCCAACGTCTGCACTGAGATGGGCGTGACTGTGGCCGAACGCCGGGTGCTGGCGCGCCGTCGCCGGCAGTTGATGGAGGCCGCGGGTGACGGAGCAATCCTGATCCTGTCGGCGGCTCCCGAGCGCATCCGCAGCGGTGATACGTATTACCCGTATCGGCAGGATTCCGACTTCTGGTACCTGTCCGGGTTCGCAGAACCCAATGGCGTCCTGGTGCTCGTGCCCGGCCGCAAACATGGCGAATCGATCCTGTTCTGCCGCGAGCGCGACCTGGAACGTGAAGCCTGGGACGGCCCGAAGCTGGGGCCGGAGGGCGCAGTCGACGTGCTGGGCATCGATGACGCGTATCCGATCGGCGATATCGACGACATCCTGCCCGGCCTGCTGGAAGGGCGCGCGCGGGTCCATTACCACCTGGGCCGTGATGCGGAGTTCGACCTCAAGCTGGTTGGCTGGCTCAACCGCGTGCGTGCGCAGGTCCGGCAAGGCGCACAGCCTCCATACGAGTTTCTCGCGCTCGGCCATCTGCTGGACGAGATGCGTCTGTTCAAGGCGGCTGACGAGGTGAAGCTCCTGCAGCGTGCTGCCGACATCAGCGTGCTCGCGCACCGCGCGGCCATGCGCATTGCATGCGCCGGCATCCACGAATACGAATTGCAGGCCGAAGCGGAGTGTGTGTTCCGCATGCATGACGCGCAGCCGGCGTATTCCAGCATCGTCGGCGCCGGCGCCAATGCCTGCGTCCTGCACTACCGGGCCAACAATGCGAAGTCGCGCGATGGCGAGCTGGTGTTGATCGATGCCGGCGCCGAATACCGCAACTACGCGTCCGACATCACCCGCACCTTCCCGGTCAATGGCCGCTTCAGCAAGCAGCAGCGGGCGCTGCATGATGTGGTCTGTGCCGCGCAGGCTGCGGCTCTGGCTCAGGCGCAGCCCGGCGTGGCGTATGAGGCGGGCCATACGGCTGCGGTGGAAACCCTGACCGACGGCCTGCTGTCACTGGGCTTGTTGAAAGGACGGCTGAAGCCAGCGATCACCGCCGGCGCCTACAAGCGCTTCTACCCCCACAAGACCGGACATTGGTTGGGCCTGGATGTGCACGATGTCGGCGAATACCGCATCGAAGGCCAATCGCGGCTGCTCGAACCGGGCATGCTGTTCACCATCGAACCCGGCCTGTACATCGCACCCGACGACGCCAGCGTGGCGGCGAAATGGCGCGGCATCGGCATCCGCATCGAGGATGACGTGCTGGTCACCGCCAATGGCAATCGCGTGCTGACCGATGCACTGGAGCGTAGCGCCGATCAGGTCGAGGAATTGATGGCGGGATGATTTTGCACGTCATCCCGGCGAATGCCGGGATCCAGCCTTTGATCAATCAACGTCCGAACGCAGTTCAGGTCGCCGCGAATGCCTCGCGCGTGAGATTGAGCGAGTCGCCGTCGGTGCAGGCCACGTCGTCCTCGATGCGGATGCCGCCGTAAGGCTTGAATGCCTCCACCCGCGCCCAGTCCACGCTGTCACCGAGGCCTTTCTGCTTGAGTTCGTCCAGCAGCATGTCGATGAAGTAGAGGCCAGGCTCGATGGTGACCACCATGCCCGGCTGCAATACACGGGTCAGCCGCAGGTAGGGATGACCCTCGGGCTTGTCGATCATGCCACCGCTGTCGCTTGCCGCGAAACCACCCACGTCGTGCACCTGCAGCCCGATGCCATGGCCGATGCCGTGCGGGAAGAAGGCGCCGGACACACCGGTTTCGACGGCCGTTTCGGCGGATACGGTAATGACGCCGAAGTCCTTTAGCACGCTTGCCAACGCCAGGTGGGAATCGAGGTGCAGTTGCCTGTAGTCGAAACCTGCGCGCACGGCGGCGCACATCTGCAGTTGGACGGCATCGACCGCCTGAATCATCGCGGCGAATTCGTCGTCCTGCGCCGACCAGGTGCGGGTGATGTCGCAGGCATAGCCACCGAAGCTGGCGCCGGCATCGATCAGGAAGCTGCGGATCTGCCTGGGAGGCACCCGTTCGCGGTCGGTGTAGTGCAGCACGGCGCCATGTTCATTGAGGGCAACGATGTTGCCGTAAGGCAGGTCGTTGGCATCCTGGCCGGCGGCCTGGCAATAGGCCAGATGGATGCCGAACTCGCTCGATCCGGCGCGGAACGCGCGCTCGGCGGCGCGATGCGCGCGCACGCCGATGCGCTGGGCTTGCCGCATCATCTCGATTTCATAAGGCGTCTTGAACGCGCGCTGGTAGTCCAGGTAGTCCAGCACCGACTGCGGATTGTTGGGAATGCAGCCGCCGACAGCACTTTGCGCTTCGCCGAGGATGGCGCAACGCGCGGTGTCCTTCGGCAGGTACTGCACGGCGTCGTCGGGCGTGCGGATGATGATGATGTCGAAATGCTCGACCCAGTAGCCGCTGGGGGCTTCCGGCACCACGTGCCAATAATCGTGCGGCTGCATGAACAGCAGCTTCGGCCGCTGGCCCGGGGTGATCACCAGCCAGCTGCCGGGTGCACGGGTGACCGGCAGCCACGCCTTGAACTGCGGGTTGACCGCATACGGATAGTCGCGGTCGTCGAACAGCTGGTAGCGCAGGGTGCCGCTGGGAATCAGCAGGTGGTCGAAGCCCCCGCGCTCCAGCGCCACGGCCGAACGCGCATGCAGTTCTTCAAGATGATGCGGGTACAAACCCGCCAGCGCTGGATTGTGCATGGGGTGTCTCTCGGGTCGTGCCTTTGGAAAACTGACCCCGATTTTGACTGATTCCGACCGCTTGCGCAGTGACAAGGCGGCTACTACCGGTTAGGTTGGCACCATGTGCGCAGGCGTCGTATCGTGTCCGGGTCCAGCCCGAGGAAGCGCACGCCTGCCCATGACTGCCCGGGCGAACCAGCACTGTCGAGCCACAACACATGCGCGCCGACTTCGATGCTGTCTTCCCCGCTGTCCGGCAGTACGAAGCGACACTGGTGCAACGCATCTTCCGTGAGCGACACGCTGGCGATCAGCAACATGCCGCCCACCGACAGGTTGCCCAGGTGACCCATGGTTTCACCAGTCATGGTGTCGATGACATCGATCATGCCGGCGATATCGCGCCGATGCATGCGGCGGGATTCCTTACCCACGGCTGGCCTCCTGTGCGCTTTCATCGCTACCAATACGGGCGAGGCTGGCCACGGTTGCCTGCCAGGCGAGCTCGGCAGGATGCGTGTCGGTCTCGACCAGCTGCAATTCGTCCGCTGCCATCCTGCGCGCCAGCGCATCGAGGCTTTCGCTGGCGATTCGCATGCCACGACGATTGAGGATCAGCGCTTGCCCGCTGCGCGGGCTGACCCATCCCAGGCGACGGCGCACGATGCGATCCTCGGCGGGATCAACGATATCCAGCCAGCGCGCATCGGTCAGGCCGGCCAGCATCTTGAAGGCCAGCTCCTCCTGAGCGGTGCGGGGTGGAGGCGGGTTTGCCACCCACGGGGAAACGTCTCCGCCAAGGCGTGCCCGCGTCTTCAGCTGCAGGATGAGTTCGGTGCGGGATACCAGATCGTCCTCTTCGTTCCTACCATTCGCTAGTTGGCAGGCGATCGCATTCGCGTCATCGGCGTGATAGCCCACTTGGCCCAGGACCTCCTGCAGACGCCTCACGAAGGGTATGTCGATGGTCTTGGGGCCCGAGGTGATACCAGCTTCTACGATCATGCCGGTGGCATCGCGTAATTCGCGCCAGGTATCGGAGCCCTCGCCATGACGCAGTAGCGTCAACGACAGGACATCCGACCAAGCCTGATCAAGCAGTACCGCATGGAAACGCGGGAGCGGGCGACCAGCAACGTGGCGGGTGATTTCGCTCGCGGCGCGCTGGCGTGCCAGATCGAGTTTTTGGCGTCCACGCGCAGCCTCGACCTGCCGTCGCTCGGCCATTTCGTTCTTGCGTGCAGCCACCCGCAGGCCACCCTGCAAGGCATGGTTGGCGGTGACGAAGGTGTCGTGGGCGGCCTCGGGATCTTCCTGCACCGTGGCCACTGCGCGTTGCAGCAACCCCAGCCATTGCGCATCCATGTCGTCGTCGGCCAGCCACTGCGCACCGGCCAGCGACACTGCGTCCAGCAGCATGCGGGCGGGGTGGGTGGCGTCCACGAAGAAACTGTGCTCACGCAGGCCCATCTGCAACAGTGGGAGTTTCAGGCGCTCGATCAGCGCACTGCCCGGACCCTCGCGCATCTCACGCTCCAACTGAGCCATGAACAGGTTGAACAATTCGAAGCTGTCACTGTCGGCATCGGTCAGTGTGACTCCATGCCCGTGTATCTGGCGCGCCTGCGCCAGCAAGGTCTGCCGGATCTCGGTCAGGCTGCCAGGCTTTGCACCGCTGCTACGCATGCGACGCAAGGCATCCAGCACTTCATCACGGGCAAGCGGCTCGCGCACGTGCTCGTCATTGCCGCCAGGCCGCAGTTTGGCCAGCAGCACCCGCCGCCGAGTCAGCAGGTCCTGCAAGGCGGCAAACGCGTCCAGGGGTGGCTTGGCGCTCGCTACAGCAGGTGACTTGGCAGCGCCTTGCGGGCGTTGCTGGACCGCAGGTGTCGGCATGGCCATGCCGGCTGGAGCCGCAGGACTGCCGGAGAAGTTCACCGCGTGCGAAGCATCTGCCGTTGCATTGTTTCCCGGGCGCATGCGCACCGGTACGAAGCTCAGGTGCGGCAGGATGCCATCCTCGGCCAAGCGTGTGTTGAGCTGTTCGAGCAATGCCGGGTAATGCACCATCACGATTCTTTCGAACTGCGCGTACATCAGCAGCCGCACATCGGCAGGCAGGCCTGTTGCGGTGGCTGCGTTGCGCAGCGCATGGCACAGCGCATGCGGGCCAAGCGGGAGATCTTCCGCATCGAAGGCAGGCGCGCCCGCCAGAACGCCGTAGCGGTAGCCCATCAACTGCAGTGCCAGGCTGTTGCGAGAGTCGCAGTGCAACGCGATGGTGACCAGCACGCTGTCTTCGTTGATCTCGGAATCATCGACCAGGGCCAGCCCTTGGTCGGGGGCGGTCACATCCTCTAGCAGCCGTGCGCCACGTGGTGCATCAAGGTGCGCGAGGCCTGCCTCGAGCCCTTGCAGGAAATGTGTGATGAAGCCGGTTTCTGCCCTGCGCAGCAGGCGCATCGACTCGAATACCGCCGTATGCAGTTGCGTCAGGTTCGACTCTTCACCCAGGCGGCCCAGGTGCAGGTCGGTTTCCATCAATACGTCAGGCAATTTGCAGCCGAGGTCGGCGAACGCAGTGCTCAGCTGGTTTTCCAGCACGCGCCTGACACGCGGCGTCAGGGTGGCAGTCGCCAGCGCTCGCGTGGCAGTTGTCTGGTGATCGGTACCGGCAGCAGCCATCAACGTCCCCCAACGCCATGCGAACCGGCCCATGGTATGTGGGTCGAACCGTGACCTCAATGCACGGGTTTCAGGCGAGGAACAGGCCAATCACGTCATTGGCGAAACGACGGCCAAGTTCGGTGGGGCGCAGCCACGCATCATCCACCACCAGCAGGCCGCGTTCGCACGCCAGTGCAAGCTTGCCTGCAATAACCGTGCGAGGCAGCCCGGTGCGCGCTTCGAACATCGCCAGCGGCACGCCCTCGTTCAGGCGAAGCGCATTGAGCATGAAGTCGAATGGAAGACGGGTTGCTTCCAGCACTTCATCTCCGCCGATGCCCGTCGCGCTGCCGGCATTGGCCAGGTAGGCGGCCGGATGCTTGGATTTCCACCGGCGCAGGACCTGTTGGCTGGCGCCAAGAGTCAGCTTGCCGTGGGCGCCAGCACCGATCCCGAGGTAGTCGCCAAACCGCCAGTAGTTGAGGTTGTGCGCGCATTGGCGGCCAGGCTTTGCATAGGCGCTGGTCTCGTATTGCGCGTAGCCAGCATCCGCCAATCGTGCCTGGCACTGTTCCTGCATGTCCCACGCGTCATCGTCGTCCGGGATGCCGCTTGGGGGGCGCGCAGCGAACACGGTGTTCGGTTCCAGGGTCAACTGGTAGTGGCTGACATGGGTCGGCGCCAGCGCGATACCGCGTTCGACATCGTCCAGTGCCATTGCCAGGTGCTGTCCTGGCAGTGCGTACATCAGGTCGATGTTGATGTTTTCCAGGCCCGCATCCTGAGCAGCCTTGACCGCGCGCTGTGCATCGCCGCTTGAATGGATGCGACCCAGGCGCTGCAGGCAGCCGTCATCGAAACTCTGCACACCGAAGCTCAGGCGATTGACGCCGGCGGCGCGATAACCGGCGAACGGACCGTGCTCGACCGTTCCGGGGTTGGTCTCCAGGGTGATCTCCGCATTCGGCGCGAAGCGCAAGCGACTGCTGGCGAGCTGCAGGAACCGGTCGATGGCATCCGGCGGAAACAGCGATGGCGTGCCGCCGCCGAAGAACACCGTCTGCACCGTGCGTCCCCACACCAGCGGCAGGTCGTGGTCGAGGTCGGCGAGCAGTGCATCGACATAGGCATTGAACGGCAGCGCGCCAGGTCCGCCCAAGCCCGTGTATTCATGCGAGTTGAAGTCGCAATACGGGCACTTGCGCACGCACCATGGCAGGTGCACGTAGAGGGACAGTGGCGGGGTGGTCAGCATGATTTTGTGCTCGTCATCCGGGCGAACGCCGGGATCCAGGTCTTGCCTTTGCATGCACAGGCCGGATCGATGTATCGAAAAGCTGGATCCCGGCGTACGCCGGGATGACGACGTAGTACTAAGCCGGTTGTTCCAGGCGCTTCTTCAACCGCGCCAACGCAAGTCCGCGATGGCTGTCGCGATTCTTCACGGTGGCGTCGAGTTCAGCCGCGCTGCAGTCATGTGCGGCCGAGAAGAAAATCGGGTCGTAACCGAAGCCATTGGCGCCGCGACGCGCGCGCAGGACCCGGCCTTCCCACGCGCCCTCGGCAATCAGCGGCTGCGGATCATGTTCGGAGCGCACCAGTGCCAGCACGCAGACGAAGCGTGCGCCGCGACCTGGATCCTCGATGCCATCGAGTTCCCGTAGCAGCCTGTCGATGTTGGCACTGGAGTCGCCGTGGCTGCCGGCGTAACGCGCCGAATACAGGCCGGGCGCACCGTCCAGCGCATCGACGCACAGGCCGGAATCGTCACCCAGGGCAGGCAGGCCCGTCGCCCTCGCGGCATGGCGGGCTTTCAGGATCGCGTTCTCGACGAAGCTGAGCCCGGTTTCATCGGCATCGTCGACACCGAATTCCGATTGCGCATGCAGATCGAATGCGTCGCCGAGCAGGTCGCGCAGTTCGGCAAGCTTGCCGGCATTGTTGCTGGCCAGGACCAGCTTCACGCCTGCGCCAGCGCCGCCTGTTGTGCGGCAAACAGATCCCGGCAGCCGCCTTCGGCCAGCACCAGCAGCGCATCCAGTTCATCGCGCCGGAATGCGTGGCCCTCTGCAGTGCCCTGCACTTCGATGAAGCCGCCACCATCGTTCATCACCACGTTCATGTCGGTGTCGCAGTCACTGTCTTCGGCATAGTCGAGATCGAGTACCGGCACCCCGCGATACACGCCAACCGAGATCGCGGCGATCGCGCCGACCACCGGGTCCTTGCTGATGTCCTTGCGTGCCTGCAGCCAGCGCACCGCATCGACCAGCGCCACATAGGCGCCGGTGATCGCGGCCGTTCGCGTGCCGCCGTCAGCCTGCAACACGTCGCAGTCGAGCGTGATCGTGCGCTCGCCCAAGGCCTTGCGGTCCACGCAGGCGCGCAGTGAACGGCCGATCAGACGCTGGATTTCCAGCGTGCGTCCGCCCTGCTTGCCGCGCGAGGCCTCGCGGTCATTGCGGGTGTTGGTGGCGCGCGGCAGCATGCCGTATTCGGCAGTGACCCAGCCCTCGCCCTTGCCGCGCAGGAAGCCGGGGACACGGTTCTCCACGCTCGCCGTGCACAGCACGCGGGTATCGCCGAAGGCCACCAGGACCGAGCCTTCGGCATGGCGGGTATAGCCACGGGTAATCACGACATCGCGCAATTGGTCGTGGGCACGGCCACTGGGACGGGCGATGGACATTCTGGCCTTCCGGACATGTTGCCGGCAGTCGGCGGGGCGCTAGATTACCATTCGCATTCCACTGCCCTGGCCACGACACTGATGCCGATCCGCAGCATGACCGCATTCGCCGCCTGCGAACGCGCTACCGAATGGGGCGTGCTCGGCTGCGAAATGCGCGCAGTCAACCATCGTTTCCTCGAGCTTGGGCTGCGGGTGCCGGACGAGTTGCGCGTGTTCGAGCCGCTGTTGCGCGAACGGGTGGCGTCACGCATCTCGCGTGGCAAGCTGGATCTCGCCCTGCGTCTGCGCGGCAATGCCGAAGGCAATGCATTGCAGGTCGATGAAGGCGTGGTCGAGCAGCTCGGCATCCTTGCCCAGCGCCTGGGCACCCGCTTCCCGCAGCTGCGCGTGCAGTTCACCGAGCTGCTGCAGTTCCCGGGCGTGTTGCAATCGCGCGGTGTCGACGTCGAAGCCCTGCAGCGTGAGGCGTTGGCCTTGGTCGATGCGGTGCTGGACGACTTCGTCGCCGCACGCGAACGCGAAGGCCAGAAGCTTGCCGTGGTGATCGGCGAACGCGCCGAAGCGATCGCCCGCATCGCCGCCGAGGTGCGCACCCTGGTGCCGCAGATCCGCGCCGGCCAGCGGCAGAAACTGGAAGCACGACTGGCGGATCTGTCGCAGCCGGCGGACCCGGGCAGGCTGGAACAGGAGCTGGTGATCTGGCTGCAGAAGCTCGACGTGGACGAAGAACTCGATCGTCTCGACAGCCATCTGTCGGAACTGCGCCGCGTACTGGGACAGTCGGAGCCGGTCGGCAGGCGGCTGGACTTCCTGCTGCAGGAATTCAATCGCGAAGCCAATACGCTGGGCAGCAAGTCGGTCGATGCGCGCACCAGCAATGCCGCGGTCGAGCTCAAGGTGCTGATCGACCAGATCCGCGAACAGATCCAGAACATCGAGTAGCAGGAACCTGGCCATGCGCGGAACCCTCTACATCGTCGCCGCGCCCTCGGGCGCGGGAAAGTCCAGCATCGTCAATGCGGTGCTGGCGCGCGACCCGAACATCAGCCTGTCGATCTCGTTCACCTCGCGCTTGCCGCGACCGGGCGAGCGCCATGCCGAGCACTACAACTTCATCAGCGCCGTCGAGTTCGAGGCGATGGTCGAGGCTGGCGACTTCTTCGAGCATGCCCGCGTGCATGGCGACTGGAAGGGCACGGCGCGGCAATCGGTGGATCCGCAGCTTGCGGCTGGCCGTGATGTGCTGCTGGAGATCGACTGGCAGGGCGCACGCCAGGTGCGTGCACGGATCCCGGATGCGGTCAGTGTGTTCATCCTGCCGCCGTCGCGCACCGCGTTGGAGGAGCGCATGCGCAAGCGTGGCCAGGACAGCGAGGACGTGATCGTTCGACGGCTGGCCGCAGCGCGTGATGAAATGAGCCATTACGGCGAATTCGACTACGTGATCATCAACGAAATCTTCGATACCGCGGTCGTCGAGATGTGCAGCATCTTCACCGCCAGCCGGCTGCGCAAGGATGCTCAAGTGGCACGGCATGCGCGCATGATCAGCTCTTTGCTCGCGGATGACCCGAGTTCTTGAAGCCTAAGTAACTGATTCTCAAGGCGTCACCTTGCGTGGGGGGACGGCTACGGCTACAATTCGCGCCCCCTCCGATCACTATCAGCGGCCACTCGGTCGCAGGACGCACATGGCCCGTATTACCGTCGAAGATTGCCTGGAAGTGGTCGATAACCGCTTCGAACTCGTGATGATGGCCGCCAAGCGTGCGCGCCAGCTGGCTGGAGGCGTGGAGTCCAAGCTGGACAACAGCGAAGCCAACGACAAACCGACCGTGCTCGCCCTGCGCGAGATCGCCGCGCGCATGATCGATGTCGGTTACATCGATGCGGTCGAGAAGGCCGAGCGCGAGCGCAAGGAGCGCGAGGCGCTGGAGTGGGCGGCAGCCGAAGTGGTGGCTGGCGACGACGACATGAAGAGCGACGACTGAGCCCGGCACCAGCATCCTGTTCGAAACGGCCCTGCGGGGCCGTTTTCGTGTCCGTTGCATTTGTGTTTGCGGGTATGCAATGGCGCGGTTAGGCTCGACGACATGAGCCCCGGAGATCCCGCGCTATCCCTGCCAGCCAACGCCATGCCCGATGACGGCCTGGTGCCGGACTATGTGCAGGCGCTGGAACGTGCCGCGCACTACCTGGCGGCACCGCAGCATCAGTTGTTGCGGCGCGCCTGGGCGGTAGGGGCGGCGGCGCATGCGGGTCAGCTGCGCAAGTCTGGCGAGCCCTACATCACCCACCCGGTTGCAGTCGCGCATGTGCTGGCGGACCAGGGGCTGGATGTCGAAACCCTGATCGCGGCGATCCTGCACGACACCATCGAGGACACGCCGCTGACGCGCGGGGATATCGCCGCGCAGTTCGGCGAGACCGTGGCCGAACTGGTGGATGGGGTCACCAAGCTGGACAAGCTGCATTTCGCCGACCGCCAGGAAGCCGCGGCTGAAAGCTTCCGCAAGATGCTGCTGGCGATGTCGCGCGACCTGCGGGTGATCCTGATCAAGCTGGCCGATCGCCTGCACAACATGCGCACGCTGGGCGCGCAGTCGGCGGAGGCGCGCAGGCGCATCGCCATCGAAACCCTGGAGATCTTCGCGCCAATCGCGCAGCGGCTTGGCATGAATCTGATCAAGGCCGAGTTGCAGGACCTGGGATTCCGCGCGCTGCACCCGTGGCGACATGCGGTGATCGAGAAGCGCATCCGCTCGCAACCGCTGGTTCGCCGCGAAGCATTGGCCCAGATCGAGGCGCAGTTGGCCCAGCGGCTCGCTGTTGAAAAACTGGAGCATCGGCTGGTCGGGCGGATCAAGGCGCCCTGGAGCATCTACGGCAAGATGCGCGCTGAACACCGCAGCTTCGACCAGGTCATGGACGTGTTCGGCTACCGGGTGATCGTCGACAGCGTGCCGGACTGTTATCACGCGCTGGGCGTGGTGCATTCGGTGTTCAAGCCGCTGGATGCGCGCTTCCGCGATTTCATCGCGATTCCCAAGGCCAACGGCTACCAGTCGTTGCATACGGTGCTGTTCGGGCCGTATGGCTCGCCGATCGAGGTGCAGATCCGCACCCGCGAGATGGACCTGGTGGCGGAACGCGGCGTGGCCGCGCACTGGGCCTACAAGCATGGCGGCGAACCAGGCGGCAATGCGCAAAGCAGGGCGTCGGCGTGGATCAGCAACCTGGTGGAAAGCCAGCGCAGCACGGGTTCGTCGCTGGAGTTCCTGGAGAACGTCAAGGTCGACCTGTTCCCCGACGAGGTTTACCTGTTCACGCCCAAGGGCGACATCCTGGCGTTGCCGCGCAATGCCACGGCGCTGGATTTCGCCTATGCCGTGCATACCGATGTCGGCAACCATGCGGTGGCCGCGCGGGTCGACAAGAAGCTGGCGCCGCTGCGCACGACCTTGAGCAGCGGACAGACGGTGGAAGTGATCACTGCCAAATCCGCCGCACCTGCCGCGCAATGGCTGGAGTTCGTGGTGTCGGGCAAGGCGCGCACGGCAATCCGCCATCAGCTCAAGCACCTTGAGCATGAGGATGCGGTCCAGCTTGGGCATCACATGCTGGATCGCGCGCTTGGCAATCAGGGCACGTCGCTTGACCGCCTGCCGCCGGAACGGCTGGACGCCTACCTGGCAGAGAATCGCTTCCCGCGCCTGGAAGCATTGCTGGCGGACATTGCATTGGGCAACCGGATGCCCGGCCAGGTCGCGCGGGTGTTGGCGCATGTCGCGACTGAAGAGACGGCAGACATGCTGCAACTGGGTGGTGGCGCGCCGCAGGAACGCATCCTGATCACCGGTGCCGAGCGCGGCGTCATTTCGTTTGCAAAGTGTTGCATGCCGATTCCGGGTGACGAGATCATGGGCTACCACAGTGCCGGCAAGGGCATTGTCGTGCACCGGTTGGAATGCCCGAACGTCGCCGAGTACCGCAAGTCGCCGGAGCGCTGGGTGCAGATCGGATGGGATCGCGAAGTGTCCGGCGATTTCGATGCCGCGTTGCGGGTCGAGGTCGACAATCGCCCCGGCTCATTGGCGCAAATCGCCGCGGCCATCGCGCGTGCGGAGTCCAACATCGATCGTGTCGAGTACCTGGAGCGCGACACCAGCGTGGCTGCGATCCGGTTCTCGATCGAAGTGCAAGGTCGCAGGCATCTGGCGGATGTCATCCGCAAGATCAGGCGCCTGGGCGTGGTCCATGGGGTGCAACGGTTGTAGGCCGTTACACTGGCGGCACTTTTTCCATCCGTGAGCTTGCCATGCCCCGCGACCCCATCCATACCGAACGGGCCCCTGCCGCGATCGGGCCGTATTCGCAAGCCGTGCGCTCCGGCAACCTGGTCTTCCTGAGTGGACAGACGCCGCTGGATCCGGCGACCGGCGTGCTGGTCGAGGGCGATATCAGCGTGCAGGCGCGGCGTGCGTTCGACAACATCAAGGCGGTTTGCGAGGCCGCCGGCGGGTCGATGGACGACATCGTGCGTGTCGGGCTCTACCTGACCGACCTGGGCCAGTTCGCCGCGGTCAACGCGGTGATGGCCGAGTACTTCCAGACGCCATACCCGGCCCGTTCCACTATCGAGGTTCCGGCACTGCCGAAGGGTGCGGATTTCGAAGTGGACGCGGTGCTCGTCCTGCCCTGAGTTCGTGGCTCGCGGCAAAACTCCCACGCCGGCGCTGAGCGCGTCTGGCGCCACGTCGATCACGGCATTGACTGGTGTCGGGCCGGTGTTGGCTGAAAAGCTTGCTGCGCGCGGACTGCTGACCCTGCAGGACCTGTGGCTGCACCTGCCGCGCCAGTACGAGGACCGCACCGAACTGGTGCCGATCCGCGGGCTGCAGGCGGGCACCGCCGTACAGGTGGAAGGACGCATCGAAGCGGTGGAACGCGGCTTCCGCTACCGGCCCATGCTGCGGGTGGCCTTGGGCGATGACTCGCACGCAACGCTTGTACTGCGGTTTTTCCACTTCCGTGCACAGCAGGTATCGCAGTTCAGCCCGGGTGTGCGGGTGCGCGCCTATGGCACGCCGCGGCCCGGCCAGCACGGGTTGGAAATGGTCCATCCGAGCTATCGGATTCTTGGCGATGGCGAGCATGCGCTGGGCGATGCGCTGGATCCGGTCTATCCGGACATCGAAGGAATTGGTCCGGCCAACTTGCGCCGGCTGATCGGGCTTGCGCTGGAACAGCTGCCCGATGCGGCCAGCCTGGAGCTGCTGCCGGCAGACGCGCTGGCGTCAATGCAGCTGCCTGCACTCCGCGAGGCCTTGCTGACCCTGCATCGCCCGCCCGCGGATGCCGATGTCGCTGCGTTGCAGACCGGCCTGCATCCGGCCCAGCGCCGGTTGGCGCTGGAAGAGCTGCTGGCCCACCAGCTCAGCCTGCGCCGGCAGCGGATCGCCTTGCAAGAGCAGGGCGCGCGTGCGTTGACTGGAACGGGCCGCTTGGTTGAACGCCTGCGCAAGCAACTGCCCTTCACGCTGACGGCTGCGCAGCAACGGGTTTATGGACAGGTGCGCGATGACCTGGCGTTGCCGCGACCGATGCTGCGGCTGGTGCAGGGCGACGTAGGCAGCGGCAAGACCGTGGTCGCGGCGATGGCCGCGTTGCTGGCGGTCGAGGAAGGTCGTCAGGCCGCATTGATGGCACCCACCGAACTGTTGGCCGAACAACATCTGGGCAACTTGCGCGCCTGGCTGGAGCCACTTGGCGTGCGGGTGTGCTGGCTGGCGGGCAAGGTCACCGGCAAGGCGCGTGCGGCAGCACTGGCCGATGTCGCCTCGGGCGCAGCGCAACTGGTGGTCGGCACCCATGCCCTGATGCAGGAAGGCGTCGCGTTCCATGATCTTGCGCTTGCGATCGTCGATGAGCAGCATCGCTTCGGCGTGCACCAGCGACTGGCACTGCGCGACAAGGGGTTGGATGGTAACGGCCTGCCGCATCAGCTGGTGATGACTGCAACCCCCATCCCGCGCACGCTGGCAATGAGTGCCTATGCCGATCTGGATGTGTCCGCGATCGACGAATTGCCGCCGGGACGCACGCCGGTCACGACGATTGCGTTGGCTGCCGAACGTCGCCCGGAGCTGGTCGAACGGATTCGGGCCGCCTGCGCGGAAGGCCGGCAGGCGTACTGGGTCTGCACCCTGATCGACGATTCCGACGATGTCGTCGCGCAGGCCGCGCAATCCACCTTCGAAACCTTGCAATTGGCCCTGCCGGAGCTGCGCATCGGCCTGGTGCATGGCCGCCAGAAGGCCGCTGAGAAGCAGGCGACGATGCGCGGCTTCAAGCAGGGAGAACTTGACCTGCTGGTCGCGACCACGGTCATCGAAGTGGGCGTGGATGTGCCGAATGCGTCGCTGATGGTGATCGAGAATGCCGAGCGGTTGGGGCTGGCCCAATTGCACCAGCTGCGCGGCAGGGTCGGGCGCGGCAGCGCAGCATCGAGCTGTGTGCTGCTGTACCAGGCGCCACTGTCGATCATGGCGCGCGAACGACTGGACACCCTGCGGCGCACGAATGATGGCTTCGAGATTGCCGAGAAAGACCTGCAGTTGCGCGGACCCGGGGAGTTGCTGGGCACGCGCCAGACCGGGCTCGCCAATTTCAGGTTGGCCGACCTGTTGCGCGACGCCGACCTGCTGCCGCAGGTGCATGCACTGGCCGACCGGTTGTTGGCGGAGTCCCCGGAGATCGCCGAACGGATCGTCATGCGCTGGGTGGGTGGCGCCGCGCGGTACGCCTCCGCATGAGCCATCTCCCGGTCGAGATGACGTGATAATGCACGGATGACACATGATCGAATTCCCCTGCTGATCGATACCGACCCGGGTGTGGACGATGCGCTCGCCCTGCTGATGGCCTTCAACGACCCACGTCATGACGTGGTGGCGTTGACGATTGCCGCCGGCAACGTCGGCCTGGACCACACCGTCGCCAATGCCCTGAAGCTGTGCGAGATCTGCGACGTGGACGTGCCGGTATTTGCCGGCGCCGACGCACCGTTGTTGCATCCCGCGCTGGATGCCGCCTATGTGCATGGCCGTGACGGATTCGGCGACACCGGCTACGTGCCAGCGACGCGCCAGGCCAACGCCGAACATGCCGCACTGGCCATCCTGCGGCTCTCGCACGAACATGCCGGTCGCCTGCTGCTGGTCGCGCTTGGCCCGCTGACCAATATCGCGCTGGCACTCAAGCTCGACCCGACCCTGCCGCAACGGGTCTCCCGCTGCGTGGTGATGGGTGGCGCAGTGAGCGCACATGGCAACATCACCCCGGCGGCCGAGTTCAACATCGCTTTCGATCCGGAATCGGCGCATCTGGTGTTTGCCGCCTTCCCGCGCATCGAGTTGGCCGACTGGGAGGCGGTGATGGCACATGGACTGCCACACCCCGAGGTCGAGCGCTGGCTGTCGGCAGATTCGCCGCGCGCAGTCTTCTATGCCGGTATTTCCGCGCATACGCGAGCCTGGGCGCGGGCCGGGCGGGGCGAGCGCTGGCACGCCGCCGATGCGCTGGCGATGGCCCTGGCGCTGGAGCCGGGTGGCACCGTGGAGATGCTCGAGCGTCCGCTGGCAGTGGAGCTCGACGGCCGCCACACCCGCGGGACCACGGTCATCGATTGGAACCGGCAGGGCGGCGGCACCGACAATGCGGCCGTCCTGATGCGTTATGACCAGGTTCGTTTCGAGCGCTTGCTGGAATCGGCGCTGGCGGCTTCGTGATGTGACGGCGGGTCTGGCGGGTAAGCTCGACCAGGCGGCGTGCGCAACGGCATTTCGAGCCTGGTAGCGACTATCCGCCAGTCCCGCCGTCGCTCCAGAACGAGAAGCTTGCACCTCGCTAGCGGCAGCCTCTATAATGCGCGGCTCTCTTCCGCTTCAATTCAGGTTCACGCCATGAAAGCCGGCATCCACCCCGAATACCGTGACGTCGTCTTCCAGGACGTGACTTCCGATTTCAAGATCCTGACCCGCTCGACCCTTGGCAGCAAGGAAACGGTGAAGTGGGAAGACGGCAACGAATATCCGTTGATCAAGGTGGAAGTTTCGTCCTCGTCGCACCCGTTCTACACTGGCCAGCACAAGATCCTGGATACTGGCGGTCGCGTGGACAAGTTCCGCAAGCGCTACGCCAAGTAAGCGCGAACCCGCATCGTCCGACGGCCACCCAAAGGGTGGCCGTCTGTGTTTCCGGCATCTGATCGTGTAACTGCCGCCGGGTACCGGAGCCACGCGGGCGTTGGTTGTCAGGCGTCCACCTGTACGTTCGACCGAGCATCCGCTCCAACCTGCTGTGCGACAATGCTCAATCCTCAGCACAGCGTGTCCGGCGTCTCTTGCGACCGCAGCCGTGCCGTTCGAATTACAGGAGCGCGTCGTGTCGCAACTCGATCATATGACCCTTGCCGCCGGTGACAAGTCGGTAACCCTGCCGGTGATCCAGCCAGTGCTTGGCCAGCCTTGCGTGGACATCGCCAAGCTGCCCAAGGAAACCGGCTGCTTCACCTACGACCCGGGCTTCGGTGCTACCGCCAGTTGCAAATCGGCGATCACCTATATCGATGGCGATGCCGGCGTTTTGCTGTATCGCGGCTATCCAATCGAGCAACTGGCGGAGAACTCGACCTTCACCGAGGTGGCTTACCTGCTCATGCACGGTGAGCTGCCGACTGCAGGTGAGCTGGACGGCTTCGAGCACGAGGTCACCCACCACTCGATGATGCACGAGGCGTTTCGAACCTTCCTGTACGGTTTCCGTCACGATGCGCACCCGATGGCGATGCTGACGGGCATGCTCGGGTCGCTGGCAAGCTTCTATCACAACGACCTCGACCTCGAAGATGCCGAACAGCGACGCATGGCGGCGATCCGCCTGATCGCCAAGATTCCGACGATAGCGGCAGCCTGCCACCGCTATTCGATCGGCTGGCCGATCGGCTATCCACGCAACAACCTCGACTACACCACGCGCTTCCTGCACATGATGATGGAAGTGCCCAGCGAGCCGCTGGAGCTGAACCCGGTCGCGGCCAAGGCCATGGACCTGCTGTTCATCCTGCACGCAGACCACGAGCAGAATGCCTCGACTTCAACGGTGCGCCTGGTCGGCTCCACCGGTGCCAACCCGTATGTGAGCGTCGCCGCCGGCGTGGCGGCGTTGTGGGGCCCGGCGCATGGTGGTGCCAACGAAGCGGTGCTGAAGATGCTGGCCGAGATCGGTCGACCGGAAAACGTGCAGTCGGCGATCGACAAGGCCAAGAACAGGGAATCGGGCTTCCGCCTGATGGGCTTCGGCCATCGCGTCTACAAGAACTACGACCCGCGCGCTGCGCTGGTGCGCAAGATGACCCACGAAGTGCTGGCGGCGCTCAAAGTGAATGATCCATTGCTGGATGTTGCGCTGAAGCTGGAAGAGGCCGCGTTGAAGGACGATTACTTCGTGCAGCGCAAGCTCTATCCGAATGTCGATTTCTACTCCGGCATCATCTACAAGGCGCTGGGCATCCCGACCGAGATGTTCACCGTGATGTTCGCGATCGCACGCACCGCCGGTTGGGTCAGCCACTGGCTGGAGCAGCAGGAAGATCCGGAAAATCGTATCGGTCGCCCGCGCCAGATCTATACCGGCCACGCCACCCGCGACTATGTCGGGGTTGGCCAGCGCTGATTGCCGGCGGATTCACCGACACCTAAACGCCCCGCATCGCGGGGCGTTTTCGTAATGGGGCTTTGGCTGCTGACTCGCTTCACAGCCGAAACGGCAATGCAAGCTGGCCTGGCACGGTCAGGGCGCCTCGTAGGCGGCGATCTCGTCCTCGGCAAGCAGCGTGCGCAGTTGGACCAACGATGCGCGCCGCATCGGCTTGCCGTCCACGCCCGACAGCGGCGCCTGGCGCAAGACATCGACCGGCAATACGGTGATGTCGAAGCTGAGGTCGTCCGCGCTGAACAACCAGACCGGGAAGTCGCCCTCGCGCTGGCGGTCCAGGCGCAGGTGGCGGCTACGCGATTGCATCGGGACGCCGTGCTCGTCGAGCCAGCGCGGCACGGCATCCGCGTCATCGCAATGCAAGTGCAGGGCGACTTCGGAATTGGCATCGGCGGTTCCGTCAAGGGTGGCGCCGACCAGGCGCGGGTCGAAGTCCCTGAAGAACTCCAGCGCATTCAAGGCTGCTTCGCGCCGACGCGCTGTCTCGAACGCCTGGTCGGTGCCCAGGAACAATCGCTGGTATTCGCGCAGGGCGTCCTCGATCTCGCGGTTGCGCGGCAACGAGGCGTCGTCATGTATGCCCAGTCGCTGCGCGGCCTTGAGCTTGGCCAGGTGGTAGTCGCGGATGCCGCCTTCGGCCATCAGCCGGGCGGCTTCATGGGCGAGTTGCTGGCGGCGTTCGCGGGTGCGGGTCTGCGCATGCATGTGCGCGTGAAGCTTGGCGTGCGGACGGGTGTTCGGCATCGCGCATCCCCCGGAACAGGCCTGGATGGACTGTACCCGAGCGCCCGGCCGCGCGCATCTCCGCGCGCTGGCGGACGCAGTTTCACGCGATCAGAAGATGTCGAACGCTTCCTCGTCAGGTGGCGCGCTCGGGTCGATGTCGGGCTCGGCGTAGCTTTCCATCCGCTCCAGGTCCTCGGCCTTGACCCACTCGACCACGCCGCCGCTTCCCCCGGCCAGCAACCTGCCTCCAGCGCCGACACTCACCTGGACCATGCCGGGAGGCGGCTCGGGGTTGCGTTCTGGCTGGCCCTTGAGCGCTGCCTGCATGTAGTTGATCCAGATCGGCAGCGCGGCCTTGCCGCCGTACTCGCGATAACCAAGCGAGCGGAAATCATCGCGGCCGACCCAGACCGTGGTGACATAGGGTCCGCCGAAACCGGAAAACCATGCGTCGCGGTGGTCATTGGTTGAGCCGGTCTTGCCGCCGATGTCGTCGCGGCCCAACACTTTCGCCGCCGTCGCAGTGCCACGCCGGACCACGTCGCGCATCATCGATTGCATCTGGAATGCGACGCGCGGATCGATCGCGCGGGGCGCGACCACCGTGTCCGGGCCGATCGGCCTGGTGGCTGCCGTTGTCGGGGCAGCGGTCACTTTGCCATTGTCGACCCTCGTCGCGGGCGCAGTGGGCAGCGGGGCGCTGGCAGCCGGACCAAGATCGAACCCGGCAACCCTGGTCTGAACCACGGTCCCGTTGGCGTCCCCAGGTTGCTGTATCACCGCGCATAGCGGGCAGGCGGTCGGCGGCTTTTCCTTGAACACATCCTTGCCATCCCGGTCGCGGATGCTGTCGATGAAATACGGCGTGGTCAGGAAACCGCCGTTGGCGAAGGCGGAATAACCGCGTGCCACGGAAAGGGGCGTCAGCGAGGCGGTGCCAAGCGACATCGACAGGTTGGGCGGCAGGCTGGCCTCATCGAAGCCGAAATGACTGATGTAGCGGCGCGCATAGTCCACCCCGATCGCATCCAGCAGACGTACCGAGACCAGGTTGCGCGACTGCACCAGGGCTTCGCGCAGGCGCATCGGCCCGGCGAAATTACCGCTGTCGTTTTGCGGGCGCCACATGTGACCGCGACGATCCTTGAACACCACCGGCGAGTCCAGCACGATCGACGCCGGATTGAAGCCGCGCTCGAACGCCGCGGCATACAGGAACGGCTTGAAGCTGGACCCTGGTTGCCGGCGTGCCTGGGTGGCGCGGTTGAACTTGCTGCCGGCGTAGCTGTACCCGCCGACCAGCGCGCGCAGCGCACCCGTGTCGGACTCCAGCGAGACCAGTGCGGTTTGCGCACGCGGCAACTGGTCCAGCACCCAGGTCGGGTCGGCATCTGGCTTCTTGCCGATGTCGCGTCGTACCCGCACCACGTCACCGCGCTTCGCCAGGGAGGTGACCGACTTGCCAGTCCAGCTGGTCGCCGTGCGGTCCAGTGTCAGCTGGCTGGCATCGGCAAGCACCACCAGCAGGCCGGCGTTGTCGCTGCCAGTCACAACCGCAGGAAACAATCCGCCTTGTGGCGGGATCTTGCGCAACTTCGCGGCGATTGCCTTCGCATCCATGCCATCGTCGAGTTCGACCTTCTGCTCGGGCGCGCGCCAGCCATGGCGATGATCGTAGACGCGCAAGCCTTCGATCACGGAGCTGACCGCGGCCGCCTGCAGGCCGGGGTCAATGGTGGTGGTGACGTGGTAGCCCTTGCTCAGGACATCGCCACCGAAGCGGGCGATCATTTCCTGCCTGACCATCTCCGCCACATAAGGCGCATGCACTTCGACCTGGCGCTCGTGTGGCGCCGCATGCATCGGGACAGCCCGCGCTGCGGCGGCTTCACTGGCGCTGACGTAGCCGAGTTCGGTCATCCGCGGGAGGATGTAATGGTCCCGCCGCTCGCGGTTGCGCTCGGGGTTGTCCAGCGGATTGCCGCTGGAGGGGAACTTGGGCGTGCCGGCCAGCGTGGCAATCTCATCCAGGCTCAGTTGGTCCAGCGTCTTGCCGTAGTAGTATTCGGCCGCTGCCGCCACGCCGTAGGCGCGATTGCCGAAGAAACTCTTGTTGAGGTACAGGCCGAAGATCTCGTCCTTGCCCAGTTCGCGCTCCATCTTCATCGCAAGCAGCATTTCCGCGAATTTGCGCCGGAAGCTGTACTCGGAGCTGAGAAAGAACTGCTTGGCGACCTGCTGGGTGATGGTGGAGCCACCGGCCACCCGTTCCTGCCCGCCGGTCTTGGCCAACAACCAGATCGCACGCGCAACACCAATGAAATCAACCCCGTGGTGCGTGTAGAAATTCGCGTCCTCGGCAGCCAGGAACGCCTGTTTGACCCGTGGTGGCACATCCCGGATGTCCACCGGATAGCGGCGCATCTCGCCGAACAGGCCGATCAGGCGGCCATCCCGGGCGTACACGTACATCGGCTCCTGCAGCTCGATGTCACGAAGGGACTGAACGTCCGGCAGCCGTGCGGAGACGACGTAGACCAGGATCCCGGCGGCAATGGCCCCGATCAGTGCAAGCGTGACGGAGCCCAGCAAAAACCAGCGTAGCAGGCGGGGGAGGCGGGGCATTGCACAATTTCCGATTGCTACAGGCGTGGTCGCGGAGTATAGAGTAGGCCTCCGTCATGAACGGGCTGCGGGGGGGCGGCCGGTTTCCACGGTTGGTAGCGTTGGATACATGCAGGTACGGGGCGTAGGCAGTGGTTCAGGCAGTGTCGATCCGTCAAATGGGTTGCCAATGCGTGAAAAGTCCGTTATTCATGTACTGAAGCAACAAGTGCGCGTAAGCGCCCGTGGGAAGGGGAGATACCGTGGGTCTGATAACGAAAACGCAGCCGCCGTTGATCGGCGTTGATATCAGTTCGACCGCGGTCAAGCTATTGCAGCTTTCCCGCACGGGAGACCGATATCGGGTTGAACACTACGCCGTGGAGCCGCTGCCCCCGAATGCAGTGATCGAGAAGAACCTGGTCGAGGTCGAGGCTGTTGGCGAGGCCATCCGGCGTGCGGTCGCCCGCTCGGGTACGCGCGTCAAGCATGCTGCGGCCGCGGTTTCCGGATCCTCGGTGATCACCAAGACGATACCGATGCCGGCCGACCTCGCTGAAGACGACATGGAGTCGCAGGTCGAGCTGGAGGCCGTCAACTACATTCCTTACCCGATCGAGGAAGTGAACCTCGACTTCGAGGTGCTCGGGCCCATGCCGGGCAACAGCGAGATGGTGCAGGTGCTGCTGGCAGCGTCGCGCTCGGAGAACGTGGAAGTGCGTGCCTCGGCCCTGGAGCTCGGCGGCCTTACCGCCAAGGTGATCGATGTCGAGGCCTTCGCCATCGAGAATGCCTTCACGCTGATGGCGGGTTCGCTGAACGTGCCGCGTGACGGGCTGGTGGCACTGGTCGATGTCGGCGCCACCATGACCACGCTCAACATCCTGCGGGGCGGTCGCAGCATCTATACCCGCGAGCAGGTGTTTGGCGGCAAGCAGCTCACCGACGAGGTCATGCGTCGTTACAGCCTCAGCTACGAAGAGGCAGGGTTGGCCAAGCGCCAGGGTGGCCTGCCTGAAAGCTACGAGATCGAGGTGCTGGAGCCGTTCAAGGAAGCAATGGTGCAGCAGGTCAGTCGTTTGTTGCAGTTCTTCTACGCCGGCAGCGAGTTCAACCGCGTCGACCACGTGGTGCTGGCGGGTGGCTGCGCGTCCATCCCCGGCATTGGCGCCATGGTCGAAGAGCAGCTGGGAGTCTCGACCACCGTGGCCAATCCGCTCGCGCACATGACGCTCGGGCCACGCGTGCAGGCGCATGCGCTGGCGCAGGACGCACCGGCACTGATGATCGCCTGCGGGCTCGCACTGAGGAGCTTCGACTGATGGCCAAGATCAATCTTCTTCCGTGGCGTGCAGAACGCCGGAAGCTCCGCCAGAAGGACTTTTACGGCATGCTCGGGCTGGCGGCACTGGCAGGCGTGCTGGTGTCGTTCCTGATCGTCAGCTACTACAACGGCCGGATCAGCAGCCAGAATTCGCGCAACCAGTTCCTGCATGACGAGATCGCCAATGTCGACAGCCAGATCACCGAGATCACCGAGCTCGACAAGAAAAAGAGCCGGTTGCTTGCGCGCAAGGAAGTGATCGAGCAGCTGCAATCCAATCGATCGCAGATGGTTCACCTGTTCGATTCGCTGGTGCGTACGATCCCCGATGGCGTGACATTGACCGCGATCATGCAGGAAGGCGACATCCTGACCTTGAATGGTCGTTCTCAGTCCAATGCACGCGTCAGTACCTACATGCGCGTCCTCGAAGGATCTGGTTGGATGAGCAAGCCTGATCTCAACATCATCGAAGCCAAGGCCGGGAGTCCGGGCCTGCCGTATGAGTTCAACCTCAAGGTCAAGCTGGCCAATCCGAATGCGCCCAAGGATGGCGAGGATGCACCTGCCAGTGCCACACCTGCTGCAGGAGGAACCGCATCGTGAGCAAAAAACAGCTCAACCTGCGTGAACTGGATTTCAACAACATCGGATCGTGGCCGCAAAACGCCAAGATCGGTTTCTGCGCGCTCCTTGCACTGTTGATCGTCGCCTTGGCTTGGTGGTTGTTCGTCAGCGACAAGCGCACCGAGCTCGAGACCCTGCAGGGCCAGGAAAGCGAACTGCGTACCGAGTTCGAGACCAAGCAAGGTCGCGCAGCGAATCTGGAGCCACTGAAGCTGCAACTGGCCCAGATGGAACAGCAGTTGCAACAAATGCTGCGCCAGCTGCCCAGCAAGACCGAGATGCCCGATCTCATCGTCGATATTTCGCAGACCGCGTTGGCCACGGGAATCAACAACGAGCTTTTCCAGCCAGGCCCGGAAACGCCGAAGGAGTTCTACGCGGAGAAGCCAATAGCATTGCGCATGGTGGGTACCTACCACCAGTTCGGTGCATTCGTCAGTGGCGTCGCATCATTGCCACGCGTGGTGATCATGACCATGCATGACATCTCCTTGAAGCCCAGGGATTCGGAGAGAAGCCCCGGTTCCCGCATCGGTCCCAACAGCCCGCTGGAGCTCTCCGGCACGGTCAAGACCTATCGCTACCTGGATGAGGAAGAGACCGCCGCACAAACCGCCGAACCGGCCGCTGCAACACCTGCTGCGGCACCTGCGAATGGAGGTGGCTGAGATGCGCACTGACCACATCCGCGATCGCCGTCCCTCGCTGCGCCTGCTTGCCGCCGTCGTTGTTTGCACCGCGCTTGCCGCGTGCGCCGGCAGCAACAGCGACCTTCAGAAATGGGCTGCAGAAGTCAAGGCGCGTCCCGCGCCACCGCTTGATCCGTTGCCGGTGATGCAGCAGTTCGAGACGTTCGAATATGCCGCGCAGAATCTTCGCGATCCTTTCAGCGAAGAGTTCAGTGGTGCAAATGGCAGCGGCCCGCGCCCTGACCCGGGTCGGCGCAAGCAGACGCTTGAGCAGTTCCCGCTCGACAGCCTCGACATGGTCGGCACGCTCGGCGGTGGCCCTGGCATGGTTGCCCTGGTGATGGCGCCTGACAAGGTGACTTATCGGGTGCATCCAAGCGTGTACCTGGGGCAGAGTGATGGGCGGGTAACCGCCGTGTATGAAGACCGGATCGAACTGATCGAACTGGTTCCGGATGGCGCGGGTGGCTGGTTGGAACGGCCTGCGACCATTGCGCTTGAAGACAATTGATTAGGGGATAGACCGATGACCGTCACCAACGCCAAGAGCCAGCGGCCTGTCCGGCGCCCCTTGTCCCTTCGCGCCTGTGCGGTGGGAGTTGCGCTCGGCCTGTATGCCGCGACCGCCGCTGCACTACCGGTATCCACTGCCAGCGTGACCATGGCGCAATCCGCGACCGGGGCAATGGCGGATCCCGCCAAGCGCCTGCCAGGTGCGGTAAGCGTGTCCGCGATCGACTTCAAGCGCGGGGATGGCGGATCCGGCAAGCTGATCCTGCGTTTCAGCGGCGATGGCGCGGCGCCTGACCTGCGCAACATGGGTTCGAGCGTGGTGGTCGACATCGGCAATGCGCAGTTGCCAGCTTCGCTGCAACGTCCGATCAACGTCACGGATTTCGCGACGCCGGTGCAGCGCATCGATGCGCGTGCGACCAGCAGCGGTGCGCAACTGGTGCTCGGCACCAAGGGCACATTCGAGTCGATGGCGTACCAGAGCGGCAACGAATACATCGTGGAAATCGTGCCGCGCGCTGCACCAGTGGCCACGGCGGCGCGCGCAAGTGCACCCGCGATGGGCGCGGCTGCGATGGGCGCGACCAGCAGCACCTCCGACGTCCGTTACGGCGGCAAGGCGGTGACCTTCAACTTCCAGGACGTGCCGGTCCGGACCGTTCTGCAGCTGATCGCCGAAGAATCAAACCTCAATATCGTTGCCGCCGACACCGTGCAGGGCAACGTGACCCTGCGCTTGATCAACGTGCCGTGGGATCAGGCGCTGGACATCGTGCTGCAGGCCAAGTCGCTGGACAAGCGACGCAGCGGCAACGTGGTCTGGGTCGCGCCGCAGAAGGAAATCGCCCAGTTCGAGCAGGACAAGGAAGACGCGCGCATCAACCTTGAAGAGCGCGCCGAGAAAGTCACCGAGTACATCCCGGTGAACTATGCCAACGCCGAGGACATCGCCAACCTGCTGACGGAAGGGGCGAAGGGCAGCACGCAGGGTGGTGGCCAAAGCTCGAGCGGGGCCAGCGGAAGCCAACAGGATCGTGGTTTCCTGTCGCAGCGCGGCAGCATCAGCTTCGACAAGCGCACCAACACCTTGCTGGTGATCGACATCCCGGATCGGGTCGCCAACATCCGCGACCTGGTCAGCAAGCTCGACAAGCCGGTCGACCAGGTGGTGATCGAGGCGCGGATCGTGATCGCCAGCGAGAACGTGGCGCGTGAACTGGGTGCACGCTTTGGCGTCAGTGGCGCCGATGGGAACAAGTATTTCAGCGGCAACCTGGAAACCAACACCGCCAACCGCAACGCCGATACAGATGCGGCACTCGCCAACCGCAACGCAACCTCTGCGACCAATGCCGCAAACCAGCAGTTGCTGAATGAGTATGAGACGGCAACCAACGAGTATCAGAATGAGTTGGCCGCCTGGAATGCGACAAATGACCCGACGGTGGCAGCACCCTCGCCGCCAACCCGTCCGGTGATGGGCGTGCCGAATCTGGTGACCAGTACCATTACCCGTGGCCTGATGACGAATTTCCCGGCTGCCATCAACAACCCTGCCGGTGCGCTGGCCTTGTCGATCCTCAATGCCGGTTACCAGCTTGATGTGGAACTGTCCGCGATCCAGGAGCAGGGCCGTGGTGAAGTCATCTCCAACCCGCGCATCGTCACCAGCAACCAGAAGGAAGCGGTGATTCGCCAGGGCCGCGAGATCGGCTACCTGACCGTGACGGGTGGCCAGAGCAACTCCGTGCCGACCGTGCAGTTCAAGGAAGCCTTGCTGGAATTGAAGGTCACCCCGACCATCACCAACGACGGTCGCGTGTTCCTGAACCTTGCAGTCAAGAAGGACGAGCTGGATGGCTTCGTCAGCATGGGCAGCTTCGGCTCGGTGCCGCAGATCGCCAAGCGCGAGGTCAATACCGCGGTGCTGATCGAGGACGGGCAGACCGTGGTGATTGGTGGCGTCTATGAGTTCAGCGACCGTACCGACATCGCCAAGGTGCCGTTCCTGGGCGATATCCCGTTCATCGGCAACCTGTTCCGCAACAAGAACCGGACCAAGACCAAGGCCGAGTTGCTGATCTTCGTGACCCCGAAGGTCATGCGCGTTGCCCAGCGCAACTGAGCGGCTGCAGAGGCGACAGGTAATCCACTTCGGGGGCCGCAAGGCCCCCGAAGCATTTCGGGCGTTGCATCATGGCTTGACCTGGCGCCGTGGCGAACCTTTGCAGCCAATCGTGGTCGAATGGCCCAGCAAGACCTGAGGAGCCCATGGATACCCCAACCGTCGATACTTCACGCCTGCACGCTGCTTTCATTGCGCTGCGCGAGGACCTTGCGACCGAGATCGTCGGCCAGTCCGCGCTGATCGAGCGCCTGCTGATCGCTCTGCTGGCAGATGGCCACCTGCTGGTCGAAGGCGCGCCGGGCCTGGCCAAGACCACGGCGATCCGCGCCTTGGCGGCGCGCCTGGAAGCCGATTTCGCCCGCGTCCAGTTCACCCCGGACCTGTTGCCGGCCGACCTGACCGGCACCGAGGTCTGGCGTCCGCAGGATGGCCGCTTCGAGTTCCAGCCTGGGCCGATCTTCCATTCCATCCTGCTGGCGGACGAGATCAACCGCGCGCCGGCCAAGGTGCAATCGGCATTGCTGGAAGCGATGGGCGAGCGCCAGGTCACGGTCGGGCGACAAACCTATCCGCTGCCGGCGCTGTTCCTGGTGATGGCCACCCAGAATCCGATCGAGCAGGAAGGCACGTTCCCGTTGCCCGAGGCGCAACTCGACCGTTTCCTGATGCATGTACGCATCGGCTACCCGCAGGTCGACGCAGAAACCGAAATCCTGCGCCTGGCGCGCGAACGCGCCCGCGAGGCATTGAAGCCCGAGCCCCGCGGGATCAGGCGCATGCCGCTTGCGGATGTATTCGCCGCGCGCACCGCGGTGCTCGACCTGCACGTCGCACCTGCGCTGGAACGCTATCTGGTCGAGCTGGTGCTGGCATCGCGCGATGCCGGCCGCTATGACGCCGCATTGGGTCGACGGATCGCCTGGGGTGCCAGCCCGCGTGGCTCGATCGCGCTGGAACGGTGCGCGCGTGCGCGCGCCTGGCTTGCTGGCACGTGATTTCGTGACGCCAGAGGACGTGCGTGCGATGGCACCGGATGTGCTTCGGCATCGCGTGTTGCCCAGCTACGAAGCCACTGCCGAAGGGTGGGATGGTGACCGCCTGGTGGGCGAATTGCTGCAGCGGGTTCCGCTGCCCTGAGTGCAGTGATCGACCAGGCCAACCAGCCAACGGAGGCGGTCAGCCGGTATCGTGCCGACGTTGTCCGAACTCATCGCCCTGCGCGCACTGGTGCAGGGGCGGCGGGCGTGCGCGGCGCGGCCAGCATGGCGTGCAGGGGCATGCACTTTCCAGCTTGCGCGGACGCGGGATGGAATACGCGGAGTCACGCGAATACGCGCAGGGTGATGACGCCCGCCACATCGACTGGAGACTGACCGCGCGCAGCGGCCGCACCCATACCAAGTTGTTCCAGGCCGAGCGCGAACGCCTGAGCCTGATCGTGGCCGATACCGCGCCGGCCCTGTATTTCGGCACCCGCGTGCGCTTCAAGTCGGTGCAGGCGGCGCGCGCCGGTGCATTGGCGGCCTGGTTGGCGGTGCGCGATGGCGATCGCATCGCGGCGCTGCGCGGTTCGCCACGCGATGCACCCGTTGCACCCGCATCCGGCCCGCGCGGTGCATTGCGCGTGCTGGATGCACTGGTGCGTTGGTATGCGCGCCCGCCCGAGGATGACGCTGGGCTGGTGATGGCGCTTGACCACGCCAGGCGCCTGCTGCGCCCGGGTTCGCGCATCGTGGTGCTGGCCGATCCCGCGAGCATTGCTGCGATCCCGCCGCAGGCCTGGCCGGCATTGGCGATGCACCATGAGCTGGTGGTCTTGCTGTTGACCGATCCGCTTGAACGCCAGCCTCCGGCCGCACGCTTGCCGTTCGCGTCGGCCAGTGGCAAGCGCACGGAACTTGGATTGGACGGTGCGGTGACACGCCAGCGCTGGCGGCAGGAATTCGCGGTGCCTGTGGAAACCACGCTGGCCTTGCTGCGAAGTCGCGGTGCGCGCGCGATGGAACTGTCCAGTACGGATGCCAGTGATGCCTGGCTGCCGTTGCTGGAACGCCAACGGATGGCGGCAGGCAAATGACACCGTCATTGCCCCTGCACGACGTGCATCCCGGCATTGCACCCGGCTGGTGGCCACCGGCACCAGGCTGGTGGATGCTGGCGGCGATCCTTTCGATGGTCGTTGCTGCGATGGCATGGTGGTGGTTGCGCAGGCGTCGCCGTCATGCAGCGATGTTGCGCTTGTTCGATGAGGCCATCGATCGTGCCGAAACCCCGTCGCAGCAGGTTGCGGCGATGTCGGAACTGTTGCGTCGCGCGTCGCGCCGCCGCGATCCGGCAGCAGACCGGCTGGAAGGCGAGGCATGGCTGCATTTCCTCGATGACGGGCAGCCGGGCCAGCCGTTCAGCAGCGGCGCTGGTGCACTGTTGCGTGATGGCGGTTTCCGCGCGGACGTGGCCGAGTGATGACGTCGCTGCACTGCGTGCCTTGGCACGGCAGCGCTACCTGTCGTGGATGCAGCGGCAATGAGTGCCCTGCTTTCGCTGTTGTCGACCCAGGGATTCGCCTGGCCATGGCTGCTCATCGCCTTGCCGCTGCCCTTGCTTGTCCATGCGCTTGTTCCCGCCCGGCGCAATGCCGGTGCTGCACTGCGGGTGCCATGGAGTGATCGCGTGCAGCGTATTGCTGCCGCCGGCGATGGCACGGTACGCGTGCACGGGTTCCGCTGGCTGGCATTCCTGGCGTGGTGTCTGCTGTGCATTGCGGCCGCACGCCCGCAGCAACTCGGCCCGGCGGTTGCCCCGCCACAAGTAGGGCGCGACCTGATGCTGGCGGTTGACCTGTCCGCGAGCATGGGCGAAGAAGACATGCAGTTGGGGGGACGCATGGTGGATCGGCTGACCGCAGCCAAGGCCGTGTTGTCCGATTTCCTGGATCGCCGCGCCGGCGATCGCGTTGGCCTGATCGTGTTCGGCGAGCGCGCTTTCGCGCTGACGCCGCTGACGCTGGATCGCGACAGCGTACGAGAACAATTGGGTGACAGCGTGGTCGGACTGGCCGGGCGCGCGACCGCGATTGGCGATGCGATCGCGTTGGCGACCAAGCGGCTGCAGCCGGGAGTGCCTGCGCAAGCGACTTCGAAACAGCACGTCCTGATCCTGCTCACCGATGGCGTGAACACCGCCGGCATGCTGGATCCGGAGAAGGCCGCCGGAATCGCACGCGACAGTGGCGTGCGCATCCATGCGATTGCCTTCGGCGGCAATGGTGGCCTGTCGGTCTTCGGTTTCCAGCTGCCGATGGGTGGCGATGATGTCGACGAGGTCGGCCTGCAGCGGATCGCGGCGTTGACCGGTGGTCGGTTCTTCCGTGCCCGCGACACCGATGACCTGGCCGGCATCTATGCAGAAATCGACAGGCTCGAACCCGTGCAGCGGCAGGGGCGCGCGGTACGCCCGATGATCGAGCGCTATCCGCTGCCGCTGGCACTCGCGCTGCTACTCGGATTGCTTGCGCTGGCAGCGGGGCGACGTCGATGAACGGCGTGTTGAGCGACGTCTTCCAGCTGCATTTCCTGCGCCCGTGGTGGCTGCCTGGATTGTTGCTGTTGCCTGCCATTGCGTGGTGGTGCCGTGTCGATGCGCAGCGCAGCAATCCATGGCATGGCAATGTCGATGCGCATCTGCTGCCGCACCTGCTGGAGGGCAATTCCGCGATGCCGCGCCGTGCGTGGGCGCGATGGCTGGGTTTGCTGGCCGCGGCAGTCGCGTTGCTGGCAATGGCAGGGCCGTCGTGGCAGAAGGAGGAGCAGCCGTTGTGGCAAACCAAGGCCCCGCTGGTGGTTGCGCTGGACCTCTCCAGCAGCATTCTTGCGCGCGACCTGCCGCCCTCGCGCCTGCCGCAGGCAAGGGCAAAACTCGCGACCTTGTTGCGCGAACGCGCCGGTGGCCAGATCGCCTTGGTCGCCTATGCAAATGATGCCTACACGGTCGCGCCTTTGACCGAAGACGCCGCCAATGTCGCGCTGTTCCTGGACGCATTGCGTCCGGACCTGATGCCCGAAGACGGGCAGCGCACGGATCAGGCGATTGCCTGGTCGCGCAAGCTGCTGCAACAGGCCGGCTTCGCTCAGGGTGAAATTTTAGTGCTGACCGACCATGCCGATGCCGCTGCGGTAAGCGCTGCGGCCAAGGCGCATGCGGCTGGCTACCGGGTATCGGCATTAGGTTTGGGCACTGCGCAGGGTGGCGTGTTCGAGACCGATGCCGGGCTGGGCCAGGCCCGGCTGGATGCAGCAAGCCTGCGTCGCCTGACCCGCAGTGGCGGTGGCAACTACCAGACACTGACAATCGATGATGCCGACCTGCGCAAGTTGGGCGTGCTGGATCCGCAAGCCAGCAGCAGCGCGGCAGCGCGTGGCGAGAAAATCGCCAGCTGGCGCGATGGCGGTTTCTGGCTGTTGCCACTGGTCATGCTGCTCGCCTTGCCGCTGTTCCGACGCGGCGCCGGCACGGCGGCAATGTTGGTGCTGATGATCATGTTGCCACTGGCACCCGCGCCGGTGTTGGCGCAGGCAAACCCAACGCAATCAAGTACACCGCAGTCAGAAGAGACACAGGACACGAGTGGACTGTGGAAGCGTCGCGACCAAGTGGATTACGCGCGCATGCAGCAAGGCATCGACGCCTACCGCAAGCACGACTATCCGCAGGCGATCAAATATTTCTCCAGTTTGAATGATGCCGATGCGCACTACAACCTGGGCAATGCGCTGGCCAGGGCCGGGCGCCTGGATGATGCGATCGCCGCCTACGACCGTGCGCTCAAGCTGCAGCCTGGCATGCGTGATGCGGCTGAAAACCGCACAGCGGTCGATGCCGCGCGCAAGCGCAAGCCGCCAGCGCAAGACACGTTGCAACAGAACCAGCAAGAAGATCCTCGGCAGGACAAGCGGCAAGCGCCAAGCCAGGGCCAGCAAGACAAGCCGCAAGGCGACCAGACCGACAAACAGCAGGACCAGCAAGGGCAAGACAGCCAGGATTCGCAGCAGAAGCAGGGACAGGCGCAGCCCGGCAAGAAGGATCAACAGTCAAGCACGGCCCAGTCCGGGCTGGCGCCTTCGGAACGGAATGTGTCGCAACCGCAGGATGCCAAGGCGCAGGCTGATGCCGATGCCGCCCAAAAAAAGCGCATGCAGGAGGCCCTCGGCAAGCAGGCAGCAACCGGCAAACCCGGCAAACAACCCGAAGAAAAGCCTGAAACACCCGAGCAGCGCGAGCGTCGCCTCGCCAACCAGGCGCAGCTGCAACGCGTCCCGGACGACCCCGGCGCATTGTTGCGGGCCAGGTTCCGGCTCGAATACGAACGCCGGCGGTTTGGGGACGGGCCATGAGCGTATGCATGCGCATGGCATGCATGCGCGTGTTGATGACGCTGATGCTGCTGGCTTGCGCAAGGCCCGCGCTTGCGCAGACGCGTGCGTGGCTGGATCGCGAACAGGTCACCTTCGGCGAGACCGCGACCCTCAACATCGAGACCGACGCATCGGTCCAGCAGATCGACTATGCGCCGCTGGCTGCGCACTTCGACATCGCCGGACAAACCGTCCGCCGCAGTTTCCAGCGGGTCAACGGTCGTTCCAGTACGCGTTCGCTGTTCGCGGTCGGTATCCGTCCGCGCGGACCCGGCGTCATCACGGTGCCAGCGTTGCGCGTCGGCAATTCCAGCACCGAACCACTGCGGATGACGGTCATGCCGCCTTCGGTGCAGCCGGCCAGCAGCGATGCCGATGCCTTCCTGAGACCGAGGTCGATGCCGAGAGCCCCGTATGTGCAGCAGGCGGTCGGCATGGTGGTGCGGCTGTTTGTCGGGGTGAATCTGTTGTCGGGCCAGTTGGACCAGGACCGCCGCCCGGCACCAGCCTGCAGCAGGTCGGCGAAGACCTGCGTTACCAGCGGCACATCGATGGTCGCCGTTACAGCGTGATCGAGCGCCGCTACCTGCTGATCCCCGAACGCAGCGGCGAATTGCTGGTTCCAGGTGCGCGTTTCAATGGGCAATCGGTGAGCGATTTCTTCGATGGCGAGTCCAGTGATGGCCGCAAGCCGCTGTCGGCGGCGGCGGCGGCCACGCGATTGCAGGTCCGGCAAATCCCGGCCGATGCGCCGCAGCCATGGCTGCCGTTGCGTGACCTGCGGCTGCGCTACCTGCAGGTGCCGAAGCAGGCGCGCGCGGGAGTGGCCACGTCAGTGGAACTGGAGATGACCGCCGACGGTGCCAGCGTCACCCAGTTGCCGTCGCTGGCGTTCCCGCAATCGCCAGACGTCCAGGTGTTTGCCGATCCGCCGCAGACCGAAGTGCAGTTGGTCGATGGGCGTCCGCAGGCCACCGTGCGTCGGCGGGTTTCGATCGTGCCGCTACATGCAGGAACCCTGCGCCTGGCCGGTCCCAGCGTGCAGTGGTGGGATGCCACGCATGGCGTGGTGCGCACGGCCACGCTGCCGCCACTGGAATTGCAGGTTGCACCAGGCGCCGCGCCGAAAAACGTGACATCTGATGCAGGCAGCACTGGCACCTTGCAGCCAACCGCGGATATCGCTGCACGACAGGACGGGAACTCACGGGTGGCGAAGATCGTTGCCGATTCCAGGCACATGCTGCCGTGGCTGGCGCCGATGCTGGGACTTGCCGTGTTGCTGGGTGGATGGTGGATCGCACGGCATCGGAGCGCCGGGGTGAAGGTGGCCGCTGCGAATCCAATGGCCACCATCGACGCAGTACCCAGGACACCGTCGCTGGCAGCTGCACTGAAGACCGGCAAATTGGCCAGCATCACGGTTGCGCTGTGTAGTGCCGCGGACCTGCCGGTCGACGATCTGGATGCGCTGTGCCTGCGGCTGGATGATGCCGCCCAGCTGGCCGCCGTGGACCAATTGCGGGCAGCGCGCTGGGGCGCGGGCGATGCGGCGCTGGCGCTTGCCTCGTTGCGCGCGGCGTTTGCCGAGGGCCTGCACCTGCGAAGCAAGCGCCGCCAGTCGAATGGCATCTTGCCGCCCCTGTACCCGCAGTCCTGATCTCCGCGTTTGTTAAGCTCGCCGGCTTACGGGGAATCGACGGAACCATACGATGAGTGAAGCCACGGCCGGCGGCGGCAAGCTGCAGTTGCACTGGAAGATGCTGATCGGCTTCATCGCCGGCCTGGGGTTGGGCCTGGTTGCACATTACGTCTCCGGCGCCGATGCGGGATGGGTGCAGTGGCTGACCAGCTACGTCACCCAACCTGCGGGGACCTTGTTCCTGCGCCTGATCTTCATGCTGATCATTCCGCTGCTGTTTTCGGCATTGATCATCGGTGTCGCTGAAATGGGCGATGTGCGTTCGCTTGGTCGCGTCGGCTGGAAGACGCTGGGTTACACCATCGTCGCGTCCGGAATCGCAGTCGTGCTGGGCCTTGTGCTGGTCAATTGGCTCAAGCCCGGTGCCGGCGTGGATCCGGTCGCGGCACAGGCCATGCTGGCGCAGGGCGCCGACCGCGCGCAGGCCATCGTCAGTGGCAACGGCGGGCAGATGAAGGGCATCGACATGTTGCTCGGCATCGTGCCGGACAACGTGATCAGGGCGGCGGCGGAAAACACGATCCTTGCCGTGATGTTCTTCGCACTGATGCTGGGCATTGGCCTGGTGCTGACCCGCAGCAAGGCGACCGAAGTCCTGTTGCAGGGTATCCAGGGGCTGTTCGAAGTGTCGATGACCCTGATCGGGCTGGTCATCCGACTCGCGCCGTATGCAGTGTTCTGCTTCATGTTCAACCTCGCTGCGCTGTTTGGCTGGGACCTGTTGCGCAGCCTGGGCGCTTATGTCGGCGTGGTGGTGCTGGCGCTGGCCATCCACATGCTCGTGGTCTATTCGCTGATGTTGAAGTTCCTCGCCGGCTGGTCGCCGCCGAAATTCTTCAAGGCCGTGCAGGAAGCGATGGTGATGGCGTTCTCGACGGCGTCTAGCAATGCCACGCTGCCGGTCGCGCTGCGCGTGGCCGAGGAGAAGCTGCAGCTGCCGCGCAATATCTCGCGCTTCGTGCTGACCGTGGGCGCGACCGCCAACCAGAACGGCACCGCGTTGTTCGAGGGCGTGACCGTGCTGTTCCTGGCGCAGTTCTTCGGCGTCGAGTTGACCCTCGCGCAACAGTTCACGGTGATGTTCGTCTGCATCCTCGGTGGCATCGGCACGGCGGGCGTGCCGGCGGGCTCGTTGCCGGTCGTTGCCCTGATCTGCGGCATGGTCGGGGTCCCGCCGGAAGGGATCGGCCTGATCCTGGGCGTCGATCGTTTCCTGGACATGTGCCGTACCACGCTCAATGTCACTGGCGACCTCATGCTGGCCACGGTGGTATCGAAGGGCGAAGTGGATCCGAGGGACGCGGCCTAGCAACGCACGCCGCCAGGCGCAACCGCGACATCGCCTGGCTTGGATGGGACAATGGGCGGCCCGCGTGCCGCCGGGCGCAGCCCAATGTGCCCACATGACCACGCCTGCTCCTGAAAAGCCCAGTCGCCGCGAACTTGCCAACGCGATTCGTTTCCTTGCCATTGATGCGGTGCAGGCCGCCAATTCCGGTCATCCGGGCATGCCGATGGGCATGGCCGACATCGCCGAAGTGCTGTGGAACGACTATCTCCAGCACAACCCGAACAATCCGACATGGTTCAACCGCGACCGCTTCGTGCTCTCCAATGGCCATGGTTCGATGCTGCAGTACGCGCTGCTGCACCTGAGCGGCTACGACCTGTCGATCGACGATCTGAAGAAATTCCGCCAGCTGGACTCGAAGACGCCGGGTCATCCCGAGAACTTCATGACCCCGGGCGTGGAGACCACCACCGGTCCGCTGGGGCAGGGCTTCGCCAATGCCGTGGGATTCGCGCTGGCGGAGAAGCTCCTCGCCCAGCGCTTCAACCGACCCGAGCTCGCGATCGTCGACCATCGCACCTGGATATTCATGGGCGATGGCTGCCTGATGGAAGGCATCAGCCATGAAGCCGCATCACTGGCCGGCACCTGGGGCCTGGAAAAACTCGTTGCATTCTGGGACGACAATCACATCAGCATCGACGGCAATACCGACGGCTGGTTCACCGACGACACTCCGGCGCGTTTCGAGGCCTATGGCTGGAACGTGATCCGCGGCGTTGACGGGCACGATGCCGGCGAGATCAAGACCGCGATCGACACCGCGCTGAAATCCGATGGCAAGCCGACGCTGGTCTGTTGCCGGACCACGATTGGTTTTGGTTCGCCGAACAAGGCCGGCAAGGAATCCAGTCATGGCTCCGCGCTGGGCAAGGACGAAGTGATCGCGACCCGCGAGGCGCTGAACTGGCCGTATCCCGCGTTCGAGATTCCGCAGGAAATCCGCGATGGCTGGCGTGCCGGCAATGCCGGGCTGGTTCGCGAAGACCAGTGGAACACGTTGTTCGATGCGTACGCATCGCGCTATCCGGTCGAAGCCGGCGAGTTGGTGCGGCGCTCGAAGAGGGAACTGCCGGACGAATTCGAAGCCAATGCACAGGCGTACATCGCCAGGCTGCAGGCCGAAGGCCCGGTGGTGGCATCGCGCAAGGCCTCGCAGATGGCCATCGAAGCATTCGCGCCACAGCTGCCGGAATTGGTGGGCGGCTCCGCCGACCTCGCCCATTCCAACCTGACCCTGTGGAAGGGCAGCAAGTCGGTGGCGAGCGATGATGCGGATGCCAACTACATCTATTTCGGCGTGCGCGAATTCGCGATGACCGCGATCAGCAACGGGCTGGCCCTGCATGGCGGATTCATCCCGTATGACGCGACCTTCCTGGTGTTCAGCGATTACGCGCGCAACGCGGTGCGCATGAGCGCGCTGATGGGTGCACGTGCGATCCATGTCTACACGCACGACTCGATTGGCCTGGGCGAGGACGGTCCGACCCACCAGCCGATCGAGCACATGGCGTCGCTGCGTCATATTCCCAACAACGATGTCTGGCGTCCCTGTGATGCGGTGGAGTCGGCGGTGTGCTGGAAGGCCGCGATCGGGCGTCTTGACGGACCAAGCTGCCTGATCTTCAGCCGGCAGAACCTGCCGCACCAGGCGCGCGATCCGGGCCAGGTTGGCGACATCCTGCGTGGTGGCTATGTGCTCAAGGACAGTATCGGCGCGCCGGAGTTGATCCTGATCGCCACGGGTTCCGAAGTTGGCATGGCGATGGATGCTGCCGCGCAACTAGGCGGTGGCGTGCGTGTGGTGTCGATGCCATCGACCGACGTATTCGATCGGCAGGACGCGGCCTATCGCGAAGCGGTGCTGCCGGATGCCTGCCGCAAGCGCGTCGCGGTGGAAGCCGGTGTCACCGATTTCTGGCGCAAGTACGTGGGCCTGGATGGCGCCGTGGTCGGCATCGATACCTACGGTGCGTCGGCGCCAATTGAAGCCCTGCTGCCGCACTTCGGGTTCACCGTGGAGAACCTGATCCAGGTCAGTCGCGCGCTCTGAACCGCGGCGTAGTATTCATCGCATCGTGATGATCCGTTCGCGCCATTTCCAGTTCTGGATTGCCCGCCTTGCGCTGGTGGCGATGCTGCTGCTGGCGCTTGCGCCGACGATGAGCCGTTGGCGGGAAATCGGAACCCAGCGCTTGCCGGAAGCCCTTGCCGCGATGTGCACCAGCAGTGGCATATCCTGGCTGCAGCCACAGAGCCTGCTGGAAACCGGGCAGGAAACGCCGGTTCCCGCTGTCCCGAAGCAGGACGAGTACTGCGGCTATTGCCCGTTGTTGGCATCGGTCGTGCCGTTGCTGCTCGCAATAGTCCTGCTGTTGCCCATTCTGCCGTCCGCACGCTTGCGGGGAGGGCATGCGCCGCCGCAACGCGGCGTCACCCTTCTGCGTGGACTTGGCGCGCGCGGGCCACCGATCCAGCTCTGAACCACAAGACCAACCTTTCCTGACAGGGCCGAGGCCCTGTCGCTTGTGCTTTGGAGTATCCCATGTCCTGTTTCCATCCCCCGGCGGCACTGCCGTCGCGTCGCGCACTTGCCTGCGCGATGGCTGTTGCCATGTTTCCGTGTGCCGCCTTCGCCGCCGATCCGCCCGCAACGGATCACGACGATGTTGCGAAGACGATTGACCGCGTCGTGGTCATTGCTTCGCCCGTGCAGCCGTTGACCTTTGAAACCGATCCGAAGCTGCCGCGCCAGCCAGTGCCCGCCAGCGATGGCGCCGACTACCTCAAGACCATTCCCGGCTTCACCGCGCTGCGCAATGGCGGCACCAATGGCGATCCTGTCCTGCGCGGGATGTTCGGTTCGCGCCTGAACCTGCTGACCAACCAGGGCAGCATGCCTGGCGCATGCCCATCTCGGATGGACAACCCGATGTCCTATATCTCGCCCGAAACCTACGATCGGCTGATCGTGGTCAAGGGGCCGCAGACCGTGTTGTGGGGACCTGGTGCTTCCGCCGGTACGGTGCGTTTCCAGCGCGACACGCCGAATTTCGATCAAGCCGGTTGGCGCCTGCAGGGCAGTCTGCTGGGCGGCAGTTTCGGCCGCAACGACCAGATGCTGGATGCCACAGTCGGCACACCCACGGGTTATGCGCGGCTGACTGCCAACCGCTCCCAAGCAGACGATTACGCCGATGGCGATGGCGCGCGCGTGCCATCCGCATGGGACAAGTGGAACACCGATCTTTCGCTGGGTTGGACACCTGGCGACGACACCCTGCTGGAGCTCACCGTCGGTCTTGGTGACGGCCAGGCGCGTTATGCAGGTCGCAGCATGGATGGTTCGCAGTTCCGCCGTGAAAGCCTCGGCCTGCGCTTCGAGAAGGGCTTCGACGGCGTACTGCGCAAGTTGCAGGCGAACGTGTTCCGCAATGACGCCGACCATGTGATGGACAACTACACGTTGCGCGATCCGAACCCGATGAGCTCGATGCCGATGCCGATGGCCTCGAACGTGGACCGCCTGACCGAAGGCGGTCGGGTCGCGGTGGAGTGGGCGTGGGACGGGTTCGAGATGACGACTGGCCTGGACACCCAGCGCAGCCGCCACCGCGGACGCAACGCCATGGGACGCGACGCGTATCTTGCGCTGCCGTGGTCGGAGGACGCCGTCTTCAGGAATACCGGGGTATTTGCCGAAGGTACCTGGTCGATGGCGACCGGCCAGCGCGTGGTCGCAGGCGCACGGGTCGATCGCGGCGAGGCCACCGACAAGCGCGTGACGAAGGCGTCCATGGGCATGGGCGGACCCAATCCGACCCGCGGCCAGACGCGTCGCGAGACCCTTCCGGCCGGTTTCGTGCGCTATGAGCGCGACATTGCCGGCAGCGGCATTGGCTGGTATGCCGGTGTCGGCCATACCGAGCGCATGCCGGACTACTGGGAGTTGTTCTCGCCCAGCATGGGCCCGATGGGATCGGTCAACGCGTTTGCCGGTGTCGCACCGGAGAAGACCACCCAGCTGGATATCGGTGCGCAGATCCATGGGACGCACGCGGATGCGTGGGTGTCGGCCTACACGGGCCGCATTTCGGACTTCATCCTGTTCACCTATCAAGCCGGCGGGATGATGGGCAAGATGCTGACTTCGGCCAGCAATGTCGACGCACGCATCCATGGTGCGGAAGCCGGTGCCGAGTTCCGTCCGGGCAAGGACTGGTCGTTGGGCGGCAGTGTTGCCTGGGCCTGGGGCGCCAACACCACGGCAGGCACGCCGTTGCCGCAGATGACGCCGTTCGAGGCACGCCTGACCGCCGCCTGGGACAACGGGCGCTGGAGCGCTGGTGCATTGCTGCGCGCGGTCAGTGCGCAGGATCGCGTTGCGCTCAAGCAAGGCAATGTGGTCGGCCGCGACCTTTCGCCGAGTGCCGGGTTCGCGACGTTCGCGATCAATGGCGGCTACCGCATCAACGATGCGCTGCAGCTGACCGCCGGCATCGACAATGTCTTTGATCGCACATACAGCGAACACCTGAACCTGGCCGGCAGTGCCGATTTCGGTTATCCGGCGGACCCGGTGCGCATCAACGAGCCGGGCCGCAGCGCGTGGCTCAAGCTCAACCTGCGCTATTGATGGGCAGATGATGGCTCAGGCTTGCAGGTGGATCCGGATGCGCGTTGCGCTTTCGAAGTCCACCTGCCAGCCGAGGCGTTGTGCGAGCCGGTCTAGCAGGGCGGAGCCGCGACCGGTATCGCTGCGCGTGCTGGTGTCGTCATTGCCCATCGACGCATCAGCGGGTTGCTTGCCGATCAGCAACTCCCTGCCGGCCAGGGTGGCGTGGATGACCGCATCCGGTGCCTGCTGCGCGACCTTGCGCAGCAGGCCGGAGACCAGCAACAGCGATTCGCGGCGCGGAAGCAGCAGGCTGCCGGTTGCCTCGATGACAATGCGCGCCTGCCGTTCCGGCATGGCAATGTGCGCAGCCTCCTCGAGGAAGCCGCGTGCATCCACTTTCTCGGCCTGCAGGGTACTTCGCCGGGCCACCCCAAGCAGGGCCTCGGTCAGGTAACCCATGTCGCGCACGCCGCGCTCCAGCCGGCGCAGACGTGCCACATGCGCAGGATCATTGCCGGGATCGTCGAGCATCACTTCGGTGACGCCTTGAATGACCGAGAGTGGCGTGCGCAGCTCGTGGCTGGCGTCGGTGAAAAACGCTTGCTCGCGGATATCGGCATCGACAAGCCGGCCCTGGTAGGCATCGATTGCACGCGCCAGCCGGCCGAGTTCGTCCTGGCTGGTATGTGCAGCCAAACGGCTGCGCTGTGGCTGCACCTGCAACGCATCGACCGCATCGACAAGCGTGCGGACCGGGTGCAGTGCAACGCCTGAAAACCACCAACCCAGCCAGCCGGCCAGTGCTGTGCCCAGCAATACCATGCCGGCGAGGAATCCGTTGAGCAGCACTTCCAGTGCTTCGATGTCGCTGAGGTCGATCACGAACACCAGTCGGCCTGCACTGGTGTCGAAAACACCCACATGGGTACCTGTGTTGTCGACATCATCGTGGAAGCCCGGCGTCATCGCCGCAAACATGGGCGCCAGATCAGGTGAATCCGCGCGGTAGCCACTGATGCGGTGGGTGCGTGGAAGCTCGGCAGCCAGGTGATTGGACAGGCGCAGGCCGTAGTCATCGGCTTGCCCCTGCAGGATCTCAAGGGCAAGCACATGTTCGTACTTCTCGGTAATCACCACCACGGCGATCGAAAACACCAGGCTCAGCAGGAGGCCGAGCAGGGTGAATGCCAGGGCGACCCGCCACCGCAGTGGCATGGGCAGGCGCGTGTGCTTGGTCATGGAGGTGTCCACGGAAATTCCTCCAGCCGGTAGCCGATGCCACGCACCGACCGGATCATCGCATGCGTGAATGGCCGGTCGATCAGTGCGCGAAGTTCGTACACCTGGGTATGCAGTGCGGCCATGTCGCCAGTACCTTCGCCCCAGCAAACCTTCAGCAGGCGTTGGTGCGGTGTCACCTTCGGCGCATCGCGCAGCAGGGTGGCGAGGATGCTGCCCTGCAACCGCGTCAGGGCAACCGTCCGGCCTTCGCGGGTGGCCAGCATCGTGGCAGGATCGTAAGCGAGCCTGCCGAGCGCAAGACCGTCGCGGACAGGTTGCAGGCGCCGGTGCACGGCACGCACGCGGGCTTCCAGTTCATGCATCGCGAAGGGCTTGACCATGTAGTCGTCGGCCCCTTCGCCGAAACCGCGCAGCTTGTCATCCAGAGTGTCGCGCGCGGTCAGCATCAGCACCGGCACGCCATGGCCCGCCGCGCGCAATTGGCGGCACAGGTCCAGGCCGTCCAACCGCGGCAGGCCGAGGTCGAGCACGATCACATCGAAACCGCCGTCCATCGCACGCGCAAGCCCGGACACGCCATCGGCGCAGTGATCCACCACATGGCCGCGGCGCTCCAGGAAATCCCAGATGTTGGCGGCGATGTCGTGCTGGTCTTCGATGACGAGGACCCGCAGTCCACCACGCGTGTCATTGGTCATTGCGCGCTCCGGGAGATATGGACAGGGTGCCACGCATGAGGTCGGGTGTTAAACGACTCTTTGAACGAAGGTCGGCACTTAACGATTGGCTGAGACTGGCCTGAGGCTGATTTACAAGGCCGCGTCGATCCTGCGCCGGCCGGATGTGCCGGCAGGAGTTTGTTTTGACCCAGTCGCCAAAGCCTCACTCAGCCGTGCTGTCGCGTTTCCGTCCTTTGCTGTGGCTGGGCCTCTGCTTCCTGTCCGTGTCCACGGTGACCCGGCTTGCGCTGTTGATTGCCACCGGCAGTGGTGTGCCAGTGTCGCCGGGTTATTGGCTTTATGCATTTGCAGTCGGTTTGGGCTACGACCTGCTGGCCTTCGTGTATTTCGCATGGCCGCTGGTGTTGCTGTTGTGGGTCATGCCGCGGCGCTGGTTGGCGCGGCGGCCGGGCACGGCACTGGTCGGTGGCCTGAGCCTGGTGCTGCTGTTCGTGCTGCTGTTCGTGGCGGTGTCGGAATGGACGTTCTGGGAAGAGTTCCAGGCGCGCTTCAATTTCATCGCGGTCGATTACCTGGTCTATACGACCGAGGTCATCGGCAATATCCGCGAGTCCTATCCAATCGGCTGGATTCTCTCGGGGCTGGCGGTGTTTGGCGCCGTGGTGTTCGCCGCGACGCGCCGCTGGCGATTGGTGCAACAAGACAGTGCCCGTTTCGGCGCACGCACCATCGTCGTCGCCGGCTGGCTGGCGCTCAGCGTGCTCGGCACCTGGTTGGTCAGTGGCGAGATGAAGGACCGCACCGACAACACCTACGTCAACGAACTGGCCGGTAACGGCATCTACCAGTTCTTCGCGGCCTACCGCAGCGCGTCGCTGGATTACGACCGCTACTACCGTACGTTGCCGATCGACGAGGCATTCGCGCAGGTGCGCAGGCAATTGGCGACGCCGGATGCGACCTTCGATGGGCCAACCGGCATCGCCCGCCGCATCCACAACGCGGCGCCGGAGCGTCGCCTCAACGTGGTGCTGATCAGCGTGGAAAGCCTGTCTGCCGAGTTCTCCGGCACCTATGGCCGCAAGGACAGCCTGACCCCGCAGCTGGATGCGCTGACCAGGGACAGCCTGCTGTTCACCGATCTGTATGCAAATGGCACGCGCACCGTGCGTGGACTCGAGGCATTGGCGCTGTCGGTGCCGCCGACGCCCGGCGAGTCCATCGTCAAGCGCGAGCACAACGAAGGCCTGTTCAGCCTTGCCAGCGTGTTCAACGCCAAGGGCTATACCTCGCAATTCGTGTATGGCGGCTACGGCGCGTTCGACAACATGAACTATTTCTTCGGCAACAACGGCTACGAGGTGCACGACCGCGAGGAAATCCCGAAGGACGACATCCAACACGCCAACATCTGGGGCGTGGCCGACGAGGACCTGTACACGCTGTCGATGAAGCAGTTCGACCGCGCGCATGCCGCAGGCAAACCGTTTTTCGCCCACGTCATGACCACCTCGAACCATCGCCCGTACACGTTCCCGGCCGAGCGCGGGCCTTGGCCTCAGGGCAAGCGCAATAGCGCGGTGGCTTACACCGATTGGGCGATCGGCGATTTCGTGCGTCGCGCGCGCAAGCGTCCGTGGTTCGCCAACACCCTCTTCGTGATCACCGCCGACCACTGCGCGTCGAGTGGCGGCAAGGCGTCATTGCCGACGTTCCGCTATCGCATCCCGATGTGGGTGTATTCGCCAGGGCATGTCGCGCCTGGCCGTTTCACCGAAATGATCAGCCAGGTCGATATCGCGCCAACCCTGCTGGGTCATGCTCGGCATGGATTACGACAGCCAGTTCTATGGCGTCGATGTGTTCCAGCGTCCGCCGGACAGTGCGCGCGCCTTCATCGGCACCTACCAGCTGCTGGGCTATTTGCGCCACGAAAAATTGGTCCAGCTATCGCCGCATCGCAAGGTCGATACAGTGCGCCCGGCTTACGAAAGCGACCAGGAGCAGCCGGTGATTGCAGATGATCCGCAGCTGACCCTGGAAGCGGTCAGCAATTACCAGACGGCGGCATACCGCTTCGAGCACGGACTGATGAAGGTGGCGAAGTGACCAAGAGCGGCACGCCACTAGTGACCAGTGAAGCCTTGGCCAAGGTTCCACAGGTCACCCTGGTGTTCTGGCTGATCAAGATTGCCGCGACCACGCTGGGCGAAACTGGTGGCGATGCGGTGTCGATGTCGATGGGTCTGGGCTATTTGGTCGGCACGGCAATTTTCGGCGTTGTCTTTGCGCTTGCTGTCCATGCGCAAATCCGCGCGCGCAAGTTCCACCCGTTCCTGTACTGGACCACGATCATTGCCAGCACCACGGTCGGTACGACCTTGGCCGACTTCGCCGACCGTTCGCTCGGGATTGGTTATGCCGGTGGTTCCAGCCTGCTGCTGGTATTGCTTCTGGGTTCGCTGTTTGCATGGCATCGCAGCATGGGTTCGATCGCGGTGGAAACTGTTGCCGAGCCGAAGGCCGAGATGTTTTATTGGCTGACCATCATGTGTTCGCAGACGCTGGGTACTGCGCTAGGTGACTGGGTCGCGGATACCGCAGGCCTTGGTTATACCGGAGGCATGCTTATCTTCGGTTCGCTGTTGGCGATCACCGCAGCATTTTATTTCTGGGGCCGTCTGTCGCACACATTGCTGTTCTGGGCTGCCTTCATCCTGACCCGCCCGCTAGGTGCAGTGCTTGGCGATTTCCTCGACAAGCCCGTGACCAACGGCGGGTTGGAGTTGAGCCGCTATTCGGCATCTGTGGTGCTGCTTGTCGCGATCATCGGCATGATCCTGTTGTTCAAGCAGCGGGCCGCCACGCGCGCGCATTGAGTTCGGAGTGGTTGCTCACGTTCCCCGATGTCGTGACCGGGAATTTCCAGACATGACTTGACAGCATCGATTACAGGTGTAATCTGCAGAAAAGATTACGGATGTAAACAATGCAGATCAGTGAAGCCGAATCAGTGGTGATGGACGTGCTCTGGCAATGCCAGTCGTGCGCTGCGGAGGACGTGGTGTTGGCGCTTTCGAACACCCAGCACTGGCAGGAAGCGACCATCAAGACCTTGATCAACCGCTTGCTGAAGAAGGGTGCGATTGCAGCGGAAAAAGACGGTCGGCGCTATCTGTATTCGCCAATACTTCGCCGCGAAGATTGGGTGCTTGGTGAAAGCCAGGGACTGCTTGAACGTCTGTTCGATGGTCGCGTCGCACCACTGGTTGCGCACTTCAGCCAGCAGCAAAAACTCAGCCGCAAGGACATCGCGGAGCTGCGCAAGCTGCTTGACGGCATCGATGCACAAGGAGACAGGAAATGAATCCTGTCGAGATCGCTCAAGGCATCAATCACGCCTTGCTGGAAACCACGCTTGCAAGTACCGCCGCGCTGCTGTTGGTGTTGCTGATGCGGCGAAGGATGCGCCTGATGTTTGGCGCCGCGGTGGCGTATGCCGCATGGCTGCTGGTGCCGATTGCATCCATCGCAGTGCTCTTGCCCGCGCCGACTGCGGACACGGTGTCGATCCCTGCTGTTTACACGTTCGTCGCGCAGCCCATGCAGGCAGTCATCGCAGGTGCGGAACCCGGAATCAGTATCGCGACATGGTTGTGCGCTGCATGGCTGTTGGGCGCAATGACAGTGCTGGCGTATTTCATCCGTCAGCAACGCCGGTTCCGTAGTTCGCTCGGGCGCTTGTTTGTGCGTGAAGCCGATGTGCTGCAGGCCGACGCGATTGCCGGATTGCCGGCGGCATTTGGCTGGTTGCATCCGGTGATCGTGCTGCCCGTCGATTTCGATACGCGTTACAACGCCGAGCAACGTGAGCTGATGCTCGTCCACGAGCGCGCGCATATCCGTCATGGCGACCTGCAGGCGAATGCCGGTTTCCTCTTGCTGCGCTGCCTGTTCTGGTTCAACCCGTTGCTGCATGTCGCTGCACGCGCCTTTCGGCATGACCAGGAACTGGCCTGCGACCAACGCGTGATCGCCGGTCATCCGCAATCGCGCCGGGCCTATGGCGAGGCAATGTTCCAAACCCAATTGGCCACGCAAGCCTTGCCGCTCGGTTGCCATTGGGGGTTCACCCATCCACTCAAGGAGAGAATCGAAATGCTCAAGTTATCTTCGCCTTCCCGCACGCGACGCGTGTTCGGTGCATCGATTTTGGCTGCGTCGATATTGTTTGTGGGAACTGCAGCCTGGGCTGCGCAACCATCACCACTAGCCCAACCCACGGCAACATCGAAGGCGACGGTTGTACGAAGCCTCGCAGTGCCGGCGCCGACATATCCCAAGGATGCGATCGAACAGAATATCGAAGGAATTGTTGTTCTGGTCGTTGATGTCGCGGTGGACGGAAGCGCCAGCAATGCCGTCGTCGAACGAGGCGAGCCTGCTGGCGTATTCGATGCAGCCGCCTTGGAGGCAGTGAAGAAATGGACCTTCTCGCCAGCAATGAAAGATGGCAAGGCCGTCGCAGGTCAAGTCAGGGTTCCGATTGAATTCACGCTGGCTGGCGAACCGGATCCGAAACAGGGCTAGTCATTAACGACATGGTCCAGGTCGGCAACCGCCGACCTGGTTCATGCGAGCAACAATTTGCGCGATACCTGCCGGGATCAGCAGAACGTATTACTGCCTCAGTCGAGCGCTACCGGCAATTCACCTTGCACAGGCGTGCACAGGTAGCGCTGGCCATTTTCACGAGGCGGCGGCAGGCGGCCACCGCGGATGTTCACCTGTAGCGATGGATACAGCAGTGTCGGTGCCGGGAGCGTTGCATCACGTGCAAGGCGCGCCTGGCGGAAGTCTTCCAGCGTGGTGTCGCCACGCAACATCAAGTTGTCGCGCTTGCTTTCATCGACGCTGACCGTACTGCAGCGTTCGCGGCCAGCAGGTGGGTAGTCGTGGCAGAGGTGCAGCACGGTGGCGTCGTCCATCGCGTAGAGGCGCTGGATCGAGGCATATAGATCGTCCACGCTGCCCCCGGGAAAGTCGCAACGTGCGCAGCCCACGTCTGGCGCGAACAATGTGTCACCGATGAAGACATGACCTTCGATCGCATAACTCAGGCTGTCGGAGGTATGGCCTGGCGTGGCGAGAACGGTAATGCGCAGGTAGCCGGCTTCGATCACATCGCCATCGGCATAGGTCACATCGAAGGCATCACGTAGCGCCGGATTGTCGCGCTCGATCCCGAACACGCCGGCGAAGTGATCCTGCACGCTGCGGATGCCATCGCCAATGCCGACGGTCGCGCCGGTCGATGCGCGCAGGACTTGTGCGGAGGACAAGTGGTCGGCATGCGCGTGGGTTTCCAGGATGCGGTGCACGCACAGATTTTTTTTCGCGATGTAGTCCTGCACCGGGCGCAGGCTTTCGATGCTGGCCGCGCCGGACTTCGGATCGTAGTCCAGCACGGGGTCGATCACGATTGCATCGTGTCTCCCATCACTGCCGCCATGGCGATGGATGACGTAGGTCCAGGTGCCGGTGGTTTCGTGGAAGAACGGTTCGATATGCAGGTTGTCGCTCATTTCACTACTCGCAGTCTCATCCGCACAGCGGATTGGCATCGCCGCAATAGATGCCGTGCAGGGTGTCGATGACACGCTGTGCGGGGCCTTGTGCCAAGCCGTAATAGATCGACTGAGCTTCGCGCCGGGTGGTGACCAGGCCATCATCACGCAGGATGGCCAGGTGCTGCGACAACGCCGACTGGCTCAATTCCAGGCGTGCGTTGAGTTCGCTGACCGATTGCTCGCCCTCGGCCAACAGGCAAAGCAGCATCAGTCGCTTCTCGTTCGCCAGTGCCTTGAGCAGGCGCGATGCATCGGCGGCGTGCGTGCGCATCGCTTCGGGATCCATGATGGTCGGTACCTTTGAATATCAGTTGACACTAATATAAGACATTGCTAATGTAGAATCCAGTGCCGATGATGGCGTCCGGGAGGGAGCGTGCGATGGCCAGGTTCGTAGTGATGGGAGCAGGACTGGGTGGCATGAGCGCGGCGTACGAGTTGCGCGACACGCTGGGCAAGGGACACGAGATCACATTGGTGGGCCAAGGCGACCTGTTTGGCTTCACCCCCTCCAACCCGTGGCTTGGGGTGGGTTGGCGCAAGCCGGAAGAGATCACGCTGAAGGTCGCTGATCATGTCGGCAAGCATGGCATCACCTTCAACGGCGAGGGTGTTTCGACCATCGATGCCGCCAACGATGCCGTGATCACCGGATCCGGCCAGCGCATCGACTACGACTACCTGCTGATCTGCACTGGCCCCAAGCTCGCGTTCGAGGAAGTTCCCGGCAGCGGCCCCGAGGGCGGCTTCAGCCAGTCGATCTGCAGCACTCCTCATGCGCAGAAGACCTGGGAGGCCTATCAGGAATTCCTGAAAGATCCGGGTCCGATCGTGATCGGTGCGGTGCAGGGCGCGAGTTGCTTCGGGCCTGCCTACGAATTCGCGATGATCGTCGATGCCGATCTGCGCAAGCGCAAGCTGCGCGACAAGGTGCCGATGACCTTCGTCACCAGCGAACCCTACATCGGCCACATGGGCCTGGGCGGTGTCGGCGACTCCAAGGGATTGATGGAGTCGGAGATGCGTCAGCGCCACATGAAATGGATCGTCAACAGCAAGGTCGCAGACGTCCGTGACGGCGAGATGACGGTGGTGGAGCACGACACCAAGGGCCAGCCGGGCGAGTCGCATGCTTTGCCGTTCAAGTTCTCGATGCTGCTGCCCTCGTTCAAGGGCGTGGACGCCGTAGCCGCAGTGGAAGGCCTGTGCAATCCGCGCGGCTTCGTGATCGTCGACAAGCACCAGCGCAGCCCGAAGTTCCCGAAGATCTTCTCGGCGGGCGTGTGCGTGGCGATCCCGCCGGTCGAAGTAACCCCGGTCCCCACCGGCGCACCCAAGACCGGTTTCATGATCGAGTCGATGGTCACCACCATCGTGTACAACATCCAGGCCGAAATGAAGGGCGAGCCGGCGAATTTCGAAGGCACCTGGAACGCGGTCTGCCTGGCCGACATGGGTGATACCGGCGCGGCCTTCGTGGCGCTGCCGCAGATTCCGCCGCGCAACGTGACCTGGACCAGGATCGGCAAGTGGGTGCACCTGGCCAAGCTGGCCTTCGAAAAATATTTCCTCTACAAGATGCGCCATGGCACGTCCGAGCCCATCTACGAAAAATACGTGATGAAGGCACTCGGCATCGAGCGGCTGAAAGACGTCAAGCGCACGCCCTAGCTCCAATCCAGCCCCCCCAGTGATTTCATGAAACACATCCGAGGAACACACCAATGACTACCGATCGCGCAGTACAGGCCTTTGCAGGCATCATGATCCTGATCAGCATCGCGTTGACCCAATTCGTTTCGCCCTGGTTCTGGGTGATGACGGCATTCATCGGCCTGAACCTGTTCCAGTCCGCGTTCACCGGCTTTTGCCCCGCAGGCATGGTGTTTCAGAAGCTTGGCTTCAAGTCGTCGGGATGCGCGGTCAAATGAGGCAAAGGCTCGCGCCGTTTTGGCTTCCATCCGCCCTGACACTGGCGCTCGCGGCGTGCGGGAATGGGGGCGAGGCCAGCAAGTTGCCCCCATTGGCAGACGTGGCCACGTTCGAGGTGTCGCCTGCCGGTGCGGTTGGTGGGCACGGTTGGGATGGCGTGGTCGAAGCCGTGCGCCGTGCCGACCTGAGTGCGCAGACCGCGGGCCGGGTAACGTCGGTCGAGGTCGACGTCAATGCTCGCGTTGCTGCCGGCACCGTGCTGATGCGTATCAGTGCGGTCGAGCAGGACGCCGGCGCGAACACCGCGCGCGCGCAGTTGCGCGCGGCCGAAGCCTCTGCCGTGGAAGCGCAGCAGAGCTACACCCGCTACGCGGCATTGGCCGATGGCCAGTACGTGTCGCGCGCGCAGATCGACCAGGCCCGTGCCAGTCGTGATGCGGCCGTGGCGGCGCGTGACGCCGCGCGTGCGCAACTGGCGCAGGCCGCGCAGCAGGCGGCCTACACCGTGGTGCGTGCACCGTTCGCCGGCGTGGTTGCGCGCCGCGATGTCGAGCCGGGGGAAAGTGTCTCTCCGGGCCAGCCATTGATGAGCGTGTACGCACCGGATGCATTGCGCATCGAAGTCGCAGTGCCGCAAACCCGTGCCGAGGCGATCCGTCGTGACCCGCGCGCGCGCGTCATGTTGCCCGGTGCGCGCAAGTGGTGCCGGCCAAGGTGACGGTGTTTCCAGTGGCGGATGTCGCCAGCCATAGCGTCAACGTGCGTATCGAACTTCCGGATCTCGATCCGATGCCTGCACCTGGCACGACCGCGAAAGTCGTGTTCGATGCCGATGCTCGCGACCTCCCGGATCGTCGGCGCATCGACCCGGATTCCGCATCGGCCGTGGCCCAACGCGGCGAGCTCAGCGGCGTGTACGTGCGCCAGGGCGATCGCCTGTTGCTGCGACAGTTGCGGCTGGGCGCGCGTGATGGCGACATGGTCGAAGTGATCAGTGGTCTGAACGCCGGCGACAAAGTGGCGAGCGGATCCGGTGGCGGCGTTGCAGGCCGTGACCGCGCAGCGAAAAGCGGCAGGCGACACGCATGAGTGATCACGTGAAACCGGCGAGGTTCGGAATTTCCGGGCGGCTGGCCGCGGCGTTCCAGGACAATCCGCTGACGCCGATCCTGGCGATCATGGGGCTGTTGCTCGGCATGCTGGCAGTCGGCATTACGCCGCGCGAGGAAGAGCCGCAGATCGACGTGACGATGGCCAATGTCATCGTGCCGTTCGACGGCGCCAGCGCGCGCGATGTCGAACAACTGGTGGCGACGCCGCTGGAGCAGAAGCTCGGCGAGATCGAAGGCGTCAAGCACGTGTATTCGATCAGTCGTCCCGGCATGGCCGTGATGACCGTGGAGTTCGAGGTCGGCGTGGAGCGCCAGCCGGCGCTGGTGCGTTTGTACAACCAGGTGTTCTCGAACCAGGACTGGTTGCCGCGCGGTGTCGGCGTGGGCAGCGCCGGTGGTCAAGCCCAAGGGCATTGACGATGTGCCGGTCATGGCGGTCACGTTGTGGAGCGATGATCCCGGCGACCGATGCCAGCCAGCTGGCCGAGGTCGCGCATTCGCTGGAAAGCGAATTCAAGCGCGTTCCGGGTACGCGTGATGTCTACACCATCGGCGCGCCGGACCGCAGCGTGCTGGTCACGCTGGACGCTGCGAAAGCTGTCCAGCTTACAACCTCGCACCGGGCGACCTGCTGCAGGCACTGCAGGCGGCGAACGTGGTCCACCAGGCCGGCGAGCGCGTGGGCGCGGACGGTTCGGTGCCGGTGACTGCAGGGCAGTTTCCTCGCCTCGGCGGAGGATGTGTCTTCGTCTGGTGATCGGCAGCAATGGCGGCAAGCCGCTGCTGCTGTCCGATGTCGCAACGGTCCAGCGCGCGTGGCGACCTCGCCAGTCGCTATGCCTGGTTTGGTGCGCCCGCCGGACGCGACGGGCCCAAGGCCGGCACCGCACCCGCAGTCACGATTGCCGTCGCCAAGAAGCCGGGCAGCAATGCGTCCGATATCACTGGCGCAATCACCCGTCGAATTGGCGAACTGCATGGCGAACTGATCCCGCAGGGCATGCACGCCACGGTCACCCGCGACTACGGCCAGACCGCCGCCGACAAGGCACAGAAGCTGATCCAGAAGCTCGTGTTTGCGACGGGGTCGGTGGTGTTGCTGGTGTTGTTCGCACTGGGCTGGCGCGAGGCCATCGTGGTCGGCAGTGCGGTGGTGCTGACCCTGGCGGTGACCTTGTTCGCATCGCACATGATGGGGTTCACCCTCAATCGGGTGTCATTGTTCGCACTGATCTTCTCGATCGGCATCCTGGTCGATGACGCGATTGTCGTGGTGGAGAACATCCATCGTCATCTGGCGATACCCGCTGCAGACGGCCGCAAGCGCAGCCTGTTCGAAGTCATCCCGCCGGCAGTGGATGAGGTCGGCGGCCCAACCATCCTGGCCACCTTCACCGTGATCGCCGCGCTGATGCCGATGGCGTTCGTGACCGGGCTGATGGGCCCGTACATGCGGCCGATCCCGATCAATGCCTCGGTCGGCATGCTGCTGTCGCTGGCCATTGCGCTGGTAGTGACGCCGTGGCTGTCGCTGAAGTTGTTGCGCCGGCACGGCCATGCCGTCGCAGGCGAGCATGCGAATCGGCGTCCACGAGGGCGAAACATCAGGACAAGCTGCATCGGCTTGTTCCACAGGCTGATGTCGCCATTCCTGGTCGGCGAACGTGCCGGCCGCAAGCGCGGACTGCTGTTCGCGTCGATGCTGGGACTGGTGCTGTTGTCGGCGTCGCTGGCGGTGTTCAAGCTGGTCGTGCTGAAGATGCTGCCGTTCGACAACAAGTCGGAAGTGCAGGTGATTGTCGACATGCCGGAAGGCAGCACGCTGGAGCAGACCAATGCGCTGCTGGCCGAACTGGCCGCCGAGATCGACAAGGTCCCGGAAGTGCTCGACTACCAGGGCTATGCCGGCACTGCCGCGCCGATCAATTTCAACGGCCTGGTGCGCCAGTATTTCCTGCGCAGCGGCAACAACGTCGGTGACCTGCAGGTCAACCTGGTCGACAAGCATGATCGCAAGCGCAAGAGCCATGACATCGCGCGCGCGATTCGTCCGGCGCTGGCGGCAATCGGTGAGCGCCACGACGCTTCGGTCAAGGTCGTGGAAGTCCCGCCGGGGCCGCCGGTGTTGTCGCCGCTGGTGGCGGAAATCTATGGCCCGGATTACGCCGGCCAGCGTCGCATCGCGCGTGCATTGGCGAGCGAACAATTTGCGACGACCGAAGGTATCGTCGATATCGACACCAGCGTGGAAGCCGATGCCCCGCGTGAAACCATCGTGCTGGATCGCGTGCGCGCGGCACGCCTGGGCGTTGCGCAGGCAACCGTGGCCGATGCCATCGCGATGGCGGTATCGGGCAGCGATGCCACCTTCATCCATGACGGCGCTTCGAAGTATCCGCGACCGGTCCGCGTGCGCTTGCCGGCGCAGGATCAGGCGTCGATTGATGCGTTGCTGTCAGTGAAGGTACGCGGTGGCCAGGGTCAGTTGGTACCGCTGTCGGAACTGGTGCGTGTGCGAGCGCGGCACATGGGACGGCATGATCCAGCACAAGGACGGCCTGCCGGTGGTGTATGCCATGGCGGACGAAGCCGGGGACCTGGACAGTCCGCTGTACGGCATGTTCAGCGTGGTCGGCAAGCTGCGCGATGCGAAGGTCGCCGGCCAGTCGCTGGGCCAGACCTTCATTGCACAGCCGACCGACACCAGCGAATACGCGATCAAGTGGGACGGCGAGTGGCAGATCACCTATGAGACATTCCGCGACATGGGCATTGCCTACGCCGCCGGCATGTTGCTGATCTACCTGCTGGTCGTGGCGCAGTTCCGCAGTTACCTGGTGCCACTGGTGATCATGGCGCCGATTCCATTGACCGTGATCGGGGTGATGCCGGGCCATGCGTTGTTCGGCGCGCAGTTCACCGCCACCAGCATGATCGGGATGATCGCGCTGGCCGGGATCATCGTGCGCAACTCGATCCTGCTGGTGGATTTCATCAATCAGGAAATCGAGCGTGGCGTGCCCCTTGTCGAAGCCGTCATCGATGCCTGCGCGGTGCGCGCCAAGCCCATCGTGCTGACCGGCATGGCGGCGATGCTGGGTGCCTTCTTCATCCTGGATGATCCGATTTTCAACGGTCTGGCGATCTCGCTGATCTTCGGCATCCTCGTCAGCACGGTGTTGACGCTGGTCGTGATTCCATTGCTGTACTACGTGCTGAAGATGCGTGATGAGGATCGTGCATCGCCGGCACCAGCATTGGAAAAGCAGGAGGCATGAAATGGATGACGCGCTGAAGGTGGCCTGCCCGCATTGCCATGCACTCAATCGGGTGCCGGCCCAGCGGCTCGGCGAAGCGCCGACCTGTGGTCGCTGCCACCAGCCGTTGTTCGCCGGCCATCCGGTTGCGCTTGGCGTCGACAGTTTCGCAGCGCATCAGAACCGCTCGGAGTTGCCGCTTCTGGTGGATTTCTGGGCGCCGTGGTGCCAGCCTTGCCTGATGATGGCGCCGAATTTCGAGGCGGCGGCCAGGGAGCTGGAACCCCATGTGCGGCTGGCCAAGGTCGATACCCAATCACAGCCCACGCTGGGCCAGCAGTTCGGGATTCGCAGCATCCCGACCATGGTGCTGTTCGTGCAGGGCCAGGAAATCGCGCGCCAGGCAGGCGCAATGGGCGCGTTGGATATCATTCGCTGGACGCGGGCCAATCTGCCCCGTGAGTGACGCCTGCTTGCAGACGGATGTGACGGGTCGTTCGATGATCAGGTTGCGGCCGGTTTTTTCGGCCTGCCTGCTTGGCATGTGCGTGTTGCTGGCATCCTGCGCCAGTGTGCCCACGTCAATCCGCATCGCCCAGGCAACCCCGCAGTTGCAGGCGGATGTGCCGCATCTGCATGTCCCGCGCACGGGACTGCTGTCCGGCGGCCAGCCCACGGCGGATGCGTGGCGCGACTTGCGCGCATCCGGGGTGACGCGCGTGATCAGCCTGCTTCCTGCATCCGAACTCGGTAACCGCAACGAGGCGGGCGAGGTCGAAGCCAACGGGATGGATTACGTGCAGATCGGCGTGGCCGGACCAAATGACCTCACCGCCGACAATGCCCGCCTGCTGTGGCAATCGCTGCAGGTCGGTTCCGGAACGGTGCTGGTGCATTGCTCATCCGGTAACCGCGCAGGTGCATTGCTGGCACTTGCAGCGCAGCAGGCTGGTGGCATGACCCCGCAGGCGGCGCTTGAATTCGGCAAGGCCGCGGGCCTGACCAGGTTCGAGCCAGTTGTTCGTGAACGGCTGGGACTACCGTCGCTGGCCAATGAGCCGAGCCGCTGCGCAGGGTCGGCACCCAACTGCTAGCAAAGCAGGCTTACTGGCCCAAGGTCTGATTGAGCAATTGCGCGAGCCGCCATGCGGCCTGGCGAACCCGTTGTTCGGCCAAGGGACGCATCGCGTCCAGGTAGGCGTCATCCATCGTGTGCTGCTCGGGGTAGATGCCGCGCGCATCGATCAGCCGGCAGGATTCGCCAGCCCAGGCCAGCGGCATCATGTCGTATCGCGATGCCGGCGGGTACGGCGGCCACGGCAGTGCATCCAGCCGGTTCGTGTAGTCGCCGAAAGCGCGTCCAGTGCTGGCGAAGATGTAGTAATCCCAGATCGAATGCAGGTTGGTGCCCATCACCCCGTCCACGTAATCCTTGGGCGCATACGCCTCCGGCTGGATCGGCGTGCGCAGGCTGATCTGGAAGCGGTTGCCACCACTGTCGGGCCGGCTGCCGGCATGCATCGGCTGGTGCACGTCGCCCACGAAGTGGACGACGAACTTCAACGCATCGCGACGTGCGTCCAGCGGCTGGCTGCGGTCGGCCAGGATCGCGCGCTGGGTTTCGATCGCTCCGGTCACGCAGTTGCCGTCCGGGCAGTCGCGGGCTACGTCGAATCCGCAGCCACCCCCTTTCGCATTGATGTAATGCCAGCGCGAGGTCGCCTTGAAATGCTCCGGATCCTCGTTGCGAAGGGTGTCGGCCCATGAGGCAACGCCCGCCAGGCTGGGGTTTGTTTCGCCCGCCAGCAGCAGGTCGACTTCGGCCTTGGCCGCAGGGTTCAGGTGGCGCTGCGCCAGTTCACCCACCATGCGGTGACCAAGATCGCTCCAGGCCAGTGCTGGCAGCGCCGGCAGGACGGTCAGGAGGAAGCTGAGAACGAAGACGGCAGGCAGTCGGCGCATGGATTCGGGCAGGTTGGCGGGCAAGCGGCTAAAATAGCGGAGTTTCAAGATCCACGTCTTCATCCAAGTCTCAATCCACGTCTTAACAGGAGTCCATGGTGATCAAGGTTGGCATCAACGGGTTTGGCCGCATCGGGCGCTGCGTGTTCCGCGCTGCTGTGCAGAATTTCGGCGACGACATCGAGATCGTTGGCATCAACGACTTGCTGGAGCCCGATTACCTGGCCTACATGCTGAGCTACGACTCGGTACATGGCCGCTTCGACGGCGACGTCAAGGTCGTCAACGGCGCGCTGGTCGTCAATGGCAAGACCATCCGCCTGACCGCCGAGCGCGATCCGGCCAACCTGAAGTGGGACGAGGTCGGCGCGGATGTCGTGCTGGAATCCACCGGTCTGTTCCTGACCAAGGAAACCGCGCAGAAGCACATCGATGCCGGCGCGAAGAAGGTCATCATGTCGGCGCCGTCCAAGGACGACACGCCGATGTTCGTGCATGGCGTGAACTGCGGGAGTTACGCCGGCCAGACGATCATCTCCAATGCCAGTTGCACCACCAACTGCCTGGCGCCGATCGCCAAGGTGCTGGACGACAAGTGGGGCATCAAGCGTGGCCTGATGACCACCGTGCATGCCGCCACCGCGACCCAGAAGACCGTGGACAGCCCCAGCAACAAGGACTGGCGCGGCGGTCGCGGCATCCTGGAGAACATCATTCCGTCAAGCACCGGTGCAGCCAAGGCGGTCGGCGTGGTGTTGCCGCAGCTCAAGGGCAAGCTGACCGGCATGAGTTTCCGGGTGCCGACCAGTGACGTGTCGGTGGTCGACCTGACCGTGGAACTGGACAACCCGGCGACCTATGCCGAGATCTGCGCGGAGATGAAGGCGCAGTCGGAAGGCGCGATGAAGGGCGTGCTGGGCTACACCGAGGACAAGGTGGTCGCCACCGATTTCCGCGGCGATGCGCGCACCAGCATTTTCGATGCCAATGCCGGCATCGCGCTGGATTCCACCTTCGTCAAGCTGGTCAGCTGGTACGACAACGAGTGGGGCTACTCCAACAAGTGCCTCGACATGGTCAAGGTCGTCGCTGCGAAGTAATCAGGCAGGCCACGGCATCGAACCACGGAAGCCCCGCATTGCGGGGCTTCTTGTTTTTGCGCGGCGTCGGCTAAGGTGGCGGCCATGACCCCGGCTGGACGGGGCTGGGGACGATCGCGCCATGGAACAGATGTTCGTCTTGCTTGCACTGGTCGTACTGGCAGTTCCGGTGCTGCTGATCATTTGCCTGGTATGGCTGAGCGGGATGCGCCGCCGGGTCGAGGATCTGGAGACCGAAGTGCAGCGCTTGCGCGGTCGGTGCAGGCAGCCACGCGCAGCGCGCCCAACCAGCTCGGGCAGCCCAGCCACGACCACCCGAATCGCATGAGCCCACGCTGGCCGAACTGACGGGCCAGGGCCGTGCACCGAGCGTCGCCTGGCATGCCTCCGGATGCAGGCACGCCGCAACCCGCGCGTCCGACACCCGTCTTGGCCGCGGCATCGCCACCCGACGTCGCCTCCGCTCCCTACCGTTGCCACCACCGCCAGGTCGCGTTGTGCCGGCGCGCCCGAATCCGGTCGAAGTCCTGTTCCGCCGGATCAAGGCCTGGTTCACGGTCGGCAACGTGCCGGTCAAGATCGGCATGCTGGTGTTGCTGGCCGGCGTGGCGGCGCTTGCTGCGCTATGCCAGCGACCAGGGCTGGATGCGGATGCCGATCGAGTTGCGCCTGGCCGGCATTTCCGCCGCGGCGCTGGCGGCACTGGTGTTCGCCTGGCGCAAGCGCGAGAGCAACCGCAGTTTCGCGCTGGCATTGCAGGGCGGGGCGATCGGCGTGTTGCTGCTGACCGTGTTCGCGGCATCGAAGATGTACGGCTTGTTGCCGGCGGGTGCGGCGTTCGCGATCAGCATTGTCCTGGTGGCGGGCCTTGGCGTGCTGGCGGTGTTGCAGGATTCGCGCACGTTGGCGGTACTCGGGATCCTTGCCGGCTTCCTCGCACCGATCTGGCTGTCGAACGGCGGTGGCAACCATGTCGCGCTTGTTCGCCTACTACGCGATGCTCAATGCCGCGATCTTCGCGATTGCCTGGGTGAAGTCGTGGCGGATCCTCAACCTGCTGGGCTTCGCGTTCACCTGGGGCATCGGCGATCGTCTGGGGCGTGCTGGATTACGAGCCGGCCAAATACGCCAGCACCCAGCCGTTCCTGCTGCTGTTCTTCGCGTTCTATCTGCTGCTGCCGATCCTGTATGCGCGCAAGCGGCCAGCGCGGCCCAACGATCGCATCGACGGCTGCCTGCTGTTCGGCACGCCACTGATCGCGTTCTCGCTGCAGGCCGGATCTGATGCATGGCGACCGCATGCCGCTGGCGTTCTGCGCGCTCGGGCTGGCGGCGGTGTATGCCGTGTTGGCGCGCTTGCTGATCCATCGTGAGCGCTATGCCGTGCTTGGCCAGGGCCATGCGTTGTTGGCGGTCGGTTTCGCCACCTTGTCGGTGCCGTTGGCGCTGTCGGCGCGGGCCACCGCAAGCGTGTTCGCGCTGGAAGGCGCGGGCCTGGTCTGGCTGGACTTGAAGCAGGGCCGGCGCCTGCCGCGCTGGACCGGCACCGGGTTGCAGTTCGCGGCCGCCGTCGCGTTCTTCATCGGTGCGCATGGCATGGCGGCACGATGCGACCGCCGTCGCCAACCCGACGTTCATGGGCGCCTTGCTGATCGCGCTGGCCGGTTTTGCCAGTGCATGGGTGCATCGCGATGCCGGCAGGTCGCAGGCCGCGCTCGGCTGGTACGCCTGGGGCCTGCTGTGGTGGTGCGGAAATGCCATCCATGAGGTTGGCCGTTTCGTCGAGTACGCCTCGCGCGTCGATGTGCTGCTGGCGTTTGCAGCGATCACCGGCTGGCTGGCCGCGGAAGTGCATCGTCGCAAGCCTGCGTCGGCACTGGTGCTGACCACGCTCGCATCGATGGCGATCGCCATTCCCATGGCGTTTGCCCAGGCCGAGGTCCACGAACAACCGTTCGCCGGCAATGGCTGGTGGGCATGGCTGGTGTTCGCAGTGCTTGGCATGCGCAGCCTGCAGTGCCTGCGCGAAGGCGAGAATCGTTTCGCGGTCGGTGCGCAGTTCACCTGGTGGCTGGTGTGGCCGACGATGGCGTCGCTGCTCGGTGCGTGGCTCGCCGATCGCTTCGGGCTGGCGCAAGGCTGGGAAATCGCGTTGCTGGGCCTGCCGTGGCTTGCCGCGTTGGCCATCGCGCAATTCCACTGGCCGTGGCTGGCGATGCCGCTGGGCACGCGCTTCGATGCCTGCCGAACGGCGTTGACCGGCACCTATGTCGCGGTGCTTGCCATCGGCTGGATCAGCGCATTGTTCTCGGCCGGCGACAGCGCGCCGTTGCCGTGGGTGCCGCTGCTGAATCCACTCGATCTGGCGCAGTTGGCGGCATTGGCCTTGCTTGCGCGCTGGCTGTGGTCGCCGCATGCGAATGCCTTGCTGGTACGCAGGCGGATCGCCGTGTTGTCGCTGGCCGGATTCGCACTGGTGACCTGCATCACCTTGCGTGGCGTGCACCATTGGGGCGCGGTGCCATGGGATGACGAGCTGCTGTCGACGAGCCTTGCGCAAACCAGCCTGACCATCGTCTGGAGCGTGCTGGGCGTGGTCGGCTGGATCGGCGGCTCGCGGCGCGGACAGCGTGCGCTGTGGCTGGCCGGCGCAGTGCTGATGGGCGTGGTGTTGGCAAAACTCGTCCTGGTGGATCGCCAGCACCTTGGCAATCTGCTGGGCATCGGTTCCTTCATCGGCTTCGGCCTGCTGTGCACGCTGGTGGGCTATTTCGCGCCCGCACCGCCACGCGTGCATGCTGACGACGAACCTGCGGAGACAACATCATGAAACGCCTGCTCTGGTTACTCGTGTTGCCGGCAATGGCCGCCTCGGCGCAAGTCGAAACACATGCCGACGACTACGCCCGCCAATGGCCACTTGCCCTGCAAACGCAGGACGCAGGCGCGTACCGGGTGGTGCTGGATCGCGAGGTCTATCGCAGCGCGACGCTGCCGTCGCTGCGCGATATCGACGTGCGCAATGCTGCAGGTCGTCGCGGTGCCGGCGGCATTGTTCTCGCCCGAACAACCGCTGGCACAGGCATCCAGGCAGCACGCCTTGCCGTGGTTCCCGTTGCCGCGCGACCAGGCCGCACCGGGCCGCGACATCACCCTGATCAGCGAGCGCGATGCGGATGGCAGCCTGCGTCGCGTCGAGGCGCGGGTCGGCGTATCCGGCGGCACCGGAGTGCGACAGCCAGTCGCGAATGCGTGGCTGATCGATGCCAGCCAGATCGATGCGCGGATCGTTGCCTTGCAGCTGGATTGGCCTGCACAAGCCACGGCACTCGACGTCGCCTATCAGGTCGAAGGCAGCGACGACCTGCGCGACTGGCGCATCCTGCAGCCGCGTGCGCAATTGCTGGACCTGACCCGCGACGGCCAGCGCCTGCAGCAGCGGCGGATCCCGCTCGATGGGCAGGCAAAGTACCTGCGGCTTGTCGCCGTTGCAGGCCGATGCCGCGCTGCCGCTGGCTGGTGTTTCGGCCGAGCTGGCCGGGCCAGCTGCCGCAGAGACCTGGCAGTGGGAAGCGCTGCGCGGGCGTGAAGTCGTGGAGAACGGACGCACGTACTACCAGTTCACCCTTGATGGCCGCTTCCCGATGGCACGCGCCGATGTCGCATTGGACGCCAATGCCGCGGCCGAATGGACGCTGGAAAGTCGCGATGCCGATGACGGCCAGTGGCAGCGTCGCGCCGGTCCGTGGGTCGCGTTCCAGGTGGGTGCGGGCGACGGTGACGAACGCTCCGCCGAGCAGTCGCTTGCCGGCATCGTCCGCGATCATCAGTGGCGGTTGTCGTCGCGCGCGCCGGTCAATGGCGTGCCGATGCTGCGCCTCGGCTATCAGCCCGAAGTGATGGTGTTCCTTGCCCAGGGCCAGCCGCCCTTCGCACTGGTAGCAGGTAGCGCACGGGCGACACGTGCCGATGCGCCATTGCCGCAATTGGTCGATGCAATCCGCGCGCGCCGTGGTGGTGACTGGCAACCTGCAAACGCAACGCTGGGAGCGCCGGCCGAGTTGGCAGGCGCGCAGGCGCTGCAGCCCCTGCCACCCCGGCGCGACTGGAAATCGTGGTTGCTGTGGAGCCTGTTGGTGCTGGGCGCAGTCGTGGTGGCCGGGTTCGCCGCCAGCCTGCTGCGGGCTTCGAAGACCAGATGACACCCTGCAGGTTTGAAGGCGGCCGGGCGGCGGGCGACAATGCGGTTTTCCAGTGAGTGATGACTGCGATGCCCATCGTCCGCATGAGCGACCTCGACTTGAACTGCAAGCGCGTGCTGATCCGCCAGGATCTCAATGTGCCGATCGAGCACGTCGATGGCAAGCCGGGCCACATCACTTCCGAACAACGCATCACAGCCTCGTTGCCGACCCTCCGGCTGGCGCTGGAACAAGGCGCGGCAGTCATGGTCACCTCGCATCTTGGCCGGCCCAGGGAAGGCGTGTGGAGCGAGGCGGATTCGCTTGCTCCTGTTGCTGTGCGTCTGGGTGAATTGCTCGGACGCGACGTGCCGCTGGTGAAGGACTGGCTGGATGGCGTCGAGGTGGCGCCAGGGCAACTGGTGTTGCTGGAAAACTGCCGCATGAATATCGGCGAGAAAGCCGATGATGAAGCCTTGTCGAAGAAATATGCGGCGCTGTGCGACGTGTTCGTGATGGATGCGTTCGGTACCGCGCATCGTGCGCAGGCGTCCACCCATGGCGTGATCAAGTTCGCCAGGCAGGCTGCGGGCGGGCCGCTGCTGATGGCCGAACTGGATGCGCTGGCGAAAGCAATGCAACATCCGGCGCGGCCATTGTTGGCGATCGTCGCGGGCTCGAAAGTCAGCACCAAGCTTGAACTGCTGTCCTCGCTGGTGAACAAGGTCGACCAGTTGATCGTCGGCGGCGGCATCGCCAACACCTTCATCGCCGCGATGGGTCATGGCGTCGGCAAGTCGCTGGTCGAGATGGACCTGCTGGATACTGCCCGCCAGATCATCGCCGACGCCAAGGCACGTGGCGCCGAAATCCCGCTGCCGATCGACGTGGTGGTGGCGCCTGAGTTCGCCGCCGATGCGCCAGCCACGATCAAGGCCATCGATGCGGTGGCGGCTGACGACATGATCCTCGACATCGGCCCGCAAACTGCGGGCGTCTATGCGCAGCTGATCGCCAGGGCCGGCACCGTGGTCTGGAACGGTCCGGTCGGCGTGTTCGAGTTCGATGCCTTCGGCAAGGGCACCGAAGCGGTGGCGCGCGCGATCGCGGCCAGCGATGCATTTTCGATCGCGGGTGGCGGCGACACGTTGGCCGCAGTCGACAAGTACGGGATCGCCGATGCCGTGTCCTACATCTCCACTGGCGGCGGTGCGTTCCTGGAATTCCTGGAAGGCAAGACACTTCCGGCCGTGGCGGCACTCGAAGCCCGCGCCGACTGAGTTCGTTTTCAGGTGTGCGGTGCTGCTGCTGGTCGGTGCCGCATGCTAGCGTGCGGGCAACAACAGCCCATGCATGACTGAATCCATGAAAGAGCCAGGCGACACACCGCACCAGCGCCGCACCCGCATCGTCGCCACCCTTGGCCCCGCCACTGATCCGCCCGAGGTGCTGGAAGCGTTGCTGCGTGCAGGTGTCGACGTGGTGCGGTTGAACTTCTCGCATGGCGATCCGTCCTCGCAGGTGGCGCGTGGCGAAGCGGTCCGTGCGATGGCGCTGAAGATCGGGCGCGAGATCGGAATCCTTGCCGATTTGCCGGGCCCGAAGATCCGCGTCGAAACCTTCGTCGAGGGCAAGGTCGCACTGAAGGCCGGCAATCGCTTCGACCTGGTGGCGCAGCCTCGATGCACCACCTGGTGACGCCACCCAGGTCGGCGTCAGTTACCTGGAGCTTACCGGGTGACGTGAAACCGGGTGACGTGCTGTTGCTGGACGACGGCGTGGTGCAGTTGCAGGTGACCGCCGTGGAAGGCGAACGCATCGTGACCACCGTGTTGAACGACTGCACCCTGTCCGATCGAAAGGGTTTGAACAAGCAGGGCGGCGGCCTGTCGCTGGGCGCGATCACCGAAAAGGATCGCGAACTGATCGCGGTGGCTGCGGGCATGGACGTGGACTTCATCGCGGTCTCGTTCTGTCGCAACGCCGAAGACATGCACGAGGCGCGCCGGGTCGCGCGCGCCCATGGCAGCAAGGCGGCGCTGGTGGCGAAGATCGAGCGCGCCGAGGCGATCGAGAACCTGACCGAGATCGTCGATGCCAGCGAAGTGGTGATGGTCGCGCGCGGTGATCTGGGCGTGGAAATCGGCGATGCCGAATTGCCTGGCTTGCAAAAGAAAATCATCCGGGTCGCGGTCGAGCGCGAGAAAGTGGTGATCACCGCCACGCAGATGCTGCAGTCGATGGTGGACAGTCCCATCCCGACCCGTGCTGAAGTCCTGGACGTTGCCAATGCGGTGATCGATGGCACCGATGCGGTGATGCTGTCGCAGGAAAGCGCGGCGGGCAATTGGCCGGTAAAAGCGGTCGAGGCGATGGTGCGTATTTGCGTTGGAGCGGAAAAACAGTTCGAGGTCGATGTCGATTTCGAGAAGGCACGGCGTGGCCTGGAACGCGCCGACCATGCCATCGCGATGGCCACCATGTTCCTGTCCGAGCACATCGGCGTGCGCGCGGTGGTGGCGATGACCGAATCCGGCGGCACCGCGCGCTACCTGTCGCGTTTCCGTTCAGGGGTGCCGATCTATGCGGTTTCCCGGCACGCCGGCGCGCGCCGGCGCATGGCGCTGATGCGTGACGTATTTCCCATGGACTACGACAGCCGCGGCCAGACCCCCCGCGAGGCGGGACGCGGTGGCATCCGCATGCTGGTGGAAGCGGGCTTGCTGGCGAGCGGCGACCGGGTGGTGTTCACCAGCGGCGAGCACATGGAAACCCGCGGCGCTACCAATACCTTGCGCCTGTTGCAGGTCGGCGAGAACGGGCAAGCCGAGGGGCTTGGCGAGCTCTGACCAACAGGGCGAGCTATAATAATAGGATCCCTTATTCCAGCCTGCAGGTCGCCATGAGCATCGAACAACTCGCCGAAACCGCCCGCGCCATGGTTGCGCCGGGCAAGGGCATCATCGCCGTCGATGAGTCCGCTGGTACCTGCAAGAAGCGCTTCGACGCCGTCGGCATCGAGTGCACGGAAGAAACCCGCCGCGCCTACCGCGAACTGCTGCTGACCGCGCCGGGCGCCAACCAGTACCTCTCGGGCGCGATCCTGTTCGACGAAACCATCCGCCAGTCCACCAAGGACGGCGTCCCCTTCGCCAAATACATGATGGACAACGGCATGATCCCCGGGATCAAGGTCGACAAGGGTACGCATCCGCTGGCCGGGTTCGAAGGCGAAGTCGTCACCGAAGGCCTTGATGGCCTGCGCGAACGCCTGGCCGAGTACTACAAGCTGGGTGCGCGTTTCGCCAAGTGGCGCGCGGTGATCACCATTGGCGACGATATCCCGTCCGGAACCTGCATCGAGGCCAATTGCCATGCGCTGGCGCGTTACGCTGCGCTGTGCCAGGAGCAGGGCCTGGTGCCGGTGGTCGAGCCTGAAGTCCTGATGGACGGCAACCACGACATCGAGACCTGCTACGAAGTCAGCGAGGTCGTGCTGCGTTCGCTGTTCGATGCGTTGTTCAACCAGAACGTGATGCTGGAAGGCACGATCCTGAAGGCGTCGATGGTCGTGCCGGGCAAGGGCTGCGACGAGCAGGCCAGCATCGAGGAAGTGGCCGAGGCCACCCTGATGTGCCTGAAGTCGGCGGTGCCAGCCATCCTGCCGGGCATCGTGTTCCTGTCGGGCGGCCAGAGCGATGAAGCCGCGACCGCACACCTCAACGCAATGAACGAGATGGGTCCGAATCCGTGGCCGCTGAGCTTCAGCTACGGCCGCGCGATGCAGCAGGCCGCATTGAAGTCCTGGGCCCAGGACATGACCGGCAATTACGCCAAGGCCCAGCAGACCGTGTTCGAGCGCGCCAAGGCCAATGGCCTTGCAGCGCTCGGGCAATGGCAAGGGTGAGTGATCGCGCTTAGCCGTTGCCCTCAGGCAACGGTTGCGGTCAGGAACGCCCATGCATGGATGCATGGGCCGGGCGATCCAAGATCAATGTGGTTGCGCCATGGATGGCAGCAATGAATCAAACGCCGGCCCAGAGCCGGCGTTTCGTTTTGAGGGCCTGGTGATTGCCGGGCCATGGCAAGGGTATGCTCGGCATGGGTGGCAAGGGGATTGACACGTGTCGAATGATCAATCGTTGCAGGCGCAACTCAAGGATGCCGTCGCGCGGGGCGACAAGGACGCAGTCAAGGCCTTGATGCGCCAGGGCGGTATTGGTGGACTGTTGCAGACCTTGCGTGCCGTGCAGGCCGTGGCTTCAGATGAGGCCGTCATGGCCTCGGCGACATCGGCGATCCAGAAATCCGGAGTGCAGGTGCCTGCGGAAGTCAGGAATGCTCTGCAGCAAGGCAACGTGCTTGAGGCAGTCAAGCGCCTGCGTCAAGCCAATCCCGGCATGACGCTCAAGGCCGCCAAGGACCATGTGGATGCGTTGGGAGCAAGGCTGCCCGTCAAGCAACTGCAACGGGCGGCTTCGACCTTCGCCATCACCCGTGAACGCACGCCGACCGTGGTGATGGGGGACAAGCCCGGCGGGTTGCGCTGGTTGTTCGTGTTGATTGCGTTTGCAGGCCTGGCCTGGTGGTGGTCCACGAGCTGATCACCGCACACTCGGCGACAACGCACCGGAAAGGCCATCGGTTGACCGTGACAGCGCTCGCAACGCACCAGCCGATGGCACAGGGACCGTCACCCTTGAACGGCTAGAATCAGCGATCCCTTGCACGAGTCGCGCCATGCTGCCAAGCATCCGCCATCTTGTTTTCGCCTGCCTGTCGCTCGCCGTCCTCACTGGCTTGTGGAGGCGACAAGGGGGCAGTTGGCCCCGGCGCACGCGGAATGGACCGGCCCGTGCCGGTGACCACCGAAGTCGTGCAGCCGCGCGAGTTCAGCGACAACCTGCGTGCGTTGGGCACCGTGCATGCGCGTGAAGCCGTCACGATCACGGCCAAGGTCAGCGAGACCGTGCAGCAGGTGCATTTCGACAGTGGCGACACGGTGGTGCGTGGCGCGCCACTGGTGACCTTGTCCGGCCAGCAGCAGCAAGCTGCATTGTCCGAAGCGCAAGCCTCCGCCAGCGAGGCTTCCCGCCTGTATCAGCGCCAGTCCGACCTCGCCGCGCAGCAGCTTGATCGCGCGTGCTTCGCTGGATGCGCAGCGCGCCACGCGCGACGCTGCCAATGCCCGCGTCGCGCAGATCCGCGCACAACTTGGCGATCGCGTGATCCGTGCGCCGTTTGCAGGCGTGCTCGGCATTCGCAAGGTCAGCCCGGGGGCACTGGTCACGCCGGGAACGGCGATCGCGACGCTCGACGACATCGCCCGCGTCTACGTCGACTTCCCGTTGCCGGAAAGTGATCTTGCATTCGCGGGTGTGGGACAGCGCGTCAGTGGCAGCAGCGCCAGCTGGCCCGGCCGCAGCTTCGATGGCACCGTTTCCGCCATCGATTCACGCATCGATGCCGGCCAGCCGTGCGCTCACCGTGCGCGCCGATTTCCCGAATCCGGACCAGGCCCTGCGCCCGGGCATGCTGGTTTCGAGGTCAGCGTGTATCGCGCGGAACGGCAAGCGCTGTTGCTGCCGGAGATCGCGGTGGTCCAGGTTGGGGCGAAGACGTTCGTGTGGCGTGTCGATGCGCAGGGCAAGGTCGCACAGGCCGACGTGACCATCGGCTCGCGCCACGATGGGCTGGCCGAGGTTCTCACCGGCTTGTCCGCTGGCGACCGGGTCGTGGTGGAAGGCACCGGCAAGCTGCGCCCGGGCGCGACCGTGCAGGACGGTTGCCAGTGAAAAGCCCGCCGCCGAAGCCGCCAGCGAAGGCGGCTCCGAAAAGAAGCCGGGCTGACCCTCGATGCGCCTGTCTGATATCTCGATCCAGCGGCCGGTGTTCGCCACCGTGCTGAGCCTGTTGCTGGTGGTGCTGGGGATCATGTCGTTCTCGCGCCTGACCTTGCGCGAACTGCCGGCGATCGATCCGCCCATCGTTTCGGTGCGGGTCGACTATCCCGGCGCGTCGGCCAGCGTGGTCGAAAGCCGCGTCACCCAGCCGCTGGAGGATGCGCTGGCCGGAATCGAGGGCATCAACACGATCGATTCGCGCAGCCAGAACGGCAGTTCCTCGATCAGCATCGAGTTCCTCGCCAGTCGCGACGTGGAAGCGGCAGCCAACGACATCCGCAATGCGGTCAGCCGTGTCGCCGACCGCATGCCGGACGAAGCGCAGGCACCGGAAATCAGCAAGGTCGAAAGCGATTCCGACGCGATCATCTGGTTCAACCTGCGCTCGGCCACGATGGACACGCTGCAGCTCACCGACTACGCCAATCGCTATGTCGTGGATCGTTTCTCCAGCCTCGAAGGCGTGGCCCAGGTACGCATGGGTGGCGGCCAGCGCTATGCAATGCGGGTCTGGTTGAACGGCGACCAGCTTGCGGCGCGCGGCCTGACTGCCGCCGACGTCGAGGCGGCGCTGCGTGCCGAGAACGTGGAGCTGGGTGCGGGCCGGATCGAATCGACCGACCGCGACTTCATCCTGCGCGTGGCGCGCGACTACACCAGCGCCGACGCCTTCGCGCAGATGCCAATCTCCAAGGGTGCCGATGGATACATCGTCAAGCTGGGCGATGTCGCCAAGGTCGCGCTGGAGTCGGTCGAACGCCGCTCCTACTACCGCAGCAATGGCGAGCAGGCGATGGGACTTGGCATCGTCAAGACATCGACCGCCAACAGCCTGGATGTCACCCGGACCGCGCAGGAAGAAGCCAAGCGCATCGGTGCCACCTTGCCGCAGGGCACGGACATCTATGTGGCATTCGACAGCACGCTGTTCATCGAAGCAGCGGTCGAGCGCGTGTATGAAACACTGGTCGGAAGCCATCGTGCTGGTGCTGCTGGTGATCTGGCTGTTCCTTGGCAGCATGCGCGCCGCATTGATCCCGGCGCTGACCGTGCCGGTTTGCCTGGTCGCTTCGTTCATCGCGCTGTATGTGTTCGGGTTTTCGATCAACCTGCTGACCCTGCTTGCCTTGGTGTTGTGCATCGGCTTGGTGGTGGACGATGCGATCGTGGTGGTGGAGAACATCCAGCGCCGGGTTGATCTTGGCGAGCCTGCGCTGGTCGCGGCCAAGCGCGGCACCAAGCAGGTGGCCTTCGCGGTGATCGCGACCACGGCGGTGTTGATTTCGGTGTTCCTGCCGGTCGGATTCCTGCAGGGCAATACCGGTCGGCTGTTCCGCGAACTGTCGGTGGCGCTGGCGGCAGCAGTGGCGATCTCCGCGCTGGTCGCACTCACGCTGACGCCGATGATGGCGTCCAAGCTGCTGCGCCCGCACACCGGACCGCATGCGGTGCATGGCAACCGGGTGAGCGAATGGCTCAACGGGCAGGTTCCAGGCCATGGCCGGTCGTTATCGCGGCGTGCTGGATCGCCATGTGCATCGCATCTGGCTCTTCGGCGCGTTGATGCTTGCTGCACTGGCTGCCTCGTTCTTCCTGTTCAAGTTGCTGCCGAGTGAGTTGGCGCCTGCTGAAGACCGCGGCTCGTTCCAGTTGTCGATGGACGGTCCGGAAGGTGCCGGCTTCGATTACACCGTCGGGCAGATGCAGAAAGTCGAGGCGATCCTGGCCACGCAAGTCGGCGACGACAAGCCCATCATCCGCGCCAATCCGCGCGTGCCCGGCAGTTGGGGGGCCAGCGAGGAAATGCACACTGGCCGCGCCAGCATCTTCCTGCAGCCATGGAACAAGCGTTCGCAGTCGACTGCGGAAGTCGCCGATGAGTTGCAGAAGGCATTCGCCGACATGACCAGCGTGCGCGTGCGCACCCAGGTCGGCGGTGGTTTGGTGCGTACGCGCGGGCAACCGTTCCAGTTGGTGCTGGGTGGCCCGGACTATGCCGAGTTGGCGAAGTGGCGGGACATCATCCTGGCCAAGGTCGAGGACAACCCCGGCCTGGTCGGCGCCGATTCCGACTACAAGGAAACCCGCCCGCAGATGCGGGTCAAGGTTGATCGTGCACGCGCATCCGATCTGGGCGTGTCGCTCGGCGAATATCGGCCGTGCACTGGAGACCATGATGGGTGGGCGCCGCGCGACCACCTTCGTCGACAATGGCGAGGAGTACGACGTGGTGCTGCAGGCCTCGCGTGATGCGCGCGCATCGACCGCCGACCTCGGCGCAATCCAGGTGCGTGCGCGCAATGGCGAACTGGTGCCGCTGTCGAACCTGGTGACGTTGCAGGAAATCGCGGAACCCGGCTGCCTTCAACCGCTTCAACCGGCTTCGCTCGATCACGATTTCAGCCGGCCTTGCACCCGACTACCGACTGGGCGATGCGGTGGCATGGGCGCAGCACGAGGTCGAGACGTCGTTGCCGGATTACGCCCAGGTCAGCTGGAAGGGTGAAGCACGCGAGCTGCAGCAATCAGGTGGCGAAGTGCTGCTGACCTTCGCCTTGGCATTGTTGATCGTGTACCTGGTGCTGGCGGCGCAGTTCGAGAGCTTCCTGCATCCGCTGGTGATCATGCTGACGGTGCCATTGGGCGTGCTCGGCGCGCTGATCGGGCTGTGGATCAGTGGCGGCACGCTCAACCTGTTCTCACAGATCGGCATCGTGATGCTGGTGGGATTGGCGGCCAAGAACGGCATCCTGATCGTGGAGTTCGCCAACCAGCTGCGCGACGAGGGCCGCAATGTCCACCAGGCCATCGTCGAATCCTGTGCAGTCCGCCTGCGACCGATCCTGATGACATCGATCGCCACCGTCATGGGCGCCATGCCACTGGTCGTCGCTGGTGGGCCGGGTTCGGCCAGCCGTGCCACGATTGGTGTCGTGGTGATCTCCGGCGTGATGGTCTCGACCTTCCTGTCGCTGTTCGTGGTGCCGGCGTTCTATTCGCTGCTGGCGCCATTCACGCACTCGCCCGATGCGCTGAAGCACCAACTCGAAACACTGGAAGCAAGTACCCCGGAGGTAGCCGCACATGACTGAGCGCGAATCACCATGGAAAATCGCGTGCCCGCGGCCGCGTGAGGCACCAAGCCTCGCCGGAGCCGGCACCACGCGTGCTACCGCGAGCGGCCGCTGTGGCGGAATCATCTGCGAGCAACGGATGCGCCGCAAGCGCGAACGTCGCAATGTCGAACTTGCGCATCCATGGCATGAATGCGCTCACCGCCGTGTTTGCGCAACGTCCGCAGGCGATTCGCAAGCTCTATCTGCTCGAAGCGCGCATCCCGCAACTGCAGCCCTTGCTCAAGTGGTGCGTGGCCAATCGCGTTGGCTATCGCATCGTCGAAGATGGCTGACCTGCACAAACTCGCCGCCAGCGCCCATCACGAAGGCGTGGTCGCCGATGTCCTGCGCGCTGAGCCGCAGCCGCTGACCAGCTGGTTGCGCGACCTGCCAGAGGGCCCGCAGTGCGCACTGTGGCTGGATGGCGTGGGCAATCCGCACAATCTCGGCGCGATCCTGCGCAGCGCCGCGCACTTTGGCGTCGCTGCGGTGTTGTTGCCCAAGCATTCGACGCTGGCGATGTCGGGTGCAGCCGCGCGCGTCGCTGAAGGTGGTGCCGAAATGGTGCCCTTCGTGCGATTGGGCCGCGATGACAATGCGATCGCACAATTGCATGGTGCCGGCTTCCAGCTTGCCGCGACCGTTGTGCGTGGTGGCAGCGACTTGTTCAAGACCAAGCTGCCGCAGCGGCTGGTTTATGTGCTGGGCGCGGAAGGCGAGGGCATGTCGGGCGAACGTCACGATCAGCATGCGATCTCAAGCTGTCGATTCCCGGCAGCGGCGCAGTGGACAGCCTGAATGTGTCGGCCGCGTGTGCGGTGCTGTTGTCGCGGTGGGCGAGTAGCAGCGAGTAGCAGTGAGTAGGCGTTTTTGCTTGTCATTCCGACGCATTTGTTTTGCTCGTCATCCCGGCGAACGCCGGGATCCAGTACCACCGCCCGTCATCCCGGCGCACGCCGGGATCCAGCATTTGACTTGGCTTACGCTCTTTGATGAGCTGGTCGACCCGATGAAGAGCTGGATCCCGGCGTGCGCCGGGATGACGAGCAAAATGTTCGCCGGGATGACGAGCAAGGGCTATGCCGGGATGATGAGCAAAGACCGCGCTGGGATGACGGCAATGGAGCCCTACTTGCCGGCCTCAATCGGCTTCGGCGCACTGCCGAAATCCCCTTGCGCATCGGCCGACAGATACGCGAATACCGCGTACGCGGCGACGTTCTGCGCCAGCGCCTGCGGGTTGATCTTGTCCAGCGTGTCGTCCGGCGTGTGGTGGTAATCGAAATAGTCGGTACCGTCCTGCGCCAGGCCAGCACAGGCCATGCCGAGTGCGGCAATCGGACCGACATCAGGACCGCAGCCTTCTCCATCGGCGCGCCATTCGATGCCCAGCGGCTCGAGCGCCGTGGCGATCTGTCCCAAGCGCCTGCCTGGCATGGTCCGGCACCCTGGACTGGAACGCGTAGATGCGTCCGGCCCCGAAATCGCTTTCGGCGCCGATCTGGTGGTTGCGGATATTGCCCGCCTGCGACTTGGCGTAGGCAATGCCGCCATGCAGTCCCTGTTCTTCGTTGGCGAAGGCGATCACGCGAATCGTGCGCGCCGGTCGCTGCGTCTCGGGCAGGCTGCCGATCAGATGGCCGGCGGCCATGGTGATGCCGACGCCAGCCGCGTCGTCGATGGCGCCGGTGCCCTGATCCCATGAATCCAGGTGCCCGCCGATCACCACCACCTCGTCGGGTTTGCTGCGGCCGGTGATTTCGCCGATCACGTTCTGCGAGGTGTATTCGCCGTTCCAGCCGCAATCCAGCGCGACGCGCAGGCGTACCGCTCCCAGGCCCAGCAGGCGCGTGAGCTGTTGCGCATCCGGCAGGCTGAGTGCGGCGGCCGGAATCGGTGCCAGGCCATCGTCGAAACGGGTAATGCCGGTATGCGGGTTGCGATGCAGGTCCGTGCCTGCCGAACGCATGATGTAACCCGCTGCGCCGGCACGGATCGCCGCGGACGGGCCGCGCGAACGGATGCGCGAAGCAGCGCCGTACCCGGAACCGTCGCGTGCGCGGGTCATTTCGTGGTCAACGTAGACGATCTTCCCGGACAGCGAACCCGCTGGCGCGGCTTCCAGCGACGCCAAGTCGGCGAAGCGGACGACCTCGCCCTCCACCGTGCCGCCCGGGCTGCCGCCAAGCGCGGTGGCATGCAGGGACTGGCTGGAACCACCGAGCACCTGCACGGATTCGCTGCGGCGCTCCCACCTCGGGAAGCTGACGGGCTGGGTCCAGACCTTGTCGTAGCCGAGCGCCTTGAACTTCGCGATCGCCCACGTCACTGCGCGCGCGTCGGTCTCGCTGCCTGCAAGGCGCGGGCCGACTTCGGTGGTCAGCGACTCCACCACATTCCAGCCGGTATCGTCCTGCAAGGCTTGCTCGCGCAATTGGCTGGCCGTGGTCAACGCGGCTTCGCCGATCCTGGTGGCGGGTTGGGCATGCAGCGGTCCACTGAGGGCGACGGCAAGGGCAAGCAGCAGGACGGTACGGCGCATCGCGCGAACTCCCAAGTGAGACGTCATGGACGAAGCGCCCGAGCCGAAAAAGCGGGGCGCAGAAAAGACGAAACCGCGAGCCTAGCAGCCCGCGGTTTCAATTCGCTGTGCCGGTGGTCATGCCACCAGCGCGATGCTTACTTCCTGAGCGAGTCGCGGATTTCGCGCAGCAGCAGGACTTCTTCGGAAGGCTCGGCTGGTGCGGCAGGCGCCACTTCCTGCTTGCGGTGCATGCGGTTGATCGCCTTGACCATCAGGAAAATCGCGAGCGCGATGATCACGAACTGGACCGTGGTATTGAGGAACTCGCCAATGCCGATCACCACCGCAGGCACGGCTTCACCAGCCGCGTTCACGGCCGCATCCTTGAGCGTGATGACCCATTTCGAAAAATCAACGCCACCGATCAGCAATCCGATCGGCGGCATGATGATCTTGTCGACGAACGCGGTGACGATCTTGCCGAATGCCGCGCCGATGACCACGGCGACCGCGAGGTCGATCACGTTGCCCTTGGCGATGAAATCCTTGAACTCGCTGACCATGCCCATGCGTGCATCCTCGTGCTGATGATGTCTTTCAAAGTTGACAGATGCGGGTTGCCGCAGGTGTTGCTACGCGTATTGTCAAGAATGCTCACGCATCGCGCGGGGGTTGGATGCAACCCTGCAATTCAAGCAGATCCCCCAGCATGGCCACGTAGCGATCACCGACCTGCAACGGCCCGACCCCCGCCGGCGTGCCCATGAATATCACATCGCCAGCGCGCAAGGCATACAGCTTCGATAGCTCATGCAGGATGTCGCCGACATTCCAGATCAAGTCCGACAGGTGGCCATGCTGGCGTGTTTCGTCATTGACCTGAAGGCTGAGATCCAGCGTGGTGTAGTCACCGATAGTTGCGACGGGCAACAGTGCACTGATGGGTGCGGAATGATCGAAGCCCTTTCCGGTATCCCACGGCAGCCCCTTGGCCTTGGCCGCGGCCTGCAGGTCACGGCGGGTCAAGTCCAGGCCGATGCCATAGCCGAACACCAGCGCCAGCGCTTCATTGGCCTCCAGCACGCCAGCAGGCGCGTCGCGACCGAGCGCAACCACCAGTTCCACTTCATGGTGCAGATTGCCGGTGCCTGGCGGGTAGGGCACCTGTCCATCGATGACGATTGCGTCGGCCGGCTTGCAGAAGAACACCGGTGAGCCGCGGTCGTCCTTCGATACCGGAGCTGCAGCGCCCATTTCGCGTGCATGGTCGGCGAAATTGCGACCGACGCAATAAATCCGATGAACCGGGAATTCGCCAAGCACGCCACCGCTTGCATCGCGTACCGGAATCCGCGGCGTCGCCGCGGCAGCGACCAGGTCGGACACTCAGCGCGCCAGCGGCAGTTCGGCCTTGGGCAGCACGCGATAGTCGCCCTGGATGCTGTCACCACCATGGACAATCGGCTTGCTGCGCTGCTTCCACAGGCGCACCAGCAAGCCCACGGCCAGCATCGCGATGCCGACGAACACGCTCACGAACAACAGACCCAGCAACAGAGCCACGCCGACTGCGCCCAGCACCCAGCGCAGGATGCGGTGGCGCGGCCTGCGCGGCGCCTTGAACGGGTCGAAGCGGAAGCCTTGGAACGTACGGGCACGGAAGACGGACATCGAGGTTGGATTCCCGGGGCGCGGAGGCGCCATGACACAATGACGACAAGTATCGAACGGGTTTGGATTCCAGTTGTGAGCAGTTCGTTAAACGGCGATGAAATCGTGGTCACGCACGACCTTGTGTTGCGCGTCGAAAGCGTGGCGCTTGATGGCTTGCATGAGATCGAGGCGGTGCTGGATGGCGATGCGGAGTCACTGATCGTGCATCGCGATGCCGCGGGCCAGGTGCGTGCATGGCTGAATGTGTGTCCTCATGCCGGTCGTCGCCTGGATTGGGCGCCGGGCGAGTTCCTGCGCAGCAAGGAGGGCCTGCTGGTGTGTGCGGCGCATGGCGCCAGTTTCGAGCTGGCCGGCGGCGAGTGCGTGGCCGGTCCGTGCCGTGGCGAGCGCTTGCGCGAGATCGCGGTGCATTGCGCGGATGGCGAGGTGCGGCTCGGCACCGCGCCGGATGCCGGGTCTCAATAAAGCAGGTTGATCATCACCACGATGATCGTGGTGTAGACCAGGGTCAGCGGGCCGCCCGTGCGCCACATGTCGCGCACCGTGTAGGCCGCCGGGCCGGTGATCATCGAGATCGACGGGTTGGATGCGGTGATGAAGTTGTTGGACGCGGACAGCGCCACGATCAGCGCGAACGCCGTGGGATTGCCGCCCACCGCCAGCGCCAGGCTGATGGCCAATGGCACCATCACGATCGTCGCGCCAACATGGCTGATGACCAGCGAGAACGCTGTGGTGAACAGCGCCAGCAGCAGTTCGATCAGCCATATCGGGATGCCCTGCGGCAGGCGGTCGATGCTGTGCCCGGCCACCCAGGCCGCCGCACCGCTGGAATCCATGGCCCAGCCCAGCGGAATCAGGCACGCCATCAGGAAAACGGTCTTCCAGCTGATGGCGGAATAGGCCTCGTCCATCTTCAGGACGCCGCTGACCAGCATGCCGGCAACGCCAGTCATCAGCGCAATCGAGGTGGGAATGCGCGAGGACAACGCCAGCAGCATGCTCACTGCGAAGATCGCCATGGCGATCTTGAATTTGTGCGGGCGCTGCTCGCCCTTCGGGTAATCGGTCACTACCACGAAGTCGCGGCTCCTGGCCGCCTCCGCCAGGTCCGACCAGATGCTGTGCATGACCAGCATGTCGCCAGCGCGGATGGCGATGTTGCGCACGTCTTCGCGCAGCACCTGCTTGTCGCGGTTGATCGCCAGCAGGCTGATGCCGGCGTGTTTGCGCAATTGGAGTTGGGCCTGGGTCTTGCCGATGAAGTGCGAGGTCGGCGGCACCACCGCCTCGGAAATACCGGCACGGCTCGGGTTGAACAGGTCGCCGAACGTGCGCAGGCGGGTCGACAGCCGCAGAAAGTTGTTTTGCGCGAAGTCGGTGACCTGCTCGCGCGGGCCCATCGCGCCAATCACGCTGCCGACCCATATCCGTGCGTCCGCCGGCGGTGCCAGGCGCGATTCGTTGCCGGTCAACAGTGCCAGCATCAGTGGCGAGCCGAGCCCGGCTTCGGCCTCGCCGACACTCATGCCGACCAGTGGACTGTCGGCAGTGACCGTGAGCTCATACACATCACCATCGATGCCGTACGCACGTGCGAAGTAGCTCTGGGTGCGCGCCGGGGTGACTGCTTCGTCCACGTCCACGTCCTCGCGCAGCAGCTTGCTGCCGAAGAAATGGAAATAGATCAGCGATGCGGCCAGCAGCGCCAGCCCGATCGGCAAGGGCGCGAACATCTTCAACGGTTCCAGTGTCGCCGCGCCCGAAGGCATGTTGGCATTGGCCGACACCAGCAAGTCATTGAGCAGGATCAGCGGCGAGTTGCCGACCATGGTCAGGCTGCCCCCCATGATGATCGCCGCCGACATCGGCATCAGCAGCCTGGACAGGCTGATGCCGGTACGTGCGGCAAGCCGCGAGGCGACTGGCAGGTACAGTGCGGTGACCGAGGTGTTCTGGATCATCGCGGAGTTGAGGCCGGCGACGCCGGATGCCAGCAGCAGCAGTCGCTGCTCGACGCCGTTGGCGCGGAGCAGCAACCAGCTGGCAAGGCGGTTGAGTGCGCCCGTCCGGTCCAGTCCCGCGCCCAGGATCATGGTCGCGATGACGTTCATCACCGCGTCCGAGGAAAAACCGCCGAACAGGTCTTCTGGCGCAATCAGCCCGGTCAGACCCAGTACCACCAGCACCACCAGGGCGACCACGTCGGCGCGAATGCGCTCGAACAGGAACATCGCCATGGTGAACCCCACCAGGCCCAGCACCAGTTGCATGTCGGTGGTGAGCGTGAGGGTGGTATCCATTCTGCGGCGGTTGTTCCCTGTGGCAGGTCAGCAGCGGTCGTAAAGCAGGTCCCAGACGCCATGGCCGAGTTTCTGGCCGCGGGTCTCGAAATGCGTTTGCGGGCGCCAGTCCGGTCGTTCCACCGAGCCACGCGGACCGGCACGATTGACGATACCCGGCGTTGCGTCCAGCACGTCCCACATCTGCTCGGCATAGTCGTGCCAATCCGTGGCGAGGTGCAAGCGGCCATCGGCCGCCAGCTTGCGTACCAGCAGTGCGGCGAATCCTGGATTCACCAGCCTGCGCTTGTTGTGGCGCTTCTTGTGCCAGGGGTCCGGGAAGAAGATGCGCACTTCGTCCAGGGTCCCGTCGCCGATCTCGTGTTCGAGTACCTCGACCGCATCGTGGTGGTACACGCGGACATTGCGTGCATCATCTTCGGCCAGCGCGTTGAGCAGGCGGCCGACGCCGGGTGCGTGTACTTCGATGCCGATGTGGTCGCGTGCCGGATCATGCTGCACGGAGAACCGCAGCGCCTCGCCATTGCCGAAGCCGATCTCGAGGATGCGCGGCGCCTTGCGACCGAACGCAACATCGAAATCACGCGGCTTGCCAGCGTAGTCGGTGCCGTAGCGCGGCCAGAGTTCGTCGAATGCGCGCTGCTGTGCATCGGTGAAGCGGCCCTGGCGCAGCACGAAGCTGCGCACCTTGCGCTGGCCTTCGGTAATGGTGAACGGCTTCGGCGGAACCTTGCCGCCCGCGCTCGAAAACGGGTCCGTCATCTCAGCCGATCAACCCATCCACCGGCGAAGACGCACTGGCGAAGCGCTTGCGCGGGATGCGGCCGGCAAGGAACGCTTCGCGTCCGGCCTCGACCGCCTTGCGCATGGCGCTGGCCATCAGTACAGGATTTTTCGCGCCGGCGATCGCGGTGTTCATCAGCACGCCCTGGCAGCCGAGCTCCATCGCGATCGCCGCATCCGATGCGGTGCCTACGCCGGCATCGACAATGATCGGCACTTTGGCATTCTCGATGATCTCGATCAGGTTGTATCTGTTCTGCACGCCCAGACCCGAACCGATCGGCGCAGCCAGCGGCATCACGGCCACGCAGCCGATCTCCTCCAGGCGCTTGCACAGGATCGGGTCGTCACTGGTGTAGACCATGACGTCGAAGCCGTCCTTCACCAGGATCTCGGCGGCGGCGAGGGTGGCGACGACATCGGGATACAGCGTGCGCGGATCGCCCAGCACTTCGAGCTTCACCAGCCCGTGGCCGCCGAGCAGCTCGCGCGCCAGCCGGCAGGTGCGTACCGCGTCGTCGGTGGTGTAGCAGCCGGCGGTATTGGGCAGGATGGTGTAGCGGTCGGGCGGCAACACGTCGAGCAGGTTGGGCTCGTCAGGATTCTGGCCGACATCCTTGTTGAAGAACGGGGTGCGGCGAATGGCGACCGTGACGATCTGCGCGCCGGCGGCCTCGGTGGCACGGCGGGTCTCGTCCAGGTCCTTGAACTTGCCGGTGCCGGTCAGCAGGCGCGAGGAATACGCCTTGCCGGCGATGTGGAGCAGGTCGGATGTCTGTGTCATCCGCACATTATTGCGATGTCGATGCTGATTCGTTTCAGCCGTGCCGCGCGTCATACGCACTCCGCCGGGAGCGCGCCGTGCGTTCACTGAGCCGCGGACATGGTCCGCAGACGGCTCAGTCACCCCCCCTAACGCATGCACGATTTCAATGCGGTCGCCATCACCAAGCAAATGCGTGCGGCTGGTCACGCGGCAGCGATGGTGCCGTTGACCTCGACTGCGACGCGGCGCTCGGCAAGGCCCTCGGATGCGAGCAGGGACGCAATGGTGGTGTCGGGTTCGGTTTGGCGCATTTCGCCATTGAGCTGGATCTCCATCCAGGCATTCTGGCCCGAAATGACAGCTCAGGCGTGCGGCGGCGCAACTTGTGACCGTTAGGATTTCGTGAAATCATCAGTGCCATTCGGTGACGTACTGTTGCTGCAGCATGGGTTGCATGCCGCATCCGTCGCCGCCTGAGTCTCCCCTTCCGAGGATCGTCATGAACGCCAAATTCACCCGCACCGTGCTGGCTGTCGCCCTGGCCTTGGCTGCGATGCCGCTGTATGCGCAGGACCAACCGACCTTTACCCAGACCGTATTCTTTGGCGACAGCCTGACCGATGGTGGGTACTTCCGTCCGCTGCTGCCACTCAGCGTGCAGGCGGTCACTGGCCAGTTCACCACCAACCCCGGCCTGGTCTGGTCGCAATACCTTGCCGACTACTACGGCAGCAACGCTGACAGTGCGTGGTTCGGCACTGGCGCCGGAACACGGCCGGGTACCGGCAACAACTGGGCAGTGGGTGGTGCACGCGCTGGGCAGAATACTTTCGGTGCGCTGGGGTACACGCCGTCGATGGCGTCACAGGTCACCAACTATCTGTCCCGCAATGGCGGCAATGCCGATCCTGGTGCGCTGTACACGGTGTGGGGCGGGGCGAATGACCTGTTCGCCGTGCAGGCCGATCCGGCCAATGCGCAGGCGATCATCGGCGGTGCGGTGGCTGCGCAAGTCGGCATCGTCGGTACCCTGACCAGTGCCGGTGCCAAGTACATCCTGGTGCCGACCATTCCCGATCTCGGCCTGACCCCGTCCTCGCGGGCGGGCGGCGCAGCGGGAATGGCGCAAGGCACCGCACTGACGACCAGCTACAACAACGCGCTGTTCGGCGCATTGGCATCGGCCAACATGCGCGTGATCCCGCTGGATACATTCCATTTCCTGCAGGAAATCACCAGCAGCCCGTCTGCCTATGGTTTCGTCAACGTCACCGGTACCGCTTGCCTGCCGGCAGGCAGCTCTTCCTTGACCTGCAACCCGGGTTCGCTGGTCAGCCCGAACGCACCGTACGACTACGCCTTCGCCGATGGCGTGCACCCGACCACCGGCTGCGCACATGCTGCTTTCGCAGTTCGCGGTATCGGTGATCGAAGGCCCGCGCCAGATCGCGATCCTGCCGCACTCCGAGGCCGCCATTGGCCGCGCCCGCACCGAAATGCTGGCGACTGGCCTGGGCAATCGCCCGGAAAGCGACGGCATGCGCTGGTGGGCCAGCTTCCTCAATACCAACCAGCGCTTCGGGCGTGACGGCACTGCCAACACGCTTCGATGGCGATGCGCCCAGCCTCAACGGTGGCGTGCAATGGGCGGCCGGCAACGTGACCTACGGTGCGTTCGGCGCCTACGGCAAGGCCAACATGGACTGGGGCCTGCGCCGCGGCAACTTCGAGCAGACGGACACTACCCTGGGCGGTTTCGTCGGCTGGTATCGGCGATGGTCCGTGGGCGAATGCACAGCTGAGCTACACCTGGCTCGACTTCGACATCCAGCGCGACATCGTGCTCGGTCCGGCGGTGCGTACCCATTACGGATCCGCCAACGGCAGCAACACCACGGTGGCTGGCAGTGCGGGCTGGACGTTCACCCACGGCAAGTTGAGCCACGGCCCGGTGTTGGCACTGGTGTCACAGCGGATCGATGTGGACGGCTTCGCCGAATCCGATCCGACGCTGTCGACGTCACTCGCGTATGCGGACCAGTCGTTCGATTCGATGGTCGTCAGCGCGGGTTGGCAGACCAGCCTCGCACTGGGCGAAAACATCACGCCATACGCCAAGCTGACCTGGGACCGCGAACTTGAGAAGCCGGCTGCGGAAGTATTCGCCATGGCGCAGTCGATGCCCGGGACACAGCCGTACGCAGTTCCAGGTCTTGTGCTGGATCGCGAATACGGCACCGCGCAGTTCGGCGTGCGTACCGAGATGTTCGGGCTGGACATGCAGACGGGTACCCGCATCACGGTCAACCAGGACAATGGCAACAACGCCATCGTTCTTCGTGACCGTGGCCAGCAAGTTCTGATTGCACTCGCGCACGCTTCGGCGTGCGTTGCATGCGGCGCAGGGGCGGCATAGACTTGCCGGGTCGGCGGGTGTAGCTCAATGGCAGAGCTGTTGCTTCCCAAGCAACTGACGAGGGTTCGATTCCCTTCACCCGCTCCAGATCGACAACGGCGGCACTCCTCATGGGGTGCCGCCGTTTGTTTTCCCACGTGCGTTCGGATGAGCGACTGGGCGAGGTGATGCATGACCACGATCCGCACGGGTTGGCGCGAATGGGTGGCGTTGCCGATGCTGCGACTGCCGCAGGTCCGGGCCAAGCTGGATACCGGCGCACGCAGCTCGGCACTGCATGTGGAACGGCAATGGCGGTTCACCGAGGCGGGTGCACCCTGGGTCGGCTTCGTGGTGCGGCCGCGCGCGCGCGGCAAGCTGGTCGAGGCGAGCGCTGCCATTGTCGACGAGCGCATCGTCACCGATTCCGGCGGGCACCGTACCCTGCGCGTGTTCGTGCGCACGCAGTTGCGTTTGGCCGGCGTCGAGCACGGGATTGAAATGAACCTGGCCGACCGTTGCGGGATGCGATTTCCGTTGCTGCTGGGACGAACCGCACTGCCCGGGATTCATGGTTGATCCCGCAGCCTCATTCCTGCACCGCAGCAAACCACGAACATCCACTGTCGAAGCGCCGAACTCCCCCGAGCAGACCCGATGAAACTCGCGATCCTGTCCCGCAACAGCAAGCTGTATTCCACGCGCCGGCTGGTCGAAGCCGCACGCAGCCGTGGCCATAGCGTGCGCGTTCTCGATCCGTTGCGTTGCTACATGCGGATCAGCACCGAAGGCTTCGAGATGCGCTACAAGGGCGCCAACATCGCCAACTATGCAGCGGTGGTGCCGCGGATCGGCGCTTCGGTCACCCGTTACGGTTGCGCGGTGTTGCGCCAGTTCGAATTGATGGGCAGCTTCACCCCGAACAGCGCCGCCGCCATCGCGCGTGCGCGCGACAAGTTGCGTTGCCACCAATTGCTGGCTGCGGACGGCATCGGCTTGCCGGTGACGGTGTTCGGCGACAATCCCGACGACACCGGTGACCTGCTGACGATGCTTGGCCCGCCGCCGCACGTGATCAAGCTCAACGAGGGCACTCAGGGTGCAGGCGTGATGCTGACCGAGAAGTTGTCTGCTTCGCGCGGCGTGATCGAAACGCTGCGTGGCCTGTACGCGCATTTCCTGGTGCAGGAATTCATTGCCGAAGCAAAGGGCGCCGACCTGCGTTGCTTCGTGGTCGGCAACAAGGTGGTCGCGGCGATGTCGCGGCATGCCCCGAAGGGCGATTTCCGTTCCAACCTGCATCGTGGCGGCACTGCCAAGGCAGCGCGCGTGAGCAAGGCGGAAATCGCCACGGCGGTGCGCGCCGCACAGGTGCTCGGCCTGGGCGTGGCCGGCGTCGACCTGATCCGCTCCAAGCGCGGACCATTGGTGCTGGAGGTCAATTCGTCGCCAGGACTCGAAGGGATCGAGCATGCCACTGGCGTCGATGTGGCCGGGCACATCATCACCCATGTGACGTCGGAGGGTGAATGGGCAATGCGCGCGCAATACGGATTTGACGGATTCGATCGGATTGCGCATAACACCAAGTGGCACTGCTTCTGCCTCCCGAAGCACGTCATGCGGGCAGCAAGTGACTGTCGGCCCAGGTGGCTCCCCCGTCCGGGCCTTTGTTTGCCTGCAGTGGCCGGTCGGCTGCGCATCGCCGCCTGCGCCCGCTGTGCCAGAATCGTGGAACCATTGTTGACACCAAGATGTTGAACCCAGACGCGGGTGCAGGTCACAGAGATGACAGCATCCGTGCTGCAAGCCCCTGCAAGGAACCCTGCATGCGCATCCTGGTCATCGAAGACAACCCCGACATCGCCGCCAATCTTGGCGATTACCTGGAGGACCACGGGCATACCGTGGACTTCGCCGCCGATGGCGTGACCGGCCTGCACCTGGCCGTGGTGCACGATTTCGATGCCATCGTGCTGGACCTCAACCTGCCCGGCATGGATGGGCTCGAGGTGTGCCGCAAGCTGCGCAACGAAGCACGCAAGCAGACCCCGGTGCTGATGCTGACCGCACGCGATTCGCTGGACAACAAGCTGGCCGGCTTCGATTCCGGCGCCGACGACTACCTGATCAAGCCGTTCGCGCTGCAGGAAGTCGATGTGCGCCTGAATGCGCTTGCCCGGCGCGGACGCGGCCCGCAGGCGCGGATACTCAACGTGGGTGAGCTGGAGTTCAACCTGGACACGCTGGAAGTGCGTCGCGAGGGCAAGTTCCTGCAGCTCAATCCGACCGCGCTGAAGATCCTGCAGTCACTGATGGAGGCCTCGCCTGCGGTGGTCACCAGGCAGGAACTGGAGACTCGCGTGTGGGGCGAGGAGCTGCCGGATTCGGATTCGCTGCGCGTGCATATCCATGGCCTGCGCGCGATGATCGACAAGCCATTCGCCACGCCGATGATCCAGACCCGCCATGGCATCGGCTACCGGATCGCCGTGCCCGATGTCGAAAGCTGACCTGACACCGAAGAAGGTGCCGCGCAGCCGGCGCCGGCTGCGCACTCGCATCATCGTCATCTTCACGCTGTTGGGCTTCTGCCTGACTGCGTTGTTCGCATTCTCAACTGACCGTGTTGCGAACCCGTGTCGAGAACCAGCTCCTCTGCGGAAGCGTTGAATCGCAACATCGATGCCTATGCGGGCGCGTTCCGGCGCGATCCGAAACAACACCACGTTTTCAGTTCGAAGGCGTCAAGGGCTGGGTTTACTCCCGTGATCGATTCGGAAATATCCCCGAGGACTGGCAAAAACTGCGCGAGGGCATCCACGAGTTGCACGGCGTGGAAAATGGCGAGGCATTTGCCTACAAGCTCGCGGTGCGACGCACGCCGGATCATGCGTTTTACCTTGCCTACGACCTTACCCAGACGCTGCACGGCCAGGGACAGCAGACACGCGCGTTGATCGCAGCCGTGTTGGTGTTCACCCTGCTTGCCCTGTGTGCTGGGCTGGTGGTCGGCGTCACGGGTGATGGCGCCGGTGTCCGAACTCGCGCAGGCGCTTGCGGCAGAGCGGCATGAGTTCGGAGCCGGACGAACTGGCCCCGTATTTCGCCGAGGATGAAGTGGGTGAGCTGGCCAAGGCGCTGGACGATTACGCCGGCCGCCTGACCGAAGTGGTGCAGCGCGACCGCGAGTTCAATGCCGATGTCAGCCATGAATTGCGCACGCCGCTGGCGGTGATTCGCGGCGCGGTGGAATTGCTGTTGTCCAAGCCGGATCTGGATGACCGCACGCGCAAGCGCCTGCAGCGCATCGAGCGCGCCGAACAGCAATGCACCGACCTGATCAGTGCCTTGCTGTTGCTGTCGCGCAACGAGCGTGCGCGTGGGCCATTGCGACGTGGCCAAGCTGGCTCGGCAACTGCTGGACAACCATCGGGCGCAGCTTGGCTGACAAGCCGCTCGAACTGCGCCTGGAGGGCGAGGCACGGTTGATGATCGATGCCCCGGAGTCGGCGGTGGCGGTTGCCCTGGGCAACCTGATCGGCAATGCAGTGAAGTACACCCGCAGTGGCGACGTGGTGGTGCGCCTGCATGCCGGATTCGGTGGAAGTGGTGGACTCCGGTCCGGGACTCAGCGCGGAAGATGCCGCGCGCCTGTTCCAGCGCGGTTATCGCGGCACCCACGCTGGCCACTCGCAGGGTGGCGGTATCGGCCTGTCGATCGTGCGCCGGATCTGCGCGCTGTACGGCTGGGAGGTGCGGGTGCGGCCGGTGAAGACGAAGGGCGTGGTGGCAATGCTGCGCTTCGTCGCACGATATCCGACGGAAAGACGGCTAAAAAGGGGACGGAGGGAAGTTCAAGCGCACCTTGACTTCCCTCCGTCCCTTTTTTCGCAACGTTCTCTCAGGCCTTCGCGTCCAGCGGTTCCAGCCAACCATGCTTGTCCGGCGTGCTGCCGTCGAACAGGCCGAAGAACATCGACTGGATGCGCTGGGTCAGCGGGCCGGGCTTGCCGGCGCCGACCTGGCGGCCATCGACCGAGCGGATCGGGGTGATTTCCGCAGCGGTGCCGCACATGAACAAGTTCATCGCACAGGTAGAGATATTCGCGCGGCAGGTCGCGCTCGACCACCTCGATCCCGTTGGCGCGGGCGAGGGTAATGATGGTGTTGCGGGTGAGGCCGTTGAGCAGCGCGGCGCTGACCGGGCGTGGTGTGCAGCGTGCCATCGAACACCAGGAACAGGTTTTCGCCGGCACCTTCGCTGAGCAGGCCGGTGGATGCCAGCGCGATGCCTTCGCCGAAGCCGAGCCTGCGCGCTTCGCGCGCCACCAGTTGCCCGGACAGGTAATTGCCGCCTGCCTTTGCGCCAGCTGGAATGGTGTTGGGCGCGAAGCGCTGCCAGCTGGACACGCAGGCATCGATCCCTTGTTCCAGCACGCCCTCCCCGAGATACGCGCCCATCGGCCAGGTGGCCACGGCGACGTCGATCGGGGTGTCTGCGGACAGCCCGAACCCGCCCAGGCCGCGGTACGCCACGGGACGCAGGTAGGCCTTGGACAGGCCATTGCGCTTCACCACCTCGCGGCAGGCGGCGTTGAGTTCGTCCACGTGTACGGGAATCACCATGTCGTAGATCTTGGCCGAGGCGAACAGGCGGCGGTTGTGGTCGCTCAGGCGGAAGATCGCCGGACCGTTGGGCGTGTCGTAGCAGCGGATGCCCTCGAACACCGACGAGCCATAGTGCAGCGCATGCGCCATCACGTGGGTGGTGGCCTCGGCCCATGGCTTGATGCTGCCGTTCTGCCAGATCCATTCGGGGTATTGCATCGCCGCCACTCCGGGAAACTTGAAAGGCCGATTTTGCCTGAATCCGGCTGCGGCGCGGGGTGGCGTCAGAAATGCACCCACCAGCACCCCATGGTCTTGCGCAGGCCGAACACCGTGCGTGCTGGCGTGCTGCTGTTCGCCAGCGTCTGCTCGACGCGCAGGCCAATCAGTCGCGGCTTGGTGGCAGCGCGCTGGATGACGGCGCCATCCCGTCGAATTCCACGATGCCTGCAGGCGGGTCGCTGTCAGGGTCATGGCCACCGGCATACATTGGTTGCACATCGACCAGCGGACGGCTGGCAATCAGCGCCAGGCGCTCCATCAACCGGTACCCGCTGGCGGTGGATGCGCCGCTGAAGTCGTACAGGCCGGCCAACTGGTTGACGTCGCCCATCTGGATCGCATTGCCCAGCGCACGGGCCAGATCCTGCACGCTGCGCGCACAACCACGATACGCATGGCTGCCGGCAATACCCGCGATGCCGCTGGAGACCACACGCTCGGTCGCATCGATATCGATGCATGTGCGATCCGTATAGACCAGGCTGCCGTCGCCGGTCGTGCACCGGCGTACCTGGGCCTGTGCGGCATGCGGCAGGCACGCGGCGGCCAACAACAGGAGCGACGCCAGGAGGATGCGATGCATTCCGCCAGCCTAACCGCGCGGGCACGACCGGGGAAGCGGATCGCCCGTCAATGATTCAGGATCAGCGCAAGCGTTCGAGCACGGACAGGGTCGGCTTCGACAGGTTCAAGGTATAGAAATGCAATGCCGGCGCACCGCCGGCCACCAGCCGCGAGCAGATGCCTGTGACGACATCTGCCGCGAATGCGCGGATGCTGACGGCATCATCGCCATAGGCGCGCATGCGCTGGCCGATCCAGCGCGGGATCTCGGCGCCGCAGCCTTCGGAGAAACGCCTGAGCTGGCTGAAATTCGAGATCGGCATGATGCCGGGGACGATCGGCACGTCGATGCCCGCCGCGCGCACGTCGTCGACGAAGCGGAAGTAGGCATCTGCATTGTAGAAATACTGGGTGATCGCGCCATTGGCGCCGGCATCGACCTTGGTCTTGAAATTGCGCAGGTCGACCAGTGCATCCTCCGCCTGCGGATGCGTTTCCGGATAGGCGGCGACTTCGATGTGGAAATGATCGCCGTGTTCGCTGCGGATCAATTCCACCAGTTCGCTGGCGTAGCGCAGGTCGCCGCTGCGCGCCATGCCCGATGGCAGGTCGCCGCGCAGCGCGACCACCCGGTCGCAGCCCAGCGCGCGATAGAGCTTGAGCAGCGAACGGATTTCCTCGCGGCTGCCGCCGACGCAAGAGACGTGCGGCACGCCGGCTACGCCATGTTCGCTGCGCAGTCGCTGCACGGTTTCCGGCGTGTGGCTCAGGGTCGACCCGCCAGCCCCGAAGGTGACCGACATGAACTGCGGGTCGTGCGCCTTCAAGCGCTGCACGCTGCGGTCCAGTTGCGCGCGTTGCTCATCGGTCTTGGGTGGATAGAACTCGAAACTGATCGGCAGCATGTGCGGTTGGGATACGTGGAGGTGGATCGAGTATATATCTCTTTCTCGCGATAGAGAGATATATCAAGCATTGAGTGCTCCAGATCCGGATGCAGGGACAACCCGCACGCAGGCTGATGCACGTCAATGCGGCAGCTGGAGGTAACCGCTACAACGGTAGCCGGGTGTCATCGAGAGTGAAGTTCCATGGAGCAAGGCAATTTTCCGACGGGGTGCATTTCGCGCGCCGGCACTGGGTTTGAGGGACGGTTGGCGCGCGTGCTTGGTCACGACCCGACAGCGGTCTGGACGATGCTCACCGATTCAGCGGCGATGGCGCAGTGGCTGGCGCCGGGCAGTATCGAGCAGCACGAGGGCGGTGCGGTGCGCATCGATTTTGCCGACAGCGGCATCGTCATCGACAGCACGGTCACGGCGTTTCGCCCCGGGCAATTGCTCGAGTATTCGTGGAGCAGTGGCAGCCAGCCGCAACGGCCATTGCGCTGGGAATTATCTCCAGTCGCTGGCGGCACCTTGCTTGCGCTCAGCTTGCGCGTACCGCAGGAGGAAGATCCGGCGAAAGCCTGCGCAGGTTTCGAGGGACATCTGGAAATGCTGGCCGCAGCCCTCGAAGGCGTGTCGATCCGGTTTCCGTTCGATCTGTTCGTGCAGGCGCGCAAGGCATACGGCGAACAAGTGGCTGCCCTCGGTTGAGCGTCGGCCTGGGCGGCGGCGTCCATCCCTGAAACACAACGGGCGCCTTCCGGCGCCCGCTGCGTACACACAAAAGTGTGGCCCACTTGGTAGCGCAGCTCAGTAGCGGTAGTGCTCCGGCTTGTACGGGCCTTCGACCGGGACGCCGATGTAGTCGGCCTGCTCCTTGGTCAGCGTGGTCAGCTTGGCGCCGATCTTCTCCAGGTGCAGGCGCGCCACTTCCTCGTCGAGGTGCTTGGGCAGGACGTAGACCTTGTTCTGGTAGCTGTCCTTGTTCTCCCACAGGTCGATCTGGGCCAGCGTCTGGTTGGTGAAGCTGTTGGACATCACGAAGCTCGGGTGGCCGGTGGCGCAGCCGAGGTTCACCAGGCGGCCTTCGGCCAGCATGAAGATGCTGTTGCCGTCCGGGAAGGTGTACTTGTCGACCTGCGGCTTGATGTTGGTCTTGACCACGTCCTTGAGCGCGTTGAGCTCGTCGATCTGGATCTCGTTGTCGAAGTGGCCGATGTTGCAGACGATCGCCTGGTCCTTCATCGTCTCCATGTGCTCGACGCGGATGATGTCCTTGTTGCCGGTGGTGGTGACGTAGATGTCGCCCCAGCCGAGCGTGTCTTCGAGCGTGTTGACCCCGAAGCCTTCCATCGCCGCCTGCAGCGCGCAGATCGGATCGATCTCGGTGACCACGACCTGGGCACCTAGGCGCGCAGCGCCGCGGCACAGCCCTTGCCGACATCGCCGTAGCCGCAGACCACCGCGACCTTGCCGGCGATCATCACGTCGGTGGCGCGCTTGATGCCGTCGACCAGCGACTCGCGGCAGCCGTAGAGGTTGTCGAACTTCGACTTGGTGACCGAGTCGTTGACGTTGATCGCCGGGCACCAGCAGCTTGCCCTGCTTCGGCCATCTGGTAGAGGCGATGCACGCCGGTGGTGGTTTCCTCGGAGACACCCTTCCAGTCCTTGACCACGCGCGCCCAGAAACCGGGGCGCTCGATGGCGACGCTCTTGAGCAGGTCCTTGATGACCTTTCCTCGTGCGAGGCCGCTTGCTCGTCGACCCAGTCGGAACCGTTCTCCAGTTCGTAGCCCTTGTGGATCAGCAGGGTGGCGTCGCCGCCGTCGTCGACGATCGAGCTGCGGGCCGGTCGAGGCCGTCTGCAGCGTGAAGGTCAGCGCGTCCAGCGTGCACCACCAGTATTCCTCCAGCGTCTCGCCCTTCCAGGCGAACACCGGCATGCCGGTCGCGGCGATCGCGGCGGCGGCGTGGTCCTGGGTCGAGAAGATGTTGCAGGACGCCCAGCGCACGTCGGCGCCGAGGTCCTCGAAGCGTCTCGATCAGCACCGCGGTCTGGATGGTCATGTGCAGCGAGCCCATGACCCGCACGCCGTTGAGCGGCTTCTCGGCGGCATACTTGCCGCGGGTCGCCATCAGGCCCGGCATCTCGTGCTCGGCGATGTCGATTTCCTTGCGGCCGAAGTCGGCCAGGCCGATGTCGGCGACCTTGTAGTCGCCATCGGTACTGAAGGTCTTGAGTTGGGCGTTCATCTGATTTTCTCCGGTTTTTGCCCCCTCTCCCCCGCTGTGGCGCCCGCAGGGTGTGCAGAGCTGAGAGGGTTGGGGTGAGGGCAACCGGGCGCCGTTGTTGCGTGAAAATCCTGCCGAGCCTGATTCCGGCACGCCTTGACGGCATCCGGACTTGCAGCGCCCCTCGGCGGGGATCGGCATTATATCGCTGGTTCGCGATGGAGGGATGTATCGCCGTTCAGCCTGCGCCACTTCAAGAATGGTGCCATGCGCAGAAAAGGGGTCAGAGTGGATTTCCTGCCGACGAACATCGGCCGTTCGGAATGCTAGTCAGGAAACTTCACTCTGACCCCTTTTCTCGGAGCAGCCCCGCCAGAAATGCCGCTGGTGTCAGGATCGAAAAGCGCGCCTGTCCAGCCAATGCCAGCAGGTCGGCATCGCCGCTGACCAGAAACTCCGCGCGGCCCGCAGCAGCCAAGTACAGAAATGGCATATCGAAGGGGTCGCGGCATGTGGGAACAACAGGCTGTTTGACGATCCGAATAGCCCGCGTATGCGGCAGATAGTCGGCCAGAAGCTCATGCTGTGCCTCCGCAGTCAACTTGAACTTTGGATAGGCCAGTACCCGAATCAGCTCTTGCACCGTGTCGTTGCTGGCCAATGGCTGGAAGGCACCACGTTGCCAGGCAAGCCGCAGTTGCCCGGGCACGCCGCCCCGAAACAGCAAGGCCGACAACACGACATTGGTATCCAGTACCACCCGTGATGGGTGTTTCATGGTTTGCGTTTGCCGGCCTTGCGTGGCGTCGTTGCACGCTCAGATGACTTCTTTGCGTAAGTACCCGCCGGTTCGGCCACCCGCTGGCGTGCCCAGGCCACGGCCTCATCAACGTCGGCCTGCGACAGTTCGAGTTCCGCCAATTTGGCGCGCACTGCGTCAGCACGCTGGATGCGGACCGGGGTCAGCACAATGGCCCCATCACGCACCTCGACATCGAAATACTCGGCTGCCCCAACCGCAAGGGTTGCCGCCTTGGGCAGGGTGAGCTGGTTCTTGGTAGTGAGTTTGGCAAGCATGGCAGTTGCCGAAAGTAAGGATTCCTTACTTTAGCAGAGGCTGCCGATGGAAAGAAAAGGGGTCAGCGTGGATTTCCTGCCGGCGAACAATGATCGTTCCGAAATGGTTGTCAGGAAACTTCACTCTGACCCCTTTTCTTGTTCGCAGTGACGCGATCACTCAGTGCGCCGTGGACGACACCCGGAACGGCAGGATCTTCGCGGCCGGCCGCAAGTGCCGGCGCAGCAGGTCGGCCGCGAAGTTGAAGCCGAAGCGCCCATCGCCTGGCAGATCCTTCCGGGAGAATGGCGTCTCCAGCTCGCGCAGCGCGACCTCGAATGCCGTCAATCCGTTGTGCGCGAACTGCGACCAGATCATGAATTTGCGCTGGTTCATCGACGCAATCAGGCTGCGGTTGCTGTTGTGGGCGAGGACGAATGGCTGACTCAGCGCGTCGATCTCGGCCTGTGCAAATGGGCCATCGATGCCGCATGCCTCCAGCAGCGCGGACAACTGCTGCGCCGCCATGACATGCAACTGCTTCAGGTCGGCTGCCAAACCCGGCAGCACCAGCACGGTGCCGGTCGCCGCGTTCATCAGCACCACATACGGATTGCGGTCGATGAAGTCGATGTCCGCGCACCATTCGCCCAGCGGATTGTCGCCGGGCGGTGGCTCGGGCAGTTTCGGTGGCTGGCGCAGGCGCTTCAGGAGTTTCTTGGAGCAGTGGAGGGTGGTCATGGGCGTTGGATATATCCGATGTGGCTCGTCGCGGCCAGTGAGACGGTGATTCGTAGTATTGCGTATCAAGAAAGACGATTCGGGGATTTTGGTGTCGCAGGGCAGTCTCAAGCGCCCACGCAGACTGACGCCGCGCATATGCGCGCGGTTGATTGATGGGCTTCGACAAGGACTTCGAAATTCGAGTGAGCGATACGCAGGCGTACCAACTCTTCGCGTAGTCCCCGGTTGTGCCGATGGTGGAAGCTGTCGCACAGTGCGTTGTGCAATGACTGCCTAGGAAAGAACGCATGGAGCCGATTGAGTTGCGAGCGGGCGCATTTCCCGCCAAAGGAAATTGGTCCGTCGAGCAGACAAAGCTCGCGTTTCACTTCTACTGCCAGACGCCATTTGGGAAATTGCATGGACGCAATCCCGATGTCATTACCTTAGCGTCGTTGCTCCATCGCACGCCTGATGCGCTGGCGATGAAGTGTTGCAACATAGCCAGCCTTGATCCTGCGATGCGCGCTCGTGGCGTGGTCGGCTTGGGCAATGCCTCATCCATGGATCGGCAGATCTGGGACGATTTTCATGCGGACTGGGAAACCTTGGCGGTGGAATGCGAGCGCATGTTGGCAACACTGCGTACGGACGCACACTTGGAAGCGCCAGTGCAAGATGTCGATGAGGACATCATTCCCACAGATTTCACCGGACACACGCGATTGGCAATGGTGGAGCGGCGCGTGAAGCAGCAATTCTTTCGCCGCGCTGTATTGAGTAGTTACCGTGGACGCTGCTGTATCAGCGGCGTATCAGACACGCGGCTGCTGGTCGCAAGCCACATCGTCCCGTGGCGTGATGACGCATCGATTCGATTGCATCCCGGTAACGGGCTGTGCCTCTCAGCGATCCATGACAAAGCGTTCGATCACTACCTGTTCTCGCTGAGCGACGACCACAGAATTCTGTTGTCTCCGGCCCTTGAAAGGACTCGCGACGATTTTCTGCGCGAAGTGTTCCATCCAATTGCTGACAAGCAGATCGAAATGCCCGAGCGATTCGTTCCAGATCTGGCGTTCGTACAGCGCCATCGGCAGCTCATGTTCTTGGGTTACTAAATTCCAGCGACCAAAGTGAGGCGGAATCATGAGCACTGTTGACCGCAGTTGGCTATGCGCATTCGACGTTGCGATGGAGTGGTTTTTCGCCATCGATCACGATGATGCGGGCATGAGCGAGGAAGTTCTTTTGCGTTATGTCGACCTCTCGCCGCGTGAGGCTGCTTTGCAATTCGGTGAGGACTATGACTTGCAGCGCATCGACATCGATTGGGGTATTCATAGCCGCATGAAATAAGTGCGCGGATGCCCGATCCAGTCACTCAAAACCACACTGCGCGAACGTTGGAAACAACTCGGACTGGAACGTGCGCATGCGCCGGTGTTCCTGGCGACCGTGGATGACCGCGTCTCGACCGAGGCCATCGCCGACATGGCGCGCAGCGGCATCGTGCTGGTGGTGCCGGAATCGCTGAAGGCATCGAAAGAGGCGTGCTACGAGAAGGCTGCAGACGTGATCACCTTCCGCGATTTCTTCCACGACCAGATCCGCGCACGTCGGCCTTCATTGCTGCTGGCGGGTTGAAGCAGACAGCCTGCCGGCGGATTCTCATCGGCCGCATCGCTGCTGACTCAAAAGCCACAACCCACCCCAGTCCTCCCCTTCAGGGAAGGGGAGGCAGCGAAAGCCTTTCTGAAGCAGATGCTTGAGCAAAGTTATACCACCAGATATTTTTCAGTGGTATAACTTGCGAATCCTCCCGGAGCCCGCCCATGTCGCTCTACCGCGAACTTCCCGCCGCCGCGCAAACCGCGTATGCCGAGTTGTACGAATTGGTCCAGATCGCGGAAACATCGCGCTCGCCGGCCTTTCTGACAGGAAAGATTGCCTACAAGACGATCAAGGGATTGCGTTACGCCTATTGGGCGTTCAAGGAAATCGACGGCCGCAAGCGGGAGTATTACCTCGGTCCGGAAAGCCCGGCGATTGAGGCGATCGAGCGTTCGCGCATACAAGGCGCGCCGGCACTGGATGCGGTGGCGCGCCAGGCGGCCGCAACCATTGCGCACGGTTGCGTGGCAACACCACCCAAGCATTACCGCATCGTCAAGCGGCTGGCCGATTACCAGTTCTTCCGCGCAGGCGGGTTGCTGGTGGGCACGCACGCCTTCCTCGCACTTGGCAACCAGTTGGGCGTGGTCTGGGATGGCGGCACGCGCACGCTGGACCTGGACTTCGCCCATGCCGGACCGGGCGGCAATGTATCCGTTGCATTGCCGGCGGACATGCAGGCAAACGCGCACGATGCGTTGACGTCGCTGGAGTTCGGATTCCTGCCGGCGCTGGGTGGCAGCAAGAGCCTCGCCAGCCTGTATGTGAGCGAGCGCGAGCCAGAGTTGCGCATCGACTTTCTGACCGTGGTGCGTCGCGCCGGACGCGAAGTGCACGCGCCGGAGCTTGGCGTTGCGCTGAGTCCGCTTAAATTTCTCGATTACCTGATCGAGCGGCCGGGGCAGGGCGTGTTGCTGGATCGCGCCGATGCGTGTCTGATCAATCTGCCGGACCCGGCGCGTTATGGGCTGCACAAATTGATCGTCGCTCATGAGCGAGGAGCGAAGAATCCGAAGCATGACAAGGACATTCTGCAAGCGTTGGCGCTGATCGAATGGCACCTGCAGCGTGCACCACACGCATTGATTGATGCGTGGGCGGATTTGGCAAGCCGCGGGGCAGGGTGGGTGAAGCGCGCGCGCGCGTCGTTGGCATTGGCGCCGACGGCACAAAAGATGTTGGTGGAGCGCTTCGAGCAAGCGGTTGGGTTGCGCAAATAACTCGTACAAACAAAACGGGCCGCATTGCTGCGGCTCGTTAGAGCCAACCCCACCCCAGCCCTCCCCTTCAACAAGGGGAGGGGAAAAGCGGTGCCGCTTACTTCAGCTTCGCAGCCTTGCGCAGTTCCTCGGCCTTGTCGGTCTTCTCCCAGGAGAAGGCGGTGGCGGTCTGCTTCTTGCCGTCGCCGTCGGTGTAGCTGATCTCCTTCGGCTTGCGGCCGAAGTGGCCATAGGCGGCGGTGGCTTGGTAGATCGGGTGTTCCAGGTCCAGCATCTTCATGATGCCGTACGGGCGCAGGTCGAAGTGGGCGCGGATCAGCTTCTCGATGACCTCATCGCCGACCTTGCCGGTACCGAACGTGGTCACCGAGATACTGGTGGGTTCGGCCACGCCGATGGCATAGCTGACCTGCACTTCGCAGCGGTCGGCGAGACCGGCGGCCACGATGTTCTTGGCCACGTAGCGCGCGGCGTAGGCAGCGGAACGGTCGACCTTGGACGGATCCTTGCCGGAGAACGCGCCGCCACCGTGGCGGGCCATGCCGCCGTAGGTGTCCACGATGATCTTGCGGCCGGTCAGGCCGCAGTCGCCGACCGGGCCGCCAATCACGAACTTGCCGGTCGGATTGATGTGCACCTTGTTCTTCGCCAGCGCGTCCAGCCACTTCTTCGGCAGTACCGGCACCAGGATCTCCGCACGCACGGCTTCGACCAGGTCCTTCTGCTTGATGTCCGGGTCGTGCTGGGTCGACAGCACCACGGCGTCCAGGCCGAGGACGCTGTTGCCGTCGTAGCGCAGGGTGACCTGCGACTTGGCGTCCGGGCGCAACCACTTCAGCTTGCCCTTCTTGCGCACCTTGGCCTGCTGCTCCACCAACCGGTGGCTGTAGTACAGCGGGGCGGGCATGAACTCCGGTGCCTCGTTGCAGGCGTAGCCGAACATCAGGCCCTGGTCGCCGGCACCCTGTTCCTCGGGCTTCTTGCGATCCACGCCCTGGTTGATGTCGGGCGACTGCTTGCCGAGCATGTTGATGATGGCGCAGGTGTGACCGTCGAAGCCGACGTCGGAATTGTCGTAGCCGATGCCGTTGATCACCTTGCGTGCCAGCGCTTCGATATCGACCCACGCGGAGGTGGTGACCTCGCCGGCGACAATCGCCGCACCGGTCTTCACCATGGTTTCGCAGGCAACGCGCGCGCGTTTGTCCTGCGCCAGGATGGCGTCGAGGACGGCGTCCGAGATCTGGTCGGCGATCTTGTCCGGATGGCCTTCGGACACCGATTCGGAGGTGAACAGGTAGCTCGACATCAGGCTTATATCCTTGTATTCGGATGAAAAGATGGTTGCGTATGATACATGGCAGCGGGTCGGCGTGCATCTTGCGGCACATCGTGCCCAGTGCATGTTGACCGACGTCAGGTGAAGATCGCTCAAGCCGCGCTGGCAACCCGCGGGGTGACGCCCTCCACCAGTGCGTCGAAGTAGTCGCGGGTCAGCCGCAACTGCGCCTCGGCGCTGACAGCCTGGTTGACCACTGCGCGGAACGCATGGTTCTCCGGCCGGTCCTTGGCATACCAGCCCAGGTGCTTGCGCGCGATCCGCACGCCCATGTCTTCGCCATGGAACGCGTGCAGCGCCTGCAGGTGACCAAGCAGGATTGCGCGGATCTGCTGCAGCGAAGGTTCCGGCAACTCGTCGCCGGTGGCCAGGAAATGCGCGATGGCTCCCAACAGCCATGGCCGCCCCTGCGCGGCTCGACCGATCATCACCGCGTCGGCGCCGGTATGCCGTAGTACCCAGGCCGCTTTCTCCGGGGAGTCGATGTCGCCATTTGCAATGACCGGGATGCGTGATTGCGCCTTGATCGCGGCGATGGTGTCGTATTCGGCGTTGCCGGTGTAGTGCTGGTCGCGGGTGCGTCCATGCACGGTCAGCGCGGCGATGCCCGCGTCTTCGGCGATGCGCGCGATCTCCGGTGCGTTGCGATGGGTGGCATCCCAGCCAGTGCGGATTTTCAGCGTCACCGGCACATCGACCGCAGCTACCACGCCTTGCAGGATGCGGGCGACCAATGCGGGCTCCCGCATCAATGCCGAACCTGCCCATGTGCTGCAGACCTTCCTGGCCGGGCAACCCATGTTGATGTCGATGATCTGCGCGCCATGCTGCACGTTGTAGCGCGCTGCATCGGCCATGATTGCCGGTACGGTGCCGGCGATCTGCACGCTGATCGGGTCGGGTTCGCCGACGTGGTCCATCCGGTGCACCGACTTCGCGGTACGCCAGAAGCGCGGATCGCTGGTGGTCATTTCCGACACCGCAAGCCCAGCGCCCAACTGCTTGCACAACTGCCGGAACGGCTTGTCGGTCACCCCCGCCATCGGGGCAAGAATGACGCGAGGCTCAATGCGATGGCGACCGATCTGCATCGGCACAGTGTAGTGGCAGCCTGTGCTGCGTCCGGCCTTTGGACACGTTGCGTGCCGTGGGCAAGCCACGCGATCGGCACCGGCAGGTGACGCGACGGTCAAATCCGATCGAAGCGCGCGGCCATTTCACGCAGAGTCGGCATCGCAAGTGCTGCACCCTTGAACTCGGTGGACAGCCCGGCGTAGCGGCTGGCGAACCGCACATGCATGTTGAACGGCAATTGCGGCTGGCCAGCCAGTGACGCCGCCAGCGCGCCATTGAAGGCATCGCCCGCGCCGGTGGTGTCGACCGCGCGCACCGATTCTGCAGACACCCGGCAATACGCGCTGCTGTCGCCGCGCAACTGCTGCTCGGCGTGCGATACGAAGCATCCGCTCGCGCCCAGGGTCACGATCACCGTGCTGTCGTTGCCAAGTTGGCGGCACAGCGCATGCAGGCGACTCTGGTCGAAGCTGCCAACCTGATCCGGATCGATGCGCTCGCCGACATGCCGACCCAGCAGGGCGGCGAATTCGGTTTCGTTCGGCGTCAGGATATCGGCCAGTTCGAGCTGGGCTCCACCAATGGTCGCATTGGCAGGGGCCGGGTTGAGGATGGTCACTGCGCCGCGCTCGCGGCCAATGCGCAACGCTTCCTGCACCGCATCCACGGGTGATTCCAGTTGTGCCAGCACCACGTCGATGCCGGTGATCGAGTCCAGCGTCGCAGCGACGAAGCCCGGCTCCAGCCACGTATTCGCACCAGCGCCGACAACAATCGTGTTACGTCCCTGGGCATCCACGTAGATGCCGGCGGTTCCGGTCGGCAGCGAGCACTCGGAATCGCGCAGGTCGACGCCTTCCGCGCTGCACAAGGCGCGTGCGAGCTGCGCGCCGGGGTCGCCGCCAAGCGAACAGACGAAGCTGGTCGCCGCGCCTGCGCGGCAGGCCGCGATTGCCTGGTTGAAGCCCTTGCCACCGGGGCCGCTGCGGTAGTCGCCAGCCAGGGTCGCGCCAGCCAGTGGCAACGACGCGACGCGCCAGACATGGTCGACGTTGAAAGAACCGACGACGCAGACATGGCCCATGCGCGAAGTATTCATGCGCGGCTCAGGGGTTGCTGACATCAGTCTTGCCGTGAACGCTTGCACTTGCCTGCGCGCGGGAGATTGCGCCAGTGCCGTGCCGGTGCTTGAACAGCGGCACGAACAGGACCGCCATTGCCAGCGAGTAAAGTGCGAATGCCGTCCAGATGCCCTGCCAGTCCTTGCATATCGTGATCATGTCATCACAGCCGGGCGCGGTGAAGAACCGGTCGATGACGAACCCGGCAATCAGGCTTCCCGCCACGGCGCCGATGCCATTGGTCATCAGCATGAACAGGCCCTGCGCCGACGCGCGTATGCGCGGGTCGCTCTGCTGCTCCACGAACAGCGAACCGGAGATGTTGAAGAAATCGAAGGCCATGCCGTAGACGATGCAACTTGCCACGATCATCCACAGGCCCGGGCCCGGGTCGCCGTAGGCAAACAGGCCAAAACGCAGGAACCACGCCAGCATGCTGACGGCCATCACGGTCTTGATGCCGAAGCGCTTCAGCACGAAGGGAATCGCGAGGATGAACAGCGTTTCCGATATCTGCGAGATCGACATGATGATGGCGGGGAATTTCACCGCCAGCGTGTCCTTGTAGGCATCGACCTTGGCGAAGTCGTGCAGGAACGTGTCGCCATAGGCATTGGTCAGCTGCAGGGCGGCACCCAGCAGCATTGCGAAGATGAAGAACACTGCCATGTTGCGATCGCGGAACAGTCGGAACGACGACAGGCCCAGCACGTCGACCATTGACCGGCTGCCGCCAGCCACCAGCGTCGGTGGTGCCTTCGGCAAGCTGAATGCATAAAGCCCCAGCACCAGCGACGCCGCGGACGCGATGTAGAACTGCCCTGCGGAGGTTTCCAGCTTGAGCAGGCTGGTGGTCCACAGCGCCGCAATGAATCCGATGGTGCCCCATACGCGGATCGGCGGGTAATCGTTGATGACGTCCTTGCCATCCTGCTTGAGCGCGTTGTAGGCCACCGCGATCGCCAGCGAGATCGTCGGCATGTAGAAGATCATGGTGACCAGCATCACCCAGAACATGGTGTGCGGATCATTGACCTGCGGCACGTAGAACAGCATCACCGCGCCAGCAAGGTGCAGTGCGCCGTAGAGTTTCTCGGCATTGATCCACTTGTCGGCGACCACGCCCATCAGTGCCGGCATGAACAGCGAGGCGATGCCCATGGTCGAAAAGATCGCGCCGAAACTGGTCCCGGACCATTGCTTGTTCTGGAACCAATAGGCGCCGATGGTGATCAGCCACGCCCCCCAGATGAAAAACTGGAGGAAATTCATCACGGTCAGGCGCAGTTTAAGGCTCACATCGCATCCCCTGTCATGCAGGGCCGGTGGCACCTACAGCAGCAGGGTAGGGCAGAGGTGGCGACCGCGGCAATAGCGATGCGGCATCAACCCGGCCACGCGCGCGCTGACCAGGACGGGTTGGTCAAGGATCGCGGGCCAATACCCGGTTGCGGCCTTCCTGCTTGGCCTGGCGCAGGCGGATGTCTGCTCGGCGCAGCAGTGCGGAAAGATCGGCGCCATCATGCGGCCAGACTGCGATGCCGGCACTGAAGCTCAGCCGCATCACGTCTGCGCCGCTTTCGGGCTGGAAAGGCTGCGCGGCCAACGTGCGTCGCATGGATTCCAGCCGTTCCCACGCGCGCCCGATCGGCATTGGCAGCAGCAAGGCGAATTCCTCGCCACCCAGGCGGGTCAACCAGTCCTCTTCGTCCAGTTGCTGTTGCAGGACGTCGACCACGTGGCGAAGCGCACGATCGCCGGCGAGGTGGCCCAGCTCTTCATTGATTCGCTTGAAGTAGTCCAGGTCGATCACGCATACCGAAAGCGAACCGCCGCGCTCGCGGGCCGCATCCATCAGGCTGGGGAAGCGATGCATCAACCAGGTGCGGTTGGGAAGGCCGGTCAGTCCATCAGTCCCGGACATCTCCACCAGCCGCTGCATTCGATAGACGATGGTGGTGGTCAGTGCGGTCATCAGCGCGATCAGCACCATCCGCTGCACCTGGTTCGAGACAGTGGCGGTGCCGTATTCGATGGATGCCAGTTGATCCGGATTGTCCACCAGCTGGAATACCAGCAGCACCAGCGAGGCGTACTGCAAAAACGCCAGCACCCCTGCATACAAGGTGAGTCGACCATCGTTGCGCAGGGCCGTCATGGCGATGGAGATCAGGTAGAACGCCCAGACCACCATGCTGTTCAGGCCCGTGGCTGGTGAATCGAAGGCCAATGCGACCAGCACCAGGGTAGTCAGGGTGACATCGTAGGTGGCAGTGGCGTAGGGAAGCCAACGGTAGCGGCCATGCTGGCGGGCCAACACCAGCCAGACCTGCGACATCACGATGGCCAGCACCACGCCGGCCAGGCCGATCATGGTCTCGCTGTATTTGCCGCCACTGAGCAGATTGATCATGGGCAGTAGCAGCAACAGCATCGACAACACGGCGCGGATCCGCGCGACGATGAGTTCACCGCCCGCGCCCAGTTCAAGCATCAGCGCATCCGGCCGTGCCAGCAGGCGTTGCCGGAAATCGTGCAGGCCGGATGGCAGGATTGGCACGCAGGAACTCCCCTGAAGTTCAATGCAGGATAGTGCGCGTACGCGTGCACGGCCAGCGATGGCGGGCCGAAGCCTTCTTTGCCGCCGACGCATCTACAATCAATGCGCCAACGCATCGAGCCATTCCCATGCAATACCGTCGCCTTGGAAGTTCCGGCCTGCAGTTGTCCGCGTTGTCATTCGGCGCGTGGGTGACCTTTGGCGGTCAGCTCGGTCGCAGTGCAGCGCGCGAGATGATCGCGGCGGCCTGGGACCACGGGATCAATTTCTTCGACAACGCCGAGACCTACGCCAATGGCGACGCCGAACGCATGATGGGCGACGTGCTCGCCGACCTGCGGCTGCCGCGCGATGGCTGGTGCGTGTCGAGCAAGGTGTTCTTCGGTGCGGTCGACGATCCGCGGCCGACCCAGAAGGGGCTGTCGCGAAAGCATGTCCACGATGCCTGCCACGCGGCGCTCAAGCGCCTGCGGGTGGATTACCTGGACCTGTACTTTTGTCATCGTCCGGACCCGCACACGCCAATTGCCGAAACCGTGTCGGCGATGGACACCCTGATCCGTCAGGGCAAGGTCCTGTACTGGGGCACGTCGGAATGGAGTGCGGGCGAGATTCGCGAGGCGCATCGTGTCGCCATGGCGCACAACCTGCAGGCGCCAACCATGGAGCAGCCGCAATACAACCTGCTCGACCGGCAACGCGTGGAAGTGGAGTACGCGCCGCTGTATGCCGAATTCGGCATGGGCACCACGGTCTGGTCGCCGCTGGCGTCCGGGCTGCTCACCGGCAAGTACAACGACGGGATTCCCGCCGACTCGCGCCTCGCGCAGGAAGGCTATGGCTGGCTGCAGCGCGGACTGCAGGGTGAACGCATCGCCGCATTGCGCCGCTACACCGCGCTGGCGCGGGAGCTCGGCGTGGCGCCGGCGACGCTCGCGCTGGCCTGGTGCCTGCGCAACCCGAACGTATCGACGGTCATGCTGGGTGCGTCGAAAGTCTCGCAGTTGCTGCAGAACTTCGAGGCGCTGGATGTTTCGCAGCGCTTCGACGATGCCATCTGGAGCCAGGTCGAGGTCAGTCTCGCCTGATCGAAGTCCGTGCTCGCCGTGCATGACCGTTGCGAACGTCGTACCTGACCGGGAATATCGTCCGCGCGGCCGGGCGCCTATACTCGAAGCCTAGCCAAGGGAGAACGTCCGATGGGCCCGTTACTCGCGATGATCGTGCTTTTCGCCGGCGTGGTGATCCTGTTCAAGACCGTGCGGATGGTGCCGCAAGGCTATGAATGGACAGTTGAACGTTTCGGTCGTTACACCCAGACCCTCAGCCCCGGCCTGCATTTTCTGATCCCGGTGGTCTATGGGGTGGGCCGCAAGATCAACATGATGGAACAGGTGCTGGAAGTGCCCAGCCAGGACGTGATCACCAAGGACAATGCGGTGGTCAAGGTCGACGGCATCGTGTTCTTCCAGGTCCTCGATGCGGCCAAGGCAGCATACGAAGTGGCGACGCTGGAGATCGCGATCCTCAATCTGGTGATGACCAATATCCGTACCGCGATCGGTTCGATGGACCTGGACGAATCCTTGTCCAAGCGCGACGAGATCAATACCAAGGTGTTGATGGCAGTCGACCAGGCCACTCATCCGTGGGGCATCAAGGTCAACCGCATCGAACTGAAAGACATCGCGCCACCGCGCGACCTGATCGATTCGATGGCGCGGCAGATGAAGGCCGAGCGCGAGAAGCGCGCCAACATCCTGGAGGCCGAGGGTTTCCGCCAGGCCGCGATCCTCAAGGCCGAGGGCGAGAAGCAGGCGACCATCCTGGAAGCCGAAGGCGAGCGCGAAGCCGCGTTCCGCGAAGCGGAGGCGCGCGAGCGACTGGCCGAGGCCGAAGCCAAGGCGACCCAGATGGTGTCCGACGCGATTGCCAGTGGCAACGTGCAGGCGATCAATTACTTCGTCGCGCAGAAATACATCGAGGCGTTCAAGGAACTGGCGCAGGCACCGAACCAGAAGTTCGTGCTGATGCCGATGGAATCCAGCGGCATGCTCGGTTCGCTGGGCGGCATCGCCGAACTCGCCCGGGAAGCGATGGATCGCAAGCCGGGTGGCAACCCGGCAATGCCCGCGCCGAAGGCAGGCGCCTGACCGATGCGCTGGGACATCTTCGGTTGGGCGGCGATCGCGATGCTGCTGTTTGCCGCCGAAGCGCTGGCGCCCGGTGCGTTCATGCTGTGGCTCGGGTTCGCCGCGGTCGCCGTGTTCCTGGCCGTGTGGATCATTCCGGGGATTCCGCTGCTCGTGCAGGCGGCAGCATTCGTGGCACTCAGCTTCGTCTCGATCCAGGTGTATCGCACCTGGTTCCGTGGCCGCGAGAACGACGACAGCGACCAGCCGGCATTGAACCGTCGCACGGCGGCGCTGGTTGGCCGGGTGGTGCCGCTGGAACGCGCAATCGTCGATGGCCGCGGTCGCGTGCAGATCGCCGATGCCTATTGGGACGTCACCGGCCCTGACCTGCCTGCCGGCACGCCGGTGCGTATCAGTGGTGGTGACGCGATGACGTTGCAGGTCGAGTTGGCCTAGCCGCCAACCGTTGCAACGGTCGCTTCGAGGCAATCTGGAGTGACTGGGGCGGGCCAGGGTCCGCCCTGCGCTAAAATGTGGGCCCCACATCGCAGGCGGCAGGCATGACCCGGAAGACCATCCTCAACGAAGCCCATCGCGCGCTCGGCGCCAAGATGGTCGATTTCGGCGGCTGGGACATGCCGATCCACTACGGCTCGCAGATCGACGAGCACCACCTGGTCCGCCAGGACGCGGGGATGTTCGATGTCTCGCACATGACCGTGGTCGACCTGACCGGCACGCGCGTGCGCGAGTGCCTGCGCAGGCTTGTCGCAAATTCGATCGACAAGTTGGCCAAGACCGGCAAGGCGCTCTACACCACCATGCTCAATCCGCAGGGTGGCGTGATCGACGACCTGATCATCTACTACATGGACGAGTCCTGGTTCCGGCTGGTGGTCAATGCGTCCACCCGCGAAAAAGACCTGGCGTGGATCACCCGGCAGGCGGTGGCGTTCGAGGTTGAAGTGCGCGAGCGTCCCGAGTTCGGCATGGTCGCCGTACAAGGCCCGACTGCGCGAGACAAGGTGATCGGTCTGTTGCGCGAGGGCGATCGAGCAAGGCTCGCCAAGCTGGGCCGCTTCGCTGCATGCGAGGCAATCACCGAAGATGGCATCGAGGTGTTCATTGCCCGCACCGGTTACACCGGCGAGGACGGTTTCGAAGTGGTGGTGCCCGAAGCGCAGACGGTCGCGTTCTGGAATGCCTTGCTCGCCGCTGGCGTGAAACCCGCCGGCCTGGGTGCGCGCGACACCCTGCGTCTGGAAGCCGGCATGAATCTGTACGGCCAGGACATGGACGAAACCGTGTCGCCGCTCGAAGCCGCACTGGCATGGACGATTGCGTTCGACGACGGTCCCGACGGCCAGCCGCGCGACTTCATCGGCCGCAGCGCGCTTGAAGCGCAGCGCGATGCAGGTGTGCCGCGGCAGATGATCGGCCTGGTGATGGACGACAAGGGCGTGTTGCGCCACGGCCAGAAAGTACTGACCAGCAATGGCGAAGGCGAGATCCTGTCCGGTACCTTTTCGCCGACGCTGGGCAAGGCGATCGCGTTCGCGCGGGTACCTGCTGGTGACTGCGCGGATGTGCGCGTGGATATCCGTGGCAAGGAGGTTCCGGTCCGTGTTGTCCGCTTCCCATTTGTCCGCGAGGGCAAAATCCAGGACGGAATCTGAACTTTTTGCCCGCAGCTTCGCTAGACTTTCCATACCCCTCACGTTTCAAGCCACTTGGAGCCCCCGATGAGCGAGATCCCCGGCGACCTCAAATTCCTCAAGTCCCACGAATGGGCCCGCGTCGAAGGTGACGGCAAGGTCACCATCGGCATCTCCGACCAGGCGCAGAGTCTGCTCGGTGACCTCGTCTACGTGGAGCTGCCGGGCGTTGGCGACCAGATCGAGGCCGGCAATGCCTGTGCAGTGGTGGAATCGGTCAAGGCCGCGTCCGATGTCTATGCCCCGCTGAGTGGCAAGGTGCTCGAGGTCAACGACGCATTGTCCGACAAGCCCGAAACAATCAACGAAGATGCCTATGGCGACGGCTGGTTGTTCACCATGGCGATCGACGATGCCGAACAGCTCAACGATCTGCTCGATCCGGACGCATATGCCGAGTTGCTGGAAGACGACGACCACTGACGGCGATCATCTTCCGGGGTTGCATCGCATCCCATCGACCCGCGGCGGCGACGCCGCGGGTTTTTTTTCGGCGTCGCGCGCACGCGAAATCGCCTGCGGCATGCTTTCATTTTCGAAAAAAGTTCGCGCAGTTTTCGCGCAAACCGACTTGTGCGTCGCGCAAACGCATGTCCGCATCGCGGCTCCCGGCCGGCGTTCGATGCGAGTGCCGTGCATGCATTCGTCATGCATGGAGGCCAACCAGGAAATTGATTCGACATGCGCTGCATGCATGCATGCAACGCTGCGAGCCGCGCCAATGCTTGCGCCTGGCGATCATGCGCGATCTCCGGTCGTTGCACGAAGCAATCGTTTGTCGATGTGCGCGTGGCATCGATGCGCGTGTGCAGAGATGTTGCGGCGAGACACCGTGAAAAAAAACCTTGCGGGATTGTTGACAGTTGAAAAACGCGTGATTACGTTTCGCCCAACAGAGGTTTCCCGCAGAAGCGAGTGAGCAGACACAACGCGACAGCCGCCACCACAACACAGACCTCCACCCGCAACATCAAACTGGTGGACGCCGGCATCGCATCCTTCGCAGAAAGCAATCCGAGTTCCGTGGCCGTGACCTGCAGCGTCGAGCGCAGCAGGTTTCTTGATGGGCGCGGAACATCGAACGGTGGCATCGCGGCAATGCCGCATGCCACCACCACATCCGTTCCGGCGCGCGTTGCGCGCCGGCGGTCGATCACGGGTCCGATACCCGTGGTGTCTTTTGCAACTGGGCGTTACCGATAGACCATTGACGAGGAGCCATCACATGGCCATGAAGAAAGCTGCGAAGAAACCGGCCGCCAAGAAGGCGGCGAAGACAGTCGCCAAGAAGCCGGCGGCCAAGAAAGTCGCGAAGAAGGCAGCAAAGAAGCCGGCAGCCAAGAAGGCTGTTGCGAAGAAAGTAGCGAAGAAGCCGGCTGCCAAGAAGGCCGCTGCGAAGAAAGTAGCGAAGAAGCCGGCCGCCAAGAAGGCTGCTGCGAAGAAAGTAGCGAAGAAGCCAGCCGCCAAGAAGGCTGTTGCGAAGAAAGCCGCCAAGAAGCCAGCCGCCAAGAAAGCCGCTGCGAAGAAAGTAGCCAAGAAGCCAGCGGCCAAGAAGGCTGTTGCGAAGAAGCCAGCCGCCAAGAAGGCGGCAGCGAAGAAGCCGGCCGCCAAGAAGGTTGCTGCAAAGAAGCCAGCCGCCAAGAAGCCTGCGAAGAAGGCCAAGCCTGTCACGATGCCGCCGATGCCCGCACCGATGATGTAATCAAGCCTGGCTTGACCAGGCAAATCCGGTTGGCGGCATGCGATCGGATGATGTGCACTGAAAACCCTTCCCGTTGCCCAGGCGGGAGGGGTTACTTTTTTGTGTGTGCTACCGACGTGGGACGTGGTGATCGCAGCCAGGCCAGTATCCGGCTTGTACCCGACCAGTCGCCAGGCTTGCCTTGCAGTTGAGCCGGGTTTTCCGCACGCTGCGTGACGGGTTTGGCTGCATCAATGCATCAAACCCGCAGCGAATACCCAAGCTGGCACTTCGACCGCGATCAGCGCGGCGCGGCGCTTGCCGCCGAGGCATCACTGCCGGGGGGCATATCGTCCTGATTCGCGTACTGGGTTGCCGGCGCTGTGATGTCGTCGTCCAGCCATTGCCCGCCGCTGATACCCAGGGCGCTGTCCAGGATCGTGGGTAGCAGTCCGGACGGCAATGCGCTTTCGCTGTTCCACAGGATCGCGATGCCGAAGTCATGGTCCGGCAGCAAGGCCATCGCACCCCGATACCCCTGCACCGCGCCACCGTGGAAGGCGACTTCGTGCCCCGCATAGCTGAAGGCGCGCCAGCCCAATGCGTAGCCGGCCGAGCTCAGCCGGGTGCGGCGCCACGATGACCCGCGCAACTCACTCGGCGTGTCGATGAGTGGCTGGTGCAGGGTGGCCAGCAACGGTGCAGGCAACACGTCGGGGCGGTACCCGGTCTGCGCGAGCAACCATTGCGCCATGTCGCTGATGCTGGCGTTGACGCCAGCTGCCGGGGCGACGCGATAGTAATTCGGCTTCGGCATCAACGGCACCCAGCCGCCGGCGCCGCGCACGTGCGGCTTGGCCCAGCGCGCACTGGCCTCGATGCCGTCCAGCCCGTAGCTGGCGTCATGCATGCCAAGCGGCTTGAAGATGCGACGAGTGACGGTTTCGCTGTAGAACTGGCCGGTGGTTGCGAACACGATGTCGCCGATCAGGCTGAATGCGACGTTCTGGTAGGCATAGCACTGGCCTGGCGCACAGGTCATCGGCGCATTGGCAAGCTTGTTGGTCAGAGTGTGGAAGTCGGCATCGGCTTCCAGGTCGCGGTCGAAGGCGTTGCGCGTCAGGCCGACGCGATGGCTGAGCAGGTCGGCGACGGTGACCTGTTGCGCGGCTTCGGGTTGCGACAGGCGGAAGCCGGGCACGTAATCGACCAGCTTGCTGTCCCAGCGCAGCACCCCATCGTTCACCAGTATCCCGGTGACGGCGCCTGCGAAGGATTTTGACAGCGAGGCCAGCCGGAACACGGTATGCGCGTCCACCGGCAGGCCCTTGCGGGAATCGGTGACACCATAGCCGCGCGCGCTGAGCACGCGTCCGTTCTGCACGATTGCAATTGCAAGCCCGGGGATCCGGCCACCAGCCACCATCTCCTCGGCCATGGCCTCGAAACTGCGCACGTCGAGTGCTGTTGGTACCGGTGAGGTGCGTGACGCGGGCGCGCCTGGCGTCGCCGGGACGCCAGCCAGTGCCGCGGGCTGTGGAGCATGGGCGGGATCCGCAACACGCGTATTCCACTTCAGGTCGGCTTGTGCGGCCGAGGCCACTGCAAGCGGCAACAGCATGGCCAGCAACCCGAGCCGCCCTGCCTGCCGAGTACTGCTGTCTTTCATCGGCGGTGCCCCCTGCGTATGCTTCGTGTACTGGCCGATTCTAACGCCTGTTTCCATGCTTGCATGAACAAGGAGAACTCCGGATGTTTGCTTTTTTGATTCTGCTCGCAATTGTGGTGGTGATCGCGTTCTGGGGCGTCGGCATCTACAACGGCCTGATTACTGCGCGCAACGCATTCAAGAACGCCTTCGCGCAGATCGACGTGCAGTTGCAGCGTCGCTTCGACCTGATCCCGAACCTGGTCGAGGTCGCCAGGAAATACATGGCGCACGAGCGCGAGACGCTCGAAGCAGTGATCGCCGCACGCTCGGCGGCGCAGGCGGGCCTGGCCGCGGCCAAGGCCAACCCGGGCGATGCCGAGGCGATGGCGCAACTGGCCGCGACGCAGGGCCAGTTGAGTGCCGGCCTGGGCCGGTTGATGATGGTGGCGGAGGCGTATCCGGACCTGAAGGCCAACCAGAACATGATGCAGCTCACCGAGGAGCTGACCAGCACCGAGAACAAGGTCGCGTTCGCGCGGCAGGCGTTCAACGATGCGGTGATGAGCTACAACAACAAGCGCGAGGTGTTCCCGTCCAGCATCTTCGCCGGCATGTTCAACTTCGCTGCGGCAGCTTTGCTGGAGATTCCGGCCGAGAAGCAGGCCGAAGTTCGCGCTGCGCCGAAGGTCGAATTCTGATTCAGCCTGGCGCAGTGCGCGAGTGCGTGCGCTGCGCCGTTGCAGGACGACACCCATGAACTTCTTCGAACACCAGGCGGCCGCCCGGCGTAGGTCCTCGCGGCTGGTGATCCTGTTTGGACTGGCCGTAATCGGCATCGTGCTGGCCGTGGACCTGGTGGTGTGGGTAAGCACCGGCGGCTCACCCAGCGTGGTCGCGTTCACCACCATGGCGACCCTCGCTGTGATCGGTCTGGGCTCGATGTACCGGATCTCCAGCCTGAGTGGCGGCGGTGAACCGGTCGCATTGCAGATGGGTGGCGTGCCGGTGCCGGAGAACACCACCGACCTCAACCTGCGCAGATTGCGCAACGTGGTCGAGGAAATCGCGATCGCCTCCGGCGTGCCGGTGCCGAAGATCTACGTGCTCGAGCACGAGGCCGCGATCAATGCGTTCGCCGCCGGCTATTCGACTTCGGACGCCGTGGTCGCGGTGACCCGCGGCGCGCTGGACAAGCTCAACCGAGACGAGCTGCAGGGCGTGGTCGCGCACGAATTCAGCCACATCCTCAACGGCGACATGCGCCTGAACATCCGCCTGATCGGCGTGCTGTTCGGCATCCTGATGATCGGCTTGATCGGCCGCAAGATCCTGGTGCACGGACGTTTCAGCGGGCGCAGCAAGGGTGCCGGGGCGATGCTGGCGGCGGCGCTGGTGGCCTTGATCGTCGGTTACGTGGGGCTGTTCTTCGGGCGCATGATCAAGGCTGGCGTGAGCCGCACGCGCGAGACGCTGGCCGATGCCAGCGCGGTGCAGTTCACCCGCCAGTCACAGGGCCTGGCCGGCGCGCTGAAGAAGATCGGCGGGCTGGACGAAGGCGCACGCTTGAACGACCGCGGCAATGCCGAGGAAGTCAGCCACATGCTGTTCGGTGATGGCGTCGGCTTCTCCGGCCTGTTTGCCACCCATCCACCGCTGCTCAAGCGCATCCAGGCGCTGGAGCCGAGCTTCCGTGGCGAGGAACTCGAACGCCTTCAGGCACGCTGGCATGCGTCGCCACCGAACGGATTGCAGGAAGACATCCACATGGGCCTGGATGGCGGCGCGGGATCCCGCCTGCCAGGCGCCAACCAGCAATTGAACGTGACCCCGCCGATGGTCGCCGCGCAGGTCGCGACCCCGGCCGCCGATGATTACAGCCGCGCCGACAGCATCGCCACCGCAATCCCCGAGGCACTGCGTGGCCTGGCCGAGGATCGCGAAACGGTGATGCCGCTGTTGCTGGCAATGCTGCTGGCCGATGATGAGGACCTTGCAGCGCGCCAGCGCACGGAGATCGGCAGCCGGCTTGGCGAGGCGTGCGCCGACTACGCCACGCGCATCCACCAGCAGCTCACGGCGGACCTGCATCCGATGCTGCGCCTGCCACTGGCATCCCTGGCATTCCCGGTGTTGCGCCTGCGCCCGCGTCCGCAACTCGACAGTTTCATGGATGCGATGTTCGCCGTGGTCAATGCCGATGGCGAAGTCTCGCTGTTCGAGTACTGCCTGGGTCGCCTGCTCACCGTGCAGGTGCGCGAATCACTGGATCCGTCCCGCTATGCGCGCTTCGGCCGGCGCAAGCCGGGCAACGTCAAGCAGGAGTTCGCGACCCTGTTGTCGGTGGTGGCGCAGGCCGGCAGCCCGGACGATGCCTCCGCGGCGCAGCGCGCCTACCTGGCCGGCATGCAGCGCGTGCTGCCGCGCGACCACGTGCGGTATGCACCGCCCGCCAATGGCGTGCAGGCACTGGACACGGTGTGGGAACCGCTGGATGCGCTCGATCCACTGGCCAAGCAAGTCATGGTGGAGGCGATCACTTCCGCGGTCAGCCATGACGGCCGGGTCAGCGTGGCCGAGGCCGAACTGCTGCGCACGATCTGCGGTGTGCTGCATTGCCCGCTGCCACCGATGCTGGAGCGCTAGTCGATCCACGGCCGTCATTCCGGCGAAAGCCGGAACGACGAGCGAAAACAGTCAGGCGGTTTTGATCAGGTCCGCCGCGCGCTCCGCAATCATGATCGTCGGCGCATTGGTGTTGCCGCTTGGAAGTGCCGGCATCACCGAGGCATCGATCACGCGCAGGCCATCCACGCCGCGCACGCGCAGCTGTGCATCCACCACCGACTGCGCGTCATCGCCCATCCGGCAGGTGCCGACCGGGTGGTAGACCGATTCCGCCTTGGCGCGGATGAACTCGACCAGTTCGGCGTCGGACAGATCCGTACGGGTTGGATGGATCGGCGTGCCGCGATACGGGTCGAACGCGGCCTGCGCGAAAATATTGCGGCTGATCCTGGCGCATTCGACCATCATCTTCAGGTCGAAGCCTTCGTCGTCGCTGAGGTAGTTGGCCTGGATATTCGGTTTGTCGTTTGCCTTGTTGCTGGCCAGCAACAGGCGGCCGCGGCTGCGCGGGCGCAGGAAACAGGCATGCAGGGTGTAGCCGTCGCCAGGCAGGCGGTTGCGACCATGGTCATCGAGCATGGCCGGGACGAAATGGAACTGGATGTCACTGCGCTCATCGGTGGCGAGCGGCGAACGGAAGAAGCCGCCGGCTTCGGCGAGGTTGCTGCTGCCCGCTCCGCGATGCCCGCGCAGGTAGTAGTCGAATGCCATCTTCGCTTCGTTGATGTGGTCGTAGGTGACGCGTTTGGTGGAGTGCTGCAAGGTGCAGATGTCGAGGTGGTCCTGCAGATTGCCGCCGACGTCTCCAGCGTCATGCACGACGTCGATGCCATGTCCGCCGAGGTGGGCGGCAGGCCCGATGCCGGACAGCATCAACAGCTGCGGCGAGTTGATCGCGCCGCCGCACAGGATCACTTCACGCGCCGCGTGTCGATGCGTGGCCTTGCCGCGATGCACGTAATCGACACCACTGGCGCGCCGTGATGTGTCGAACGTGACTCGGGACGCCACCGCGCCGGTATGCACGACCAGGTTGGGACGATGTTTCACCGGGTTGAGGTAGGCCACCGCCGATGAGCAGCGCGCGCCATCGCGCTGGGTGACCTGGTACAGGCCGACGCCTGCCTGCACAGCGCCATTGAAGTCGGCATTGGACGGGATGCCGGCCTGTTGGGCGGCATCGATGAACACCTGCGACAGGATGTTGTGGTGGCGCAGGTCGCTGACGCCGAGTGGGCCATGCCCGCCATGCAGGGCGTCACCCCCGCGGCTGTTGTCTTCGGCGCGCTTGAAGTAGGGCAACACCGTATCCCAGTCCCAGCCGGATGCGTTGCGCGCCCAGTCGTCGTAGTCCTTCTCGACGCCGCGGATGTAGCACATCGCATTGATGGAACTCGATCCGCCCAGCACCTTGCCGCGCGGCCACCACAGGCGACGCCCGTTGAGTTGCGGCTCGGGTGCGGTGTTGTAGTCCCAGTTCACGCCCTTGCGGTTGACCAGCTTGGCCAGCCCTGCCGGCATGTGGATGAAGGGATGCCAGTCGCGTGAACCGGCTTCCAGCAGCAGGACCTTGACGCCGGGGTCTTCGCTGAGGCGGTTGGCGAGTACGCAGCCGGCGGAGCCGGCGCCGATGATGATGTAGTCGAACATGGTGTCCAAAAGCAGCTGCCGCCCCATCGCGATGACCTGACTGACGCTATGCGCCATGGCTAGAGCAAATGCTCGATGGCATTGCCACAGTGGCGCATGTCGGCTGCTGCGGTTACCTTTGCGCAACACCGCGCCATGACCGGGCCCAGATGACGGACACCGCCGCCACCACCGGCCGCATCGGTCGCTTTCGGTCCGCTTTGGGCGAATCGCCGGCGCTGCTGTGGTCGTTCCTGTACTTCTTCTGCCTGCTCAGCGGCTACTACGTCCTGCGTCCGGTGCGGGAGGCAATGGGTGCGTCCAGCGACATGGCCACGCTGTTCCCGCCGTTCATGATCGAATTCTTCGCTGCGCGCGGCATGCCGTTGAAGGACCTGAGCCTGCAGGTGCTCTTCAGCATGACCTTCGTGATCATGCTGGTGTTGCAGCCGGTCTATGGTGCGCTGGTCAGTCGCTATCCGCGCCGGGTATTCCTGCCGGTGGTGTACGGGTTCTTCATCGTGACCCTGCTGCTGTTCTATCTTGCGTTCCATGGCGGCATGCCCGGTCGCGGCATGGCGTTCTTCCTGTGGCTGACCGTGTTCAACCTGTTCGCGGTGGCGGTGTTCTGGAGCTTCATGGCCGATGTCTTCGACAACGTCCAGGCGAAGCACTACTACGGGTTCATCGGTGCGGCCGGGACTCTTGGCGCGATGCTCGGCCCGGCCCTGACCCGCACCTTGGTGGAGCGGATCGGCATCGCCAATCTGATGCTGGTGTCCGCGGGATTCCTCTCGATTTGCGTGCTGTGCCTGTTGCGCCTGCGCTTGCATGCCGTGCGGCGCGAGGCGGAGCGCAAGCTGGTCAGCGGCGAGGTACCGATGGGCGGCAGCGTGCTGGCGGGCCTGAAACTCATCGCGCACGAACCATTGCTGCGCTGGCTCGCGGTGCTGGCGTTCTTCGGCGTCGGCGTCGGCACGCTTCTGTACAACGAACAGGCTGCCATCGTCCGCAGGCTCTATCCGGATGCACAGTTGGCGACTGCCTATTACGCAAACATCGATCTGGCGGTGAACGGGCTGGCGTTGTTCGTCCAGGTGTTCGTCACCCGCGCGTTGCTGTCGCGCTTCGGCATTGCGCCCGCATTGCTGGTGCCTGCTGGCGCAATCCTGCTGGGCTATGCCGCGCTCGCCGCATCACCGCTGCCGCTGATGGTGGCGATCGTGCAGGTGGTGACCCGCGCCAGCGAGTTCTCGCTATCGAAACCGGCACGCGAAACCATCTACACCCGGGTTGGTCGTGAATGGCGCTACAAGGCCGGTGCGGCGATCGATACGGTGGTCTACCGGGGCGGGGACCTCACTTTCGTGTGGGTGCACAAGGCATTGTCGATGCTTGGTTCCAGCGCGGTGTTCGGGGTCGGCGTGCTGGTCGCCGGCGGGATGACACTCGGCGCATGGAAAGTACTGCAGGAAGCGAAGGAGTTGCCTGACGAGCACGCACCGGACAGGCGCGCCGAACCCTGAGCCAGCGTGCAACGCGTGGTATGCGCTGGTGGATGGCGGTTCATCGCGAGCAGGGCCGTGACCCTGCTCGCCCATGTATCCAGGAAAACCCCTGCGGCAAGCTCTACGCCGCAGTGCGTGTCTGCTCGTGACCTTGCAGCGTGGCGTATCCGGCGGAACGCAATTCTTCCGGATCGAAGTCGTCGACCATGATTGCATCCAGCGTGATCTCGCGCAGTTCTTCCAGCAGGACCCGCTCGTCGGCGGTGATCCAGCCTTCGCGCACGCCCTCGTCCAGCTGGGTATCGAAATCCAGCGCTTCGATGTCGCTGTTCTTCAATGCCTTGAGGAACTTGCGTTCCACCGGCTCGGCCATGATCACCTTCGGCAGATAGCTGATGATGCGGCCGGCCGGATTGTTGGCGAGCGGCGTGGTGTACACGCCATTGGCCATCCGTTCGCGCGCATCGCAGGGCGTCATCATCAGCGATGCGGTCTTGTGTCCCAGGCGGTCGCTCGGTGCCTGCGCACGACGACCCCACGGGAAGATCAGCATCCACAGCAGCCAGCGGACCGGACGAATCGGGAAATTGCGCAGTGCGCCCGACAACGCGGTCTCGATCTTGTTGACCGCGTCGTGGATCGCCCATGCCAGCAGCGGCTGGTCACCTGCGGGGTTGCCGGCATCCTGATGGCGCTTGAGCATCGCGCTGGCGATGTACAGCTGGCTGAGCACGTCGCCCAGCCGCCCGGACAGTGATTCCTTGAATTTCAGCTTGCCGCCCAGCAGCAGCATCGAGGTGTCGGCCATCACCGCCAGCGCCGCCGAATAGCGGTTGAGCTTGCGGAAGTAGCGGCGGGTGTCGTCGTCGCCCGGTGCACTGCCGACCTGCGAGCCGGTCAGTCCGAACCACCAACTGCGCACGGCATTGGAAATGGCAAAACCGATGTGGCCGAACAGGGCCGTGTCGAACCCGTCGATGCGCGCCTTCGGGTCTTCCAGCTGCGCCGACTTCATTTCCTTCATGACCCACGGATGGCAGAGGATCGCGCCCTGGCCGAAGATCATCAGACTGCGGGTCATGATGTTGGCGCCCTCGACCGTGATCGCGATCGGCGCGGCCTGCCAGGAACGGCCGGCGAAGTTGCGCGGGCCCAGAATGATGCCCTTGCCGCCCAGGATGTCCATCGCATCGATCGACGCGCGGCGGGCCATTTCCGTGCAGTGGTACTTGGCAATCGTCGATGGCACTGCGGGGTTCTCGCCGCGCTGCACCGCCGCCGCCGTGGCCTCGGACAGGGCACTGCAGGCATAGGCATTGCCGACAAGGCGGGCGAGGGCTTCCTCGACGCCTTCGAAGCGGCCGATCGACAGGCCGAACTGCTTGCGGATGCGCGCATAACTGCCGACCGCGACCGCGCCCATCCTGGAACCACCGCTGGCAGTGGACGGCAGGGTGATCGAGCGGCCGATCGACAGGCACTCCATCAGCATCTGCCAGCCCTTGCCGGCGTAGTCCTCGCCGCCGATCAGCTGCGACAGCGGCACGAACACGTCCTTGCCGTGGATCGGGCCGTTCTGGAACGTCGAGTTGAGCGGGAAATGACGGCGACCGATCTCCAGTCCGGGCGTATCGGCCGGCACCAGGGCCAGCGAGATGCCGATATCGCGCGTGTCACCCAGCAACCCGTCCGGGTCGTACATGCGGAAGGCGACGCCGATCAGGGTCGCGACCGGCGCCAGGGTGATGTAACGCTTGTTGAGCGTCAGGCGGATACCCAGCACGCTGGCGCCGTTCCAGTCACCCATGCAGACGATGCCGTAGTCCGGGATCGAGGTCGCATCGGAACCGGCGAACGGGCCGGTCAGGGCGAAACAGGGCACCTCGCGGCCATCGGCCAGGCGCGGCAGGTACAGCTGCTTCTGCTCATCGGTGCCGTAGTGCATCAGCAGTTCGGCCGGGCCCAGCGAGTTCGGCACGCCCACGGTCGAGCTGACCACGGCCGAGAGCGACGCCAGCTTCTGGATGACCTTGTGGTTCATCAGCGCCGAGAACCCCAGGCCGCCGTACTCGGTCGGGATGTTCAGGCCGAAGAATTTGTTGCGCTTGATGTAGTCCCACAGCTCCGGCGACAGGTCGGCGCGGACATGGGTGATGTCCCAGTCATCGGTCATCCGGCACAGGGTTTCGCAGGGGCCATCGAGGAACGCCTGTTCTTCAGCGGTCAGTACGGGCTTGGGTAATTCAAGCAACTGGTTCCAGTCGGGCTTGCCGGAAAACAGCGCACCTTCGAAGCCAACCGTGCCGGCCTCCAGTGCAGTGCGCTCGGTGTCTGTCAGGGGTGGCAGGATCTTGGTGTAGAAGCCCAGCAGCGGCGTGGTGATGAAGGGTTTGCGGATCTGCGGGATCAGCAGCGGCAATGCAATCATCACCAGCAACACTGCCGCAAGGATCGTGGAAACAGGACTGGCACCGAGTAGCCAACCCGCAACCAGCAGGGTCGCCGTCAATGCTGCCCACACCGCCAGACGCAGCCGGTGGTAGGCCGAAAGAGCACCGGCAACAAGGAAAACCAAGAAGGGAACGACGATACTCATGGCGAACTCCGGCTAACGCGAGGGTGTGGCTCTGCGACGTTGCATACGATTTCAGCGTCGCATACCATACGCACAAGTATGGGGAATCCCCTAGAGTTTTCAATCAATAGAAAAGAGCAAAAACTCAGCATACTCCCCAGTCGACCAGCGTACGGATAAACTGTCGCCATGACCGAAACCGTTTTGCGTAGCGGGCGCTTGAGTGCCGAGGACTGGGCCCGAGAAGCCCTCGACCAGATCGCCGAACAAGGCGTGGCCTCGGTGGCGGTCGAGCCGCTGGCGCGCAGGCTTGGGGTGACCAAGGGCAGCTTCTACTGGCATTTCCCGTCCAGGGACGCGTTGTTGCAGGCGGCCCTGGATCGTTGGGAGAACATCGAACAGGAAGAAGTCTTCGGCACGCTGGAAAAGGTCGCCGACCCGCGCGAGCGCCTGCGGGCGCTGTTCCAGGTCGTTGCGCACGAGGTCAAGTCGCACATTATTTATAGCGAGTTGCTGAAGGCGCTCGACCACCCCGCGGTCAGCCCGGTGATCGGCCGGGTTTCGCAGCGCCGCCTTGATTACCTCACCGCGAGTTTCCGCCAGGCCGGCCTGAGCCGCACTGCCGCCCAGCACCGTGCGCGCCTGGCTTACGCCGCCTATGTCGGCTTCCTGCAGCTCAGCCTGCAACTGCACCAGCCACGGCTGCAGCATGAAGAGTTCGAAGCCTACGTCGAGCACGTCATGCAAACGCTGATCCCGACGCCCTGACGCGCCCGACTGTCACACCAATCCTTTTTCGTGCCTTTCGATGGAGCAATACCGATGTCCACCAGCCTGGATGCGCTTAACCAATGGGTGATGGATGTCGCCCGCCACACCCGCCCCGGGCAGATCCAGTGGTGCGACGGCAGTGACAGCGAGAGCGATGCGCTCATCGCGCAGATGCAGGCGGATGGCACCTTGCTGCCGCTGAACCCCGAAACTCATCCGCGCAGCTGGTTGCATCGTTCGCACCCGGATGACGTGGCCCGCGTCGAACACCTGACCTTCGTCTGCACGTCCGAGCCCGATGACGCCGGCCCGAACAACAACTGGATGTCGCCGGCCGAGGGCCACGCGGAGATGGACGCGCTGTTCGACGGGTGCATGGCTGGACGCACCATGTATGTGGTGCCGTATTGCATGGGCCCGATCGACTCACCACTGTCGCGCTGCGGGGTGGAGGTCACCGACAGCCCGTACGTGGTCGCCAACATGCGGATCATGACCCGCATGGGCGCCGCGGCATTGGCTCGCATCGAACGCGAAGGCTCGTTCGTGAAGGGCCTGCATTCGATCGGTGAGCTGGACCCCAACCGCCGCTACATCATGCATTTCCCGGAGGAGCTCGCGATCAAGTCGTATGGCTCGGGCTATGGCGGTAACGCGCTACTCGGCAAGAAATGCCATGCCCTGCGCATCGCCAGCCACCAGGCACGCAGCGAAGGCTGGATGGCCGAGCACATGCTGATCCTGGGCCTGGAAAATCCGCAAGGGAAGATCCACTACATTGCCGCCGCGTTCCCGTCTGCCTGTGGCAAGACCAACCTGGCGATGCTGATTCCGCCGGAAGGCTATCGCCGCGATGGCTGGAAGGTCTGGACCATTGGCGATGACATCTGCTGGATGCGCCCGGGCGCGGATGGCCGCCTGTATGCGATCAATCCGGAAGCCGGGTTCTTCGGCGTCGCCCCCGGCACTTCGGCGAAGTCGAATCCGAACGCACTGGCCAGCATCCAGCACGACACCATCTATCACCAATGTCGGCATGACCGCCGATGGCCAGCCCTGGTGGGAAGGCATCGACAACGGCCAGGTTCCCGCCACCGACTGGCGTGGCGAACCCTATGATCCGGCCAAGCGACCGGCCGCGCACCCCAATTCCCGCTTCACCGTTTCGGCCAGGCAATGCCCCAGCTGGACGCCGATGGCCGAGGATCCGCAGGGCGTGCCGATTTCCGCGATCGTGTTCGGGGGCCGGCGTGCGTCACTGGTGCCGCTGGTGTTCGAAGCGCGTGACTGGACCCACGGCGTGCTGGTCGGCGCCGCCATGGGCTCGGAAACCACCGCCGCCGCCACCGGCGCGGTCGGCGTCATGCGCCGCGATCCGATGGCGATGAAGCCGTTCTGCGGCTACAACTTCGCCGACTACTTCGGCCACTGGCTGTCGTTCGACCAGCCCGGCGCGAACCTGCCCAAGGTTTTTCACGTCAACTGGTTCCGCAAGGGTGATGACGGCAAGTTCCTGTGGCCCGGCTTCGGCGACAACCTGCGTGTGCTGGAGTGGATGATCAAGCGGGTGGAGGGCACGGCCGGCACACAGGACACGCCGATCGGCGCGCTGCCGCTGCAGGGCGAGCTCAACCTGGATGGACTGGATCTCTCCGCCGAAGCCCGCGACAAGCTGTTCGGCTTCGACCAGGCCGACTGGCAAGCCGAGTTCGCCAGCATCGGTGAGTACCTGGAGGAATACGGTGCCAGGATGCCAGCGGCGTTGACAGCATTGCAGGCCAGTATCTGCAAAGCGCTTCTATAGAAGCACTCGGCCTTGCTGCTGCCCCAAAATGAAAATGAATGGTTGAAATTGAAACTGAATACGCAATCAGACTCATGAATTAAGGGTGAGGGGGTTGTTAAGGAATTGTTGACTGGTCTATAGTCGGCGGGTCAGGCCGCTTCAGGCCGCGACATACATATCGATATCTTTTGTCACAACTATCCCTATGGGGGTTTCACAATGGCTTCTAATTACATTGCCAAAGGCCTGAAGCGGAGCGCACTCACTGTTGCGCTCGGTCTCTGCTTCGTTGGTGGCGTGCAAGCGCAGACGAACACGGCGGGTGCGGTCACTGGTCGCGCCGCGTCCGGCGACACCATCACCATCACCAACGCGGCCACCGGCTTCAATCGCACCATCTCGGTGGATTCGACCGGCTCCTATCGTTTCTCGCAGCTGTCGAGCGGTCAATACCAGGTCAGCCGCAACGGCGGTGCTGCGCGCAACGTCACCGTCAACGTGGGCAGCGCCTCGACGATCGACTTCGTGTCGTCCAGCGGCGATGCCACCACCCTTGACACCGTGACCGTGGTCGGCATGGGCGCGATCAATCCGATCGACGTGTCCTCGGTTGAATCCACCACCATCCTGACCGCCGAGCAGATCGCGAAGATCCCGGTCGGGCGCGACACCACTGCAGTGGCGTTGCTGGCTCCCGGTACCGTGCGCGGCGATAGCGCGTTCGGCAACCTTGCGTCCTTCGGTGGCGCGTCGGTGGCGGAGAACCAGTACTTCTTCAACGGCTTCAACATCACCAATACCTTCAACAACCTCAGCTTCGCGCAGGTCCCGTTCGAGGCGATCGCCGAGCAGCAGACCAAGACTGGCGGCTACGGTGCCGAATTCGGCCGTTCCACCGGTGGCGTGATCAACCAGATCTCCCGCCGTGGCACGAACAACTTCCATGCCGGTGCCAATCTGTTCTATTCGCCCGACAGCCTGGCCCAAAAGTCCAAGAACCTGACCCTGAACGATGGCACGCTGAGCGCGGATTACAGCAACGACACCGCCGGTGACACGTTGACGGCTGCCGTGTGGGCCAGCGGTGCATTGGTCAAGGATCGCCTGTTTGCGTACGGTTTGTTGCAGTACACCGATACCGGTCGTGGCAACACCATGTCTCAGTCGCGTGGCTTCAGCACTGTCGGTACCAACACGCAACCGAAGTGGCTGTTGAAGCTGGACTGGAACATCAACGACAGCAACATCCTCGAGTTCACCGGCATTTCCGATCGCCGCAAGTTCGAGACCGATTACTACTCCACCAAGTACGACCACCCGACCCTGCCGCTCAACCCGCAGTTGGATACGTACAAGGGCACTGCGTTCGACGAGCGTGGCGGTGAAACCTATATCGCCAAGTACACCGGCTACCTGACCGACAGCCTGACCCTGTCCGCGTTGGCCGGCACCAGCACCTCGAGCCGCAGCAACTACTCGGTGACCGCCAACGGCACCGTGAACTCCTACTCGGGCAATGTCGGCCAGCCGGCCAGCGGCTGCCCGGTCATCACCGATGCGCGTCCGTCTGCCGTCAACAATCTGGTTCCCAAGATTGCCGGCTGCTCCTTGGCCAGCACCCTGGGCCGTCCGGATGCCGAAGACACCCGCGACCAGTACCGCATCGACCTGGAATGGCAGCTGGGCAACCACCTGCTGCGCGGCGGTATCGACATCGACAACTTCCAGTCGGTGGCCGGCGTCTCCTATTCCGGTGGCGTCAATTGGCGCTATGGTCGTTACTCTAGGACCGGCATCACCGACGAAAACAAGGTCGTGCGCAAGCGCGTGTTCCAGTCGGGTTCCACCGTGGCCGTGGACCAGAGCGCCTATTACCTGGAAGACAGCTGGAGCATCACCCCCAACTTCATTGCCTACATGGGCCTGCGTTGGGACACCTTTGACAACATGAACGGTGATGGCGAGACATTCGCCAAGATCAAGAACCAGTTTGCGCCACGCCTCGGCTTCTCGTGGGACGTTTACGGTGATTCGAGCTTCAAGGTCTATGCAAACGCTGGTCGTTACGCGCTGCCGCTGACGGCAACGGTGGCGGTGCGTGGTGCTTCCAAGTCGCTGTACAGTGAAGAGTTCTTCACCTATACCGGCGTGGATCCGGCCACCGGCGCGCCGACCGGCCTGACCCAGATCACCAACTACAACAATGGTCGCTTGACTCCGCTACCTGAACAACGAGTTCGGCGTCGGCAAGAACCCGGAAACCATCTCCGATCTGAACCTGAAGCCGATGTACCAGGACGAATACATCCTGGGCTTCCAGAAGCAGATGACCGACAATTTCTCCTTGGGCGCGCGCCTGATCAGCCGTGAACTGAAGGCGGCGATCGATGACACCTGCGACTATCGTCCGATCATCGACTGGGCACTGGCCAATGGCTTCACCGATGATGGTGGCATCTGGATCGAGCCGGTGGACAAGACCCAGAACAGCGACATCGCGGTGTACAACCCCGGCTTTGCGTTCTGCCACCTGTACAACCCGGGTGAGGACAGCACGTTCAAGATGGACGTCAACGGCGACGGTGTGCTGGAAGAGGTGTCAATCGCGGCTGACCTGCTGGGTCCGAAGGCCAAGCGCAAGTACAACTCGTTCGAGGTGTTCTTCGAAAGCAATTGGGATCGTGCGTTCCTGCAGGGTTCGTACACCTTCGCCAAGGGCATCGGCAACACCGAAGGCGGCGTGAAGTCGGATATCGGCCAGGCCGACACCGGTACCACCCAGGACTTCGACTATCCGGAACTGGCGGAAGGCTCCTACGGCTACCTGCCGAACGACCGTCGCCACAGCCTCAAGCTGTTCGGCAGCTATGACCTCACCGATACGCTGTCCATCGGTGGCAACTTCATCGCGCAGTCGGGCCGTCCGATCAACTGCTTTGGCTACCACCCGATCAACTCGGGTTACGGCAACAGCTACTTCTACTGCGATGGTGTCCTGATGCCGCGTGGCACGTCCGGCCGCCTGCCGTGGACGCAGAAGGTCGACATGAACGTGATCTGGAAGCCGACCTTCGCCAGTGAGCACCTGACCTTCAAGGTCGACGTGTTCAACCTGCTGAACAGCAGGACTGCGATCAACGTGAACGAGTTCGGCGAAGACTCGGCCGGCAACTTGCAGCCCAACGTCTACAAGTCGGTCTCTGGCAACCAGGCCCCGCGTTCCGTGCGCTTCATGGTGCAGTACGACTTCTGATCGAGTTTGTTTGATGTAGTTCAGACGGCCGCCTAGTGCGGCCGTCTTTTTTGGTGCATGGACCCGTGGCAGTTAAAGTCGCGGGACGCCGAACCGGCGATGGAGGGTTATGAACGAGATAAACCAGGACGCGCTGCAGCGCTGGCAAGAGGCCGAGCGGCTGAGCGCGCAGGGCCAGGGCGAGCAGGCCAGGTCGTTGTATGTGGGCGTGCTCTGTGATCCCAGACTGGCGCCGCTCGCGCACCTGCGGTTGGCCCTGCTTGACCAGCAAACCGGTGACTTGCGAGGTGCCACCGACCACGCACTGGCGGCGTTCGCCGCCGCTTATGCCGATGCGGACCTGATGGAGATGTTGTGCAAGACCCTGCTGCAATTGGGTGAGACCCATGCCGCGCTCGCCTGTGCGACTGCGTTGCAGGGCATGGACGCGTCGGTCGAGGCGTACGCCGAAACCGGCAAGATGCTGTCCGACCACATGTTGCCGGAAGCGGCCCTGCCGTTGCTTGCCAAGGCGATGGGCAAGGGCTTGGCGAACGCACCGGCGCTGCGCTACCTGGTGGGCTTGAACCTGATGTATCTGGGCCGGCTGGACGAAGCCCGGCGCGAACTTGAAATCTGCGTTCGCGGCAATCCGGGGATGTTGCCGGCGCACTGGGCGCTGGCCAAAGTCGGCCTGTCAGCCGAGCGTGGTATGCGCATCGAGCGTTTGCAACGGTTGGCGGAAAACCCGGAACAAGGTGCCAGCGATGCCGCGCTGCTGCATTACAGCCTGTTCCATGAGCTGGATCGAGCGGGTCAGCCTGAGCTGGCGTGGGCCGCGCTTGAAGATGCCATGCGGCTGCGCCGCGCACGCGTACCGCATGACGAGGCGGCCCAGGACGCGCTGTTCGAGGCGGCAATGAAAGCCCTGCGCGATGCAGGCACGCAAAACGTGACAAGCGAGCATGACGAGAGTCCGCAACCGGTATTCATCGTGGGCATGCCGCGCACCGGCACCACCATCATTGAGCAGCACCTTTGCGCAGCGGCAGACGTGGCCAGCGCTGGCGAGTTGCGTGACCTTGCGATGCAGTCGCGCTGGGTCGCCCATCAATCCGGAAGCAAGCAGGTTGATCGTGGCTTGCTGGACGCATTGCAGCAAGCGTCGTTGCAGGAACTCGGTCAGCGTTATCTCAGCCATACCCGCTGGCGCGCAAACGGACACGCGTACTTCGCCGACAAGTGGCCGGAGAACTACCTGCTGATTGGCCATATCCTGCGTGCGATGCCGCAGGCGCGGGTGCTCTGCGTGCGCCGCAATCCCGCGGATGCCTGCTTTTCGAATCTGAAGGAATGGTTCGCTGCGTCCTATTACTACAGCTACGACATGGGCGAAACCGCACGCCAGTACGCGCGTTACGACCGCTACATGCAGGCGGTCGAGGCGCTGCAACATCCACGCGTCGCATTCCTCGACTACGAAGCATTTGTCGACGCACCGACCGCGGCGATCGAGGGCGTGGTGCATGCGCTCGGCTTGCCGCCAAGGGATCAATTGCGACCGCACGACCCCGCCATCATCGCCACTGCGAGCGCGACCCAGGCCCGTGGTGAAGTCAGCGCGCGCCACGTCGATGCCTGGCGATGCTATGAAAAGCCGCTGGCGCCGCTGCTGGATGAACTCTCCCGCCTGGGGTACCCGCAAGCGCGGGAGCGCCTGGCGTGAACGTCCAGGATCCGATGCGATCCATGCTGGAATATGCCGGTCCGATGGCGGAGCGCAACGACCTGGCGGGTTTGCGGCAGTTGCTGGACGGGATCAATGCTGGTGTCGAACAGAAGGCGCATCAGCTGATTGAAACGTCCTACGCCGAAGCATTGGCCGGCCGTTACCGCAATGCACGTACCGCGGCGATGATGGCGTGGACGCTGGATCCGAAGGTGCCGGAGACACGCAGGCAACTGGCGTCACGGCTGCGAACCAGCAACGACACTTCGTTGCTGCTGGGTCTCATTGATGGATCCGGCCCGCTTTCAGGGATTCCGATCCCGTTGCTGCTGACCTACGCGGCGCAGTTGTCGTACCTCAACATGCAGGAGCGCGCACTGCAGCTGCTGGACGAGGCGCGACGTGGTGATCCGGACTACCCGGCGACCCTGCTGTCGCGCGGGCAAGTGTTGACCTATCTGGGGAAGGTCGAGGAAGCCCGGAGCGAGTTTGAACGCTGTATCCGCATTGCGCCGCAAATCGGCCAGGTGCACTGGTTCCTCGCGCATGTGGGCAAGGCCACCGTCGCCAGCAACCACGTGGAGCGGCTGCGCAGGCAACTATCAGCGCCGGCGATGCCACCGCAGGATCGTGCTTGCTTCGCCTTTGCCCTGCACAAGGAGCTGGACGATCTGGGTGAACATGACGGGGCGTGGCAGGCACTGGAACAGGCGTGCGTCGCCAAGCGTTCCACCTTGAAGTATGCGGCCGGCGAAAGCCGCCAGCTGGTCGATGGCTTGATTGCCATGCCGATCCACGTGCCTGCCGAACGTGCGGGGCAAGCGGACAAGACGCCGGTTTTCATCACCGGCATGCATCGTTCAGGCACGACCCTGCTAGAGCAGCTGCTGGATGGCAGCCCGCAAGTTCACGGGTTGGGCGAGTTGTACGATTTCACTACCGCGATGCGTTATGCCACCGACCACCATTGCCGCGGCGTCATCGACCAGGCCATTGTCGGGCGCTCGGGCGGACTGGACTTCGCGAAGGTTGGGAATCGCTATCTCGACGGCATCGCGTGGCGCCTCGGTCCGGAGCCATTCTTCACCGACAAGCTGCCGTCGAACTTTCTCAACATCGGCTTCATCTGCCAGGCGCTGCCCACTGCAAAGATCCTGCACATGGTGCGTGAGCCGATGGAGACATGCTTTTCGAACCTGCGCGAGCTGTTCTCGGATGCCAATCCGTATTCCTACGACCAGACCGAGCTGGCCGCGTACTACCTGCAGTACAGACGGCTGATGACGCACTGGCATCGGCAGTTCCCGGGCCGCATCCTGGATGTGGACTATGCCGAACTGACCCGCGATCCCGAAGGCACGATGGGCAAGGTTGCCGTGTTCTGCGGCATCGAGTACGTCGATGCGATGCGTGACCCGCGCAGCAGCCGCCGGGCGGTGTCCACCGCCAGCGCGCTGCAGGTGCGAGATCCTGTTCTGACGCGCGCGCAACCCAAGTGGGTTCCCTATCGCGAGCAGTTGCAACCCTTGGTCGCGGCGTTGCGGCAGGGCGGCATCGCGTTGACTGACATACCGGTTTAAACGTTGCGAAGCGGTTCTGCATCCCACTGGTTATGCTCTTGACGACCATGCCGATGCCCCAGGATCCAGATCACGCTGTCGAGGCCGGCGCAGAAACCGACAGCTTGCTGGTGCTGCGCGCCGCCAACGCGGATGTCGCCGCATTCGAGCAGCTGTATCGCCGCCATCATCGGCGCGTGCATGGCGTCATCGTGCGCCTGGTGGGCCAGGCCAGTGCGCGTGCGGAAGACCTGACGCAGGAAGCCTTCGTTCGCGCCTGGCAGGCACTGCCGAGCTTTCGCCATGAAAGCGCGGTGTCCACCTGGCTGCATCGTCTGGCAGTCAATACCGCGCTCATGGAATTGCGCTCGCGCCGCAGCCGGCCGCAGCAGGATGAAGACGAGGAAACTTTCGAACAATTGTCGACGCCGGATACCGCTGGCAATGCGGTACTCGGGCGCGATCTTGAACGTGCGGTCGCGACCTTGCCGCCGCGCGCGCGCGCGGTGCTGGTGCTGCACGACGTCGAAGGCTGGAAGCACGAGGAGATCGCCAATGCGTTGGGCATGGCGGTCGGCAGTTCCAAGGCGCAATTGCATCGCGCGCGCGGGTTGTTGCGCACACGGATCGGAGAAGTGGCATGACGGAAGAAAGCACCCGGATTGGCGAGGCGGAGTTGCGCATGGCCCTGCGTGGCCTGCGCCTGGACATCGAGCCGGGACACGATCTGTGGCCCGGGATCGCGGCACGGCTGCAATCGCAGCCGCAGCAGTCCGGGCAAACATCGCGCAGGTCGCGACCAGGCTGGTCGTGGCCATTTGCACTGGCGGCCTCGCTGCTGCTGGCCGTTGGCCTGGCGTGGCACATCAAGCCAGTGAAGCCGGCCGCAAACGTTGTCCCGGTGATCGCCCAGGCCTCACCCGTCACCCGGGCTCTAAATGCATCGTTGATGCAGCGCGAAGCAGACAACATGACCCTGCATTACGAAAGCGCATTGCGGGAAATGGAAGGCCAGCCGCTTCCCGCCGGCTGGCAACCCGGACTTGATGCGCTGGATCGCAGTGCCATCGAGATCCGCACCGCGATGCAGCACGACCCGAATTCGCGCCTGTTGCTTGAACGCCTGCGCGCAACCTATACACGACGGCTCGTGCTCTCGCGCCGCGCGCTCTACGCCTGAAGGAGTTGGACATGCGCAGTTTCATGCTGGTTTCCGTGTTGGCATTCGCATGCAGCATCGCAATGCCCGCCCACGCCGCCACGCCGATCGACCAGACCCGGTCACTGGATCCCCGTGGGCGTATCGAAATCGACAATCTCAAGGGCAGGGTGGAGGTGCGTGGGTGGGACCGTGCCGAGGTGAAAATCACTGGACGCCTTGGTGATGGTGTCGAGAAATTCGTGGTTGAAGGCGACGGCAAGGTCCTGCGCATCGAGGTCAAATATCCATCGCGGTCGAGCCGGACTGAACCGACTACCCTGGTCCTGCAGGTGCCATTGCGTGCCGAGCTGGGGATTGACACCGTCTCGGCTGACATCGACGTGCATGGCATGGCATCGCGTCAGATGTCGCTGGAGTCGGTAAGTGGCGACATTACCGCCAATGGCGCACCCGGCCGCGCGCAGGCGGCATCGGTCAGTGGCGACATCGCGTTGACGTTCAACAGCGGCGATGTCGACGTGAGTACGGTCAGCGGCGATCTTGCCCTCAGCGGGCGCCTCAACGGGAAAGTGTCGCTGGAGACCGTGGCCGGTGACGTGCGGGTGGACAGCAAGGGCGAAAAGCTCTCGAGTTTCAGGGCCGGCACGGTGTCCGGGGATATCCAGGCGCGCATGGCCCTGGCAGGCGATGGCATCGTCAAGATGGAGAGCGTCAGCGGCGACTTGCTACTGATCATGCCGCGAGACCTGTCAGCGCAGGTGTCTGGCGAGAGCTTCAGTGGCGAGCTCGACGCACCTGGCGCGAAGATCGAGCGCGAAGAGTTTGGCCCGGGCGCCAGCTTTCATTCGCACTACGGCGCGGGCAAGGGTGAAATCCGCCTGGAGAGCTTCTCGGGCGATGCGGAACTGCGGCTGGAGTAAGCCCGGTTCGCGACTCGAAAACACGAAGGCCGCATCGATGATGCGGCCTTCTTCGTGATGCGCTGGTGCTGGCGGCGGTCGCTGCTTACAAGTCCTGCTGGTAGCGGACGTACGGCACGGTACCCTCGTCTTCCTGGCCGCTGGTGGCCGAAAACGGATTCTTGCCGCGGGTGACCACATTGTCTGCACCCACGCTCAGCTGGCCGCTCCAGGGCGTGCGCCAGGTCAGGCCAAGGCCGAGGCCTTTCCAGACATTGCTCTCACCCGGGACATTGACCACGCGCCCCACGATGTTCGCCCCGAACGAGCCATACCCGGCGCCGACGCTCAGGCTCCGGGTGTTCCACTGGTCGGCCAGTTGCGGTACGTCGGCAGCAGGCACCAGGCGCACCCGCGCCACGGTACCGCCCACACTGACGAAGCCGTCGCGGCCAATATTCTTTTCGGCGAACAACGAGAAGTCGTTCTGGTCGACCTTGTTGTTGACTTTGTTCGGTGCCAGCCAGGCCGGCAGGGTGTCGCGACCGCTACCAACCGCAACCCCGACCTTGCCGCCGTTGCGGCTGATGCTGGCAGCTGCGGTGCCGTGGCGGCTACCGCTACCGGAATTGTCGTTGTCCAGCGATGCCAGCACGCAGCTGTTGGCCAGTTGCACGATCTCGCTGCCGATGCCATTGCGACGGTCGCACAGCAGGGCCAGCGAGTCGCCGGTCTGCAGGCCGTAAGTCGCTTCCAGCGTGGTGCTGCCAAACCGCCAGCGGGTACCCGCGGTGGTGGTGGTCGGCTCCAGCACGAGGAATGCTTCGAGTTTGCCGCTGTCCTTGTTCAACACCGGAACCAGGGCGGAATCACGCTTGCCTTGTTTCGCCTGTGCGTGCCCCGCACCGCTGGCACAGGCCAGAGCGAGAAGGGTGATAGCGATGAAGGGCAGGCGGTAGTTCATGGTCTGGGATGAGACAGATGTCCAGCGGGGAAGTTCAATATCCCGGTCGCTTGATCGTAGTGGGTTTATGAATATTTAACAATACCGGAAATGGCCTGATTTGATGCTGTCTTGCGTGACCGGGATCACTGTATACCGGCTGCGGCAGGGAGTTCGGCAGCCGCATCCCTGAACAGGGACGCCAACTGGTCGTCATCGAATCGGTAGTCCTGGCCACAGAATTCACAACGCACCTTGGCCTGGCCACCACCTGCCGCCACGGCGGCCCGGGCTTCGGCGGTGCCAAGCGATACCAGCATCTCACCGACCCGTTCGCGTGAACATGAACAAGCGAACCGCAGGGGTTGCTCGCCAAGCAGTTCCGGTGCTTCCTCGTGGAACAGGCGGTGGACGACCTCGGCGGGCGGCAGGGCCAGCAACTCGGTCGCGTCCAGGGTATCGAACAGTGCGCCGACGCGGGTCCAGCCATCACTATCGCCGGTGTCGCCGGGAAGTGCCTGCAACATGAAGCCGGCTGCGCGCTGGCCGTCACAGGCCAACAGCAGACGGGTGGGAAGCTGCTCGGACTGGCGGAAGTAGCCCTCGAATGCCTGGTCCAGGCTTTCGGCATCGATTTCGACCAGGCCCTGGTAGCGCATTGGCTCACGCGTGCCCAGTGCCGGGTTTTCGATGGTGATCGCCAGCAGTGCATCGCGCCCGAGCGTGCGCAGGTCGCGCGAAGGTGGTGGCATGCTGCCATCCAGTGCAGCCTCGTCGAGCTGGGCGAGGCCGCGCAGGGTGCCGGCTGCCGTGCATTCCGCGAACAGTGTGCGCAGTGCACCTTGTCCGCGCAGCTGCACGGAAAGGCGGCCGTCGACCTTGGCGTGGCCGGTGAACAAGGCTGCCGCTGCCGCCGCTTCGCCCAGCAGTTCGGCAACGGCTTGCGGATAGGCGGCACGCTCGGCCATGGCCTGCCAGGTGTCCTGCAAGTGCACGACGACACCACGCACGCCGGCGGTTGGCAGCAGGAAGCGGAGTTGCAGGTCGTGGGGGGTCGGATTCATGTCGGTACCGTCGGGCGCCAAGCCTGCCGATACTATGCGGGCTGAAGGGCAGGGGAGCGTGTGTGGAAATGGATATGGGGAAGGGCTGGCGGATTCGCAAGGTCGAAGTCCGCATGGGCATGGGTGCGCGCGCATGAGCCCGGGCAAGGCTCGCCGACGCTGGCGCACGTGGTTGTGGAAGTTGCCATTGCTGCTGGTGCTGTTCAGCGTGGCCCAGGTAGTCACGCTGCGCTTCATCGATCCACCGTTTTCGATGTTCATGCTGGCGCGCCAGCTGGATGCGGTGTTCGAGGGCGACTTCAGGTTCCGTATCACCCATGACTGGCGCGACATGGCGAAGATTTCGCCAAACCTGCCATTGGCAGTGGTGGCCGCGGAGGACCAGAACTTCGCCCGTCACCGTGGCTTCGATTTCGATGCGATCGAGAAAGCCCAGGCCCACAACGAACGCATGGTCGAGCGGGCAGAGAAACGCGGCAAGCCCGTGCGTCGCCTGCGCGGCGCCAGCACGATCAGCCAGCAAACGGCCAAGAATCTGTTCCTGTGGAGTGGCGGCGGCTGGACGCGGATGCTGCGCAAGGGCGTGGAGGTCTGGTACACGGCCTTGATCGAGGTGCTGTGGCCGAAGCAGCGCATCCTCGAGGTCTACGTCAACATCGCCGAGTTCGGTGATGGCGTGTATGGCGCGCAGGCGGCCTCGCGCAATTTCTTCCGCAAGGATGCCGCCCGGCTGAGCGCTGCCGAGGCTGCGCGGCTGGCGGCGGTGCTGCCCAGCCCGAAGCGCTACAACGCTGCCCATCCCGGGCCTTACGTCCAGCGGCGGGCAAACGCGATCCAGCGGCAGATGCGCCAGATCGGCGGGCCTGGCTACCTGCGCACGCTGGACTGAGCATCGCTCCCGCGCAGGCCTGCGGTCACTGGCTTACCATCGGCGGATGCACGAGATCCCGACATCCGATCGTTGCCTTACCGTGGTGATCGCCGCCTGCAACGAGGCCGACGTGTTGCCGGCTTTGCAACCCCGGATCGCCGCGGCGCTGGATGCAGCCGAACGCGATGGCCTGGAGGCCAGGCTGCTGTATGTCGATGACGGCAGCCAGGATGCCACGTGGCCGGTGATGCACGACCTGGCTTCGCGTGATCCGCGGATCGCCCTGCTGCGGCTGTCGCGCAATTTCGGCAAGGAGATCGCGCTGACTGCCGGACTGGACCGGGTCGAGCGCGGCGCAGCCGTGATCCTGGATGCCGATGGCCAGGATCCGCCGGAATTGCTGCCGCAGTTCATTGCCAAGTGGCGGGAAGGCTTCGACGACGTGCATGGCACCCGCATCGCGCGCGAGGGTGACGGCATGTTCAAGCGCGTGACCGCCCATGGGTTCTATCGGTTGATCGGGTATCTCTCGAAGACGCCGATCCCGCGCGATACCGGCGATTTCCGCCTGCTGTCGCCGCGTGCGCTGGACGCCTTGCGGCAACTGCGCGAACGGCGCCGCTTCATGAAGGGCCTGTTCGGCTGGATTGGCTTCAACCAGGTCGCGATTCCGTACCAGCGCGCGCCGCGGATTGCCGGCAGCAGCAAGTTCGGTGCATGGAAGCTGTGGAATTTTGCGCTGGAAGGCATCACCAGCTTCAGCACCGCGCCGCTGCGCGCAGCGACCTACCTGGGCGTGATGACGGCCCTCGTGGCGTTCACGTATGCGATCTGGATCGTGCTCAAGGCGATGATGTGGGGCGATCCGGTGGCGGGTTGGCCGACGATGATGGCGGTGATCCTGTTCCTGGGCGGGGTGCAACTGGTCGCGCTGGGCCTGATCGGCGAATACCTCGGCCGCCTGTACGAGGAATCCAAGCAGCGACCGTTGTACCTGGTGGACTGCTGGCAGCCTGCTGGCGGGGTAGACTCGAACATATCCTCCATCCTGCAAGGAGCGGGCCATGCGCACGGTGCGTCAACTGCTGGACACCAAATCACCTGAGATCCATTCGATCGGGCCGGACGCGCCGGTGATCGATGCGATCCGTCTGATGGCCGAGCGCCGGGTCGGCGCGTTGCTGGTGATGGAAGGCCCGCGCCTGGTCGGGATGCTTTCCGAGCGCGACTACGCGCGCAAGATCGTGTTGCAGGGGCGCTCGTCCAAGGACACCCCGGTGCGCGAGATCATGACCGCAGAGGTCGTCAGCGTCAGCCCACAAGACAACACCGACCAGTGCATGCAGCTGGTGACAGACAGCCGCATCCGTCACTTGCCGGTCGTCGAGAACGGGCAGGTGATCGGCGTGATTTCAATCGGCGACCTGGTCAAGGCGGTGATCGAGGAACAGCGCCAGGAACTCGACCATCTGCAGCGCTACATCGCGTCCTGACCCGGCCGGGTCAGCCTACTCAGTTGGGAAGCGAGACCTGCGCAAACACGGCGACGTAGTGGCAGAAGCTGCCGGCGAGCACGAACAGGTGCCAGACCGCGTGTGAGTACCGCATCGACGGGCGGTGATAGAAGATCGTGCCCAGCGTGTAGAACATCCCGCCGGTGATGAGCCAGCCCAGGGTCCATGCATCGAGCGCGACGAACATCGGCTTCGCCGCGACCAGGATCAGCCAGCCCATCGCCAGGTAAATCAGCGTGGAGAGTTTCTTGAAGCGCCCGGTGTAAAACAGCTTGAACACCACGCCGGCCAGCGCCAGCGTCCAGATCATGCCAAACAGCCACCAGCCCACCGAACCGCGCAGTCCGATCAGGGTGAACGGCGTGTAGGTACCCGCGATCAGCACGTAGATCGCGCAATGGTCGAACACCTTCAACCGACCCTTGATCACCGGATGGTGGATCGAGTGGTACAGGGTCGAGGCGAGGTAGAGCAGCAGCAGCGCGATGCCGAACACGATCGATGCACCGAGTTGCCAGCCATCGCCGAACAGCGCCGCCAGCGTGATCAGCACCGCGCCACCGGCGAGCGCCGCGGTGGCACCCAGGCCATGGGTCAGGGCGCTTGCGAACTCCTCGCGCATGTCATGCAGCGTTTCGGACATTGGGCTCACCATCCGGGCAACGGGCCCGGCCAACTGTCGACAGTGGCGGTTTGTGCCCGAGCCTGCAATCTAAATGTCGTGCTGGCGTGCCCATTGCGCGGTCGTATCAGCCCAGCGCCACCGTCATCGCCTGTGCATGTTCGCGGGTGGCCATGAATTCCACTGCGGGTGAACGCTCCTGCGCCAGCTGCAGATTGACCCGCGTCGGCGCCAGATAGACCAGGTGACCGGCGCCGTCGATGGCCAGGTTCATCGCGTTCTTTTCGCGGAACTCTTCCAGTTTTTTCTCGTCGCCGCACTTGATCCAGCGTGCCGTCGCGACCTGTACTGGCTCGAAGGACGCCTCGACGCCGTACTCGTCCTTGAGCCGGTAGGCGACCACCTCGAACTGCAGCACGCCGACCGCGCCCAGGATCAGGTCGTTGGACATCATCGGCTTGAAGAACTGGGTGGCGCCTTCCTCGGACAACTGCGCCAGGCCCTTCTGCAACTGCTTGAGCTTGAGCGGATCGCGCAGGCGCGCGCGACGGAACAGTTCCGGTGCGAAATTGGGGATGCCGGTAAAGGCGATCTTCTCGCCTTCGGTGAAGGTGTCGCCGATGGAGATGGTGCCGTGGTTGTGAATGCCGATCACATCGCCGGGGAAGGCGCTTTCGGCGATCTCGCGATCCGAAGCCATGAAGGTCAGTGCGTTGGCCAGCTTCATGTCCTTGCCGGTGCGCACATGGAGAGTTTTCATGCCGGCGCTGAATTTTCCCGAGCACACGCGCATGAACGCCACCCGGTCGCGGTGCATCGGGTCCATGTTGGCCTGGATCTTGAAGACGAAGCCGGTGAGCTTGTCTTCTTCCGGCGCAACGTCGCGGCTCAGGGTCGCGCGCGTGCGCGGCGAAGGTGCATGTTCGACGAAGAAATCCAGCAGCGGCTGCACGCCGAAATTGTTGACGCCGGAACCGAAGAATACCGGCGACTGCTGGCCGGCCAGATAGGCTTCACGATCGAACGGATGGCTGGCGCCCTGCACCAGTTCCAGTTGCTCGCGCACCTCGGCCAGCATGTTCGCGCCGATTCGCGCCTCGACCTCGGGGTCGTCCAGCGACGAGAAGATCGTCGAATCCTGACGGGTGAAATTGCGGCCGGGTTCGTACAGGTGCACTTCGCCGGTCACCAGGTGAACCACGCCTTTCAGGCGCGAGCCCATGCCGATCGGCCAGGTCACCGGCGCGCACTGGATGCCGAGCACCGATTCGATCTCGTCCAGCAGGTCGATCGGGTCCTTGCCCTCGCGGTCGAGCTTGTTGACGAAGGTCATGATCGGGGTGTCGCGCAGGCGGCACACCTCCATCAGCTTGATCGTGCGTTCCTCCACGCCCTTGGCGACGTCGATCACCATCAGCGCGGAGTCGACCGCGGTCAGCACGCGGTAGGTGTCCTCGCCGAAGTCGGCGTGGCCGGGCGTGTCAAGCAGATTGATGACGCGGCCCTCGTAGGGGAACTGCATCACCGAACTGGTTACCGAGATGCCGCGTTCCTTCTCCAGCGCCATCCAGTCCGAGGTCGCATGGCGGCTGGTCTTGCGGGATTTCACCGAGCCGGCCATCTGGATCGCGCCGCCGAACAGCAGCAGCTTCTCGGTCAGCGTGGTCTTGCCGGCGTCGGGGTGGGAAATGATGGCGAAGGTGCGGCGGCGCGCGGCTTCGGAAGCGACTTCTGACATTGCGCAATTATACCGGGGCGGGCAGCATGGCCGCATTCAGTCCATACGGTGCCGCAATGGAAGACGACTCCACGCTCGCACTCGATCCGCAGGCTCAGGAGGCTGCAAGCCTGCCGGGATCCATTGGTCCGTACCGAATCCTCAGCCTGCTGGGCGAAGGTGGCATGGGGCGCGTCTACCTGGCCCGCGAAAGCCATCCCCCGCGCGATGTCGCACTGAAGGTCGTGCGCGGCATTTCCACCGCGGCGCTGGGGCGCTTCCGGCGTGAGATCGAGTTGCTCGGCCAGCTCGAACATCCGGGCATCGTGCGCCTGTATGCGGCGGGTGAGGATGTGATTGGCGGGATACCGTCGCCCTGGTTCGCACTGGAATACGTGCGCGGCCCCGATTTGCGCGGTTACCTGCAGCGTGAAAAACCGAGCCTGCGCGCGCGCATCGGTCTCATGGCCAAGCTGGCCCGCGCCGCGCATTTCGCCCACCAGCGCGGCATCGTGCATCGCGACCTGAAGCCGTCGAACATCCTGGTCGATGAAGCCGGGCAGCCGAAGATCCTCGATTTCGGCATCGCGCGCCTGCATGGCGAGGCCGGCGGCGAGATGACGCAAGCGGGGCAAGTGATGGGCACGCTGCCCTACATGAGTCCCGAGCAATTGTCCGGGCAAGGCCATGAGGCCGATGCGCGCAGCGATGTGTATGCACTTGGGGCGATTGGCTATGAGCTGCTGTCTGGCCGCTTGCCGCATCCCCGCTTGTCGTCGTCGACGCTGTTCGAGGCGCTGGACATCATCCGCCGGGAGGAACCTGCGCCGCTGGGACGGATCAATCGCGATGCACGTGGCGACCTGAATCTGGTGGTGATGAAGGCGTTGTCCTCCGAACCGCAGCGACGCTACGCCACCGCCGAGGAATTCGCCGATGACCTCGATGCGGTGCTGGCATCACGCCCGGTGCAAGCGCATGCGCCGACGCGGGCGTATCGCGCTGCGCGCTTCGTGCGCAGGAATCGGGCCTTGAGTATCGCTGCCGCGCTGGTATTCGCGTCGCTGCTGGCCGCCACGATTGTCAGTTCACTGGCTGCGCAACGCGCGCGGGCGGCGTTGGCGGAAGCTCAGGCGCGTGCCAGCGAGCTGGCAGCGGTCAATGGCTTCGTCGAAACCATGTTGACTGAGGCTGATCCGGAGCAGGGTGGTTCCGCCGATATGCCAATGCGAGAAGTGCTGGAGCGCGCCGAACAGACTCTCGATGACGGCAAGGGATCTTCACGAACCCAGGGTCAAGTGGCCTTGTTGCTGGCGCGTGCATGGAGCGGATTGGGCGAAAGCGCGAAAGCGCAGGGAGCGCTGGATCGGGCACAAGGCTGGCTGGATGCAGGCTTTGGTGTCAACAGTAGAGAAGCCATGCAGGTGCGCTACACGCGTATCGAGGATGCATCTCGCACAAGTGAACCGGAAAAGATGCTGTCTCTGATAACCGACATCCAACAGCGGATCTCGCGCATTGATGCGGATTGGGCGCACTCATTGGCTTTCAAGATCGAGGTGCTGCGTGCGCAGGCACTGGAGGAGTCAGGTGATGTGGATGCTGCGGTCAAGCTGAACCGCGAGCTGCTGGCGAGTCCAATGCTGGCAACCATGCCCGATGCAGCGGAGGACACCGACACGCTGCGCCATAACCTCGCCTACACGCTGAATAACTCTGGCGAGTTCGCCGAATCCGAACGACTACTGCGCGAGACTTTGGCATCTGAAACAAAACGCATTGGCGCAGATCATCCGCAAACGCTTTACACGAAAAAGGCCTTGGGGCAGTCGCTGCATCGCCAGGGGCGACTGAATGAAGCCGTGCAACTCTATGCAGAAGTCTATGAGAAGCGCCGCAAACGTTACGGTGATACCCACCCACTAAGCCTGAGTTCTGGCGCGCAGTTGGCTTCCGCTTACAACACGCTGGAGCGACCAGCCGAGGCCGAGCCGCTGCTGCGCCGCGCGCTTGATGCACGCAAGGCGCAGGGAGAGGGGTCATCGATCGAAGCCACCGTCGAGCGCGTGATGCTGGCCACCACGATGGACAAGCTCGGGCGTTACGAAGAAGCAATCAGCATTGCTGACGAAGCCCTTGCACTGGAAAACGGCAAGCCCAATCGGGATACGGTAGCGATACGCAATACAAAGGCCTTGGCGTTGTTCCATGAAGGTCGTGTACGTGACGCAAAACGTGTCTGGGACGAGACCTTGGCACTTGCGCCGACAGCGATGGGCACGTCCCACCCAAACTATGCAGTCATTCTTGCCAGCGCGGCCAATGCAGACTTGGCATTGGGCGACGTGCAGGCTGCACGGCTCAAGCTGGAACCGGCACTAGCCGCACTGCGGGGCAAGCAAGGTCCGGGTCATCCACGTACGCGCGAAGCCGCGCTTCGGCTTGCAGAAACCTATGAGCGGCTTGGAATGCAAGCCCAAGCGGCAGCATTGCGGCGTGAGTTTCCTGTTGAGGCGACACAGGCCGCGAAATGACAGGCTGGCTAGCCGTCGCGATCCTCTTTGCGGTTGCTGCATTGGCGACCTGCGTACTACTTGCGTTGCGATTGCAACGTCTGCGAGAGGCATCGCACATGCGTGACGCACGCGCAGAATCCTGTGTTTTGGCGCGCGAAGAAGAAGTTCGCGAACAAGCTGCCGCGCAAGAACGCGAACGCATCTATTCAGACCTGCACGACGACTTGGGCGCGAAGCTGCTCAGCATGGTCTATCGCGCCGAAACACCAGTACAAGCCGACCTGGCACGCGCAATTCTGCAGGACCTGCGTGATGTGGTAACACGTTCACGCGGCACTCCCGGCACACTGGGTGATGTGCTGGCCGACATTCGTACCGAAGCAACGCAACGGTTGGAGGTCGTCGGCATCGGCCTTGACTGGGATGCGTCAGGCGACTTGCCCGATCCGCTGCTGGATACAGGGCATGCCCTGCACCTGCATCGCATCGTGCGCGAAGCCATCAGCAACACCATCCGCCATGCGCAGGCGCGGCATCTGCGCATCCGCGTCCGCGCGCGCGCAGATGAGCTGCTGTTGGAACTCACCGATGACGGCAGCGGCGTGTCCAGCGAAGTGTCGTTGGGCAGCGGCATGCGCAACATGCGCACGCGTGCGGTGGAGCTGGACGGCCGCATCGACTGGATCGAAGGCACCCAAGGCGGCGCCAAGGTGTTGTTGCGCATGCCGCTGGAGTCGGGGACATGAGCGCGCCAGCCGATTTCTCGCGTGCATTGGTCGTGGACGATCTGTCCGAAGCCCGGCAATGGATGGTCGCGGCACTGCAGGCGGCATTTCCGGGCATGGAAGTGGCGACAGCAGCCAATCTGCGCGAGGCATTTGCGAGGATCGAACCACCACCGCAGCTGGCATTGATCGACCTCGGTCTGCCCGATGGCAACGGCACGCAGTTGATCGAGGCCTTGCGCAGCCGTGGCGCCGACACTTTGTGCATCGTCTCCACCGTCTTCGATGACGATGCCCACCTGTTCCCGGCCTTGCGGGCCGGCGCACAGGGCTACGTATTGAAGGACCGCGATCGCGATGCACTGGCCGGGATGTTGCAGCGGAATCGCGGCGGGCCAGCCGCCGTTGTCACCGTCGATCGCACGCCGCCTGTTGCGCCACTTCCAGCCAATGCCGGTCGTGTCTCGAAGACGAAGCGCCGCTCACTCCACGTGAAACCGAGGTGCTGCGACTGACCGCCAAGGGATTGACGTTGCAGGAGGTGGCCGATGCGTTGGTTCTTTCACGCCACACCGTGTCCGGCTACCTGAAGGACATCTACCGAAAGTTGAGCGTTGGTACGCGCGCCGAGGCCGCGCTTGAAGCCGCGCGGCGCGGACTGGTCGCGCCCTGAGTTGCGCCTGGTTCGCTACCCAGGGACGCGCCAGCGCCCGCTCCCGGCCTGATGCCGGTATCCCCGATCCTTGTGGACGTGGGCATCTTCCTCCGCACGGATGGCCAAGCCCACCCCACGATCATGGGGGTGGGCCGACACCACGCATGCGGAACGGAATCGAGAGCAGGCGCATGCCGCGATTCACCTGCAGCGCGAAGTGCAGGTGCGGGCCGGTGGTGAAGCCGGTATTGCCGGACAGGCCGATCTGCTGGCCAACCTGGACCTGCTGGCCGACCCGGACCAGCACGCCGCCGGTCTTGAGGTGGGCATACAGGGCCATGCTGCCGTCGTCGTGCAGGATGCGCACGAAGTTGGCACGGCCGCTGTAGCTGTCCTTTTTCAGGCCGGCCTTGCTGAAATCCGATTCGACCTGCATCACCGTGCCGGCGCGTGCCGCCATCACAGGCGTACCGATGTCCGCGGCGAAATCCAGCGCATAGCGATTCTGTTCGTCGTCATGGCTGAACTGGCCATCGAAGCCCTGGTCGATGCGACTTCGGGGCTGCAGCAGCGGAGGCAGGTATTCGACGTCCTGCGGACGCGCACTCGGATTGCCGGGTACGCCGCGCAGGCTCAGTTCGAACGAGCCATCGTGCACCAGGCGCGTCCGCACCCAGGCGCGCCACCAGCACGCTGCCGCGTGCAGGCACCGTGGCGCGTGCCGGCAGTGCCGGTTCGGCACCCACATTGCTGCTGCGGGTGAACGACAGCATGACCTCGATGGGCCCGGCGAGTTGATTGTCGGCCCATGCCAGGTAGTTGCCGTCACCAGCTTCAACCCGCAACCGTGCAATGGCCCGCGGCTCGACCCGCACCGGGATCATCCGCAGCTTCGGGTCCGGCACACCTTGCGGTTGGTATGTCGCCGTACTGCACGACACCACGCCGGTCGACCCCGCGATAGACCTGCGTCGTGCCAGCCATTCCGGGCAACGCCAACAGCACCAGCGCAAGCGTGCCGGGAAGCAGGAGTGGACGACGAAGGAGTCGGACCCATCGCGCAAGTATGTCGGAAGCCCTTGGCGACGTCCTTATGACATTCGGTTATTAATATCGCTTTATCCGCATAAAGAGATTGACAGCGAGCATGGCGGTTGCCAGACTGCGGTCATCCATCGAGACCGGCTGAGGGACAGGCCCGAAGAAGCCGGGGCAACCTGATGGAGACGACCCAGGTGGTTGTCTTCGTCGCGGTGCCAAATCCTGCGGGGACCTGCGTGTCCACCGGAAGATGGTTGCGCTGTCGTGCATGCCGCGACTCACGCATCCGCCGACCTCGTCGGCCTTCCGGTTCCCCGCGAGACCCGATGGTTCCATCCATCCGGGGAATCGCCATGAGCCTTGCCGAACGCACCGCAATCCAGCCCGCAACCTGTCCAGGCCGCAGCGGGCATGCGTGCATCGACCACCTTGCAGGCGGGAACGGATGCCGTGCGCGGCTGCATCGATGCCGTGTTGCCCACCCGCCATGCCGGCACCCGCAAGGTGCGCATCGCCTATGAGATTTCGGGTGCCGCAGGCACGCCGGTGGTGTTCGTCGCCGGTGGCATCTCCGCGCATCGGCATGTGGCGGCCAACGCGTGCGATGCCGGTGCTGGCTGGGCCGAAGACCTGGTGGGTGCGGGCCGCACGCTGGATCCTGCGTCTTGCCGCATTCTGGCCTTCGACTACATCGGTGCGGACGGCAGCCTGGATGCGCCGATCGACACCGCCGACCAGGCCGATGCGATCGCCTTGTTGCTGGAGGCGCTGGGCATCGAATGCCTTGAAGCCTTCGTCGGTTACTCCTATGGCGCGATGGTCGGCCTGCAACTGGCACAGCGGCACCCGGCGCGGCTGCAACGGCTGGTCGCGGTCAGTGGTGCGCACCGCGCGCATCCGTATGCGGCGGCGTGGCGTGCGTTGCAACGCAAGGCGGTGGCCCTCGGCCAGCTGCAATGCGCGGACGAGCAGGGCCTGTCACTGGCGCGCCAGTTCGCGATGCTGAGCTATCGCACTCCGGAAGAATTCGCCGAGCGCTTCGACGCACCGCCCACGCTCAAGAATGGTCGCGTCTGCGTGGCCGCCGAAGACTACCTGGATGCCGCTGGCGCGAAGTTCGTCGCCCGCATCTGCAGCACCGCATGGCTGCGGCTTTCCGAATCGATCGACCTGCACCAGATCGATCCGGCGCAGGTTTCGGTGCCGACCACGGTCATCGCGGTGGAAGGCGACCGGCTGGTGCCGTTGTCCGATGCGGTGACCCTGGTCGAGGGCCTGGGCTTGAACGGCAACCTGCGCGTGCTGCGTTCGCGCTACGGGCATGACGCCTTCCTCAAGGAAGGCGATCGCATCGATGCACTGCTGGGCGCGGCGTTGCGCCACGCCCCTGTTGGAGAGACGGCATGAGCCTGGATCCCATCATCGCGATTTCCACGCACCCGTTCCGTTGTCGTGCTTCGACCCACGCGGTGCGCGCCGGCATCGACCGCGACACTGCCTTCGGCGCGGTGACGCCACCACTGGTGTTGTCGTCCAACTTCAGTTTTGCCGGATTCGACGAAAAGCGCCAATACGATTATTCGCGCAGCGGCAACCCGACCCGCGACCTGCTGGGCGAAGCACTGGCGCAGCTGGAAGGTGGTGCCGGCGGGGTGGTGACATCGACCGGCATGTCCGCGATCACGCTGGTGCTCAATGCGTTGTTGCAGCCGGGCGACCGACTGGTGGTACCGCACGATTGCTACGGCGGCAGCTGGCGCCTGTTCAATGCGCTGGCGAAGAAGGGGGCATTCGAGCTGGTCATCGCCGATCTCACCGATCCGCGTGCGCTGGCCGACGCGCTGGATCCATCGCCAGCCCTGGTCTGGATCGAGACCCCGTCCAACCCGTTGCTGCGGATCACCGACCTGCGCTTCGTGATCGATGCCGCGCACAAAGTCGGTGCGTTGGTGGTGGTCGACAACACGTTCCTGTCGCCCGCGTTGCAGAGGCCAATTGCCGATTTCCAGGCCGATGTCGTGGTCCACTCGACCACCAAGTACATCAATGGCCACAGCGACGTGGTCGGCGGCGCGGTGATCGCGCGCGCTGCGGCGTTGCACGAGCAACTCGCCTGGTGGGCCAATTGCCTCGGGATCACCGGTTCACCGTTCGACAGCTTCCTGACCCTGCGCGGCCTGCGCACGCTGGATGCGCGCCTGCGCGTGCACCAGGAAAACACGCAGGCAGTGGTGGCATTGCTGGATGGGCATCCGGCGGTGCGTGCACTGCACTACCCGGGACTTGCCACGCATCCGGGGCATGCGCTGGCGGCGCGCCAGCAGCACGGCTTCGGCGCGATGCTGAGCGTTGAACTGGAAGGTGGCGAGTTGGCGGTGCGTGCCTTCGTCGATGGCCTGCGGCTGTTTACCCTGGCCGAGTCGCTGGGCGGCGTGGAGAGCCTGGTTGCGCATCCCGCCACCATGACCCATGCATCGATGAGCGCCGAGGCGCGTGCAGTCGCGGGTATTACCGAGGGCCTGCTGCGATTGTCGGTGGGCATCGAGCATGCGGATGACCTGTGCGCGGATATTGCCGATGCACTTGCACGCGCACAAGCTGCCACCTGCACGGTGTGCAAGGCCGCCCAATGAACGCACAGGTCGCGGCATTGCGCAGTTCCCGCGCAAAGCCGGCGCGGGTGGCCCTGCTCGGCACCGGCACGGTGGGCAGCGCATTGTGGTCGCGGCTGGCTGCCTGGGACGGATCACGATTGGGCGAACGCCTGTCGTTGGTGCATGTCGCCAACTCGCGGGTCGCCGTCAGCAACCACAAGGGCATCCCCGCCAGTACCCCCGAGATCTTCATGCGCAACATGCCGCAGGCCAGCTCGCTGGATGCGGTGGAAGCAGCGCTGGATGGCGCGGGTCCGCGAATCGTGATCGATGCCACCGCGTCCGACGAGGTCGCGGCGCAGCATGCCGCCTGGCTTGCGCGCGGCATTCATGTGGTGACTGCCTGCAAACTGGGGCAGGGCACGTCGCTGGAGCGTTGGCATGCGATCCAGTCGGCCCGGCATGTGGGTGGCACGCACTACGGCGACAGCGCGACGGTGGGTGCCGGCCTGCCCGTGTTGCGCAGCCTGCGCGAGTTGCAGGCCGGTGGTGATCGCATCCACGCCATCGCAGGCGTCCTGTCTGGTTCTTTGGCCTGGCTGTGCAACCACTACGATGGCGTGCGTCCGTTTTCCGGCTTCGTCCGTGCAGCGCGCGAGGCCGGCTACACCGAGCCGGATCCACGTGAGGACCTGTCCGGCGAGGACGTTCGCCGCAAGCTGCTGATCCTGGCGCGCGCTGCTGGCTATCCGTTGCCGGCCGAAGCCGTAAAAGTGGACTCATTGGTGCCCGTTGGCCTGGCTACGCTGGAATGGCCGGATGTCGATGCGGGCTTGCAGGTGCTGGATGCGCCAATGCGCGGACGCTATGCCGCCGCAGACAAGGATGGCGAGAAACTGCGCTTCATCGCACGCCTGCAAGGCGGGCTGGCGACCATCGGGCTGGAATCGCTGGCTGCCGATCATCCGCTGGTCGGTGGTGCCAGCACCGACAACAAGGTTGCGATCTGGTCGGACCGCTATCGTGAGCAGCCGTTGGTGATCCAGGGGCCGGGGGCAGGTGCTGGCGTGACCGCAGCCGCGTTGCTGGATGATGCGCTCGCCATCCACGCGGCCAGCGCCGGCGAAAAAGCCGCTCAGCTGGGCACGTTGAGTCCGAAGAACGTCTCGATCGGCTGCGGGCGCTGGAACACATAGCCCTGCGCGTAATCCACGCCGATCCTGCGCAGCTGTTCCAGCTGCGCTTCGGTTTCGGCCTGTTCGGCCACCGCACGCTTGTTGAGTACATGTGCGATTTCGGTAATCGATCGCACGACGGCCTCGGGCAAGCCACCATGGCCAAGCTCACGCACGAAGCTGCCATCGATCTTCAGGTAGTCCACGTCGAGTTCGCGCAGGTAACCGAATGAACAGAAGCCGGTACCGAAGTCGTCCAGTGCAAACCTGCAGCCGAGGTCTCCCACGCGGCCAATGAAACGGCGTGCGCGGATCATGTCGCGCACCACGCTGGTTTCGGTGATTTCCAGGCACAGCTGTTCCGGCTTGAGCGAGCTGCGCCGCAGGCGCGCGGCGAAGTAGTCGCCGAAGTCCTCATCGACCAGGGTGGTGCCACCGATATTGATGCTGCACATATCGACCTGCGCAAGCGCGGCAGGATTCTGTTCCAGCCAGGTCAGGGTCGCATCCAGCACGTAACGGTCCAACCGTGGCCCCAGTCGATAGCGTTCAGCCGCACCGATCATTTCCGCCGGGGGGCGCAGATTGCCGTCCTTGCCGCGCCATCGCACCAGGACTTCGAAATGCGATTGCATCGGCTGCTGGTTGCGCAGATCCACGATCGGCTGGCACCACAAGTCGATCCGGCGCTGATCCAGTGCTTCGCGAGCTGCCACTGCCGAATGCATCGCGCGGGTGCGGAGGCGGATGTCGTCGGGGTTCGATGCAGCTGCAAAGGAGCGATTCCCGCCCAGTTCCTTGGCTGCGAAACAGGCGGCATCCGCCAACGAGAGCAACTCGTCGAAGGTCATGTGCGGCGCCTTGCTGGTCGCCAGTCCGATACTGCCGGTGGTGCCCAGGTTCTGCCCTTGCCAAGACACGCGCATGCCTTCGATCGCGGTGAGCAACCGGCGTGCCCTGGTGCTCGCCGTACGCTCGTCCATCGGCAGCAGTGCAGCGAACTCATCGCCGCCGGTGCGCGCGATCGGCGTGTCCGCGCCAAATTCCTGCACGAACAATGCCGCCACCTGGCGGATCATCTCGTCGCCTGCCACATGGGTGGCTGAGTCGTTCACCAGCTTGAAATGGTCAAGGTCCGCGTAGAGCAGGGTAAAGGTGTCGCCACTGCCGGCCAATAGCTGTCGCGCCTGTTCCTCGAACGTGTCGCGGTTGAGCAGGCCGGTCAGGGTGTCGTGGGCGGCGCGTTGCTGCAACGCGGCGTTGGCATGCGCATGTTCCAGGCGCGGGGCCAGCATCAGCGCCGGGATGACCGAATACACCACCAGCATCGCCATCATCAGCACGCTGTCATGCAACATCTGCGGCCGTTCGAACCCGCCCAGCCCAAGGCCGATCATCAGGCTCACGCAGATGATCACGACCGATGTGGCCAGCAAGGTCAACAGGGGCGGATAGCGCATCGCGGACAACAGCAATAGTGAAAGCGGCAGGCTGGCCAGTGCCAGCGGATAGTGACTGCCTAGATTTCCCACGTAATAGACGACGCCAATGATGCCGACCAGCGTCACACCCCATATCGCCATTTCGATGCGGCGTACAGGCTTGCCACCCATGGCCGGGCTACTGCCATCTTGGAAGAACAGATACAGCAGCACGGGACAGACACTGGCCACGCCCAGCAAGTCGCCCAGTGCCCATTGCAGCGCGATGCGGCCCGCTTCGTGCGATTGCGCCATGCCGGCGTAGACCATGCCGAGGGCGCCGATGCAGGCGCTGGTCACGCTCAGCAGCAGCCCCCCGCGCAGCAGCAGCAAGCCATCGGCAGTGCGAAAGTGGATGCGGTCGGACTTTATCCTGCTGCGGACATACCAACACGCAACCAGGGTGGCGACGGTGTTGCTGCCTATGGAGAACGGCAGGAATCCGGCAGGCACGGGCACCACGAAGACGTGCAGCGCCAGCATCGCCAGCGGTATCGTGAGCACGTACCACAAGCCGAAGCGGAGCACCGTAGCGAACCCGATGCCGGCTGCCGGCCAGAACAGGGTCACGTCGGCGGGCGTGCGCAGGTAGAACACAGCGACGATTGCCCCGGCAAAATAGAAGCCGGTCAGCAGCGCTCCCCTCAGTAGACTCCGCAGCCTGGCATGCATGATCTCAGTCTATGCGTGGCCACGCTGGATGCAAGCGGGCAATCGGGTGTCGGGTGCAAGCCCCGCTTTCAGCACTCGATGACATTCACCGCAAGCCCGCCGCGACTGGTTTCCTTGTACTTGTCCTGCATGTCGCGGCCGGTGTCGCGCATGGTCTTGATCACCTTGTCCAGGCTGACCTTGTGCTTGCCATCGCCGCGCAGCGCCATGCGTGAGGCATTGATCGCCTTCACCGCGCCCATCGCATTGCGTTCGATGCAGGGAATCTGCACCAGCCCGCCGATCGGGTCGCAGGTCAGTCCCAGGTTGTGCTCCATGCCGATCTCGGCGGCGTTCTCGATCTGGCCCGGACTACCGCCAAGTGCTGCGGTCAGGCCGGCGGCAGCCATCGAACAGGCCACCCCGACCTCGCCCTGGCAGCCGACTTCGGCACCGGAGATGCTGGCGTTTTCCTTGTAGAGAATGCCGACCGCCGCTGCCGTCAGCAGGAAGTCGAAGATGCCCTGTTCATTGGCGCCCGGACAGAAGCGGTCGTAGTAGTGCAGGACGGCCGGAACAATCCCGGCCGCACCATTGGTCGGCGCAGTCACTACGCGGCCACCAGCGGCGTTCTCCTCATTGACCGCCAATGCGTACAGGTTGACCCAGTCGAGCACGGTCAGCGGATCGCGCATCGCCGCTTCCGGCTTCGACGCGAGTTCTGCATGCAGGCTGGGTGCGCGCCGGGTGACGTGCAGGCCACCAGGCAGGGTGCCGGTCTGGCGGATGCCACGGGCCACGCCGTCCTGCATCGCCTGCCACAGTTCGCGCAGGCCCTGCCTGATTTCGTCGCCGGTGCGCCAGGCTTGTTCGTTCGCGAACATCAGCTGGGCAATGGTGATGCCGTTGTCGAGTGCCCGCTGGATCAGCTCGTCGCCGCTTGCGAAGGGGTACGCCACCACGGTGGTGTCGGCGACGATGCGGTCTGCGGCAGCTTCGTCCTGGTTGACCACGAAGCCGCCACCCACCGAGTAGTAATCGCGCGTGGCGATCTCCACGCCTGCGGCATCGAAGGCCGCAAAACGCATGCCGTTGGTGTGGAACGGCAGCTTCTGCCGCTTGTTCATCACCAGGTCGCGCTTCTCGTCGAACGCGACCGGATGCTGGCCGTTGAGGTTGATGCGTTTCTCGCCGCGAATGCGCTCCAGCGCCGTCGGGATGATGTCCGGATCGATCAGGTTTGGCCAGTGGCCCTCCAGCCCCATCAGCACGGCCTTGTCCGTGCCGTGGCCGCGGCCCGTCAGCGCCAGCGAGCCGAACACTTCGGCACGCACGCGTGCCACATCCTGCAGCCGGCCCGCTTCAGCCAGGTGGTGTTCGACGAAACGCGCGGCGGCGCGCATCGGTCCGACCGTATGCGAGGAACTTGGGCCGATGCCGATCTTGTAGAGGTCGAAGGTGCTGACGGCCATGTGTGCGGGTGCTCGCTGGAGTTGTCAAGAATCGCGACTGACGCGCCTATTCTATGCCGGTCACCTTTCATGGAGAGACGCTGGCGTATGGGTCTTGTTCTTTATCAGCGCGATGAATGCCACCTGTGCGACCTTGCGCTTGAGGTGTTGGCGGCTGCGCGTACGCCGGAGTTCGCAAGCGTGTTCATCGATGATGATGAGGTGCTTGAGAAACGCTACGGGCAGCGCGTGCCGGTCCTGTGCGATGACGCCGGGAGACGCGAACTGGACTGGCCTTTTGAGGTGGAACGCGTGCGCAGGTTCCTGGCGCTGGGGCCGGAGGGCGTCGATCATCAGTGAATCGCCGAGGCCCCGCTTGCGTTGACGGCATCGCATTGCGAGCATGCGCCGAGGCTGCCGGGGGGCATTGGATGGTGCACAGGATCTGCATGCTGCTATGGCTCTGGCTGCTGTGCGCGAACGCGCTGGCGGTGGTTCCCGAGCGCCCCCATTTCCGCGTCATTGGCCCCGCGCAGGGACTGCCGTCCACCGAAATCAAGGCGTTGGCGCGCGATCACGACGGTTATCTGTGGGTCGCCACCGCGGATGGCCTGGCACGTTACGACGGTGTCGGCATGCGGGTGTGGCGGTACGACCTGGCGAATACCGCTGGTCTGCCCGGCAACAACATCCAGGCATTGATGGTGGATGCCGACGACCGGGTCTGGGTTGCGGTGGAAGGAGCCGGCATCAGTGTATTGGATGTCCATCGGCGCGAGTTCGTGCACTACAACCGGTCAACCCACCCGCAGATCGGCAGTGACGATACCTGGGCATTCGCGCACCAGGGCAATACGGTGTGGTTCGGCACCTACGAAGGGGGCCTGTACCGGCGACAGCCCGATGGCAGCATTTCAGCTTTCCACCATGATGCCGCTGCGGCCGATGGCTTGCCATCGGACACGGTCATTTCACTCGCGGTGGATGCCGACGACACATTGTGGATCGGCACCGAAAAGGGGTTGGCCGTCCTGCAGGATGGCAAGATCCATGCAGTGCACCTGCCAGGCGCCGATGGTCCGCCGCTGGTGTACTCGCTCAGCCTCGCATCCGATGGTTTGTGGGTAGGCACATCGAAAGGAGTCTGGCGGCGGAATGCTGCCGGCGCGTGGTCACAGCCAGCATGGTCGTCGATGTTCGAGAGGCCGAATGCAGTGATGCAGGTGTTTCGCGACCACGATGGCGCTTACTGGATCGGTAGCCAGCGCGGCCTGTGGCGGCAATCCGGGGAAAACCCGCCCATTCCCCAGCACACGGGCGGGCCGGATATCCCCCGGGGCGTCAACACCCTGCTGCTCGATGAGGATGGGGCTTTCTGGGCGCCGCTGGCCGGACTCGGGTTGGGTTACCTGCGTTCGGACTGGCGCCAGTTTGCGCACTATTCGAGCGCCAAGGATGGCTTGCAAGGCGGGATGTACCGTGCGATTGCGCCCGCCCAAGCCGATGGCTTCTGGCTCGCGGGATACAACGGGGTCATCGAGTGGCTCGATTCCACGGGCATCATCAGCCGGCTTGATGAGTCCATCCAGCTGCGCTTGCGTGACAGCAAGCCCACATCCGTCGTCGAGGATGATCATGGCCAGTTGTGGCTTGCGTCCCGAACCGGGTTGATACGGGTTGGATTGGGCGATGTCATAGACGAATGGCGCGCCGATGATCCACATGATCCGATACCCGGTGCCCAGCTACAGACGTTGCAGATTGCCGATGACGGCAGCCTCTGGGTGTTCGCCCCCGGTGGCGGAGTACAGCAGCGGGACACGGTCACCGGCAAGATCCTGTTCGACGTCCCGGCCGGCGAAAAAGGCGGGTTGGGAAATGCCGATCTGGAAGCGTTCGCCATTGCCCCCAACGGCATTCCATGGGTTGTGGGCAGCGAAGGCGTAGCGTGGCTGGATCGTTCCCATCGGCGTTTCAGGGCAGTGTCGGAACTGGGCAACGAGCGTGTCCATGCGCTCGCGTTCGACGGAAGCGATGTGCTCTGGGTGCAGCGCCTTTCGGGACTGCACAAGTACCTCCTCCGCAATGGCCAATGGCGACCTGGGGCGCATGTCGGTATCGATGACGGCATGCCCGCGGTTGGTGCCGCGGGGATCCGCGTGGATGCGCGCCATCGGGTGTGGGTGTCCACGCCGCGTGGCCTGTTTCGCTGGGATCCGGCGCGTCGCATCCTGAGTCGGCAAAGCATGCAGGACAGCACCAGCAGCGAGGAATATCTGGATCGTGCGCTGGCGATGAGCAACGATGGCGTGCTGGCCGCGGCCACCGCCGATGGGGGGCTGGTGCTGGTGGACACGCATGCGGCCGAGCCGGCCAGCAGGAGCCCCGTGCTGCGCTTTGATCGTTTCTCGGTGCGCCGTGGTGGCCAATGGCGCGACCTGCCGATCGACGATGGGCTCGAGTTGCAGAGCGACGACCGCGAGTTTCGCTTGCGCGCGCGCCTGCTTGCGTTCGATGACCCGCAGGGGAGCCGCTACTGGGCGAAACTGGACGGGTTTGATCGTGACTGGATTGCGTTGGGCAGCAATGGCGAGCGGGTGTTCACCGGCCTCGCGCCCGGTACCTGGACCCTGCACATGCGCGCGCAGGATGCCGCAGGCAACACAGCGCGAGCGCAATCGTTGTCTTTCGTGGTGCCGCCGCCCTGGTGGCTGACGCCGTGGGCGCAGGCGCTGTACGCGATCCTGTTCGCCTGCATCGTGCTGTATGCCGCATGGCTGTACCGCGCGCGCTTGCGGCGCACCCATGCCTGGCATCTGGCGGAAGCGCAGCGCGCCATGGCGGAGCAAGCATCCGAGGCCAAGTCGCGCTTCCTCGCCACCCTGGGTCACGAAGTGCGAACGCCGATGGCCGGTGTGCTTGGCATGAGCGAGCTGCTGCTGGCCAGTGACCTGGCCCCGCGGCAGCGCGGGCAGGTGGATGCGATCCATCGCGCCGGCAATCACCTGCTCAGGCTGGTGAATGATGCGCTGGACCTGGCCCGCATCGAGGCTGGTCGGCTGGAACTGCTCGAGGAGGATTTTGCCTTGCGCCCGCTGCTGGATGAAGTGGCTGCGTTGATGGCACCGGTGGCGGAACGCCGCGGCCTGCAATTCATCGACACACTGGATCCGCTGGCGCCAGCAGCCGTGCATGGCGACCGCACCCGTGTCGAACAGATCCTGTTGAACCTGCTCGGAAATGCCGTCAAGTTCACCGAGGCAGGCCATGTCTCGATGGAAACATTCGCATTGTCCCCGCAAGGCCTGCGTTTCGTGGTCGCCGACACCGGCCCCGGCCTCAGTCGCGAGCAGCAGGCGTGTCTTTTCCGTCGCTTCGAACAGGCTGATGGCGCACGCACCGCGTTGCGCTACGGCGGGAGCGGACTGGGGCTGGCGATCTCGCAGGAGCTGGCGGCGGCCATGGGCGGGCGCATCGACGTCGACAGCGAACCGGGGCGAGGGACGCGTTTCATCGTGGATCTTCCGCTGGCGAGTGCGGATCCTCCTGCAGTTGCCGAGGCGACGGGGCCTGCGTTGGATGCGCCTTCGCGTCGAGCCTTGCGCCTGTTGCTGGTCGAGGACGATGCCACCGTGGCCGAGGTGATCCGCCAGTTGCTGCAGGAACAAGGCCACGCCGTCAGCCATGCCGCACACGGACTGGCGGCACTCGGGGTGATCGCGGGCCAGGAGTTCGATGCCGGCCTGCTGGATCTTGACCTGCCCGGCATGGACGGGCTTGCCTTGGCGCGCATGCTGCGCACGCAAGGATTCAGGGTCCCCTTGCTTGCGGTCACCGCACGTTCCGACGCTGCCGCCGAGGCGCAGGCGCTGGATGCCGGTTTCAACGGATTCCTGCGCAAGCCGGTGACTGGCGCAATGCTGGCGCAGGCGCTGACACGCCTGCTGCCGGCATGAGCGCGTCAGCCGAGCTGGCGTCGTGTGCTGCCCGCGTGCACCGCGGCAACCAGTGCCGCCACGCGTTCCGGGTGCATGTCGGGCGACATGCCGTGGCCAAGGTTGAACACATGGCCTTCGCGCGAGCCACCATTGCCTGCCGCGTAACTGTCCAGTGCGGCTTGCACCTGGGCAGCGATCGCAGCTGGCGTTGCATACAGGATCGCCGGGTCGAGGTTGCCCTGGACCGCGACCTTGCCAGCCGTGCGACGTGCGGCGTCTTCCAGCGTCACCGTCCAATCCACGCCCAGTCCCTCCGTGCCGCTGGCAGCGAGCTCTTCCAGGTACGGCGCGTTGCCCTTGCCGAACAGGATCAGCGGCGCATCATCGCGCTTGAGTTCGCAAGCGATGCGGGTCAGGTAGGGCAGGGAAAATTCCCTGTACATCGCGGGTGACAGGGTGCCACCCCAGGTGTCGAACACCTGCAGGGCCTGTGCCCCCGCCGCGTGCTGCGCGCCGAGGTAGGCGATCACTGCATCGGTAACGACGCCAAGCATCCGGTGCATCGCGCGGGGTTCGTTCAGGGCCAGCGCCTTGACCTTGCTCCAGTCCTTGCTGCCGCTGCCCTGGATCATGTAGCAGGCCAGCGTCCACGGGCTGCCGGAAAAGCCGATCAGGGGGATCGCGGGATCGAGCTCGCGGCGGATCGTTCGCACGGCGTCCATGACGTAGCGCAGCTCGCGTTCCATGTCCGGCACGGCGAGTTTTTCGATGTCGGCCACGCTGCTGATCGGACGTTCGAACTTCGGGCCCTCGCCATCGGCGAAGTACAGCCCCAGGCCCATCGCATCGGGCACGGTGAGGATGTCGGAAAACAGGATCGCGGCGTCCAGCGGGAACCGGCGCAGTGGTTGCAACGTCACTTCGCAAGCCAGCTCCGGATTCTTGGCCAGGGCGAGGAAGCTGCCCGCCTGGGCACGCGTCGCGCGATATTCCGGCAAATAACGGCCAGCCTGTCGCATCAGCCACACTGGCGTGCGGTCGACGGGTTCGCGGCGCAGCGCGCGCAGGAATCGACTGTTGAAGGCGGGGTTCTGGTTCGGTTGTGTTGGCACTTCAGTGAAATCCTTCGAATGGGGACAGATGCCATCCACGGCGGCAAAGGCTGGTTTCGGAACTAACGCGCCGCCACGCCCTGCGCGAACATCAGCTGGTAGCCGCGCTTGAGCTGTGCGTCGCGTGCCGATTCCAGCGCGGCCATGGCACGTGTTTCATCCGGGAACTGTTCGCGACGCAGCGTGCTGCGACCACCGATCTGCCCGGTTTCGCGCAGCAACGTCCATCCGCCCAGCAGGTCGGGCTGGAGCTGGAGCTGGACGAAGCGCGGAGCTTCGAGGCCATCTGGGCGTTGTTGCAGCAGCAGGCGCATGGGCGCGCATTGTACTGGCTGCCGCAGTTTCGGGCTCGGTCAGGCGCGCAGCGTTGCGAGCACCGCGGCTTCGTCCACGCCGGCCACGATCCGTGCCGCGCCGGCGCGATCCCACAGGATGAAACGCAGGCCAGAGCCCTGTGCTTTCTTGTCCAGGCGCATGCGTGCAAGCAATGCAGCTGGCTCCAAGGCCGTTGGTACCTCCACCGGGAGGCCGAAGCGCTTCAGCAACGCGCGCAAGCGCTCGCCATCGGAGGCGTCCGCCATTCCCAGCGCGCTGGAAAGAGTCGCCGCCAGCACCATTCCGATGGCAACGGCCTCGCCATGGTTCACGCCGCCCCCGTACCCAAGAAAAGCCGCTTGCTCGGTTTCGATGGCATGGGCGAAGGTGTGGCCGAAATTGAGCAGGGCGCGCTCGCCATGCTCGAACGGATCGCGCTCGACGATCGTGGCCTTGTGCACACAGCTGCGGGCAATTGCTTCGGCCAGCAGCACGTCATCGCCAGCCAGCAGCCCGTCCGTGTTCGTCTCCAGCCAATCCAGGAAACCGGCATCAACAATGGCGCCGTACTTGATGACTTCGGCGAAACCGGCCCGCAACTCGCGGGGTGGCAAGGTGTGCAGGGTGGTGGTGTCCGCGAATACCGCGCGTGGCGGATGGAAGGCGCCGACCAGATTCTTGCCCTGGGCAATGTCCACCGCGGTCTTGCCGCCGACGGAGGAATCCACCATCGCCAGCAAGCTGGTGGGCAGTTGCACGCAATCGATGCCGCGCATCCAGCACGCCGCCGCGAAGCCGGCCAGGTCGCCGACCACGCCGCCACCGAGTGCATACACGCAAGCGTCACGGGTTGCGCCATGCGCGGCAAGTGCGTCAATCGTGGCGCCGAAATTCGCCAGCGTCTTCGAAGCCTCGCCGGCGGGGAATACATGGGTCGCGATGCGGGCGTCGGGCCGCGCATGGGCCAATGCCTGTTGCACGCGCTGCGCATGCAACGGCGCGACATGGCTGTCGCTGACGATCAGTGCATGCCGGCCACGCAACATCGAAGCCAATGCGGTGCCGTCTTCCAGCAATCCCGGTCCAATCCGGATCCGATACGGCGCCGCGCCACCGACTTCCACCACATGTGCATTCATGCGCAGCGCTCCGATACCTGTGCCAGTTGCACCGCCAAAGCGTCCGCTGCAGCCTCCGGGGAATGCCGTGTCGTATCGAAGACGAGGTCGGCAACGTCGCGATACAGGGGTTCGCGTATCGCCTGCAGCTCGGCCAGCCGTTGTCCGGGATTGTCGGCGGACAGCAACGGGCGGGTGACATCGCCATGCAGGCGTTGCATCTGCGTGGCCGGTTCGACCTGCAGGTAGACCACGGTGCGGGCAGCCCGCATCGCCCGGCGATTGCCTTCGTCCATGACCGCGCCGCCGCCGGTCGCAATGACACAGGCTTCGGGCTTCATCAGTGCGTCCTTCAATGCGTGGCCTTCGCGCGAGCGAAAGCCTGCCTCACCCTCGCCGGCGAAAATCGAAGTGATCGCCGCGCCTGCTTCGGCCTCGATGCATGCATCGAGATCCACGAATGTGCTCTGCAACCGAGCCGCCAGCAGGCGGCCGATGCTGCTCTTGCCAGCACCCATAGGGCCGACCAGGACGATATGCGATGTGCTGTCTGCTGATACGGGTGATGGGTTTGGCATCACGACATGCTAGCAGTCACGTTCGACCGACTACAGGCCGCCATTGCAAGGCCATAACCTGACGCGAGGCACTAAGAGCGCCTGGGTCAACGAGATCAAGCTCGTCACCGACGATGACGGCAACGTCACCGAATGGCGGGTCAACCTGCGGGTCTGTTTCGTGGTCAGCTGACGCATGCCGATGCATCCGCGCCGACGATCGGCGACAATGCGTGATGGCCAATCTTCCCGATGACATCCTTACCACCTTCGACACCCTGTTCGCCGAGGCTGCGGCCGCCGGCGAAATGGATCCGACCGCGATGCTGCTGGCTACCGCCACCGCGGATGGGCGGCCTTCGGTGCGCACAATGCTGCTGAAGTCGCACGATGCGAACGGATTCGTGTTCTATACCCACATGGACGGGCGCAAGGGCCGCGAATTGCAGGTCAATCCGCGCGCAGCCCTGCTGTTCCAGTGGCTGCGGGTGCGCAATGGGGTGCAGGTGCGGATCGAAGGCGAGGTCGTGCTCGTCGACGATGCCGAGGCGGACGCGTATTTCGCCAGTCGTCCGCGCGGAAGCCAGCTTGGCGCGTGGGCGTCGCGGCAATCCGAGACGTTGCCGGGTCGCGAGACCTTCGAGCAGCGCCTGGACGATGTCGAGCACGAGTACGACGGACGCGACGTGCCGCGTCCGCCGCGCTGGACCGGGTTCCGGGTCATGCCGCATGCCGTCGAGTTCTGGTACGGCGCGGAATATCGCCTGCACGAACGCCATGTGCATGAGCGCGATGCCGGCGGCAACTGGACCACGCGGATGCTGTATCCGTGACCGGCGCAAGCCTGGCCCTCAGCGTGGATGGAGTTCTGCGGTCGTGGATATCCCGGCGCGCGCGCCGTTGCGGACTGCGTTGATCCGGAACTGCACCGTGGCCGGTGGCGACGCATTGAATATGCCGATGTAATCGGTCATGCCGTTGGTGGTGATCGGGCGCAGGGTCAGCGGTTTTGGCGCATCCAGCAATGCACCAGCGACGGCATCCAGGCGAAGGTCGTCGGGTTCAATGCCGTTCCCGCCTGCATCACGCACTGTCACCAGCAACATCAGTCCCGGACTGCTGCGCTCGATGGCGTAGTGCCTCGCGACAGTGTCATTGAGGTCGGCCACGTCCATCGTCGAGGCTTGCAAGGTCGCGCCGCCGACGGTGGTCGTGGCGGCCGCATTGGTCTGCATGGGTTGAGCGGGAACGGCGGATTCACGGCCATTGCAGCCGGCCAGACCCAAGAAGGGCAAGACCAGCGCAAGCAGGGCGAAAACAGCAGGCCGATGCATCACGGACCTCATTCGTTTGCGGCGGACAATTCCCGCCCGCGCTGGCGTGCGGCATGGATCGCAGACGCAACCAGGCCCCGCAGGCCACCCGCCTCCAACGTGTCGATTGCGGCCTGGGTGGTGCCATTCGGCGAGGTCACTCGCCGCCGCAGTTCAGCGGCATCCGGCGCGTCTTCTTCGGTCAGCATGCGCGCCGCGCCCAGCACCGTCTGTAGCGCCAATGTGCGCGCCGCGTCCGCGGGTAGCCCCTCGGAAATACCGGCTTCGACCATCGCCTCGGCCAGCAGGAACACATAGGCAGGACCGCTGCCGGACACCGCAGTTACCGCATCCATCAACTCCTCGCCCTCGATCCAGACGGTCTTGCCTGCGGCCGCGAGCAGGCTTTCGGCGAAGGCATGGCCCGTGGCATCGACATGTTCGCTGGCGTGCAGTCCCGTCACGCCGGCACCAAGCAGGGCTGGCGTGTTCGGCATCGTGCGCACGACCGCCAGTGCTCCGCCCAGCCAGCGCTCCAGCTGATTGCCGGTGATGCCGGCGGCGATCGAAATCACCAGGGGGCGTTGTGCCTGTGCCTGCACCGCAAGTGATTCGCACACCATGCGCATCACCTGTGGCTTGACTGCGAACACCCAGGTCGATGTGGCAGCCACGGCGGCCGTGCCGGTGTCGAACACGGAGACGCCGAAATCGGCGTGCAGGGCATCGCGCAGGGCGGTGACCGGTTCGGCGACATGGATGGAAGATGGCGCGCGGCCTTTTGCAATCAGGCCGCCGATCAGGCTGCGTGCCATGTTGCCGCCGCCGATGAATGCGATGTTGTCACTCACGGATTTGATTCCTCATTGTGGCGCGACGCGCGGGCCGAACAGCGCACTGCCGACACGCACCATGGTGGCACCTTGCCCGATGGCTTCAACGAAATCTTCGCTCATGCCCATCGATAGCGTATCGATTCCGGGATGCCGCTGTGCCACCGCATCGAACAAGTCGCGCATTGCGCTGAACGCCTGCGCGCGTTGCTTCGGGTCCTCGTGCGGCGCTGGAATCGCCATCAATCCGCGCAGCCGCAACCGGGGTTCGTCGGCGATCAGGTCCGCCAGTGCCATGGCATCGGTGGGTGCGCAGCCGTGCTTGCTGGCCTCGTCGTCGATATTGACCTGCACCAATGCATTCAATGGCATCAGGTTTGGGGGGCGATGCCGGGCCAGCAGGGTGACCAGCTTGGGGCGATCGATGGTCTGTATCCAATCGAACGCGCGGGAAGCATCATGTGCCTTGTTCGATTGCAGGTGGCCGATCAAGTGCCACTCCAGGCCCAGGGCTTGCAGTGCATTGATCTTGAGCAGCGCTTCCTGCACGTAGTTCTCGCCGAATGCCCGCTGGCCCGCCGCGGCCACGACGGCGATCGCGTCGACGGGCTGGCTCTTGGACACGGCCAGCAAGATGGGGGCTGGCCGGTTCGGCAGTCCTGCCGCGTTTTCGATGCGTGCAAGGACGCTTGCCAAGTGCGTCTGCATGGGTGAATTGAGCTCAGGCACGGCGGTTGACACTCCGGGGTCTGCGCTCATACTGCCCGTGGGGTGTGTGCGACGCCACTCGGGTGGTGGCTGCAGGCGCGAGATCTAGACCGCGGGACCACATTAGAGCGCAGGGGAATACGCATGGATATCGCCGAACTTCTGGCATTTTCAGTCAAGAACAAGGCTTCGGACTTGCATCTGTCGGCTGGCTTGCCACCGATGATCCGCGTGGATGGCGACGTCCGCCGGATCAACATTCCGGCGTTCGACCACAAGCAGGTGCATGCGCTGGTCTACGACATCATGTCGGACAAGCAGCGTCGCGACTACGAGGAGTTCCTCGAAGTCGACTTCTCGTTCGAGATTCCGGGCCTGGCCCGCTTCCGCGTCAACGCATTCAACCAGAACCGTGGCGCAGGCGCGGTGTTCCGCACCATTCCCTCCGAGGTGCTGACGCTTGAAGACCTGGGCTGCCCGCGCATCTTCAAGGAACTGATCGAGCAGCCGCAGGGCCTGATCCTGGTCACCGGGCCGACCGGTTCTGGCAAGTCGACCACGCTGGCGGCGATGATCGACCACATCAACAAGAACGAATACGGCCACATCCTCAGCATCGAGGATCCGATCGAATTCGTGCATACCTCGCAGAAGTGCCTGATCAACCAGCGCGAGGTCCACCGCGATACGCACGGCTTCAACGAGGCGTTGCGCTCGGCCCTGCGCGAAGACCCGGACATCATTCTGGTGGGCGAATTGCGCGACCTCGAGACCATCCGCCTGGCATTGACCGCCGCGGAAACCGGCCACCTGGTGTTCGCCACCCTGCACACGTCGAGCGCGGCCAAGACCATTGACCGCATCATCGACGTGTTCCCCGCCGGCGAAAAAGGAATGGTGCGCTCGATGCTGTCGGAGTCGCTGCGCGCTGTCATCGCGCAGGCACTGCTGAAGAAGGTTGGTGGCGGGCGAACTGCCGCGTGGGAAATCATGGTCGGCACCCCGGCCATCCGCAACCTGATTCGCGAGGACAAGGTCGCGCAGATGTATTCGGCGATCCAGACCGGCCAGAACTCCGGCATGATGACCCTCGACCAGCATCTGCAGGATCTGGTCAAGCGCGGCCAGGTGCCACGGCAGCAGGCCCGCGAATACGCCAAGGACAAGCGCCTGTTCGAATAAGGTCAGCGCTTTTTGAACGACGCCCATACTGGCGCTTATTGATCTGGAGCCATACGCATGAGCAGCATCGACTTTTCCTCGTTCCTCAAGCTGATGGCGCACCAGAAAGCGTCCGACCTGTTCATCACGGCCGGCATGCCGCCTTCGATGAAAGTGCATGGCAAGGTCAGCCCGATCACCCAGATCCCGTTGACGCCGCAGCAGTCGCGCGACCTGGTGCTGAACGTGATGACGCCGGCCCAGCGCGAGGAATTCGAGAAGACCCACGAGTGCAACTTCGCGATCGGCGTGGCCGGTGTCGGTCGATTCCGCGTTTCATGCTTCTACCAGCGCAACCAGGTCGGCATGGTGCTGCGCCGGATCGAGACCCGCATCCCGACGGTTGAAGAACTCAACCTGCCGCCGATCATCAAGACCTTGGCGATGACCAAGCGCGGCCTGATCATCTTCGTGGGCGCTACAGGTACCGGCAAGTCGACCTCGCTGGCGGCGATGATCGGCTACCGCAACCAGAACTCGACCGGTCACATCATCACGATCGAAGATCCGATCGAATTCGTGCACAAGCACGAAGGCTGCATCATCACCCAGCGCGAGGTCGGCATCGACACCGACAGCTGGGACAACGCGCTGAAGAACACCCTGCGCCAGGCCCCGGACGTGATCATGATCGGCGAAGTGCGGACCCGCGAGGGCATGGATCATGCAATCGCGTTTGCCGAGACCGGTCACCTGGTGCTGTGCACCCTGCATGCGAACAATGCCAACCAGGCGATGGACCGAATCATCAATTTCTTCCCCGAAGACCGCCGTAGCCAGCTGTTGATGGATCTTTCGATGAACCTGAAGGGTGTTGTCGCCCAGCAGCTGATCCCGACGCCGGATGGCAAGGGGCGCCGGGTGGCGATGGAGATCCTGCTGGGTACGCCGCTGGTGAAGGACTACCTGCGCGATGGCGAGATCCACAAGCTCAAGGAAGTGATGAAGGAGTCCGTGCAAATGGGCATGAAGACCTTCGACCAGAGCCTGTTCGAGCTCTATCAGGCAGGCGAGATCAGTTACGAGGATGCGCTGCGCTTCGCCGACTCTTCGAATGAAGTGCGGCTGCGCATCAAGCTCGCGCAAGGCGGCGATGCCAGGACGCTTGCCCAGGGCCTGGATGGCGTGGAAGTCGCCGAAGCTCGCTAGCCCGGGGTGGATGCGGCTTCGTCCCGCGGCATGCGCAGGCTAGAATTGCGCCATGCCTAGCGAAACGCCACGCGAATCGTCGCCCCTCTCCAACCACCTGCTGGTGGCCCTGCCAGCGCTGCATGATCCGCATTTCGCGCGTAGCGTGACCCTGGTCTGCCAGCACGATGGTGACGGCGCAATGGGCGTGATGATCAATCGTGCGTCCGAGTACACGCTGGGTGAAGTCCTGCAGCAGATGGGCATCAGCAGCGAATCGGAAGCCTTGCAGTCGCAGGTCGTCCTGGCTGGTGGCCCGGTACACCCGGAACGCGGGTTCGTCCTGCACGATGGCGAACGAGAATGGGATTCCACCCTCACGGTAGGCGATGGCCTGTACCTGACCACGTCGCGCGACGTGCTTGAAGCGATGGCCCGCGGCGATGGCCCCACGCAGGCCGTGGTCGCCCTGGGCTGCGCCGGTTGGGGTGCGGGCCAGCTCGAGCAGGAACTGGTCGACGACAGCTGGTTGATGGTGCCGGCGGGCCGCGAGCTGCTGTTCGAACTTCCGCTGGAACAACGCTGGCAGGCTGCGGCCGGAAGCATTGGCGTGGACCTGGTCAATTACGCCAGCCACAGCGGCCACGCATGAACCTGCCGCAGGCGCCCGCCGATGTCATCCGCCGCGACGGCACGGTGCTCGGCTTCGACGTGGGCTCGCGCAGGATTGGCGTGGCCGTGGGCAGTGGCTTCGGCACCGGCGCGCGCGCGATCGCGGTGGTCGATGTGCATGCGGGCAGCCCGGACTGGAACGAGATCGAACGCCTGCGCCGGGAATGGCGGCCGGATGGATTGATCGTGGGCGACCCGATGACGATCGATGGCGGCGACCAGCCGATCCGGAAGGCCGCGCAGGCATTCGCGCGCCAGTTGCGCGAGCGCACGCAATTGCCGGTGGTGATGGTGGACGAGCGCAGCAGTTCGATCGAAGCCGCCCAACGCTTTGCCGAGGAACGCGCCAGTGGCCGCAAGCGCCGGCGCGATGCCGCAGTGCTGGACGCGGTGGCCGCGGCGATCATCGTCGAGCGCTGGCTTGCGGCGCCCCAGGATGCGGTGGTCGTGGCATGAGCGGACAACTGGACGATGCGGGCAAGCTGAAGCACCTGCTGACCCTTGGAGACATGCCGCGTGGCGTGCTGGAAGCGCTGCTGCAGCGCGCCGACGCATTGGCCGCGCATGCGCATGGCGGCAACGGGATGCGCGACGTGCTGGCCGGCAAGGCGGTGTGCACGCTGTTCTTCGAGGCCTCCACCCGCACCCGCTGCAGCTTCAGCCTGGCGGCGCAGCGACTCGGCGCCGACCTGCTCAATTTCGATGCATCGACCGCGTCCACCACCAAGGGTGAGAGCGACGTCGACACCCTGAAGACGCTCGAAGCGATGGGCGTGCACGGCTTCATCGTGCGGCACAAGACGGATGGTGCGGTCGCCGCGCTTGCACGTGCGGCATTGCCGGGAACGGTGCTGATCAATGCCGGCGATGGCCGCAGCAACCATCCCACCCAGGGTTTGCTGGACATGCTGACCCTGCGCCAAGCCAAGGGAACCGACTTTTCAGCGTTGAAGGTGCTGATCGTGGGCGACGTGAAGCATTCGCGCGTGGCGCGTAGCGATCTGCATGCACTGCATGCGCTGGGCACGGGCGAAGTGCGCGTGTGTGGCCCGGCCTCGCTGTTGCCGGATGACGACACCCTGCGTGGCTGCGTGGTCGGCGATGATCTCGACGCCATGCTCGACGGCGTGGATGCGGTGATGATGCTGCGCCTGCAGCGCGAGCGCATGGCCGAGGGGCTGGTGGCATCGCTGGACGACTACCACCGTGACTTCGGCCTGACCACCGCGCGCCTGCGCCGCGCGGCGCCGGACGCGATCGTCATGCATCCGGGGCCGATGAATCGCGGCATCGAAATCACCGACGACGTCGCCGACGGCCCGCAGTCGCGGGTGTTGCAGCAAGTTGCCAATGGCGTCGCGGTGCGGATGGCGGTGCTGGAGACCTTGCTGGGTCGACACCAGGCGCCGAGGTGCGGGTTATTGCAGCAGTACCAGCGTCGCCAGCCCGAGGAAGGTGAAGAATCCCATCACGTCGGTCACCGTGGTCAGCAGGATGCCGCTGCCCAGCGCCGGGTCGAAACCGAAGCGCTTGACCGTCACCGGCACCATCACGCCTGCGACTGCGGCCAGCAGCAGGTTGCAGCGTGAGTGCGAACGCGATCACCAGCGATAGCCCGATGTTCTGGAACCACACCAGCACGATGACGCCCAGGATCGCGCCCAGCATCACGCCGTTGAGCAGGGCGACACGCACTTCTTTCCACAGCAACGCGTGGACGTTGGAGGCACCGACCTGGCCCAGCGCGAGGCCGCGGATCATCAGCGCCAGTACCTGGGTGCCTGCATTTCCGCCCATGCCGGCGACGATCGGCATCAACACCGCCAACGCGACCAGTTTGTCGATCGTGCCTTCGAACTCGTCCGACCACGCTCGGCAGCCAGGAATGCAGTGCAAAGGTTGATCGACAGCCAGACCAGGCGGCGGCGCATCGCGCGCCAGACCGGGCTGAACAGGTCCTCGTCCTCGTCCAGGCCGGCCGCGCCGAGCGCCTGGTGCTCGGCCTGCTCGCGGATGATGTCGACCACGTCGTCGATCGTGATGCGGCCCAGCAGGATGTTGTTCTCGTCCACCACCGGCGCGGAAATCCAGTCGTGGTCGGAGAACTGCCGGGCCACCTGTTCGGCGGATGCATCGACATTGAGCGCGGTGAGGTCGCCATCGATCAATTCATTGATCGGCGTATGCGTGTCGCAGGTGACCAGGCTTTGCAGGGCGACCCAGCCGATCAACTGGTGGCGGCGATTGACCACGTAGAGATGGTCGGTGTGATCCGGCAGCTCCGCGCGCAGGCGCAGGTAGCGCAGCACCACGTCGACCGTGGTGTCGGCGCGCACCGTCACCACGTCCGGGTTCATCAGGCGACCGGCGCTGTCCTCGTCGTAGGACAGCACCTGTTCCAGGCGCTCGCGGTTTTCGCGGTCCATCGACTTGAGCACTTCGTCGATGACGGTATCCGGCAGGTCCTCGACCAGGTCGGCGAGGTCGTCGATGTCGAGGTCTTCGACCGCAGCGACCAGCTCGTCCTGGTCCATGTCGGCGATCAGGCCTTCGCGGACTTCGTCGCCGACGTGCACCAGCACCTCGCCGTCGTCTTCCGGGTCGACCAGGCCCCAGACCACGGTGCGCTTGCCTGGCGGCAGCGATTCGAGCAGGTTGCCGATTTCGGCAGGTGACAGGGTGTTGACCAGCCGCCGCACCGGACCCAGCCGCCCGCTGTCCAGCGCGTCCGAGAGCAGACGCAGCTGGCGCGCGGTCTTGTCGTGGCGGATGGCTTCGGCCATGGGCGGCTTCCGGCTGGTGGTGGGGACGCAGCGCGTCGCGACACGCAGGCCCGGATCAGGCGTTCATTCCAACATTATCGCGGAGAACGGCAGAAAAAGGCGGAAAAGGAGTCGGAGTGAATTTCCTGCCGGCATTGCCCGGTCGTTCCTGATCATGGTCAGGAAACTTCACTCTGATTCCTTTTCCGTAGCCTGTCTCAGGCAGGCGTATGCGCTGTCAGCCAGCGCTCGATGCCGGCACGATCGCGCGCGCGCAGCAGTGCCGGCGCATGTGCGCGCAGCGAGGCCAGGTCGCAGCCGCGGATCGCGCGCCGCACTTCCAGCAGGGTGGCAGGATGCAGGCTGAGCTCGGACAGGCCAAGCGCGAGCAGCAGCGGAGTGAACATGGCATCGCCGGCGATCTCGCCACACACCGCCACCGGCCGACCGCGGCGATTGGCGGTGCGCACCACGTCGCGCAGCAGTCGCAGCAAGGCCGGATGCAAGGGCGTGTACAGCTCGCCGAGCGCATCGTTGTTGCGGTCCGCGGCAAGCAGGTACTGGACCAGGTCGTTGGTGCCGATCGACAGGAAGTCGCAGGCACTGATGAACGTCGGCAGTGACAGCGCGGCCGACGGCACTTCGATCATCGCGCCCAGCGGGATACTTCTAGGCCATCTCGGAGCCTTCACTGCCGACTTCGCGCATCGCCACGCGCAGCATGTCGCGCACCGCGAACATTTCCTCGGCGCCGCTGATCATCGGCACCAGGATCCGCACCGGCCCATAGCCCGAGGCGCGCACGATCGCGCGCAGCTGCGTGTGCAGCAGGGCTGGGCGCGACAGTGACAGGCGCACGCCGCGCAGGCCCAGCGCGGGGTTGGGTTCGTTGCGCAAGGCCAGGCCGGTGTTGTCGGCCTTGTCGGCGCCGACATCGAGCGTGCGGATGGTGACCATGCGACCGGTCATGCCCAGCACCACGTCGCGATAGACGCGGAACTGGGTTTCCTCGTCCGGGATCTCGTTGTTGTTGATGAACAGGTATTCGGTGCGATACAGGCCGACGCCGGCCGAGCCCAGCGCATGCGCTTCGGCGACGTCCTCGCGCGACTCGGCATTCGCCCACAGCCTGATGTCCACGCCGTCGAGGGTACGACTGGGTTCACGGCGCAGGCGATTGAGCTGGCGTTGTTCGCGCCGCGCATTGGCGGTCCGCGCATGGTGCTCGCGCAGGTCGGCGGCGTTGGGTTCCAGCACCACCAGTCCGCTGCTGCCGTCGATGACCAGCACGTCGCCATCGTTGACCTTCTGCAGCGCTGCGGCGGCGCCGACCACCAGCGGCAGGTGCAGGCTGCGGGCCAGGATCGCGCTGTGCGACAGCGTGCTGCCGCCAGCAGTGATCACGCCCAAGACGCCCTGCGCCTGCAGCTGGGCGAGATCGGCCGGCGAGATGTTGTCGGTGACCAGGATCTCGCCGGCCACGCCTTGCAGGTCGGCCTCGCGGCGGTGCAGGGCGGCGTGCAGGCGACCGATCACCTGGTCGATGTCGTCGATGCGGCTGCGCAGGTAGGCATCGTCGATGCCTTCGAACACCGCAGCGATGCGGTCGCGCTGCAGGCGCAGTGCATAGTCGGCGGAGTAGCGGCCGGTGCGGATCAGTGCGTCGATTCCCTGCAACAGTTCGGGGTCGTCCAGCAGCAGGGCATGCAGGTCGAGGAACTCGCCAACCTCCTGCGCGAGCGCGCCGTGCAGGCGTTTACGCAGGGTCTGCATCTCCGCGCGAACCGTGTGCACGGCGTCGTGGATGCGCTGGAGTTCGGTCTCGACTTCTTCAGGCGCGATGTGGGCTTCTTCGACGTCCAGTGCATGCGGCAGGCGCACGCGTGCCCGTCCGAGTGCGCTGCCGCGGGCAGCGGGGTTCCCGGACAGGACCTGGCGCGGCATCAGCTGTCCTCGTCGAAGCGTCGTTCGAACAGCGCGGTGACCGCATCGGCAGCGGCCTGTTCGTCTTCGCCATCGACGCGCAAGACGATGCTGGTGCCGGTAGCGGCGGCCAGCAGCATCACGCCCATGATGCTCTTGGCGTTGACCTCGCGGCCACGCGCTTCCAGCGTGGCCTGGCAGCGGAAACCGGACAGCAGCTGGACCAGTTTGGCGGTGGCACGCGCATGCAGGCCGAGGCGATTGATGATGGTGAGTTCGCGCTGGATCATTGCGTGGGTCCGTTCTGGATCGGCTTGGTCTGGTTTCGTGTGGCTCAGGCGTCGTCAAGGATCACCCCGTTGCGTGCACCTGCGGTGGCAACTGCAGGCAGTTCGTCCAGTTCCAGTTCGGCATAGTTCATCACCCGCAGCAGCATCGGCAGGTTGAGCGCGGAGACCCGGCGCACCGGCGTGCCCAGTCGTGCAAGCCGTGCGGCGATGTTGCTGGGACTGGCGCCGTACAGGTCGGTCAGCACCAGCACGCCGTGACCGCCATCGACCCGCCGCAGGGCTGCGCTGGCTTGCGGCAGCAAGGCGTCGGCATCGGCATCGAATGGCACTTCGAAGGCTTCGGCGACCAGCGGCAGCTTGCGCAGCAGGCGCGTGGCGACGTCCAGCATGGCGTTGCCGATGCCTTCATGGGTGATGAGCAGGATTCCGACTGACATGCCTGCAAGTTAACAGACGGCATGACAGCGTGGAAGCGCGCGCCAGCCGTGCAAGCTCTCGGCGAGGCTGGCAAGGGAGGAAAGGCTAGTCCAGTTCGCGGTGGTAGGTCGCGACTTCCGCCCAGCCGGTCTCACGGCAATGCCGCGCCAGGCGCTCGGCGAGGTACACCGAGCGATGCCGCCCGCCGGTGCAGCCGAATGCAACGGTGACATAGCTGCGCGTGTCCTTCTGCAGCTTGGGCAACCACGTGTCGAGGAAACCCTGTACCTGGCCGACGTAGGCGAGTACGTCCGCTTCGCCTTCCAGGTACTCGCTGACATCGGCATCGCGGCCCGACAGCGGGCGCAGGCGCGCATCCCAATGTGGATTCGGAAGTACCCGTGCATCGAACACGAAGTCTGCATCCGGCGGCACGCCGCGCCGGTAGGCGAACGATTCGAACAGCAACGACAGGCCGGCGCCGCTCAGCCCGTATTCGGTCAGCAATTGCCGGCGCATCTGGTGCACGTTGAGCACACTGGTGTCGATCACGTTGTCGGCGATTTGTCGCAATGGCCTAAGCGCCTGCCGTTCCAGCGAGATCGCATCGGCCAACACCAGCCCGAGGTGGCTTAACGGATGCCGGCGGCGGGTATCGGCGTAGCGGCGGAGCAGGGTGGCGTCGGCGGTTTCGAAGAACAGCAGCTTCGGGTCCAGGCCCAAGGCACCGATTTGGGACAAGCGCACCCGGCACGTCGGCGAGGTCGCCCAGGCTGCGTGCATCGATGCCCACCGCGATCTTTTCCGGCGGATTCGCGTTGGCCAGCATGCGTCGCACGAATTCCGGCAGCAGTTCCGCCGGCAGGTTGTCGACGCAGTAGTAGCCCAGATCCTCGAAGGTGTTCAACGCGACCGACTTGCCGGAGCCGGACATGCCGCTGACGATGACCAGTGGCGGTGGTGCGGACATCGGTGGCGACACGGTCATTGCGCGCGTTCCAGGAAATTGCTGTGGCGCGCCATGAATGCCGCCGCCGGATCCATGCCCTTGGAGCGCAGGATGTGCATGCGGGTGGCGGCTTCGGCCAGTACCGCCAGGTTGCGCCCGGCCATCACCGGCAGGGTGATCATCGGCACGTCCAGGTCAAGCAGGCGCCGCTTGCCGATGTCGCCGGTCAGCCGCTCGAGGCCATCCGGCCGGGCTTCCAGCGATGGCTTGCTGAGATGAATGATCAGGCGCAGGTACTTGTTCCGCTTGATCGCGGTGTCGCCGAACATCTGGCGGATGTTGAGCACGCCCAATCCGCGCAGTTCCAGCATGTCCTGCAGCAGTTCCGGACAGGTGCCGTCCAGGACGTCCGGTGCGATCTGGGTGAACTCGGGCGCATCGTCGGCGACCAGCCGGTGCCCGCGGGTGACCAGTTCCAGCGCCAGCTCGCTCTTGCCGGAACCGGATTCGCCGGTGATCAGCACGCCGATCGAATAGATTTCCATGAACACGCCGTGCATGGTGACCCGTGGCGCCAGCGTGCGCGCAAGGCGGTACTGCAGGTGGTTGAGCAGTTCGTGGCCGCGCAGCGGCGAGCCCCACAGTGGGGTGTCGGATTCTTCGGCGGCGATGCGCAGGTCGTCCGGGCACGACTGGTTCTTGCTGATCACCAGCGCCAGCGGCCGGTAGTTGATCAGCCGCTGGATGATCTCCCAGCGATGACGCGCATCCAGCCCGTCCAGCCAGGCCAGTTCCTCGGTGCCGAGGATCTGAACCTTGTTCGGATAGATCGTGTTGAGGTAACCGGCCAGCGAAGGTCGCCGCGCCACGGTGTCCACTGCTTCCACGACGCGCAGCGCCGCTCCTTGCTGGCCGGCGATCCAGCGCAGTTCGAGCCGTTCCTGCTGTTGCTCGAACAGCTCGGCGGCGGTGATGCGTGCTGCGTTCATGGGTTCATCGCCAGTCGCCCGCGTCGGCTTGCCTGCGGGTCAGCCCAGGGTGCCGTCGTGTGAGGTACCGATGCCGCGATGATGGTCGACCATGCGTTCCTTGTGCTTCATCAGCAGGCGGTCGAGCTTGTCGGTCAGCAGGTCGATCGCGGCATACATGTCCACGCCATTCGCAATCGCATGCATGGGTGCGCGACCGGTGAGGCTGATGGTGGCCTCGGCGCGATGTTCGGGCTTGTCCAGGCCAAGTTGGACGCGGATCTCGCAAGGGTGATCGAAGTGTCTTGAGAGACGGGCAAGACGGGTTTCCACGTAGTCACGCAGGGCCGGGGTGACTTCCATTTGCTGGCCGTGGGTTTCGATCTGCATGTGAACCTCCTTCAAGGTGATGGGCTGGCCGGTGGGGTCCGGTCAGCGGATCGCGTGCGTCCAGCCTAGCCGATGCGCACGCGTTCGTGGGATGGGGGGATGTGCAATGCCTCGCGATACTTGGCGACGGTGCGCCGGGCAACCGGTACGCCGTCCGCCTTGAGCTTGTCCGCCAGCCGCGCATCCGACATCGGCTTGCGTGGATCCTCGGCCTCGACCAGCTTGCGGATCATGTCCTGGATGGCGGTGCTGGAGGCGCTGCCGCCGCCTTCGGTCTCGATGCCGGAAGCGAAAAAATCACGCAATGCAATCGTGCCGCGCGGCGTGCGCACGTACTTGCGCGCGATCGCCCGCGAGACCGTGGATTCGTGCAGGCCCAGCTCACCGGCGATGCTGCGCAGGGTCAGCGGCTGCAGCGCCTGTGCGCCGAACTCCAGGAATGCTGCCTGTTCGCGCACCAGGCAGCGCACCACCCGCAACAAGGTTTCCGCGCGTGATTCCAGCCCTTTGAGCAGCCAGCGTGCTTCCTGCAGGCGACCACGCAGGTAGTCGGCATCGCTGCTGCTGGCGCCCTGGATCATCTGTTCGTAGCCGCGATGGATGGCGATGCGCGGCGTTGCGCCGGTGGCCAGGGCCACCCGCCACAGGCCTTGCTGGCGCCAGATCACGCAATCGGGTGTGACATAGGTGCCGGCAGGCATGTCGCCATGTTGCGCGCCGGGACGCGGATCCAGGCTGCGCAAGAGTTCGACCGCGGCCTGTGCTTCCTCGCGCTCGCAGTCGAGTTCCGTGCACAAACCTTCCAGGCCGATCTTGGGCAACCTTGCCAGCAGCCCTTCGGTGACGGTGATCGCCAGTGTGCGACCGGGCGTGTCCGGCTCCAGCGTGCGCAATTGCAGGCGCAGGCATTCGCCCAGGTCGCGAGCACCCACGCCGACCGGGTCGAACTGCTGGATCCGGTGCAGCACCAACAGGACCTCGCCCGGGTTTGCCTGGACCTCCGGCTCCAGGCTTTCGCCGATGGCATCCAGGTCGTCGCGCAGGTAGCCGTCATCATCGATCGCATCGATCAGGGCAACCCCGATCGCCAGGTCGCGCTGGCTGAAATGGCCAAGGTGGAGCTGCCAGAACAGGTGGTCGTGCAAGGTTTCCTCGCTTGCGGCGTGTTCGCAAGCGACTTCGAAGCTGCTGCTCGTCCGAAGATGGGCCGATGCGTTCCTGCCAGGGTTCGCCTTCACGATCCCAGCGTTCCTCCGGAATTCCTGCTCATGCGGTGCTTCGTGCTGTCCGTCAATGCCGTCGGCATCACGGGTTTCATGCGCGTCAGCGGGGCCTGCGTCATGGTCGTCGACCCAGTCCAGCAGCGGGTTGCTGGCCATCGCCTCGGCGACTTCGAGCTCAAGTTCGGCGGTGGATAGCTGCAACAACCTGATTGCCAGGCGCAGTTGCGGCGTCAGGATCAGGTGCTGGTGCAGCGCGGGGGACAGGCGCGGCTTCATGGACTGAGCATATCGTCCAGCCGCTTCAAAAAACCGTGTTCAGGTGCCGGGACCAGCGGTTCGTGGCCGGGCATGGGGTTACAGCCGGAAGGCATCGCCCAGGTAGACCCGGCGCACCTCCGGATCTGGCCAGCAGCGCGTCGGGGGTGCCCTGCGCGAGCACCGCGCCGTCCGCGAGGATGTAGGCGCGATCACAGATGTCGAGGGTTTCGCGCACGTTGTGGTCGGTGATGAGCACGCCGATGCCGCGATCCTTCAGGTGCCTGACGATGCGCTGGATCTCGTTGACCGAGATCGGGTCGACGCCGGCAAAGGGTTCATCCAGCAGGATCAGGCGCGGCTTCCCGGCCAGCGCGCGGGCGATCTCGACCCGTCGCCGCTCGCCACCGGACAGGCTGGCACCGGCCTGGTCGGCAACGTGGCCGATCTGCAGTTCGTCCAGCAGGTCGGACAGTTCGCGCTCGAGGCTGTTTTCGTCCAGGTCCGCGCGCAGTTCCAGGACCAGGCGGATGTTGTCGGCCACCGACAGCTTGCGGAACACCGACGGTTCCTGCGGCAGGTACCCCACGCCCTGCTTGGCACGTGCGTACATCGGTTGCTGGGTGATGTCCTTGCCGTCAAGGGTAATGCTGCCGGCATCGGCAGGCACCAGCCCGACGATCATGTAGAAGCAGGTCGTCTTGCCAGCGCCATTGGGTCCCAGCAGGCCGACCACTTCGCCCGCCTCGAGGGTCAGGCCAAAGTCGCTGACGACCTCGCGCGAGCCGTAGCGCTTGCGCAGGCCCTTGACGACCAGCATCAGGGTTTGCCCTCGCTGGCGGGGCCGGCTGTCGCAGCGCTTGCGCACACGCGTTCTGTGCACTCTTCGGCAGGATCCGCATCTTGACGCGGCCGTTGCCGTCACCACCGCTTTCGACCTGACCGGTCTTCATGTTGTAGACCACGCGCTGGCCGTTGAGAGTGCCGCGCTGCTGGGTGATCGCTACGTTGCCGGTGAAGATCACGACCTCGGTCTTGAGGTTGTAGTCGACGTTGCTGGACCTGGCATTGATCTGGTTGCCGTCGTCCATGGCCTGGCGCAGGGTTACCCCACCACTGAGCAGGGCGCGGCTGGGATCGCCACCGCTCTGTTCGATGACGGCCTTGGCAGCCACGATGTTCAACGATCCTTGGGAGATGGTGACATTGCCGGTCATGGTGCAGGTGTCATTGGCACCGAAGCCACAGACCTGGTGCGCGGCCTCGATGTCCATCGGCTGGTTGCGGTCGCTGGTGCGTGCACCTGCGCCTGCTGCAAATGCAGCAGCGAGCACGGCCAGCACCAAGGCCGGGAATTTAGCGGGGCGCAGGGACATAACGGGAATGCACATCGGAGAGGAGTGCGACCTGCTGGCGGTTGAAGTCCGCTTCCAGGCCACGGCCGCGCATTGTAAGGCCGGGCCGGGTGACGGTCACGGCAACTGAGGAGGTGGCCCGGTTGGCGCGTGGGAACAGGTTCAGCTCCGAGGTCTCGATACGCGTGGGTGGTGGCACCTGCACGGGGCTGGTGGCAACCACGTCGCCGCGCAGGCGAAGTTCCTTGCCGTCCTCGGGCACGAACCCCTGCTTGGCGCGCACCTCCCAGTAGGCGCCATTGCGATCCGGTACCAGGAACAATGGCGTCAGCAGCGTCATCGACTTGGCACCGATGTCACGCTGCAATTCCGGGCCACGCAAGGTGAAGGCTTCCTGGCCTTCGCTGTCGAGCGAGACGATTTCATAGTCGCGCAGCACGTAATCCGCACGTTTGGCGGCATGGTTGTTTCCGGATTGCCGTCGGAATGCGTCCACACCGACCAGCCACTGGCGATGACCGCAAGCAGCAAGATGATTGTCAGCCCATCCCGCCAGCTCACGGGTGCTCCCCATGCGCCAGGATCGCGTCGACCTTGCCCTGTGCGTGCAGCAACAGGTCGCAGGTATCGCGCGCGGCCCCCGCGCCGCCGTTGCGTGGCGTGATCCAGTGGGCTTCGGCGACGATCCAGGCATGTGCATTGGCTGGCGCGATCGCCAGTCCGACGCCGCGCAGCGTGGCCAGGTCGGGCAGGTCGTCGCCCATGAAGGCGACCGCTTCCATGCCGATGCCCATGCCGGCCGCGATCTTCTGCATGCAGGCCAGCTTGCTGCGCTCGCCGGTATGGACATGCGGGATCTGCAGTTCAGCGCCGCGCTGTTCGACCACAGTGCTGGTGCGTGCCGTCACCAGCGCAGCGGTGATGCCTGCGTGGCGGAGCAGCACCAGGCCCAGCCCGTCCTGCACGTGAAAGGATTTGGTCTCGTGACCGTCGGTGCCATACAGCAGGCGGCCATCGGTCAGGGTGCCGTCCACGTCGAAACCGATCAGGCGGATGCCGGCGGCACGTTGCAGGATATCGGCGGGATAGGCAGCCACCATCACACCACCCGCGCGCGCAGCAGGTCGTGGATATTGAGTGCGCCGACCACGCGCTGCTGGCCATCGAGCACCAGCAACGCATTGATCTTGTGGGTCTCCATCAACTGCGCGGCCTCGACCGCCAGTGCGCCCGCATCAATCGTGCGCGGCGAGCGCGTCATCACTGCAGCGATGGCGGTGGTGCGCAAGTCGACCTTGGCATCGTCCAGGCTGCGGCGCAGGTCGCCGTCGGTGTACAGGCCCAGCAGACGGCCTTCGGCATCCACGATCGCGGTCATGCCCAGCCGCTTGCGACTCATTTCCGCCAGTGCTTCGCTGATGCTGGCCTCGGGCCCGATTCGCGGTACTTCGTCGCCGGCGTGCATCACGTCGGTGATGTGCAGCAGCAAGCGCCGGCCGAGTGCGCCGGCCGGATGCGAACGGGCGAAGTCATCGGCGGTGAAGCCGCGCGCGTCGAGCAACGCGACTGCCAGCGCATCACCCATCGCGAGTGCCGCAGTGGTGCTGGAAGTGGGCGCGAGCGCGAGTGGGCAGGCCTCGGTCGGCACGCCCACGTCGAGGTGGATGTCGCTCTCCCCGGCGAGGGTGGAGCCCGTTCGTCCGGTCATCGCGACCACGATGTTGCCCTGGCGCTTGAGCACTGGCAACAGCATCAGGATCTCATCGCTTTCGCCGGAATACGACAGCGCCAGCACGATGTCGGCGTCGGTGACCATGCCAAGGTCGCCATGGCCGGCTTCGCCCGGATGCATGTAGAACGCCGGCGTGCCGGTAGAAGCCAGGGTCGCGGCGATCTTGCGGGCCACATGCCCGGACTTGCCCATGCCGGTGCAGACCACCCGCCCGCGGCAGGCCAGGATCGCCCGGCAGGCGGCGCTGAACGCGCCGTCGATGCGCGACGCCACGGCATCCAGCGCTTCGCGTTCCAGCGCGAACACGCGGCGCCCGCTGGCGGCGAAGTCGAAACTCACGTCATGACTGGCTGGAATGGCAGGAGGCACGGCAAGCGTTTTCAAGGAGGCATCCGTTAGACTGGCTCATTCAGTTTACGCGAGCCCTAGCTGACCAGTCATGAACGCCGATGCGATCCGCCAGATGATAGAAACCGGCCTGCCCGGCGCCAGTGCGCAGGTGCAGGGAGACGATGGTGTGCATTTCGAGGCCATGGTGGTCTGCGACGCCTTCGCAGGCAAGTTGCCGCTGGCCCGCCACCGCATGGTCTATGCCACCCTGGATGGGCGCATGGGCGGTGAAATCCATGCCCTGCAACTGCGTACCCTGACCTCTGCGGAGGCCGCGGGCTGATGCAGAAGATCCTGGTCCAGGGCGGTGTGCGCCTGAGCGGCGAAGTGCGTATTTCCGGCGCCAAGAACGCGGTGCTGCCGATCCTGTGCGCGACCCTGCTGGCCGACACCCCGGTACGCATCACCAATGTGCCGCGCCTGCATGACGTGCTGACCACGGCCAAGCTGCTGGCCGGCCTGGGCGCAACCGTGGAACACGCCGGCGATGCGATGACCGTCGATCCGCGCAGCGTGAATAGCCACATCGCGCCATACGAGCTGGTCAGGACCATGCGCGCCTCGGTGCTGGTGCTGGGTCCGTTGCTGGCGCGCTTCGGCGATGCCGAGGTGTCATTGCCTGGCGGCTGCGCGATCGGTTCGCGACCGGTCGACCTGCATATCAAGGGCTTGCAGGCGCTGGGCGCCGAGATCACGGTCGAGCACGGTTTCATCAAGGGGCGGGTCGATGGCCGACTGCGCGGTGCACGGCATGTGTTCGACATGGTCAGCGTGGGTGCGACTGAAAACGTGCTGATGGCCGCAGCCCTGGCCGATGGCACCAGCGTGCTCGAGAACGCCGCGATGGAGCCGGAGATTGTCGATCTCGCCGAATGCCTGATCGCGATGGGCGCCAACATTGAAGGTGCGGGGACCTCGCGAATCGTGGTCCACGGCGTGGAACGGCTGCAGGGCTGCACGCATGCGGTGGTCGCCGATCGCATCGAGGCCGGCACCTTCCTGGTCGCCGCGGCAATGACCGGTGGCCGCATCGTCGCCACCCACGCGCGTCCCGACACGATGGACGCCGTGCTCGACAAGTTGCGCGAAGCCGGCGCACGCATCGATATCGACGCTGACCGCATCACCCTGGACATGGATGGCAAGCGCCCACGCGCGGTCAATCTCACCACCGCGCCGCATCCCGCGTTCCCGACCGACATGCAGGCGCAGTTCATGGCGATGAACTGCATCGCGGATGGCGTCGGGGTGATCAACGAGACCATTTTCGAAAACCGCTTCATGCACGTGAACGAGCTGCTGCGGTTGGGCGCGGACATCCGCGTCGACGGACATACTGCAGTCGTGCGTGGCGTCGAGCAACTCAGCGGCGCGCCGGTGATGGCCACCGACCTGCGCGCCTCGGCCTCGCTGATCCTGGCCGGGCTGGTCGCCGAAGGCGAGACCATCATCGATCGCATCTACCATCTGGATCGTGGCTACGAGAACATCGAAGCCAAGCTGTCTGCATTGGGTGCGGGTATCCGCAGGATCGACTGACACCGGCATCGGCAAGACCGCAAAAAGCCCCGCAAGGCGGGGCTTTTTCATGCCTGGAATTGCGCGCGTGCGATCGCGTCAATTGACCGATGTCAGGACCAGGTCCAATGAATCCTTGCCATCGTCCTGCTGCAGGATGCGCGCCGGGACCGGCAACCCTTCCACGACCCAGACGGTGACCCGCTTGCTGTCGGTGTTGCGCATGACCTTGGTTGCAGTCGCCGGTTTGCCAGCCACCGTGATGCTTTCCTGGCCGAGGTTCTGGTAGACCTGCTGGCGGGCCACGCCGTTGTCGACCATGCGATAGCTGAGCGGCTTGCCGGCGGTTACATCGCGGACGATGGCCAGGTTGAGCATCATCGCATCCACGTCTCCCGCCTGCAGCCTGACCGGACCCATGCGGTCGGGTTTGACGTTGCCAGTCCAGCGCGCTTCACCCGCAGCCCAGTCGTAAGTCGCATTCTTCTGTGACTTCTTGATCAGCATCTGGGAGGAGTCACTTCCCGACAACGGGCGCCAGGCGCCATCACGATCCTCGAATACGGTGATCTGGCGTACCGATGCAATCGGACTGTCGACGCTGAGCTCGTAGCTCCAGCGATTCCCGCCTGCAGAAGCGAGCCTCATCTTCGCATCGGCCTGGATAGCCCCTTTCACCGTTGCCTGATAATCGGCGACGAAGGGTTTGACCGCCCACGCAGGGCTGGCCATGCAGGCAAGCAGCAGGGCAGTGGCGGGCAACATGGAACGCATGGATTTCATGGGCAGGTTGTTGTTTCCGTTGCAATCAGCCGTCAGATTGGACTGGTCAAAGGAGCGGCTATGCGGGAGCGAACTCTAGCCGTTGCGGCGTAAACAGGGGATGACCATCCACGCTGGCGACGCCGTCGTGTTCAGCCAGACGACCATCAGCTGCCAGCCTGGCCACATGCACCAGCAAGCGATGTTCGACCTGCAGTACGCGCCGGGCAAGGCTTTCCGCGGTGTCGCCAGCGACGATCGGTACCGGCGCCTGTGCGACCACTGCGCCGGCATCCAGTTCAGGTATGACGAAGTGCACGCTGGCGCCATGTTCGGCATCGCCGGCTTCCAGCGCACGTGCATGAGTGTGCAGGCCGCGATACAGGGGTAGCAAGGATGGATGGATGTTCAGCAGTCGCCCGCGAAAGCGTTCGACGAAGGACGTACCAAGGATGCGCATGTACCCGGCGCAGATCACCCAGTCCGGAGTCGCGGCCGCCACAGCATCGGCGAGATCGGCATCGAATGCCTCACGCGACGGATACGACTTTGGTGCACGCGACCAGCGCATCGGTGCACGCACGCGCTGCAGGGCGAATGCTCCGGGCTTGTCGGAGAACACGCCGACGATGCTGGCATCCAGCTGGCCGGCGGCTATCGCATCCAGCATTGCCTGCAGGTTGCTGCCGGTGCCTGAGGCGAGGACGGCGATTCGCGCAGTCATCCCATCAACCAATCCGCAGGCGCTCGCCACCCGAGTGGGCGACGACCTGGCCGATTTGCCAATGGGCAAGGCCAAGGCGTTCAAGGTCGGCCTGCACTGCGGCGACATCGCCGGGCGCGAGCATCAGCACGATAGCCGATGCCGCAGTTGAATGTGCGCCACATTTCTTCGCGCGCCACGTTGCCTTCGCGCTGCAGCCAGTCGAATACCGCCGGCAGTGGCCATGCCGAGGTGTCGATCTCGAGGCCGAACTCCTTCGGCACCACGCGGATGATCTTCTCGATCAGTGCGCCGCCGGTGACATGCGCCATCGCGTGGATGTCGTGCTTGGCGAGCAATTCCAGCACCGGCTTGACGTAGATGCGGGTGGGTTCCATCAGCGCATCGGCCAGCGTCACGCCACCGAGGTCTAGATCGAGACCTCCGTTGTCAGACGTGGCGTTGGCACGCTCCAGGATCTTGCGGATCAGCGAATAGCCGTTGGAATGCGGGCCGCTGGAGGCGATGCCGACCAGCACGTCGCCGGCGCGAACCTTCGAGCTGTCGATCAACCGCGACTTCTCCACCGCGCCCACGGTGAAGCCGGCCAGGTCGTATTCGCCCGGCGGGTACATGTCCGGCATTTCCGCGGTTTCGCCGCCGATCAGCGCGCAACCGGCGATCTCGCAGCCCTTTGCAATGCCGCTGACGACACTTACCGTTGTGTCCACATCGAGTTTGCCGGTGGCGAAGTAGTCGAGGAAGAACAGCGGCTCGGCGCCTTGCACCAGCACGTCGTTCACGCACATGGCGACCAGATCGATGCCGATGCTGTCGTGCCGGTCGAGTTGCTTGGCCAGTATCAACTTGGTGCCAACACCATCGGTGCCGGATACCAGTACCGGCTCGCGGTAGCGGTTGGACAGGTCGAACAGGCCGCCGAACAGGCCCACGCCGCCCAGCACTTCCGGACGCATCGTGCGGCGCACCAGCGGTTTGATGCGCTCCACGACATCATTGCCGGCATCGATATCGACGCCTGCATCACGGTAGGTCAGGGGAGTGGGTTGGGTCACGGAAGGCCTCGGCGCGTGGGCGCGAGGGCGCCTGCAAGTCCGCCATTTTAACGTGATGACCGCCCCGGCGTGGACGTGCTGGCCCCGCTGCGGCACCATTCCCCCATGCCGGGCGTCGTGCCGGGCAAGGACAGTCGGACGATGCAGGGATGAGGCACGGGTTGCGGCAGGGATCTTGGCGGTTGCGAGTGGTGGGTCATTTGTTGATGGGAACGCTGATGCTCACCAGCGGGTTGGCCCTTGCCCAGCGCACGGAAGGTGACCGGGCTTCGGCCACGGGTGCCTACGAGGCCGAAACCAGCGTGCGCAACCAGACCGACGGCGAGCGCGAGGCGGCCTTCGGCCGGGCGTTGGCGCAGGTGCTGGCCAAGGCCACTGGCGACACTGCGGCGGCAACGCGGCCGGGCGTGCGCGAAGAACTGGCCAAGGCCAAGGACTACGTCGACGGCTACGACTATCGCCAGGACGAGGGCATCTCGACCACCGGTGCGCCGAGTTTCAAGACCATGCTGGTCACCCGTTTCAAGCGCGATGCGGTGGATGACCTGGTCGGAATGCTCGGGCTTGCCGGTCTGGCCGCTGCCGCGCGCCAAGCCGGTGCTGTGGCTGGCGATCGACGATGGCAGCGGTGCGCGCCTGGTCGGGTTGGCCCAGGCCAATGCCGCGCGCTCGGTGCTGGACCAGGCCAAGGTCACGCGGTTTCGCGCTGGGCCTGCCGGGTGGCAATGCAGCCGAGCAGGCCGCGGTCGGTGCGATCTGGCGCGGCGATACCTCGGCCATCGCCAGCCTGTCGAACCGCTACAGCCCGCCGATGCAATTGCTTGGCAAGTTGTATCGCGGGAGTGGTGGCTGGATCGCGGACTGGACTTTCGTCGACAAGGGCAAGGTCCTGTCGAAATGGACTACCAACAGCCCGGATGCGCGCCGGGCCATGGGCGGAGGCGCAGATGGCGCTGCCGATGCACTGTTCAAGCGCTATGCCAAGTCCGGCAGCGGCGGACCGCCCGGCAGGTTCCGCGTGCGCATCCTTGACGTTGCAAGTGCCGACGATTACATGCGCCTGGCGGGGTATCTGGGTGGACTGTCGATTGTCAGGCGCGTCCAGCCAGTCTTCGCAACGGGCGATACGCTCGAGCTGGATCTCGATCTGGCGACCGGCGTGAACGGCTTTGCACGCTATGTGGATCGCAATGGTGTCCTGTTGCAAGTCGACAACGACAGCTCGGTTGATACCGGCGCTGGCGTGACCACCTTTCGCATGGGCAGCCGGGGAGACTGATGGCCATCAACTCGGGAAATGACCTGGGCAGCATCGCGGACTTCCTGCGCCGCCTGCAATGGGCGGCGCTTGCACTGGGCGTGTTGTGGCTGGTGTGGCTGCTTGCGCCGATCCTGAGTCCGTTCGTGTTTGCCGCCTTGCTGGGTTGGCTGGGTGATCCGCTGGTCGACCGGCTGGAGCGCGCAGGGCGCGCACGCAATACCGCAGTGATTCTGGTATTCAGCGTGATGTGCCTGATGCTGATCCTGGCGCTGGTGATCCTGGTGCCGCTGCTGGAACGCCAGATCCTCACCTTGATGGAATCGCTGCCGCGCTATCGCGACTGGTTCATCGCAACCGCGTTGCCGTGGCTGGAGCACCGGACCGGCTTGCAGATATTGGCCTGGCTTGATCCCACGCGCCTGTTCACGCTCATTCGCGAGCATTGGGAAAGCGCCGGTGGTTTCGCCACCACGGTTCTGGGCTATGTCTCGCGCTCGGGCTTCGCCTTGCTGGGCATGATTGCCAACATCGTGCTGTTGCCAGTGCTGACATTCTTCTTTCTGCGCGATTGGGATCTGCTGGTGGGGCGCGTCGGCGCATTGATCCCGCGTGGCCATTTCAGCATCGTGCGCAAGCTGGCGATGGAGTCGGACGCGGTGCTGGGCGGTTTCCTGCGCGGCCAGATGCTGGTGATGCTGATCCTGGGCGTGCTGTATGGCGTTGGCCTGTGGGGTATTGGCCTGGATCTTGGCATTCTGATCGGTGTGGTCGGTGGCCTGCTGACCTTCGTTCCCTATCTGGGGCCAGCCGCGGTCATCGTGATGGGCGGCATTGCTTCAATGGTGCAGTTTGGTGATTGGCAGCACCTGGCAGGCGTGGCGGTGGTGTTCACGATCGGCCAGGTGATCGAAAGCTACTGGCTGACTCCGAAGCTGGTCGGCGATCGTATCGGTCTGCATCCGATGGCAGTGATCTTCGCGGTACTTGCAGGCGGGCAGTTGTTCGGCTTCCTCGGGATGCTGCTGGCATTGCCGGTCGCGGCAGTTGCGAACGTGCTGCTCCGCTATGCGCATGAGCGCTATACCGGAAGCCGGTTGTATGCGGGCGACCAGTCTGCGGTCGTGCTGCAGGAAGGCCTGGACGACCGGTGCGATCCAGCATCGACGGCTGCTTCGACCGATCACGAACCCCCCGTCGCCTGAGATGGTACGGAGCCAGCCCTTGGTGCCGCAGTTGCCACTGGCGCTGCGCTTTCCACCCGAGCAGCGCCTGCTGACCTATCTGGGCGCCGCGAACGGCATGATCGAGCGCTTGCAGGTGCTGGCCAGCGGTGGTCCGTCGGATGCGTTGTACCTGCAAGGTGGCAATGGCAGCGGCAAGACCCACCTGCTGCTCGGGACCTGTGCCGCAGCCGAGGCCGCAGGCAGGCGCCCGCAATACATCTCGCTTGCGCGCGTGCGTGGCCATGCCCGGGATGCGTTCGAGAGCCTCGAACATGCCGACCTGGTCGCACTGGATGACCTGGATGCGATCAGCGGCGCGCAAGGTGACGAAGTCGCCCTGTTCGACCTGCATAACCGCTTGCATGATGCCGGTGTGGGCCTGTTGTATGCGGCGACCGCGGCACCCGCCATGCTGGCGGTCGGGCTTCCCGACCTGCGCTCGCGGTTGGCACAGTGCACGTTGATGCCATTGCGCATGCTGGATGATGCCGGCCGCGCCGCGCTATTGCGCCAGCGCGCGGCGTCGCGCGGCCTGGCGTTCGAGGATGCCGCACTGGAGTGGCTGCTGACCCGGTGCAGTCGTGATCTGTCGGATTTGACCGCGATGTTCGAGCAGATCGACCGCGCCTCGCTGGCGGCGCAGCGACGCATTACGGTGCCATTCCTGCGTCAGTTGCTCGACACCGCCTGAGTTTCGGTTCGCAGCGCTTCATCCAGGGTCCGCAAACGCTCGGGCGTGCCGACATCGGTCCAGCGTCCGTGGTGATGCGTTCCGGTCACCGCGCCGCGGCCCATTGCCGCGCGCAGCAAAGGTGCGAGCTTGAAGCGCGGCGGAGTGAGCTCAGTGCCGGCAACCTCGCCCACGACCCCGCGCCAGTCCGCGAACAGCGATGCGCGGTATACGCCGATGCCGGAGAACGTCAGTCGTTGGTCGCCATCGGAATGCACGTGGCCATCAGTACCCAGTGCGAAATCACCACGCGGGTTGTGCGCGGGATTGTCGACCAGCAGCAGGTGCGCATCGCCAGCGGGTTCGCGCGGCAGGCGGGCGAAGTCCGCATCGCACCAGATGTCGCCGTTGACTGCGATGAACGGTGCATCGCCAAGCCATTGCAAGGCATTGCACATGCCGCCCCCGGTTTCCAGCGGCGTGCTGCCTTCATGTGCGTAATGGATCTGCAGGCCCCAGCGGGCGCCGTCGCCCAAGGCTTGCGGGAACTGATCGGCCAGCCACGAGGTGTTGACCACGACCTCGCCGACACCGACCGCCGCGAGCTTTTCAAGGTGCCATTCGATCAGTCGCTTGCCGCCGACGCCGAGCAGTGGCTTGGGCGTGCTGTCGGTCAGCGGGCGCATGCGCTCGCCCAGGCCGGCCGCGAATATCAGCGCCTTCATGCTTGCGTCACTGCCTGCAATCGTTCGATCGCGGGTTTCACCTTGTGCTCGATGAAACCCTGCAGCCCATGCAGTTCCGGGTGGCGCGGCAGGACCTCGTCCAGATAGGCAAAGAAGCGCGGCACATCGTCCAGGTATTTGGGTTTGCCATCGCGATGCTGCAGACGAGCGAAGATGCCGATCACCTTCAGGTGCCTCTGCACGCCAATGAGTTCGGCATCGCGCATGAATCGCGCCAGTGGCGGCACCGGCAGGCCTGCTTCGGTCGCACGTGCGTGGTAGAGCTCCAGCCAGATCGTGACGCGCAACGGCGGCCAACCCAGGAACGCATCCTTGAACAGGCTCAGTGCGTCATAGGCGATCGGGCCGCGCACCGCATCCTGGAAATCCAGTACTGCCGGCCCATCCGGCCGGCCATCCACAAGTCGGCCTTGCACAGGCATCAGGTTGCGCGGCATGTAGTCGCGATGGACCAGCACCTGTGGCTGCGCCAGCGCACTGTCGATGAGGAATCGATATGCCGCACCCAGCGCGTCCAGGTCGTGGCGATCCAGGCTCATGCCGAGGTGGTGGCCGCAGAACCATTCGTCGAACAGACGCAACTCGCGCGCCAGCATTGCGTCGTCGTAATCGGCCATGTCGGCAGGCGGGGTGATCGCCTGCAGCTTCAACAATTGGCTGATCGCATGGTCGAACAGCAGGTCGGCATTGCCGCTGTCGATCACATGCAGATAGGTGTCCACACCGAGGTCTTCCAGTAGCAGGAAGCCGGCCTGGAGGTCCTGCGCCAGTACCGCGGGCACGCGCACGCCACCGGATTCGAGTAGCGCGCGCATGCGCAGCCACGGCCGGACGTCTTCCTTGTCAGGCGGCGAGTCCATGACGATGACGCTCTTCAGCAGGCCGGCGCCGTCCGGGGTATGGACCCGCCAATAGCTGCGGAAGCCGGCATCCGTCGATGCGCGCGCCGGGATTGCATCGGGGTCGCCCAGCACCTTGCGGCTCCAGGCAGTGCGCGCGGCGGCGCGCGGGTCTTGCATCGCTTCGGGTTCGCTCATGGGTGAAGGGTAAACTGCCGCATCGATCCGGGCGACAAGGCAGGTAGAAAAAATGTCGAAGCTGCAACCCGTCCTGCTCTCCGGCGGTTCAGGCACCCGGCTCTGGCCGCTCTCGCGCGAGGCCTACCCGAAGCAGTTCCTGGCATTGGCCGGGGACGACACCATGTTGCAGGCGACCTGGCGCCGGGTTGCTGCGCTTGCCGATGCGGCGCCGATCGTGGTCGCCGGCGAAGACCACCGGTTCCTGGTCGCCGAGCAATTGCGCCAGATCGGCGCACCCACGCCCGCCATCCTGCTGGAACCGCTGGGCCGCAATACCGCCCCGGCGATCGCAGCGGCGGCGATGCAGGCCATGCGCGACGGCGAGTGATCCATTGCTGCTGGTGCTGCCGTCCGACCATGTGGTGCGCGACGACGCGGCGTTCCGCGCCGCAGTCAGCCAGGCGATGCCGGCTGCGCAAGCTGGCGCGCTTCTCACCTTCGGTATCGTCCCGGATGCACCGGAAACCGGATTTGGCTACATCGAGGCGGACAAGAATTCGGCCGATCACGGCGATGGCGTGCGCCGCGTGCTGCGCTTCGTCGAGAAGCCCGACGCGGCCACCGCACGGAGTTATGTGGATGCAGGCGGCTATTACTGGAACAGCGGCATGTTCCTGTTCCTCGCCTCACGCTATCTGGAGGAGCTGCAGCGCTTCCGGCCCGACATCGTCGCCGGCGTGCGTGCCGCATTCGATGCCGCACAACGTGATGGCGATTTCATTCGCCTCGACAAGGATGCATTCGCTGCGTGCCCGTCTGATTCGATCGACTACGCGGTCATGGAAAAGACCGGCCTGGCCAGCGTGTTGCCGGTCGACATCGGCTGGAACGACGTGGGTTCGTGGTCGGCACTCTGGGATGTCAGCGAACAGGATGCCGATGGCAATGCGCACCATGGCGATGTCATCGCGATCGACAGCCGCAACAGTTATGCCTATGCGCGCCGGTTGGTGGCGCTGGTCGGCGTGGACGACCTGGTCGTGGTGGAAACCGATGATGCGGTGCTGGTTGCGCACAAGGACAAGGTCCAGCAGGTCAAGGATGTTGTCGCGCAGTTGAAGGCGCAGCAGCGCAGCCAGGCCGCACTGCATCGCGAGGTGCACAGACCCTGGGGCAGCTACGACTCCATCGACATCGGCGACGGATTCCAGGTCAAGCGGATCAAGGTCAAGCCGGGTGCGCGGTTGTCATTGCAGTCGCATACACAACGCGCCGAACACTGGATCGTGGTGCGCGGCAATGCGCGCGTGACCCGTGACAACGATGTGTTCGAGCTGCACGCCAACCAGTCGACCTATATTCCGATTGGTGCCAAACATCGCCTCGAAAATCCCGGCATCGAGATGCTGGAACTGATCGAAGTGCAGTCGGGTGATTATCTGGGTGAGGACGATATCGTTCGCTACGAGGATGTGTACGGCCGCGCATGAGGCTTGCGATCAGCCCCCGCTCGTCATCCCGGCGAACGCCGGGATCCAGCGTTTGATTTGGAGTTGGGTGAATCACGAAAAGAGCTGGATCCCGGCGTTCGCCGGGATGACGATTCCATTTTTGGATTCGCTCAGCTTTCGTTTAGATGACGCAAAAAGAATTACCCCAATGTCGCCAACCACTCGTCATCCGAGCCTTCGTTGACGCCTTCGAACAGGAACGTCGAAAGATAGCGCTCGCCGGTGTCGGGCAGCATCGCCAGCAGTACTGTGCCTTCCGGTGCGCCGTGCGCAACGCGCAATGCGGCGGCCACGGTCGCACCCGCCGACAGGCCGACGAACAGGCCTTCTTCCTGCGCCAGTCGGCGCGAAGTGTCGCGGGCGAGCACATCATCGATGGCGATGTTGTCGTCGAAGATCGTGCGGTCCAGGACGTCGGGGATGAAGTCCGGAGTCCAGCCCTGGATCTTGTGCGGATGCCATTCGTCGCCCGCCAGCAGCGCGGCAACGGCCGGTTCGCAGGTGACGATCTTCAGGCCGGGTCGCGCTGCCTTGAGCACGCGCCCGGCGCCGCTCATGGTGCCGCCGGTGCCCCAGCCGCTGACGAAATAATCCAGCCGCCTGCCGGCGAAGTCGCGCAGGATTTCCGGGCCGGTGGTCGACGCGTGATAGTCGGGATTGGCCGGGTTGCTTGAACTGCCGGGCATGGAACCAGCCGTGTTTCGCGGCCAGTTCTTCGGCCTTGCGCACCATGCCTGTGCCGCGTTCGGCGGCGGGGGTCAGGATTACCTTGGCACCATAGGCGCGCATCAGCTTGCGACGCTCGATGGAGAAGGTTTCGGTCATCGTCGCCACGAACTTGTAACCCCGCGCAGCACAGACCATGGCCAGCGCCACGCCGGTATTGCCGGAGGTCGCCTCGATCACGGTATCGCCGGGCTTGAGCAGGCCCTTGGCTTCGGCGTCGAGGATGATCGCGATCGCCAGCCGATCCTTGACCGAGCCGCCCGGATTGAATGATTCGACCTTGGCGTAGAGGCTGACGTGCTTCGGTGCGATGCGGTGCAGTTTGACGATGGGAGTGGAGCCAATCGTGTCGAGGATGCTGTCGTACAGGCTCATGTCGGTGTCCGGGAAAGATGCAAGAAAAAAATGATGTGGTTGGGTCAGGCGGCATGGGCGATGTCGCCGATAGCGCGGTTCGGGTCCAATGCGGAAATTGCAGGAGCAAGATCGCATCCTGCGCCAGTGGTTGTTAAGGCTTCGCTTCCAAACCAGTGCAGGCGCGTGGCCAGCGCAGCGACCTCGCCGACGATCAGCAGTGAAGGTGCGCGTACAGCATGCGAACGTGCCAGCTCTGGCAAAACGGACAGTTGCCCGGCGATCACGCGTTGCTCAGGCCTGCTGCCGTTTTCGATGATCGCGAATGGCGTGTCAGGCGAACGCCCGTGTGCGACCAGTTGATCGCGAATGCGTTCCAATCCGGCCACGCCCATGTAGAACGCCAGTGTCTGGTTGCCCGTGGCCAGCGACGCCCAGTCGAGGCGATCCAGCGATGACTGGCCATGGGCGGTCACCAGCTGCAGGGATTGCGCATGACCGCGATGGGTCAGCGGAATGCCGGCATACGCGGCGCAGGCCAGTGCTGCGGTAATCCCCGGTACGACCTCGAAGGCGATGCCCTCGGCTTGCAGCGCTTCCAACTCTTCGCCGCCACGGCCGAACACGAAGGCATCGCCGCCCTTCAAGCGGACGACGCGTTTGCCGGCCTTGGAGTGTTCGATCAACAGCGCATTGATTTGCGCTTGGCTGCTGCCGCCTTCGCCAACATTTTTGCCGACGCTGATGCGTTCGGCGTCGCGGCGGGCGAGTGCCAGCACGTCGTCGCTGACCAGCCTGTCATGCAGGATCACGTCCGCTTCGTTCAACACGCGCAGGCCGCGCAAGGTCAGCAGGCCCGGGTCGCCTGGGCCTGCACCCACCAGCGCCACCGATCCGAGTGCAGCGGTCGCATCGTCTGCGCGCAGCGCCTGGTCGAATGCGTGTTCGGCAGCGATGTGCTGGCGCCTGCGCAGCAGCGCTTGCAGCCGGCCAGCCAGTAGCCGCGAAAATCCACGACGGCGTGTACCCATGTCAGGCCAGCGATCACGAATGCGCTGGCGATGCCGGGTGAGTAGATTGGCCAGCGCGCCGAAGGATTCATCGAACTGGGTTTCCAGCTGCTCGCGTACCAGCCGCGCCAGCATCGGTGCGCCGCCACCGCTTGAAATCGCGATCTGCAATGGCCCACGCGTGATGCGTGCAGGGACATGGAAGCGCGAGGCCTCGGCATCGTCCACGGCATTGGCCCAGATCCTGCGTGCGTCGGCTGCAGCAACGACGGCGTGATTGGTTGATGGATCATCCGTCGCGGCTATCACCAGCCAGGCATCGGCCAGCCACGCGGGCGTGAATTGCCCGGGCAAGTAGTCGATGCGCCCCTGCTGCACCCATTGCGACAGCGTCGGTGCCAATCCGGGTGCGCCGAGTGCAACCAAAGCACCGGCTTCCAGCAAAGCCTCGCATTTGCGTTGGGCGACGGTGCCCCCGCCCACCACCAAAACGCGGCGACCGCGCAGGTCGGCGAACAGGGGGAACAACGGTGGCGATAGGGATTGCGAGATAGCAGGCATGCCGTGACGCTACCCGCCGATGGCGCTCCTACAAAATGGTGACGGCGTCTGTGCTTATGCCGTCATGGCATAAGCGAGGTGTAGACAAGGATGCGTCACGTGGTTATGTTTATCGCTTTATACGGATATAGCGATATAAGATACCGCGATGACCCTGACCCAGCTCCGCTATCTTGTGGCAATCGCCGATTCCGGCCTGAACATCACGCAGGCCGCCGAACGCGTGCATGCGACCCAGCCCGGCCTGTCCAAGCAGCTCAAGCAACTTGAGGACGAGTTGGGCTTCCAGTTGTTCATCCGCAAGGGACGCAGCCTGGACAGCATCGCACCGGCCGGCGGTCAGGTCATCGAGCACGCACGCCGGATCCTGGCGGAAACCGCCAATATCCGCAGCTACGCCGCCAACGAACGCGGTGAGCACAGTGGTCGTTTGCTGTTGGCCACCACCCACACCCAGGCGCGCTACGTGCTGCCGTCTGTGATCGCGGCGATCAAGCGCGACTTCCCGAGGGTAAATGTCGACCTGCTGGCTGCTGGAGATTCCGAAGTGCTGGGTGCGCTCGACCAGGCCGACCTCGCCCTGATCAGCACCGCCGGCAGCGAGCCGCAGGGTGGCGTTTCGGTGCCGTTGTTCCGCTGGCGGCGGGTGCTACTGGTGCAGGACACGCATCCGCTCGCGGGTATTCAAGGTGCGCCCAGCCTGGCAGAACTCGCCCGCCATCCGTTGATCAGTTACGAATCCTCGACGCGTGCGGACTCTTCGCTGCAGCGTGCGTTTGCGAGTGCAGGGGTCACTCCGCAGGTCGCGATGACCGCGCGCGATGCCAACTTGATCAAGACTTATGTGCGTGCCGGCCTTGGCGCGGGCCTGCTTGCGGAAATGGCGATTGGCCAGCGCGAGGATGCCGACCTGCGCATCCTGCCGGCGCCCGTCGAATTACCCGAATGCATCACCTGGGCGGTGATTCCGCGTGGCCGCGTGCTGCGCGATTACGCGCTTGCGTTGTTGCATGGCTTGGCACCGCAACTGGACCGGCGCGACCTGCGCCGGGTGCTGGAAGGCAACCAGGACGCGAACTGGCCGCAGCCGCCACATTGGATGGAATTGCATCAGCCAATCGCGGTCTGATTACGTGAGTTGATCGAAGTGGTGCGCCGCCGATCAGGCGGCGGCGCTGGTCTCGTTGCCGATATGCAGCCCGCATTCGCGGGTCAGCCCAAAGAATCTTGCCTGCGCCTTGTCCATGCCTGGCCGCACTGGGCGGGTGGTGTGTACATCGCCGACCGAGACATAACCCTGCCGGTACAGCGGATGCTCGGGCAAGTCGTGCTGCATCGCGTACGACGCGATGTCCAGGTCATCCCAGTCGGCAATCGGATGCAGCTTCCAGCGGCCGTCGCGCAGTTCCAGGATGTCGGTGTTGGAACGGCTCGGGGACTGCATGCGGCGCAGGCCAGCGAACCAGCAGCGCACGTCCAGCTCGCGCAACGCACGCTGCATCGGCTCGACCTTGTGCAACTGGTTGTAGCGCAGCAGGCCTTCGATGCCGTCCTCCCACAACTTGCCGACGCGTGCCTCCATCCAGCTGCTGCCAAGGTGCGGGCGCACCACATGCAGATTCAGACCGAAGCGCTCGTGCAAGGCGTCGGCATAGCGATAGGTGTCGGCAAACAAATAACCGGTGTCGACCAGGATCACCGGGATGTCGGGTTTGGCCTGGGTCAGCAAGTGCAAGGAGACGGCGGACTGCACGCCGAAACTGGTCGATAGCGCATGCGGCCCGGACAGACTGTCGAATGCCCATTCGATTCGCTGCTGCGCGGACAGGCGATCCAGCCAGCGGTTCAGCGCAGCAAGTGCCTGCGGGGATTCGGCAGCGACGATGGGATCTGGTGCGTTCATGCAATCACCTCGATGGGGATGTCGTTGAGTGGTTTCGTTGGCGGATTGACGATGCCGGCATCGACCAGGAAGTCACCGAAACGCATTTCAAAAGAAGACTGAGTTGATGCGCGCTGCCCGGCATAGCGCGAAAACAATTCGTCGAGCGTCGAAAGGATTGCGGGCTCGTCGATGTTTTCGCGATGCAACACGTTCAAGCGTTGCCCGCGATGGTCGGCCCCGAGCATCAGGCTGTAGCGGCCGGGCGCCTTGCCGACCAAGGCGATCTCGCCCAGATACGGGCGTGAGCACCCGTTCGGGCAGCCGCTGATGCGCAGGTGGATCGGTGCATCCAGCAGCTCGTGTTTGTCGAGAAGTACCTCAGCCTTGTCGAGCAATTCGGGCAGGTATCGTTCGGCTTCGGCCATCGCCAGTGCGCAGGTGGGTAGCGCGACACAGGCAAGGGAATTCAGTCGCAAGCCACTGGCGCGCGCATGGATGTCCAGCCCGTAAGTCGCAACCAGCGCATCGATCCGCGCGCGTTGCCCAGCCGGCACGCCGGCGATCACCAGGTTCTGGTTCGCGGTCAGGCGGAACTCTCCCGTGTGGATGCGCGCGATTTCGCGCAGGCCCGTCAGGTGCTGTCCCTGTTCGCTATCGACAATCCGCCCGGCCGGGGTACGCAGGGTCAGGTGTCCGCGTCCGTCTTCGCCTTCGGCCCAGCCGAAGCGGTCGCCGTTATGGTCGAACGCAAACGCCCGCGCAGGTTCCAGTTTTAAGCAGGCGCGCGCTTCCATCTGTGCGAGGATGGCGTCCAGTCCATGCGTATCGATCGTGTACTTGAAGCGCGCATGCTTGCGTTCGATGCGATCACCAAGATCACGTTGCACAGTGATCGCGGCTTCCGCAATCGCCAGGACTTGCTCAGGTGTGACGAAGCCGATCACGTCGGCCAGCCGTGGATAGGTGGCGGCATCGCCATGGCTAGCGCCCATGCCACCACCGATGCTCACGTTGAAGCCGGCCAGAGCACCGTCTTCATCAACAATCGCGATCAGGCCGAAGTCGTTGGCGAACACATCCACGTCGTTGAGTGGCGGCACTGCCACCGCCATCTTGAATTTGCGCGGGAGATACGTGGCGCCATACAGCGGCTCATCGATTGCGGTGGTGTCGGCAACCTTTTCTTCGTCCAGCCAGATCTCGTAATAGGCGCGCGTGTTCGGCAGGAATTTTTCCGACAGTCGCTGCGCCCAGTCATGCACCTGGGCGTGCAGCCGTGACTGCAACGGATTGCTGGACGCCAGCACGTTGCGGTTGACGTCGCCGCAGGCGGAGACGGTGTCCAGCAGCGACGCGTTGATCGCCTGCATCGTCTCTTTCAAATCACGCTTGATCACCCCGTGGAACTGGAACGTCTGGCGAGTGGTGATGCGCAGCGAGTGATTGGCATGCGTCGTGGCGATGCTATCCAGCTGCAGCCATTGCGCGGGACTGAACACGCCGCCCGGTGCGCGGATGCGGATCATGAACTGATGCGCCGGTTCTAGTTTCTGGCGGCGGCGTTCGTCGCGAATATCGCGGTCGTCCTGCTGGTAGGTGCCGTGGAACTTGACCAAACGCTGGTCTTCGAAGGACAGCGAGCCGGTCACCGGGTCGGCCAGGCCACCCGGCAGCGTGCCGCGCAGGTGATGGCTGTTGGCCTTGATGTCTTCGACGGAGGGATGGCTCATGGCATGGGATTCGCTGCAGGTGTGCGTGTGGTGTTGGTGACGTCTGGAGGTCAGTAAACATCGCGGCCGTAGCGGCCTTCGGCTTGCAAGCGTGCGAGGTACTCGCCAGCCGCATCGACATCGCAACCGTTGTGCGTGGTGATGACATCACGCAATGCGGCATGCACGTCCTTGCCCATCGCGATGGAGCCGCAGACGTAGAAATGGGCGCCACTCTGCAGCCAGTCGTACAGCTCGCGACCACGCTGACGAAGGCGATCCTGCACATGGATCTTGTCCGCCTGATCGCGCGAGAACGCGAGGTCGAGGCGATGCAATTCCTTGCGCTGCAGGGCGTCCTGCCACTCGGTCTGGTAGAGGAAGTCGGTATTGAAATGACGCGCGCCGAAGAACAGCCAGTTGCGGCCGGACGCGCCGGTCTCCGCACGTTCCTGCACGAAGCCGCGGAACGGTGCGACGCCGGTGCCGGAGCCGACCATGATGATGTCGCGCGATGCAGCCGCGGGCACCCGGAAGCGCGCATTCGGTTCGATGTAGACCGGCAGTTTGGCGTCTTCGTTCAGCGCAGCCAGAAATCCGCTGGCCGCACCGATGTGCGCGTGGCCATGGGCCTGATAGTCGAGGATGTCCACGGTCAGATGCGCTTCGTCACCCACGCGTTTGCGGCTGGAAGCGATCGAGTACAGCCGCTTCGCTTGCGGGCGCAGCGCAGCGAGCAGGGCATCGGCATCCCAGTCAATCGGCCAGCGGCGCAGCACATCGATCAATTGATGATCGGCCAGCAATGCAGCCAACCCACCGGCCTGGCCAGCGTCCAGCATTTGCTGCAATTCCGTGGCGTCCGCGCGCTGTGCATGGGCTGTCAGGAACGGGCGCGACAACCGGGTGAGTTCGCGGCGGCCGGACAACCATTCGGACAATGGCAATGTTTCACCGCCACTGCTTGCGACGGCATCGCCATCAAGCTTGCTCGCTTGCAGCACTGATGTAACGAGTGATTCCGGATTGCGGTGGCGTATGCCCAGCGCATCGCCCGGCTCGTATGCCAAGCCCGAACCTTCCAGCGTGAGTTCGATGTGCCGCACGTCTTTTTCGACAGCGCCGTAGCGGCGGAAACCCGTGCCCTTGAACTCGCGGCCGCTGATGCGCTGGTTGGCCATTACCTCAGCGGGAAACGGACGCTCGTGCGACCAGCTTGCCGGCGGACGCATGGGCGTCACCGTTGCCAGATGCGTCGTGGCATGCGCACTCGTCACGCTGTCCTTCAGTACTTCGCGGGCCTGGATCAGCGCGGTTTCATTCCATGGAACAGCCACCGTGTCGATGTCGAGATCGGCCTGGCCGACATCGGTCACGCGGTGCGCGCCAAGCTCGCTCAAGCGCGTGTCGATCTTGCGGGCGATGCCGCAGAAGTCGGCATAACTGGTGTCACCAAGACCGAGCACTCCGAACTTCAAGCCCGGTAATTTCGGCGCGCGCTTGCCTCCCAGAAATTCGACGAAACCAATCGCATCGTCCGGCGGATCGCCTTCGCCCTGGGTGCTGATGACGATGTAGAGCAGGCGCTCGCTGGCCAGCTCACGGGTCGCGTAGGCATCGGTACGCAGCAGGCGTGCAGGCAGTCCGGCGGCTTCGAGCTTTGCGTGCAGCGCTTCCGCCGCACGTCGGGCATTGCCGGTCTGGCTGCCATACAACACGGTCGCCGGACGCACGGCTGCAGGTGGTGCATGGATCGTGGCAATCTGCGCTGGCGTGCGCGCAACGCCAGCCAGATAGCCGGATGCCCACAGCAAGCCGGCGTTATCGGTGCCCGCGGCGAACTGCGCCAGCAAGGCGCTTTGTTCGCTGGACAGGAGCGTCGGCAGGGCAAGGACGGCAGACATGGGTTGGGTGCTATGCAGGGAATCTGCATGCAGGCTATGGCCGCGTTTACATGCCTGGAAAGGATCGCTGGTTATGCGCTTATGCGGATTTCGACAGCCGCTTACATGGTCGGCCTGTTGATCATGGCATTGAGCCTGCGCACGCTTTGGCAGAGCCTTCTGGTCTGAGGTGATCGCCGCACACCTGCCGAAACAAAAACGCCCCGCCACGTGGGGCTTTTCGTTTCGCTGCCCGTGCCCGGCTGCTGGTCAGCAGCAGCCGTGGTCGCCATGTTGCTCGCCACCCGCAACCGCGGCAACGCCGGTGGTTTCGCCGCGCAGACTGGCTGCGTGGTGCTCGGTAAGGACGCGCGCCACGCTGCTGGTGACGCGCTTGCCCATCGGGATGTGCAGGAACTCGTTCGGGCCATGTGCATTGGAATGCGGACCCAGCACGCCGGTGATCATGAATTGCGCGCCCGGGAATTTTTCGCCGAGCATGCCCATGAACGGGATCGAGCCGCCTTCGCCCATGTACATCGCCGGTTGGCCGAAGAACTCCTGGCTGGCTTGCTCGATTGCTGATTCGAGCCATGGCGAAAGCGCCGGTGCATTCCAGCCGGTGGCTGCTTTCTCCAGTTTCAGGGTGACCTCGGCACCGTTCGGCGGGTCGCGCAGCAGGATGTCCTGCAACACGTCGCCGGCATGCTTGCCATCCACGGTTGGAGGCAGGCGCAGGCTGAGCTTCAGGGCGGTGTGCGGGCGCAACACGTTGCCGGCCGAGGCCAGTGGCGGAATGCCGTCGACACCAGTGATCGACAGTGCCGGCCGCCAGGTGCGGTTGAGCACCAGTTCCGTGGTGTCATGGTCCATCGGCGTCATCCCCGGCAGAAACGGGAACTTGTCGTGCACCGTGGTGCCAAGCACCTCGGCCACCTTGGCTGCCTGCGCGCGACGTTCTTCGGGAATGTCTGCATGCAGGTCTTCGAGCAGGATGCGGCCGCTGGCTTCGTCCTCGATCCGCGACAACAGCTGGCGAATGATGCGGAAACTCGAAGGCACGATGCCGGATGCATCGCCCGAGTGCACGCCTTCCTCCAGCACCTTGACCGCTAGGTTGCCGCCGGCCAAACCGCGCAGCGAGGTGGTGCACCACAGCTGGTCGTAATTGCCGCAGCCCGAGTCCAGGCACACCACCAAAGACGGTTTGCCGATGCGATCGGCGAGATGATCGACGTAGGCGGGCAGGTCGTAGCTGCCGGATTCCTCGCAGGCTTCGATCAACACCACGCAGCGCGCGTGCGGCGCGTCCTGCGCCTGCAGCGCCATGATCGCAGCCAGCGAACCGTAGATCGCATAGCCGTCGTCGGCGCCACCACGGCCATACAGCCGGTCGCCCTTGAGCACGGGTTCCCATGGGCCAAGGCCTTCACCCCAGCCGGTCATTTCCGGTTGCTTGTCGAGATGTCCGTACAGCAGCACGCAGTCGTCGCCGACATCTGCGCCCGATGCGGGAATGTCGATGAAGATCAACGGCGTGCGTCCTTCCAGTTGCAAGGCATCTACCTGCATGCCGGGAATGGCTTGCGCGCGCGCCCACGATTCCATCAATTCAACCGCGCGGTCCATGTGTCCATTGGCGACCCAGTCGGCATCGAACATCGGCGACTTGTTGGGGATGCGGATGTAATCCACCAGTTGCGGGACGATTTCCGATTCCCATTTAGTGTCGACGAATGTGCTGATCTGACTTGCATCCATGGTGCGGGTTCTCCGGTTCGATCCCCAATTCTAGCGCCGTGATTGTTTCGGGGTCGTGTGGAGTAGGGCTTTCCCTACCCGTTGTTGCGCCACATGCCTGCAATCCGATGCGGTACTGGCCGATATCGACGCTGTGGGCGCATCGGCAATCTGTGCACACCGGATCGCAGCCCGCGCTTCCGGATCACACCCACCACCTGAAAATTCAAACCGGAGATCACCATGAAGTCGCTGACCACCCTGTTTTCCTCGCTGATCCTGTCACTGGTGCTGGCTGGCAGCGCGCTTGCTGGCGAGACCGTCAACATCAATACTGCCGATGCCGCCACGATCGACCGCGTGCTGGTGAACGTGGGCCCGACCAAGGCGCAGGCCATCGTCGCGCACCGCAAGGCCAACGGCGCGTTCCGCAGTCCCGAGCAACTGGCCCTGGTCAAGGGAATCGGTTTGAAGACGGTCGAGAAGAACCGCGATCGCATCGTGGTTGGCTCGGCGCGCCCCGCTGCCAATGCCGCAAAGCCGGCACTGCGCACTGCCGCGGCAACGAAGACGGTCGCCCGCCGCTGAACATGGCGGGTGATTCCGACTGCATGCATGCAAGCCCGCCCGGCACAACCGGGCGGGCTTGGGGCGTATAGACTTCGTGCATGGCGCAAGCACTCCCCGTTGCAGCAGGGTCCTCGCGGGTATTGCCCTCGAGTGGTTACAGCCGCATGCGCTGGAAAAACGGCGCTGGCTGGACCTCGGAGATCTTGCGCGTACCGGACAGCGACGAATGGCAGTGGCGGCTGTCGCTTGCCGAGATCGAAACCGATGCCCCGTTTTCGGCATTCCACGGGGTGGAGCGCGAATTGGTCCTGCTCTCAGGCAATGGCCTGCGCCTTCGCTTCGCTCACGAGGGGGCAGGTGGGGTGCATGAACTGTTGCCACCGCATGACAAGCTCCGATTCGACGGTGACCAGGCTGCGTTCTGCGAATTGATCGACGGCCCCACCCGCGACTTCAACCTCATGTGGAAACGCCACAGCTGCAGTGCGCAGCTGTGGCATCGGCCATTGGTCGGCACCATGGTGATGTTCGTCGACCCGGGCGAGGCCTGGGCCGTGCACATGCTGGCGGGCCAGGCGCACTTCGCCGGGGATTCGGGCTTGGGGGAGATGCAGATGGGTGACACCGCGATCCTTGTCGCCGAAGGCAAACGCACCCGTCATGTCCTGGATGGTGGCGGGGAACTCCTGCTGATCAGAGTCGAACCGGTGCCGGCGGCCTGAAACAGCGTAACTCCCTACACGGCCAGAAACAGCAGGGTCGACAGGCCCATCACGTGGGTCAGCATCCGCGTGGGCTGCGACCACGCGCCCCGCGCGCCAATCCAGAGGTGGAGCTGGCGACCCCGACGATCAGTAGTGGTAATTGAGACTGACCCACGCGCTACGTGGCGCACCCGGGCTGATGTTGCTGTTGCTGTGGGCGCTGGCGAAATACTGTTTGTTCGCCAGGTTCTCGATGTTGAGCTGCAGTTGCAGCATCGGGTTCAAGGTCCAGTAAATCGCCGCGTCGAAGCGGGTGAATGCAGGCAGCGCGACCTTGTTGTCCACGTTGGCGTAGATCGATCCGCGATACACGATACCTAGCCCGAGGCCGATCGCTGGGTTGATGTCGTAGCGGTTCCACAACGAAGCCGAATGCCGAGGCAGCTGTGCCAGGCGATTGCCCTTGAGCGCGGTTGCCGACTGCGTCGCCGTTATTTCACCGGTTTGACAGGCATAGCCGCCCATCAGCTGCCAGGCGTCGGTGACGCGGCCCGCAAGACCGAGTTCCACGCCGCGGACATACTGGCCATCTGTCAGGACCATCCTGGTGACATCCGCCGGGTCCACGATCGCAACGTTGCCGCGATCCAGACGGTACACGGCCATGCTGGCCTGCAGGCCAGGCTTGATGTCCCATTTGGCGCCGATCTCGCGATTGACGGAGCTTTCCGGCTTCAGTGATGCATTGTCAGCCTTGAGCGACGCCAGCTGATCGCCGGCGCGTGGCTGGAATGCCATGCTGTAGCTGGCGTAGATGGAAACGTTGTCGCGCGGCTTGTAAACCAGACCCGCACGCGGCGAAAGCATGCTGTCTTCACTACGCAGGAGTTCACCTGTGCGGTTATTGCGCAGATCCACGCTGAAATCGTCATGGCGCAGGCCAATGATCGCCTGCCAGTGCGGCGAGAAATCGATCTGGTCCTGCAGGTAGATGGCGACCACCATCGCGAGACCGTGATTGTCAGCATCGGTCGCACTCTGGCGAAATTCGACCGGCACGTCGACGTTCGGGCTTGCCACCGGCACCACATTGTTTCCGGGCGCGAAATAGCCGGTCTGGCGGAAATTGTCGGTGACCTGACGGCCCAGTTCGGTGCCCGCCAGCACGGTGTGTTGAATGCTGCCAGTCGTCAGTTTCCAAAGCAGGTCTGTCTGGTTGAACAGGTTTTTCCGCTGCGTGGCATTGCTGTAGGCCGCCAGCGTGACCAGGGTGCCGGTTGCATCGACCGAGCTGGGGAAGACGTTCTGGTACATCTTGTCGTGGTCGGCCCAGCGCAGGTGGTTGCGCACGCTCAGGGTGTCACTGAAGGCGTGTTCCAGCGTGGCGTCGAAGGCATCCACGGTGGCGGCTGTCACGCTGAGCTCGGGGTTGCCGAAGAAGGTCGATGGATCCGTGTCTACCGGCTTGCCCTGGTAGGACGGAATGCCACGATCCGCGTTGCGCGCGTCGTGGAAGCGCTCGTAGGACAGATGCAGGCGCGTGTTGTCGCCGAAATCAATGCCGAAGGCAGGGTTTGCGCCATGGCGCTCGACATTGACGCCATCGCGGAAGCTGCCGGAGTTTTCGTGCATGGCGTTGATGCGGAAGCCGGCATCGGTTCCGAGGGCCGTGCCGTAGTCCACGGTTGCACGCCGGCGCTGGTTGGACCCGAGCTGTACTGAACCGCTGCGATGGTCCATGCCATCGGCCTGGCGGGTAACCCGATTGATCACGCCGCCGCTGCCGCCACGACCGAAGATCATCGCGTTCGCGCCTTTCAGGGCCTCGACGCGGTCGAGGTTGTAGACATCACGGAAGTACTGCACGTCATCGCGGATGCCATCCACGAAGAAATCGGCGGTGGTGCTGTTGCCGCGCAGGACCGGCGTGTCGCGGTTGCCTTCACCTTGCGAAGTGCCGACGCCGGGCATGTAGCGGAACGCTTCGCCCATGCTGGTGATGCCCTGGTCGGCTACCAGCTTGTCGGTGACCACAGTCACGGCCTGTGGCACGTCCAGCAGTGGCGTGTCGGTCTTGGTGGCGCCACGGGTGCGGCGCGCAGCGTAGTCGGGCAAGTAACGATCACCGACGACCTTGACCCGGTCGAGGTCCGTCGGTTCGCTTTCGGCAGCTTCGCTGGATGCTGGATCAGCAGGGAGTTCAGCAGCGATGCTGGCAACGGGCGCGGCCAGTGCGAGCAGGATGGCGCTGGCGAGGGCGCGGAAGTGACGTGGAGTCACTTCCCCGGTACGGGCTGTCTGTGTCATTTAGGGGGCGTCATCCAAAGAGGAAAAGCCGCAACTGGCGGCCTTGTTGTGACGCGCATTTAGACACGAACGATAACCATTCGCAACAACTTCCCCTACAGGAGGTGACCTACACCAGCCAATAAAACAACGTTGTGGGCTCAGTTCCGGTCGTCGCGGGTGTAGACGAGACCGTCTTCCACCTTGACCGGAAACCTGACCGCAGGCTCGTAGGCGGGTGCGCAGAGGGCACTGCCGTCGCGCACGTCGAAGCGCGCGCCGTGCAGGACGCATTCGATGGTGGCGTTTTCGCCATCGAAATGGCCCGCTGACAACTCGAAGTCCTCGTGCGAGCAGCGGTCTTCCAGCGCGTAGAGCGTGCCATCGAAATTGAACACCGCGATCGCGGTGTCGCCATCCCAGGCCACGTTCATTTCGCCCGGCAACAGCTGGCTCAGCGAACACACGAATACCCAGTCACCCATGATCCAAATCCTTTTCGAGCAAGCTCTTTTCAAGAATCTCGAAACGCAGGTCGTCGCGCCTGGGAATGCCGAATCGCGCATCGCCGTAGGGAAATGGCTTGTGGATGCCGGTACGGTGGTAGCCGCGCCGCTCGTAGAACGCGATCAGCTCATCGCGCACATCGATCACGGTCATGCGCATGATCGGCAGCCGCCACTCGTCGCGCGCGATGCGTTCGGCTTCCGCCAGCATCTGCTTGCCGATGCCGCCACCTTGCAGGCCCGGAACCACCGAGAACATGCCGAAATAGCCGGCGTCATCTTCGGTGCAGATATTCGCACAGGCGAGCATTTGCCCGTCCCGTTCGCCAAGCAACACCAGGCTGCCTTCACGTTCGAGGTCATCGCGCACGCGCTGGCGCATCGATGCGCATGCCGTCCAGCAGGTCGGCTTCGGTCGTCCAGCCGGCGCGGCTGGCGTCGCCGCGATAGCTGCCCTCGACCAGCGCCACGATCGCGCCGATGTCGGCTTCGCCTGCATTGCGGAAATCCAGCATGTTCATGCGAGTAACCGTCGGACCTTGACCAGTGCGGCGGCGAACGCCTCGACTTCGTCATGGGTGTTGTAGAACGCGAAGGACGCGCGGCAGGTCGCGGGCACGCCGAAGAACTGCATCAGCGGATGCGCGCAGTGATGGCCGGAGCGCACCGCTACGCCTTCCAGGTCGAGCAGGGTGGCCAGGTCGTGCGCATGTGCGCCTTCGACCAGGAAACTGATCACTGCCGCCTTGTCTGGTGCGGTGCCAATGATGCGCAGACCTTCAATGTTCGACATCGCTTCGGTCGCGTGCGCCAGCAGTTCGGCTTCGCGCGTTGCGATGTTGACCATGCCCACGTCGGACAGGTAATCGACGGCTGCACCAAGGCCGATATGACCGGCGATGTTCGGCGTTCCTGCCTCGAAGCGGTGTGGCGGATCATTGAACACGGTGCCGTCGAAACGCACCTCCTTGATCATCTCGCCGCCACCGAGGAACGGCGGCATGGCTTCGAGGTGTTCGCGCTTCGCCCACAGCACGCCGGTACCGGTTGGCCCGCACATCTTGTGGCCGGTCAGCGCATAGAAATCGCAGCCGATCGACGGGATGTCGACCGCCATGTGCGGCACGGCCTGCGAACCATCGACCACCGTGATGATCCCGCGCTTGCGCGCTTCGCGGCAGATGGTCGCGACCGGATTGATCGTGCCCAGCACATTGCTGACATGGGTCACGCCGAGCAGCTTGACCTCGGGAGTCATCGCCGCGAACAGCGCATCGAGGTCGAGCGTGCCATCCGGCAGCAGTTCGGCAACCTTGATCACCGCACCGGTGCGCTGCGCGATCAATTGCCACGGCACGATGTTGGCGTGGTGTTCCATCCGCGTCAGCAGGATCACGTCGCCCGGCTTGCAGACGCGGCAATGCCCACGAATACGCGACCAGGTTGATCGCGAAGGTGGTGCCGCTGCACAGGACCAGTTCATCGCTGCGCACATTGAGGAAGCGGGCCAGCTTGCCGCGCGCGGCTTCGTAGGCGTCGGTCGCCTCGCTGCCGAGCGCATGCACCGCGCGGCTGACATTGGCGTTGTGTCGACGGAAAAAATCATCGATGGACGCGATCACGCATTCGGGCTTTTGCCCGGTATTGGCCGAATCCAGGTAGACCAACGGCTTGCCATGCACCGTGCGGGTCAGCAGCGGGAAATCGCTGCGTACCGCCGCCCAGTCGAGGCGCATTCGCTCATGCCGCAACCACCCGCGCCAAGGCGCATTCCAGCGAGGCATCCAACTTTGTGCGCAAGCTCGCGTCATCGACGGTCGACACGATTTCCCGGCAGAACGCGGCGGTCAGCAGCCGCCGCGCATCGGCATCGGTCAGGCCGCGCGAGCGCAGGTAGAACAGTGCGATCGGATCCAGTTGTCCGACGGTCGCGCCGTGTGCCGCCTTGACCTCGTCGGCATGAATTTCCAGCACCGGCTGGGTGTCGATTTCCGCGTCGGCGGAGAGCAGCAAGATTCTTGTTCGAGAGATCGGCTTCGCTGCCATCGGCACCGGCATGGATGGTGATGCCGCCATGGAACACGGCCTTGCCGCGTTGCGAGGCCAGTCCGCGCCAGCGCAGCGCACAGGCCGTGTTGCGACCGGTATGTTCGATACCGAGGCGCGTGTCGAGGTGACGTTTGCCATCGGCCAGCAACACGCCATCGGCATTCACGCGTGCGCCATTGCCTTGCAGCAGCACATTGAGTTCATGGCGCGAAAGCCCGCCGCCAAGTTCCAGATCGATGCGCGTGTACTGCGCATTGTCGGCAAGCGTCGCGTCGGTGCGCAGGAAGCTGGTCGCACGCAGCGCTTCGTCTTGCACACGGGCGTGGGTCAGCTGTGCGCCGTCGCCCAGCACGATTTCGCTGCGGGTGGTCGACAGGTGCGCGTGTTCGCCGGATGCGAGCAGGTGCTCGATCACCGTGCAGCTGGCGCCAGCACCAATCTCGATCCGGTGCCGCAGATGCCAGGCAGCATCGGCGGCCAATGGCGTGCCGATGCAGACGATGTGGATCGGCGCGGATGCATCGCTGCCCGCTTCAACGCGAATTGCGACGCCTGTGCGTGCCAGTACTGTATTCAGACGCGCGAACGGCGCATCGGCAGCAAGCTCGACCGCATTTTCGATGGGTGAGTCGATGATGTTGATGGTGACGCCAGCGGATAAGGCTGCGTAGTCACTGGATGCGGCATCGAACTGCCCGTTGACGAACACCAGTCGTGGCGCAGGAATGCCGTTCAACAGTTCAGTGCCTGTGTCCGGCGTCGAATCCGCAGTCACGAAACTGCGACGCTCCAGTGCGCGCAACGGCGTGTACTTCCACGCTTCCACACGCGCATGCGGCAGACCATCGCGCAGCAGCGCATCAAGCGCAGCGCGGCGTGTTGGATCGCCGTCGAAACCGGTGGTCAATGAGTCGAGCAATGCGCTCATGCGGCTGCCGGGCTGACCCGGTCCTTGATCCAGGCATAGCCATGCGCTTCCAGTTCCAGCGCAAGTTCCGGACCGCCGCTTTCGACGATGCGGCCATCGGCCAGCACGTGCACGAAGTCCGGCTTGATGTAGTCGAGCAGGCGCTGGTAATGGGTGATGACCAGGAAGCTGCGGCCGGCATCACGCAGCGAGTTCACGCCGTCGGCGACCGACTTCATCGCATCGATGTCCAGGCCGGAATCGGTCTCGTCCAGGATCGCCAGCTTGGGTTCCAGCAGGGCGAGCTGGAAGATCTCGTTGCGCTTCTTCTCGCCGCCGCTGAAACCTTCGTTGAGGCCGCGATGCAGCAGCTCGTCCTTGAGGTCGAGCACGGCAAGTTTCTCGCGCACGCGCTTGAGGAACTGCATCGAATCCAGCTCGCCTTCACCACGCGCCTTGCGCTGCGCATTCAGCGCGGCGCGCAGGAAGTAGGTGTTGTTCACCCCGGGGATTTCCACCGGGTACTGGAAGGCCAGGAACACGCCGGCGGCGGCACGTTCTTCCGGTTCCAGTGCCAGCAGGTCGCGGCCCTCGAACATCACGCTGCCTGCGGTGACGTCGTAGCCTTCGCGGCCGGCCAGGATGTTGCCGAGCGTGGACTTGCCGGCGCCGTTCGGACCCATGATCGCGTGCACCTGACCGGGCTGCACATCGAGCGAGAGGCCCTTGAGGATTTCGCGGCCGCCAATCGCGGCGTGGAGGTTATCGATTTTCAGCATGTGCTTGATTCCATGGTGTGGGCCTTGGCCCACCGGTTGTTGTGCATGGCGATGACGAGCCTTGGCCCGCGATTCATCAGCCGACAGCGCCTTCCAGGCTCACGTCCAGCAGCTTCTTCGCTTCCACCGCGAATTCCATCGGCAGTTCGCGGAACACCGACTTGCAGAAGCCGTCCACGATCAGCGAGACCGCATCTTCCTGCGCGAGGCCACGGCTGCGGCAATAGAACAGCTGGTCGTCGCTGATCTTCGAGGTGGTCGCTTCGTGCTCGACGATGGCATCCGGATTCTTGACTTCGATATACGGGAACGTGTGCGCGCCGCATTGCTTGCCGATCAGCAAGCTGTCGCACTGGGTGTGGTTGCGTGCGCCGTCCGCGCCCGATGTCACTTTCACCAGGCCGCGATAGGTGTTCTGGCCACGGCCGGCGCTGATGCCCTTGCTGACGATCTTGGACTTGGTGCGCTTGCCGATGTGGATCATCTTGGTGCCGGTATCGGCCTGCTGGCGGTGGTGGGTCAGCGCAACCGAATGGAACTCGCCGACGCTGTCGTCGCCCACCAGCACGCAGCTCGGGTACTTCCAGGTGATGGCGCTGCCGGTCTCGACCTGGGTCCAGGTCACCTTGCTGCGCGCGCCACGGCATTCGGCGCGCTTGGTCACGAAGTTGTAGATGCCGCCAACGCCGTTTTCGTCGCCGGGGTACCAGTTCTGCACGGTGCTGTACTTGATCTCGGCATCGTCCAGCGCGACCAGTTCGACGACGGCGGCATGCAGCTGGTTCTCGTCGCGCATCGGCGCGGTGCAGCCTTCCAGATACGACACGTGCGAGCTTTCTTCGGCAATGATGAGCGTGCGCTCGAACTGGCCGGTGTGGTTGGCATTGATGCGGAAATAGGTGCTCAGTTCCATCGGGCAACGCACGCCCTTGGGGATGAACACGAAGCTGCCATCGGAGAACACCGCGGAATTGAGCGCGGCGAAATAGTTGTCGCCGGTCGGCACCACGCTGCCCAGGTACTTGCGCACGATGTCCGGGTACTCGCGGATCGCTTCGCTCATCGAACAGAACAGCACGCCCTTGTCCGCAAGTTCCTTGCGATAGGTGGTGCCCACGCTGACCGAATCGAACACGGCATCGACCGCAACGCCGGCGAGCTTTGCGCGTTCGTGCAGCGGCACGCCGAGCTTGTCGTAGGTGTCCAGCAGTTCCTGCGGCACTTCATCGAGCGATTTGTACTTCGGCCCCTTCGGCGCGCTGTAGTAGCTCAACGCCTGCAGGTCGATCGGGTCGATCTTGAGCTTGGCCCAGTCCGGCATCGGCATGGTCAGGAAATGCCGGTAGGCAGCCAGCCGCCACTCGGTCATCCACTCCGGTTCTTCCTTGATGCTCGACAGCGCGCGGATGATGTCTTCCGACAGTCCGGGCGGCAGCGAATCGGATTCGATGTCGGTGATGAAGCCGGCGTCGTACTTGCGGCCAAGCTGCTCGTGGATCTGTGCGTTTTCAGTGTTCATGTCGTGATCTCAGTTCCCGGCCAGGCGCATGTCGATGCGTCGCGATGGCGCGAGGGGTGGTGCAGTGGGTGAGGCATTGGCGAGGCAACAGGCGGCGATAGCATCTGCGCCAGGCTGACGCTGCGCAGTGCGTCGGCGACCACGTCGTTGATCCGCCGCCAATTGGCACGCACGCCGCAGGTGTCCTCGATGCCGCACTGGCTGGTGTGGATGCTGCATTCGGTCATCGCCAGCGGGCCTTCCATTGCCTCGACGATTTCGACCAGGGTGATTTCTCGGCGGCGCGGGCGAGCCGATAGCCGCCATTGGCGCCACGAAAGCCTTCCACCAGGCCGGCCTGGGCCAGCGGCTTGAGCACCTTGGCGACGGTGGGTGCTTCCAGTCCGGCCAGCTCGGCCAGCTCCGGCGCGCTGCGCACGGCATCGGGCTGCGCGGCGAGCACAGTCAGGACGACGGTGGCGTAATCGGTGAGCTTGGTGACGCGCAGCATGGCGTTGTACTTGGGCTAGGCTTGAAAGCGTACCGGAATTGTACGGATTATCTCGGGTGTCGCCAACCCACAGTCCGTGCTGCCGTGGCACGATCCCGGCCGGTCGGGGACAATGGCGGCCCGCTGTCGCCCCTGACCTGCATCCCATGCCAAAGAAAATCGCCACCCGCCGTTCCGACATCCACGGCAACGGCATGTTCGCCGTCGAAGCCTTGCAAAAGGCGAGCGCCTGATCGAATACAAGGGCGTCCGCAAGCACGCATGAGGAAGTGGATGCCGGGGACAGTGGCGATGTGGACTCTGGCCACACGTTCCTGTTTACCCTCAACGAAGTCTGGGTGATCGATGCCAACTTCAAGGGCAATGATGCACGCTGGATCAACCACAGCTGCGCGCCAAACTGCGAAGCAGTGCTGCATGAAAGCGAGGACGATCCGGAAATGTCCAAGGTCTTCATCGAAGCCATCCGCACGATCAAGCCGGGTGAAGAGCTGACCTACGACTACGGCATCACCCTGGCCGAGCGCCACACGCCGCGCCTGAAAAAGATCTGGGAATGCCGTTGCGGAGCCGAGGATTGCACCGGGACGATGCTGCGTCCAAAACGCTGATCACTGCTGAAGTTTCGTTGGGGATCAGCCTGCTGGCTGGACATGATCTGCTTGAATTTGCATCGAGGTTGCCGGGTCAATCCTCGCCCTCATGCGGCCAGCTGATCCCGAGCTGGCGCATGACCAGATCCTTGCCGGCAGTCGGATAGCCGCTGTCGTCACTGCGGAAACTGCGATCACCGCGGGGTAAGCGCGCATCAAGCGCGCCATTACGTGCCGCCAGGGTCACCCGGTGGAACGTCGTGGCATCCACCGCATTGGCAAGCGTGCCGCCATGCCAGTCCTGCACGGCGCCACCATAGTCCCAGTCAAGGCCGTAGAAGCTGACGGGTGCGCCATTGAGGGCGACCAGTTCGGCCAGGGCCATGCCGGGGCGCAGGCCGTTGGCATCGTGCCAGTGGGTGGCCGGATCGGAGATACGCAATTCAACGATGGGTGCGTCCGGGTTTTCTGCGTCCTGCACCAGCTCCAGGCGTTTGCGTGGATCGTCCGGGAACACCACCAGCACCGGATAGCTGACCTCGCCTTCCGGCCCGTCGAAGAGTTCCTCGCGCACATTGGCTTTGCCGAAACGCGCTTCCAGCTCCAGTCGCGTGGTCAATGGTCCCAGGCTTCCGGGCAAGATCCAGTCTTCGACAAATTCCCCGGGTGTGGCTGCAAGCTCGATTGCAGGTTCGGTTGCAGCGACCGCCGGGACCTGCGCCACAGGCCCAGTCCTGGCTTCAGGGACGGGTGCTGGTGGTATTGGTGCCGGCGCAGTGCGCTGGCAGGCGGCAAGACCTGCGCCCAGCAGGATAACCAGGCAAGCAACCTCCAGCGTCTCGTTCATCTGCATGCCAGGCGTGCTTCGAATGATGGGGGTCAGGATTCCGGCGGTGGCGGGATCCTGGATTCGACCGGATCTGGCGTGGGCGCGGGCATGGTGGGCATGGTTTCCGGTGACGGAATCGCAATTTCGTCCATATTGCCGGCTTCCGGTGTGTTCACCGGAGCCTTCGGATCGACCACGCTGCCATCTTCGGCCGCAATCCCAGGTTCTCCGTTGTCGGTCGCAAGATCGTCCGCAAGTGCCGGCTGTGCGGAGGGCGCGCCTGGGTTCGGCATGCCAGTGACCGAGCCACCGGCCACATCGGGCTGAGGCAGGCTTTCGTCGCTGCTTTGTTGCGATGGCGTCGCGGTCTTGTCGGTGCCGCAGGCGGCAAGCATCAGACAGGCGCACAAGATCGCAAGAGGTTGATGGCGCATGGTCAGTCCAGTTTGAGTGTGATCACGCCGGTATCGATGTCGATCCGTTCGATCCGCCGCGAGGCGATGCGACGCATGCCGGGAACCTGCGTGAAGGTCGTGACGCACACCTTAGCGCTTCGCCCTGAATCCCGGGTTGTCAGTCCTCCTCATGGCGTGGTTTGTAGGCTTCCACGAGCTTTTGCTGGACTTGCGGGGGCACCGGCTCGTAATGGCTGAAATCCAGCGCATAGCGGCCACGACCGGCAGTCACTGATTTCAGTTCCGCGGCATAACCCTCCAGTTCCGACAATGGCACCTGCGCCTTGACCACGATCTCGCCGCCGCGCGCTGAATCGGTGCCGCTGATCCGTGCGCGCTTGGCCGCGAGCCCGCCGCTGATGTCGCCCATGTGCTGTTCGGGTGCAGTCACTGCCAGGTCAGTGATCGGCTCCAGCACCTGCGGTCGTGCCTTCCCGATCGCATCCAGGAACGCCTTCCTGCCGGCGGCGACAAAGGCGATTTCCTTGGAATCGACCGGGTGGTGCTTGCCGTCATAGACAATCACGCGCACGTCCTGCATCGGATAGCCGGCCACCGCGCCGCCGGACAGGACCTGCCGCACGCCTTTCTCCACTGCCGGCAGGAACTGGCCGGGAATCGTCCCGCCCTTGACCTCGTCGACGAACTCGAAGCCGTCGCCGCGCGGCAACGGCTCGATGCGCAGGAATACCTCGCCGAATTGGCCAGCGCCGCCGGTCTGTTTCTTGTGCCGATGATGGCCTTCGGCCCTGGCGGATACGGTTTCGCGATAGGCGATGCGCGGTGGATGCGTATTCACCTCGACGCCGTATCTTTCCTTGAGCCGCTGCAACATCACCCGCAGGTGCAGGTCGGACAGGCCGCGGACCACGGTTTCGTTGGTCTCGATGGTGTGCTCGACGGTGAACGCCGGATCTTCTTCGGCCAGCTTGTGCAGTGCGATCGCGAGTTTTTGTTCCTGGCCCTTGCTGGCGGCATCCACCGCCAGCCCGAACATCGGATTCGGGAACGCCATCGGCGCCAGGTGGATTTGATCCTCGTCGTGGCTGTCATGCAGCACGGCATCGAAATGCAGCTCGTCGATCTTGGCGACCGCAGCGATATCGCCGGGAATTGCCTGCGTGATCTCGACATGCTCCTTGCCCTTGAGCCTGAACAGGTGGGCGACCTTGAACGGCTTCTTGCCATCATCGACGAACAACTGGGTGTCCTTGCGTACCGTGCCCTGGTAGACGCGAAACACGCCGAGCTTGCCGACGAAGGGATCATTGGTGATCTTGAAGACGTCGGCGATGACATGCGCGGCCGGATCCGGCATTGCGGTGATCGGCTGCGCACTCGCGCCGATACCTTTCACGAATGCTGGCGGGTTGGCTTCGCCCGGATGCGGGAACAGGGTTTCGGCCACGTCCAGCAACTCGCGCACACCGGCGCCACTGCGCGCCGAGACGAAACACACGGGCACCAAATGGCCTTCACGCAGGCATTGCTCGAAGGCATCGTGCAGTTCCCGGCCTTCAAGTCCGGATTCGCCCAGATCGAGATAATGGTCCATCACGGTTTCGTTGATTTCGACGACCTGGTCGATGATCTTCTGGTGCCAGTCGCCGACCGGGCCAAGGTCGCTATGGCCGGAAGACTGGGTGAAGCAGTTGATGACGCGCTTGCCGCCCTCGGCAGGCAGGTTGAGTGGCAGCACTTCGTTGCCGAAGGTGTCGCGCAACTTGTCGAGCAGCGCACCGAGCCGTGCGCCCGGGTGGTCGATCTTGTTGACCACCAGCACCCGGCACAGCTTGCGGGCCTTGGCGTGCTCCATCATCCGCACGGTGCCGTGGTCGATGCCATGGTCGGCATCGACGACTATCGCCACGGTTTCGACCGCCGCGAGCGCAGACAGGGTCGGCCCGCGGAAATCCGGATAGCCGGGCGTGTCGATCAGGTTGATGTGGATGCCGGAGTGGTCGGTGCTGGCGATCGCGGCATCAATGGAATGACCACGGTCTTTTTCGATCGGGTCGAAGTCGGAGACCGTGCTGCCGCGTTCGATGCTGCCTGCCGTCAGGATTGCGCCGCCGGCATGCAGCAGGGCTTCGAACAAGGTGGTCTTGCCGGCGCTTGGATGGCCTGCGAGGGCCACATTGCGGATTTGCTGTGTGCTGTAGGACATGAGCCCGTACTCCTCTATGCGTGGAGGATGCTCCCTGAGAGCAGGCGTCATGGCTGTCCGCGCTTTGCGCCGGAGCGTAGGGCGCTCGGCGGGCGGTCATGGCGGACAGCGACGATAGCGCGTGGGCGAATACAGCGTCCCGTTGCAGCGCAGCAAAACAGCGTCGAACGGAGGTCTCGCGGGCCTTATCCAGCGCATCTGGATTGCCTGTGCAGAATTGCCGAAGCATCGTGGCGGCGGCATAGTGGGGACTCGCATCCGACGAGCCATGCCATGACCTTGTCCCACCCGCTCTTGCCAAAAAGCTTCCTGTACTCCTGCATGTCCGCCGTGCTGTGTGCAGGCAGCTTGATCGCGCCTGCGTATGCCGCCGATGTGCATTTGCTGACTGCAGCGCGCATCCATACCTCGGACCCGCAGCATCCATTTGCAACGGCAATGGCGTGGGATGCGGCCGGGCGCCTGCTCGCGGTGGGTGAGGCCGGGGAACTGGCAGTGCGCTATCCCGAAGCACGGCGCATCGCCGCCGGCGACGCTACCGTGATCCCGGGCCTGATCGATGCCCATGGCCACGTCATGGGGCTTGGCCTGGCGCTGATGCAGGCCGACCTGATCGGCGCCGCCAGCAAGGCCGAGGTCATGACGCGGCTGGGCGAGTTCGAAAAAACGCTTGCGCCGGGCGATTGGCTGTTGGGTCGCGGCTGGGACCAGAACGACTGGCCAGAGACCGCGTTCCCGACTGCCGCCGACCTGGATGCAGCGTTTCCTGAACGGCCGGTCTGGCTGGAACGCGTGGATGGCCATGCCGGCTGGGCCAACAGTGCCGCGCTGCGTGCGTTGGCGGCATCGACCGTCGGCAAGACCATGCTGGATTCAGGGCAAATCGATGGGGGCAAGGTGATTGCCGGTGCCGATGGCAAGCCGACCGGCATCCTGGTCGACGAAGCAATGCGCCCCATGTACGCAGTGCTGCCGGAACAAAATGCAGCGTTCTACGAGCAAGCCCTCAGCCGTGCCTTGACGCTACTGGCCAGCGATGGCCTGACCGGCGTCCACGACATGGGTGTTTCGCGTGAAGCGCTCGCCATGTACAAGCAATTCGCCGATGCGGGTCGCCTGACCGTGCGCATCGATGCCTATGCCGATGGTGACAAGGAAGCCCTGGACGACCTGTGCAAGGACGGTCTGTACACGCATGCCGGCGGTCGCCTGAAAATGCGTGGCGTGAAGATGTACATCGATGGCGCGCTGGGTAGCCGCGGTGCTGCGTTGCTGGCCGACTACAACGATGAACTCGGCAATCGTGGGCTGTTGGTCACCGAGCCGGATGCCTTTGAAGCGTCAGTACGCAAAGCCAAGCGTTGCGGCGTGCAGATCGCCACCCATGCGATCGGTGATCGCGGTAATCGGCTGGTGCTGGACACCTACGAGCGCGTACTTGGTGACGATGCAAAGACCGATATCCGCTGGCGCGTCGAGCATGCCCAGATCCTGTCGCCGGACGACCTTGGTCGCTTCGCCAAACTCGGCGTGATCGCCTCGATGCAGCCGACCCATGCGACGTCGGACATGCCATGGGCGCATGAACGCTTGGGCCAGGCGCGTCTGGTGGGTGCCTATGCGTGGCGCGATCTGCTCAACAGTGGTGCACATCTCGCGCTGGGCTCTGATTTCCCGGTCGAATCTGCCGATCCGCGCCTGGGTCTGTATTCGGCAGTGACACGGCAGGATCGCGAAGGCCATCCGCCAGGTGGCTGGTTCCCGGCACAGCGCATGACTGCTGCCGAAGCGCTGCGCGGGTTCACGGCGGATGCCGCGTGGGCCGGGTTCGACCAAGACCAGGCAGGTCGTCTCGCACCTGGCCTGCATGCGGATTTCGTGATACTCGACGCGGATCCGCTCGTGGTTCCCGCCTCGCAAATCGATGACCTGAAGATCCGCTCGACCTGGGTCGATGGCAAACCCGTTTACGAGGCGAAGTAGGGGATGGCATCGCTGCGGACAAGCTGTCGGCACGCTAAATGGATCTTGCACGGGCACTCGTATTCAGGTTCGCGTTATCGCGGCGCATGCATCGTTGGCGTTGCGCCAGCCAATCCACTTTCCTGGCGATGGAGTCCACGACCATGAAGCGCCTTTCCGTCGCCTTGCTTGCCATCGGCCTCGTATCCAGCAGTGCGGCGTTTGCCCAGTCCACGTACTACCCGTCCAGCGGCGGCTACAACGACGGCGATGACAATAGTTACCGTGACGACTATCAGCGCGATGGCTACCAGCAAGGCGAGGCCTACTACGACTACGCGCGCGTCCTTCGCGTGGATCCCGTGCTGGGAAATTACCGCGGCACCTCCAATTACGACAACCAGCGTTGCCATGCAACGCAGAGTGCCGGCAGCTACCAGCGCGATGGCTATTACGGCAACGACAATCAATACGGCTACAACCGCAACGATCCGTACGGTCGCTCGCAGTACGGCGGCGGAAGCACCACGGGTCGCAATGTCGCGACCGTCGTTGGCGGTATTGCCGGAGCGGTTCTGGGCAGCAGGATCGGTGGCGGCACCGGCACATACGCGGCGACCGCGATCGGTTCGATGGTCGGTGGCATGGCCGGTCGGCAGGTGTACGAAAACACCCAGCGCGACCGCTACACGCCAGGCGGCATGGTGCGCGTCTGCGAGCCGGAACCGGTTCGCAATGGCTACTACGGCCGCACCAGTGACGGCCGTGGAAGTGCCTATGACGTGACCTATGAGTACAACGGCCGCCGCTACACCCGGCGCATGGATTATCATCCTGGCGACCGCGTGCGGGTGCGGGTGGATGTCTCCCCGCAGTAAGCATGTATCGGATGTGATCGGATAAAACGAAGGGGCCGCGAAGCCCCTTTGTTTGCGGAAGGTTGGAAAAGGCCATCTGGATCTAGCCGCAGTTGCGGCCCACGCAATACGCGCCCAACACTCGCTCGGTCTACCGTCGTGCCGTCCACAGGCATGATCGCCTCAGAGTCGCGGCCTGAAGGGCCACCCTTTCCGGGCTCGGACGACGGGCGGTGGAACAACAGGCTGCACGGCCGTTAGACTCTAGACTGTCGATTTGCACCCATAACAGTCAAGATCCAACGCGAGCGGCCAATTCAGAGGCGGACGCGGCATCGGCCGATGCGTCACGGTGGCGTCATGGCATTGCGATGGAGTAACGGTGAATACGCACGCACGGGCGCGCAACGCGGAGGCACCAGACCCTGCGGCACAGGGTCCGGTGAGGCGTTCGCGCCCTGTAAGCAAATGGCTGGCACTCGTGCTCGGCGACGACCACCACACGCAGATCCGGATAAAGCAGTGGCTGGCTGCCGCAATGACCTATCTGGGCTCTTCGGTGGTCTTGACCATCAACCACTACCTGGGCTGGCTATCGGCCAACCACCTGGCGGCATGGCTGGGCGTCCTTGCCGCAACCCAAGCCTTCTTCTACATCGCCATGCGCTCGGGGTGGAGCGCCCGGTTCAAGGACCCGGCGCTGACCGTCGTACAGATTCTCACCGGGCTGTTGTTCGCGGACTGGGCCTTCCTGATTGCGGGACCGGGTCGCGCGACCACGCTGCTGGCGCTGTTGGTCGTCCTGAATTTTGGTGCCTTTCTGGTGCACTGGAAGAAGATGGCGATGCTCACGGGCTTCGCGCTGGTCAGCTTCGGCGCCTCGCTCGCCGCGCTGCAATGGCTGCGCTGGATACACCCCGGCACGGCAACCCGCGCGGATTTGTTTCAGGACCTGCTCTATTTTGCAACGCTGGTGGTCATGCTGCCCATCACCGGCGTTCTGGCCGCACAGTTGTCGCACCTGCGCTCGACCCTGCGCACGCAGCGCAGCGCGCTGGCCACGGCATTGGCCGATGTCCAGCGCCTGGCGGAGTTCGATGAACTGACCGGACTGGCCAACCGTCGCCGTGCCGACTCCTACCTGACCATCCTGCGGGCGCAAGCGCAACGTAAGGGCTCGGGTTTCTCCGTGGCGCTGATTGACCTGGACAATTTCAAGCGCATCAACGACACCCTCGGCCATGACGAGGGTGACAAGACATTGCGGGCCTTTGCCGATGCGACGAGTCCGCTCCTGCGTACCGCCGATCTCATGGCCCGCTGGGGCGGCGAGGAGTTCCTCGTCATCATGCCGGACACCAGCAAGGACGCAGCGTACAAGGTGGCATTGCGGCTGCTGGAACGGGTGCGTGCCATCCCGACCAACACCAGCGGACCCTTGAGTTTCTCGGCCGGCATCGCCCACTCGAGGCCCGGTGAGCCCATCGCCAACACCGTTGCGCGAGCCGATCACCGGATGTATGCGGCCAAACACGCGGGCCGAAACCGGATACACATGACAGATTGACGCAAGGGCGCCGGTCGTGGCGCCGGCGCCAAAAACGGGGGCGGCAGGAAAGTGCCAGTGAAAATTTCTTTTTTGAATCCACCGGTTGCCCGGCTGGCTGGTTCGGGTCGCTCCACTCTGCCCCCTTTCCTCCGAGAACATTCCAGTCTGAGACCATCATCTGCGTGCCATTCGCGGACTCGCTACGGTTCCTCCATGCTGCACTGAGGACGACACGTCCTGCTGACCCGATTCGCCTGCCGAGGAGTGCCGCACCGATGTTGTGGGAAACGCTGTCATCTGCCCGTGATCTCGGGCGCCTGCACGATGTGGTCTCGGTGCTGGCACGTTACGGCCTGGGCGACATGGCTCGTCGCCTGGGCATGACGCGCGTGCTGGAGCGCGCGGGCAAGGTCGTCCCGCTTGAACGACTCAGTGAACTGGTGGCGCTGCCGCCGCCCGAACGCGTGCGCTGTGCGTTGGAAGAGATGGGCCCGAGTTTCGTCAAGCTCGGCCAGGTGCTGGCCACCCGGGTAGACCTGTTCGCACCCGAATGGATCGCCGAATTCGAGAAGCTCCAGAACCGCGTGCCCGCGTTGCCGTTCGAGCAGGTACGCGAACAGCTGGAAGCCGACCTGGGTGCGCCTCCCGACCAGGTGTTCGCGGCCTTCGATCCCGAGCCGATCGCGGCGGCGTCGATCGCCCAGGTGTATCGCGCACGCCTGCAGGACGGCAGCGAGGTGGTGGTGAAAGTCCGCCGGCCAAACATCAAGCCGCTGGTCGAGGCCGACATGCGGTTGCTGCATCGGCTGGCGGCGATCATCGAAGCCGAGTCGCCGGACCTGGCGCGCTACCAGCCGCGTGCGCTGGTGCGGCAGTTGCAGTCGTCGCTGGCGCTGGAAATGGACCTGGCTGCCGAATGCCGGCATGCCGAACGCATCGCCGCGTCCTTTGCCGATGAGCCGGCGCTGGTGGTGCCAATCGTCCATTGGCAGTGGACGGGCGAGCGGGTGAATGTGCAGCAGTTCATCGACGGCATCCCGCTGTCCGACCTGGACGCGCTGGAGGCGGTCGGCGGCGACCGTACGCGCATCGCCCGGCTCGGCGCACAAGTCGAACTCGAAGATGATGTTCCTGGATGGGTTCTTCCACGCCGACCCACACCCAGGTAACGTGTTCTGGCTCCCCGGCGATCGCCTGGCGCTGATCGATTTCGGCATGGTGGGGCGCCTGTCGGAAGCACGCCGGCAGCAGATGGTGGATCTGTTCGATGGCCTGGTGCGGCGCGATGCCGGCCCCGTCGCCGAGGTGCTGCTGGACTGGTCGGTCGATGACCGCGTCGACGACGATGCACTGACTCAACAGGTCGAGTCATTCATCGACCACTACCACGGCGTGCCGTTGAAGGAGCTGCACCTGGGCATGATGATGGGCGAGGTCACCGCCCTGCTGCGGGAACACCGGGTCGCATTGCCACCGGACCTCGCGTTGATGGTGAAGGTGCTGGTGACGCTGGAAGGCATTGGCCGCCGGCTCGATCCGGAGTTCGACATGGCCAGCGAGGCCGCGCCCTTCCTGAAGCGGGTGATGGTGGCGCGGTATTCGCCGCGTGCGCTCGCCCGCCGTGGCCGCCGCGCGGTCGGCGACTCCTTCGGCCTGCTGGCCTCGTTGCCATCGGAGCTCAGGCATCTCTTGCGCATGGCACGGCGCGGCCGGATGAACGTGAACCTCGACGTCGAGCGGCTGGAGAAGTTCGGCCAGCGCGTCGAGCATTCCGCCAACCGGCTGGTGATCGGCGTGGTGATCGCCGCATTGATCGTGGGCTCGTCGATCGTGATGACCGTGGCAGGCGGCCCGACGCTGCTCGGCCTGCCGGTGTTCGGCCTGTTCGGGTTCCTGGGTGCGGTGGTGGGCAGCCTTTGGTTGCTGTTCTCGATCTGGCAAAGCGGCGGCGGGCGCTGAGAGACGAAGGGAAGGCGAACATTTCCAAATCAATGAAGCAAAACAGATAAAACAGGGGGCAGCGTCGACTTTTCCCAAGGTGCATCGCGAGTTGGTTTTTTCGTGGGCAATCGTCGACCCTGGCACCTGTTTTCAGGATCGAATTTGCGCGATGCAACGGTGTGGCCGCTCCGACGGCACATGCCTGAAGGAGACCGAACATGCTCAGCTACGACGTCACACTTGATCGACTTGATGCGCACGGCAGCCGAGCGGCCTGCAAACAGGCTGCAGTTGTCGTCGATACCGACGTTCAAGGTCGTGTCGATGCCTTCAACCCGGCCGAGCTTCTGCTTGCCGCCCTCGGCGCCTGCATGCTGAAGAACATCGAGCGCGTTTCGCCCATCCTCAAGTTCTCCTATCGCGGTGTGCACATCGACTTGCACGGACAACGTCAGGATTCACCGCCACGCATGCGGTCGATTCGCTACCGCATCCTCGTGGATACCGACGAAAGCAACGCGCGCCTGTCACTGCTGCATCAAAACGTGCAGAAGTACGGCACGGTCTACAACACCGTGGCCCCGGGTACCGAGCTAAGCGGAACGGTTGAGCGCGCCGACGTCGCCGCTGCCTGACTCCGGCCAGGATTCGCTGCCCGCGCCTCGTCCCAGCCATGCTGCACTGGCCACCCCAAGGCGTGACATCGAGGCATGGAAGGCAAGCCTGCCCTGTTTTCGGAGAAGGGGCTAGACTCCGACATGCCGGAAGCAAGTTTCGATTCGTTCCTTTAACCGCGTGATGCTTCAGAACCCGACTCGCCATGCACCCATGGGGTCATGACTGGAGAAATCCGCTATTAAAAATCACCAGGCAATCTGGAGACGGGACAGTGACTTCTCATTCGACGATCGTTTCAAGGTCAACTGCAATATCCGCATGGAAGGGCAGGAAAATTGGCAAGTTGGCACTGGGCTATGTCTGCCTGATGGCCTTGCCCTTTGCGGCAACCTTCGCCCTGGACATGCAGGAGAAAACGGCCTACGCGGCATTCTTGAGCATGTTCAACACGCTGGCGATCATGGTGTTTTACATCCAGTTTCCGCTTGTAGGTCGCTTGAAACATATTGCACTGTTTGCCAATATCAACTGGAGCATGTCGCTGCACAAAAAGATGGGTCAATGGTTGGGCATCATTTTTCTGTTGCATCCGGTTTTGATATTGGCACCGCGCTTTTTGATGTCCTTCGACGAGGGCATGGACAGCCTGATGACAACCATCAAAGCACCACAGATGTTGACCGGCATGATCGCCTGGGTGGGTTTGATCGTCTGGGTGCTGCTGGCCGTATTCAGACACCGGTTGAAGATGTCGTTACGAGGTCTGGCGATTCACCCACATGCTGGGCTTTGTGGTCATTGCCATCCTGGCGACGTTGCATATCACGACGGTAGGGAGTCATGGCCAGTTCGAGAGACTGGTTCAACTGGCTTTGGTGGGGGTTGTGCGCTTTATCCGTGGGAATTGTGCTGTACAACTACGCGTCAAGCCCTTCGTTCGTGCAGGCCAATCCATTCGAGCTTGATCGAGGTAAAGCCCGTGAGCAGCCGCGACTGGCAGCTCACCATCGAAAAGCCCGCGGATTCGGACTTCGACTTCGAACCGGGGCAGTTTGTCTGGATCAACACCAGCGCCAGCGGTGGCGTGAAAGATCACCCGTTTTCCATCGCCTCGGCGAAATCATCCCTGCCGCAGGTGTCTTTTCTGATCCGGAATCTTGGTGACTACACGTCAAAGCTGCGATGAGTTGACAGTCGGCCAGACCGTGTATGTTGACGGCCCGTACGGCAGCATCAGCCTTGAGGATGCCAAGCGTTCCAAGGCCATTGTGTTGATTGCCGGTGGTGCAGGTATCGGACCGATGTTGAGTTTGTTGCGCGGTCTTGCCGAGCGCAGGGATCCGCGACCGGTGCGTTTGATCTACGGTAACAACCGGCTTGATCAAATGGTGCTTCAAGATGAAATCAGAATGCTGGAAGAGACAAATGCCGGACTTCAAACAGCAACTGGTTTGCGAAGAGAGCGGCGAGCGTGAAGGTGTCTACCACGGCGTGGTTGATCAAACAGTCGTCACTCGGGTAATGAGTTCTCAGCGATGGACGATTGGGCTGTGTACCTGTGTGGCCCGGAACCCATGATCGAAGCCGTGAACGAGAACCCTGAAAAAGATCGGGGTGCCAGGCAGGAACGTGCACTATGAACGGCTTGTCATTTTGATTAAAGGTTTGGGAGTAGAAGAGTATGCCAATCAATGAAATTGCCGGTTGCATAGGCTGCAAGATATGCGTTGAAACCTGCCCGACCGATGTCATTCAGTTCGACCATGAAAGGAAAGGGCCTATATCGCCTACCCGGAAGATTGCCAGATCTGCCATCTGTGCCGCCTTTACTGTCCGGTCGATGCCATCAGCATTACACCGGAAAAATCCATTCCGGTTGTGGTTTCGTGGAGGTAGTGGACATGTCAGAAAAGATCGAACATTTCCCGACGAATATTTATTGGTGTTGCCGGTACCGCAATCGGTGCAACAGCCATTGCGGCAAATTTTCCGCAGATGGATGCACCACCACGGCCAAACAAGCCGTCTATTGATGCAGACAGCTTTGTCGACGATGTCGCTGGAAACCGATGTGTTGGTGATCGGCAGCGGTATTGCCGGTCTGTTCGCAGCGGTCAAAGCGCATGATGCCGGTGCAAAAGTGATGATGGTTTCCAAAGGCCGTCTGGGTAGTTCCGGCTTGACCCCCTTCGGCAAAGGTGTTTTTTCCTACGATAAAAACAACGCAAAAATGACCCCCGAAGAGTTCCTGGCGAAAGTCGCTGACTCGGCCATCGGCACCAACAACCCGGTGTTCACGCGTCAGTTGCTGGAGCATTCTGCAGACCGCGTTGCCGAGTTGACCGAATGGGGCTTTTTTGATTCGCCTCTGTGCCACCAGAGTTTCTCGAAACCCATGAATGCGCGCGCAGGATTCCGTTGATTGAACGCGTCATGGTCACGCACCTGCACAAGGAGCAAGGCAGAGTCGTCGGTGCATCCGGGTTCAGTCTGGACGAAAACAAAATTCTGAACTTTCTCAGCCAAAACCGTGATTCTCTGTACCGGTTCCGGTGGCTTCAAGCCGAATGGTTTTCCGATGTGTGATCTCACGCACGACGGCACCATCATGGCCTACAACATCGGCGCGAAAATCACCGGCAAAGAGTGGAATGACGGCCACCCGGCTTCTGCACAGAATTCCGGATCCAGTTACGACAACTGGCACGGTCAGGTTGAAGAAAAGCCCTCAACCACCTCCGAGGAGATTCACCATGATCTGGGCGTGGACCTCAACTATCAGGCATATGTCAATGGTGGGCCGGTAGAAATGGGGCCACCGAAGCCAGGTGAGAGTCCAAGGAAGGTTCCATTGCGCGGACCGTATGTACCTGAAGCTTTCCGCAGCGCGGCTCACCACCGGAACGCCCACCGGAAGAGACGGGTTGGCGGGCGCTCTTCGGTCGCAGCGAAGAGAAGGCGGCCCACCCGGTATGCAGCGGTGAATCGGTTGGTGGCTCCACAGCCGGGATGGCCATTCACAAGTCCGAAGGCCTCGTGCCCATCGACGAAACAGGCTTGACTACCATTTCGGGTTTGTGGGCAGCAGGGGATGCCTTGGGGTCTTACATGTCTGGCGGGATCTACACTCAGATTGGCAGCTCCATGGCCGGTTCCGCAGTGCAGGGAGCCATTGCAGGTGAAGCCGCAGCCAAGGCAAGCAAAGCAGTCAACAGCATCACGATTCCTGCAGACAAACTGTCGCAGGCCAAGGAAGAAATTCTCGCTCCACTGAAGCGCGACAGTGGCTACAGTCCGGCATGGGTAACGCAGATTCTCCAGAGCGTCATGATTCCGAATTTCGTGCTGTACATCAAAAGGGAACGCATGATGAATGCTGCTCTGGCATATGTGGAAGAACTGAAAGATCACCATGGCCCCATGCTGATGGCGTCTGATCGACATCACCTGCGCCTGGCGCACGAAACCATGAACATGCTGATCACGGCGGAAATGAAGTTGAAAGCATCGATGATGCGAACTGAAAGCCGATGCAGTCACTATCGCCTGGACTACCCAAGGGTCGACAACAAGAATTGGCAGGCATGGATCAATATCTACAAGGATTCTGAGGGGGGCATGAAGCTCGAAAAGCAGCCGTTTGGTGAATGGCCGGAACTTGCGTAGATAAAGTCCGAATGTCGAGTGCGGGTATTCGGTTTGGCATCGACAGATGCCCAATGTGCCTCAAAGAACATTGTCGCTAGAAACGTAATGTTTCTCTGGTCCCCTTGCGATAGCGAAAGAGTGGTGCGAATTGTCCTGGCAAATTCTTTGGCAATTGCAACTTGCACCCGTCCCGACGAGTTGCTGCGACGGGCCGACGCCGCACTCTATGAAGCGACAGCCGCCGGCCACGCTACGGCCCGCGCTGCAGCATCCAGCCATACACCAGCAGCGACACCACCACGTAAGCATTGTTGACCAGCGCGCGGCGTGATGGATTGTCGCGGCTGCGGGTGACATCCAGCAGCAATTGGCGCAGCAGGAAGGTGTACAGCACGTAGTACAGGAACGGGGTGACGTGCACGTACCACGGGTAGTCGTCGATGTGCTTGCCGAAGCGGGACAGGATCCAGCCGATCTGCGCGTAGATGCCGAACACGCCGAGCGCGGCGTTGATGGCCATCCACTTGAATTCATCGCGGCCGAAGATCGCCAGGTAAAACGCCATATAGACAATGATGGCGATGCCACCGTGCAGGTAGATGAAAACCAGCTCGGGCCGACTGGCCGCGTATGCCATCAGGAAGCCGGACAGTCCGAACATCAGCATGTGAAAGCCGAAGAACGGGTAGATGAACCACTTCAGTTGGGCCATGCTTTGCGCGGGCTTTCCGTTGATCCGGATTTCTTTCCATTTTTCAGACATCTGCAGCCTCATTTCCGATTCAAACCCGCGGGTATCAACACGGAGCTGCAGCACTTTGCATCAAACCCGGCTGAAGTTCATCCGGCCTTGCACGCGGTAGCGGCTGCGCTTGCGTGGTGAAGATAACCCCGATTCCCCCTCGAGGAGCCAGCCATGAATACTCCAGTCCAGCAGCTCGAGACACTGCGCATCGACTTCGTGTCCGACATCGTTTGTCCGTTGCGCTCCAGTGGGTATCGCATCAATGGCAACAGTGCCGTGCCGGCGGTGATCATCAGCCAGCGCCACCAGATTGCCGGTGGGCAACCGGTCGAAGTCTTCGAGCGTGCGTTGCGGCGGATCGCGCAATCCGGCGACGCGCGATAATCACGAGACCGTTCATTCACGCCAGGCCTTGCCATGACCCAAGTCGCCATCCTTACGCCCGACATCACGGATGCCTCATACGGCGAACTATGGCCCAAGGTATTGGCGCGCCTGCAGCGCGCGCTTGATGGTGTAGGCATCACCACCACGCCGACGCCATGGACCTGGCACATCGACGATGCCGCTGGCCTGCAGGATTACGCGCGGGTCCTGCCGTTGCTCACGTGGGGTTACCACCAGGACCATGCCCGCTGGTTGCGTGCCTGTCGCACCTGGGAACAGGCCGACCTGCCACTGGCCAATCCCGCGCAGGTGCTGGCGTGGAATTCGGACAAGCGTTACCTGGGCACGTTGGCCGAACGCGGCATCGCGATTCCCGCGACCACCTGGACGGACCACCTCACCCGCGGACAGCTCGATGCAATGTTCGATGCCACCGGCGCGGATGAGTTGATCCTCAAACCCTCGGTCTCCGGCGGCGCATGGAAGACACGGCGGTTGCGACGCGGCGATGCCATCGATGCGATATCCGATGGCAGCACCATGATGCTGCAACCGTACCTGCCCAGCATCGAAACCCGGGGCGAGACTTCTCTGCTGTTCTTCGGCGGACACCTGAGCCACGTCGTGAACAAGCGCCCGGTTCCGGGCGAGTTCCGTGTGCAGGAAGAGTTTGGCGGGCAGTACCGGGTGCTGGGTACGCCACCTGTCGGCGCGCTTGCATTGGCCGAACAGGTGCTGGCGGCGATCGACACGCCGTTGCTGTATGCACGCATCGACACGGTTCCGGATGCCGATGGCCGTTGGCTGCTGATGGAAGCCGAGCTGATCGAACCCGATTTCTACCTGGGCAAGGATCCGCGCCAGGGTGCCGGCTTCGCGCAGGCACTGCGTGAGGCAATCGACGCAGGCTGAGCATGCGTCGCACTTGTGCTTCGACTGCGGCCTATTCCGAGATCCTGCGTCCGTGTTGTCCCATGATGCGCAGCACCTGCTCGACCGGAAGCGCATCGACCTTGTGGCCATCGCGCCCCGTCATCGACTGCGCATGGAACATGGAATTGAGGATGGCTTCCTCGGTCGCCTCGATCGCGGCCATGAACAGGGGCGACATCGCGTCATTGCGGAGCACCGTGGCCAGTTGCGTCTTGCTGTCTGAACCATGCGGCTCGCGCAACGTTTCATTGGTTGAAAATGCGATCACGTAATCGCCGCTGCCGTTCGATGCAATCCCGCCGGTTTGCGCAAGGCCAAGCATCGCGCGCTTGGCGAGGCGCTTCAGGTTGCGTGCATCCAGCGGCGCATCGGTTGCGACCACGATCATGCACGAGCCGTCAGGCGTGTCGTTCAATTCGTCGCTGAGGTAGTACTTGTGCAGGGCCTTGCCAATCGGCACGCCGTCGACCCTGAGCACGCCGCCGAAATTGGTCTGCACAAGCACGCCAACGGTGTAACCGCCCAGGTTGGCGGGGAGCTTGCGTGAGGACGTGCCGATGCCGCCCTTGAAGCCAAACACGACGGTGCCAGTGCCGGCGCCTACGTTCCCCTGTTCGATCTTGCCGCCACTAGCCGAGGCGATTGCTTCCAGCACGTCCGCCTTGCTGAGGTGGCGACCACGGATATCGTTCAAGTAGCCATCGTTGGTTTCGCCGATCACGGCATTGACCGAAGCCACGTCCTTGTTCGCCTCGAAAGAAAACGTGTGATCAATCAGGGCATCGGCGGCGGTCGGCACGCCCAGGGTATTGGTCAGGATGATCGGCGTTTCGAGATTGCCAAGTTCATCAACCTGGGTGATGCCGGCAAGCTTGCCGAACCCGTTGCCGACGTACACCGCCGCCGGCACCTTGCCCTGGAAGATGTTGCCCCGGTACGGCAATACGGCGGTCACTCCAGTACGCACGTCGTCGCCGTCCACCAGCGTCTTGTGGCCAACCTGTACGCCCGCAACATCGGTGATGGCATTCAGCTTCCCTGGCGGCATGACCCCGAGCACGACACCATGGTCGCGCAGGTTCTTCTGCTGGGCGCCAGCAGGTACGCATGCAAGCAACAGGAACGCGGACAGGATGACTGGGTGGCGGCGCATCTTCGACTCCTCAGATTGCAAGCAACAAGTCTTCATCGCCCTGACGAGGCGGAAGGGACGGTCATTTTTGCGGTCAGTCCCCGAAAGTGCTTTTTGGATGGAGCGGCCAGGCTGTGTCAAGTGCCGGCGAAGCGCACGGCGGACTTCAGCGACCCGCTTCATATGCGCGATACTTCGGTATCACCTCCAGGAGAGTCGGCCATGCAGTCCAGCAAGCAGCCAAGCCATCGATTCCGGATGACCTTGCCAGCGCTGCTCGTCGCGTTGCTGGTTGCGCCCGCCCATGCGCAGCAGGCGGACCAGGCCAGGCTCATCGCCGAGCGCAACCGCATCGAACATGAATTGCAGCAGGTTGCGGTCGTCGATCGCAAGGTCATGGTGCCGATGCGTGATGGCACGCGGATGGCGGCCGATGTCTATCGGCCCAAGGATGCCAGGGGCAAGGTGCCGGTGATTTTCTCGCGCACCCCCTACAACTTCAATTTCTGGGACGTGAAGCTGGGTGCGCCACGCGACATGAGCAAGGAGCTCGATGCGGTCAAGCGGGGCTATGCGCTGGTGGAAATGAACGAGCGTGGTCATTTCTTCTCGGAAGGCAACTACGAGATCCTCGGCGCGCCGGTCACCGACGGCAGTGATGCAATCCGCTGGATGGCCTCGCAGCCCTGGGCCAACGGCAAGGTCGGCACCACCGGGTGTTCGTCCACCGCCGAGTGGCAGACTGGCGGTGGTCGGCAGAGGGCGACCCGCAGTTCACGACCTTCAACGTGCAGGGGTTCGGTGCCGGCGTCGGCAAGGTCGGCCCGTATTACGAACAGGGCAACTGGTACCGCGGCGGTGCCATGCAGATGCTGTTCCTGGCATGGTTGTACGGGGAGCAGAACCAGGTCCGGCCGATGTTTCCGGCCGGCACCTCGCAGGCAGACCTGATCCAGGCATCGAAGACTGTTCGACCTGGCGCCGCAGATGCCGCCGGTGGACTGGGACAAGGCGTTCTGGCACCTGCCGGTCAACGACATCCTGCGTTCGGTGGGTGCGCCCACCGGCATCGCGGCCAATGCAATGCCGATCACCGAGCGGCGGCAACATGATCGCGCGCACGCCGAATGATCCGGCATGGTATCGAGGCCGGGCTGTGGCACGACACGATGCAGATCAACAAGCCCGGCTTGTGGTTCGTCAGCTGGTATGACGTGTCGGTGTCGCCCAACCTGGCGGCCTACAACCATGTGCGTGCGACCGCGTCCAAGGCGATCGCCGACCAGCAGTACCTGATGATTTCACCGTCGCTGCATTGCAGGTTCACCCGCGATGGCGAGGACACCATGATCGGCGACCTGAGCGTGGGCGATGCACGCTTCGACTACGAGAGCCTGATCTACGGCTGGTTCGACCATTTCCTCAAGGGCGAGGACACCGGCCTGCTGAAGAAGCAGCCCAAGGTCATGTACTACGCCATGGGCGAGAATCGCTGGAAGCAGTCGGAAACCTGGCCGCCGAAGGGCGCGGTGCAGCGCACGTTCCATCTCAGCAGCCAGGGCAAGGCGAACACCTTGTATGGCGATGGCAAGCTGGTCGACGCCGCCGATGCAAGCGACTCGCCCGGACAACTTCCTCTACGACCCTGCCAACCCGGTGCCGACCTTCGGCGGCGGCGGTTGCTGCCAGGGCAATGCGGTGAAGTTCGGTGCCTACGACCAGAGCGCGCATGAAACCCGCAACGACATCCTGGTCTATGACACGCGCGGTGTTCACCGAGGATGTCGAAGTCAGCGGTCCGATCGGGGTGACGCTGTATGTGTCGTCCGATGCCAGGGACACCGACTTCACCTTCCAGGTGATCGACGTGCATCCGGACGGCAAGGCCTACAACATCACCGAGAACATCCAGCGCATGCGCTACCGCGACGGTTACGACAAGCCGCTGGCATGGATGTCGCCGGGCCAGGTCTACAAGGTGACGTTCCAGCCGATCGACACCAGCAACGTGTTCAAGGCCGGCCACAGGTTGCGCGTGGCGATCTCCAGCAGCAACTTCCCGCGCTTCGATCGCAACCTCAATACTGGCGGCAACAACTACGACGAAACGAAGGGTGTGGTGGCGCATAACACGATCCATCACGATGCCGCTTACCCATCGCACGTCACGCTGACCATCGTTCCCGGCGGCGGCAAGCTTGCAAACATCAAAGCAGGCCATTGAGACCCATGCGAAATCCCCTGCAAGACCAGTTGCTGAAGGCGGGCCTGGCCAAGAAGGGCAAGCTGGCACAGGTGGTGCGTGAGCAAACCAAACAGCGCCACGCCAAGGGAGCACGGCCTGCCGCTGCCGACAAGGTGAATACCGCGCAGCTGCAGGCCGAGCGGGCAGAGCGTGATCGCCAGATCGCCGTCAGAACGCAATGCGCTGGCGCGCCAGCGCGAGCTGCAGGCGCAGGTGCGGCAGATCATCGAGGTGCACAAGCTGGCATGCACCGGCGAGATTCCGTATGCCTTCGATGATGCCGACCGCATCCGGCGCATCCATGTCGATGCCGCGCAGCGCACGTTGCTGGCAAAAGGTGCGTTGGTCATTGCGCGCCACGGCGATGATTTCGTGTTGTTGCCACGTGCCGCTGCGGACAAGGTGCTCGAACGTGATCCGGCCAGCATCGTGCTGGATCATCGATCCCGTGATGCCGGAGGAATAGCCTCGCAAGACGCATCGAACGACAGTCCGGATGATGACGATGCGTTCTATGCCAAGTTCGAAGTGCCGGATGATCTGGTGTGGTGAGCCCGCTTGGGCACTGACGGTTACGCAGTGGCGCGCTGTCAGGCTTGGGTAGGTTCGGGAAGTTCCGTGCCGGTCATTGCCTCCAGAACGGCACGCAACAAGTGCGGACCCGTGTATTCGGCAATCGGTTCCGGGACGCTGCTTGCGTAGTCCAGTGCCAGCACCAAGGGTACCCATGGTGTCGCTGTGCCCTCTGGTGCGCCCACGATGGCCCGACCAAATGCCTCCACGGGACGGGGAAGCGGATGCTTCAACAACACGATGTTGTCTGGGCTCGGGTTTCGGCAATTTTCGGCAGGGGAGGTCACGGAAAACGACCGACAGGTCATCGGTCTTGCTTCATGGATGCTGCATGACTCGTTCTCCAGGAAAGGGCATGCGATCCCCAGGTGAAAGTAATCGTCGGCAAATTCAACGGGATTGACGTTGGTCCAAAGTTCGGCATCCCGGAGTATTTCCAGCATGTTGGCGTCCTGGAGTTGCGACAAGGCACTGTCGAAACGCCGTTGAATTTCCATTTGCCGAGGTTCCGGCATTGCCCTTGCCAGCGCACGGAGTTGATGGGCTTCGGGTTGGGTGATGGGTACAAGTTGCCGACAGCATGCGCCGCACCCGGCCCTGCAACTCACCGGTTTTCCGTTGGCTTCGCTCTCGCTGCTGGCAATGTCGGACGCCATTTGCGTCAACCCGTTCGCGATAGGCAGCAATTCGCGTGCGCTGGTAAGACCGGGGCTTACGGTCAACTCAAGCGAGATTCGCTTCGAGAGAATCTTCATCTCGATCTTGGCGGTGACCTCATCGGGTTGTCCTTCGGTCCGGGAAGGTGCTTCTGATGCACTGGTCGGATGCGAATCGCGTGAAGTCGTCATGCCCGGGCCTCGGCTGCGTGTCGGAATTCAGTATGTCCCTGCCGGGCTGCCATTTCAGCGATTGACGGTTTTTTCCGGTACGTGTTCTACCATCGCCCACTTTCCCCGTGCCGGAGTTGTGCCATGTCCCTGCGTCCATTGACCCTCGCAATCGCCCTCACCCTTGCGGGCGGCCTGGTCGCCTGCCAGCCGAAGACTGCAGACACACCGGACCCGACTGCTGAAGCCGCACCCGCGACGGAGTCCGGCAGTGACATCGCCGCCAAGGTCGCGTCCTACGCCGAGGTCGAACTCAAGGCCGATTTGTCCAGGCTCCCGGAAGGCGACCGCCAGGCCATCGTGCTGCTGCTGCAGGCCGGACAAATTGTGGACGGCCTGTTCTGGAAGCAGGTCTACGGCGACAAGGACGCACTGCTGGCGAAGATCAGCGATCCCGCCACGCGCCAATTCGCGGAATTCAATTACGGGCCGTGGGATCGGCTGGATGGCGACAAGCCCTTCGTCGAAGGGGTTGGCCCGCGTCCGCCGGGTGCGCGCTTCTATCCGGCCGACATGACCAAGGCCGAGTTCGATGCTGCCGACTTGCCGGGCAAGGATGGCCAATATTCGCTGATCGAACGCGACGAAGCCGGCAAGCTCAAGGTCGTGCCCTACCACGTGGCCTACCAGGCGGAACTCGAACAGGTGGCCGACCTGCTGCGGCAAGCGTCCAGGGTCGCCAGCGACAAGGGCTTCCGCGATTATCTGAACCTGCGCGCGGATGCGCTGTTGAACGATGACTATCAGCCCAGTGACATGGCATGGATGGACATGAAGTCCAGTCCGATTGATGTCGTGATCGGGCCGATCGAGAACTATCAGGATGCGTTGTTCGGCACGCGTTCCGCGTTCGAGGCTTTCGTGCTGGTCAAGGACGTGGCGTGGAGCGAGCGCCTGGCGAAATTCGCCAAGCTGCTGCCTGCGTTGCAGCGCGACTTGCCGGTGGATGCGAAGTACAAGGCGGAGATGCCCGGTACCGATGCCGACCTCAATGCCTATGACGCGATCTACTACGGTGGCGACGCCAATTCCGGCGCCAAGACCATTGCCATCAACCTGCCCAATGACGAAGAAGTCCAACTGGCCAAGGGCTCGCGCCGGCTGCAGCTGAAGAACGCGATGCGCGCCAAGTTCGATGCGATCCTTGTGCCGATTGCCGATGAACTGATCGTCAGTGATCAACGCGCACGCATCAGCTTTGATGCGTTCTTCGAGGACGTGATGTTCCACGAGGTCGCGCACGGTCTTGGCATCAAGAACACGCTTGATGGAAAAGGCACGGTGCGCGAGGCGCTGACCGACCTGACCAGCAGTTTTGAAGAAGGCAAGGCCGACATCCTGGGCCTGTACATGATCGGCAAGCTCGGGCAGATGGGTGAGCTGGACGCTACCAAGCTGGATGACAACTACGTGACGTTCCTGGCCGGCATTTTCCGGTCGGTGCGTTTCGGTGCCAGCAGCGCGCATGGTCAGGCCAACATGGTCGCGTTCAATTTCCTGCAGGAGCAAGGCGCGTTCGCGCGCGATGAAACCAGCGGGACCTACCGCGTGGATTTCGACAAGATGAAGGCCGGGGTGGATGCACTGTCGGCGAAGATCCTGACCCTGCAGGGTGATGGCGACCGTGTCGGCGCGCAGGCCTTCCAGGATCAGTACGGCAAGGTCGGCCCGCAGTTGCAGGGTGACCTGGATCGCATCGCGAAGAAGAACATTCCGGTCGATGTGGTGTTCAAGCAGGGGCGTGAGGTGTTGGGGCTCTGATCGCGGGGCGCATCACATGACCAGGCCAGCCGACCCGCGCCCGATCCCGCCCGAAGAACCGCTGCCGATGGACTGCTGCAACAGCGGTTGTCCGCGCTGCGTTTTGGATATCTATCAGGATGAGCTGGCGTACTACAAGACGGCACTGGCAGTCTGGCAAGCGCGCCAGCGCGAACCCGACGAATAGGTCGTTCAGTCCGCGCCTTCGCCGGTCGCACACAATGCGCGCTTCTGTGTCGGCGTGAGTTGCTTGATGGCATGTTCGGCGCGGCTCGCTGCAGCGCGGTCGGGATGTTTGAAGCACGCCAGGATTCGCAACGGCGGATACGAGCGGGTATAGCGCGCCCCCTTGCCGGCAACGTGTTGTGCGAAGCGGCGTTCGATGTCGGTGGTGATGCCGGTGTACAAGCTGCCGCCTTGGCATTCGAGCAGATAGACGTACCAGTTGGACATGGCGTGAGTGTAGCGAGGATGCCTGTGAGCTTCGCCGCTCTTGCGCGGATCAGTCCGGCAACACCTTGCCCGGGTTGAGCAGGCCATCAGGATCGAATGCCTGCTTGACCGCGCGCATCGCGGCCAGCGTGGGGCCGTCGAAGGCGTCGGTCATGTAGGCGCGCTTGGCGGTGCCGATGCCGTGTTCGCCGGACAGGGTGCCGCCCAGCGACAGGGTCAGGGCAAACAGGCGCGGCAATGCGGCATGCGCGCGTTCGTTCTCGCTGGCGTCATCCGGATCAAACAGGATGTTGGCGTGCACATTGCCGTTGCCGGCATGGCCGAAGGCGACGATCGGCAATTCGAATTCCCGGGACAGGGCTTCAATCCCGAGCACCAGTTCCGGAAGCCTTGAAACAGGAACCACCACGTCTTCGTTGATCTTGCCGGGAGCAATGCTGCGCAATGCCGGTGACAGTGCTTTGCGTGCTTCCCAGAGTGCAGCGCTTGCGTCGGGGTCGGCCGCGCTGTCTAGCGTCAGCAGGCCTTCGCCGCTGGCAGCACGTTGTAGTGCGGCCAGCGCATGCGGGAGGCTGTCGGCATCGCCATCGGCCTCGATCATCAGCAGTGCGCCGGCATCCGGCAGGTCGGCACCGCCAACATCACGGGCCAGCCGAATACAGGCGGCATCCATGAATTCCAGCATGGACGGTGCGATGGGTTGCGCCATGATCCGCGCCACGGCCGCTGCCGCGCTGCCGACATCGGCATACAGCGCGCGCAGGCTGGCACGGCGTGGTGGCAGTGGGGCGAGTTTCAGGGTGGCTTCGACAATCAGCGCCAGCGTGCCCTCGCTTCCGACCAGCAAATGGGTGATGTCGTAGCCGGTGGCGTCCTTGGTGGTGGCGCTGCCGACCGTGATCAATTCGCCGCGGCCAGTGACTGCGGTCAAGCCGAGGATGTTGTCGCGGCAGGTGCCGTATTTCACCGCATGCGGGCCGCCCGCATTGCAGGCCAGGTTGCCGCCAATGGTGCTCTGCGCGGCGCTGGCCGGGTCCGGTGGCCAGAACAGGCCATGCGGCGCGAGCGCGGCCTGCAGGTCGGCATTGATGACGCCGGGCTCGACGACTGCATAGCGGTCATCGGCATGAATGGCGACGATGCGTTGCATGCGCTCGAACGACACCACAACGCCGCCCGAGTACGGAATCACCGCGCCGGTGCTGCTGGTGCCGGTGCCACGCGCGATGATCGCCACGCGGTATTCGCGGCACAGGCGGACCAAGGCCTGGATCTGGTCGCGATTGGCAGGAAAAGCCACGCCATCGGCGGGCGCACCGCGCTTCGAGCTGTCACTGCCGTAGAGGCGGCAGGTGTCGATGTCGGTGCACCAGCCGTCGGCCAGCAGGTCGGTGAGTGCGGTGTCGAAAGCGGCGGGCAAGCGAGAAGGCATGCCGAAAATTGTAGGTCACCATGGACATCTCGTCCTGATCAGGATCAAGTCATCGATTGCATGAGCGATGGCGCTGCGGCCGGTTGGCTGCCAATTGCCCTGCACTTCTGGCAACCTCGCTACGACTCAAGCAAAGGAATCCGGATGTCGCTGAAAGTCCTGTATGCCCCCGACACCGCCGACCATCCGAACTGGGGCTGCCGGTTCATGGGCGATTGGTATCGCCGCGAACTGGCGTACACCGGCGCGACGGTGCAACAACGTGTCGGTAGCCGCTGGTTCTTCTCGCCTGCGCCCGGCCTTCCTGAGGCGTTGACCTGGGTTTCAATCCAGCAGCTCGCCGAAAGGGTACGGGCAGGCACCTTGCTGCAATCGGTCGCGGAGTCGTTGCGCCAGTGCGATGTGTTGTTCATGAATGCCGAGAATTTCATCCGTCCGGGCGCGCGCAAGGGTCGGATGCTGTTGCTGCTGGCGTACCTGGCCAAGCATGTCTTCGGCAAGCGCTGCATCCTGACCAATGCCACGTTCGACTTCAGTGAACCCGAACTGCGGGAGATCGCGCGCAACGTGCTGCCGCTGCTGGATCACGTGCATGTGCGTGAGGAGACCTCACTCGCGCGCTATCGCGAATTGTTTCCCGGCGCATCGCTGCCACTTTTTGCCGACGTGGCCTGGACCTTCCGGCCGCAACCGGTTTCGCAATGGGGTGAGGTCGCGAAACGCACCGGACACTTGTCGGCATGGCCGGACGTGGTGGAGGGCTTCGATCCGTTCAAACCGTACATCACGGTCAGTGCCAGCTCGTTGTTCGCGATGCCGGAAAACGCAGCCGTGGATCCCAGCACGGCATTCGCGGCGATGTGCACCAAGCTGCAGGCACTGGTTCCTCAAGTGCTGCTGGTGGCCTCGTGCGAGATCGATGCGAAGATCATGCGGCGGGTGGTGGCCAGGATGAAGTTGCCCTTGCTGGGCCTGACCTTGCCGGTGCCACAGGGCGCCGACGTGCTGGCGAACGCGGCACTGCACGTGGGCGGGCGCTGGCATCCGGGCATTTTCGCGAGTATCGGCGGCACCCCGTTGCTGGTGCTCGGTGCCAACACCCACAAGATGCATACCCTCGCACAGCAAATGCAGCCGGAGATGCCGGTGTTCGATGCGCGCCGCATCGAGGCCGAAATGGACGCCATCATTGCTTGCGCACGCCAGCAACTGGATGCAGGCAGTGCGTTGCGCGACCAGATCCGCCAACGCGCGGCGGCGCTGGCGAAGTCGGTTGACGGAAACCTGGACGACATCAGCGTCTGGGTGCGGGAAGCGGGTTAGCGAGCGGAGACGTCCATGGCTGCGCCAGCCCGCCACAGGATCCCACGCACAGTCTGGGCGCTTGGCATCGTCAGCATGTTCACCGACATGGGTTCGGAGATGGTGCACAGCGTGTTGCCGATTTTGCTGGCCGGCGGGCTGGGTGCCAGTGCGTTGACGATTGGTTTGATCGAGGGCAGTGCAGAGGCGCTGGTGCTGGTGACCAAGGTGTTCTCCGGCTATCTGAGTGACGCGCTGGGCAAGCGCAAGCCACTGGCGTTGTTGGGCTATGGGCTGGCCGCCGTCGGTCAAGCCGCTGTTCCCGTTGGCGACGACGATTACCGCGATCACCACCGCACGCATGCTGGACCGCGTGGGCAAGGGCATCCGTGGCGCGCCGCGCGATGCATTGGTTGCCGACGTGACCCCGGCCGAAGTGCGCGGTGCGTCGTTCGGCCTGCGCCAATCCATGGATACCGTGGGTGCGGTATTGGGTCCGCTGCTCGCGGTGGGCCTGCTGTGGCTGTGGCACGACAACATTCACCTGGTGCTGTGGGTGGCGGTGCTGCCCGGCCTGGTCGCCATATTGCTGTTGGCGACCCTGGTCAAGGAGCCGCCGGAGGTTGCAAAGCGCACTGCGCGCATGCCGATTTCGCGCGATGGACTGGCACGCCTCGGCGCGCCGTTCTGGCGGCTGGTCGCGCTTGGGGCACTGATCGCGCTGTCCCGCTTCAGCGAGGCTTTCCTGGTCCTGCGTGCGTCCGAGCGCGGGCTCGCGCTGACCTGGGTGCCGCTGGTGCTGGTGGTGATGAGTATCGTCTTCACGCTCAGCGCGTATCCGGCCGGCGTGATGAGCGATCGCATCCCGCGCATTCGCGTGCTGGCGCTGGGAATGGCGCTGCTGGTGCTGGCCGATGTCGCGCTGGCAATGGCGCAGGACTGGCGAATGGTGTTCGTCGGCATCACGCTGTGGGGCCTGCACATGGGCCTGAGCCAGGGCGTGCTGGCATCGATGATCACCGACCGGGTGCCGGCGGAATATCGCGGCACCGCGTTCGGCGTGTTCAATCTTGCCTCGGGTTTGGCGTTGTTGATCGCCAGCGGCGGCGCGGGCTTGCTGTGGGATTGGATATCGCCGGCGGCGACGTTCTGGGCGGGTGCCGGCGTTGCGCTGGCGGGCGTGATTGCGTGCATGTCAATGCGGGGCACGGCGAATGCCGCGTTTGAACATGCGGAGCAAAAACAGATTCGCTGAGGCCCCGGTGTCGGCAATCAACAGCCGCGTGAGTAGTACCACGCTGCGGGTTCGCCATCGGGGCGGTAGGCAGGCACCCAGCCGCTGGCAACACCGCTCGAATCACCCGACTGGCAGGGTGACGCCTTGAGGACGTTGATCTTCAGCCACAGGGTTCCGGCAATGCGCGTGGTGTCGATGACTTCGACCGGAATCTCGCGCTCATCCCCTGGGCGTTCGATGCGCATCGGCAGGCCAGCGCCGGGGTCCGGCCAGACGAAGCCTTGCCAAGGCGAGCGCAGGTAATTCAGGCGATTGACCACCAAGGTTTCATAGTTGGTGAAAGCACCGACATGTTCTGGCGCAATCCAGCCGAATCCGCCGTTTTCAAGCTGCAGGCGATACCAGCCGTGCCGGTGCGCATACACGACCGACGCCGATTTCGGTCGCCACTTCGAAATATTCACCAAATGTGCGGTCGGGACAGCGACAGGCCCAGGCCGGCGTAGCCAGCAGCCACAGCAAACCGATCCAGTCAAGGTGCTTCATGTGCTGTCACCGATGTGTTGCATGGCACGCTGTGTGCTGACTGATTACAGCAAGTTGACCCGGAACTTGCGGCCCTTGATCTTGCCGGCGCGCAGGCGCTCCAGCGCGTGCTTCGCGTGGGCACGCGCAATCGCGACATAGCTGCGCGTGGCGTACACGTCGATCTTGCCGATGGTGTCCTTCGACAACCCCGCATCACCGGTGAGTGCGCCGACGATGTCGCCGGGGCGCAGCTTGTCGGTGCGACCGGCATCGATGCGCAACGTGGTCATCTTCGCCTGTGGCGCGTTGGTCGGCTTGCCTTCCAGCGGGACGATGCGCTCGAAGCGGATTGGCTTGCCTTGGCGTGCTTCCACGAGGCTGGCGCGATTGCGTTCGGATGCCGCGACCAGGCTCAACGCCAGTCCATCGCGACCGGCGCGACCGGTGCGGCCGATGCGATGCAGGTAGGTGTCGGCATCGGTCGGCAATTCGTAATTCACGACCGCGCCGATGTCGTCGATGTCCAGACCGCGTGCCGCGACGTCGCTGGCGACCAGCACGTTGCAGCTGCGGTTGGCGAAACGCACCAGCACTTCATCGCGGTCGCGTTGTTCCATTTCGCCATGCAGGGCGAGCGCGGTAAACCCGTAATGCGCGAGCGAGCCGACCACTTCCTCGGTGTCGCGGCGCATGTTGCAGAACACCACCGTGGATTCGGGCTTGAACTGCAGCAGCAGGGATGCCAGCAAGGGCGCGCGGCGAGCGGGATCGGTTTCGAAGAAGCGTTCCTCGATGCTGGCAGGCTTGGCGCCACCATCGATGCTGACTTCCAGCGCATCGCGCAGCATCGCGTTGCCGAGGGTGCGGATCGCGTCCGGGAAGGTGGCCGAGAACAGCAGCGACTGCCGATCCTTCGGGGTGCGCTTGACCAGCGCGCGGATGGGTTCTTCGAAACCCATGTCCAGCATGCGATCGGCTTCGTCCAGCACCAGGGTGTGGATCCCACGCAGTTGCAACGCGTCTTTCTGCACCAGTTCCAGCACGCGGCCGGGGGTGCCGACCACCACATGCGGTGCGTGAGTCAGCGAGGCCAGCTGCGGGCCCAGCGGAATGCCGCCACACAGCACCGACAACTTCAGGTTCGGGATGCCGGTGGCGAGCTTGCGCAGGTGCTTGCCGACCTGGTCGGCCAGTTCGCGGGTCGGGCACAAGATCAGCGCCTGGGTGCCGCCGGTGGTTGCGTCGATCTTCCCGAGCAGTCCCAGCCCGAAGGCGGCGGTCTTGCCGCTGCCGGTCGGCGCCTGCGCGATCACGTCGCGGCCCTCCAGGATCGCCGGCAGCGCCTGTGCCTGGATCGGTGTCATCTGGGTGTAGCCCAGCGCGTCCAGACCGGGCAGCAGGGTGGGATCGAGGGCGAGCGAGGCGAACGGAATGGCTTGAGTCATCGCCCATGATCGCAGCTGGGCGAAGTCCCTGCTTGATTGCTGCGGGTAAACTGGCCCGCCGACCTGCGGAGACCCCCATGTCCATGTCCACCCCCAAGCGCGCCCGTTACCATCAGCGCGGCCCGGTGCCGCAGGACGTGATCGCGGCCGAGACCTTCGAACTGCCCACGCTGCAGGCGGGACAGGCGCTGGTCGAGGTGGTGGCCGCATCGATCAACCCCTCCGACGTGCTGACCCTGACCGGCCAGTACGGGATGCTGCCGCCGTTGCCAGCCGTCGGCGGAAATGAGGGCGTGGGCCGCGTGATTGAAGTGGGCGCGGATGTGTCGAGGCTGTCGGCCGGGCAATTGGTGCTGCTGCCGATTGGCAGTGGTACCTGGACTACGCATCTGATCGCCGACGCCGCGCAACTGCTGCCGTTGCCGGCCGGTGCCGATCCACGCCAACTGGCGATGCTCACCGTCAATCCACCGACGGCATCGCTGTTGCTCAGTGAGTTCGCCGAGCTAAAGGCGGGCGACTGGGTGCTGCAGAACGCGGCCAACTCGGCCGTCGGCGGTTATGTGGTGCAACTGGCCAAGGCGCGCGGGCTGCGTACGGTCAATGTGGTGCGTCGCGAAACGGCTTGCGAGGCGGTGCGCGAACTTGGTGGTGACGTGGTCCTGGTTGATGGCGACGATCTGGCGGAGCGGGTGAAGCACGCTACCGGCGGCGCGAAGATCGCACTGGGCATCGATGCGGTTGGCGGGCTTGCAACCGAACGGCTGGCGGAAGCACTGATGTCGGGTGGGTTGATCGTCAACTACGGCGCGATGAGCGGCGAGCCTTGCGCGATCTCGCCGGGCTCGCTGATTTTCCGGGGCATCCGGCTGCACGGCTTCTGGCTGGCCCACTGGTACAAGACCTCGACCCCCGAGGCGCGTGCCGGATTGTTTGGCGAACTCGTTCGCCTGATCGCCACCGGTGCGCTGCATGCGCGGATCCAGGCGACCTATGCGCTGGATGAGATCAAGGACGCGATTGCGGCTGCGTCCTCGGGCGAGCGTGACGGCAAGATCGTGCTGTTGCCCAACGGCGATCCCGGCATGCATTGATTGGCGCCATGTTGCGCATGAAGCAACCACCCTGCGCGAGATCGTCTGTACGCAAGCGCTTCCTGCTTGTCTGCATGGCGCGCTGATCGCGCGCCGCGCTCAGTTGCTGATTTCGAACACGGGTTCGAAGCCGCCATAGATCATGCGCGCGCCATCGAACGGCATGGGACTGTTCTCCGGGCTGAAGCGCGGGTCCTTCATGGCTGCGTCCATGCCGGCATCGCGCGTGGCCTTGTCCGGCCATTCGATCCACGAGAACACCACGCTCTCGTCGTCCTTGGCCGCGACTGCGCGGTAGAAGTCGGTCAGCTTGCCGTGCGCCACGTCATCGCCCCAGCATTCCACGATGCGAGTCGCGCCGAACTCCATGAATATCGAATCCATGTCGCGCGCGTGCTCGATGAAAGCGTCCTTGTTGGCGGTGGGTACCGCGATCACGAAACCGTCGATGTAAGCCATGTCGAACTCCAGTGTGGGTGGCGTTTGGGCAGCTGCATCCACATCCTATGCGACGTACTTGTATGCCGACAGTGACGGGGCTTTGCCTTGGGCGACGCTCGCCGACTTGGCGGACCCCGTTGCCGCAAGACCGTTCATCACCGGTTGTAGGCCCGGCTGCCTGCAAGCACTAGACTTGGAAGATCACCCGAACGGTCCGTTTGATGTCACTTCGTTGGATCCCACTTGCCCTGTGCCTGGCGGCCTGCGCCTGCACACCGCAGTCTGCTCCCCAGACCAACGCCGACGCCGATGCCAACGAGCCGGCGGCCGCGGTACAGCGCAAGCCGCAGTCCGACATCGACTGGTCGCCAATGCGCCTGGAAGCGGGGGATGCGTGGGTCGACTGCGGCTCCGATTACCGTGCCGGTGATGGCCGGCCAGTGTTGTCTCTGAGCTATATCGACCTGCGCAAATCCCTGCAGGATTGCCGCGCAACGGGCCTGCTTCGGTTGCGCTACGACGGCAAGATCACCATGAGCTTTGCCGCCCTGGCCGAGCGCGTCGGCCGGGTTGCCGGCGACCTTGGCATTGGCAAGCGCATCCTCGACATCAGGTCAGCCGGTGGCAGCGTGGAGTCGGCGATTCGAGCCGGTGATGCGATCGGCGAGAACGACTGGACGATCTGGGTGCGCAGCGATTCCATTTGCCATAGCGCCTGCGTGTTGCTGCTGGCGGCCGGCGACATGCGCGTGATTGCCGGGCCGGTTGGCATCCACCGGATGGTGCGCGTGGGCTCGTCGGCGACCTCGCGCAAGGAATTGGGCGAAGAGTTGCGTCGGGTCAGCGACGAGCTGCTCAATTACCTCGAGCGCAACGGTGCGTCGAACGAGGTCTACAACCTGATGACCACCGTGCCCAACCGCACGCTGCATCTGCTGACCGACGATGAACTCGATCGCTACGGCCTGTCAGGCTCGAACGCGGTGGAGGACGACCTCAACCGGATCCGCCTGGCGCGCCGTTGTGGCAATGATTTCGTGCGCCGTCGCGATGCGTTCCGCCGCGCTTACGACGCCCAATGCACCCCGGACGGACTCGGTGAACACCAGGACGTGGTCGACATCAACGCGTGCGGCCTGGCATTGCGCGACCGTTTCGGCTTCCCCGATGCGCGTTGCCCCAATGACAGCCCGATGGCCGAACTCGATGGCGCGATCCTGGCGATGCCGGACATTCCGGAAAATGAAGGTGAGGTGCAGGCGGACGTTGTGCCCGCGGCATCGACAGCTTCGCCCGCAGCACCCATGTCAGACGCGACATCCGCGCCAGCCGCATCACCTGCTGCGCAGGTCGTGCAGGAAGCTCCATCACCTGGCGATGCGGCTGACGCCAGCCGCTGATGGCGCCACCGCGATGGTGGGTGTGGCTTTGTCGGATCAGTCCAGCTCGAATCGCTGCACTTCCTGCAGCTGCGCAATCGCCTTGTGCAGGCTGCTGCCGGCCAGGCTTTCATCCATGACACGTCCGAGGTGGGCACGGCTGGGGTGACGTACCCAGTGATGGAACTGGAACGTGAGCAGCAGGCCCAGCACGCCGACGCCCAGGCCGCCCCAGACCATCAGCGGTGCCCTGTCCAGCAGGCTGACATCGCCAAGCCCGGCCAAGACCATCAGGATCGGTACCCACAGGAACCACCACGGAAGGCCGCAGATCATGCCGCTGCGAACGTACAACGTGCGGGTGCGGGCAAGCTGCTTCTGGATCTCGACCACCGGCGCGGCATGGTCGATCTTCGCCAGTTGGCCCAGCACCACGCCTGCACCGATGATGGTCAACACGCCATAGGCATGCAACACCACGCCGGCGACGATCACCGAGGCAAATGCGGGCTTGCTCATCCATAGCAGGACGGCAAACGAAATGGCCGGCACGCCAATCAGCAGGATCTGCGCGATTTGCCCCCAGAACAGCGGACGCAGGCTGCTGCGGGTCCTGGCCAGGGTGCGTTCGCGCAACTCATGCAGTTTCAGCGCGTTGTTGAGTTGCAGCCGTTGGTCGAGGGTTTGCCAGGCGGATTTGAAGTCGTCGAGTTCCATGGTCATGTCCATTGTGTGTTTGCTCGCGTCAGAGTTCGTCGCGGATGCGCTGTTTCAGGCGTCCGATCTTGGTGGAGACATTGCTTTCGCTGATGCCGAGGATGTCGGCGATCTCACCCTGCTTGCGGTCTTCCAGGTAAAGCAGCAGCAACGCGCGATCCAGTGGGGTTTGCCGTGCAATGAAGCCCTGCAGTAGTCGCAAGCATTGTTCTGTTTCGGGATCGGCAGCCGCTGGATCGGCGAGGTCGTGCAGGTCGTCGTCCAGCGGGATCGCGTCATGGCGCAGGCGCACGCTGTTGCTGCGCACGTGGGAAATCGCCACGTTCAGCGCGATGCGATACATCCAGGTGGTCACGCTGCGCGATGGATCGTATTTCGACCATGCGCGCCACAGCTGCGCGGCGATTTCCTGTGCCAGGTCGGCGCGATCTTCACTGCCGCGCGCATAGGTATTGGCGACCTTGAACACGATCCCGGCATGTTGCTGCAGCAGTTCGCTGAACGTGCGATGAGACTCGCCTGCGTTCATGCCTGCTGCCGTCGAGGCGGTCGTGGTCGCTGCGATGTAGGTAGGGCAATCCATGCGCTGCGCGCGGTCCAGATGGCGGACGCTTCATTTGCGCCCCTCATCCACATGATTCGCGGCAGGGCCAGGAATCTCACACGCATCGATTGAAAATCGCCTTGTGGCTTAGCGGCCACCACCGCCACCGCCACCACCGCCGCCACCCGAGGAGCCGCCGCCACCGGAGCCCGAGGAACTGCCGGGCGGCGAGGACGAGGATGCAATCTGCGAACTCAGGCTGTTGCCGACCGCCTTGCTCAGGCTGCCCATGCTGTCGATGCCGCCGCCGCGATACCAGGCGATGCCGGCCGTTGCTGCCGCGGCTGCAGCCGCGCCCACGGCGAGGGTGAACTTGTTCGTCCATGCATCCTCGACCTCCAGCGCCACCGCGTAGGGCAGCAGGAATTCGTAGCGCTTGGCATCCAGCATCGGTGCGCGTTCGCCGGCGCCCGGAACTTCGGGGCCTGGCATGCTGGCCAGTTCGTCGCGCTCGGCCACACCGAGGTAACGCTTGAGGCCTTCGATTTCATCCAGCATCTTGCGACCTTCCGACGTGGGCGCGCGCACCAGCATCCCGAATGCGATCAACACGAAGATCATCACCACCAGCACGGCAATGATTGCCGGAATGCCGCTACCACCCGCCACCCAGAAAGAGAGCGCTCCGGTGGCCACCAGAATCAGGAATGCGAGGCCCGTACTTCCGCCGTTGAGCCTGAACATCCTGCCCTCGTACAACTCGGCCAGCGCCTTGCTGTGCCCGGCTTGCGCCGCCTGCATGGTGCTGGCATTGGTGTTCTTGAGCACCAGCGGGCTGCCCTTCGCGAAGAGCTTGTCGAGCAGGACGCGCTGTGATTTCGGCAAGCTGTCGGCGTCATGCCCGGATTCCTGCACCAGCGTCCACTCGTCCTTGAGCAGGCCCTTGTCGCGTTCGATGCTCAGGAAGCCGCTCACCGCCAGCGCCAGCACATCAGCGGAAAAACAGCGGTTGTCATGGCCCATGCGCCTGATGAAGCGCAGTGCCGCCGGGGTCGCGTCCTGTGGCGGATCGTAGCGTGCGATCACGATGCCGGGTTTCGGATCACGGCCGATTGCACGCCATCGGCGCACGCAGAACACCAGCATCAACAGCAGGCCGGCCAGCGCGACCAGCAGGCCGCGGTTGTCCTTGAGCAACCACATGCTGCGTTGCGCGCGGCTGGGTTGCGGCACCAGTCCCTTGGGAAAGCTCAGGACAATCGTCAGGCCTTCATGTGGCGCCAGCGGTTTGGCCAGCTGCCAGTGCGCGATGCCGGGAGCCGGCACACTGGCGGTGTAGTCCTGGCCCTTGCTGCCTTCGGGTCCGGTATAGCCTTCGGCCTTCAATTGATCGACAGGCACCGGTTGCGGAAGGCGCAAGTCGACGCTGCCGCTTTCGATCGCGAAGTCCCAGCCCAATCCGATCGCGTTCCAGTACAACTCGTCATGGTCGGCGAAGAACCCCAACTGGCGGGTGGTGCGGTAGTGCAAGGTGTAGGTGTATTCGGCGGGTACTGGCAGGAAGTCGTCATTGCCGGTATTGATGCGCACGCCATTTGACTGCTGTTCGGTGAACCACGGTTCGGCCTTGCCGTCGCGCAGGACGTCGAGCACCTGCAAGTCGACCACTACGTTGTTGCCGTAGCGGTCCTTGTAGCGGGTGGGGAAATCACGAAAGATGCCGCGCCGGATGTTGCTGCCCTCGGCGCGGACCTTGATCTGTTCGCGTACGTCCAGGCTGCCGTCGCCGTTGATCTGCAACTGGCTGTCGTAACTCAGGATGCGTTCCTGTGCGAATGCAGGTACGGCGGGTAGCAGGAGCAAGGTGCTGGCGCAGACGAACGCGAACACGAATGCACGGATGGGTCGGGTGATCCTGTTCATGAATTCAACTCCAGCTTGATCGCGGCTCGACTGTCGGCTTCGGCCTGGAAGAACGCGACCTCGCCGAAGCCGCCCATCTTTGCGACCAGCAAGTCGGGGAAGCGTTGCATGCCATCGTTGTAGTCGCGCACCGCGCCGTTGTAGAAACGCCGCGCGTATTGCAGCTGTTCCTCGACCTTGACCAGTTCGGCTTGCAACTGGGCGAAATTCTGGTTGGCCTTGAGGTCCGGATACGCTTCCTTCAGTGCGATCAGACGGCCGAGCGCATGCTCCAGCGAGGTTTCCACTTCGCCGAGTTGGCCGGGTTGTTTCAATCCCATGGCCTGGCTGCGCAGTTCGGTCACCGCTTGCAGGGTGGCTGCTTCATGCCCGGCATAGGCCTGCACCACGTTGACCAGTTGCGGCACCAGGTCGTGGCGGCGCTGCAGTTGCACGTCGATGTCGGCCCAGGCCGTGCGCTGTTGATTGCGCAGCCGGACCAGACGGTTGAACGCGAACACGCCCCAACCAAACAGGGCAATCAGTGCAATCACTAGCAACAACATCGGGCAATCTCCGCAAACGGCATGCACCGATGGTAAACGTTCAAACTGCCGCGGAGAGGCCGCGCGCCGGGGGGCAGTAAAGCGCTTGCCTAGATTGGACTGCGCACTTCGATTTCGACATGGCCCATGCGCACGCGCTGCCCTGCACGGATCTTGGCGGTCTTGCGCAATTCCTGGGTGCCATCCACGCAGACCTCGCCAGTGGCAACCAGCGCCTTGCCGGCGCCGCCGCTGTCGCACAGACCGACCAGTTTCAACAACTGGTTGAGTTCGACGAACTCGTGTTCAAGCTGGAACTCGATCTGCTGCATGTCGGCTTCTGTATGGCGGGGGTGCGGTGCCGAATGTAACCGAACGGCTGGCAGTCAGTGGTGTCCTGAGCGGAAGACATCTGCGTTTCAGCCGCCCTTGTACAACTGCGGGAACAATTGTCTTAGGTGCACCAGTTTCGGCGCGTCGTTGTAGATGATATAGGGCTGGTTCGGGTTCAGGCGCATGTAGTCCTGATGGTAGGCCTCGGCCGGATAGAACGCCTTCAGCGGTTCCACCTTGGTGACAATGGGTGCGGCAAATGACTTCGCCGCAGTCAGCTGGGCGATGTAGGCGTTGGCGATCTTCTGCTGCTGCGCGCTGGCGGTGAAAATCTGCGAGCGGTATTGCGGACCCACGTCCGGCGCTTGTCGATTGAGCTGGGTCGGATCATGTGCCACCGAGAAATACACCTGCAGCAATTGTCCGTAGCTCACCAGCTTGGGGTCATAGACCACGCGCACTGCTTCGGCATGACCGGTCTTGCCGGTGCCGATCAACCCGTAGCGGGCGGTCATCGCGCTGCCGCCGGAGTAGCCGGAGACGACATCCTTGACGCCCTTGACGTGCTCGAACACCGCTTCGACGCCCCAGAAGCAGCCGCCTGCGAAGACTGCGACCTGCTGCTTTCCGGCGGCAAGTGGTGCGTCGAGCTTTGCGTCGGGCAGCACAACCGGCTTGCTGCGTGCGCCGGCAAGACTGCAGGCACCGACCAGGGCGACCAAGGCAATGGCGAGCGTGGAGCGACGGATGATGTTCATGCGGAATCCTCGGAGAGGTGCGGGATGGCGTGCTCGGGCAAGTGGAGGAGCGCTTATGCGGCTGCGGCGAATCGCAATGCCGCCGAATTCATGCAGTAGCGCAGGCCGGTCGGTTTCGGGCCGTCGTTGAAGACATGGCCCAGGTGTGCCTCGCAGCGGGTGCAGCGGATTTCGGTGCGGACCATGCCGAGCGTGCGGTCGCTGTCCTCGATCACGTTTTCCTTCGCGATTGGCTGCCAGTAGCTCGGCCAACCGGTGCCGGACTCGAACTTGGTCGCGGAATCGAACAGGGCGGTGTCGCAGCAGAGGCAGCGAAACACGCCCTTGCGGTGTTCGTTCAACAGCGGGCCGGTGAATGCGCGTTCGGTTCCGGCACGCCGGGCAACCTGGTAGGACAGCGGCGGCAGCTGTTGTCGCCATGCGGCATCCGTCTTGATCAGGCGATCAACGGTCACCGTGCGCAGGCGTTTGCCTGCGTCGGAGAACTCGATCACGGTGACCTTGCCCGGCGTGATCTTGCCCGGCGTGGCCGCGGCTTCGCTGCCGCGATTGCAGCCAAGCGCCAAGCCGGCAACCGCCAGTGAACAGGTGGAAAGGAACGTACGCCGCGAGAACGCGGTCGTGGCTGTTTCAGCAGAGGATTCGGAGAGGTCCATGTCGACTCATTCGTTCGGAGGCATGCAAGGGTTACGTTACTGGTGCCGGCGTGGATGCACCGTGTACCCGTCCTGTGCCCGATCATTCATCGGCAGGAGGGTTGCATGGCTCTGCACGGACTGATCATTGCCATGGCGGGGGTATGCTCGCTCCACCCTTCGTAACTGTCAGGAGCTCCATCATGCTTGCCTACGCCACCCTTGGAACCCGCGACATGGACAAGGCCGCCGCCTTCTACGACGAAGTGCTGGGCGTGATTGGCGCCAAGCGTTTCATGGAAGAGCCTGGTTACTTCATTGCCTGGGGCAATTCGCAGGATGGCGCTGGTCTGGGCATCACCTATCCATTCGACAAGCAGCCGGCCACGATTGGCAATGGCACCATGGTCGCGCTGGGTGCTGCGAATCGCGAGCAGGTGGACGCGCTCTACAACAAGGCGATGGCGCTTGGCGGTAGCGATGAAGGTGCACCGGGCCAGCGCTCACCCGGCTTCTACGCCGCCTATTTCCGCGATCTCGACGGCAACAAACTCAACGTCTGCTACATGGGCGAATAAGCGCGGCGAGCTAGCTTCGGCGCTCATGCGCCGGCCGGTCAGGGCAGCGGTACCCGCGCCTTGGCCCCGTTGCTTTCGACCACCACGCCATTGCGTTCGATCGTCAGCACGGAAATCCCGTCGTAACGGTCTCCTTCGGCCATGCGCTGGCCATTGAGGATGATGAAGCGCCTGGACGGCACTTCGTCCCACATCAGCATGCTCAGCTTGATCGGCGGCAGCATCGAGGTGTCATTGCTGATGTCGCTTGCCGGTGGTGGTAGCGGTCGTGCCGGCGCTGGTTGGACCTTCGCCGGCCGTGGAGCCGGAATACTTGCCGTTTGTGTTGTAGTCGATGCCGGCGGCGGTGCAGGGGCTGCGGGCATTTGTAGCGGCACGCTAGGTGCTTGGGCTTCAGGCGCAGGCGTGCTCAGCAACGCAGGTGCGGCCGGGGTGGGTTCGATGCGAGGCGTCAGTTGCGGAGCCGGGTCGGTCGAGGTCAGCGCCGCATCGGTGGTTTCGATGCTGGTGTCAGGTGACGCTGCCTTGGCAGGTTCGCGCCTGGCCCACCAGCCGGCCAGCACCAGCAATCCGGCCACGATCAGCGCCGGTAGCAGCCAGGCAGTCAGTGTGCGCGGGCGCGCCGCAGGCGTCGGTGGCAGTTCCATCGCCACGTCCGGCGCCAGCCCGCGGCGGCGTTCGGCTTCGGATTTGCGCAGGGCTTCCAGGATCAGTGACATCGGGTCAGTCCAGTACGCGCAGTAGACGTGGGCCGGGCAATTCATTGCCCAGCGACATCAAGGTCAGTGGCCCGGCGATGCCGTCTGCCGGCAATCCACGCGCCTGCTGCACGGTCTTGATCGCGGCGCGCAAGGTGTCGCCATACGCTGCGCCGGGAGCCGCATTGGCTCCGGGCAAAACCTGTTGGCGTACCCAGTCCACGGCCGGGCCACTGCTGTCCAGTCGAGGCGTGGATGCCAGTATTGCCGGGCCGCGCCAGAGGCTGGCGTATGGGCCATCCCAGCGCGCCAGTAATTGCACGCGGTCAATGTCCAGGGTCTGTTCGCCGATGCGGATGCGTGCGCGCCTTGCGTCTGCACCCAGCAGCAGCGCCCAGGCATCGGTGCCGGCATCGTGCAAGCGCAGCAATACCGGACGATCCAGCGCCAGCAAGGTGTCCAGGCTTGCACTGCCCTGCACGCAATGGACTTCGGGATTCGCTGCCGACCTGCAGGGACCTGCGGGATCGACGGTAATGCTGTCTGCGGGCAGCTGCCACAGCGCCAGCATGGCCCGCCATGCAGTCAGCGGGTTGTCACTCGTGGTCCTGATCAACTGGGTCAGGGCGGTCGCTTCCAGCTTGACACCTGGCGACGATACGCGGCCTGACATCTGACTGATTGCCGCTGCGTCTGCAGCAACCATGGCCTGTGCTGCGGCCGGCGCGTGCGCTGGTGCTGGCGTGCCACGGAACTGGGTTGCGGCCACCACGGCAACAGCGACCACGCCCGCGGCAGCCAGCCACGGCCACCAGATGTGTTTCGCGGTGGGCGGCAGCACCTCGTTGGCGGCGACATCGACCAGGCGTGCATCAATCGCGGCGGCATCGCGTGCATAGCCGGCGAGCAGGGCGCGTTCGGCGATCACGTTGATCAGGCGCGGCACGCCACCCGCACGCACATGCAGGCGCTGCACGGCCTTGGTGGTAAACGGGAAGCGGGTGCCACCGGCAACCCGCCAGCGATGGCGCAGGTAAGCCTCGGTGCCGCGCGCATCCAGCGGAGTCAGGTGGTAGCGCGCAGTGATGCGCTGGGCCAGCTGGCGCAGGTCCGGGCGCGCCAGGATGTCGCGCAATTCGGGTTGCCCCAGCAACAGAATCTGCAGCAGCTTCTGGGTATGGGTTTCCAGATTGGTCAGCAGGCGCACCTGCTCCAGCGCGTCTGCCGGCAGGTTCTGTGCCTCGTCGATCAGCACTACCACGCGCAGGCCCTGCGCGTAGGCATCCAGCAAATAGACATTGAGCGCATCGATCAGCGACTTGCTGCTGCCGCGCCGACCCTGGATGTCGATGTGCAGTTCTTCGCAAATCGTCTCCAGCAGCTCGACCGCGTCCTGGCGCGGATTGAGCACCAGTGCGATGCGGGTGTCTTCCGGCAGTTGTTCCAGCAACAGTCGGCTCAGCGTGGTCTTGCCGGTGCCGACCTCGCCGGTAAGCTGGACGAAACCGCCGCTGCCGCCCTTGTCGACGCCGAACAGCAGGTGCGCCAACGCGTCGCGGTGGCGTTCGCTGAGGTGCACGAAACGCGGGTCCGGCGTGATCGAGAACGGGGCTTCGTGCAGGCCGTAGTAGCCGAGGTACATGCGCAGGCAGCAGGCTGGGGAGGCGCTAGCCTGCCATGTCCGCCGAATCGGCGCGACCCGGCAGGCGGGTCAGGGGCTTTTCAATCGGTGAATTGCTTGGCTTCGCTGACGCCGAGGACTTCCGGATGCTCGGGCGAGTGGTCCTGCGTTCGTCCGCGCGCCAGCAGGCCCTGTGCGAATACCACGCCCAGGATGATCGCCACGCCCGCGTAGAAGCGCGCGCTGAGATCGTGCTGTTCACCGAACAGGATCGCCGCCAGCACGATGGCGTAGATCGGCTCCAGGTTCACCGACAGTTGCGCGGTGAACGCGCTCAGGTGGCGCAGCGCGACCAGGCACAGGGCGAACGGGAACAACGTGCAAGCCAGTGCAAGCAACAACAGCCAGGCGCCATCCGTGGCCGACGGCAGTACCAGCAACGGGCCGGCGAATGCAGGCACCAGCAGCGGCATCAACGGCGCGAGCAGGGTCAGGGTGAGCGTGCCGGCGCCGAGTTCCAGCGCGGTCACCGTCAGCGGGTCGCCGCCATCGACGAAGCGCTTGTTGAGCGTGCCGAACAGCGCCACGAAGAATGCCGACGCAACCCCGGCGATGATCCCCGCATGCATGCCGTCGGGCACGCCGCCGACGATCAGCCAGATGCCGGGCAGCGAGAACAGGCCGAGCGCGAAGTCGCGTGGCTGGAAACGCTGGCGGGTCAGCAGTGGTTCGATCAGCGCCGTCATCGGCGTAGCGAAGGCAATGCAGGTCGCCGCGACCGAGGCATTCGACAGCTTGATCGCGCCGTAGAACGTCAGCCAGTGCAGCGCGACCAGCGCGCCGATGCCGGCATACGCCCAGCGCACCCGGATCGGCATTGCGGCAATCCCGCGCCAGACGCGCGGCACCAAGGCCAGCACTGCGACCACGATCAGCATGCGCCACCACACCAGCGGCAATGCCGGCAGCGAGATGAGCTTGCCCAGGATCGCGGTGAAGCCCCACAGCAACACGCACAGGTGGATCTGCCAGAGCGCCTTGCTGGTGTTGGTATTTCCCATGCGCGCATTATCGCGGGTTCCAGGCCACCGAGGCTGCGTGCCATGACCGATGGCGCATCGCTGCCACGCCGGGCTGCGGCATACTCGGCGCTTCATCAGGGAGGCAGGCATGCGCATCACCACACTGGCGTTGGCGGTTGGACTCACCCTTGCGGTTGCAATGCCGCTGCAGGCGCAGCAAGCCGTCACGGCGCCGCCGATCCGAATCGACGACACCATGGCGCCGCTGCCGCGCCCAACGCCCGATGCCGCGCAGCTGCGCGCGTTCGATGTCTATGTCGATGCGGTGCGCAAGCAGTTCGACGTGCCCGGCATTGCGGTGGCCATCGTGCAGGACGGCAAGATCGTCATGGAGCGCGGCTATGGCCCGCGCGAAATGGGCAAGCCGGCGCAAGTCGATGCGCACACCATGTTCGCGATCGCCTCCAACACCAAGGCGTTCACCGCCGCATCGCTGAACATGCTGCAGGACGACGGCAAGCTGAAGCTGACCGATCGCGTCATCGACCACCTGCCGTGGTTCCGCATGTCCGATCCTTACGTCACCCACGAGATGCGCATCCGCGACCTGCTGGCACACCGCAGCGGCTTGAGCCTGGGCGCGGGTGACCTGCTGTACTGGCCGACCACGACCTATTCGACCCGCGAGGTCGCCGAGCGCCTCAAGGACGTGCCGCTGACCGGCGGCTTCCGCGAGCAGTACGCCTACGACAACATCCTGTTCGGCGTGGCCCAGCTGGTGATCGAACAGACCTCGGGCATGCCATACAAGCAGTTCCTGCAGACCCGCATCCTGCAGCCGCTGGGCATGGACGAGACCCGCTACAACAGCGATGACCTCAAGCCCGGTGACAACGTGGCCACCGGCCATGCCCGCTTCGACTTCAAGGATCTGCGACCGGTCGGGGTGACCAGCTGGCGCAACGTGTCAGGTGCTGGCGGCCTGTATTCGAGCGTGCACGACCTGACCAAGTGGATGAACCTGCAACTGGCTGGCGGCGTCATCGCGTCTGGTGAGAGCGGCGGTGAGGGTGACGCTGCCAAGCGACTGTTCTCCGCTGCGCGCCAGCGCGAGATGTGGACGATGCTGACGCCGATCCCGGTCGGCAAGCCATCGGTGCCGGAACTTGCAGCGGCAGTGCCGAACTTCATCGGCTACGGGCAGGGCTGGAACCTGTCCGACTACGCCGGCAATCGCATGGTCTGGCATACCGGTGGCTGGCCGGGCCAGGTGTCGCGGCTGACGCTGTTGCCGGACAAGAAGATCGGCGTGATCGTGCTGACCAGCGCGGAGCTGGGCGTCGCGTTCAATGCGGTGACCTATCGCGCGCTGGACATGATGCTGGGGCGCAGTGGCACCGACTGGCTGGCGGCGTATGGCAAGGCCTACGCCAAGTCGCAGGCCGACGCGGATGAGTCCTGGCAGAAGCACCTGGCCAAGCGCGACGCCCGCAGCAAGCCGTCGCTGGCGCTGGCGAGCTATGCCGCGACGTATCGCGACCCGTGGTACGGCGATGTGGTGATCCGCCAGGGCGCGAAGGGCCTGGAGATGCAGTTCAGCAAGACCGCCGAGCTGTTGGGCGACATCAGCCACTGGCAGCACGACACGTTCATCGTGCGCTGGCGCGACCGGGGCTTGAATGCCGATGCGTTCGTGAATTTCACGCTGGATGCCGACGGCGACGATTCGCGAAATGCGGATCGAGCCGGTGTCGCCGATGACCGACTTCAGCTTCGACTTCCAGGACCTGCGGCTGGTGCCGGTCAAGGCCCCCGCAAAACCCTGATTCGCGAGGCCAAAAAGTGGGGGCAGCGTAGGGTTCCGCGCCGCGAAACCCCACGCTGCCCCCACTTTTGTTCCGGTCTGCGCTTACGTGTTGGCGGCCGCTTCGGCGGCTTCGGCACGCGTGCCCGGCTTGACGGTGTGGCGGGGAATGCCATCTTCGTCGAGCAAGGCTTCGACCCGGTTGAAGACTTCGGCGCGCGAAAAGGGCTTCTTCATGAAGTCGTCGGCACCAATGCGCTGCACGTAGAACTGCTCGGTTGCCTGCGCATTGCCGCTGATCATGATGATCGGCAGATGCTTGGTGATCGGGTCGCGGCGCAGGGTGCGCAGCGCCCGGAAGCCGTCCATGCCCGGCAGCACGATGTCGAGGAAGATCAGGTCGGGTACTTCGCGGCGTGCGATCTCGATGCCGGATTCCGCGTCGAAGGCCTCGATGACTTCCAGCTGGTTCTGCTGCAGCATGCGCTTGAGCAAGGCGACGATCGTCGGGGAATCGTCGATCACCAGTACCCGCGTGCCCCTCGCGGGGTTTGCGGCGAATACGATCACGGCGTTCGGGGCCGTCATGATCGGGTTCTTCCAGGAACGCCGCGTCTTCAGTCGCCGACTCGGGCGGCACCAACTCGGGCGAAACCAGCGCGGATGGCGCCGGTACTTCTGCGGGCAAGTCCTGCGCTGGCTTGTGCACCACCGGTGCGACAACCGGCACACGGACAGGTGTCACCGCTTTCGGTGCCACTGTGGGCGGCACTTTCTTGCGCTTCAGGAAATCAAAGAATGCCACGTCGTGTCCCCTTCCGCTCGGCGTGAACGAAGGGGGATTCTAGTCTGCCTGCGGAAAATTTGCCCGGATCAGCGACGGGTATGCATGTCCTGTGCCAGCGATTGCATGCCAAACAGGCGGGCGATCCGGCTCCAGGCGAGCACCGCGGTAATGCCGAAACCGGCCAGTATTGCCAATACGAAACCCATCCCGGTATTTGCGTCGATGTGCTGGCGCACGCCGATCATCAGCACGGCCAGCAGCAGGCCGGCGAGGGTGGTGATCAGGTACACGGACAGCACCGCGAACGGCCGGCGTAGCAGCAGCTTCAGGCCACGCCACCATGCCTTGATGGCGGAACGCAGGCGTCCGTCGGCGGCCAGCCAGCCGCGACCGGCTTCCAGGCTGGCATGCGCCAACACCCACAGGATGCCGCCGATGATCCATGCAATGCGGCGGCCGGCATCCAGTTCCGAGGCCAGCACGGCCTGCTCGTTGGCGGATTCGTTGGCACCCATGATCCCGGCCATCACCGCGATGGCGATACCGAGTGGAATCACCGACCAGATCAGCATGCGCAGCATCGGGCCGTATTCGCCGATGCCGCCACGCAGCAAGTCGCCGAAGCCCAGGGTTTCCCGGCTACGCGCGGCCGTCACAGCGGCACCCGTCAGCAGCGGCGCCAGCAGCAGCATCAGGACCGTCGCGAACTGGATGCCGCCGGCCAGCAGGCCAAGCGGTGCGTCGCGCGACATCAGGGCCTCGATCACCAGCGCGGGGGCCTTGCCACCACCGACCGCGCCGCCGAGCAGCGAGTTGTCCAGCAGGCCGCCCAGCCAGTTCCAGACCGGCAGGGCGCCAATTAGGGCGCACAGGCCGGTGATGGTGATCCAGAGCAGCCAAAGCCGCCATTGAAGGGCTCCGTGCAGGGCATGCGAGAGGGCGGTACGGGCGCGCAGGGGTGTGTTTGCAGTCGTCATCATGGCGCGCCTCAGACCGAAGCCAGCAGGGCAAAGAAGGATTGCAGCAGGGTCGCGACATCACCGAACCAGCGCCGCGAGGCGCGTTTGTCGGGCTCGACTGTTCGGCTGTCGTTGAGCCTGGAGTGGTCCATGTGCAGGACATTGTCCGGGTCCAGTTGTGCGGACACCGCCTTGGCTGGCCCGACAAACTTGAAGCGCTGCCAGCTTCCGGTGCTGGTGACCGGCATGTCGCGGTGGCTGCCATCGGCAAAGTTCACCCGCAGGGTCTGCGGCAGGGCCTGGCCTTCACGGCGGACGACAACCACACTTTCGTACGGGAAGGCACCTTCCCAGTCCTTTGCCTTCGGATGCTTGGCCTTCCAGGCCTTGCGACGGTCGTCGATGGCCTTTTCCAGTTGTTCCTGGCCGACCAGTACCTGCTTGTCCTTGTAGATGCGGTAATCCCGGCAAGGGCAGGATTTCGCGGCTGTCGATACTGGATATGCGGTCATCGAAGCGGCCGGTGCCGTAGATGAAGTTGTTGAAGTTGGTCTCGACGATGCCACGCTTGCCGGTGCCTTCCGCCAGCGCTTCGCGCAGGTCGGCCACCGACGGATGGCGGAACTTCCAGCGCTCGTAATAGAGCTTCATCGCGCGCTCCATCGCCGGCGTGCCGACCATCGACTCGATTTGCCGCATCAGCGTGGCGGTGCGCGAGTAGACGGTGCCGAAGCTGCCGCTGGACAGGCGCGACCAGGCGTTGTCACCCAATGGATCAGCCGGATCGCCCAGGTTGGCGCCCAGCCGTTCCATGTCGAACACATCGTCAAGCGAGATGTTGATGCCAAGTCGCTGCATCCACGCGGGCGTCGGATTGATGGAGGTCTTGCGGGACCGCATCATGCGCTGGTCCCAGTACTCGTTCATGCCCTCGTCGAGCATGGGTTCCTCGAACTCGTTCGAGCCGATGATGCCGTAGAAATAGCCATGTCCGAATTCATGCACGGTCACGAAATCCAGGCTGAAACGGCCTGCAGTGCCGGGCGCGACCTGGCCGGTGCTGCTGGCGGTGAAGAAGGTCGGGTATTCCATGCCGCCGGCTTCGTCCGCGCCATGGGGAGGAACTACTGCGGTGACGGTCTTGTAGGGGTAGGGACCCAGGGTGTCGGAGAAGTACTTCAACGAATCGATGGTGGCCTGCAGCACGGGCTCGGCATTGAAGTCGTATTCCGGCGTGAACAGCACGCTGACCAGCACCGGGCCTTTCGGGCCATTCCAGGTCTTCGTCAATGGCTTGGCGTATCGCTTGTCTGCGGTCCAGGCGAAGTCATGCACGTCGCCCTGCACATAACGCGAGGTCACCTTGCCATCGCGCTCGACCGGCGTGCCGGCCAACTGGCCAGTGGCACCGACGGTATAGCCCTTCGGCACGGTCAGGCGCACGTCGTAGTTGCCGTAGTCGGCATAGAACTCGCTGTGCAGGTGGAACTCGTGCGCGTTCCAGCGCGGGGCGGTGGCGCCGCGTTCACCGGGAAGTTCAAGCACGGCGATCTTCGGGAACCACTGGCTGACCAGGTGGAAGCTGCCGTAATAGCCGGTGCGTGCCACCACGCGTGGCAGTTGGTCGAAGAAGTCGATGTCCAGCGCAGTCGTTGCCCCGGGAGCGACCGGCTGCGGCAGGTCGATGCGGACCACGCTGCGGTCGGTCGCCGGACCACCATCGGGTTGCACGAAGGTCCATTTCGCCGCCGCGCCGCCCTGTTGCACCTTGTCCAGGCGGATATGGCCGTACTCGCCATCCTTGGTCTTGACGTTGCTGCGAAAGCCGCGTTCGCTGGCCCGCTGCTCGGTCATGAAGGTGCTGCCCGGGCCCTCGAACCCGTTGAGATACATGTGCAGGTAGATACTGCACACCGGCTGCGCGCTGCGGTTGCGCCAGCGCAGGGTCTGCTTGCCGGTGATGGTGTGCTTGACCGGATCCAGGGTGGCATCGATGGAATAGTCGACGACACGATCCGACAGGGTGGCCTCGGTGCCGGTGCGCGCCCCGCCCCAGGCATCGGCGCTGCTGGCGACCTTGACCGATGCGGCATCGGTCCCGGCCATCAAGATCACGGGACATGCAGGCGCGGCTTCCGCTTGCGGCGTTGCCGCTTGCGTCAGTGGGATATGGAGCGTCGAAGCGGCAAGCAGGACGGCGACAACACGCGGCAGATGCATGGGCAGATTCCAGCAGAATGACGGCACAGAAGCCCTAGAGTGCGAGAGCATAGTCCTGCTGGCAAGGTGCGAAAGGTCATGGGTCATGCCCTGCCATGCGTCGCCTTGGGGCTGGCGTCTCGCGTCAGCCTTCGTCCTGCTCGAACTCCACCAGCTCGTCCAGGTCAAAAGCCAGCGCTTCGACCGCCTGCCGAACCTTGCTGGCAGGCGCCGTTCTTTTTCATGCAGGGGAAAAGGATAATTACCTGGCAGGTGACGAACGCACGGGCAGCGGCACGTTGCACAGGTCGATGTGGCCAGATGGAATGGTGTAGAAATCGTCGACGCGGTTGCGACGTGCTTCGGTGGCCTCGATGAAGGCCTGGCTGTCGGTGCGCAGCAACTGCAGTGGCGTACGTTCGCGTTCCGGGACTTCGCTGGCCAGGCGGATGGCCTTGATCGTGGTGCGCTGCTGTGGCTCGGCGTAGAAGCCCATCGGCTCCGGACCGCGTGGTATTGCGCTGAGCAACTCCATGCCCTTGATCACGCGGCCAACCGAGCTGAGCTGGCGGTCCAGTGCACGCGGTGCCTGGCCGATCACCACGTAGAGTTCGGCGCCGATGCTGCTGTCCGGCGCGTTGCTGCGGCCGGCGCCGAGCATGCCGTAGCAATGGGTCATCCAGGCCTTGCCGGTCTTCGGGTCGCGCGCAGTGGGGAAGCCGTCGATGAAGCCGACCTGCGGCGCCCAGCCATCGACATCGGGCAGTCGGTCAAGGTGCGCACCCTTGTCGGAACGGGTGAACTCGGCGGGCAGGTGCTGCTTCGTCCCGGTCGGGAAGGACTTGGCCTTCGCCTTGTCGTCGGCATCGGCATCGCCGAACTGGACCACGAAATTGTCCTGCGAACGATAGATCGACAACCCGTCCCAGAATCCGCCCCCGGCCATTACCTTGATGTTGGCGACGTGCTCGGGTGCGAAGCCGGTCGCCAGCTCGATGATGACGCGGCCGCTGTCCAGTTCCATGTACAGCGTGTTGGCCGGATCCAGCGTGCGCCAAGCCGCGGCCGGGGCGGCGTCGATGATCTCCTTGGCGCTGCGAGGCTTCGCCTTCGAAGCATCCTGCGCGCGTGCAGGTAAAACCACGGCGAGTGACAGGGCGATGGCCAGCAAGGCGATGCGCATGGAGTGAGCTCCTCTGGAAAGCAGGAAGCATAGCGTGCGGCCGCAACGTCGTTTGCCGTGGCGACAACCGGGTTTCTTGCGCTGCGCCAGACCCGGCACGATGAGAATCTCGGGCATCTGTGACTACTGGCATATTCACTATATCGAAATTAACAGTAGTATCCACTCACGATTAGTGGAGTGCCCCGATGGACGAAGTCCTGTTACGCAAATTCCACAAGGAACTCAGCGCCGGCACCGTGTCGCTGGCGTTGCTGGCGGTGGTCGCCGCGGCATGTCGAGCCGATGTACGGCTACCAGATCGCCAAGCGCCTGGAACAGACCGGTGACGGTGTGCTGGCCGGCAAGCAGAGCGCGCTGTACCCGGTGCTGCGCAACCTGGAAGCAGCAGGCTTGCTGGACAGTTTCGTCGAGCCGTCCGTCAGCGGGCCGCCGCGCCGCTATTACCGCGTCACCAGTGCTGGCCGCGAAGCCCTGGTCGACTGGAGCGCCGCCTGGCGCGCCACCCGCGATTCCCTCGATTCCGTGCTCAAGGACCTGTCCGCATGAATGCCTTCCAGTCCGACCTGCCCACCACCATTCCCGCCTATCTGGAGCGACTGCGTGCTGCCCTGCGCGGCTGCGATCGGGCGCTTGGCGCAGGACGCGCTCTACGACGCGGAGGACTACCTGCGTTCGGAGCTGGCCGCCAATCCCGGCAAGTCCGAGGCCGACGTCATCGCGACCGTGGCCGGCAGCTACGGCGCCCCGGATGAAGTCGCCGACATTTATCGCGACACCGAGGTCAGGGTGCAGACTGCTTTGCGCGCGCCGCCGCCGCCGCCACGCATGTCGGTTCTCGGTCGCTTCTTCGGCGTGATCGCCGATGCGCGCACCTATGCATCGCTGTTCTACATGCTGCTGTCGCTGGCCACCGGCATCTTCTATTTCACCTGGGTCGTGACCGGCGTTTCGATGTCGTTTGGCCTGGCCATCCTGATCATCGGCATTCCGTTCGTGATCCTGTATTTCGGATCGGTGCGGGTGCTGTCGCTGGTCGAGGGCCGGATCGTGGAAGTGATGCTGGGTGAGCGGATGCCGCGTCGCCCCTTGTACGAAGCCCGTGGCAAGCCTTGGTTGCAGCGGATCGCGGACATGTTCACGGATCCGCGAACCTGGAGCACGCAGCTGTATTTCCTGCTGATGCTGCCGCTGGGTATCGCATATTTCACCGTGGCGGTGACCCTGCTCAGCGTGTCGCTGTCTTTCATCGCTGCGCCGCTGCTGGTCTGGATCGGCTATGCCGGCAACAACTGGCTCGTTGCCGAATGGCATGTCGAGAACAGCATGAACCTGTGGTGGCAGTTGCCACTGCTGTTCGCTGCCGGCGTGGTGATCCTGTTCGGCACGTTGCACCTCGCCCGAGGCATCGGCCTGGTGCATGGGCGGCTAGCCAAGCACTTGCTGGTCCATGCATCCAGGGACCGCCAGGATTGACTTGGTCGACATGAAAAAACGCCCGCGTCAGCGGGCGTTTTTCGTGGCGGTGATTATCAGGCCACGGCTCGTTTCGATGGCGGCTTGCTGGCGGTCGCCTGCTTGGTCACGACATGTTTCGATGCCGGATTCCTCGGGAGGGATTCCTTCGCGGCCGGTTGTCTCGACGCCGCTTTTCTTGCCGGCGCCGATCTTGCAGCAGTCTTCTTCACAGGCGTCGCGCGCGTCGGCATTGCCTTCTTGGCCGCAGGCTTTGCAATCGGCTCGGGCGCAACCGGCTCGGCTGCCGGTGGATGCACTGCGGCAGCATGCGCGGCAATGAATGCCTTCACCTGCGGATAGACCTGGGTGCGCCAGCGGCGACCGCTGAAGATGCCGAAATGACCGGCGCCTTCGACGGTCAGGTGCTGCTGGTCGGCCTGCGGGATGCCGGTGCACAGCTTGTGCGCGGCGCGGGTCTGGCCTTCGCCGGAAATATCGTCCAGTTCGCCCTCGATGGTCAGCAGCGCGCAGTCGCGGATCTTCGAGGGATCCACGCGCTCGCCGGCCACATCCCACAGCCCGCGTGGCAACAGGAATTCCTGGAACACGACGCGAATGGTGTCGAGGTAGTACTGCGCCGGCATGTCCAGCACGGCGTTGTATTCGTCGTAGAACTTGCGATGCGATGCAGCGGAGCTGAGGTCGCCCTTCAGCAGGTCCTGGTAGAAATCCCAGTGCGAGGTGCCGTGGCGCTCGGGGTTCATCGCCACGAAGCCAAGATGCTGCAGGAAGCCGGGATACACCTGACGCCCGCTGCCCGGGTAGTTGGTCGGGACGGTGTGGATGACGTTGTTCTCGAACCACGACAGCGGCTGGCGGGTGGCCAGGTTGTTGACCGTGGTCGGCGATTCGCGTGGATCGATCGGCCCGCCCATCATCACCATCGATTTCGGCAACGGTTCGCCGCGCCCGGCCATCAGCGAGATCGCCGCGAGCACCGGCACGGTCGGCTGGCACACGCTGATCACGTGCAGGTTGTCGGTGCCGATGTGGCGGATGAATTCTTCGATGTAGGCGATGTAGTCGTCCAGGCGGAACGCGCCGTCCTCGGCCGGCACCATGCGTGCATCGGTCCAGTCGGTGATGAACACCTTGTGGTCGACGAGCAGGGTGCGCACGGTGTCGCGCAGCAGGGTGGCGTGGTGACCCGACAGCGGCGCGACCACCAGTACGGTCGGGTCGTCCTTCATCCGCGCCAGCCCATCGGCCTGGTCGTGGTAGCGCTTGAAGCGCAGCAGCCGGCAGAACGGCTTTTCCAGGACGACCCGCTCGACCACCGGAATCGACAGGCCTTCCACCTCGATCTGGTGGATGCCGAATTCCGGTTTCTCGTAGGCCTTGCCCAACCGGTACGTCAGCTCGAACGCGGCAGCCGTGCGCTGTGCGCCGGGAAGCGAAGACAGCCAGCTGTCGTTCGCGGCGTACATCTTGGCGCCGGCATCGGCGAAGTAGGTGTATGGCGCCATGCCCGCGCGCCAGAGTTCATGCCATTGGTAGAGCAGCATCGTGTCGGATAACTTATGTTTTGCGGCAGTGCAGCATAACGTATGGACTGCGGCCGCCCGTGATGAAGGTCACGGTTTTCGCTACCCGGGCAACTCAAGCGCCGTGGCACGGTGGGCAAGCTGCGGTGACAGCCAGCAATGCGAGCCCAGTGCTCGCAGACCGGTCGCATGCAGTCGCTCTCGGTAGAAGCGTGCCGGACGAGACTTGAATTCGTCCTCGTCGCCCACGGCCTGGTCTTCGCGGGTGAACGTTTCGATGAAGGCAACCCCGCCGCACAGGTCTGCAAGCGCCGGCAGGCCGCGTTCCAGTTCGCGGGTCGGCAGGTAATGCAGCACGTCGCTGCAAACCAGCAAGTCGACCGGGCCACACGGGCGCAGGAATTCGAAATCGCCGAAGCGCGCCAGGTGCAGATCACGACTGCGGCCATAGCGCGAGACCGCGTATTCGCTGCTGTCGAAGCCGATGTACTCGACTTTCGGTCGCAACTTGCGCAAGGGCGCGCGCCACGCGCCTTCGCCACAGCCAATGTCGAGCACGCTGCGCAGCGGGCGTTCCAGGTGGTATTCGGCGGTCGCGACTGCCAGCGCGACCTTGCGTGCGAGGCGCGCGGTGTCGCCAATGCCTTCATGGCGGTACCAGTGATCGAAGTAGTCGCGGTCGTAGCGCTTGGTCATTCACATATCCCGTTGTCCCGGCGAATGCCAGGATCCAGCTTCAGCTTTACCCGCGTGACGTGCAAAATCAAAGGCCGGATCCAGGCATTCCGCCTGGATGACGACATGGAGACGACTTGCATGGCCTTCATGCTGACCAAGACCGCGCACCTGGTGTTCGTGATCGCCTGGATGGCGACGGTGTTCTACCTGCCGCGGATCCTGGTCAATATCGCCGAAGCCGGTCAACGAACCTGCAGTGCGCGCGCAGCTGGTGCTGATGGGCAAGGCGCTTGTACCGCTTCGGCCATGTGATGTTCGCGTTCGCGTTCGTGTTCGGGTTGGCGCTGTGGCTGCATTTCGCGCATCGGCGGCCATTGGCTGCATGCGAAATTGCTGCTGGTCGCCTTGATGCTGGCCCACTACATCGTGGCAGGGCGCTGGTTGAAAGGTGTCGATGCCGGTCGCCCGTTGCCCAGCGGCAAGGCGCTGCGCTGGTTCAACGAGCTGCCGGTGCTGTTGCTGTTCGTGGTCGTCTTCCTGGTGCTGGCGAAGCCGTTTTGACGCCCTGGGCGCGACGTGTGCTGTTCCTGATGGCTGGAGAAACCTGATGAATGCAAATATCGACGTGAAAGATGTGGTGAAGACGCGCTATGGCGCTGCCGCCGAGCGCGTGGCCAGCGGTGGCGCCAATGCCTGCTGTGGCGGCGCGGCTGCCGAGTTCGGGCAATGCGATCCGATCACGACAAACCTGTATGACGCGGCCCAGGCGGCGGACGTACCGGCTGCAGCAATGCTGGCGTCGTTGGGCTGCGGCAACCCGACTGCGCTGGCCGAGTTGCGCGAGGGCGAGACGGTGCTGGACCTGGGTTCCGGCGGCGGGATCGACGTGCTGTTGTCGGCCAGGCGCGTGGGCCCGACCGGAATGGCATTCGGCCTGGACATGACCGATCAGATGCTGGCACTGGCCGAGGAGAACAAGCGCAAGAGCGGTCTCGCCAATGTGCATTTCCTCAAGGGCGAAATCGAAAACATTCCGCTGCCGTCCAATTCGGTGGACGTGGTCATTTCCAATTGCGTGATCAACCTGTCCGGGGACAAGGACCGGGTACTGAGCGAGGCGTTCCGGGTGCTGAAGCCGGGCGGCCGTTTCGCGGTCTCTGACGTGGTGATGCGCGGCAACGTGCCGGACTCGATCCGGCACAACATGGAGTTGTGGATTGGCTGCGTGGCCGGAGCCCTGCAGGACGCCGAGTACCTGGCCAAACTCGAAGCGGCGGGATTTGAAGCCGCTGACATCGAGGTGACCCGCGTGTATTCGGTCGAGGACGCCAAGGAATTCCTTGCCAACCTCAGCGACGACATGCAGGCGTTGGCGCAACAGGTGGACGGCAAGATCGTCAGCGGATTCGTGAGGGCACGCAAGCCGCTGGCGGTAACTGCCGTCGTTGCGTCACGTGTAAAACATGGCGATGCTGCCTGTGGTTGTGCTCCGAATTGCTGCACGCCCTGACGAGCTCCGCCCCTTCTCCCACTTTTCCCGCGGCACCATCAATTGATTTCGAAATCCGCGGGCTTCGGCAACAGCACCGGCACGCCGTTCGCATCGCAATCGCCCTTCGCGCATAGCGCATCGCGAAGCCGGGGCGTGGCCTGCAACAGGAAGTGGAAGATCGTGTTCTGCTCCACGCTGCCGCGCACCGCACTGCTGCCCGGACCGCGCGCCCAGATGCCGACATCGTCGCCGCCATGTGTTTCGCTGCGCATCGGAATCAGGGCTTCCTGCAGGTAGTCGGGTTTTCGGTATCGACCTCGGTCAGGTCATGACGACCACCGGTGGCGGGTTGGAACTGGTGGGGCGCTTGCGCAGGAACTTCGGGCCTTCCGGTTGCTGGTCGGTTGCGCCGGCATAGCCGGGGCCACTGCAATACCCAAGCGTGGTGTAGGGCAGGCCGGTGGCATCGCGGGCGAAGCGTTGGGCCGGTGCTGTCGGTCTTCCCGCTGCTACCGCCATGCACCTTGCCGAGGATCGGATTGCCGCGCTGCGGATAGCCGATGAAGGTCAGCGTGTGCGAATGGTCGGCGGTGACCAGGATCAGGGTGTCGTCTTTCGGATGTCAGTTCGGTGGCGACGCGCACGGCATCGCTAAGGCAATCGTCTCGTCCAGTGCGCGGTAGGCATTGCCGGCATGGTGGGCATGGTCGATGCGGCCGCCTTCGACCATCAGCACGAATCCGCTGCGGATTGTGCGACAGCTGCTGATCGCGGCGCGGGTCATCTCCGCCAGCGAGGGTTCGCCGGCGCGATCCTGCGGACGTTCGTGCTCGTACTGCATGTCGGTCGGGTTCGAACAATGCCAGCAAGGGCTGGTCGGTGGGCGCTGCGTGCAAGTTGCGTGGCGTTCCAGACGTAGCGGCCACGCGGATGCCGTTGCTGCCATTCCGCGATCAGGTCGCGGCCGTCGCGGCGTTTGCCGAGTGATGTCCGGGTATTCGGGATCGTGTTGGCTCGTCGGCATGAAGTACCTGCGTCCGCCACCCATGACCACGTCGGGTCCGTTGCCACGGGGCGTTTCGATGAGCTGGCGGGCGATGTCCTTGCAGCCGGCGGCACTTGGCCGCATCGGACAGGTTGGCGTCGCTCTCCCAGTTGCGGTCTGCGCTATGGCTGTAGGTCGAGGCAGGTGTCGCATGGGTCACGCGGGTGGTGGTGACCACGCCGGTGGCCATGCCGCTGGCGGCGGCCAGTTCCCACAAGCGTCAAGGCTGGTGCTGCCATCGCCTGCGCGCAGTCCCCACGCGCGGCCTGCTGGCCGATGCCGAGTACGCCCAGCCGGGTCTTCACGCCGGTGGTCATCGCGCTGGCGGTACCGGCGGAGTCGGGTGTCTGCGAATTGGTGTTGTAGGTCCGGCTCAGTGCAGTGGCCGGGAAGTCTTCCCACGACAACGCAGTTTTCCTCACCGGGATTTCCCTTGCGCTGGCCTTCCAGAATGCGCGCCGCGGCGACCGTGGTCAGGCTCATGCCGTCGCCGACGAACAGGATGACGTTCCTGGCCCGGCCTGCCATCGCACCACGCGCGGCGGCCTGTGCTGCGCCATTGCGGAACCACCACTGTGCGGACTCGCCAGCGGGATGCGCGATGTCGGGAACCTCGACGACGATGCCGGCACCGTGCTGCGTCGTGGCCTGGGCAGCGCGGTCCGAGGTGCTGGCGCATGAGGCCGTCGCAAGTGACGTGGAGAGTGCAAGCGCGAGCGATGGTGGAAAGACGCATTCAGTACCTCCGGGAGCGTGCATCGATTATCGCCGCTGAATGCGCCGATGACATGACACCGTTGCGCCAACAGGACTGACGAATGCGTCACGCCGCGGGTTATCGTCGCGCCTCGTCCCGATGGATCGCGTGCATGTTCAAGTGGTGGTTCGGCATCAAATTCTGGAAGCGCGTGGTCGCAGGCTTCGTGCTGGGCGCATTGGCCGGCTGGGCGTTCGGACCGGATGCCGAAAAATGGTTCGGGCCGCTGGGCGATGTCTACGTCAACCTGATCATGATGATCGCGGTGCCGTTGGTGTTCTTCGCGGTGATCAACGCGGTGGCTTCGCTGGCGGGACAGCAGTCCATCGCCGCGCTGGCGGGTCGTACGTTCGCCTGGTTCGCGCTGACCGCGATCCTGGCGGTGGGCGTGGGGCTCGTTGCCGGCTTCGTATTCAAACCCGGCTCGGAGTTGGTGCGCTGCAGGTGGCCTCCGACTACACGCCCAAGGATGTGCCAGGCGTGCTGGACATGCTGTTCCACATCGTGCCACCCAATCCGGTCGCGGCACTGTCCGGTGCAGCGATCGGCAAGAATGCAGATGGCATGAAAGTGCTGGTTCCCAACAACGGCACCGTGCTGCAGGTGATCTTCTTCGCCGGCCTGGTCGGGTTTGCGCTGGTCAGGCTCGGGCGAGAAGACTGCGGGCCTGCGCAGGCTGGCCAGCGAAGCCAGCGAGGTGATGATCCAGGTGACCCGCTTCGTGCTGGAGTTCACCCCGGTCGGCACGTTCGGTTTGATTGCGGCACTGGTCGGTGGCTATGGTTTCGAACAGCTGACGCCGCTGTTTCAATTCGTGCTGGCGCTGTACGCGGCATGTGCGTTCCACATTATCGTGGTTTACAGCGGTTTGCTGCTGGCGCATGGCTTGAATCCGCTGAAGTTCTTCCGCGGTGCGTTGCCGGGGATGCAGGTCGGATTCGTGGCGTCATCGAGTTTTGCGGCGATGCCGGTGTCGCTGCGCTGTGCCATCCACAATCTTGGCGTGAACAAGGACTATGCCGGGTTCGCGGTGCCACTGGGCGCGACCATCAAGATGGACGGCTGCGGCGCGATCTACCCCGCATTGGCTGCGGTGTTCATCGCCCAGTACACCGGCATCGAATTGTCGGTGACGCAGTACGTGATCATCGCGCTGGCTTCGGTACTGGGCAGCTTCGGCACCGCGGGCGTACCGGGTACGGCGGTGATCATGGCGACCGTGGTGTTGAGCGCCGCCGGCTTGCCGCTGCACGTGATCGGTTATCTGTATGCGATCGACCGCGTGCTGGACATGATGCGCACCATGACCAACGTGACCGGACAGATCCTGGTGCCGGTGCTGGTGGCCAGGGAAACGGGGATGCTGGACCGGCAGGTTTATGAGGCGGCATCGACCAATGTCGGCATGGAAGCGGGTGACGCTGCGTGATGGGACTCTGTCGTGCGCAGTGCATGCAGCCCGCCGCCAATCCGCGAACCGAGGTGCAGCGCCGCAAACGAAAACGCCGCCCGGGGGCGGCGTCGCGCGAATCGCTGGTGGCCGATCAGCTGCCGGAAGCGATCCGACGTGCTTCCAGATACTTCTGTCCCCAGTAGCCGTCGGTCAGTGTCGAGACAGTGACGTCACGGCCGGTGCGTGGCGCGTGCAGGAACTTGCCATCGCCGATGTAGATGCCGACATGATCCACCCGGCCACGGCGACCGAAGAACACCAGGTCGCCCTCGGTCAGCGCGTTGCGGTCGGTGACCGGGGTGCCTTCGTTGGCCATCGCGCGTGACACGCGTGGCAGGTCGATGCCGATCGTGCGGAACACGTACCCCACCAGGCCGCTGCAGTCGAAGCCGTTGTCCGGGCTGGTGCCACCCCAGCGATACGGTGTTCCCAGCAGGGCAAAGGCGCGTTGCAAGACGGTCTTGACGCGTACGGAGCTGGTCGGCGCGTCCTGTGCCTGTTGCAGGGCGGCCAGCTGGGCGACCAGTGGTGCGTTGTCCGGGCTGGTCAAGCTGACCGGTGCGACGATCTTGAGCGTGTCGGTTGGCAATGACGCAACGGGCGCCTTGGCCACTGACTGATAGGTTGCGGATTTGTTGGTCGGTGCTTCGGTGGAAGCAGGCTGGATGGCCGGGTTCATCGCCATGGCCGGAAGCGATGCGGCGGCGAGCATGGCGAGAAGGAAGAGGCGACGAGCCGGACGCGCGGGGCGAAGGGTGGAATGGCCGTGGGGCAGGGTTGCTGTCGTCACGCGGTCATCACTAAATTCGAAGCAGAGGCGACTATGCCCGTGTCGAGCGTGTGAAGGGTTCAAATTTCGTTATCCCACGCGAATGAATGCGGGGCCGGGTCACAAAAGCTGCCTATATGCCAATTCATGTTCGTGAAATTCGCCCCATGCGTTGGCAACCAGGCCAAGTGACTGAATCAGTTCAACAATCGGCGGGCTCCGCTGTAATGCTCACGCCACCAACTGCCGTCCAGTCGGTCCAGGCGGACCGTGCCACCGGAATTCGGGGCATGCACGAAGCGGCCTTCACCGACGTAAATACCCACGTGACTGACGTGGTCGCCATTCCCGAAGAACACCAGGTCGCCGCTCGCCAGTTGCGCCGGGGCAATCCGCGGACCCTGCACTGCCGCCAGTTCACGCGAGGTGCGTGGCAATCGCAAGTCGAGCATGTCGCGATACACGTAGTTGACCAGGCCGCTGCAGTCGAAGCCGCTTTCCGGGGTGTTGCCCCCATAGCGATATGGCGTGCCGACCAGGCTGATCGCCCGCATCAGCACGGCGTTGGCGCGTACAGGGTCGGCCGGCGCCACTTGGGGCCAAGCGCGGGTGCCGGCGACTGGCCGGGCTGGCTCCCGGGTTGCGCTGCCGCCGCCGCAACTGGCCAACAGCAGCGCGGCCGATAGCGCGAGCACGATGGAGCACCGATAATGAGGATCCGGTCGCTGCATGCAGATGGCTGGTTTCATACAGCGCGCAGTGTTGCCGCATTGCAATGCATCGGCAAGCGCCAATCCATCCTCAAATAGTTCAGGGGTTCCAATGAAGATCGAGAAAGACCGCGTCGTTCGCTTCCACTATGCAGTCGCGGAATCCGGCGCCGAGTCGGTGGAGAACTCCAGGGACAACGGCCAGCCGCTGGCGATCCTGTTCGGCCACGGCAACATCATTCCCGGGCTGGAAACGGCGATGGATGGTCGCGAGGCCGGCGAAAGCTTCAAGGCCAGCGTGACCGCCGCCGACGCGTATGGGGAAAGGCGCGAGGGACTGAGCCAGCGCATCCCCAAGAAGCATTTCGGTACGCAGAAGCTCGAGGCCGGCATGCAGGTGGTGTTGCAGACCAAGTTCGGGCCGCGCGCGGTGACCATCGAAAAGGTCGGCATGAGCGTGGTCGATATCGACCTCAACCACCCCATGGCCGGCAAGGATCTGGAGTTCGATATCGAGATCGTGGAAGTGCGCGAGGCCAGCGTCGAAGAACTCGAGCATGGTCATGTACATGGTGACGGCGGCCACGCGCACTGACTTCATTGCAGCGCATGAATCAATCCCGAGGTGTGAGCACCGACTTCAAGCCGATCGCGACCAGTGATCGCATCCACGTGCTGGACGTCATCCGCGGATTCGCCTTGCTCGGCATCTTCATGATGAACGTCGAGTTCTTCAACCGGCCAATGGGCGACCTGGATGCCGGCCTGCAGGCCGGTGCCAGCGGCATCGATTATTGGGCTGGCTGGTTCGTGCACGTGTTCGTGCGCGGCAAGTTCTGGACCATGTTCTCGCTGCTGTTCGGGATGGGTTTCGCGGTCATGCTGGGGCGCGCTGAGCAGGCCGGACGCGCCTTTGCGGGTCCCTACCTGCGGCGCACGCTGGCGCTGGCAATGTTCGGTACGCTGCATTTCATCTTCATCTGGGCCGGCGACATCCTCTTCAGCTATGCCGCTGGCGCTGTGTTGCTGATGATCGTGTTCCACGCCAAGCCCAAGGTGTTGCTACTGATCACGGGTGCCTGTGCGAGCCTGGCGATCCTGCTCGGGGTGCTGTCCGCCACACGGGGCACCGAGTTGCCGTGGCAGCCGTTCGCGGGACTTGCGGTGCCGTTGCTGCTCTTGTGGACAGTCGCCGCGTCGCTGCGGCGATGGCCAATCAAGGGCTTGCGCAATGCTGGCCTGACAATGTACCTGGTGCCATTCCTGGCCATGACCCTTGGCAGTCTGGCAATGACGCAACAGCCGCCCGAAGCCGAGCGCGACCGCATCGCGCAGGCCGCCGCCGACACCCCTGCCAAGCAACAGGCGTTGGCGAAGCAATTGAAGGGACGCGCAGACGCGGAGCAGGAACGCACGCATTTGATCGTCGAGGAAACCCGCGTCATGCGCAGCGGGACCTATATGGAGGCGCTGGACTTCCGCGCCGCGCAGTTCGTGCGACACCTGGGCATGAACATCGGGTTTTCGATCATCGTGCTGGGCGTATTCCTGCTGGGCGCGTGGTTCATCCGTTCGGGGGTGATGACCCAGCCGGAACGGCACCTGCCGTTGTTCCGCAAGCTTGTGTGGATCGGCCTGCCAATCGGGCTCGGGCTGAGCCTGGTGAGTGCCGGCATCTCGACCGTGCATGTGCGGGGCGTCAACGATGGTGAGTTCCAACTGGCGATGGGGCTTTCGATGCTGGGCAACCTGCCGGCCTGCCTGGGCTACGTCGGCGCAGTGGTGTTGCTGTGGCATGGCCGCACGCAGGTGTTGTTTGCGCCGCTGGCATCGGCCGGGCGCATGGCGCTGACCAATTACCTTGGCCAGTCGGTGATCGGTACGCTGTTCTTCTATGGCTATGGATTGAGCCAGTGGGGTCTTGGCCGTGCTTGGCAACTGGTCTTCGTGGTGGCGGTGTTCGCATTGCAGGTCGTCGTCAGTCGCTGGTGGCTGGCGCGCTATCGCTACGGGCCGATGGAATGGTTGTGGCGCTGGGCCACCTATGGCCAGCGTCCGTTGATGCGACATGCAACGTCCTGACCCTGTTTGCCATGCCGGTTTCGTATCATGGATGCCGCTGGCAACTGGCCAGTCCTGCATGAGCGGAAGCCTGGATGGATCGAGTGGGTACGGACGCGAGAAGCGAGATCGGCAAGGACGACACTGACGTTCTGGTGATCGGTGCCGGCGTGAGTGGATTGGCCACGGCACTTGCCTTGTTGCAGGCCGGGCGGCAGGTGACGGTGATCGATGCCGGCCGCATTGGTGGCGGCGCATCACATGGCAATTGCGGGACCATCACCCCCAGCCATGCGCCGCCGCTTGCAGCGCCGGGGATGATCACCACCGCCATGAAATGGGCGCTGACGCCGGACGCACCGCTTTACATCAAACCGCGCTTTGATCCGGTCTTGTGGCGCTGGCTGCTGGGGTTTGCCGCACGTTGCAACGAGCGTGACTGGCTGGCCAGCGCGCATGCCAAGCATTCCCTGCTTGCGGACTCCCGATTGCGCCTGACGGATTGGGTGCGCGACTTCGGCCTGGAATGCGAATACGTGGAAGGCGGCGAGGATTATGTCTTCCGCGACCCGCGCAGGCTTGCACACGAGCAGCTTGAGTTGCCGTTGTTGCGCGACCTTGGCATCCCGTTCACGATCGTCGACGGCTCGGCCTACGAGGCGATGGAGCCAGCACTGAAGCCAGGTGTCGTGGGGGCAATCCGCTTTACCGGCGACGCTTCCCTGCGGCCCGATCGTTATGTCGCTGAACTGGCGCGCCTGGTGCGCTCGCATGGGGGAACGATCCTCGAAGACACGCCAATGCAGTTGCTGCAACCGGATGGTGATCGAGTCACTGCAATGACTGACGCCGGGACGTTGCGCGCGCGCGATGTGGTGATTGCCACCGGCGCGTGGTCGCCGCGGCTGGCCAAGGAGATCGGACTGCCGTGGCTGCGCAGGGCGATCCAGCCGGGCAAGGGCTATTCGATCACGTACTCACGGCCCTCACTGGTACCGAAGACGGCGCTGATGCTGCGCGACCGTTCGGTCTGCGTGACCACCTGGGGCGACGGTTACAGGTTGGGCAGCACGATGGAATTTTCCGGATATGACACCAGTCTCAACGAACGTCGGCTGGGCGCACTTGAGCGCGGTGCGCGTGAATTCCTGCACGAGCCGGTCGGCCCGGAGGTACGCGAGCGCTGGTATGGCTGGCGACCGATGAGCCGCGACGACATTCCTCTGATCGGCCGTGCGCCCGGCCACCGCCACCTGTGGTTGGCATGTGGTCACGGCATGATGGGGGTCGGCATGAGCACCGGCACCGGGCAACTGATCGCCGACATGATCCAGGGCCGTGAGCCCGCGGTGGACCCGACGCCTTTCGATCCTGCGCGGTTCTCATGAGTCTGGGCTCACGAGGGCATGCTGCGTGAGCGATGTTTTCCAGTTGCATCGTGGCAGTGCGCCGTTGCTGGTCAGCCTGCCGCATGACGGCAGTCAGATCCCGGACGAACTTGCATCGCGCATGACGCCATCTGCGCGGTGTGCGCCGGACACCGATTGGCATGTGGCGTGCTTGTACGACTTCGCACGCGAGCTGGGTGCCTCGATCCTGGTGCCGCATTGGTCGCGTTACGTGATCGACCTCAATCGTGATGAGGACGACACCAGCCTGTATCCGGGGCAAAACACCACGGGGCTATGCCCGGTCGTGCAATTCAATGGGGAGCCGGTCTACCTGCCTGGTGAACAGCCGGATGCGACGGAAGTGTCGGCGCGAATCGAACGTTATTGGCGTCCGTACCATGAAGCGCTGCGCGGCGAGCTGGCGCGGTTGCACGGCGAGCATGGGCAAGTGGTGCTTTGGGAAGGTCATTCGATCAAGGGCGGCGACTTGCCGTTCCTGTTCGAAGGCCGGCTACCCGACCTCAACCTGGGCACCGCCAATGGTGCGAGCTGCTCGGCCGCACTCCAGACACGGCTTGAAGCCGCGCTGGCCGCGCAGGCGCAGCACGACTGGGTGGCCAATGGACGCTTCAAGGGCGGGCACATCACCCGCCATTACGGTGATCCTGGCAAGGGCATCGATGCCGTGCAGCTGGAAATCAGCCAGCGTTGCTACATGGATGAGGCATCGTTCGAATACGACGACGCCAAGGCGGCACTGCTGCGGCCGCTGTTGGAAGACTTGTTGCGTGCAACGCTGGAATGAGAAAGGGCGGCCGAAGCCGCCCTTTCTGGGATCAAATCGGTTGTAATTATTTCGAGCCGGGTCCGATGTGCTTGCCGAGGAATGCTTCCATCCGCCGGTATAGCTCGGCCCGGTTGTCTGGATTTACAAAGCCGTGGCCTTCACCGGCGGCCAGGAATGTTTCCGGCGGCTGGCCGACATCCTTCAACGCAGATTCCATTTCACGAAACTGACCCAGTCGAACATTGCTGTCCGACTTGCCATGCACCAGCATGACCGGCACCTTGACGTCAGCTGCGCGCTTTGCGGGCGAGGCATTGTTCATCGCGGCGACATCGGTGCCCAGCGAGCGGGCATAGAAGCGTTCTACGCTGTCGTCCTCACTGTCCTTGCTGCGACTCAGCAGGTCTAAGTCGTAAACGCCAACATAGCCGATTGCGCACTGGTACATGCCCGGATTCAGGATGGGTTGCATCAACGCCGAATATCCGCCGAAGCTCGCGCCGTACATGCAGATCTTTCCGGGATTGGCCAGCTTTTCGTCGATGGCGTATTTGACGCCGTCGGTGATGTCGTTCTGGATCATTCCACCCCACTGCTGATAGGCCTGGGTGATGAAGTTGTCGCCGCGACCACCTGAGCCACGGTAGTTGACTTGCAACACTCCGTAGCCGCGACTTGCCAGGAACTGGACATCATCGTCGAAGCCCCAGCGATCAGCCGGGCCATACGGACCCCCATGGGGCATGACGACCAAAGGGTGCGGACCGGGCCCGCTGCCTGTTGGTGCGGTATAGAAGCCGTAAAGCGTGACACCATCGCGCGTCTTGAACTCGATGGGGCGCATGGCCGCCAACGGCTTGCCCTCGAACCAGGGGCGGCGTGATCCGACTTGCGTAATCTTGTTGCCGTTGGTGCGGTCGATCACGTAGTAATCGCCTGCTACACGGTCGCTGCTGGTCCAGAACAGGGCTTTGCCATCGTCGCGTGTGAAGTCCAGGAAGCTCACCATCTGCCCGGCGAAGCGCTTCATCAATGCAGCATGCAGTTGCGCCCACGGCGAGGCCGCGTCGAAATACTGAACCTGCGGCTTGGAGGACGTGTAGGTAATGCCGAACGGGTCGCGCCTGCGTCCCCCCGTCATGATCGAGCCGACATCGAGATCGTCCCGTCCCAGCACTTTGGTGCGCGTGCCGCCGGCCAAATCAAGTTTGTACAGTTGGGTCGGTTCTCCACGATCCGTGACCCGGGCGTACAGGGTGTTGTTGTCCTGGGTGAAAACGCCGCCTTCGATCGCATAGCCGGCCAGCGCGGCAGGCACGGGTATCCATGCCGAGCCCGCGGCGGGGCGGTAGGACATCCTGGGCGTGCCGTCGAGGTTTTCCGAGTAGGCTACGCGCGCAATCCCGTTATGGTCGAACACCAGCGAGCTTTCGGCATCACCGTCCTTGATGCGTTCGACTTCTTCGCGTGCACCGGTGAGCGTGTTGACCTTGTACACGACCGTATCGCCGCGCTCGCCGCATTCGGAGGGATAGCAGTAGAACTTGACCAGCGCCATCCCGGGTTCACGATCCACTACATCCTCGAGGATCGCCCAGCCTTGGTCTCGCTGGCGGCCACGCTGGGATACGCTGTCTTGGATATAGGCGAACAACGTGCGCTGCTTGTCGCCGGTCAGGTTGGTGGACATCAGCTGGCCCATGCTGCGGGTGAACTGCTCCATCGGAAAACGCTTGGCGCGCGCCACCGTGATCAGCTCATCGTCCGTCCAGGTCACGTCGCGCACGTGGGATTCCTGGCCAAAGCGCAGCGTCTTCACGGTGCTGCCGTCCGCCAGCTTGATGATCTGCAGGTTTGTTTCCTTGCCATCAGCACTGGGCAGAGCAACCGCCACGTAGTCCCCGGTAGGGGAAAGTGTCACTTCATCGAGCACCGCGTAGCGCGCAAAGTCCGTCACCGGGATCTGCTGTGCCACTGCCGGTGCACTGACGAACGTGAGTGCACACATCCAGTGCATGAAACGTTTGGGTTGCATGTTCGCTCCTTTACCAAGGGCCTCACCGCGAGGCTCATGGATTGTATTGATGACCGGCCTGATCGCCGGGCCAGACTGCTAAATACCGATCAGACTTCCAGTGTCGCCAGATCGCCCTTGAGTTCCAGCCACGCCTTGCGGTCACCCGCACGCTTCTTGGCCAGCAGCATGTCCATCAGTGCGCGGGTCCCGGGATCGTCGTCCACGGTCAACTGGACCAGTCGTCGGGTGTCGATGTGCATCGTCGATTCGCGCAACTGCTGCGGGTTCATCTCGCCCAGGCCCTTGAAGCGGGTGACGTTCACCGCGCCCTTGAGTTTTTCGCGGGCGATTTTCTCCAGCAGCAGGCGCTTTTCCTCTTCGTCCAGCGCGTAGAACACCTGCTTGCCCACGTCGACGCGGAACAGTGGCGGCATCGCCACGAATATATGGCCGGCTGCGACCAGTGTCGGGAAATGCTTGAGGAACAGCGCCGTCAGCAGGGTGGCGATATGCAGGCCGTCGGAGTCGGCGTCGGCCAGGATAATCACCTTGCCGTAGCGCAGTCCGTCGATCGCGTCCTTGCCCGGGTCGCAGCCGATGGCCACGGCCAGGTCATGCACTTCGTTCGATGCCAACACCTGGCCGGACGCGACTTCCCAGGTGTTCAGGATCTTGCCGCGCAACGGCAGGATTGCCTGGAAATCCTTGTCGCGGGCCTGCCGCGCACTGCCGCCGGCGGAGTCGCCTTCGACCAGGAACAGTTCGGTGCGCGAGAGATCCTGGCTGATGCAGTCGGCCAGTTTGCCGGGCAGCGCCGGGCCTTGCGTCACCTTCTTGCGGACGATCTGCTTTTCGGTCTTCAGTCGTGCGCTGGCACGTTCGATCGCGAGTTGCGCGATCCGTTCGCCGAATTCGGTGTGCTGGTTCAGCCACAGGCTGAACGCATCGTGCGCGGCGCCTTCGACGAAACCGGCAGCCTGTCGCGAGCTCAAACGCTCCTTGGTCTGGCCGCTGAACTGCGGGTCGGTCATCTTCACCGACAGCACGAAGGCAACGCGATCCCACACATCTTCCGGTGCCAGCTTCACGCCGCGCGGCAGCAGGTTGCGGAAGTCGCAAAATTCTCGCAGTGCGTCGGTGAAACCCGTGCGCAGGCCGTTGACGTGGGTGCCGTGTTGCGCGGTCGGAATCAGGTTGACGTAGCTTTCCTGGACCAATTCGCCTTCCACGACCCAGGCCACCGCCCAGTCGACGATTTCGGTGTCTTTCTTCAGTGATGCCGACGAACAACTCCGGTGGCAGCAGTTCGCGATCCGTGAGTTCGCCCCGCAGATAGTCTTTCAGGCCGTCTTCGTAATGCCATTCAACGCGTTCGCCGCTGGCGACATCGAAGCAGCGAGACGGTCAGGCCGGGGCACAGCACCGCCTTGGCGCGCAGCAGGTGCTTGAGCGCGCGCAGGTTGAATTTCGGGGTGTCGAAATACTTCGGGTCCGGCCAGAAGCGCAGGCGGGTGCCGGTGTTCTTCTTGCCGACGCTGCCGATGACTTCGAGCTTCGATGCCCGGTCGCCGTCCTTGAACGACATCCGGTATTCGTTGCCGTCGCGCTTGATGAACACGTCGACATGCTTCGACAGCGCGTTGACCACGCTCACGCCCACGCCGTGCAGGCCGCCGCTGAACGTGTAGTTCTTGTTGCTGAACTTGCCGCCGGCATGCAGTCGGGTGAGGATCAACTCGATGCCGGGGATTTTTTCCTCGGGATGGATGTCCACCGGCATGCCGCGGCCGTCGTCGCTGACTTCGCAACTGCCGTCCTCGTGCAGGATGACCTCGATCCCGCGCGCGTGGCCCGCCAGCGCCTCGTCCACCGCGTTGTCGATGACTTCCTGGGCCAGGTGGTTGGGCCGGGTGGTGTCGGTGTACATGCCCGGGCGGCGCTTGACCGGATCCAGCCCGGACAGGACTTCGATGTCTTCGGCGTTGTAGCGACTGCTCATGGGGGGCACTGCGTGGGGACAGGGCAGGATTACCGCCGGGGCAGGCTGGGTCAAGCACGAAAATGCGAGGTCGTGTGCGAGGTTTGCCGGAATCCTTTTATCGATCAATGGTTTCCATCACGGTGGACGCTGTCGGGGCGTGCAGGCCGGCGCACTTGCCATTAGAATGTCGCTTTCCAGCAACGCGCTGCCGACATGACCTCCCCCGCATCCCAGACCCCGCTCGTCTTCGTCACCGGGGGCGTGGTGTCCTCGCTTGGCAAGGGCATTGCCGCCGCCTCGCTGGCCGCAATCCTCGAGGCCCGCGGCTTGCGGGTCACGATGATGAAGCTGGATCCCTACCTCAACGTCGATCCGGGCACGATGAGCCCGTTCCAGCACGGCGAGGTGTTCGTCACCGACGATGGCGCCGAGACCGACCTCGACCTCGGCCATTACGAACGCTTCGTCAACACGCGCCTGTCCGGCCTGAACTCGGTCAGCACCGGCAAGATCTACGAGGCGGTGATCCGCAACGAGCGTCGCGGCGACTATCTCGGCGGCACCGTGCAGGTGATCCCGCACGTCACCGACGAGATCAAGCGCTGCATCGATGTGGCAACCACGGGCTTCGATGTCGCCTTGGTCGAGATCGGCGGTACCGTCGGCGATATCGAATCGCTGCCGTTCCTCGAAGCCATTCGCCAGATGCGCACCGAGCGCGGCCCGACGATGGCGATGTACATGCATCTCACCCTGGTGCCGTACATCGCGGCGGCCGGCGAGCTGAAGACCAAGCCGACCCAGCACTCGGTCAAGGAACTGCGCTCGATCGGCATCCAGCCCGACGTGCTGCTGTGCCGCAGCGAGCAGCCGTTGCCCGAGAGCGAGCGTCGCAAGATCGCGCTGTTCACCAACGTGCCCGAACGGGCGGTGATTTCGGCGCTGGACCTGGACAACATCTACAAGATCCCGATGTGGCTGCACGCGCAGAAACTCGACCAGATCGTGGTCGAGCACCTGCACCTGGAAGGCAAGGCAAAGCCCGACGCAGACCTGTCCGAATGGCAGGCAGTGGTCGATGCCACCGAGCACCCGATCGACGAAGTCACGATCGGCATCGTCGGCAAGTACGTGGACCACAAGGACGCCTACAAGTCGGTCGGCGAGGCACTCAAGCACGGCGGCGTGCGCCAGCGCACCAGGGTCAACCTGAAGTGGTTGGAGTCCGAGGATATCGAGCGCGACGGCGCGGACAAGGCGCTGGAAGGCCTGGATGGCGTGCTGGTGCCGGGCGGTTTCGGCGATCGCGGCTTCGAAGGCAAGGTGCTGACCTCGCAGTACGCGCGTGAGCATCGGGTTGCCGTACTTCGGCATCTGCTACGGCATGCAGGCGGCGGTCGTCGACGTGGCCCGGAATGTCGCTGGCTTGACCGACGCCAACAGCACCGAGAACGATCGCGATACCGCGCATCCGGTGATCGGCCTGATCACCGAATGGCGCACCCAGTCCGGTGAAGTCGAGCGCCGCAACGAAGACAGCGACCTTGGCGGCACCATGCGCCTGGGCGTTGCAGGAACAGCGGATCAAGCAAGGCACGCTGGCCGCATCGCATGTATGGCAAGGATGTGGTCGGCGAGCGCCATCGCCACCGTTACGAATTCAACAATCGCTACCGCACCCAGCTGAAGGAAGCGGGCCTGGTGATGTCCGGCCAAGTCGATGGACGACACCCTGGTCGAGATGGTCGAGTGGCCGAATCACCCGTGGTTCCTCGGCTGCCAGGCGCATCCCGAATTCCTGTCGACGCCGCGCAACGGGCATCCGCTGTTCATCGGCTTCGTCCGCGCCGCGCGCGAGCACAAGGCCGGTGGCGCTTGCTCAAAGACGGTGCTCCAGCGAGGTGCAGTCGGCATGAAGCTGTGCGGATTCGAGGTCGGCCTCGACCAGCCGCTGTTCCTGATCGCCGGGCCGTGCGTGATCGAGTCGGAACAGCTGCAACTGGATGTCGCCGGCCAGCTGAAGGAAATCACGTCGCGCCTCGGCATCAACTTCATCTTCAAGTCCAGCTTCGACAAGGCCAACCGCACCTCCTTGGGCAGCTTCCGCGGCCCGGGCATGGAAGAGGGCCTGCGCGTGCTGGCCGAGGTCAAGCGCCAGCTCGGCGTGCCGGTGCTGACCGACGTGCACGAATACACGCCGATGGACGAAGTCGCCTCGGTGGTCGACGTGCTGCAGACGCCCGCGTTCCTGGTGCGGCAGACCGATTTCATCACCAAGGTGTGCGCCGCCGGCAAGCCGGTGAACATCAAGAAAGGCCAGTTCCTGTCGCCGTGGGACATGAAGCCCGTGGTCGAGAAAGGCGAAGTCCACCGGCAACCGACAGATCATGGTCTGCGAGCGCGGCGCCAGCTTCGGCTACAACAACCTGGTGTCCGACATGCGCAGCCTGGCGGTGATGCGCGACACCGGTTGCCCGGTGGTGTTCGACGCCACCCATTCGGTGCAGTTGCCGGGCGGGCAGGGCGGCACCAGCGGCGGCCAGCGCGAGTTCGTGCCGGTGCTGGCGCGCGCGGCGGTCGCAGTCGGCGTGTCCGGCATCTTCATGGAAACCCACCCCGACCCGGGCAAGGCGCTCTCCGATGGCCCGAACGCGTGGCCGCTCGACAAGATGCGCGCGCTGCTGGAAACCCTGCTGGAACTCGATGCCGCGACCAAGCGCAATGGCTTCCTCGAAGCCAGCTCTCTGAAAGTCCGACACTGAAGGCCACACGAAACCTCATGACCACGATCAGCCACGTCCACGCCCGCGAAATCCTCGACAGCCGCGGCAATCCCACGCTTGAAGCGGAGATCACCCTGGCCGATGGCAGCTTCGGCCGCGCGATGGTGCCCTCGGGCGCATCGACCGGCAGCAAGGAAGCGGTCGAACTGCGCGATGGCGACAAGACCCGCTATCTGCGGCAAGGGCGTGCTCAAGGCGGTGGCGAACGTCAACGGGCCGATCGCCAACGATGCTGCAGGGCTTCGACGCGAACGACCAGGTCGAACTGGACCGTCGCCTGATCGACCTCGACGGCACCGAGAACAAGGCGCGACTCGGCGCCAATGCGCTGCTGGCGGTGTCGCTGGCCAATGCGCATGCGCTGGCGGCGTCGAAGAAGATGCCGCTGTGGCAGCATCTCGCCAATGGCGCAGAGGTCAGCTTGCCGGTGCCGATGATGAACATCATCAATGGCGGCGCGCATGCCGACAACAATGTCGACCTGCAGGAATTCATGGTGTTGCCGGTCGGCTTCGATTCGTTCTCCGAAGCGCTGCGCGCGGGCACCGAGATCTTCCATTCGCTGAAGTCGGTGTTGAAGGGCCATGGCCTCAGCACCGCGGTCGGCGACGAAGGCGGTTTCGCGCCCGACCTGCGCAGCAATGTGGAAGCGCTGGACACGATCCTTGAAGCGATCGGCAAGGCCGGCTACAAGGCCGGCGAAGACGTGCTGCTGGGCCTGGACGTGGCCTCCAGCGAATTCTTCGAGAACGGCAAGTACAACCTGACCGGCGAAGGCAAGCGCCTGACCAGCGAGCAGTTCGTCGATTTCCTCGCCAACTGGGCGGCGCAGTACCCGATCATCACGATCGAAGACGGCATGGCCGAAGACGACTGGGACGGCTGGAAGCTGCTGACCGAGCGACTCGGCGAGCAAGGTGCAGCTGGTCGGCGATGACCTGTTCGTGACCAATCCGCGCATCTTCAAGGACGGCATCGAGCGTGGCATCGCCAACGCGATCCTGATCAAGGTCAACCAGATCGGCACCCTGACCGAAACGCTGGAAGCGATCGCGATGGCGCATGCCGCGAACTACGCCGCGGTCGTCTCGCACCGTTCCGGCGAAACCGAGGACACCACGATCGCCGACATCGCGGTGGCGACCACCGCGACCCAGATCAAGACCGGTTCGCTGTGCCGCTCCGACCGCGTGGCCAAGTACAACCAGTTGCTGCGCATCGAGGAGATGCTCGGCAGCGACGCGCGCTACGCCGGGCGCGACGCGTTCGTGTCGTTGGCGCGCTGACGCAAGCCAGCCAAGGTGAAGGTGACTGCCCTGCTGGTGTTGCTGCTGGCCGCGTTGCTGGCGTGGCTGCAGTACACGATGTGGTTTGGCACCGGCGGCAGCCATGAGGTCGATGCCTTGCGCGCGCAGGTCGAACAACAGCGCGTCGAGAACCTGCGGCTGCAGCAGCGCAACGAGGCGCTGGCGGCCGAGGTCGATGACCTGAAGTCCGGCGGCGCCGCGGTCGAGGAACGCGCGCGCAGCGAGCTGGGCATGGTCAAGCCGGGCGAGACGTTCTATCGGGTGGTCCATGGGAGTTCCAGGCCATCGCCGCCGGTCACGCCCGAGGCGGCTCCTGACGTCGGGGACCGGGCAATGAGTTGGGCGCTGGTGCCTGCTGCCGGCAGCGGGCGCCGCTTCGGTGCCGGCATACCCAAGCAGTACCTGCACGTGGCCGGCAAACCGCTGATCGAGCATGCACTGGATGCGTTGCTGTCGCACCCTGGCGATCGAAGGCGCTGGTGGTGGCGCTGTCGGCGGACGATCCGCACTGGCCAGGCTGGACGAGCATGCATGGCAAGCCGGTGCTGACCTGCATTGGTGGCGACGAAGCGTGCCGATTCGGTGCTGGCGGCGCTGCACGGATTGCCCGCCGGTGTGGCCGCCGATGCCCTGGTGCTGGTGCACGATGCCGCGCGCCCGAACCTGTACGCGGCCGATATTTCACGCCTGCACGAGGCCGCCATGGCACATGCCGATGGTGCGATCCTCGCCGCACCGGTGCGCGACACGCTCAAGCGATCCGATGCGAATGCAGGCATCGCCATGACCGAGTCGCGCGACGGCATCTGGCGTGCGCTCACGCCGCAGGCGTTCCGCCGCGATCTGTTGCTGCGTGCGCTGGAAACGGCACGGGCCGATGGTGTAGCGGTCACCGATGAGGCGCAGGCAGTCGAGCGCCTCGGACGACATCCACGACTGGTCGAGGGTCGCGAGGACAACCTCAAGGTCACCACGCCGGCCGACCTGGCGCTGGTCGAATTCCTGCTGGCGAGCCGGTCTGCCGGGACGAAGACGCATGACCGACATCCGCATCGGCCAGGGTTTCGACGTGCATGCCTTCGGCGAGGGTGACCACGTGATGCTCGGCGGCGTGCGCGTGCCGCACAGCGCAGGGCGTGCTGGCACACAGCGATGGCGACGTGGTGCTGCATGCATTGTGCGATGCAATCCTCGGTGCGCTGGCGCTGGGCGACATCGGCCGGCATTTCCCGCCGTCCGACCCGCAGTGGAAAGACGCCGACAGCCGCGACTTCCTGCGCCATTGCGATGCATTGATCCGCGACCGCGGCTGGCAAGTCGGCAACGCCGACATCACCGTGATCTGCGAGTGGCCCAAGGTCGGGCCGCATGCGCTGGCCATGCGCGAAGCGATTGCCGTCGATCTCGGCATCGACGTGGATGCGGTCAACGTCAAGGCGACCACCACCGAGGGCCTGGGTTTCGCCGGCCGCGGCGAAGGCATCGCTGCGCAGGCGGTGTGCCTGCTGATGCGCAGTGGCTGAAGCACTGGTCCGCGCCCACGGCGCGCCGGCACTGCGCGCGCGGATCCGCAGTACGCCAGAGGATTTCCGGGTCGACGAACTCGATGCATTCGAGGCCACCGGCAGCGGCGAGCACCTGCTGTTGACCATCGAGAAGCGCGGCATGAATACCGCGTTCGCGGCGAAGTGCATTGCGCAATGGGCTGGCGTCGCCGAGTCGGCGATCGGCCAGGCCGGGATGAAGGATCGGCACGCGGTCACCGTGCAGCGCTTCAGCGTGTGGCTGCCGAAGAAAATCGCACCCGAGATCCATGCGCTGCAGTCCGATGGTCTGCGCGTGCTGACGCACGCCTGGCATTCGCGCAAGCTCCCGCGCGGCGCCCTGGCCGGCAACCGCTTCCGGCTGGTGCTGCGCGGCGTGGAAGGCGATCGCAAGGCGATCGATGCACGCCTGCGCACGATCGCGGCACACGGCGTGCCCAACTACTTCGGCGAGCAGCGCTTCGGCCGGGGCGGCGGCAACGTGGCCAAGGCAGTGGCGATGTTCGCCGGCGGTCGCGCCAGGCGCGAGGAGCGCTCGATGCTGCTGTCGGCGGCGCGCTCGGAACTGTTCAACCGGGTGCTGGGCGCGCGGGTCGCCGATGCGAGCTGGAATGCCGCGCTGGAAGGCGAGGTGTGGATGCTGGATGGCAGTCGCAGCGTGTTCGGGCCCGAGCCGATGAGCGCGGACCTGCAGGCACGTCTTGAAGCGTTCGACATCCATCCCAGTGGCCCGTTGTGGGGTGAAGGCGACTTGCGCAGCACCAGTCAGGCCCTTGTCTGCGAGTCGCGCGCGCTGGAAGGCGACACCGCGAGGCGGCTGCGCGCTGGCCTGGAGCGCGCCGGCTTGAAGCAGGAGCGGCGTGCGCTGCGGCTGCGGCCCGGTGGGCTTGAATGGGGATGGTTGGACGATGACGCGCTGGTGCTAGCGTTCGCGTTGCCGCCGGGTTGCTACGCGACCACGGTGCTCAGGGAGTTGGGCGAGATCACTGACGTCGCGATAGCAGGTGCAGGATCAGCGCCGCTCGAGTAGCACTAACACCGCGCCCGCCCCGCCTTGCGCTGCTGGCGATGAATGGAACGCGAGCACGTCGGCGCGATGCCGCAACACGCGATCAACCAGGTTCTTCAGGACCGGCAGGCGTTCTTCCGAATTGCGTCCCTTGCCATGCACGATGCGCACGCAGCCCAATCCGTGCGTGCGGCAGTCGCGCAGGAACTCGCGCAACAGTGTTTCCGCGGTGCGTGCAGGCAGACCATGCAGGTCCAGCTCTTCCTGCGCCGCATATTCGCCGCGGGACAGCCGCTTGAGCAGCAGCGGCGACACATCGTCGCGGCGATAGGACAGCACGTCGCCCGCTTCGAGCGACGCGATGACGACGTGGCGGAATTCCTCGCGAGCGGCGTCCTCGTCGCGGCGGGCCATGTTCGCCGACGGTTTCGGCTTGGGCGTCGCCGGTGGCGGCGATACGGGCGGCAATTGGCGGACCTTGCCGCGATTGGCGCCGATCGCCTCGCGGAACAGGCTGGCGTCGTCGCAGTCCTCGGGTTCGGGCGGTACCTTGCGCATCGGCTCAGGGTAGCGCAGCCCGAAGCCGGCATCGGCATCCGTTATCATGGTCCCATGCAGAACGTCTCGAAGCCGTAAGCCGCAATGAGGGTCCTTGTCAGCAACGACGACGGCGTCGACGCCCCGGGTATCCGTGCATTGGCCGTCGGCCTGCGCGAAGCAGGTCATGAAGTCCTGGTGGTCGCGCCCGACCGTGATCGAAGCGGCGCCAGCAATTCGCTCACCCTGGATGCACCGATCAGGGTGGTCAAGCTGGACGAACAGGCCTGGAAGGTGTTCGGCACGCCGACCGACTGCGTGCACGTGGCGATCACCGGCATGCTTGAACGCGAGCCCGACATCGTGGTCTCCGGGATCAACAACACCGCCAATCTGGGCGATGACGTGATCTATTCGGGCACCGTCGCGGCGGCAATGGAAGGGCGGTTCCTCGGCTTGCCGGCGGTCGCGATGTCGCTGGTCACCGAAGGTCACAAGGGAAAGCATTACGAAACGGCGGCGCGCGCAGCGGTGGAGATCATCGCCCGGCTCAAGTCCGAGCCGCTGCCTGCCGACACCATCCTCAACGTCAACGTGCCCGACCTGCCCTGGCACGAGATCAAGGGCTTCCAGGCCGGGCGGCTGGGCAATCGCCACCGTGCGGAACCCTGCACGTCGCAACTGGATCCGCGCGGCAGGCATTGGTGGTGGATTGGCGCAGCTGGTCCGGAACACGATGCCGGCCCCGGCACCGATTTCCAGTCGGTGCGCGATGGTTATATCGCGATCACCCCGATCCACGTCGACCTGACGCGTTATCAGGCTCTGGAGCAGGTCGCGAGCTGGGTCGACGGCCTGGCCTCGACGCTGCAGTCCGATCCGCAGGCAGCGCAACAAGTGGAGCAGGCATCGTGATCTCGCGCTTGCGCCTGCAGGCAGCCGATGTCGGCATGGGCATGACCAGCCAGCGCGTGCGCGACCGGTTGATCGAACGCCTGGCGCAGCAAGCGGCATCGCAGACGAGCGCGTGCTCAACGTGATCCGTACGGTGCCGCGCCACCAGTTCGTGGACGAAGCCTTCGCGATGCGCGCCTATGAGGACACTGCGTTGCCGATCGGCAATGGCCAGACCATTTCGCAACCGTGGGTGGTGGCGCGAATGACCGCAGCCCTGCTTGAAGCCGGCATGCCGAAGCGTGTACTTGAGATCGGTACCGGCTCCGGCTACCAGGCCGCGGTCCTGGCTGCGCTGGGTATCGAAGTGTTCACCGTGGAACGCATCGGCGACCTGTTGCGCACGGCCCGCAAGCGCTTCCGCGCGCTTGGCCTGCACGTGCGCAGCAAGCATGACGACGGCCGCATCGGATGGGCCGACGAAGGACCGTTCGACGGCATCATCGTCACTGCCGCGGCGCCGGCACTGGTGGACGCCTTGAGCGCGCAGCTGGCAGCCAGGTGGCACCTTGGTGGCGCCGGTCGGGAGCGCGTCGGAACAGTCGTTGCTTTGCCTGCGCAAGGATGCCGATGGCCACATCGAACAACGCGACCTGGCACCGGTGGTGTTCGTCCCCTTGTTGTCCGGACTGGTGGATGCATGAAGTTGTTCGGGCCGTTGTATGAGCGCGCCCTCGCGTGGGCGCGGCACCCGAAGGCGCCTGCGCTGCTGACCGGGTTGAGTTTTGCCGAGGCCATCGTGTTTCCGGTGATGCCGGAAGTGATGCTGGCGCCGATGTGCCTGTCGCAGCCGAAGCGCGGATTCTGGTTTGCGAGCCTGAGCCTGGCGGGTTCGCTGGCGGGCGCGGTGGTGGGTTACCTGCTGGGTCACTACGCCTATGAACTGGTCAGGCCACTGCTGGAGAGCCTGGGTTGGCTGGACCGGATCGATGCGCAGGTCACGTCCTTGCGCGAGATCACCGCGCAATCGCCATGGAAAGCCTTCTGGCTGCTGGTGATCGCCGGGTTCACGCCGATCCCGTTGAAAATCTTCACCTGGGCCTCCGGCATCGTCGGAGTGCCGATGCTGCCGTTCCTGGCCAGCATGTTCGTGGGCCGCGGCAAGCGCGTGTTCCTGGTCGCGTTGTCAATCCGCCTGGGTGGCGAGCGCGCGGAAAAAGCGCTGCATCGCTACATCGAACCGATCGGCTGGTCGGCGCTGCTGCTGCTGGCCGGACTGGTCGGTTGGTTGCTGTTGCGGGGACATGCGGCATGATGTCGGCCATGCGCGTGCAACAGACCATGCTTGCCTTTTCGGCCTCGCTGATCGTGCTCGCCCTGCTGGCCGGGTGCGGCCGAAGCCATGTGGTGCACGAATCTTCGCGCGGCAGCCGCGCGCGCGGTGAAGCGTCCGATCAAGGTGTCCGAGCCGAAGTACGGCGCGACCGTGGTCGTGCAGCGTGGCCAGAATGTCTATCGCATCGCCACCGAGAACGGCCTGACCGCGCTCGACCTGGCGATCTGGAACGACATCGGTTCGCCTTACACGATCTACCCGGGACAGCGCCTGCGCCTTTACCCGGGCGGACAGACCGGTGTCGCGGTCAAGCCTGGCCGCGCGCCGTCGCGCAGTCGTCGACAGCGCCAGCCTCGAGTCGACCCGACCAGCACCTTCGGTCGTCGTGCCAACTGCCAGCAACGTCACCTGGCGCTGGCCGGCAGATGGCACGGTGGTCGCCAGCTTTGCCAGCGGCGATCCGACCCGGCAAGGCGTGGACATCGCCGGCAAGGGCGGACAGCCGGTGCGGGCTGCATCGGACGGCGTGGTGGTGTATTCCGGTTCTGGACTGGTGGGCTACGGTGAACTTGTCATCGTCAAGCACAGCGAGCAGTGGCTGTCGGCGTACGGCCACAACCGCGCGCGGCTTGTCAATGAAGGCCAGGTCGTGAAAGCTGGACAGCAGATCGCCGAAATGGGTCGCAGCGGTGCCGCGCGCGACATGCTGCATTTCGAGATTCGCTACAACGGCAAGCCGGTCGATCCCCAGCAGTATCTGCCGCGCCGCTGATCAGCCGGGAAACACGAATCCCGCCACCACCCGCCGGCCTTCGCCGGCCAGCACGCTGTAGGTGCGCGCGGCGGCGGCATTGCTCATCACTTCGATGCCGATTCCGCGCTGGAGGCAAGACGCCATGACGACTGCTGGCGGGAATTCCTGGGTCGCGCCGGTGCCCAGCACCAGCAATTCCGGTTGCAGCGCGAGCAGTGCATCAAGATCGGCTGGCGCCATCGCACCAGCATCGCGCACAGGCCAATCCTCGACCAGCGAGTCCGGCGAGACCACGAAACTGCGTGTCAGCCGGCGGTCGTTGACCAGCGCCGAGGCACCATCGGCGCCACGCAGGGAGTACCGGTAATCGGGGCGTTCGAGGTTCAGTTGCATGTTCTGGCATCAGCCTTGTTCCGGGACCGTTGCGCGCGATGACGTCAAGGCGTCGAGCGCAGCAGGACCAGGGGCAGAGCGGCTAGCCCCGGGGCAGCACGATGTGCCGCTTGTCCGTCGAGGGCCGGTAAAACACCGCAACGTGGCCGATACGCTGCACCAGGGCGGCCCCGGCGCGGGTGGCGAGGTCGGCGATCATCGCGTCGCGCAGCTCTCGGTCGTCGGCGGCGACCTTGATCTTGATCAGCTCGTGGTACTCAAGCGCGGCGTCCACCTCGGCGACCAATGCATCGGTAATGCCCTTGCCGCCCACCTGCAACATCGCTTTCAGGTCATGCGCCTGGCCGCGCAGGAAGCGGGCTTGGGTGTTGGTGAGGATGGTGGTCATACAGATGATCTAATGGGGCGCTGGGAGAGGCGCAGGGTATCATGGCACCCCATATCCCCCGGCCTTCGACGCCCATGGCCACCCGCAGCAAATCGAGCCAACGCTGGCTCAAGGAACACTTCTCCGATCCCTACGTGAAGAAAGCGCAGGCTGAAGGCTTGCGCTCGCGTGCCGCGTACAAGCTGGAGGAGCTGGTCGAACGCGACCACCTGCTCAAGCCTGGCATGGTGGTGGTGGATCTGGGTTCTGCGCCCGGCAGCTGGTCGCAATGGGTGCGCCAGGAGCTGGACAAGATGGGCGGCACTGGCAGGCCCCAGGCACACGCCGGACGGGTGATCGCCAGCGACATCCTGGAGATGCCGACCCTGGCGGGCGTCGAGTTCCTTCATGGCGACTTCAGGGAGGATGACGTCCTATCGAGGTTGTTGGAGGCGCTGCATGGGGAGCAGGTCGACCTTGTGTTGTCCGACATGGCCCCCAATAAGAGCGGTATGGATGCGGTGGACCAGCCGCGCGCGATGCACCTGGCAGAGTTGGCCATGGACTTCGCCGACGGTCATCTCCGCATCGGCGGCACGTTCCTGATCAAGCTGTTCCAGGGCGTGGGATTCGACGAATACGTGCGGGAGCTGCGGCGGCGTTATGCCAAGGTGGTGATCCGCAAGCCGGCGGCCTCGCGCAAGCGTTCGCCGGAGGTTTATGCGCTGGCGCAGGCCAAGCTGGCGCAGATGAAGGCTTAGTTGTGCCATGGCGGCGACAGGGTGGGTCTCGGCCCACCACCCAGGTGACGTAAAAAGGACGACATGAACGATCTTGCGAAGAATTTGCTGCTGTGGGTGGTCGTCGCCGTCGTGTTGATGGTGGTCTTCCAGAGCTTCAGCCCGAAGTTGTCGCCGAGCCAGGACGTCATCTATTCGCAGTTCGTGCAGGACGTGAAGAACGAGCGTGTCAGCAAGGTGGACATCGCCAGCAACGAACGCACGATCACCTTCGAACGCGGCGACGGCAGCAAGGGCACCACCACGGCGCCGGCGCGCGACAAGGATCTGATCAACGACCTGATTTCGCACAAGGTCGAGATCAAGCAGGCGCCGCCGGATTCGGGCATCTCGTTCTGGTCGCTGGTGCTGAACTTCCTGCCGGTGATCCTGATCATCGGCTTCTGGCTGTTCATGATGCGGCAGATGCAGCAGGGTGGCGGCAAGGGCGCGATGAGCTTCGGCAAATCCCGCGCCAAGTTGCTCAACGAAGACCAGACCAAGATCACCTTCGCCGACGTCGCCGGTTGCGACGAGGCCAAGGAAGAAGTCTCGGAGTTGGTCGAGTTCCTGCGCGACCCCTCCAAGTTCCAGAAGCTGGGCGGCAAGATCCCGCGCGGCGTGCTGATGGTCGGTCCGCCCGGCACCGGCAAGACCCTGCTGGCGAAGGCCATCGCCGGCGAGGCCAAAGTGCCGTTCTTCTCGATTTCCGGTTCCGATTTCGTCGAGATGTTCGTCGGCGTCGGCGCCAGCCGCGTGCGCGACATGTTCGAGCAGGCCAAGAAGCATGCGCCGTGCATCATCTTCATCGACGAGATCGACGCGGTCGGCCGTCATCGCGGCGCCGGCCTCGGTGGCGGGCATGACGAACGCGAGCAGACCCTCAACCAGTTGCTGGTGGAAATGGACGGGTTCGAAGGTGGCGAAGGCGTGATCGTGGTTGCCGCGACCAACCGTCCCGACGTGCTCGATCCCGCGCTGCTGCGCCCGGGCCGCTTCGACCGCCAGGTCGTGGTCGGGCTGCCGGACGTGCGTGGTCGCGAGCAGATCCTCAGGGTGCACATGCGCAAGGTGCCGTTGGCAGATGACGTGGTGCCAATGACCATTGCCCGCGGCACGCCCGGCTTCAGCGGTGCAGACCTGGCCAACCTGGTCAACGAGGCCGCGTTGTTCGCGGCCCGTGGCAATGGCAAGGAGGTGCGCATGGAGCACTTCGACAATGCCCGCGACAAGATCATGATGGGCACCGAAAACCGCTCGATGGCGATGAGCGAGGAAGAAAAGCGCAACACGGCCTATCACGAGGCTGGCCATGCCATTGTCGGCCGGCTGGTGCCCGATCACGACCCGGTTTACAAGGTGACGATCATTCCCCGTGGCCGTGCGCTGGGCGTGACCATGTACCTGCCGGAAGGGGATCGCTACAGCTACAACAAGGAAAACCTGGAGAGCCGGCTGAGCTCGCTGTACGGCGGCCGCGTTGCCGAAGAATTGATTTTCGGCGAAGACAAGGTCACCACTGGCGCGTCCAACGACATCGAGCGCGCGACCAAGATGGCACGCAACATGGTCACCAAGTGGGGCCTGTCCGAACTCGGCCCGATCACGTTCGGCGAGGAAGACGACGAGGTGTTCCTCGGTCGCTCGGTGACGCAACACAAGAGCGTGTCGGACGACACCGCGCGCAGGATCGACGAGGTGGTCCGCAGCATCCTCGACAAGGCCTACGACCGTACCCGCAACATCCTCACGGCAAACCTGGACAAGCTGCACGTCATGGCCAACCTGTTGCTGGAGTACGAAACCATCGACGTGCCTCAGATCGACGCAGTCATGGAAGGCCGTGACCCGCCGCCGCCCATGGGCTGGAACAAGCCAGGCAGCGACAGCAAGCCCGAACCGGCTCCGCCCGCACCACCGATGCCGCCGATCGGCGGGCCTGCCGAGCAGACCTGATCGAGCATGATTGCGCGAAGAAGGCCGGGAGTGATCCCGGCCTTTTCCATGGTGGCCATTCCGTCACCTTCCTTCGCGTGCAGGTCGCGCGTGGTTGCGTCGCGTGCGGGCATTAACGACACTGCAGGCGAAGGCCGGCGCGAGACCGGCGACGGGGGAACGAGCCTTGGCAACGACCGGGTTCCTGGCTGAACTCAAGCGCCGCAACGTGTTCCGCATGGCGGGGCTGTATTGCGTCGGTGCGTGGTTGGGCGTGCAGGTCGGCGACACTTTGCTGCCGGTATTCGAGGCACCGCCATGGGCGATGAAGGCGCTGGTGACTACCCTGGCCGTGGCCTTCCTCCCGGTGATGGTGTTCGCCTGGGTGTTCGAGATCACCGCGGACGGGCTGAAGCGCGATGCCGATGTGCCGACCTCGGCCTCCATCTCCCGGCAGAAGGCACGCACGCTGGATCGCGCGATCATGGTGGTGCTTGCACTCGCGCTTGGCTATTTCGCGTTCGACAAGTTCGTGCTTGCGCCGCAGCGGGATGCTGCGCTGGTCGCGCAGGCGACGCGCGCAGGGGAGGCCCGCGCAGCCACTGCAGCACCGAAGATCTTGCCGAAGTCCATTGCCGTGTTGCCGCTGACAAATGGTGGTGGCGACACGAACCAGCAGTTCTTCTCGGACGGGCTGTCGGAGAACCTGATCGCCACGTTGTCCAAATTGGGCGGGTTGAAGGTCATCGGTCGCACGTCCTCGTTCCAGTTCCGCGACAGCAAGGACGATGCTCGCACTATCGGCGGGAAGCTGGGTGTGGCGCACCTGCTCACCGGTAGCGTGCAGCATGCCGGCGATGCCGTTCGGATCAGTGCGGAACTGGTGGTTGCCGCCGATGGCTCGACCCTGTGGTCGCAGCATTACGACCGCCCGTACAAGGATCTGTTCGCGCTGCAGGACGAGATCGTCAAAGCCATCGCAAGCGCGCTCAAGGTACGCCTGTTGTCAGGAAGCAACGCACAGGACGAACGCCCGCCCAGCGGCAAGCTCGAAGCCTATGCTGCCTATCTGCAGGCGCGCCATTACGCACGCCTCGGAACGGATGCCGACCTCCAGCGCGCGTTGGGCTACCTGGAGACCGCCACTCGCATAGATTCCAGATACGCACGAGCCTGGGCGGAAATGTCGCGGGTATGGACGGCCATCGCAGCGACGGGTTTGAGCGGAGCCGATGCAAAGCACGCGTACTCGGAGTCGCGCAGGGTCAGTGACCTGGCACTGGAGCTGGCCCCTGACCTGGCGTACGCGCACATCGCGCGAGGTTGGCTGCTGGAAAATTCCGAGATGGACTGGGCTGCTGCGGCGCGGGAGTACAGGCGCGCCTTGCAACTGGCACCTGAGATGGAGCAGAACAAATTCAGCGTTGGCAGCATGCTGGCGTTGCAGGGAGAGCTTGGGGAAGGCGTTCAGCTGATCCGCGAGGCCATCGCCATCGATCCACTGGTCGCGAACTGGTGGAACTGGCAGGGCGCTTACCTGTCCGGGCTTGGCAGGCTGGAAGAAGCCGAGGCGGCGATCCGCAAGTCGATCGAAATCCGTCCAAAGGGAAGTTCTGCGTGGGCGCAACTGACGATCATCCAGATCCAGCGCGGTGATCCGAAGGCGGCACTGGACGCAGCGCAGCACGAGCCGGAAGGCGTCTGGCACGATATCGCGATGGCGATGGCGTTCCAGGTCGGCCCGGATCGTGCGCTTGCCGATGCGGCGTTGAAGAAGCTCATCACGGACTATGGCGATGTTGCGCCGTATCAGGTTGCCCAGATTCAAGCCTTGCGCAACGATGCTGAGGCGACGTTCCATTGGCTGGAACGTGCGAGGCTCAGCGGCGATCCCGGCATCGGCAATACCCTGATCGATCCGCTGGTCATGCGCTACAAGCGCGATCCGCGGTTGGCGGCGTTCTGCGCGAAGATCGGTTTGCCTCCACCCACAAACAGCCAGACCAAGGGCATCTGACTCCTCATGTTCGACACGTCTCCCCAACTCGACTGCGCAGGCCGCATCGTCAAGTTCGATCGTCCGCGCATCATGGGTATCGTGAACGTCACCCCGGATTCGTTTTCCGATGGGGGTGCGCATTTCGATGTCGATGCAGCGGTTGCGCATGGGCTGCAGCTGGCGGAGGAGGGCGCCGACATCCTCGACATCGGTGGCGAATCCACGCGACCGGGTGCTGATGAGGTTCCGCTTGAGGAAGAGTTGCGACGCGTGATCCCGGTGATCGAGCGGCTGGCACGCGAGACCTCACTGCCGATCAGCATCGACACCTCCAAGCCCGAGGTCATGCGCGCGGCGGTGGCCGCGGGCGCTGGCATGATCAACGACGTGTATGCATTGCGCCGCGACGGTGCGCTGGATGCCGCGGCCGATCTGCGTGTGCCGGTGGTGCTGATGCACATGCTGGGCGAGCCGCGTTCGATGCAGGATGCACCCGAGTACGACGACGTGGTCGGCGACGTGCATCGCTTCCTGGCCGAGCGCATTTTCGCCGCGGAGATGGCCGGCATCGACAAGAAGAACATCGTGGTTGATCCGGGTTTCGGCTTCGGCAAGACCACGCAGCACAATCTGCAGCTGCTGGCGCAGCTGCAACGCTTCACCGAACTTGGCGTGCCGGTGCTGGCTGGACTGTCGCGCAAGCGCAACCATCGGCGAGCTGACCGGCCGGACGACATGCAGGCGCGCGTGCATGGCTCGGTGGCCGCGCACCTGATCGCCGCGCAGCGCGGCGCGATGTTGCTGCGCGTGCACGACGTCGCCGCCACGGTCGATGCGCTCAAGGTCTGGAATGCGGTGGCCGCGGTGCCGATGCCGCGAGCAGAGGCAAAACCGGCGATCCGCTGGCCGGACGACGGCTGACTGGCGTCGTTGGTACTGACAGTGGGTTGCCAGGCCCATGTGGTTGATCGACTGCGCAGGCTTCCGGCCAGCGCGGTGCGTTAAGCTCCGGCGCTGGACCCGACCGGATCGACCGCATGACCGCCAGTACCCCGCTGCTGATCACGTTCGGCATTTACCTCGCGCTGATGGTCGGCATCGGCTTCGTCGCATGGCGGCGGACCCGCGAACTTCGACGACTACATCCTCGGCGGTCGCTCGCTGGGCGGTTACGTGACCGCGCTGTCGGCAGGCGCCTCGGACATGAGCGGCTGGCTGTTGATGGGCCTGCCAGGCGCGATGTACCTGGGCGGGGTCTCCGAGGCGTGGATCGCGATTGGCCTGGTGCTGGGCGCCTGGGCCAACTGGCGGTTCGTGGCCGGGCCGCTGCGCGTGTACACCGAGCGCACCGACAATGCACTGACCCTGCCGGATTACTTCACCACGCGCTTCGCGGCCGACGGCAAGGTGCTGCGGATCGCCTCGGCGCTGGTGATCCTGGTGTTCTTCGCGATCTATGCGGCCAGCGGCATCGTCGCTGGCGCGCGCCTGTTCGAGAGCGTGTTCGGCCTGCCGTATGCGCAGGCGCTGTGGTGGGGCGCGGCGGCCACCATCCTGTACACCCTGGTCGGCGGCTTCCTCGCGGTGAGCTGGACCGACACCGTGCAGGCGACGCTGATGATCTTCGCGCTGATCCTGACGCCGGTCATCGTGATCATCAGCACGGGTGGGCTTGGCGACAGCCTGCGCGTCATCGAGCAGCTCGACCCGGCGCAAGCTCGACTGGTTCAAGGGCGGCGAACTGGGCGTGGTCGGCATCGTTTCGTTGCTGGCCTGGGGGCTGGGCTATTTCGGGCAGCCGCATATCCTGGCGCGTTTCATGGCCGCCGATTCGCTGGCGGTGATCCCGCAGGCGCGGCGCATCGGCATGACCTGGATGGTGCTGTGCCTGGCTGGGTTCGATGGCAACGGGTTTCTTCGGCATCGCCTATTTCGCGCAGCACCCGGACCAGGCCGGGGCGGTCACCGAAAACCACGAGCGCATCTTCATTGCATTGGCCGAGCTGCTGTTCAATCCCTGGATCGCAGGCGTGCTGCTGTCGGCGATCCTGGCCGCGATCATGAGCACGTTGTCCTGCCAGTTGCTGGTCTGTTCCAGTGCACTGACCGAGGACTTCTATCGCGGCTTCGTGCGGCCCAAGGCGGGTGAGCGCGAACTGGTCTGGGTTGGCCGCGGGATGGTGCTGATGGTGGCGCTGCTCGCGATCTTCATCGCCGGTGATCCGGACAGTCGCGTGCTCGGCCTGGTGAGCTACGCATGGGCCGGCTTCGGTGCGGCGTTCGGGCCCGGTGGTGCTGTTCTCGCTGGGCTGGCAACGCATGACCCGCACCGGCGCGCTGGCCGGCATCGTGGTCGGTGCGGTGACCGTGATCGTCTGGAAGCTGTGCGTCAGAGCGGGAAGTGCGCTGTACGAAATGGTGCCGGGGGTGATCGCGGCCAGCATCGCGATCGTCGTCGGCAGCCTGTCGTCGCCGGCGCCCAGCCAGGCCGTGCAGGCCCGCCACCAGCAGGTGCGATTGAGCCTGCGCGAGAACGGCTACTGAACCCGGACGCTTGATCGATGCGATGACGCCCACGCTGGACACACGGCCGCGCATCGTCGCGCTGATGGGCCCGACTGCCTCGGGCAAGAGCGCGTACGCGCTGGAGCTTGCCGAGCGGCTGCGAGGGCGAGATCGTCAGCGTCGATTCGGCGCTGGTGTACCGCGGTCTGGACATCGGTGCAGCCAAGCCCGACCCGCGACGAACGGGCACGCGTGCCGCATCACCTGATGGATGTGCGCGATCCGTGGCAGCCGTATTCGGCGGCCGAGTTCGCGGCCGATGCCAGCGTCGCCATCGACGACATCCTTGCGCGCGGCAAGTTGCCGATCCTCGCCGGCGGCACCGGCCTGTATTTCCGCGCACTGCTGGAAGGCCTGGCCGCGATGCCCGCAGGCCGACGCCGCGCAACGCGCAGCCATCACGGCAGAGGCCGAGGTCCGTGGCTGGGCCGGCATGCATGCAGAGCTGGCGCGGGTTGATCCCGCAGCAGCGAAGCGCATCCACGCCACCGACGCGCAACGCATCCAGCGCGCGCTGGAGGTGTATCGATTGAGCGGCCGCGCGATCAGCGAGTGGCAGCGTGATGCCAGGACAGAGAACTCCGCCCTGGAAAGTGCTGAAGCTGGTGCTGGCGCCGCCGGATCGTGCAGTGCTGCATGCGCGCATCGAACAGCGTTTCGATGCGATGTTGGCGGAGGGGTTCCTTGATGAAGTGCGTGCGTTGCGCGGACTGCCCCGAACTGGCGGCGCATGCCGCGCCATTGGAGTTGCCCGCGATCCGCGCGGTTGGTTATCGGCAGGCTTGGCAGTGGCTCGACGGACGACGGGGACGCCGCGTTGTTCCGCGAGCGCGCCATCGCCGCCACCCGCCAGCTGGCCAAGCGCCAGTTCACCTGGCTGCGCGGGGAACTGGACGCGCGCTGGTTCGATCCCGTGACCCAGCGCACGCCACTGGACGCGGCCGTGGCCGGATTCCTCGGCCCGCCACGCACGTAATTCCTCCGGCGTGCGTTACCATCGGGTCGCGCCACCGCTTGCGGATCGGCGCAGGGCCAGGGGAGCGTCGCTCGCGGCAGTTGCAATCGCGATGTCTGGCCCACCATTCGAACAACAACAAACAACAAGAACCGTGCGGGGAAACCACATGTCCAAGGGACAGTCTTTGCAGGATCCATTCCTGAATGCGTTGCGCCGCGAGCGCGTGCCGGTGTCGATCTATCTGGTCAACGGCATCAAGCTGCAGGGCACCGTCGAGTCGTTCGACCAGTTCGTGGTGCTGTTGCGCAATACGGTCAGCCAGATGGTCTACAAGCACGCCATCTCGACCGTGGTGCCTGCGCGCAACGTGCGCATCGGCATGCCGGGTGCGACGAAGACGGCGACGACGAGCCGGACCTGTCCGAGTCTCCTTGAGCGCGTCACGCTCGGCGGCAAGCGCTTGGGTTCGCGCGCGGTGACCCCATAACTGGACGATGACGACATCGCCACTTCAGTCCGACGCCGTCAATCCGGGGTCCACCCCCTTGTTTGAACGCTCCCGCAAGGGCGAACACGCCCTGCTGATCCAGCCGCACGCCGGCGGCCCGCCGGGCGAAGGCGTGCTCGAGGAATTCCGCGAGCTGGCGCGCTCTGCCGGCGCCACCGTTGCGGCGGAGCTGACCGCGAGGATCGACCGGCCGAATCCGTCGATCCTGATCGGCACCGGCAAGCTCGAGGAAGTGAAGGCGGCCTGCGAGGCCACCGGCGCCGACCTGGTGCTGGTCAACCATCCGCTTGAGCCCGGTCCAGGAGCGCAACCTGGAGCGTGCGCTGGAGCGCCGCGTGGTCGACCGCACCGGCCTGATCCTGGACATCTTTTCGCAGCGCGCGCGCAGCGCCGAAGGCAAGCTGCAGGTCGAGCTGGCGCAGCTCAAGCACATGGCCACGCGCCTGGTGCGCGGCTGGACCCACCTGGAGCGCCAGCGCGGTGGTTCGATCGGCCTGCGCGGCCCCGGCGAAACCCAGCTGGAAACCGACCGCCGGCTGCTGCAGAAGCGCGTGGACGTGCTGCAGAAGCGGCTGGAGAAAGTGGAAGTCCAGCACACCCAGATGCGCCGCGCGCGGGTGCGCAGCGAACTGCCGCGGGTGGCGCTGGTCGGCTACACCAATGCCGGCAAGTCGACGCTGTTCAATGCGCTGACCGGTGCGGATGCCTACGCCGCCGACAAGCTGTTCGCCACGCTTGACCCGACCGTGCGCCGGATCGAGCTGCCCGGCGGCGGCGTGGTGCTCGCCGATACCGTCGGTTTCGTGCGCGACCTGCCGCATGAACTGGTCGCCGCGTTCCGCTCGACCCTGAGCGAGGCGCGCGAAGCCGACTTGCTGCTGCACGTGATCGATGCCGACGATCCGCTGCGGGACGAACGCATCGGCCAGGTCGATGAGGTCCTGGCCGAAATCGGCGCCGGCGAGATCCCGCAGCTGATGGTCTTCAACAAGATCGACCGCATCGAAGGCGCGCGTGCACGCATCGACCAGCGCGGCGACGAGCGCAGCGCGGTCTGGCTGTCGGCGCGCGATGGCATCGGCCTGGACCTGCTGCGGCAGGCACTCGGCGACCGGCTTGGCCTGCAGCGGGTGGTTGGCGAAGTCGTGCTGCCCACCGATGCCGGTCGCCTGCGCGCGCGCCTGCATGCGCTGGATGCCGTGCGTGGCGAGGATCACGACGCCGACGGCTGGCGCCTGCAGGTGGACCTTCCGATCGCCGATGCCTTGCGGCTGGCCGCACAGGACGATGGCGCGCCGTTGCGCAGCCTGCTGCCGTTGCGCCTCCGGAAGCCGTGGACTGACGCAACCGGTAGAATCCGCAGCTCAAGATCACCCCAACTTTCCTGCCGCGGATGCGGCACTCGATGGAGCAGGCATGGCCTGGAACAAACCCGGCGGTTCGTCCGGCAGCAACAATCGTGGCGGCAACCGTGGCGGCAATGGCGGACTTGGCGACCTGCTCAACCGCCTGCCAGGCTTCGGCGGCGGCATGAGCGAAGGCAACGTGCTGCGCTGGGTGCTGATCGGCCTTGGCCTGTGGCTGGCGTTCAACTGCTTCGTGCTGGTCACCGAGCAGCAGCGTGGCGTGGTGCTGCGCTTCGGCCAGTTCGACCGGGTGATGCAACCCGGCCCGCACCTCAAGCTGCCGTGGCCGCTGGAGCGTGTGATCAAGGTCAACGCGACCCAGATCAAGACCTTCAGCGACACCGTGCCGATCCTGACCCGCGACGAGAACATCGTCAGCGTGGAAATCAACGTGCAGTACCGGGTCGGCGATGCGCAGCTGTACCTGTTCGGCACCCGCGATGCCGATGCTGTCCTGCAGGAAGCGACCCTGAGCGCGGTGCGCGAGCAGGTCGGCAAGTCGGACCTGGATACGGTGCTGAGCGCGCGCAGCGCGTTGTCGGTGTCGTCCAAGCAGCGCCTGCAGGAAGCCATGGGGCGTTACAAGACCGGCTTGGTGATCACCGAGCTCAATCTGCCGAACGCGCGTCCGCCGGAAGAGGTGAAGCCGGCGTTCGACGACGTCAACAGCGCCCAGCAGGACAAGGATCGCGCCAAGAACGAGGCCGAGGCCTACGCCAGCAAGATCGTGCCGGAGGCGCGCGGCCAGGCCGCACGCGTGCGCACCGTCGCCGAAGGCTACAAGACCGCATCGATCGCCCGCGCCACCGGTGATGCCGAGCGCTTCAGCTTGCTGGTCGAGCAGTACAAGGCCGCGCCCGACGTCACCCGCAAGCGCCTGTGGCTGGAAACCCTGCAGCAAGTCATGGCCGGCAATCGCAAGGTGGTCGGTGGCGATAGTCGCCAGCTGATCTACGTGCCGATGGACGGCGACGAAGGGCAGCAGCATGCCGGCACCGGCCACCGGCCATCGTGCCGGACCTGGTCTCGCCGATGGTCAACGCGACCGAAGACAGCGTGCGCAGTGGACGCCAAGGCCGCCCGGAGGCCGCGAGGAGCCGAGCCGATGAAATTTTCCGCATGGATGTCGGCGCTGGTCGTCGGCCTGTTGCTGTTGCTGGGTTCGGTCTACGTGGTCAGCGAAGGCCAGGCCGCGATCGTGCTCAAACTTGGCAAGGTCGCGCGCACCGACATTGGTCCCGGCCTGCATTTCAAGCTGCCCCTGGTCGAATCCGCGCGCGTGTTCGATCGACGCCTGCAGATCCTGGCGGCGGAGCCTGAGCGCTACCTGACCTCGGAGAAGAAGGACGTCAGCGTGGATTTCTTCGCGATCGGCAAGATCGAGAACGTCCTGCGATTTCTATCGCGCCACCGGCGGCGACGAGTCGATCGCCACCCAGCGGCTGGCGCCGATCATCAAGGACGCGCTGCGCAACGAGATCAACGCGCACACCTTGCAGGAGGTGGTGTCCGGCGACCGCGACAAGGTGCTCGAGGCGCAGCTGGTGTCGATCAACAAGGGTGCCGCCGTGCTTGGCGTGAAGATCTTCGACATCCGCATCAAGCGCATCGACTTGCCGACCGGCGGCGAAGTGATCGAGCAGGTGTATCGACGCATGAGCGCGCAACGCAAGCAGGTGGCCAGCCAGTTGCGCGCCGAGGGCGAGGAGCTGTCGCAGAAGATCCAGTCCGAAGCCGACCGCCAGCAGGCGGTGATCGCCGCCAATGCCGAGCGCGATGCGCAGAAGCTGCGCGGTGAGGGCGATGCCGAGGCCGCGCGCATCTATGCCGAGGCGGCCAACCGCGACCCGGCCTTCTATGCGTTCCAGCGCAGCCTCGAGGCCTACCGCAAGTCCTTCTCCGGCGGCGACAGCGTGATCGTGCTGGACCGCAATGATCCGTTCCTGCAGTACCTGAAATCCGACCGCTGATGTCGGATCTGTGGGGCGCACTGTGCCTGGTCGCGGTGCTGGAGGGGTTGTTCCTGTTCGCCGCTCCAGGCGCCTGGAAGCGCGCGGCCGAGCAGCTGCAGCAGATGCCGGACGAACATGTGCGCCGGGTCGGTGCGGTGGTGCTGATCCTGGGGTTGGTGTCGTTGTGGCTGGTGCGGGGCGGCTGATCCCGGCCTCATTTCCCATCGCAGCTGTGGAACGAACCACGTAGAATGTCGAAAAGCCGGGGCACGCCTCGGCTTTTCTCACGTCTGGAGTACGGAAATGGGTCAGTCGGTCGTCGTGTTGGGTGCCCAGTGGGGCGATGAGGGCAAGGGCAAGATCGTCGACCTGCTGACGCAGGACATCGGTGCGGTCGTGCGCTTCCAGGGCGGCCACAACGCCGGCCACACGCTGGTGATCGCCGGCAAGAAGACCGTGCTGCACCTGATCCCGTCCGGCATCCTGCGCGATGACGCGCTGTGCCTGATCGGCAATGGCGTGGTGCTGCACCCGGGGGCGTTGCAAAAGGAAATCGCCGAGCTCGAGGCCAATGGCGTCGAGGTGCGTTCGCGGCTGAAGATCAGCCCGGCCACGCCCATCATCATGCCGTACCACATCGCCCTGGACCAGGCGCGCGAGAAGGCCGCCGGCGGCAAGGCCATCGGCACCACCGGCCGCGGCATCGGCCCGGCCTACGAAGACAAGGTGGCACGTCGCGGCATCCGCGTCGCCGACCTGCACTACCCGGCAGAACTGGCCGAGAAACTGCGTGTCGGCGCTGGATTACCACAACTTCGTGCTGACCCAGTACCTGAAGGTCGATGCGGTCGACTACCAGCAGACCCTGGACGAGGCGCTGGCATTCGGCGAATACGTCGAGCCGATGAAGGCCGACGTCGCCGGCATCCTGCACGAGCTGCGCAAGCAGGGCCGCAAGGTGCTGTTCGAGGGCGCGCAGGGCTCGCTGCTGGACATCGACCACGGCACCTATCCGTACGTGACCTCGTCCAACACCACCGTCGGCGGCGCGCTGGCCGGCACCGGCGTGGGCGCGGACGCGATCGACTACGTGCTCGGCATCGCCAAGGCGTATGCCACACGCGTCGGCGGCGGGCCGTTCCCGACCGAACTCGACGACGAAGTCGGCCAGGGCATCCGCGACCGCGGCCAGGAATACGGCGCGACCACCGGCCGCCCGCGTCGCTGCGGCTGGATGGACATCGTCGCGCTCAAGCGCGCGGTGGCGATCAACGGCATCAGCGGCCTGTGCATCACCAAGCTCGACATCCTCGACGGGATGGAGAAGCTCAAGATCTGCATTGCCTACGAATACCGCGGCAAGCGCACCGAATACGCGCCGCTGGATGCCGATGGCTGGGAAGAGTGCACGCCGGTGTACCTGGAATTCCCGGGCTGGCAGGAATCCACCGCCGGCATCACCGAGTGGGACAAGCTGCCGGCCGCCGCACGCGCCTACCTGCGTGCGCTGGAGGAGCTGGCCGGTTGCCCGCTGGCCATCGTCAGCACCGGCCCGGATCGCGATGCGAATATCGTGCTGCAGGATCCCTTCGCCTGAGGCTCCAATGCCTATCGACACGCCTACGAACATTCCGGCGCAGGTCTGGACGCGTCGCCGGACGGCATGCTCAATTACGTGAATGCCGAGCTGCGGCATTCATGGGCGTTGGAGAAGAGTTTCGGACGGGTGGGTTCGGTCACCCGCAGGACATCGTGGTGGCCGCCCGCTGGACGCATTCGATCACCACGGCGAGCCTTACGAACAACTGTTCCGGCTGCGCAACGGTCGCACGACTGGTTCAGCCGGGGAATGCGGTGCGATGCGCGGCAATGGGTGGCGTGAACACCGCATCGATGGCATGCGCTGCCATGAGGTCGGGCGGGTCGATTCGAAGCCAACAGCGGCCGGCGTTCGAAGTTGCGGTCGCAGTCGGCGGGTGCGGGCTGCGCGGCAGCGTGCGACTCGCCGGCGCGATGAAGGTGCAGCGGTGCGACCGCGGCCGCAGCCGTTAGTCAGCCGGCGATGGCCCGCTCCTGCGCGATCCTGCCGGCGCGTTTTGCCAGCGGCCGCTTTTGTCGTGGCATGACTTCCGGGGCTGTCGCGGCTCGGCTGAGGCCGGGATCATGCGACGCGATATGGGTGATTCGCGCCCGCTCCGTCACTCGATCAAGGAATTCCGATGCGCCGTCTCCTGGTGTCTGCAATCGCTTTGGCCCTTTCCGGCTTGACCTCCGCCGCATCGGCGCAATCCGTCGCCGAGGTCTCTCGCGCCGCCAACCCGCCCATGGTCAAGGCCACCAGCCAGTTGCCGGCCAACGTGCGGCCGAGCCATTACGCCATCCAGGTCACCCCGCACGCGGACAAGATGACCTTCGACGGCAAGGTCAGGATCGACCTGCAGGTGCTGGAACCGACGTCCACGATCGTCTTGCAGGCGGTCAACATGACGTTTGCCAACAGCACGCTGAGCCGCCAACGGCGGCAAGGGCGGCAAGCCGATGCCTGCCAAGGTCAGCGTGGATGCCGACAACCAGACCGCGACCTTCAGCCTTCGACAAGCCGCTGGCGGCAGGCAGCTACACCCTGTCCACCGACTACACCGGCGTGATCAACACCCAGGCCAATGGCCTGTTCGCGCTCGATTACCAGACCGACAGCGGCAAGCAGCGCGCGCTGTACACCCAGTTCGAGAACTCCGATGCGCGCCGCTTCATCCCGTCCTGGGACGAGCCCAACTTCAAGGCGACCTTCGACCTGACGGTGAATGCGCCGGCCGGCCAGATGGTGGTCAGCAACATGCCGGTTGCCAGCGCGAAGGCCACCGGCAACGGCATGCAGCAGGTGGTGTTCGAGACCTCGCCGAAGATGTCGACCTATCTCCTGTTCCTGGGCATGGGCGAGTTCGACCGCGCCACGCTGGACGACAATGGCGTCGAGATCGGCGTGATCGCGCAGAAGGGCAAGGTCGACCAGGCGCAGTTCGCGCTGGAAGCCAGCCGCGACGTGCTGCGCGAATACAACGACTACTTCGGCGTGGAGTATCCGCTGCCGAAGCTGGACAACATCGCCGCGCCGGGCCGCAGCCAGTTCTTCAGCGCGATGGAGAACTGGGGCGCGATCTTCACCTTCGAATCCTCGCTGCTGCTCGATCCGCGGATTTCGAACGTCTCCGACCAGCAGCGCGTGTTCACCACCGCGGCGCACGAGATCGCCCACCAGTGGTTCGGCGACCTGGTGACCATGGCGTGGTGGGACGACCTGTGGCTGAACGAAGGGTTCGCCACCTGGATGGAAGGCCGCACCACCCAGAAGCTGCATCCGGAATGGGACATCGACAATGTCGATGCGGCCTACACCAGCCGCGGCGCGATGGGCGGCGACGCCTACGCCACCACCCACCCGGTCGTGCAGCACGTGGCGACGGTCGAACAGGCCAGCCAGGCCTTCGACGGCATCACCTACGGCAAGGGTTCCGCGGTCATCGGCATGCTGGAGGATTACGTCGGCTCCGATGCCTGGCGCGATGGCGTGCGCAGCTACATCAAGCAGCACGCCTACGGCAATGCGGTGACCGATGACCTCTGGAGCGAAGTCGACAAGGCCGCACCCGGCAAGCAGTTCATCCAGGTGGCGCATGACTTCACCCTGCAGCCCGGCATCCCGCTGATCACCGCCAGCGCACGCTGCGATGGCGGGCAAGACCGTGGTGTCGCTGGAACAGGGCGAATACACGATCGATCGTCCCGGCAAGACGCCGTTGCGCTGGCATGTGCCGGTCAGCGTGCGCAGCGGCGACAACACCGTGCGCGCGCTGGTGGATGGCAAGGGCAGCGTCGAGCTGCCGGGTTGCGGCGCGCCGGTGTTGTTGAACGCCGGCCAGAAGGGCTACTACCGCACGCTGTATGCGCCGGCGCAGTTCAAGGCGTTGAGCGATGGCTTCACCAAGCTGCCGGTGGTCGACCAGCTGGGCGTGATGATGGATGCCAGCGCGCTGTGCCGCGGTGGGCCTGCAGCCGGAGTCGGACATCGCTGGACCTGACCACCAAGGTGCCGCTGGATGCCTCGCCGAACCTGTGGCAGATGGTGGCAGGCACCGTGGGCGGCCTCGACGACATGTTCGAGGGCAATCCCAAGCGCCAGGCCGCCGCCCGCAAGTACGCACTGTCGCGACTGTCGCCCAAGTTCCAGCAACTGGGCTGGGAAAACCGCGAGGGCGATTCCGCCACGACCAAGCAGCTGCGTTCCAGCCTGATCGGCATCCTCAGCACGCTGGGCGATGACAAGGTGCTCGCGGAAGCACGCGCCCGCTTCGCCGCGTCCGCCACCGACCCGAAGGCCATGCCGCCGGAACTGCGCCGCACGATCCTGGGTATCGTGGCGCGCAACGCCGACGCCGCGACCTGGGACAAGCTGCACAAGATGGCGCAGGACGAGAAGTCGTCGATGATCCGTGACCAGTATTACGGCCTGCTGGCCGCAGCCAAGGACAAGGCACTGGCCCAGCGTGCGCTGGACATGGCGCTGACCGACGAGCCGGGCGCCACCAACAGCGCCGGCATGATCAGTTCGGTGTCGCGCGAGCATTCCGAGATGGCGTTCGACTTCGCGGTGGCGCATCGCGAGCAGGTGGACAAGCTGGTCGATTCGACCTCGCGTGCGCGCTACTACCCGGGGCTGGGTTACGGCGCCAAGGACCTGAAGATGGTCGACAAGATCAAGGCCTTCGCCGATGCGTACATCGCGCCGACCTCGCGCCGTGATGCGGAGACGGTGATGAACGGCATCCAGACCCGGTTCAAGCTGCGTGCACAGCGCATGCCGCAGATCGATGCATGGTTGAAGAAGAACGGTTACTGAGCACGTCATCGTGACCCGCATCGCCCCGCAATGGGGCGATGCGGGGTGACGGCAGTACATGCGTGCTGACCTGGCAATGCGCCGCCACCGATCGCGTTGCAGGCAGCCACCGATCCCGCGCCGCATTTCGAGCCGGGGCTGCCGACGAGTGTGCTGCCGTTCGATGCGGTGTTCACCGCAAATACCCTGCACATCATGGGTTGGCCAGAGGTGCAGGCACTGTTTGCCAGCCTGCCCGGAATTCTTGCCGAGCAGGCCTTGGTGATCGTGTATGGCCCGTTCAATCAGCGCGGCGACTTCAGCAGCGACAGCAATCGTGAGTTCGATGGTTGGTTGAAGGCGCGTGGCATGCACCACCCTGCCGCATTGCTGCGGCAGGGTGGCCGTGGATCACCAGAAGCTGTATTCCAGCTGCAGCGTATATGCACGGCCGCGCGGATCGGCGATACGCGGTTCCCACGAGGCGCCCGCCGCGTAGTCGTTCTGGTGGACAGTGAACGGCGGATCCTTGTCGAACAGGTTCTTGATGCCGAACGCCGATCTTCAGCTTGTCGATGCCGGTCCAGGTGATGCCGTAGTTGTAGATCGTGTAGCCATCCACGCGCGGATTCCACTTCGGCGGGATGTAGCGGTTGTTGGCGACACTCGGCGGCATCTCGTCGAAGTATCCGTCGCGATGAATCTGGGTCAAGGTCTGCGACCAGTTGCCACGGGTGTAGCCGAAGCCCAGGGTGTGCTTCCACCGGATCGGCAGGTTGGCATAGCGCACGTACTCCCCCACCAGGTTCTTGGTGTAGGGCAGTGCCTCCAGCGCCTTGGTCTTGTAGAGATTGAGGTAGCTGCCATTGAGATGGATGTTCCAGCGACCGCCGGCCCATTCGCCATTGAGGTTGGCATCCAGCTCGACGCCGCGGGTGAGGCTGCCACCGGAATTGACGTAACGCTGGTCGATCGCCGTGACCTGGCCGTTGCCGTCGCGGATCCAGTTGGCCTCGAACAAGTCGTAGTAGGTGATCAGGTCCTTGCGGTTGGCGGACAGGATGCTGTTCTCGCGCTCGATTTCCCACCAGTCCAGCGCGATGTTGAACTGCGACATCGGCGAGTACACCACGCCCAGGCTTTTTTGCCTGGAGTCTTCCGGTGACAGGTCTGGCTTGCCGCCGGTGAGGATGACCGGCCGGATGATGTCGCAACCTGTCACGGCGGGATCCGCGACGCCGCTTGGGCAGGTCTTGGGGTCCGCGAGATCCAGACCGGTGTACTGGCTTTCGGTGACCCCGGTGAACAGCTGGTTGAAGTTGGGCACCTTGAACCCCGTGCTGTACGCGCCGCGGAACAGCAGCGACTCGAACGGTTGGTAGCGGAACGACACTTTCGGGTTGGTGGTGCCGCCGAAACCATCGTAGTGGTCGTAGCGACCCGCCAGGTTGATATCGAAGTTCTTGAAGACCGGCAACTGGAATTCCAGGTAGACCGCACTCACGTCGCGGCTGACGGTGTCCATCGCATTGACATCGTCGAACGGCGCATTGAAGACCACGCGCCTGGTGGTGCGCTGGTCGCCATTGAACCGGTATTCCTCGCGGCGCACGTCGACACCGGCCGCCATCGCGATGGCGCCGCCCGGAAGGCGGAAGAAACCCAGCTCGCCCGACACCGAGGCATCGAACGTGGTCATCAATGACTCGCCGCCGTACAGGGTGACGCCCGCGGCCGACGCAGCCTGCAACCCGGCCATCGCTTCGGTGGACTGGTTTTGCCCGGGCATCAGGAAGGGGTTCAGCGTGCCGCTTCCCAGCAGCTGGTTCAGCGCGTCCTTGTAGTGGAAGCCGGTCCCCAACACGGACGTCGACTTGCTGGACGAGCGCGACAGGCCGACGTTGTAGCTCCAGTCACCGATCAGGCCGTCCATCGCGGCGAGGAATCGATACGACTTGGTGTTGGTTTCGATCTGGCGCGGCCCGCAGGCCTCGCAGCGCCAGCGGTAGGCGATCGGCGCGCCATAGTTCAGCTGACCCGCGCCGAAGTACCCGGCGAGGGCGTTGTAAACCGCGTCGTAGGTGGACTTGGTCAGTGCATTGAGGGGGTAATACGTGTCCGGTCCGAATGCTCCATCGGTGCTGGCGTTGCCCGCGGCGGTGATCTGGTTCGGCTCGAAGGTCTTGGACACATCGACTTCGGACGCCATCACTTCCACGTATGCCTGGTGGCGGTCGGAAATCTTGAAGGTGGCGCGGCCAATGAAGTCCACGCTCTCTTGCGGTTGCTGGATCACCGCCGCCGCCGGATAGTCCCAGGCGCAGGCGTACTTCGAGCTCGCGCTGTTCCAGATCTGGTAGGCATACGGGCCCATCGCATCGCCGCCATTCTCGCAACCCGCGCCGCTCGGCAGGTTGAGGATGTTGATTGCGGTCATCTTGGTCGTGCCACCAGCAGGATCCAGCAAGCCACTGCCGATCATGTTGGTGCGGCTATTGTTGTTGAACACGGTTGCGAACGGGGTGCCGCGGGTATCCGGCGACAAGCCATATTCGGGATGGAAACTGTTGGAGAACTCGCGATCACTGCCACGCAGGATGGTGTTGCGCTTGAAGGTGACGGTGCCGAATGCATTCCAGCCGTCGCGATCCAGGTCGCCACGGCCAAACAGGATATTGCCGCGATAGATATTCGCGCCCCCTGCCTCGGTGGCATCGACGAAGGTCGAGGCTTGCAGGCCCGTGTAGTCGTTGCGGGTAATGAAGTTGATGACGCCGCCGATGGCGTCGGTGCCATAGATCGCGGAGGCGCCATCACGCAGCACTTCCACCCTTTCGATTGCCGCGAACGGAATCGAATTCAGGTCGACTGCGCGGCCTTTCAGTCCGTGCGGCGCGATGCGCCGGCCATTGAGCAGCACCAGGGTCGCATCGGCACCCTGGCCGCGCAGGTTCGCGCCGGAGACCCCGTTGTCGCCACGCAGGGTGCCCTGGACGATGCCCGCATTGCTGGCCAGATTGTCCGGACCATTGCTGGCGACGTTGAGGTACATCAGCATTTGTTCGGCCGACGTGATGCCTTGCCTGTCGATCTCTTCCCTGGTCAGAGTCGTGATCGGCAGGGCTTGTTCGACTTCGATGCGCTGGATGCGCGACCCGGTCACGGTCATGCGTTGCAGGGTCTTGACCCCCTCCGTGCTGGCGTCATCCTGTTCGGACTGCTGGGCCATTGCCGGCATGGACAATGCGGCCAGGACGGCCAGGCACAAACGCTGGAACCTCGGCTTCGAAAATGCGTGCATCAACCTCCCTCCCCGGGAATTCAAACCTGTTTAAACGTCACAGCCGACGCATGATGCGCCGGCTGTCGTTGCCCGAACCCATCCCGTAAACGGATAAGCTCAGGCGCCCCGATCGCCAATCTAAGCTTATCCGGGGCAAACGGGAATACAGGGAGGTTGCGGCCAGCCGGTCAGATCGCCATCGGCTCGCTGAATGCTTCGGGTTCGTCCTGGAAATCCCCGATCGGGATGCAGCTGCAGAACACGTTCTTGTCGCCATGGACATTGTCCACGCGCGCCACCGGCGGCCAGTATTTCTGCTGGCGCAACGTGGCCAGCGGGAACACTGCCAACTCGCGGCTGTAGGCGTGCGGCCAATTCGCGGCGGCCGCTTGGGTCGCGGTATGCGGTGCGTGCTTGAGCGGGTTGTCCTCGCGGTCCAGTTCACCGCGCTCGACCATGCGGATCTCTTCGCGGATCTGGATCATCGCGTCGATGAAGCGATCAAGCTCGTGCAGGGATTCGGACTCGGTCGGTTCCACCATCAACGTGCCGGCCACCGGGAAGCTCAGCGTCGGTGCATGGAAGCCGAAATCGATCAGGCGCTTGGCGACATCCTCGGCACTGATGCCGCTGAGCTTTTCCAGCGGGCGCAGGTCGAGGATGCATTCGTGCGCCACCAGTCCGTTGCGGCCGGTGTAGAGCGTGGGGTAGTGCGGGGCCAGCCTTCGGGCGATGTAGTTGGCATTGAGCATCGCCACTTGCGTGGCCTTGCGCAGGCCAGTCGCGCCCATCAGGGTGATGTACATCCAGCTGATCGGCAGGATCGATGCCGATCCGTAGCTTGCCGCACTGACCATGTTGCCGCCGCCCACGCCTTCGGTGGTGAAGGTCTCGGCCGTGCCCACCTTCGGCAGGAATGGCGCCAGATGCGATTTGACCGCGCACGGGCCCACGCCCGGGCCACCACCGCCGTGCGGGATGCAGAAGGTCTTGTGCAGGTTGAGGTGCGACACATCCGAACCCCACTTGCCCGGCTGGGCCACGCCGACCAGTGCGTTCATGTTGGCGCCGTCGGTATACACCTGCCCGCCATGCGCATGCACGATCTTGCAGATCTCGACTACGTCCTCCTCGAACACGCCGTGGGTGGACGGGTAGGTGATCATGATCGCCGCCAGGTTGGCCGAATATTTCTCGGCATTGCGGCGGATGTCCTCGACATCCACGTTGCCGTTGGCGTCGCACTTGGTCACCACGACCTTCATCCCGCACATCTGCGCCGAGGCCGGGTTGGTGCCGTGCGCCGATTCCGGAATCAGGCATATATCGCGCTGGCTTTCGCCACGCGAGCGGTGCCAGGCGCGGATCGCCAGCAAGCCGGTGTACTCGCCCTGCGCACCGGAGTTGGGCTGCAGGCTGACGGCGTCATAGCCGGTGCATTCCACCAGCATGGCTTCCAGGCCCTCGATCAGTTCCTTGTAGCCCCGTGCCTGTGCTGCTGGTACCAGTGGGTGGATATTGCCGAACTCAGGCCAGGTCACCGGGATCATTTCGGCGGTGGCATTGAGCTTCATCGTGCAACTGCCCAACGGAATCATGGTGCGATCCATCGCCAGGTCCTTGTCGGACAGCGCGCGCATGTAGCGCAGCAGCTCGTGCTCGCTGTGGTGGGTGTTGAACACCGGATGGGTGAGGAAGGCGCTGGTGCGCGCCAATGCATCCGGGATCAGCGAGGGCGCATCGGCATCCAGTGCGTCGATGGACGGCAGCGCGGCATCGTCGGACGAGAAGATGCGCCACAGCAACTCGATGTCGGCACGGGTGGTGGTTTCGTCCAGCGACACGCAGATCGAGCCGTTGCCGCGCACGCGCAGGTTGGCGCGCAGTGACTTGGCGCGCTCCATGATTGCTGCAGACTTGTCGCCCGCTTCGATACACAGGGTGTCGAACGCGCTGGCATGCACGACCTGATGGCCAAGCGTGCGCAGGCCGGCGGCCAGGATCGCGGTCATCCGCGCGACACGGGATGCGATGCGGGTGAGTCCATCCGGGCCGTGGTAAACCGCATACATCGCAGCCATCACCGCCAGCAATACTTGCGCGGTGCAGATGTTGGAGGTCGCCTTCTCGCGGCGGATGTGCTGCTCGCGGGTTTGCAGGGTCAGGCGATACGCTGCCTTGCCCTCGGCATCCAGCGACACGCCGATCAGGCGACCCGGCATCGAGCGTTTGTAGGCATCGCGACAGGCCATGAACGCCGCGTGCGGGCCACCAAAGCCGAACGGCACGCCGAAGCGCTGGGTGTTGCCGATCACGATGTCGGCGCCCATCTCGCCCGGCGGCTTGAGCAGGGCCAGCGCAAGCAGGTCGGTGGCGACCACGAACAGCGCACCCTGGCCGTGGATGGTTTCCGCATCCTTGCTCCAATCCTCGATCCAGCCGCTGGACGCCGGGTATTGCACCAGCACACCGAAATAATCGCCGGCGGCGAGCTTCTCGTGGAAGGCGTCGGTGGAACGCACGACCTCGACGACAAGGCCCATTGGCTCGGCTCGCGTGTGCAGCACTTCAAGGGTTTGCGGGTGGGTATCACCCGCCACCAGGAAGGTATTCGACTTCGACTTGGACGAGCGCTTGGCCAGGGTCATGCCCTCGGCTGCGGCGGTGGCTTCGTCCAGCAGCGAGGCGCTGGCGATGTCCATGCCGGTGAGGTCGGTGACCATGGTCTGGAAGTTGATCAGCGCTTCCATCCGGCCTTGCGAAATCTCCGCCTGGTATGGGGTGTAGGCGGTGTACCAGGCCGGGTTTTCGAGGATGTTGCGCAGGATTACGTTCGGTGTGTGGGTTCCGTAATAGCCCTGGCCGATGAAACTGCGGAATACCTGGTTCTTCTGCGCGATGGCGCGGATCGTGGCCAGTGCATCGACTTCGCTGACCGCATCCGGCAGGGCCAGAGGGTTGGCGGACTTGATCGAGGCCGGGACGATGGCATCGGTAAAGGCTTCCAGTGAATCGTGTCCAACCACGCGCAGCATCTGCGCGATTTCGGCGTCGTTGGGGCCGATGTGGCGTTCGATGAAGGCGTCATGGTGTTCAAGCGTGCGCAGCGAGGTGCGGGTCGTCATGGGGGCAGGCATCCGGAGGGGCTGGAGGAGGGATGTTCCTGCTGCGCCATTCGCTGCATGGCCTGCATACGGATGGACGCTCGCGGGCTCGCGGCTGCGCCGCTCGAAATCCCCATTCGCCCCTCTGTCCTTTTGCCTGAGAGTTTGGAAGCGCGCAGGCAGGGGAGGGGAACCTGCAGCGACTTCTTGCCCCTTCGGCGCCGGCATGCATGTGCTGCCGATCTCTCCAGAGTTTGGTCACACGGCGGTATCGGGCCTGAGCGATTCCGGGCGGTTGCGCCTTCGGCAGCAGCGCTACGCGCCACTTCTCCCACCATGCACGGGCACGATTATAACCGGTTCGGTGCGATGGCTGGATGTGGTTTTTTGGCGTTGCGACGCCTCGTCCCGGGAGCACCACGACGTGTTCCTGCAGCAAAACACAAGGGCCGGCTTGCGCCGACCCTTGTGTGTTCCGCATGCAGTGGCGAGTTACCCCGCAGCAGGGAGGGCTGGCTGCGCGGAGGCCGGAGTGCTCGAGGCATTGCTCGTCCACCCGCATTGCTGGCCAGCGTTCTGCTGCTTCAGCCAATCCTGCAGCGGTGCGAAATACTCCAGCACTGCATTGGCGTCCATCTTCTCGCCGCCGGTCAACTCCTTCAGGGTCTGCTGCCAGGGCTGGCTGGCACCCTTGGACAACATCGCAGAGTATTTCTCTCCAGCTTCCTTGCTGCCGTAGAAACTGCATTCGTACAGTGGACCCGTGTAGCCGGACGCATCGCATAACGACTTGTAGAACTGGAACTGCAGGATGCGGGCGAGGAAGTAACGGGTGTACGGCGTATTGGCGGGCACATGGTACTTCGCACCCGGGTCGAAATAGGTCTCGCCGCGCGGGCTGACTGGTGCAACGCCCTGGTATTTCGCCTTGAGGTTCCACCAGGCCTTGTTGTAGTTGCCTGGCTTGATCGAGCCATCGAACACGCCCCAGCGCCAGCGGTCGATCATCAATCCGAACGGCAGGAACGCGACCTTGGACAGGGCCATGCGCATCTGTGCGTTGATCACGGCCTCGTTGCTCTGCTGCGGTGCGCCGACCAGCCCGACCGAATGCATGTAGCCAGGCGTCATCGCCAGCACGATGGTGTCGCCAATGGCTTCGTGGAAGCCGTCGTGGGCCGCGTTCTGGAAGATCGGCGGCTGCTTGTTGTAGGCCAGGTCGTAATACAGGTGGCCGAGCTCGTGGTAGATCGTGGTCAGGTCTTCCTCGGTCGGGTTGATGCACATCTTGGTGCGCACATCGCCGGCCATGTCCATGTCCCATGCGCTGGCATGGCACATGACGTTGCGGTCGAGCGGCTTGACGAATTGCGACTTCTCCCAGTAGCTCTGCGGCAGCTTCTGCATGCCCAGCGAGACATAGAAGTCCTGTGCGCGTTCGGTCATCTTCTTGGCGGTGTCGAGCGCAGCCGCGCGCTGGGCGTCGACTTCGCGCTGCGCCGCCGAAAGCCCCGGAACCCCCGGTTTGCTGCGCTCGCTGGTGAGGTCTGCCTGCGAGATCGCGCGTAGCGCCAAGTTCACGTCCAGGCTGCCGGCGCCCGGATAGGGTTGCATCAGATCCCACAGATTGCCCCACTCCTGTTGCCAGAGGTTGCCCAACAGGTGTGCGGGCAACATGCCGCCGGCCACTTGGGCCTTGTCAGGCCCGTACTTGGCTTCCAGCTTGCCGCGCGCGTAGCAGTGCAACTGTTCGTACAGTGGTTTGACCTGGTCCCACAGCCGGTCGGTTTCGGCGGCCAGTTCGGCCGGAGTCATGTCATAGCCAGCGCGCCACATTTCGCCGGCATCGGCGAAGCCTATTTCCCTCGCGCCTTCGTTCACCAGCTCGGCGAAACGCGTGTAATCCTTGCGCATCGGCTGGCTGATCGTGTGCCAGCCATTGAATGCATCCAGCTGCGCGTCGTAGTCGCGGCTGGTCGCCAGCACGTCGCTGAGCTGGCCGATGTCGCGGCACTTCCTGGCATTGCCTTCGCCCGTGCAGTAGCTGCCGGCACCGTACATGCCTTCCATGCGGGTGGCGATCTGGGTCAGTTCCTTCAACTTGACTGGGTCTTTCGGCGCAGGCATCGCGGTCATCAATTTGATCAGCTTGATCGCGCGTGCAGTTTCAGGCGACAGCGGTTGGCCATCGAAACGACGGGATTGTTCGATCCATGCATTGAGCCGGGTCAGCGAGCGTTCGTTGGCCTTTGAAGCAACCAGTTCGCTATCGCTGTTGATGTAGGTATTTGACAACCATTGTGCGGAATTGAGCTCGGCGCTTCCCTCGCGCAATTCCTCATTGACCCGGGCGACGAACTGGTCCGCGGTTTCGGAGGCGGGCGACACGGGAGCGTCGGTAGCGGAGGTGGCTGCGGCGGTCGTGGCATCGGGTTTGCAGGCGGCAAGCCCAAGTGCACCGACGATGGCAAGAGCGAGCAGCGCAGGGCGTAAGGACACGACAGCTTCCTGGTTCGGCGGGTGCGCCGGGACAGCAAGGCTAGACCGCGGATACGGCAGGCTGCAAGTGAGGGCCTCAGGCCGGCGGCAAGATCAGCTGGCGATCCGCGGCGACCAGGCCACGTACCTGCAGCCAGGCCCATGCGGATTCGGCATCGTGCTGAACATAGGCGCGCGCCGAACCGAGCCGGAAGGTGTAGCCCCAGGCATCCATGTCGGACAACACGCGATCGCGTCCCACGCCGGGAAGCGCATCACCCATCAGTGCCTGCAGCACGCACACGGCATCCTCTTCCTCGATGCTGTCGGTGGCGTCGGTATGCACGCCGTTGCGGCGCTCCGGCGGCAGCACGATCAGGTGGCAGGCTTCATGCAGCAGGGAATGCACGGGTGTATCGCTGCGCGCATACACGGTGGCGCCGATGATCCCGGCCTCGCATTCGCCCCAGTAGCTGCCCGGGATCGGTTCGCCATCGGCGACGCGTTGCAGGTTCAATCCGTATCGCGCAAGCAATTCAGAGGCATCGTCGAAGTCGATGTCGGCAAGGGTCAGGTGGGCGTGTTGCTGGGGCATGGTGTTACCGGCGCCTGCGGTCGGGGCAGGTTGCTTGGCTCGAAATGCCTACGCAACCTGCCCCGACCGCAGGCGCCTGCATGGCGGGCTTCTGGGCGATCTGGGGCTGTCAGTCCAACTCAGGCGCTGGCTTGTGCGCGTTCCTCGGGCAATGCGACCGAGATGTCCAGCACGTCGTGCTCGCCATCCTTGACGACGTCCACCTTGACCGCATCGACATCCACGTTGACGTACTTGCGGATCACTTCCAGCAGCTCGCGGCGCAGCAGCGGCAGGTAGTCGGGCTGGCCATCGCTCTTGCGCTCCTGCGCGATGATGATGCGCAGACGATCCTTGGCGACCGAAGCGGTGTTCTTCTTGGGCTTGAGGAAATCAAAAATCGACATGCATCAGCCTCCGAACAGCTTGCTGAAGAAACCCTTGCGCTCGGTCTGGGTGAAGCGCATCGGCCGCTCCTCCCCCATCAGGCGCGCCACTGCGTCGTCGTACGCCTGGCCGGCATTCGATTCGGCATCCATGATCACCGGCTCGCCCTTGTTGGACGCGTTGAGCACGTCGCCGGATTCCGGGATCACGCCGATCGACTTCAATCCCAGCACTTCCTCGACGTCCAGGATCGACAGCATCTCGCCGGCCTCCACCCGCGACGGGCTGTAGCGCGTCAGCAACAGGTAGGCGCTGACTTCGCCATCGCCCAGTTCGGCGCGGCGCGTCTTGGACGCCAAGAGGCCCAGGATGCGGTCGGAGTCGCGCACGCTGGAGACTTCCGGGTTGACCACCACGATCGCCTTGTCGGCGAAGTACATCGACAGGAATGCGCCTTTCTCGATGCCGGCCGGGGAGTCGCAGACGATGTAATCGAAGCCCTCGTCGCCCAGGTCCTTGAGTACCTTCTCGACGCCCTCCTTGGTCAGTGCCTCCTTGTCGCGGGTCTGCGACGCGGCCAGCACGAACAGGTTGTCGTGGCGCTTGTCCTTGATCAGCGCCTGCTTGAGCGACGCTTCGCCATGGATCACGTTGACGAAGTCGTACACCACGCGACGTTCGCAGCCCATGATCAGGTCGAGGTTGCGCAGGCCGACGTCGAAGTCGATGACCGCCACTTTCTTGCCGCGACGGGCCAGGCCGGTGGCAATGCTGGCACTGGAGGTGGTCTTGCCGACGCCGCCCTTGCCCGATGTGACTACGATGATTTCCGCCAAGTTGGCATTCTCCGTTGAAGGGTGGTCCGCGCTCAGTCGAGCGCGGCGAGCTTGAGTTGACCTTGATCCAGCCAGACCTGCACGGGCTTGCCGCGCAGTTCCGCCGGAATGTCCTCCAGTACCTTGTAATGTCCGGCAACCGCGACGAGTTCGGCGTGGAACTCGCGGCAGAAGATGCGGGCGCTTTCATCGCCCTGCGCACCGGCCAGCGCGCGACCGCGCAGTGGTCCATAGATATGGATCGAGCCGTCGGCGATCACCTCGGCCCCCGCGCCCACGGTGCTGACCACGGTCAGGTCGCGGTTGTCCGCATAGACCTGCTGACCGGAGCGTACCGGCGTTGAATGCATGAGCCCCGGGCCGGGCTTGGGTGACGTTGGCGTGATCGCTGCAGGTGCCGCTGAAGGCTTCGCGGGAGCGGCTTCAGCCGGGACAGCAGTGCCTCCTGCAGGTTCGTACTGTGCCCGGAACTTGGCCAGCAAGGGCAGGCCAAGCGCTTGAGACAGGGCATCGACGTCCTTGGTTCCATAGGCCAGTGCAACCGGGAACACGCCGGCTTCGAGCAGGCCCGCGACCAGTGCGCGGGCTTCCTCCAGTGAGGGCGCTGTGATCAGGCCACCGAAATCCAGCACCACGGCCGCGCGTCCGAACAGGTTGGGCGCGCGCTGCACGCGTTCGCGCATCTCGTTGGCCAGTTGCGTCACATCGAGGGTACGCACGCGCAGGTTGGCAATGCCGACCTGCCCGAATTTCAGCTCGCCGGCCTGGGCGTAATCGACCGCCGCACTCATGCTCCTGTCCCCGTTGCACGTTGGGCTTGGGGCCAGATCCGCGGGCGCGCCAACCAGGGTTCGTCAGGCAATGCATCACCATAGGTCTCGCGTACCCACGCGAAGCTGCAAAGTGGCTTCATCAGCATCGCCGCGCGCAGCGCATGGCCCGGCATCACGTGCTGGCCGACTTCACGGAAACCGAAGCTGCCATGGAACAAGAGGGCATGGTCGGTGCCGGTTTGCAGGAATACTTCACAGGCTAGTTGCGGATAACGCAATTCGGCATAGCTCTGGGCGTCGGCGTACAACGCGCGCCCGACACCGCCACCGCGGCGGCGGCTGGCCACCACGACGCGGTCGATATAGAAAAAATCCGGATAGCGCTGGCCAAACCAGGCGAAGTTGCTGCTCTCGTGGCTCGAGGCCGATCCGAACCCGATCAGGAAACCGGCAAGCGTGCCATCTCGCTCGGCAACGCGGAAATACTCCGCGGACTCGAACAACTGGCGCAGCCTGGCTGCGTCGAGGGGGAGGATCGCAGGTCCCGCAGCGTTGTTGAGGGCGAGGACGGAATCCAGCTCGTGCTCAAGCACGTCGCGGATGGCGATCGACATTCCTTTGACTCCGTGGCTTGGTGCGGATGATCCGGGTCGCGTGCGACTTGTGATTGATTATCGCACGCACCGATGCGTGCGGCCATGACCTTCAGTGCACGCGCGGACGGAGCAGAAGGGGTTATAACGCGTCATGCTTGCCCGTCTTTCGCATACCCGCCTGTTGCGCCTCGCCGGCCTGTTCACCTGGGCCATGGTGGGCTTGCCGCTGTTGTACTCGTGGATCGGGCAGTGGCAAGCGCCGCTCCCCGAGGAAATCGTCACCCACGAAATGCCGTGGGAGGGCTGGGTGTGTTACCTGGCCTTCGGTGTTGGCTACCACTGGCTGACCCGTGCCCTGGGAGAGCGCCGCAAGCCGCTGGACTACCTGCTGCTGGCGGTCACGACCTTGTCCGCGATCGGCCTGGGGTTCTACAGCGAAACTGGCCTGGGCAGTGTCTTGCTGATGGTCGCAGCCTGCGTACTGCCCTGGTTGCTGCCGTTGCGGCTGGGGGTCGCGTGGCTACTGGGGGCGCAGTTGGCCGTCGTGCCGATGTTCATGCTGGGTCTGCATTTCCCGCTGGTCGAAGCGTTGATGCAGTCGATGCTGTACGCCGGATTCTCCGGGTTCGTGTTCATCACCAGTCTTGTTGCGCTGCAGCAGTCGCAGGCGCGCGAGGAACAGCGCAGGTTGAATGCCGAGCTCCGTTCGACCCGTGCATTGCTTGCGGAAAGTGCACGCGTCAACGAACGCACGCGCATCTCCCGTGAGTTGCATGACTTGCTGGGTCACCACCTGACCGCACTCAGCCTGAACCTGGAAGTGGCTGGCCATCTGTCGGACGGGCGCGTCAAGGAGCATGTACAACAGGCCCATACCCTGGCGAGGCTGCTGCTGACCGACGTGCGCGAAGCGGTCAGCCAACTGCGCGACAGTGGTGCCATCGACCTTGGTGCCGCGCTGCGTCCGTTGGCGGAAAACGTGCCTCAGCTCGCCATTCACATGAATGTCCAGCATCCGTTGACGGTGGAGGATCCGGAACGCGCGCACGTGCTGCTGCGCTGCGCACAGGAAGCCATCACCAATGCGGTGCGGCATGCCGGTGCCAGCAATCTGTGGGTGAATGCCGGCAACGATGGGCGGTCCATCACCCTGCAGGTCCGGGATGATGGTTCCGGCACTGATCAGCTCGCCAACGGCAATGGGTTGCAGGGAATGCGCGAACGCCTGCGCCAGCTTGGCGGCCGGCTGGAGATCGAAACGCGGGCTGGCCACGGCTTCCAGCTCACCATGACCCTGCCGGCCGGCACCAACGCCGATCCCCGCGTACCTGAAGGAGTGTCTGCATGATTCGACCCGCATCCATAAGTGTGTTCCTGGTCGATGACCAGACTCTGGTTCGCCAGGGAATCCGTTCCCTGTTGTCGCTGGCGGACGGGATTGAAGTCGTCGCTGAGGCGTCCGATGGCCGCCAAGCCGTCGAAACCATCCCGCAGGTCAAGCCCGACGTCGTCCTGATGGACATGCGCATGCCGGCGATGTCCGGGCTGGAAGCCCTGCAGGCGCTCGGCCGGATGGAGGCGCTGCCACCGACGATCATCCTCACCACCTTCGACGATGACCAGTTGGTGCTGGCGGGGATCAAGGCGGGCGCAAAGGGCTATTTGCTCAAGGATGTCTCGCTGGAGCAACTGGTCAATGCCATCCAGACAGTGGCTGGTGGCGGTTCGCTGGTGCAGCCGGCGGTCACCCAGCGCCTGCTGTCCGGACTGGAGAACATGCGCAACGAGTTTGTCAGCCTGGAGCGCCCGGACCCATTGACCGACCGCGAGACCGAAATCCTGCGGCTGATGGCGTCGGGCTTCTCCAACAAGGAGATCGCCAATTCTCTTGGCGTTGCCGAAGGCACGATCAAGAACCATGTCTCCAACATCCTGTCCAAGCTCGGTGTCCGCGATCGCACCCGTGCGGTGCTGAAGGCATTCGAGCTGCAACTGGTCTAGTTGGTGCGGACAGGATGTCCGGCCCGCCGCAGCGCGGCGGGCACGCGTGGTTGGGCACGCATGCCGCGTTCGTTCACCCTTGCCCAGGCTGGGCATGCGCGCCCCAACGTGGGCAGTGCTCGGGGCATTCCAATTGCAAATGGTGTGGCCGGTCGCGAATTCTTCAAATTCCCCCTCGCCCGCGCGGGTGATGGTTTGGTAGGATGGCGGGTCTGCGCGGCCACCCCGCGAGCGGCCCTCCCGGAGATTCCTGAATGACTCGTTTTATCGAGATCCTGATTTCCCTCGCAATCGTTGCGGCGCTGTACCTGGTCGTGGCCTTGGTCCTGCCCTCGGAACGCCATTTGTCCGAGAAAATCGAAACCAATCGCAAGTTGACCATCGTGTTCGATTCCTTGAACAGCCTTCGCCGGTTCAAGTCGTGGAACCCGTTGATGCTGCGCGATCCCCGTATCCAATTGAACCACTCCGGACCGGAATCCGGCGTCGGCGCGCGTCTGGATTACGTGTCCGACAACGAGCGGATCGGCAAGGGGTCGTGGGAAATCACCGAGAGCGTCCCGCGCGAGAAGGTGTCCTACAAGATCGAGAACAGGGAGCGTGGCAACAACAAGCGCACCTCCTTCGACTTCAATCCGACCGGACGCAACAACCGCAACGTCGAGATCACCCAGACCTTCGACGTCGATTACGGCTGGGATCTTATCGGTCGTTATGCCGGCCTGTATGTCGCCCGCCACGTTGGCGATGACATGAAGCTGGGGTTGTCGCGCATCGTGACCATGTTGGCCGCGGTGCCCAATGTCGACTACGCCGTGGCGGGTAGCAAGATGACCGCACCCAAGATGGTCCAGCGTCCTGCAGAAGATGTGCTGTTCATCGCTGCGGGTAACGTGGATCGCGGAAATTCGCAGATCCAGGCCTCGCTTACCGCGAATACCGAATGGATCCGGCGGGTAATGGAAGCCAATGGTCTGGAAGCTGCGGGTCCGATGCGACTCATTACCACCGATCTGGGGCGTGAAACCTACAACTTCGATGTCGCCCAGCCCGTACGCAAGAAGGGCGGCGGCGAAACCGGCAAGATCGCCTTGCAAGGTCCGGTGCAGTTCGTGCAAACCAAGCCTGGCAAGGTCGCCATGGCCTCTTACACGGGTTACATGGCTGAGCTCGAAGCAGTGCGCAATGCACTGCGTGCGTGGGCCGTTACCGCAGGCTACGAAGTCACCGATCGTGCGTATGAATCATACAAATCGGGTATCTCTGCTTCATTCACCGAGAATGGTGAATTCGACGTCTATTGGCCCCTGAAGTAAGTCATCAATGCCAGCGTGACCAACAAACGCCGCGCTTGTCGCGGCGTTTGTCTTTTCGGCGGTCATGATCTTCGCCCCAGTCACATCGAGATAGATCTCCCGAGTCTATGGCGCCCTGGAAGGACTTCGCTCGATAACCCGCGAAAATTCGAGTAGGGCTGCCGGGTCGAACTTCCTGCCTGCATCGGAGGAGAGGATGCCCATGACCACCTCATGGCTTCTGGCCCCATGGTAAGGGCGGGGGGTTACCATCGCGTCGTACGCATCGGCGATCAACAGGACCCTGCATGGCAAGGGTATCTGGTCACCTTTGATGGCATCAGGATAGCCACGTCCGTCAAAGGACTCATGGTGATGGCGAATGATCGGAGCGACCTGCTCTGCGCAATCGTGTCCCGTCGCACTAAACAGAGCCTCGCCCAATTCCGAGTGTGCTTTCATGAGCGTCCACTCTTGGTTCGTCAGTGGTCCTGGCTTCAGGAGAACGTTGTCCGGAACGCCGATCTTTCCAATATCGTGGAACAGCGCGGCGATATAGAGCGAATCCAGTGCTTCTTGCTCCAGGCTGCAACTCCGGCCTAGTTCCATGGCCAGTGCCACGACGCGGTCACAGTGGAACCTCGTGTAGGAGTCGCGTACGTGCAACGCCACCGTAAGGCACTCGACGGATGCGCGGCGACCAGCGTAAACAGCCTTGGTATTCATTCACTACTCACAAACACTTGCATGGTCATGGGGTGGTGTTTCGTGAGAGTACACGAACGAAACGAAGTAGGGCAAAGCTGATTTGAAGAGGTCGGACAGCTGCATTGTGCAGGGCCGCGAAACGGTGTCGGCGTACACCGGGAATCAGCCCTCAGATCCAGCGCCGGACACTTTTTGAATACCGGGCGTAAGACTCACCGAACTTTCTGAGCAGAAGCCGTTCTTCCGGAATGATCTGAAAGTACGTGAGATAGGCCACAAACACCGCAACGGCCAGCACAGACAGCGGATTTTCGAGATACGCGCAAAAGCCCAGCAGCACGAGGGCCATGCCCAAATACATGGGATTTCTGGTGAATGCGTACGGCCCGTCCTGGACGATGGATGTCGATCTGTCAGGCGAGAGCGGATTGACCGTGGTCTTGGCTCTACGGAACGCAAGCAGGCCAGACAGATCCAGCGCCAAGCCCGTGAGCACGAGGAGCGCGGCGATCGGAAGCAGCGCTGGAACCTCGAAACTGAATCCGGATGCATGACGTGCCAGCGCCCAAGCCAAGCCCGCGCACGCGAGTGCGATAACGGGTGGCGGAATCTTGTGATCCAGAAAGGACATTGCTCCGAGGGCGAACGCCTAGGTTGAGCGTGGACGGCACAGTGCTGATCCACACGATACCTCACCAGACAAGGCTGCGGCGGCTGGTTTTGAACACAAGTAGTCAGGCGCTTTCCGGATACTCATCAAGCAGGTATTGCATTGGTGGTTGAATTCACCCGTCATTCTGCGGTTCTCTTGAGTGCGGTGACCTCAATCTCGATCCGCATTCTAGGGTCGGCTAGCCCTGCAGAAATCATCATGGCCGCAGGCCGTATTTCACCGAAGTACTTGCGGAGGACTGGCCAGCATTGCTCGAACTCCGCTGCGTCTGGGAGAACGTAGGTGACGCGGACAACGTCACTGAAACACGCACCCGCTTGCTCAAGGGCAACATTGATGTTCTTCAAGCATTGCTCGGCTTGACCAGCAACACCTGGCTCGATAGTCATTGTTGAGTAGTCGAATCCAGTCGTCCCTGAAACAAATACCCAGTTTCCGTCTGCGACAGCGCGGGAGTAGCCGATCTCACTCTCAAACGTAGAACCTGAACTGATGAGCTGGCGGGTCATTTTCATTCAATGCTCAATTTGCGGAATAGTTCGTTGGACTCGTAACACCTGATTTAAGCCGGCGTGCGCAGCGGCCGAGCGAGGCCGCGAAGCGGTCTCGGCCTGAACGAATAGTCAAGCATCTACTGGTTTACCATCACGCCGGCCCGAGTGTACGAAGCCATTGCCTGCCCACATGACGCATGACAGATACGGTTTGAACTTCATTGGTACTTTCCAGCGAGCGTGCAGGCTGTCCGAAGCTGAACTTGTAGGTTTGCTCCCGAATTTGCAGGACGAGGCCACCAGAAAAGTAGTACCAAGGACAACGAGCACGAATGCCGGTCACAGGCTCGCTGAAAAGAACTGTGTGTCCGCCGCGGTTGAGGATATTGAAGAACTCCGATACGCCGGAGCGGCGTTCAAGCTTCTTCAATTGCCAGTCCCAAGCGGTGCCGGTTCCGTGGGCAGTGAAAGAGAGTAGAGAACCACTAAGTTTGAGCTCGCCAGGCACTGAGCTAATCCCGCAGAGGAGCCATGCGGGCGAACGGATGTTGCGATTGCGAGAAATGGTTCGCTTGTTGGTTGGTGAAGATCGCATAGATGCACGCTTAGATGCTTAACACCTGAGTTAAGCCGGACTCAGTAGCGGTCTTGGCTTGAACGGATAGTTAGATTTGGGGCTTGTGCTGCCGAAGCGAACTGCGACGAAGTAGTCGCTCCGTTCGCATGACATGCACGATGAATACATGTGTTCCGTCGAAGCGATAGAAGACGCGGCAGGGTGGTTCTACGATCTGCCGATATCGAGTGCGAGACCCAAGCTCACGAGGCCGGCTACCACTTTCTGGATGTTCTCGAAGTTGGCGCACATGGCCGACGATGCGTAGGACAAGCGCGCTTGCTGCGGAAGGGTTCTCCAGCGCGATGTAGTCTGCAACAGCCTCTAGGTCGGCGATTGCAGGTTCAGTCCAGACTATTTCAGCCATTTGCCAAGGCGCTTCTCGGCTTGAGCCTGGGTGAGTGTCCGTTTCTCGGAAACGGCGACCTCACCACGTGCGATGCCCTCTAGGATCGTCATGCGTTCTTGTTGGAGCTGATAGCTCTCAACGTCAACGAGGTAGGCGCTAGGCAAACCATGCTGGGTGATCAGAATGGGTTTCTTGTCGCGTTCAATGTCCGCGAGCAAGTCCGTGGCCTGGCGCTTGAGTGTGGTGACGAGTTCGGTACGCATGGAGTGATACTGAAGTGCCACTCCCTTGAAGTCAAGGGCCCCAAACCTAACACCTGAGTTAAGCCGCGAAGCGGGCTCGGCTTGAACGAATAGTTAGGGCACATCACTGTGCTCTGCGGAACGTCCCCGACTCTGAGCGAAGCGTGACTGCGTCAACGACCGTGTACTTGAAGGATTTGTCCTTCAGAGCGCCTTCCTTGTACGTGACCAGAACCACGTCACCATCCTTCTGGTACGTGACTTTCTTGGTCGTGCCCATTGATTCCATCTCGCCAGAACGGAACGTCACCGTGACTGGAAATGGCTCTCGCGCCTTCCATGTGCCCTCGAGTGCTCCAGGGCTCTCGCTTGGACCTGAGCAGGCAGAGAGAATGAGCGCCATTAAGCCAATGCATAGAAGACGAACCATCTGATCAAACTCCCGGGAAAATTTCTATGTGCCCTAACACCTGAGTTAAGCCGGGCTGCGCAGCGGCCGAGCGGTGTGGTACACGATACTGCATGAGCGAGGCCGCGAAGCGGACTCGGCTTGAACGAATAGTTAGCCTATTCTTGCTTGCCCATAGTCAGGGAAATTGCATTCCCATGGACTTCTGTGATGTCCAAGAAGTACATACCGTTATAGGAGGGAATCATGAGTCTCTGGCCTGCGGCGGCATTCTTAAAGCGATAGGTGTCATTCGATGCAGAAGACACGACAAGGCTGGCCGAATTGCCTGAGACTCGATCTACTTTTATTGAAAAGCCACCTATTGGTGCGTCCACTGAAGTGCCGGCACGTATGGTAATCACAGGCGCAGCTGGTGCAGGAGAGGTTAGCGGTGGACTGCCAGCTTGGGCCAACCCTTCGTTTGTGGGTCGCTGATGCGTTAGATACCAGCCGCCGCACACGACAATGCCGACAATGACTGCCCAAGTCGTCCAGCGCGTATCTGATTGACGGGCCATAAGACTCCAACAAGGGTCTAACACCTGAGTTAAGCCGGGCTGCGCAGCGGCCGAGCGGTGTGGTACACGATACTGCATGAGCGAGGCCGCGAAGCGGACTCGGCTTGAACGAATTGATAGGTGCGCACCGTATTCCAGATTGCAAGCTCTCCCCGGAGAACCTTTGACCAGATGGCCAAGTAGCTGGGTAATCCCCCCACTTTTAACGGACATCAAAAGTGGAGCTAAGCGGCGAGTGCGAGTTTTTGCATTGGGGTGATGCCGCCGAGTGCCATGTTCGGGCGCTCGTGGTTGTAAGTCCATAGCCAACGGGTTGCTTTGTCCTGCGCCTGTTCGATCGAGTCGAACAAGGTGGTGGCCAGCCAGGCATAACGCACCGTCCGGTTGTAGCGTTCTGTAATGACCCAGCACTTTCTGCACAGGTCAGGCCGCTAAAGCATATGCCTCGGCGGGGGTCTTCATGCCCAACGCCTGGTGTGGGCGCCGGAAGTTGTAGAACTGGATCCAGTCTCCGATGACGCGCATCGCATGCTGTTGCGTTTCGAAGCGGTGGCGATGGGCGCATTGCTCCTTCAGCGTGCGGATGACACGCTCCACCATGCCGTTCTGCTGGGGGCAGTGCGGGGTGATGAACTCCTGCTGCAAGCCGTAGCCGCGCACAAGCCGCGTGTAGTGCCGGCTGGTGAAGACCAGGCCATTGTCCGAACGCAGCAGGAACGGCACGGGTACGCGACCCAGCGTGCCGTAGCGAGTGATCAGCGCTTGCTCCAAGGCTGCGGCGGCTGTGCTCGCCTTGCCGCTACGTGACAGATGCCAACCAAGCAACTGGCGGGTATGGCAATCGATCACCAACGCCAGGCTCAGCCAGCCGTCCCGGCCGCCCCAGATCCGGCACAAGTCCGTCGCCCAGCGCTGGTCCGGTGCGGTGGCCACCGAAGGCAGCGCCTGGATGCGCGGCCGGTTGCCTACCGCCCGCTTGCGCACCTGCCAGCCTTTGAGCTGGAAGATCCGCTGCACGGTGTTCTTGTTCATCCCCAACAGCCCCGCCACCGTCCGGTAACCGAACGAGGGTTCCTCTTCGATCATGGCCTTGATGGGTTTGGCCAGCTCCGGCCTGATCGACGGCGCTGCCCTCGTCGGGTTGTAGTACACGCTGCGCCGCGCCACGCCGAACCAGCGGCACAGCTTCACCATCGACACCTCCCAGCCATCGGCACGCAGTCCCTGCTGGATCGTGACCATCAGGTCTCGTCCTTGCCCAACAGGGACGCCAATTTTTTGGTTCTTCACGGATTACCGGGGAAGGCGGCTTTGATCTTCAGGAAGAAGTAGTCGCTGTCGCGGTAACCGTAGGCCATGCGTTTGATCACCTTGATCTTGTTGTTGATCCCTTCCAGCTGGCCGGTGTGCATTGGCCAACGCACCCGGCTGACGATGCCGCGCCAGTAGCCTCGTAGTCGTCGGGCGAACTGCATGAGCGCCGGGATCCGGCTCTCTTTTGCGTGTGACATCCACTGCGTCCAGTCGCGCCGCCACTGCCAAGCAGATGATGCCGTCCACAGCGCCTTGAGCTGTTCCTTCATGACATACACCGTCATCAGCGACCGGTTGGCCGCCAGCACTTCGTCCAGACGCACGTGCTGTGCGGTGGTTTTCAGGTTGGCGCGATTGCGCAACAAGAGCCAGTGCGCCTGTTTGACCACCCGCCGTGCCGGCTTGTCATGGCGCAGCGCATTGGCGGCGTCCACCCGCACCCGGCCAATCACCTCCCGGCCGTACTTGGCCACGACGTGGAACAGGTCGTAGACCACACGGGCCTTGGGACAATGTCTTCGAACCTCCAGGTCGAAGGCGGTATTCATGTCCATCGCGACCGCTTCAATCCGGGCGCAGCCTTCCGGGCCCAAGGCCGCGAAGAACGACCGGACGGCCGCGCGGCTGCGGCCCAAGCCGATCCACAGTACCCGGCGGGTATCGGCATCGAGCACCACGCTGGCGTAGCGATGGCCCTTGTAGAGGGCAAACTCATCGATCACCAGACGCCGTGGTTGCGGTGGCGGCAACGCCGCCACCGCGGTCTGCAGCCGACGTCGGTCCAATGTCCGCACCGTGCTCCAGTGCAAGCCGAACAGTTCGGCCACATGGGCGGTGGGCAGTTTGGCGCACAGGTCAGACACGGTATCGGCCAGGCGACGGGTCAGCCGGGCGTGGCGGTCCAGCCAAGACACCGACTCCATGCGGGTGCCGCAGTCGGGGCAGGCCACGCGGCGCAGCGTCACATGTAGCAGTACCGCCTTGCCCAACATCGGCAAATCACGGATACGGCGTCGGCAGTACTCGTGCACAGGCAGGCCCGGCTGCTGACAGCCACTGCATATCAGCAGCTGTGCGGTATTGGACTGCAGGGTGATTTGGACGAGATCCGCGCCGACCTGAAGATCGGACACATGAAAACCCTCCCAGAATGGGAGGCTGGCTTTACCATCTGACATGGGAACGGTGGTTCTCGGTTGGGATGTCTGTTCGCACAAACATCTTCACCCGGATCCGCCGTTCCTTTTTCGTGCCCGCTCCCCGGACTTCCGTGAAGAACCAATTTTTTTCGGGCACGCAGCTCCAGCATCGCTTCGCCGTACGCTTCCTGCAGCTCCTTGAGCTGGCGCTCATACTGCTCCCGCACGTCCTCGGGCTTGGCACGCAGGGCGTTCTCCATCCCGCGCTTGCCGTCATCAAGCCAACTCTCGATCTCTGATGGTGTGAGGTCGAATCGCCGGCTCGCCTCCGACACGGTCGTCTTGCCCTGGATGATCTCCAGCACCAGCGCCGACTTGCGCCGCGCCGTCCAACGCTTGATCTCTTCTTCCATTACCGCGCTCATAAGTGTCTCCTTGAAAAAGGTTACACCTGAGCAGGAAATTACTGGGTCATTACATGCGCGGGTAGCTGTTGCCTTTGAAATCGCTACGAAGCCAGATGTCTGGGCGGTGGTCTTTACGCTAATGCAGCGACCATCAGGGCCTACAACGTCAAACCCCGGCTGATTCGTCCGCTGTGCGAGTGCGTATTTCGGCCGATCGTGACCGGCCATTTCGCTAAGGTGTGGCCGGTTGTTTCGGTAAGCCGTGACCGCTGATTTCGGTTGATCGTGACCGATTTGAGGCAATTTCCGAAATGACCGGTCACGGCTTACCGAAACAACCGGTCACGATCAACCGAAACGAGCGGACACGATCAGCGAAATACGCACCCAAGGTGCTCGTGCCCGTATTGCTCGTGTGCAAGTAGCTCAAATACAGACAACTCGTCTGGGCTATTGAGAGACGCACTCACAGAGCTGGCCCCAGTTGTTTGAACAGCTGAGCCCGATTTAATAAGTGGATTGCCTGCGGGGTCAAGCAGCCTTGGGCAAAGGCAGCGATTGGAAGTAGACCTTGTCTGGTGTTTTCCGGTCAAGGCTGCTGTGCGGTCGGCGGCGGTTGTAGAACTCGAAGTAGCGAGCGAGCGATTGACGCGCATGGCTGACGCTGTCGTACGCATGCAGATAGACCTCCTCGTACTTGACTGATTTCCACAGCCGCTCGATGAAGACGTTGTCACGCCAGCGCCTTTGCCGTCCATGCTGATGGCAATGCCGTGTTGCTTGAGCAGGCCGGTGAAGGCCTCGCCGGTGAACTGGCTACCCTGGTCGGTGTTGAAGATTTCTGGCGTCCCATGTAGCGCGATGGCTTCCTCGACCGCCTCGATGCAGAACGCGGCTTCCATCGTGATCTAGACACGCCACGCGAGTACCCGGCGACTGGACCAGTCGATCACGGCGGCGAGGTAGACGAAGCCGTGGGCCATTGGAATGTAGGTGATGTCCATCGCCCAGACCTGGTTGGACCGCGTGATCCGCCGATCACGCAGAAGGTACGGATAGATCTTGTGGCCCGGATGCCGGCGACTCGTGCTGGGCTTGCGGTAGATCGCCTCGATGCCCATGCGCCGCATCAGCGTGGCCACGTGCTTGCGCCCGACGAGAACACCCTCGTCGTTGAGCAGGTCACGCAGCATGCGACTGCCTGCGAACGGCAGCTCCAGGTGCAGTTCATCGATGCGTCGCATCAGCGCCAGATCGGCCGGACAAACCGGCTTGGGCAGGTAGTAGATGCTGCCGCGGCTGATACCCAGGGCGATGGCCTGCTTCGTAAGCGGCAAGTCGTGTGTCCGGTCGATCATCGCTTTGCGCTCAACAGCCCCGCCTTGCTGAGCGCGCCTTCTAAAAAATCATTCTCCAGCGTCAGCTCGCCGATCTTGGCATGCAGCGACTTCAGATCGACGGCCGGTTCGGCGGCTTTGTCCTGTCCGAAGACGCCGACAGCGCCGGACAGTAACTGCTCCTTCCACGTCGCGATCTGGTTGGGGTGCACGTCGAAGCGCTTGGCCAGTTCGGCGAGCGTGTGCTCGCCCTTGATCGCGGCCAAAGCCACTTTGGATTTAAAGGCCGGCGAGTGGTTCCGGCGGATACGTCGCGTCATGATCTGCTCCTGGGGGTGGCGATATCATCGCCTCAGTGAGCAGACAGTCCACTTATCGGGCTGTTCGGATTTCCGGGGCCAGCTCTCACCTCGGCGAGCAACGAGCAACCATCATTTGGATTGATACGACCCGAAATGATCCGGCGGGCAATCTCACCGCAGCCTTCCAGCAGTCCCACAGTCCGTACTTCGACTTGACGAGCGATGAGAACGCACTCAAGTAGCTCGCTGTTTCCCCGAGTCTCTGCTGTGGTCATTGTGGCGGCTAACACCTGAGTTAAGCCGACACGCGCAGTGGCAGCGAATGCGTGCAAGCGTAGCGCAAGCACGCAGGCGATGCCACGAAGCGGGTTCGGCTTGAACGAATAGTTAGCCAGCAGCTCGTGATTTTGGCGCGGACTTTTCAAGCGCATCTGCCATGCGCGTTTGCCAGCCGGGGCCGCTGGCTTTCCAACGGGCGATGATCTGTGGCGGAAGACGTAATGACAGAAGCTGGCGAGGATTCTCCAGCTTAGGGCGGCCGCGACGTACTAGCTTTTCACCGTGATACAGATCCGCACTGGCGATCCAGTCGTCTGTGATCTCTGGTAAGTCCTGGTCATGCAAGGTGTGGGGCGAGTTTTTTTGCTTCGCGTTCATGGCAATGCCTCATGCTGATGATGCGCCTTGCGGCACCGCGGGGCGTCCATGCGAAAACGACAAGCCGGGAATCGAGCCAGCCAGCGGTTATGAAACGAGGCTCGCCATAATCTTGTCGGTCATCTGTGCGAGTGAAGTGCGATCCAGCAAACACTTCATTAGCGCGCAGCATGTCTAAACTGCGCTCGTGCAGAGTCCATTCGCGCTTGGTAGGGTCACAGGTGATTCGCACGCTATAAACGTATCTACAAAAATGCGATCTGTCAAGTGCGAAATGCACTAGTTCTGCTGGCTAACACCTGAGTTAAGCCGGACCGCGCAGCGGCTTGGCGTAGTGGTACAAATCACCGCTTAAGCCGAGCCGCGAAGCGGTCTCGGCTTGAACGAATAGTTAGATGCTGCCCTCGCGGCTTTCATAGTGGTGCCAGATACGCAGAACTACCAACGCATGATCATGCAACGTGTAACGCACGACGTATTTGCCAAATATGAAGTCACGAACGGTGTCAGGTTGCGGTGCCTGCGGGACAGGCCGTCCCATTCCCGGAAAAGAGCAAAGATTGTCGATACGAGAGAGGAGATCTGCAGCGACACGTGCCGCTGCGCTTGGATCAATGTCAGCAATGAACTGCCGCAACCGAACCAGGTCTGCGACAGCTTCTTGAGAATAGACAAGCTTCACTTACCAACCTGCGGCGGCGGTAGCTCATTGGCGCTGCCCCATGACTCAAGCCAAGCATGAACATCTTGGCCAGACACAACCTTGCCGTGAGCCACAGACTCCATAGCGCCCAGAGTTTCTTTCCAGCGCGACTGCTCAAGCTCCTGGCGAGCCACAAACTCACGAATTGCCTGATTGATCAGCCAGTTCTTGCTGCGGTGTAGCTTGTCGACCATGGTCTCCAAGCCGGTCTCGACCTCAGGCTGAAGTCGAACGGTTGTGACAGTCATAGGGGTAGTCTCAGAGCAGGAGACTGCAATGTATTACATTGCAGTGAGAGCCGCAACAATGTCTCAGCAGCATCTAACACCTGAGTTAAGCCGACACGCGCAGTGGCAGCGAATGCGTGCAAGCGTAGCGCAGGCACGCAGGCGATGCCACGAAGCGGGTCTCGGCTTGAACGAATAGTTAGGCTGCGCGTAGTTCAAGCTTCTCTACCCGATTGAGGTTGACGCTCTTCTTGGCAAGCCAAAGATCGTGGCTGTCTTGCATGGTCAGCCAACTCTCGGGCGAACGGCCGATCGACTTGGATAGGCGCAGCGCCATCTCTGGCGTAATGCGGCTAGACCCATTCAACACACGACTCAGCGTGGATGCTGCAACATCAAGCTTTGCAGCCAGCTCCCGACCACTGATGCCATTGGGCTCAAGATAGATGCCGGTGATGAACTCACCAGGATGCGGAGGGTTGTGCATTGCCATTAGTGATAGTCCTCGTAGTCAAGTACATAGACGTTTCCGTCTTGGAACTCAAAAGTCAGGCGCCAGTTGCCATTGACCCAAATTGACCAGCGACCTTTGAGCTTGCCTTTGAGTGGGTGCAAGCCGAAGCCGGGGATGTCCATGTCATCAATGACTTGAGCCGTATCCAGAGCCGCAAGCTGAAGCCTAAGGCGCTTTGCGTGGCTTGATTGGATGCCAGCCGTGCTCCCACTCTCGAAGAGCTTGGCGAGGCCTTTGTGCCGGATCGTCTTGATCATGGCTCACTCTAGCGGAACGTTGCGTAGTGCGCAACACGCAGCCTAACACCTGAGTTAAGCCGACACGCGCAGTGGCAGCGAATGCGTGCAAGCGTAGCGCAGGCACGCAGGCGATGCCACGAAGCGGGTTCGGCTTGAACGAATAGTTAGGCGCCGGTTGACAGGTCTAGGCTGATGTACCAATAATTGGTACATATTAGGAGGATCCAATGGCCAAGAATACGAGTGTCAGCTTGGGCGACCACTTTGAGCAATTCATTGGTGGTCAGATTGATAGTGGTCGTTATGGCTCTGCAAGTGAAGTTGTGAGGGCAGGGTTACGCCTACTTGAGACGACCGAGAGCAAGCTGGAGGTGCTGCGAAAAGCACTGGTTGCTGGTGAGCGCAGCGGGCGCGCCAAGTACAGTTATGAGTCTCTTGTTTCAGAGCTGGACTCGGAACAGCAGTTAGATCCTTTGACTTAAGCAAATCAGCTCAAGCGGACCTCAAGTCAATTGCAAGGCACACCCAGGAGCATTGGGGAGTACGCCAGCGGAATGTGTACCTCAAGGAGATAGATCAGGTATTCCGTTCATTGGCAAAGAATCCGCTGATGGGACGGGCGTGTGAGGAAATTCGTGAGGGATACAGGAAGCTCCCTCACGGCGCACATGTGATCTATTACAAGCAGCTCCCGACGGATGATCTGCTGATTGTCAGGATCTTGCATGCGACGATGGACGTGGACTCGCACTTAGGCGCCTAACACCTGAGTTAAGCCGACACGCGCAGTGGCGGCGAATGCGTGCAAGCGTAGCGCAGGCACGCAGGCGATGCCACGAAGCGGGTTCGGCTTGAACGAATAGTTAGGCGATGCACGGCAATGGACGAAGTTGGATACGGCGGCCCGCGACGAAAGCCGGGAGCCGATTGTCACGTGATGCAAGCCAGCGCAAGTGAGCGGCCCGTGCTCAAGTGTCCGAAGAAGCGCTCAGGCAGGCGATGTATCAGGTACGAGCAATGCCCAATGTGTCCGAAGCCGAGACCGGAAACCATCAGGTGCCGAAAGATGCCAGGAGAAGCGCGGGCGATCAGGTCGCGATGACACACAAAAAGAACTGTTTGATCCGTGGCCTAACACCGGAGTTAAGCCGGCCTGCGTAGCGGCCGAACGGTGTGGTACACGATACCGCATGAGCGAGGCCGCGAAGCGGGCTCGGCTTGAACGACTAGTTAGACGCCACCTTGGTCACTGTGACCGCAGAACAACGAAACGAACCGCCTAACCCATAGCAAGACTCAAGCCCTACCAAGATTGGTTCGCCGGGCCTGAGTGTGAGCGCATCTAAGACGTTCTCTGAACGAAATTCCGAGAGGTCTAGCTCTGACACGTCAGAAAATTGAAGCCAAACAGTGGCGTCCTTAGATTGCTCAGAATCAATGTAGTGGAGCGCCAGGCAAAGTGATCCGCATTTCGCCCACGAGAACTCGACGACTTTTGCGTCTGCGAACTCAGGCCAGTAGCCGAAGTGTGATTCAACAAGGTGAGATTGCGAGATCATTTCTATGGCGTCTAACACCTGAGTTAAGCCGACGTGCGTAGCGGAGCCGACCACATGGCAAGCTTAACCTGCCATGTGGTTGGTGGAGCGAAGCGCGTTCGGCTTGAACGAATTGTTAGACCATGGGCGATTACCTGCTGTACCCACAGCCGCATGCCCCGCAAGTGCAAAGAATCCAGCCGCACGTCACACACTCAACGTCTACCGAATTATCAAGGTGCTGCCAGCAGGCATAGCAATGTGTTACGCGGCGGCGGCGTGGAGTTGCTGGTCTGAGTCCTTTATATGGAAGTCCAAGTCGAGCAAGGATTTCCTTGTGTTTTTCGGTGAGAGGCAGGTTCGCGAATCTTTCCAGCTCCTTTCTAGCCGCCTCTTGCTCCGCGAGGTATGTTTCCCATTCCGCCCGTTCTTGTGCGGCAATTCTTCTTCTTTCTTCAGCTTCCTGTTCAAGTTTGATAGCCGCAAGGCGGCGGGCTTCTGCTCGCTTTTTCCCTACATCTTCCACTCTAGACAGGAGGTCTTGGGCAAGTGTTAGTTTTGTTTTCCCGTTCTTAAAGCTCTCCGGAGGCCAAACCTTTCTCTCGCCAGAGAACTCAAGGCTGATCAGTGGAGTGTAGTTCGTGCGTTGTTCTACACCGGTGATTTGGCCCTGCCCTCGATCGGAATGATTGACCTTGGCGCCTACAAGCTCAGACCACAGATACACGTCCTCTGAGGCTAGAGCCGCGAATTCCCATGCTTCAATCTCGCTGTAATCTTTGGACATGGTCTAACACCTGAGTTAAGCCGGACTGCGCAGCGGCACGGCGTTGTGGTACACGATACCGCGTTAGCCGAGCCGCGAAGCGGTCTCGGCTTGAACGAATAGTTAGGCGGCACCTTCAGTGACACTGCCTTGAATTCTACAAATCGCGTCCATTTTCTTCTTGAAGTTCGCGCGTTGCTCTGGGGAAGCGCCCGCCCGAATTTCCGCGTAGTACAACTGGATCTCTTCTTCAAGGAGTTCGTGAAACAAGACCTTGTTAAGGATCAAACTTTTCATGTCTGCGGTGTCACTAACAAGAGGCAGGCTACCGCCGCGCTTTATCCGTGAGAGTTCTCCTGCTTCAGACTGGTGCAACAACCCGCATCGGATTTGCCGGTAGAAAATTGCTGCACGCTCGACAGTGAAGTGTTCGGCGAACTTTGACGAAGTCAGGAATGACACGAAATAGTCCTTTCCTTTGCCAGATGGAGTAGTTCTCGTGCCGCGTTTGAAGTTCTCCATTGTCTCAATCAGAGCGCAGTCCAGTGCCAAGACGGCAAAGCCACTAGTCTTCATTGGCAAGAGGTGACGAATGTGCTCGAGGTAGCGGGTCTCAAGGCGGTCCTTGAACATTTCGACCGCGCATCCCCAGTTCTCCTCAACGCTCAGGTCGAGCTTTTGCCATTGACCAATGGTGAAACTACGAGAAATTCTCATGTGCCGCCTAACACCTGAGTTAAGTCGGGCCGCTGCGCGGCACGGCGGTGTGGTACACGATACCGCATGAGCCGAGCCGCGAAGCGGTCTCGGCTTGAACGAATAGTTAGGCGGCTATGCGGGCTTTGGCCCAGAAGCTATCAGCACAATGGCAACGCAAGCGCCGATGGCTAGAAGTACATCAAGTGCAAAGAATGAGTAGCCGAAGAACTTGTGGACGCGGCTCGTGGATCGCCTGGCACCCATGAACAAGAGAACTGCAGCTGGGATCAATGCCAGAAGGATCGTCTGTCCGACGAGCAGTGTCTTGGTTCCGCTGAGGCTTGGAAAGGCACCACTGAGAACAACAAGATCTGCAGCAATTGCCGCTGCTGTCACAACATATCCGACTGCAGAATATCTATTCATGCCGCCTAACACCTGAGTTAAGTCGGGCCGCTGCGCGGCACGGCGGTGTGGTACACGATACCGCATGAGCCGAGCCGCGAAGCGGTCTCGGCTTGAACGAATAGTTAGGCGGCTATGCGGGCTTTGGCCCAGAAGCTATCAGCACAATGGCAACGCAAGCGCCGATGGCTAGAAGTACATCAAGTGCAAAGAATGAGTAGCCGAAGAACTTGTGGACGCGGCTCGTGGATCGCCTGGCACCCATGAACAAGAGAACTGCAGCTGGGATCAATGCCAGAAGGATCGTCTGTCCGACGAGCAGTGTCTTGGTTCCGCTGAGGCTTGGAAAGGCACCACTGAGAACAACAAGATCTGCAGCAATTGCCGCTGCTGTCACAACATATCCGACTGCAGAATATCTATTCATGCCGCCTAACACCGGAGTTAAGCCGGCCCGCGTAGCGGCCGAGCGATGTGTTACACGATAACGCATGAACGAGGCCGCGAAGCGGGCTCGGCTTGAACGACTAGTTAGGCCGCTGAAGCGAGCTGTCTGTTGGTGGATCCGAGAAGCTTGCAAGTTGCCGTGGGGCAGGGATCTGTCACCGAGCGGCGGCATAACGGGTTTGAGTTATGCCGAAGCTTGGGCCGAGATGTCTCAGACCGAACGGGGCTTTCACGGGACACCAACCAAGAATTGCTCTTTGCCTGAAAACGATCTTCTGCGGCCTAACACCTGAGTTAAGCCGGGACGCGTAGCGGCTCGGCGGAGTGGTACACGTCACCGCGCGAGCCGAGCCGCGAAGCGGTCTCGGCTTGAACGAATAGTTAGGGCGCAGACCTACGTACGACCACGCTTGTTTGTAACCTCAATTAGCTCTGTGACGTCTAGAACGCGTTTGCAAGCCCCAAGCCCACCAAAGCGACCTTCTGGTCCAAGTTTGCCGCGAACTACAACATGAGCGCGTCCCCAGGGTCCACTTGGATGTTCAGCGGGCAACATGGCCGGCGCCATGATCTCCGAGTTGATACACCAGGCCTCATCTTTGCCTTCAGGAGTCAGGTAGGAACTCTCAAAATTGTAGAAGTACTCACCGCTGTACTGTGGATCGTTCTGCGGTGTGATGGTGCAAGCGCTCAGCAAGGCAGTAATTAGAAATATTAATGTGTGCAGGATATTCATTGATGCGCCCTAACACCTGAGTTAAGCCGACACGCGCAGTGGCGGCGAATGCGTGCAAGCGTAGCGCAGGCACGCAGGCGATGCCACGAAGCGGGTTCGGCTTGAACGAATTGTTAGACCTGTGCGCTCTTGCGGTGAACTGCAAGGCGCCCATGCCCGAACGCTATTTTGTATCACGAAGTCAGATGTCGTGTCAGCCGCGTGAACTGGTTTTGGCTGTTGCTCTACAAGCGAATGCAGGCTGTAGATGTTGACCTTGATCTTGTTGCCCATGCGAAGGCTTCTTGCGGTTCAAGCGGATTCAACAAATGTCTTGTCAAATCACGAGTTGTTGCGGGATTCGACGGCATTGCAACGAAAGAACAGCTTTTAGCTCTTCGCAGGTCTAACACCTGAGTTAAGCCGACACGCGCAGTGGCAGCGAATGCGTGCAAGCGTAGCGCAGGCACGCAGGCGATGCCACGAAGCGGGTTCGGCTTGAACGAATAGTTAGGCGATGCACGGCAATGGACGAAGTTGAACACGGCGGCCCGCGACGAAAGCTGGGAGCCGATTGTCACGTGATGCAAGCCAGCGCAAGTGAGCGGCCAGTGTTTGAGTCTCCGAAGAAGCGCTCAGGCAGGCGATGTCTCAGACACGAGCAATGCCCAATGTCACCGAAGCCGAGACCGGAAACCATCAGGCGCCAAAAGATGCCAGGAGATGCGAGGGCGATCAGGTCGCGATGACACACAAAAAGAACTGCTTGATCCGTGGCCTAACACCTGAGTTAAGCCGGACCGCTGCGCGGAACGGCGGAGTGGTACACGTCACCATGCAGCCGAGCCGCGAAGCGGTCTCGGCTTGAACGAATAGTTAGGTGCCACTTGCGGGCGGCGTAGGCAACGAGCACGACTCCAGCAACTTACCCTTGTACTCAATAAGGCTCATTCCAAAGGCCCCGTTCTCATATGTTTCAATAAGAGCGTAACCGGTTTGCGGCTCATAGGTCTTGCCGCGTTCTCGGGTCATGTTGAAGGCTCGTACCAACTTGAGGGCGTAACGGTCTGATGCGGCGTTGCCGGAAGTGGTGGCAACGCTATTGTCCGAGGTATGACCATTGGCCTTGATGGTTGTCTTGATGCAGGTGACGGCTGGTGTTGCGCCAACACCAGGGTTGCCGGAAGTTGCTGTTGCTAAAAGTAGGTATAGAAGCATGTGTGGCACCTAACACCTGAGTTAAGCCGACACGCGCAGTGGCGGCGAATGCGTGCAAGCGTAGCGCAGGCACGCAGGCGATGCCACGAAGCGGGTTCGGCTTGAACGAATAGTTAGGCGCATGAAGTGGGCTGTTTGTATGGCTGCAGAAGCATTGGCAGATCGCGTTGAAGCGAAGATGTGTCACCAGGCGGAGGCATAACGGGTTTGAGTTATGCCGCAGGCTGGTCCGGGACTTGTCAGGCAGGGTGCCAAGGCCGGTGTCGCTTGGCGCTGTGGAATAGCTCTTTGCCTGAACGCGTTTCTTCTGCGGCCTAACACCTGAGTTAAGCCGGGACGCGCAGCGGCCGAGCGGTGTGCTACACGATAGCGCAACAAGCGAGGCCGCGAAGCGGTCTCGGCTTGAACGAATAGTTAGAGCGCAACCTAGATGCCATGGTGCTCAATGAACATAGGCAGAAAACCGAGCAATCCTTGCACTGCTTCGGGTGAGACTTCCTTCCAGTCTGCGTGCAGCGCGGAATTGCGAAGGTCAGTGTGCGACAAAAGAACTCCTTTTGTTGCCTTTGTGATCAGGCTAGCTTTGAACAATCCCAAGACAACTACCGAGAACTCCTTACCAAGTAGTTCGTCATGACCGTTGTTGGAGGCGAGACGTTTAACCGAATCTTCCAGCACTACGCAAAGCAGAGCGGCCGCGACATCCTTCGCTCCGTTCGCGAGTGCAGAGCGGGCGGTTTCAATAAAGTCACCTTGAATGTCGAGAAGAATCTGTGTCTTCAGATCTTCTAGAAGGCCGTTGCGAATGGCGGATGCGGTGCCAATAAGCATGCCCTTTGCTGAGTCGAGGTGTGACATGGTGCTTCCGCCGATGTTGCTCTTTATGATCTGTGCGGTTTGGTGCTCATGGCCATAGATATGGTCGGCCAAGGCGCGCACTTCCACATCAAGCGCGTTGTGGGCAACGGTGTCGGTGAATCTGCCGTATCCGCGCTCACCTTTGATGAAGGACGAGGCAACTTTGCGAACTTTGGCAAGATCGATTCGATCAGATCTATGAGTCGTTCATTTCTTTCCATTGCGCTCTAACACCTGAGTTAAGCCGGGACGCGCAGCGGCCGAGCGGTGTGCTACACGATAGCGCAACAAGCGAGGCCGCGAAGCGGTCTCGGCTTGAACGAATAGTTAGGTGCGCAAGTCATTGATGTCAAAGAGCACGGTCCAGCACTCAGCGAATGCAGGTTGACTCACTTTTCCGTGCCAATCTTGCGTGCTCGGATATCGCCGCACGACCTCATGCATGAAGTCACCAAAGCCTGGGCTCTCTTCTGTCACAACGATGGCGGAGCCACTTGAGCTTTCAAATTGGACGCGGATCTCGTCGTAGGTGAGTAGATCAATTTTGTACGTCACAATGCGATCAATCTCGTCCCACCTGATGCGCTTCTCGGTTGGGGGGTGCACTCTGATCTCTAGCTCGTCAAACTCTACACGGCCATCAAGTGGCTTAGGCGTTTGTGCGAATGCTTGTTTGAGTCGCGAGAATATTCCCATGCGCACCTAACACCTGAGTTAAGCCGACACGCGCAGTGGCAGCGAATGCGTGCAAGCGTAGCGCAAGCACGCAGTTGATGCCACGAAGCGGGTTCGGCTTGAACGACTAGTTAGGCCACATGGATGGCGGAGCTGTGCGGCTTCTACAAAGCGCCGTAGGTCATGCTTGCGCTCCGCAGTGTACGACCACCACGGCTGGGGTGCTTCTCCACCCATATAGCGGGTGATTGAAATGAACACGTCCAACACACACGGGTCCTGGCGTGAGCCCGTCTTGTCGCAAAGTGCGTGATACATCTCCAGCGGGTCTTTGCCACGAAGGTCGAATGGTGACTGATGCCAAGGAGCTGAAGGTCCTTGCACACGCCGCACCAATATTTGGGACATCGGTTAGTAGCTTTACATGCGGACGTCTAACTTTTGCTGGATTCATGTGGCCTAACACCTGAGTTAAGCCGACACGCGCAGTGGCGGCGAATGCGTGCAAGCGTAGCGCAGGCACGCAGGCGATGCCACGAAGCGGGTTCGGCTTGAACGAATAGTTAGGCGCATGAAGTGGGCTGTTTGTCTGTCTGCAGAAGCATTGGCAGATCGCGCTGAAGCGAAGATGTGTCACCAGGCGGAGGCATAACGGGTTTGAGTTATGCCGCAGGCTGGTCCGGGACTTGTCAGGCAGGGTGCCAAGGCCGGTGTCGCTTGGCGCTGTGGAATAGCTCTTTGCCTAAATGCGTTTCTTCTGCGGCCTAACACCTGAGTTAAGCCGGGACGCGTAGCGGCTCGGCGGAGTGGTACACGTCACCGCGCGAGCCGAGCCGCGAAGCGGTCTCGGCTTGAACGAATAGTTAGGCGCCACCCTACCCGAAAAAGCATGCGTGTTTGTCCTCAGCAACTAGTGCCAAGAACCTTTCAATGCTGCCGACTTGAGGAACGGGCGGATAACTGTGCCACTTCAGATCTGCACGCATCCAATAAATGCGCCAGAGTTCTTTACTCTTGACGTAAGTGGCCTTGGCAACCGGATGCTCCATGAGTTCCCCAGGCTTGCCGCGCCAGAGTGGACGAACCTCAAAGATTTCAACACTTTGACCGCTGATGCGAAATCCGAGGTCAAGTTCTGGCCGGATGTGTGGAGCAGGACGGTGCTTCTCTATGAAAGCACCGACGATCTTCTCCAGACGCTTGGTTTCAAATTCGCTTATGGCCATGACAGTTGAGGTAGTTGGTTGTTGGGCGCCTAACACCTGAGTTAAGCCGGACTGCGTAGCGGCACGGCGATGTGCTACACGATAGCGCATAAGGCGTGCCGCGAAGTAGTCTCGGCTTGAACGAATAGTTAGGTCTCACGCTACTAACAGCAGGCTAAAAGCCCAGTACAAACCGATTGATATCTGGATGGCAAATGCCACGAAACGGATCGTAACTGCAGTGGGGCTTGTTGAGGCGAGGTGGACAAGCGACTGGAAGATCCGACTGCCGAGAAAGAGGTATGCCTGTGAATCCGTTACGGCAGTCCGAGTCGTGACAATTGCAATCAGAAGTAGGCCGCCAAACACCGGCAGACTTTCAACACAATTGGCATGTGCTCTGGCAAGGCGTTGCATGAAGGGCGATAAGCCAGAATTGTCAGGACTGAAGCCATTTGCAGGAACCTTCCCCCGAAGTACGAGTTGCGAGCGAATGACTTCCATGAGCACGAGTAGCAGCAGTGCCCAAGCGATGAACCCGGTCAATACGAGCGAGCTTGGAGTGGTCATTGCGACACTCTCTTGTGAGACCTAACACCTGAGTTAAGCCGCGCCGCGCAGTGGCGAAAGCTTTGCGCTAGCGTAGCGCAGGCGCAAAGCTGAAGCTACGAAGCGGCGTCGGCTTGAACGAATAGTTAGACGCGCTAGTCCACGATGCTGAGCTTGATCTGCGCACCATCTGGCAAGCCGTCAATTTGTTGTGCGATGTGGCCCGATGCCGAGATGAGTCCGCTAAGTGAAATGGTAGCGAGATTGTCCCCGCCGTACTCTCCGCCGAGTGCGGCGGGAATCTTGAGGCAATACTTGAAGCCAGGCCTGAGAGGGCCGAAGCGCTCTCGTGCTTCGTGCACCAAGTCCGCCATGTACCAGTCATGCAAAAACTCCTGATCCTTCGAGATCAGGTCGAGTTCGGCTTGGGAGTCCGCAATCACCTTGCACGTAAGCGCTTCAGGGCGCAGGAGCCAAAACCGACCACTTTGGTCTTTGATCAGCAAGTTGCCGAAATCGTTGTCTCCGACGATCTGTTGCGGAAGAAGTCCGATCCAGCCCCACGAGTGTTCAACGTCTGCGATTAATTCCATGCGCGTCTAACACCTGAGTTAAGCCGGGACGCGCAGCGGCCGAGCGGTGTGCTACACGATAGCGCAACAAGCGAGGCCGCGAAGCGGTCTCGGCTTGAACGAATAGTTAGGTGTCATTTTTCTTCTTGGCGGACCCGTGATTGAAGTGATCTTTGAGTGATTCTTCGCACTTGTGAATAGTGTCGCCGGTCTCGGAGTCCACTACGTGTTCAAAGTAGTGGTCGTTGTCTCTATCAAGCACCCGATCCTTAAAATTCCATTTGCCAGTGTCATGAGTGAAGTCGTAGCCACCAAAAATCTCCTTGCGGATCTTATCCTTGCTGCGCCGACTAGGATCCTTTGTCCGCAATCTATATTGGTCATAGAGGGCTGCCGCTGCGGTGTCACTCAGATCGCCATCAAGCTTGCGGCCCAAACTCCCACAGGTAGAGCAGGGCTGCCTTTCAGAGGTCGAATCGGAGGTCAGTACAGCCGTTCCGCACTTGGTGCATATTGCGAAATTGTTTGGCATGACACCTAACACCTGAGTTAAGCCGACACGCGCAGTGGCGGCGAATGCGTGCAAGCGTAGCGCAGGCACGCAGGCGATGCCACGAAGCGGGTTCGGCTTGAACGAATAGTTAGGCGATGCACGGCAATGGACGAAGTTGGATACGGCGGCCCGCGACGAAAGCCGGGAGCCGATTGTCACGTGATGCAAGCCAGCGCAAGTGAGCGGCCCGTGCTCAAGTGTCCGAAGAAGCGCTCAGGCAGGCGATGTATCAGGTACGAGCAATGCCCAATGTGTCCGAAGCCGAGACCGGAAACCATCAGGTGCCGAAAGATGCCATGAGAAGCGCGGGCGATCAGGTCGCGATGACACACAAAAAGAACTGTTTGATCCGTGGCCTAACACCTGAGTTAAGCCGACACGCGCAGTGGCAGCGAATGCGTGCAAGCGTAGCGCAGGCACGCAGGCGATGCCACGAAGCGGTTCGGCTTGAACGAATAGTTAGGCGCCGGTTGACAGGTCTAGGCTGATGTACCAATAATTGGTACATATTAGGAGGATCCAATGGCCAAGAATACGAGTGTCAGCTTGGGCGACCACTTTGAGCAATTCATTGGTGGTCAGATTGATAGTGGTCGTTATGGCTCTGCAAGTGAAGTTGTGAGGGCAGGGTTACGCCTACTTGAGACGACCGAGAGCAAGCTGGAGGTGCTGCGAAAAGCACTGGTTGCTGGTGAGCGCAGCGGGCGCGCCAAGTACAGTTATGAGTCTCTTGTTTCAGAGCTGGACTCGGAACAGCAGTGAGATCCTTTGACTTAAGCAAATCAGCTCAAGCGGACCTCAAGTCAATTGCAAGGCACACCCAGGAGCATTGGGGAGTACGCCAGCGGAATGTGTACCTCAAGGAGATAGATCAGGTATTCCGTTCATTGGCAAAGAATCCGCTGATGGGACGGGCGTGTGAGGAAATTCGTGAGGGATACAGGAAGCTCCCTCACGGCGCACATGTGATCTATTACAAGCAGCTCCCGACGGATGATCTGCTGATTGTCAGGATCTTGCATGCGACGATGGACGTGGACTCGCACTTAGGCGCCTAACACCTGAGTTAAGCCGACACGCGCAGTGGCGGCGAATGCGTGCAAGCGTAGCGCAGGCACGCAGGCGATGCCACGAAGCGGGTTCGGCTTGAACGAATAGTTAGGCGCATGAAGTGGGCTGTTTGTATGGCCGCCGACGTTGCGGCAGATCGCGCTGAAGCGAAGATGTGTCACCAGGCGGAGGCATAACGGGTTTGAGTTATGCCGCAGGCTGGTCCGGGACTTGTCAGGCAGGGTGCCAAGGCCGGTGTCGCTTGGCGCTGTGGAATAGCTCTTTGCCTGAATGCGTTTCTTCTGCGGCCTAACACCTGAGTTAAGCCGACACGCGCAGTGGCAGCGAATGCGTGCAAGCGTAGCGCAGGCACGCAGGCGATGCCACGAAGCGGGTTCGGCTTGAACGAATAGTTAGATGCGCATCTGTGTGGAGCTCTGGCCGCGAACTTGACGATGCTAGCCCGATAGCCAGGCACGCTGAGCATGTCACCGATGCCGCGAACCGCTTGCCGAATGCCCCAAGCGATCTTTCCTGAAAATGTCCCAAGCACGGATCTTGGAAGTTGAGCGGAGCTTTCATGCAGAAGCAGGCAGATCAAGCGCCAGAACCCACAAATTTATCCGCAAGAAATCCGAGTGGCCGGGAAGGTCGCAGTCTGAGTGATGCCGCTTATGACGCTTGTACACCGCGAGCGTTCTTGCGCATCTAACACCTGAGTTAAGCCGGACCGCGCAGCGGCTCGGCGTAGTGGTACAAATCACCGCTTAAGCCGAGCCGCGAAGCGGTCTCGGCTTGAACGAATAGTTAGATGCTGCCCTCGCGGCTTTCATAGTGGTGCCAGATACGCAGAACTACCAACGCATGATCATGCAACGTGTAACGCACGACGTATTTGCCAAATATGAAGTCACGAACGGTGTCAGGTTGCGGTGCCTGCGGGACAGGCCGGCCCAATCCCGGAAAAGAGCAAAGATTGTCGATACGAGAGAGGAGATCTGCAGCGACACGTGCCGCTGCGCTTGGATCAATGTCAGCAATGAACTGCCGCAACCGAACCAGGTCTGCGACAGCTTCTTGAGAATAGACAAGCTTCACTTACCAACCTGCGGCGGCGGTAGCTCATTGGCGCTGCCCCATGACTCAAGCCAAGCATGAACATCTTGGCCAGACACAACCTTGCCGTGAGCCACAGACTCCATAGCGCCCAGAGTTTCTTTCCAGCGCGACTGCTCAAGCTCCTGGCGAGCCACAAACTCACGAATTGCCTGATTGATCAGCCAGTTCTTGCTGCGGTGTAGCTTGTCGACCATGGTCTCCAAGCCGGTCTCGACCTCAGGCTGAAGTCGAACGGTTGTGACAGTCATAGGGGTAGTCTCAGAGCAGGAGACTGCAATGTATTACATTGCAGTGAAAGCCGCAACAATGTCTCTGCAGCATCTAACACCGGAGTTAAGCCGGCCTGCGTAGCGGCCGAACGGTGTGGTACACGATACCGCATGAGCGAGGCCGCGAAGCGGGCTCGGCTTGAACGACTAGTTAGACGCCACTCTGGTCACTGTGACCGCAGAACAACGAAACGAACCGCCTAACCCATAGCAAGCCTCAAGCCCTACCAATACTAGATCGCCGGGCGTGAGTGTGAGCGCATCTAAGACGTTCTCTGAACGAAATTCCGAGAGGTCTAGCTCTGATACGTCAGAAAATTGAAGCCAAACAGTGGCGTCCTTAGATTGCTCAGAATCAATGTAGTGGAGCGCCAGGCAAAGTGATCCGCTTTTCGCCCACGAGAACTCGACGACTTTTGCGTCTGCGAATTCAGGCCAGTAGCCGAAGTGAGATTCAACAAGATGAGATTGCGAGATCATTTCTATGGCGTCTAACACCTGAGTTAAGCCGACACGCGCAGTGGCGGCGAATGCGTGCAAGCGTAGCGCAGGCACGCAGGCGATGCCACGAAGCGGGTTCGGCTTGAACGAATAGTTAGGCGATGCACGGCAATGGACGTAGTTGGATACGGCGGCCCGCGACGAAAGCCGGGAGCCGATTGTCACGTGATGCAAGCCAGCGCAAGTGAGCGGCCAGTGTTTGAGTCTCCGAAGAAGCGCTCAGGCAGGCGATGTCTCAGACACGAGCAATGCCCAATGTCACCGAAGCCGAGACCGGAAACCATCAGGCGCCAAAAGATGCCAGGAGATGCGAGGGCGATCAGGTCGCGATGACACACAAAAAGAACTGTTTGATCCGTGGCCTAACACCTGAGTTAAGCCGGACTGCGCAGCGGCACGGCGTTGTGGTACACGATACCGCGTTAGCCGAGCCGCGAAGCGGTCTCGGCTTGAACGAATAGTTAGGTGGCACACAATCAGGGGCTAGTGAAGTTCCACATTGGTGATTGAGGTTAGCTCAACGCGATATGGGAACAGTCCATCTGGACGATCCGTATCTCTAACAAGGAGACCGGTGAAGTGCCCCCGAACAGGCTTACTTTCTCGCTTTAACCCTACACACATGACGTTGCCAATTGGCTCCCACTGTTTCTCAACCGTATCCGGGACGGTGAACGAGAGGCCGCGACCGCATGATTTGTCTATTAGGAGAGTGAAGTGACGACAATCGCTCCCTACGCTTGCATTGAAGCTCAGAATCTTTCCAACGAACTGAGATGGATTCTTAACCACAGAGCAAACCGTTGTGGGGATCTTTTTAATTTCGTGGTACGAAACGAAGTCTGGCGAATCATCCTTGACCTCAATTTGCTGCTGAGAGACAGGGCGTTCAACGGTTTGAGTGACGGGCCTGGAGGATACGAAAAGAGAGATTGCCAGAGTAGAAGCTAGCAATGCGATCCATCCAAGTACGTGTGAGATCTTTGGGCGCTTCATACGTTCAGTGTGTGCCACCTAACACCTGAGTTAAGCCGGGACGCGCAGCGGCTCGGCGGGGTGGTACACGATACCGCGTGAGCCGAGCCGCGAAGCGGTCTCGGCTTGAACGAATAGTTAGCCCCGATGGCCGGTATTCGTATCTTGACCAAGAGTTGGAGGCATGTCCGATGGGGGCGTCTGGCCAGCCTGAGCCTCATCAAGAGTTCTTATTCGTTCTGCGTAGTTGTGGTACTGATTCACATCTCGAATCAATGCAACTCCGGGAAGGGAGACTCCAGTGGCGCGATTGGGAATGTAAGCCGAAACAACCCCGATCATTTGGGCAATGTCGCCATTGATCCAGAACGCTGGGCCGCCACTGACACCGTTAATAGCAACCCCGTCAACGAGATACGCACTCTCTGCTTCTAGGTAGGCACTGATATGTCCCTCAAAGAAGCAAAGCTCTGTCGTTTGAATTGCTGGGAAGCCAAGCCAGCCAATTTCAACTCCAGGCTTCAAGTTGTGGTCACGCAATAGAAGTTCAGGGTTCTGCTCTGGCAGGACGAAGTCACCAATCTTAAATATGAGCGCAGCAGTGTCTTTGTCAGGGTCAATCATTACGGCGCGTTCGTCTGCTCTTAGCAGCACAGATTCTCCAGTCTGATTGTGTGTCACTCGTATCGGCTTTTCCCAGTAATGTGCGCCGTCAATCACGTGTGCAGCGGTCGCTACAACACAGATATTGGTAGTCAAATTTCTCGAGACCAGCCAGCCAGTTCCGTGGCCATCGGGTGTCGAGATCTTGAAGACTGTCGGCGCGATAATCTCTATTGCCTCAAACCACTGCATTACTGTCTCCTTCGGGGCTAACACCTGAGTTAAGCCGACACGCGCAGTGGCAGCGAATGCGTGCAAGCGTAGCGCAGGCACGCAGACGATGCCACGAAGCGGGTTCGGCTTGAACGAATAGTTAGGGCTCAAAGGTCACGACAAATGACATGAAGAAGTCCGGCCGCTGATTGGTTGGATAGGTACCTTTGGCCAACTCACGCTCAACACAACGAACCATTGGCAGGTTGTTGTTGCGCCATGAGTTCAAGGAACGCCCAGAGGAATCTAGTTCAAGCACAACCGTGAAATTCGGAAGCTTGCCTGGCGCAAGATCTACGCAGCTTGCCATAGACGCTTTCAATGCCGCGTCTTGAGACCGAACGAGCGTTGCTTTCACTGCTGAATCAAGCGCTGCTTCATTCGTATCAGCGCGTTTGAGAGCGTCACTGAATTCGAGCGGCGTAGCCGGCTTTGCCACCGTTTGCGTTGCCAACAACAAAGCAACCATTGCAATCATCTTGAGCCCTAACACCTGAGTTAAGCCGGGACGCGCAGCGGCTTGGCGATGGGGTACACGATACCGCGTTAGCCGAGCCGCGAAGCGGTCTCGGCTTGAACGAATAGTTAGGCATCAGCCCGTTGTGCCGTATCTCGTCTATGCGATAAGCCAATTGAAGTTCCAACCAAGAGTGCGCATATGAGAGCTAGCCACTCCAGCAGCAGTGAAACTATTTGCGGGCGACCAATCCAGGAACTCAAAGCCAAAGCCAACACTGAAGCGAAAGCTACTTGAAGCAGAAATGTCGCCCAAGCATGTGGGAAGGCCTTGGATGGTTGACTAGCGGCCATATGAGCAAAGAGCGCTCCGCATGAAATGAAGGATGCGGCGAAACCGACAGCCAAAGCCACACCACCTTCTGAGATGCTTGCAGGCGCAAATAGAAGGCCCTCAAAGAAGCCAATGGCGATCTGTACGAGGAGTATAGCGACGGCGTACTTGGTGATCTTTCCCCAGTTCACGGCTTTCTATCCATGATGCCTAACACCTGAGTTAAGCCGGGACGCGCAGCGGCCGAGCAGAGTGCTACACAATACAGCGCTATGCGAGGCCGCGAAGCGGGCTCGGCTTGAACGAATAGTTAGGTCTCGCTCTTGGCACGATAGTTTTGGAGAACATTTCCAGTGTACCCATCAGCACCGAAGAGTGAGTCGACTTGATTCAGGCGCTTGAGGGCATCTGGTGCATTGAAAGTTCCACCATCAAGTACAGAGATCGCTTCATTGTGGATTGCATACGCGAGGTGCGCAGCATGGCGGATGTGCCTGGGCGTTTCCGATGGAATTCCAACGCCTAGTTCACTGGCCAAAAGTTGACGAATCTCCAGAACTGCAAGTGCAAGAACCTCACTAGGTGTAATTTCAGTTGTCATAGATTCATTGCTCTTGGAGACCTAACACCTGAGTTAAGCCGCGCCGCGCAGTGGCGAAAGCTTTGCGCTAGCGTAGCGCAGGCGCAAAGCTGAAGCTACGAAGCGGTGTCGGCTTGAACGAATAGTTAGGTCTGCTGTGCCGAACCACAGAAGCGGCACTTGGTTGCCTCAGACCGAATTACCTCTGCGCAATCTGGGCATTTCTTGTAGCCATCAACGGCTTGTCCAGAAGCAATGAGTTGATCTTGATTCTTGCGTGTAAGTGTAATTGCGAGAGCGATGAGCATTGTCACGAACCAGGCCAAAAGCAAGTTGAAGCCCACCCCCACAAAAATTGCGCTACCGAGGAAGAAGCCGACAAGTGAGAGTAATCCTGCATAAAACCAATTGATGTGCCGAATTGCCGCTACAAACGAAATAATGATTGCCCCCAAAACAGTCAGGCTAATTGCCAAGTTAGCTTCATTCATTTGTTACCCCTAGTGAAGTTTTCCAACAGCAGACCTAACACCTGAGTTAAGCCGACACGCGCAGTGGCAGCGTATGCGTGCAAGCGTAGCGCAGGCACGCAGGCGACGCCACGAAGCGGGTTCGGCTTGAACGAATAGTTAGGCGATGCACGGCAATGGACGAAGTTGGATACGGCGGCCCGCGACGCAAGCCGGGAGCCGATTGTCACGTGATGCAAGCCAGCGCAAGTGAGCGGCCCGTGCTCAAGTGTCCGAAGAAGCGCTCAAGCTGACGATCCATCAGGTACGGGTGATGCCCAGTGTTTCCGAAGCCGAGACCGGAAACCATCAGCGGCCAAAAGATGCCAAGAGAAGCGCGGGCGATCAGATCGCGATGACACACAAAAAGAACTGTTTGATCCGTGGCCTAACACCTGAGTTAAGCCGGACCGCGCAGCGGCGAGGCGGGGTGGTACAAGATACCGCGTAAGCCGAGCCGCGAAGCGGTCTCGGCTTGAACGAATAGTTAGCGCCCTACCACTCACCAACGAGAAGAGATTGTTCCCCGTTGAGGGTAGCGGATCGAACGCCTTGAGCGTCAGCACCAAATGTGAATTTGGCCCAATACTCGCAATCACACAGCACGACTGCGTCCGATGGGGCTTTAAGTTCATAGCTGAGGTTGAGTGACTGGCTGTCACCTGTGACGCGAGCATTTCTACCCGACAAGCCACATGTAGCGACGTGATGGGTCAGGAATGTAACGCTACCTTCCTTTGCCACGCGCCAAATCTCCGGCTTGGTCATCTTTCCATCCCAGTCGCCAGAGCAACCCAAGAACTCGAAAGACTTGAGCTTTGGCGGGTTAGATGACTGGCTGAGGGCAGTTGTTGAAACGATGGCAATGAGTAGGACTGTTAGACCGCTGACGTAGTTCTTCATGGGCGCTAACACCGGAGTTAAGCCGGCCTGCGTAGCGGCCGAACGGTGTGGTACACGATACCGCATGAGCGAGGCCGCGAAGCGGGCTCGGCTTGAACGACTAGTTAGACGCCACCTTGGTCACTGTGACCGCAGAACAACGAAACGAACCGCCTAACCCATAGCAAGACTCAAGCCCTACCAAGATTGGTTCGCCGGGCCTGAGTGTGAGCGCATCTAAGACGTTCTCTGAACGAAATTCCGAGAGGTCTAGCTCTGACACGTCAGAAAATTGAAGCCAAACAGTGGCGTCCTTAGATTGCTCAGAATCAATGTAGTGGAGCGCCAGGCAAAGTGATCCGCATTTCGCCCACGAGAACTCGACGACTTTTGCGTCTGCGAACTCAGGCCAGTAGCCGAAGTGTGATTCAACAAGGTGAGATTGCGAGATCATTTCTATGGCGTCTAACACCTGAGTTAAGCCGACACGCGAAGTGGCGGCGAATGCGTGCAAGCGTAGCGCAGGCACGCAGGCGATGCCACGAAGCGGGTTCGGCTTGAACGAATAGTTAGGCGATGCACGGCAATGGACGAAGTTGGATACGGCGGCCCGCGACGAAAGCCGGGAGCCGATTGTCACGTGATGCAAGCCAGCGCCAGTGAGCGGCCAGTGCTCGAGTCTCCGAAGAAGCGCTCAGGCAGGCGATGTCTCAGACACGAGAAATGACCAATGTCACCGAAGCCGAGACCGGAAACCATCAGGCGCCAAAAGATGCCAGGAGAAGCGCGGGCTATCAGATTGCGATGACACACAAAAAAAACTGTTTGATCCGTGGCCTAACACCTGAGTTAAGCCGACACGCGCAGTGGCAGCGAATGCGTGCAAGCGTAGCGCAGGCACGCAGGCGATGCCACGAAGCGGGTTCGGCTTGAACGAATAGTTAGGCGATGCACGGCAATGGACGAAGTTGGACACGGCGGCCCGCGACGAAAGCCGGGAGCCGATTGTCACGTGATGCAAGCCAGCGCCAGTGAGCGGCCCGTGCTCGAGTCTCCGAAGAAGCGCTCAGGCAGGCGATGTCTCAGACACGAGAAATGACCAATGTCACCGAAGCCGAGACCGGAAACCATCAGGCGCCAAAAGATGCCAGGAGATGCGCGGGCGAACAGGTCGCGATGAAACACAAAAAGAACTGTTTGATCCGTGGCCTAACACCTGAGTTAAGCCGGGACGCGCAGTGGCGAAGGCTTTGCGCTAGCGTAGCGTAAGCGCAAAGGCGAAGCCACGAAGCGGCCTCGGCTTGAACGAATAGTTAGGTGCCGGATCTTGACATTGGCGATCTCGTATTGTACAAGTACGCGTACAACTGGAGATGGCGATGGACGCAATCACTTACAGCACCGCACGAGCCACATTGGCCGACACCATGAACCGCGTTTGCGACGACCACGAGCCGATCATTATCACCCGCAATGGCCAGCAGGCGGTTGTGATGATCTCACTGGATGATTTCAAGTCGCTCGAAGAGACGTCTTACTTGCTGCGTAGCCCAAAGAACGCAAAGCGTCTGCTTGAGAGCATTGCAGCACTTGAAGCAGGAAAGGGCGCTGCGCGGAGCTTGGCCGAGTGAACCTGGTCTTCTCAGAGCAAGCATGGGAAGACTATTTGTATTGGCAAAAAATTGACAAGAAGCTGGTCAAGCGAATCAATGACTTGATCAAGGAGATTTCCAGGACGCCACACACTGGAACCGGAAAGCCAGAGCCTTTGAAGCACGCATTATCCGGCTATTGGTCAAGACGGATCAACGACGAGCACAGGATTGTCTACAAGGTGACGGCTGATTCAGTGCTGATCGCTCAGTTGCGATTCCACTACTAACGGCACCTAACACCTGAGTTAAGCCGCGCCGCGCAGTGGCGAAAGCTTTGCGCTAGCGTAGCGCAGGCGCAAAGGTGAAGCTACGAAGCGGCGTCGGCTTGAACGAATAGTTAGGCGGCTTGGCGGTGGGAAAAGGCCAATATGAGCCAGAAGAGTATTGCTGCAGCACATAAGCTCAGCAGGTAGAGAGCTGGAAGGGATGAGGCTGATACCGGCATGGCTTGGAGTACACGAGCGTCATTGCCAGGTACGGCGAGAATCCTATCCGTGATTAAGAAGACCAGAGGTGCGGCGAGTGCAATGGCCGCAATGATCTTTAGCAATCTTCGAGACCCCGGATTGGGGGACTTGGAGATCTTGTATGCGGGGTAGATGCCAGACAAGGCGATCAACGCAGTCAATACGCTGATGCCTAATATCAAATGGCCGAGTTCTTGCTCCATGCCGCCTAACACCTGAGTTAAGCCGACACGCGCAGTGGCAGCGAATGCGTGCAAGCGTAGCGCAGGCACGCAGGCGATGCCACGAAGCGGGTTCGGCTTGAACGAATAGTTAGATGCGCATCTGTGTGGAGCTCTGGCCGCGAACTTGACGATGCTAGCCCGATAGCCAGGCACGCTGAGCATGTCACCGATGCCGCGAACCGCTTGCCGAATGCCCCAAGCGATCTTTCCTGAAAATGTCCCAAGCACGGATCTTGGAAGTTGAGCGGAGCTTTCATGCAGAAGCAGGCAGATCAAGCGCCAGAACCCACAAATTTATCCGCAAGAAATCCGAGTGGCCGGGAAGGTCGCAGTCTGAGTGATGCCGCTTATGACGCTTGTACACCGCGAGCGTTCTTGCGCATCTAACACCTGAGTTAAGCCGGGACGCGCAGCGGCCGAGCGATGTGTTACACGATAACGCATGAACGAGGCCGCGAAGCGGTCTCGGCTTGAACGAATAGTTAGGCGTCTGGCCGGCGCTTTAACGCGTAAGCAATGATGATGGCACCGACAACTACGGCAATGCTTACGGGTAGCGCAGCTACGCCTTTGAAGAGCAAGAAGAGGATGCCGAAAACGATAAGGAGAAACGAAACTTCTCGCGCACAGACTGCGGCGAAAAGAGCGGTAATGGCAGCTACCCAGACTCGATCATTCTCTATGGTTAAAAAATGCCAGGAGACCCATAGACATGCGGCTGCGAGGGCATATCTGAAATACCATCTATCGGCAAATTCATCTTCTTTCCTCCGAACTTCGGCTTCTTCTTCGATCTTTCGTTGAAGTGCTTCCGGAGTTGGGACGCTCACCTGTGACGTGCGCCAGTACAGATATGACTGAATAAGACCAAGCACAAAGACTGGAACTATGAAGAGAGTCAGAGCGCTTATCTGTTCTTCTGACCACAAGTAGCTAAGAACCAATGACGTTAGGACGACAGTGAGAATCAATGCGACGATAGCCTTGCGGCGCCGCACTGATTTTGGAATTTCCACGATCATCGTATCTTTCATAAAGACGCCTAACACCTGAGTTAAGCCGACACGCGCAGTGGCGGCGAATGCGTGCAAGCGTAGCGCAGGCACGCAGGCGATGCCACGAAGCGGGTTCGGCTTGAACGAATAGTTAGGCGCATGAAGTGGGCTGTTTGTATGGCCGCCGACGTTGCGGCAGATCGCGCTGAAGCGAAGATGTGTCACCAGGCGGAGGCATAACGGGTTTGAGTTATGCCGCAGGCTGGTCCGGGACTTGTCAGGCAGGGTGCCAAGGCCGGTGTCGCTTGGCGCTGTGGAATAGCTCTTTGCCTGAATGCGTTTCTTCTGCGGCCTAACACCTGAGTTAAGCCGCGCCGCGCAGTGGCGAAAGCTTTGCGCTAGCGTAGCGCAAGCGCAAAGGTGAAGCCACGAAGCGGCGTCGGCTTGAACGAATAGTTAGGGCGCACCTACTAATTGTCAAAGTCTGCAACGACCGGTAGGTGATCACTCAGCCCATTACCGAAAATTCGAAGCTCATCTCCCACGAAGCATTCTCGCAAGCGGTGAGATAGCGCTGGCGTTACGAACAGCTTGTCAATTTGACAAGAGGCTGCCTGCATCCTGGGCCCTTTAAAAGTCGGCACCAAGCGCCCTTGGCTATGACTTAGACATTCTTTAAGGTCTAAGGATGCCATTCGATCTAACCATTCGCGGTTCCCGCGTGGTCCTCCTTTCCATTTGTCAAAGGTCTCACAGGAGTTAAAGTCGCCCGCCACAATCCACGGGATGCAGCCATTCAATGGGGCATTTCGTAGTGCTGAAGTGATCAAGTCAGCCACCCACACGGATGGATTCTGACTAAGCTTTACCTCCGAAATATCTTTGTCAACGTAACAAGATTGAGGTATAGGCCAAGCAGGTGAATAGACGCCTATAACGTTTATCTCTTGACCTTGGGTTAGGCGTATTGAGAACGATAATATATTTCCCTGGAAATGATCTAGCTGATCGTTTACCCAGGCATGGTCAGATTTAAGAGGAATTGTGCTTAAAATTGAGCCGCGGACCAGAAGTGCCGACTGAAAGTTTTGATTTTCGCCATTCTTAGTGCGTGGCGTTCCTACTAGAACGCTATAGAGTTCCTTGATCTCATCAGGAAGGACACCGACTTCTTGTAGTACGGCGATATCAGGGGACAGTTCCTGAAAATATTGCCACAGCGCGCTATGAGCCTTTGCGCGTCGACAGTTCCAACTTAATACACGCATCTCGTCAGTGCTCCCTGTGCGCCCTAACACCTGAGTTAAGCCGACACGCGCAGTGGCAGCGAATGCGTGCAAGCGTAGCGCAGGCACGCAGACGATGCCACGAAGCGGGTTCGGCTTGAACGAATAGTTAGGGCTCAAAGGTCACGACAAATGACATGAAGAAGTCCGGTCGCTGATTGGTTGGATAGGTACCTTTGGCCAACTCACGCTCAACACAACGAACCATTGGCAGGTTGTTGTTGCGCCATGAGTTCAAGGAACGCCCAGAGGAATCTAGTTCAAGCACAACCGTGAAATTCGGAAGCTTGCCTGGCGCAAGATCTACGCAGCTTGCCATAGACGCTTTCAATGCCGCGTCTTGAGACCGAACGAGCGTTGCTTTCACTGCTGAATCAAGCGCTGCTTCATTCGTATCAGCGCGTTTGAGAGCGTCACTGAATTCGAGCGGCGTAGCCGGCTTTGCCACCGTTTGCGTTGCCAACAACAAAGCAACCATTGCAATCATCTTGAGCCCTAACACCTGAGTTAAGCCGACACGCGCAGTGGCGGCGAATGCGTGCAAGCGTAGCGCAGGCACGCAGGCGATGCCACGAAGCGGGTTCGGCTTGAACGAATAGTTAGGCGCATGAAGTGGGCTGTTTGTATGGCCGCCGACGTTGCGGCAGATCGCGCTGAAGCGAAGATGTCTCACCAGGCGGAGGCATAACGGGTTTGAGTTATGCCGCAGGCTGGTCCGGGACTTGTCAGGCAGGGTGCCAAGGCCGGTGTCGCTTGGCGCTGTGGAATAGCTCTTTGCCTGAATGCGTTTCTTCTGCGGCCTAACACCTGAGTTAAGCCGACACGCGCAGTGGCAGCGAATGCGTGCAAGCGTAGCGCAGGCACGCAGGCGATGCCACGAAGCGGGTTCGGCTTGAACGAATAGTTAGGCGATGCACGGCAATGGACGAAGTTGGATACGGCGGCCCGCGACGAAAGCCGGGAGCCGATTGTCACGTGATGCAAGCCAGCGCAAGTGAGCGGCCAGTGTTTGAGTCTCCGAAGAAGCGCTCAGGCAGGCGATGTCTCAGACACGAGCAATGCCCAATGTCACCGAAGCCGAGACCGGAAACCATCAGGCGCCAAAAGATGCCAGGAGATGCGAGGGCGATCAGGTCGCGATGACACACAAAAAGAACTGCTTGATCCGTGGCCTAACACCTGAGTTAAGCCGGGCCGCGCAGCGGCGAGGCGGGGTGGTACACGAAACCGCGCAAGCCGAGCCGCGAAGCGGTCTCGGCTTGAACGAATAGTTAGGCAGCACTAGTCCGAAAACCATGTGTAGCGCCATTTGCCTTTGCGAAGACAGTAGGCAACACCGGTTGACTCAGTTGTACCAAAGATTGCGAACGAGTTCTTGCAGGACAACTTTTCAACTTCACCGGGCCCCGAAACAGCCTCAAGAATTGACGAGTACGTCCCCGGCTTGTCTGTGTCGACATATAGACGACGGCGGCCATCAGGCCATTGGGTGAGCTTATGAAGCTTCCATGCTCCAGTGCGTTGAAGGGCGACGATAACAACGGCGCTTGGGCCGCGCAGTGCTGTGAGTGCGATGATCTTGTCCAAGTGACCATCACCGTCGAAATCCGCAGCGCCGACTCCGATACACGGGTTCTCATGATTTTCCTGCGCATATTTCACGTCTTCTGACGAATTGTCAGTGACAAGCGGTGCTCGGAACTTAGGATATTGAGTGGATATTTCTTTTTCGAGAGCCTTGGGGATCTGAGCACGGCACGCGTCTTCTGCACTCGCGAAGCCACTGATCAGCAACATTAGGGACGCCAGGAATGCTTTCATGTGCTGCCTAACACCTGAGTTAAGCCGGGACGCGCAGCGGCCGAGCGTTGTGCTACACGACTAGCGCATGAGCGAGGCCGCGAAGCGGTCTCGGCTTGAACGAATTGTTAGGCGCATGAAGTGGGCTGTTTGTCTGGCTGCTGGCGCGTTGCAGATCGCGCTGACGGCAAGGATCTGTCACCAGGCGGAGGCATAACGGGTTTGAGTTATGCCGCAGGCTGGGCGAGTGATGCGATCAGCCAAGGTGCAACAGCCGGCGCTGCTTGACTGCTTTGAATAGCTCTTTGCCTGAATGCGTTTCTTCTGCGGCCTAACACCTGAGTTAAGCCGGGACGCGTAGCGGCTCGGCGGGGTGGTACACGATACCGCGTGAGCCGAGCCGCGAAGCGGTCTCGGCTTGAACGAATAGTTAGGCCTCTGCTCGCTACGGACAATCATGGCCTACATAGCAGGTTAGGTAGAGACCGGAGAGAAGAGAAAGCGGAGCTTGGAGGACGAGGAGGATGACTGAAGTGGCCACAATGGTGCGAGTCGACTTTCCCTTGGCAACCAAAATGCTCAGGAATAGCGCATAGAAGCCGACTACCGTTAGTGCCCATAGAGCGCCGGCCACAGCAACACGGACTGTGGATGAGCCTGGCAGGCCCGCCAATACTGCGACCAACCACAGCGCGAGCGAAACAAGCCAAAAGCGAGCTGCTGAATGAGTTGGGCTAAGCCTAGCGGCCGCCGCTGCAAGTACCGTAACGCCGAGTAGGTGCACTAGGCCCGCTACCGAAAAAGTCCATTGAATCATCCAGCTGGCGAGATCTTGCATGCTGAGGCCTAACACCTGAGTTAAGCCGGGACGCGCAGCGGCCGGCGGGGTGGTACACGATACCGCAACAAGCGAGGCCGCGAAGCGGTCTCGGCTTGAACGAATAGTTAGGTGGCTGGCCCTGCGAGCGTGAACCTGACTCCAGCCGCAGCCAACTCAGTTGGTGTTAGCCACAGGATTGAAGTGTTTGGTACCTCGCGGCCTTTTGCGATCAACTGTGCTGGGAATCCTGCGTGGCGAAGCATGTCGTCAGAGATTTTTTGCCTGGCGTTTGAGGCCAGCAACTCCAATGGACCTGGGGCTTTCTTCTTGGGTACGCCAGCGTGAATCCCGAGGCGGGCGCTGGGGAGTAGTTCTCTCTGGTTCGTAGCTGCCCATAGGTGAACGCACGCGCTTGCACATGTGCCTGCGACACGGATGGAAATGTGGTGCTCGTTCAGCAATTGCGCTGTTCGCCTTGCCTCGAGAGTGAGTCCACCAAGGCTCTCAATCTCAACGAGCTTCAACTTGGGGTTTTTAGCAATTTCAAGGCGCATCTGAGCCTCAAAGCCATCGGTGATTCTTCCGAACACCAAGAATTTCCCGAGTGGCTCAGCGGCAAATATTTTGAACTGTGGGGTAGCTAAGGCTGGGCCTGTTACGAGTAATACCAGCAAAGCTGCAAGAATCTTCAAGCGAGCCACCTAACACCTGAGTTAAGCCGGGACGCGTAGCGGCTCGGCGGAGTGGTACACGTCACCGCGCGAGCCGAGCCGCGAAGCGGTCTCGGCTTGAACGAATAGTTAGGCGGCAGATTCTAGTTGCCAGCCTGGAAACACGAGAACCGCAGGATGGCAGTGCAGTGCGGAACCAAGAACCTTTGCGCGCTCAACGCCCAAATTGACCCTGCCATTTTCAATGCTGGAAATAGTGGTCTGAGGAATTCCGCACAAAGCGGAGAGTTGTGTTTGGCTGAGTCCCTGAAGCTCACGGATGATGCGAACCGACTCGCCAGAGGTGACCTCGACGCGCTTTTTGGCAGGAATGAAATTGCGCATATCAGCGTTTCCTATAGTCATGAGGAGTGACACGAACGACCTGAACGGTCATGACATCAGCTTCAACGGAGTAGATGACTCGCCATTGTTCGTTAAGGCGAGACGACCTGAAGCCTTTCCAGTCGCCTGAAAGTGCCTCATCTCTGAACCCATTGATCAGGCGGAGTCCCTGCGGACCAGAGAGCATGGCGATGTCTTTCCATTTCTCATAACGCTTCAGGATTTCAATTGGAACGCGCCCAGACGAGAGTTCTTTATCTGCTTGGCGATGTTCCAGAATTGTCCACATGCCACATTGTGACTAGACCAAATATGGTCTGTCAAGTGGCGATGGACTTCGCTCTGCCGCCTAACACCTGAGTTAAGCCGACACGCGCAGTGGCAGCGAATGCGTGCAAGCGTAGCGCAGGCACGCAGGCGATGCCACGAAGCGGGTTCGGCTTGAACGAATAGTTAGGCGCCGGTTGACAGGTCTAGGCTGATGTACCAATAATTGGTACATATTAGGAGGATCCAATGGCCAAGAATACGAGTGTCAGCTTGGGCGACCACTTTGAGCAATTCATTGGTGGTCAGATTGATAGTGGTCGTTATGGCTCTGCAAGTGAAGTTGTGAGGGCAGGGTTACGCCTACTTGAGACGACCGAGAGCAAGCTGGAGGTGCTGCGAAAAGCACTGGTTGCTGGTGAGCGCAGCGGGCGCGCCAAGTACAGTTATGAGTCTCTTGTTTCAGAGCTGGACTCGGAACAGCAGTGAGATCCTTTGACTTAAGCAAATCAGCTCAAGCGGACCTCAAGTCAATTGCAAGGCACACCCAGGAGCATTGGGGAGTACGCCAGCGGAATGTGTACCTCAAGGAGATAGATCAGGTATTCCGTTCATTGGCAAAGAATCCGCTGATGGGACGGGCGTGTGAGGAAATTCGTGAGGGATACAGGAAGCTCCCTCACATGCTGAGAAGGACGTGGACTGTCGCACTAAGCGCCGAACAGAGTTAAGCCGGACTGCGTAGCGGCGCGGCGTTGTGCTACACGATAGCGCATGAGCCGAGCCGCGAAGCGGTCTGGCTTGACGACTTTCTACAGAACCGCTGCTCCAATACTTGCGAACCTTCTCTATGATCTCGTCCGACGGTTGGTATTTGCTGATCATTGTCCGTGGGAAAATTGCCCCACTGTTGGATGGAAGACTTGTGTATCACGCGTCCGCGGCTGAAAACCCAGGCAAAACTCTCTGAATCATTGTGATGCTGCTTGCATCATCAAAAAGTTTTTGCCGTGCTGGCACAGACACTCCATTGGCGGTTGTTGGCTTGGAGTCGCGCTCAACTGCTTCTGCCGCCTAACACCTGAGTTAAGCCGACACGCGCAGTGGCAGCGAATGCGTGCAAGCGTAGCGCAGGCACGCAGGCGATGCCACGAAGCGGGTTCGGCTTGAACGAATAGTTAGGCGATGCACGGCAATGGACGAAGTTGGATACGGCGGCCCGCGACGAAAGCCGGGAGCCGATTGTCACGTGATGCAAGCCAGCGCAAGTGAGCGGCCAGTGTTTGAGTCTCCGAAGAAGCGCTCAGGCAGGCGATGTCTCAGGAACGAGCAATGCCCAATGTGTCCGAAGCCGAGACCGGAAACCATCAGGCGCCAAAAGATGCCAGGAGATGCGAGGGCGATCAGGTCGCGATGACACACAAAAAGAACTGCTTGATCCGTGGCCTAACACCTGAGTTAAGCCGACCAGCGCAGTGGCGGCGAATGCGTGCAAGCGTAGCGCAAGCACGCAGGCGGTGCCACGAAGCGGGTTCGGCTTGAACGAATAGTTAGGCCTACAGTGCCATGACGCTTCTGACGAAATTGCCCGCTGGACTGTAAACCGCTAAATCCTGATCTCCGGGCGTGGCCACACAGTGCCCACTGGCTCGATCCGGATAGACGCTTGCGACTGTTACCAAGATGTCGCTTTTGTCATTCTTGGTAAGGTTGATCTCACATTGGTAGTCGTGCCTCTTGCAACGAGTCGCGTAACGAGCCGAGGCATCCTTGAGTGCAGATTTCTCGGCAGGAGAAAGACTGCTCAGGTTCGGCGTCTTGGAGCATTCAGGAGCTGCTTTCATGTAAGAGCAGCCAGGCAAACTCATACTTATGCTTATCCATCCAATTGCAAGAATCTTTCTCATGTAGGCCTAACACCTGAGTTAAGCCGGACTGCGTAGCGGCGCGGCGGAATGGTACACGTCACCATTTAAGCCGAGCCGCGAAGCGGTCTCGGCTTGAACGAATAGTTAGGTGCCACCTGCGGCATAGCGCCTGACATCTGCTTGTGCACGAATTGCACCAAGGAGCGCATGGCGCATTTCATGGTAAAGGGCGTCAGCCCCGCCCTGGTAATTGTGGTGCTTGCGGGCGCTGTAGAACACCACGGCAAGCGATGCGATTTTGGAGGCTTTGCCGTGATGCGTAGTGGTCAATGCCAGTCATTGATGTGGCGAGGAACTCCAACCGCTTTATGGCTAAAGGATTGGCGATAGAAAGATCGTTTTCCGAGAGGACGTTCTCAATTTCGGCGGCAACGCTAAGAATCCGATCAGGAATAGACATGAACACACCTATGCACCTTGAACCGTTGACCGTAAAGCGCGTATCGCTAATTTTTGTAGCAGCTCTTCTAGGCAGTGGAACGAAGGAGGATCCGGAAAGGACAGCGTTCTTCTACCACAACGACGACGGCGAAATGATGGCTTGCTATGACCCGATCTATGGCCCGCCAGATTGCCCAAACCAGATGCAGAGGAGAACTGTTGTGGCACCTAACACCTGAGTTAAGCCGGGACGCGCAGCGGCCGAGCGGTGTGCTACACGATAGCGCAACAAGCGAGGCCGCGAAGCGGTCTCGGCTTGAACGAATAGTTAGGTGACAACTACTGACGATGTTTGCGGCGAAGATTCCGAACGTGAGCGTTGTGTGTGGCCTGACTAGCTACAAGTCGACTCGTCCCGATCTTTGAGCAGATGTCCAGGACTTCCCCCTCAGTCATGACCGATTCCGTGAAGGATTTGATGTAGCCCGTGAAGTTCGCAAGCGTACACACGCACTTGGGAAGTGCAGTCTTGATGGTTGAGTCGCCTGTGAAGACGATCACCGTATGCATCTTTGAGGCAGGTAGTTGGAGCAAGTTCTCCAACGTCTTGATGTGCTTGTAGTTCTGCCGCAGAGGGTTTTGAAATTTGAACTTGTTCTTGTAGATCGATTGCGTCCATTGCGCTTGCTGTTCACTACCGAAAATCCAGCCGCTCATGTTCTTGGTCTCTACGACGAAAACTCCAAAGCGTGCGACATAGATGTGGTCGATTTGAGTGGTGTCAGATCCGTCGGGAATGGTCACGTTGTGAAATGCGTGGTATGTGCATGACGGCAGATGCAAGCTAGCCTTCTTTGAGACGAATTTCTCACCAAGCCAACCCTTGAAGGTAGCCGACTTTAGGAAAGCGATGAGAATCAGGAATGGCAGAAGCCATAGGAGAGGCTTCAAGAATCCTAGAGCTAGCGGAGCACTCTCCATTGTCACCTAACACCTGAGTTAAGCCGCGCCGCGGAGTGGCGAAAGCTTTGCGCTAGCGTAGCGCAGGCGCAAAGGTGAAGCTACGAAGCGGTGTCGGCTTGAACGAATAGTTATGCGGCTCCGAGGCACCAAAGTATTTCAGTTGGGATTGTGCTCATACTCACACCGATAAACAACCAAAATGCACCTGCCGCTGCTAGATGAAGTCCATCTGTTGTGGCAGACTCGATACTCAGTTTGAGTTGGCGATCTTGCTCCTGTCTGGCATCTGACTCATTCTTAAGCTTGCCTGTGATTTCCTGATGGTTAGTTTCAATTCCGCTTTCAGCTTTATTGATCCTTGACTCAAGCGCCAGGAGATTCTTTTCAGCAGCGGCTAAGCGATCCTCAACCGAGGCATTCGGCTTTGTGCCCGCCCATAGACTTGCCGAACCTGTGAAGAATGAAGATCCAATTCCAGTGAGTTCGGCGGTCTGCGACTTTGGCTTGAATCTAGGAATCGATACTAGCCAACTCCGAACAAGCTGCAAGAAAGTTGGCTTTCCGAACATACGGCCAGTGTCGCGGATGCCGATTACTGCAGCAAGGATGCCGAGCAGTTGAAGAGCCAGACCCCAGCGGCGAATTGCATCAGCGGTACCTGCTTCGTATGCCATGAAGATGGATAAAACAACAACAAACATAGAGAACCAGACTAGGCGAGCACTAGCCAGCCAGCAAATAAATCGTTTTAGCCAAGATCTTGTTTGATGCACGAGGAGCTTGATCATGCCGCATAACACCTGAGTTAAGCCGGGACGCGTAGCGGCACGGCGTTGTGGTACACGATACCGCGTTAGCCGAGCCGCGAAGCGGTCTCGGCTTGAACGAATAGTTAGCGCCCACCGGCCTCGAATGTGTGTGGCGCAGAATCGAAATAAAGGACGCGATATGGAATCTCAAACTCTTGAGCAGCAACTAGAACGGATGCGAGAACGGGAGTTGCACTGGGCAAAGGGAGCAGCCACGTCGATACGGAAGGCCGTTGATCTGTACCGATGCTGCCTCCAGTCTCGATTAGCGCGTTTACGAATCCGGACCAAGGCCCAGTCATCTGCGTTATCGGGGTGGATGGCGGTATTGCTGCGATTACAACGAACATCTCAAGACTCCCATGACAGTGATTGTGGGCGCTAACACCTGAGTTAAGCCGGCCCGCCCGGCGCGAGTGAAAATGCACCGAGACCGCGAAGCGGGCTCGGCTTGAACGAATAGTTAGGCGGCTATTACGGAGCTACAGCCATGAGCACAGCAGCAGTTACCAGGGATGATGAATTAGTGTGGAACACGCCAACCGGCGCAGTTCTTTGGGCGACGGAAACAAAACACATGGAAGGCGAAGCGGACGAGGCGCCAGTATTCACAGCGGGGCGGGCTTACCAAGTGGTATCAATGCACCCGATTGCTGTGCCTGCATTTCTCAAGGTAATCGACGACCAAGGAGATGAACACTCTTTGCAGGGTGAGCACATCCGAGCATGGTTCACCCGGTTGCCGCCTAACATTTGAGTTAAGCCGGCCCGCTGCCGGATACGCAAACCCTGTTGAAGCTGAGAAGCGGGCTCGGCTTGAACGAATGGTTAGATGACAAAAGCAGGAGAAGTGAAATGACCGTTGCAGAGCTAATCGCGTTGTTGCAGACAAAGCCGCAAGACTTGCAAGTTGCGTACCAGCTTTACAGCGAGCATTGCCTCCTTGAAGCGGACGACCTTCGTATCACCGAGGCTTGTATGCCGCGTGAAGATGGCTGGGTGCAGTACAAGCGTCCTGACATGGAAACGCAGAATTACCTCATGTTCCCTGGGAACTGATCTTGTCATCTAACACCTGAGTTAAGCCGCGCCGCGCAGTGGCGAAAGCTTTGCGCTAGCGTAGCGCAAGCGCAAAGGTGAAGCTACGAAGCGGCGTCGGCTTGAACGAATAGTTAGGCGACGCACGGCAATGGACGAAGTTGGACACGGCGGCCCGCGACGAGAGCCGGGAGCCGATTGTCACTGGATGCAAACCCGCGCAAGTGAGCGGCCCGTGCTCGAGTGTCCGAAGAAGCGCTTTTACCAGCGATGCTTCAGGTACGAGCAATGTCCAATGTCTCCGAAGCCGAGACCGGAAACCATCAGGTGCCAAAAGATGCCTGGAGATGCGCGAGCGATCAGGTTGCCGCGACACACAGAAAGAACTGTTTGATCCGTGGCCTAACACCTGAGTTAAGCCGCGCCGCGCAGTGGCGAAAGCTTTGCGCTAGCGTAGCGCAAGCGCAAAGCTGAAGCTACGAAGCGGCGTCGGCTTGAACGAATAGTTAGGCGACGCACGGCAATGGACGAAGTTGGACACGGCGGCCCGCGACGAGAGCCGGGAGCCGATTGTCACTGGATGCAAACCCGCGCAAGTGAGCGGCCCGTGCTCGAGTGTCCGAAGAAGCGCTTTTACCAGCGATGCTTCAGGTACGAGCAATGTCCAATGTGTCCGAAGCCGAGACCGGAAACCATCAGGTGCCAAAGATGCCTGGAGATGCGCGAGCGATCAGGTTGCCGCGACACACAGAAAGAACTGTTTGATCCGTGGCCTAACACCTGAGTTAAGCCGGGCCGCGCAGCGGCGAGCGGTGTGCTACACGATAGCGCAAAAGCGAGCCGCGAAGCGGTGTCGGCTTGAACGAATTGTTAGGCGCAGACGCGTGCTGTTTGGCGATGCTGGATCTGCACTTGACAGCACTCGGCGCGACGTGAATTTCCAGCACGGAGGCACGTCAGTAGATCAGCTAAGCCATTGACTCCTAGAGAACGGAACAGAACCAGTTGAGATCTGACGTAAGCCAATAGTGCCCAGGAGAAAGCAGCTTCTGAGCCAACCGCAAGTTGACCCAGACGGGCTCAGTCGTCTCGCAGAGCAGAGACAACTGTCTCAGCTGAGGCAATCGACACAAGTCAATCTGCATCGTCCGCGGAGATCGCGAATTCCGCGGCTTCGCCTCGCTGGCGAATGATCGGGATGCTCTTCATGCGGCCCCTAACACCTGAGTTAAGCCGCGACCGCGCAGCGGCGAACGGCGGTGTGCTAGCGTAGCGATAGCGCAGAGCCGAAGCCGCGAAGCGGTCGTCGGCTTGAACGAATTGTTAGGCGCACGCGACGGCTACGCCACGAAGATGGACTTGACGGCCAACGTTGCGTGCCAGGCACGCAGAAACGTACGTGAGATGGACCGCAGCCCTGCACGATCCATGGCCGATTGGACGAGGTCTAGGCCCAAGCGCATGTGCGACCACAACGCCAGGTACCGAGTAGGAAGCGACCAGGGTGTGACATACGAATGCCGTGAGATCCACGTACGGCCATCAAGCGACCATGAGTGCATGGAGCTGCACCGCAGCAATGGCGAAAGTCAGAGTCTAGCGTGCCAGAGCAGAAGGCAACTGAAGCGCGTCAGTGGACGAATAGATGTAGGCGAGCACGGCAATGCCGTAGCTGGAAACTGGCGCTCGCGATGAGCGCAGAAGCCGCGCCAAGGTGAATGCGGCGCAAGCGAGCGCAGTGCAACGAGTGTTCGACGAAGCGCATTGACCAGCGATGCATCAGGCGGGTTCACCCCCGAAATCACGGACGGTTATGAAAGGGTGGAAAACTTCAAATCCTCTCTGGCGGTTCTTCGCCGCATCCTTGGGTTGTGGCGCCGCTCGATGTATTCAAACACATCCGCTCTTGCCGCATCGAGTGTCGGATATGTCATGCGGTAAATCCGTTCGCGCTTGAGCAGGCCGAAGAAGCCCTCGCATGCGGCGTTGTCTCCGCAATGACCCACGGCGCTCATCGAGCACACCAGGGCATTGGCCAGCAAATACTTCTGGTAGTCACCGCTTCGAAACTGACTGCCTCTATCCGAATGCATGATCACCGGTTCGTTGCCCTGGCGCTGCCATACGGCCATCTGCACGGCTCGGACAACCATCTGCCGATCCTGCCGATGATGCATTGACCAGCCCACCACGCGGTAGTCGAACAGGTCCAGCACAACGCACAAATACAGCTTGCCTTCCTTGGTCTTGATCTCGGTGATGTCGGTGACCCATTTGGTCTCTGGCTCCAGTGCGGTGAAGTCCCGTTCCAGCCGGTTGCGCACGCCTGGCGGGGTAAGCGCTGGACGCCCCCGCTGGCCTCGTCGCTTCGGGCGCGGCCAGCCCTGCAAGCCATCGACGGCCATCAACCGTGCGACGCGGTTCAGGCTGGCTGTCTCGCCTTCATCGGCAAGGTCTTCCTGCATCCGTCCCGCTCCCAACGCCCCCCGACTGTCTTCGTGAAGCCCACGGATACGCCCCAGCAAGCGTTCGTTGTCGAGCTGACGGGCGCTGGGTATGTGCTGGCGCCAATCGTAATAACCGCTGGCCGATACCCGCAAGCAACGACACATCAGCCGGACTGGGAACTCATCGCGACAACGTTCGATCACCTGATACCTCAGGATGATCCCTTGGCAAAGAACGTCGCCGCTTCTCGCAAAAAATCTCGTTCCTTCTTCACCCGCGCCAGCTCGCGCTTCAAACCCGCCAGCTCCTCATCCCGTGGCGTTCCCGTGCCGGCAAATGCGTTCTTGCCTTGGCTCCCGGCCTCACGCTTCCAGCGAGTCAACAGGTTGTCCCGGATCCCCAGCTCACGAGCCACCTGGGCACAACTGACCCCCGGCTGATTAGCTTGTTCAAGCGCACCACGCTTGAACTCCGCACTGAACTTTCTTCGCTTCGACATGAACACTCCTAATCGGCCGTATCGGCCTTCTCGTAAGTGTCCGTGAAATCGGGGGTGAACCCAGCGGAACTCCATTGCGAAGACGAGACCGGAAACGGATGCAGTGCACAATGCCAATATGCGAGAGCGATCAGTTGCGAGCACCAGAAAGAACTGTTTGATCCGTGGCCTAACACCTGAGTTAAGCCGCGCCGCGCAGTGGCGAAAGCTTTGCGCTAGCGTAGCGCAAGCGCAAAGGTGAAGCTACGAAGCGGCGTCGGCTTGAACGAATAGTTAGGCGACGCACGGCAATGGACGAAGTTCGTGACACGGCGGCCGCGACGAGAGCCGGGAGCCGATTGTCACTGGATGCAAGCCCGCGCAAGTGAGCGGCCCGTGCTCGAGTGTCCGAAGAAGCGCTCTTACCGAGCGATGCTTCAGGTACGAGCAATGTCCAGATGTGTCCGAAGCCTAGACCGGAAACCATCAGGTGCCAAAGATGCCTGGAGATGCGCGAGCGATCAGGTTGCCGAGATCACACAGAAAGAACTGTTTGATCCGTGGCCTAACACCTGAGTTAAGCCGGGCCGCGCAGTGGCGAAAGCGGTGCGCTAGCGTAGCGCAAGCGCAAAGGCGAAGCCACGAAGCGGTCTCGGCTTGAACGAATAGTTAGACGGCGGCCCCTTTGGCAACAGCACACAACAGCACAAGCACTATGGAGCTCAGGCCGATCAGTGTGATGTAGCGGATTGCCTGTGGAACAGCATATTTGGCAAAGCGATGATGCCATTGCCATGGAACCAGGAGCAGGCAAACGGTTGTCACGACCAGTACCCATCCGAACAGCTCGAATGCAGGTGAAAAGTGCATGCGAGGGGACTGAACCAGGAGTGCGCCGCCCACAATCAAGCGAGCGGTCAATTCTAAGTAGTGGGTCAACGGGGAGCTCGCGAAGCCGAGTAGGAATCGTTTGGCGATTGCCGGGGCGAGTAGGGCAGTCGCTCCGAGTGCGATGAAGTACAGCGCGACAATGACGACAACAGTGATAGCAAGAACTTCAGTCATCGTGTTGTCTGTGAGCCGTCTAACACCTGAGTTAAGCCACGAAGCGGCGTCGGCTTGAACGAATTGTTAGACGCGGCTCCTGACCGCCCACAACCACGGCGCAAGTGCGAAGACCAAGAGGCTCAGCAAGTAGGCAACTCCAGACACAGGATCTTTTGATAAGACGTAGGTTGACGGTGAAAGATCAGAGGTAGCGACCGCGACGCCGATCTCGAGCCCCAATCATGAGCACGAACCCAATGCTACCGATTGCCAGGAGATGCCCACCTGAAAGGTGAGAATTGCGCTGTTGAATCCAGCGAGAGCTCAGTCCGATCACAACAAGCATGATGGGGATCTCCATGAGCTCGGCCGTCCTTATGCCGAATTGAGGCACGAGAAACGGTATGCGAATGAAAGCAAGTGCGAAGCCTGCAGCAAAAACAATGCTGAAGTAGATGATTGCTTGTGAAAGATCGCGCATAACTTCCTCCGCGTCTAACACCTGAGTTAAGCCGCGCCGCGCAGTGGCGAAAGCTTTGCGCTAGCGTAGCGCAAGCGCAAAGGTGAAGCTACGAAGCGGCGTCGGCTTGAACGAATAGTTAGGCGACGCACGGCAATGGACGAAGTTGGACACGGCGGCCCGCGACGAGAGCCGGGAGCCGATTGTCACTGGATGCAAACCCGCGCAAGTGAGCGGCCCGTGCTCGAGTGTCCGAAGAAGCGCTTTTACCAGCGATGCTTCAGGTACGAGCAATGTCCAATGTGTCCGAAGCCGAGACCGGAAACCATCAGGTGCCAAAGATGCCTGGAGATGCGCGAGCGATCAGGTTGCCGCGACACACAGAAAGAACTGTTTGATCCGTGGCCTAACACCTGAGTTAAGCCGCGCCGCGCAGTGGCGAAAGCTTTGCGCTAGCGTAGCGCAAGCGCAAAGGTGAAGCTACGAAGCGGCGTCGGCTTGAACGAATAGTTAGGCGACGCACGGCAATGGCCGAAGTTGGACACGGCGGCCCGCGACGAGAGCCGGGAGCCGATTGTCACTGGATGCAAACCCGCGCAAGTGAGCGGCCCGTGCTCGAGTGTCCGAAGAAGCGCTTTTACCAGCGATGCTTCAGGTACGAGCAATGTCCAATGTGTCCGAAGCCGAGACCGGAAACCATCAGCGTGCCAAAAGATGCCTGGAGATGCGCGAGCGATCAGGTTGCGAGAGCACACAGAAAGAACTGTTTGATCCGTGGCCTAACACCTGAGTTAAGCCGCGCCGCGCAGTGGCGAAAGCTTTGCGCTAGCGTAGCGCAAGCGCAAAGGTGAAGCTACGAAGCGGCGTCGGCTTGAACGAATAGTTAGGCGACGCACGGCAATGGACGAAGTTGGACACGGCGGCCCGCGACGAGAGCCGGGAGCCGATTGTCACTGGATGCAACCCGCGCAAGTGAGCGGCCCGTGCTCGAGTGTCCGAAGAAGCGCTTTTACCAGCGATGCTTCAGGTACGAGCAATGTCCAATGTGTCCGAAGCCTAGACCGGAAACCATCAGGTGCCAAAGATGCCTGGAGATGCGCGAGCGATCAGGTTGCCGCGACACACAGAAAGAACTGTTTGATCCGTGGCCTAACACCTGAGTTAAGCCGCGCCGCGCAGTGGCGAAAGCTTTGCGCTAGCGTAGCGCAAGCGCAAAGGTGAAGCTACGAAGCGGCGTCGGCTTGAACGAATAGTTAGGCGACGCACGGCAATGGACGAAGTTGGACACGGCGGCCCGCGACGAGAGCCGGGAGCCGATTGTCACTGGATGCAAACCCGCGCAAGTGAGCGGCCCGTGCTCGAGTGTCCGAAGAAGCGCTTTTACCAGCGATGCTTCAGGTACGAGCAATGTCCAATGTGTCCGAAGCCGAGACCGGAAACCATCAGGTGCCAAAAGATGCCTGGAGATGCGCGAGCGATCAGGTTGCCGCGACACACAGAAAGAACTGTTTGATCCGTGGCCTAACACCTGAGTTAAGCCGCGCCGCGCAGTGGCGAAAGCTTTGCGCTAGCGTAGCGCAAGCGCAAAGGTGAAGCTACGAAGCGGCGTCGGCTTGAACGAATAGTTAGGCGACGCACGGCAATGGACGAAGTTGGACACGGCGGCCCGCGACGAGAGCCGGGAGCCGATTGTCACTGGATGCAAACCCGCGCAAGTGAGCGGCCCGTGCTCGAGTGTCCGAAGAAGCGCTTTTACCAGCGATGCTTCAGGTACGAGCAATGTCCAATGTGTCCGAAGCCTAGACCGGAAACCATCAGGTGCCAAAGATGCCTGGAGATGCGCGAGCGATCAGGTTGCGAGAGCACACAGAAAGAACTGTTTGATCCGTGGCCTAACACCTGAGTTAAGCCGCGCCGCGCAGTGGCGAAAGCTTTGCGCTAGCGTAGCGCAGGCGCAAAGGTGAAGCCACGAAGCGGTGTCGGCTTGAACGAATAGTTAGCGTGCACCGACGATTAAGCTGCTGGGACGCCTTCAGTCGTGTCAACCGCAGATGCTGCTTTTTTCTTCTCGGATGCTTTGGCATTCTTGGAATTGGCCCGTTTGATGCGCTGCTGGGCGTCCTTCACCTTGTCTCCGTCTAGCACCTCACGCTTGAGAATTTCATTGTTGAGGAGATCAACAATGTTCTCCGGTTCAATTTTCAAGTCAGGAAAGAGCTTGCGCATCTCACGGCGAATGCTGCTGATGATTGGCTCGGAAAGAACCATCTGCGCCACGGTGAATTTGTTCAGCAGGGAAATGTGCTGGTGATAGATTCCCATAGCATCCGATGTGATGCCTTCCCTACAAAGCAGAAACAGCTTCCTTTGATCTTCCTCGTTCTTCAGGTTGAGGTCGAAGAGGCAGAATGATGAGACTTGGTCATAGTCGATAGGCTGGCCGAACTTGATTTTGTAGAGTCGCCATTCAAGCGCGTTTGTCAGAACGATCCACTCAATACCTTCGTGAGCGCCGTAGTTGATCGCTTGTCGAATATGGCTATCGTTTAACGAGAGAGCCGCCGCCTTCACTTCAATCAGGCAGCGCACCTTACCGTCGATCTTTACTGCCAAATCGCAGAACGTGCCTCGTATCTGCTGTTCGCTAGTCAGCTCATTGTATTTGTCGAATCCGAACATATCCGCAAGCATGTCTTTCACTAGCGTGACAGTGTCTGCCTCCGATACATCCCGGGTCTTGTGGGATTGTGCGATCGCCGAGAACGTCTTGAGAGCAGCCGGCCAACGGTCCAGGACTTTCTTGTGAATCTTCATCATGCTCTTCCCCCAAATAGATGAATCATTGCTTGTGCACGCTAACACCTGAGTTAAGCCGCGCCGCGCAGTGGCGAAAGCTTTGCGCTAGCGTAGCGCAAGCGCAAAGGTGAAGCTACGAAGCGGCGTCGGCTTGAACGAATAGTTAGGCGACGCACGGCAATGGACGAAGTTGGACACGGCGGCCCGCGACGAGAGCCGGGAGCCGATTGTCACTGGATGCAACCCGCGCAAGTGAGCGGCCCGTGCTCGAGTGTCCGAAGAAGCGCTTTTACCAGCGATGCTTCAGGTACGAGCAATGTCCAATGTTTCCGAAGCCGAGACCGGAAACCATCAGGTGCCAAAAGATGCCTGGAGATGCGCGAGCGATCAGGTTGCCGCGACACACAGAAAGAACTGTTTGATCCGTGGCCTAACACCTGAGTTAAGCCGGGACGCGTAGCGGCTCGGCGGAGTGGTACACGTCACCGCGCAAGCCGAGCCGCGAAGCGGTCTCGGCTTGAACGAATTGTTAGGTTGCGACTCGGCGGTTAGCTCGGCTTGTGGCAAGTGACTGACTCAAGAGTGCACCGATTCCTGTCGCTACACCCGAGACCACAAAGGAAGCCCAGTTGTATTGGATGATCGAAGACATGGAATCTTCCGTCACCGGTGACGCAATCGGTACAGGGTGTAGACGATAACGGCCCACCCTACGAGCCAAAGACCCAATGCGGGCAGAAGAAATCCTATGCGTGCGACAGTTTGCCACCCGAAAATGCTGCGAGAAGCGCAGTGATCCTCAGACTGCAACGTGATACAGGGCAGCTGATTTTCAACTACAGCGCTGAAGAATTCGCCCAAGAGGATCTGCACCAAGAACATGGTGCCTAGTCCGAGCAAAAGCGTTTCGATTGAACATCTGAAAAATCTCCTTAGCAGCCTAACACCTGAGTTAAGCCGCGCCGCGCAGTGGCGAAAGCTTTGCGCTAGCGTAGCGCAAGCGCAAAGGTGAAGCTACGAAGCGGCGTCGGCTTGAACGAATAGTTAGGCGATGCACGGCAATGGCCGAAGTTGGACACGGCGGCCCGCGACGAGAGCCGGGAGCCGATTGTCACTGGATGCAAACCCGCGCAAGTGAGCGGCCCGTGCTCGAGTGTCCGAAGAAGCGCTTTTACCAGCGATGCTTCAGGTACGAGCAATGTCCAATGTCTCCGAAGCCGAGACCGGAAACCATCAGCGGCCAAAAGATGCCTGGAGATGCGCGAGCGATCAGGTTGCGAGAGCACACAGAAAGAACTGTTTGATCCGTGGCCTAACACCTGAGTTAAGCCGGGACGCGTAGCGGCTCGGCGGAGTGGTACACGATACCGCGCAAGCCGAGCCGCGAAGCGGTCTCGGCTTGAACGAATAGTTAGCCCGCTGCCCGTATTAGCGGGTTCTGAACGTCAAAGCATTCTTCCTGGTGCGGAAGTTCATTTGAGAAGTAGCCCTCAAAGACCAACTGGAACCTCTCGCGCATCTCTTGGGCCGCGAGCAACTCTACGTCGTTGATTTCGAACGCATCGTTTGGGTCGAAGTGGCAGTTGATCTCTAAGAATGCACCGCTAAAAATTTTGAAGACAGGCCAGTCAAGCTCTGGGTGAGCCGAGCGAGAGCTGGCCAACTCATAGAGAGCCCACTCAAGGAGCCAATACTCGTCCCAATGCCAATCTAAATTCTCGTGCAGCCGCCCAGTGAACGACGACTCGTCGTACTCATCTGAGAACGCGAAGTTGCGGAGAATTACATGAGATGGATCCATGCGGGCTAACACCTGAGTTAAGCCGGACCGCTGCGCGGCACGGCGGTGTGGTACACGTTACCGCACAAGCCGAGCCGCGAAG
>CAVQPZ010000006.1:0-692862 GCA_963714905.1 uncultured Gammaproteobacteria bacterium
GACCCGGCCGGCAACCCGCGCCTGCGTGGGGCGATCGACAAGGGTCTTGCGGTCAACATGACCAAGGACGTGATCGAACGCGCCATCAAGAAGGCCACTGGCGAGCTTGAGGGCGTGGAATATGAAGAAATTCGTTACGAAGGCTACGCGCCCGGCGGCGTTGCGGTCATCGTCGACTGCCTGACCGACAATCGCGTGCGCACCGTGGCGGATGTGCGCCATGCGTTCGTCAAGTTCGGCGGCAACATGGGTACCGAAGGCTCGGTCGCCTTCATGTTCCACAAGTTTGGCGTGCTGAGCTACGCGCCGGGAGCCAACGAGGACGCGATCACCGAAGCTGCGATCGACGCCGGTGCCGACGACATCGCGGTGTATCCGGAAGACGGTGCGATCGACGTGCTGACCGCGCCGGACGCATTCGAAGCGGTCAAGGCTGCGATGCTGGCCGCTGGCCTGGTGCCGGACATCGCCGAAATCACCCTGCGCGCCGACAATGACATTGCCGTGGACGGTGATATCGCCGAGCAGGTGCAGAAGCTGCTGGCGTGGCTGGAAGACATGGACGACGTGCAGTCCGTCCACAGCAACGCCGAGCTTGGAGACGGCGCCGGCGCCTGAGTGCGCCGCTATCGCCAATTGCCGACGTGACACGCATTCTTGGTATTGATCCCGGTTCGCAACGGACCGGCGTAGGCATTATTGATGTCGCCGCCGACGGCAAGGTCGTGCACGTGCACCACCAGCCGATCAACCTGCTGGTTGCCGAGACCTTCCCGTTACGCCTGCGCGTATTGCTGGACGGGTTGTGGGCGCTGATCGAGCAATACGCGCCGGATGAAGTGGCAGTCGAACAGGTGTTCCTGTCCAACAACGCGATGAGCGCACTCAAGCTTGGCCAGGCGCGCGGCGCTGCAATCGCCGCCTGCGTGGCGCGCGATCTGCCGGTCAGCGAATACGCGGCCAAGGAAATCAAGCTGGGGCTGGTCGGTACCGGTGGCGCCGACAAGACCCAGGTGCAGCACATGGTCGGCATCATGCTGGGTTTGCAGGGCAAGCTGCAGGCGGACGCGGCCGACGCATTGGCCGTCGCAATCACGCATGCGCACGTGCGCGCCAGCGCGAATCGTTTGGGCGTTGCTGCGCGTACCGCGTGGGGACGCAAGGGCAGAGGCACGCGATGAGGGGAGCGGGATGATCGGACGATTGAGAGGCATCTTGGCTCACAAGGCGCCACCATGGCTCGTCATTGACGTGAACGGCGTCGGCTACGAACTCGAAGCGCCGATGAGCACGTTCTATGACTTGCCGGAGGTGGGCCACGAGGTCGCGCTGTTCACCCATTACGCGCAGAAGGAAGACAGCGTTTCGCTGTACGGCTTCCTGCGCGAGGGCGAGCGCCGATTGTTCCGCGATGTGCAGCGGGTCAGCGGGATCGGCGCGAAGATCGCGCTGGCAGTGCTCTCGGGAAGTTCGGTGGATGAGTTCGCTCGGCTGGTGCAGACCAGCGACGTCACTGCGCTGACCCGCATCCCCGGTATCGGCAAGAAGACTGCCGAGCGCATGGTGGTGGAATTGCGCGATCGCGCCGCGGATTTTGCACTTGGCGGGTTGCCGGGCGCATCTGCGGTTGCGGGTGATCCGTTGTCCGAATCGATCAGCGCGTTGCAGACGCTGGGTTACAAGCCGGCCGAAGCCGACCGCATGGCGCGCAAGGCCGCCGCCGATGGCGACGATGCCGCCGCCATCATCCGCAAAGCGCTACAGTCCGCGCTTCGCTGAGTCCACAGGGGACCTCCGCGCAATGTCCAAGCTTCAATCCGGCAAACCGCACGACGCGCACGGCCAGGGCAAGTCCGGCCTGCGCACGATGGTGCTGGGCGCGATCGGCGTGGTGTTCGGGGACATCGGCACCAGCCCGCTGTACACACTGAAGGAGGCGTTCTCGCCGCACTTTGGCCTGATCGGCAACCACGACACCGTACTCGGCATCCTGTCGCTGGTGTTCTGGGCGCTGATGATCGTGGTCACGCTGAAATACGTGACCATCATCATGCGCGCGGACAACGAGGGCGAAGGCGGCATCATGGCATTGATGGCGCTTGCCCAGCGCACACTGCCCAAGGGCGGCCGGTCGGCATACATCGTGGGCTTGCTCGGCATCTTCGGCGCCTCGTTATTCTTTGGCGATAGCGTGATCACGCCCGCGATCATCGGTCCTTGGCGCGATCGAGGGGCTGGAGGTCGCAGCGCCACACCTGCACGCCTGGATCGTGCCGATCACGGTGGTCATCCTGATCGTGGTGTTCATGGCACAGCGCTACGGAACTGAAAAAATCGGCAAGGTCTTCGGGCCGATCACCCTGTTGTGGTTCATCTCGATCGCGGTGATCGGCCTTGTACAACGTGATCGATACGCCGGAAGTGCTCAAGGCCTTCAACCCGTGGTGGGGCTGCGAAGTTTTTCATGGTCCATGGCTGGCATGCGCTGTTCATTCTTGGTGCGGTGGTGCTGGCGGTGACTGGCGGCGAGGCGCTGTATGCGGACATGGGGCACTTCGGGCCGAAGCCGATTCGTATCGGTTGGACATTCGTGGTGCTGCCCAGCCTGATGCTCAATTACCTGGGCCAGGGCGCGCTGGTGCTGGAGAAGCCCTCGGCCATCAGCAATCCGTTCTACGAAGCCGTGCCGGAATGGGCCTTGATCCCGATGATCGTGATGGCGACCATGGCGGCGGTGATCGCCTGCGCAGGCGGTGATCACCGGCGCGTATTCGGTTGCTCGTCAGGCCATGCAGCTCGGCTACGTCCCGCGCATGCTGATCAAGCACACCTCCAGCGATACCATTGGCCAGATCTACGTCCCGTACATCAACTGGCTGCTGATGGTGCTGGTGCTGGCGGTGGTGCTGGTGTTCCGCAGCTCCACTGCGCTGGCTACCGCGTACGGCATCTCGGTGTCGGCGACGATGCTCATCGACACATTGCTGCTGGCGCTGGTGGCGCGTGCGCTGTGGCCGCAGGCGCGCAAGTGGGTGCTGCCGCTGTGCGTGGTGTTCTTCGTCGTCGACCTGGGCTTCGTGATTGCCAATGGCGCCAAGTTCTTCCACGGCGCGTGGTTCCCGATCGTGCTTGGCTTACTGGTGTTCACGCTTCTCCGCACCTGGCGTCGCGGCCGCGAGCTGCTGCACGACGCCGTGCGCGATGAGGGCATCCAGCTCGACAGTTTCCTGCCCGGGCTGATGCTGGCGCCGCCCGTGCGCGTGCCCGGGACCGCGGTATTCCTGACCGCCGACAAGGGCGTGGTGCCGCATGCGTTGCTGCACAACCTCAAGCACAACAAGGTACTGCACGAGCGCAACGTGTTCCTGACCGTGGACACGCTGGAACGTCCCGTATGCGCCGGCCAGGAAGCGGCTGGAGATGACCGGCATCAGCGACGATTTCTACCGCGTGGTGGTGCGCTACGGCTTCATGGAGACGCCCGATGTGCCGTTGGCACTGATGCGCAGCTGCGATGCGGACGGCATGTATTTCGATCCGATGGACACCACCTACTTCGCGAGCCGCGAAACCATCGTTGCGGGCGGCAAGAGCCGCCGGGACATGCCGGTCTGGCGTGACAAGCTGTTCTCGATCATGCATCGCAATGCCGCACCTGCAACCGGCTTCTTCCGCATTCCGGGCAACCGGTTGGTGGAACTGGGTTCGACCGTCGAGATCTAGGACAGGCCAGCCCGCCACAAGGCGGGGTGGCATCAGCGATAATCCCCGGATGACCGAAGACCGCATCATCGCCCCCGACGCGACCCGCGACGACGAGGCCGTGGAAGCCAGCATCCGACCGCGCCGGCTGGACGAATACCTCGGCCAGCAGCCGGTGCGCGAACAGATGGATCTCTATATCCAGGCTGCCAAAGGGCGTGGTGAGGCGCTGGACCATGTGCTGATCTTCGGCCCGCCCGGCCTCGGCAAGACCACGCTTAGCCATGTGATCGCCAATGAGCTTGGCGTCAACTTGCGGGTGACCTCCGGTCCGGTGATCGAAAAGGCCGGTGACCTGGCCGCGCTGCTGACCAACCTGCAGCCGTTCGATGTGCTGTTCATCGACGAAATCCATCGCCTCTCCCCGGTCGTGGAAGAAGTGCTGTATCCGGCGATGGAGGACTACCAGATCGACATCATGATCGGCGAGGGGCCAGCCGCGCGTTCGATCAAGCTGGATTTGCCGCCGTTCACCCTGATTGGTGCGACCACCCGCGCGGGCTTGCTCACTGCGCCGCTGCGCGACCGTTTCGGCATCGTCCAGCGGCTGGAGTTCTATTCCACCGAGGACCTGACCAGGATCGTGCGTCGTTCCGCGCAGATCCTCGGCATCAGCTGCGCAGCCGAAGGTGCCGGCGAGATCGCGCGGCGTTCGCGTGGTACCCCGCGTATTGCCAACCGATTGCTGCGGCGTGTCCGCGATTACGCGCAGGTCAAGGGCGATGGCACGATCGCAGCCGGCACCGCGCGCGCGGCGATGGACATGCTGAAAGTCGACCCGGAAGGCTTCGACGAACTCGACCGGCGCATGCTGTCGATCATCATTGACGCCTTCGATGGTGGCCCGGTCGGAGTGGAGTCGCTGGCCGCGGCGCTGAGCGAGGAGCGCGGCACGCTGGAAGACGTGATCGAGCCCTACCTGATCCAGCAGGGTTACCTGGTGCGCAGTGCGCGTGGGCGCATGGCGACCGCGCGGGCGTATCGGCACCTGGGCTTCAAGCCCAAGGCCACCACGAGCGGAATGGTCGGCGCGGAACGGGAATCCGAGTTGAATGAAAAGGGGTCAGAGTGAAGTTTCCTGACCAAGGAAAAGTGGGGTCAGAGTCGAGTTTTGCCACCTCTTCATTGGGCGAACGATGTCTTCCGAGGCAAAACTCACTCTGACCCCACTTTTCGCACTTTTCGGTCTCTTTTCGCATGACTGAGCAATTCTCCTGGCCCGTCCGGGTCTACTGGGAAGACACCGATGCCGGCGGCGTGGTCTACCACGCGCGCTACCTCGCCTTCCTCGAACGTGCCCGCAGTGAATGGATGCGTGCACGCGGTTTCGACCAGGAAACGATGCGCAGCCGCGACGACCTGGTGTTCGTGGTGCGGGCCATGCAGATCGATTTCCGTGCTCCGGCCCGGCTGGACGATCAGCTGCAAGTCAGCGTGACCCTGCTTGAATGCCGCGGGGCCAGCTTCAACATGACCCAGCAAATCCACTGTGGCGAGACGTTGTTGATCGAAGCGAAGGTGCGGATCGCCGCGCTGCAGGCATCGAGTTTCCGCCCGTGCCCGATCCCGGAACCATTGAATTCCGAACTGAAATCATTTGTGGAGAACGTTTGATGACGCCTGTGTCGACCATGCTGCAATCACTGCCACAGGCATTGCCCGAGAATGCCGCCGCCAGCGCAGTGGAACTGGCTGACAGTGGTGCCCAAGCCACGGTTGCGAACGCCAGTGGCGGGTTCGACATGTTCCAGCTGATCCTGCATGCCAGCCTGCCGGTGCAACTGGTGATGGTCCTGCTGCTGTTCGCATCGCTGGCTTCGTGGCTGATCATTTTCCGCAAGAAGCGCGTGCTGGATCGCGCCGAGCGCGAGGCCGACCGCTTCGAGGAACAGTTCTGGTCGGGAGCCGAGCTGTCCAAGCTCTATGCCGGCGCCAGCGAGCGCAACCGCCAGGTGGAAGGCCTGGAGGCGATCTTCGAAGGCGGCATGCGCGAGTTCAACCGCATCCGCCAGCGCCGTGGCGTGGACGCACGGATGCAGCTGGAAGGTGCGCAGCGTGCGATGCGTGCCTCGTCGTCGCGGGAACTCGATGGGCTTGAAAACAACCTGGAGTTCCTGGCCAGCGTCGGCTCCATCAGCCCCTATGTGGGTCTGTTCGGCACGGTGTGGGGCATCATGATTTCGTTCCAGGGGCTGGCCAACGTCAAGGAAGCGACCATTGCCACGGTCGCGCCCGGCATCTCCGAGGCGCTGATCGCAACGGCCATGGGCCTGTTCGCGGCGATCCCGGCGGTGTGGGCGTACAACCGCTTCGCCACCCGTGCCGAGCGCATGGCCGTGCGCTACGAGACCTTCAGCGAGGAGTTCTCCTCGATCCTGCAGCGCCAAGCGCACGACGGACGACTGAGGCCACCATGGCACTGAGCAGCGGCAGTCGCCGCCACCGCAGGAAGAAACTCAAGGCCGACATCAACGTCGTGCCTTACATCGACGTGATGCTGGTGCTGCTGATCATCTTCATGGTCACCGCGCCGCTGCTGAACGTCGGCGTGGACGTGAACCTGCCGCAATCCGACGCGAAACCGCTCGAACAAAGCAAGCAGAAGCCCATCGTGGTGCAGGTCGCCAGCGATGGCAGTCTGGCGCTGACTTATGAGGGTATGGATCGTCCTCAGGCGGTGGACCGCAAGGAACTGGTATTCAAGGTGCGCGCGTTCATGGACACCGATCCGAAACTGCCGGTGTACGTCGCCGGAGATCGCGATGCCAATTACCAGACCGTTTACGAAGTGCTGACCCTGCTCCAGCGGGAGGCCAAAGTCAGCCGGGCAGGGCTGATGGGCGATCCGGCCCAGCCCGCGGACGCCAGGCACAAGTGACAGGCGGGCATGATGCGGCTCACGCAGCCATGGCCATGAAGTCGCTCGCATGAAAGAGACGCGTGCCGACAACCAGCTTGCGCTGATGCAAGCCACGGGCTTGCACGTGGTGCTGTTCGCGTTGATGTTCGCCGGCCTGCACTGGAACCGCAGCAATATCGTCGAGCCCGTGCGCGGCGACGTCATCGAGGCCGACCTGATCGACCCGTCTGCGCTCAGCGCATCGATGCAGCGTGCCTTGCAGCGCGACCCGAAAGCACTGCCCGACCCCGTGGCCGAGCCGAAACCGGCGCCGCCTGAAACCACACCCGAGCCGCTACCCGAGCCAGTCGCCGACCAGATGCCGCCACCACCATTGCAGGAGCCGGACAAGGTCGATCAGGACAAGGTGCAGAAGGATGCCGATGCACCCGATCCTGCACGGGAGCAGCGCGAGCAAGAGGCCAAGCGTCGCCAGCAGCAAGTCGATCTCGACGCCGAGCGCGAGAAAAAGCTGGCCGAAATCCGCAAGCAGCGCGAACAGGCCACGCGCGAGGTCACCATGGCCGAGCAGCGTGCGCAGCAATTGGCCGATGCCCGGCAAAGGCAAAGCAAGGCGCCACCACCGGGTGATCCGAACAGTCGCGCCATTCACAACGCCAGCTACATTGCTGCCCTGCAGGCGGCAATCCTGCGCCAGTGGATACGTCCGGAATCGGTACGCATCGGCGAGGAATGCCAGGTCGTGATCCGGCAGATCCCGGGCGGCGAAGTCGTCAGCGTGCAGATCGCGGCCAGTTGTCCGTACGACGAGCTTGGCCGGCGTTCGGTGGAAGCCGCCGTACTGAAGGCTTCACCGCTTCCGTACGCAGGCTACGAAGATGTCTTTGTGCGCGATCCGGTTTTCAAGTTCCGCCCCGAAGACCAGTAAATCGCGTTGGATTGCTCCGATTCACATCTGCCCGAACAATCGCCGCTCAATCGCCGCTCGATTCATGGCCAATTTCACGCATAGTCCGCTCGCGTTCATCCACGATGCCGCCGGATGAGCCACCCTGTTCACCTTGCTGACTGACGCGGATTCCCATGACCCAACATTCCCGCCGGATGGCGATACGCTTTGCTGCAGTCATCTGCCTGCTGGCGCCGCTGGGTGCAATGGCGCAGTCCCGCGGTGGCCTGGAAATCGACATCGTCGGCGGCAATGCCGCGGCCCTGCCTATCGCCGTGGTGCCGTTTGCTGGCGACTCCGGTTCGACCGACGTCGACGACATCATCCGCGCTGATTTGGCCCGTTCCGGCCAGTTCCGCACGCTTCCGGAATTGGGCCTGCCGGAAAGACCGACCCGAGGCAGCGAGGTCGCCTATCCAACCTGGCGCATGCTCAAGCAGGATTTCCTGCTGGTGGGTCGCAGTGCGGCGAACGGCGATGGCTACCGTGTGGAATACGAATTGTTCGATGTGGCCAAGCAGGAACGCTTGCTCGGCTTCGCGCTGACCGCGCCGGCCGGTGCCATGCGGGACGTCGCCCATCAGATTGCCGATGCGGTGTACGAAAAGATCCTCGGCACGCCGGGTGCGTTCTGGACGCGAATTGCCTATGTCACCGCCAGCGGTCTGGGTCGTAACTCGAAATATGCATTGATGGTGGCCGATGCCGATGGCTGGGCTTCACACACCGTGGTCAACTCCAACGAGCCACTGATGTCGCCGTCGTGGAGCCCGGATGGCCGAAGCCTGGCTTATGTCAGCTTTGAAAGCGGCAACTCTGCGGTCTATATCCAGGATATCGCCAGCGGCTCGCGCGACAAGATCACCGGTTTTCGCGGCATCAACGGCGCACCGAGTTTTTCGCCTGACGGCAACCGGCTGGCATTGACCCTGTCCAAGGGCGGAAATCCGGACATCTATGTGATGGACCTTGCCAGCAAGCACCTGACGCAGGTCACCAACCATTTCGGCATCGACACCGAGCCAACCTGGAGCGCGGATGGCACCAGCCTGTACTTCACCTCCGATCGCGGCGGTCGCCCGCAGATCTATCAGGTAAGCGCAGGCGGCGGCAGCGCCAGTCGAATCAGCTTCGAGGGCAGCTACAACGCCAGTCCAACCATTTCATTCGACGGCAAGAAGATCGCGGTGGCGCAGGGCAGTGGCAATACCTACCGCATCGCCATGCTTGATCGCAGCCTGGGCAGCCCACGCTGGAGCATGCTGTCGCCGGGATCGCTTGACGAGTCCCCGAGCTTCGCGCCAAACGCGGCTATGGTGCTTTATGCCGGTCGCGAGGGTCGCCGTGGCGTGCTTTACGCGGTGTCAGCCGATGCCCGCGTGCGCCAGCGGCTGGTCCTTGCCGAGGGCGATGTCCGCGAACCCGCCTGGTCGCCGTATCGAAAGAAGTAGGGCGGGAAATCAGGCCTCGACACCCCCTGCACATCGAATCACTACACTGAGCAAACCCCGCGACATCCTCCAGAGCTGACAAGGAGCTCCACCATGAACACGTCCATCCCACGCACCCTGCTGATCGCTGCACTGGTCTGCGCCACCGCCGTGGGCTGCAGCAAGAAGGTCAAGGAAACCCCGCCGGTCGACACCGGCACGACCGGCGCCACCACCGCGCCCGTTGACACCACGACACCGCGCCCGGGTGTCTTCGGTCCCTCCGACCTGGACACAGATGCATGCCTGCGCAATCGCGTGGTGTATTTCGACCTTGACCAGGATGCCTTGAAGCCTGAGTTCCAGGCGACGATGGCCTGCCATGCCAAGTACCTGAACGACCGTCCGTCCTCGCGCCTGCGACTGGAAGGCAATGCCGATGAACGCGGCAGCCGCGAGTACAACCTCGGCCTCGGCGAGCGTCGTGGCAATGCGGTGTCGTCCGCGCTGCAGGCCAATGGTGGTTCCGGCACGCAGCTGACTGTCATCAGCTACGGCGAAGAACGCCCGGTCTGCAACGATTCCGGCGAAGGTTGCTGGTCGCAGAACCGTCGCGTCGAACTGGTCTACAGCGCCAAGTGATGCGGAGCGGTCTTTCGATCGCCCTGCTGGCGGCGATGCTGATGGCATCGCCGCTCGCGTTGGCGCAACGAACAAGCCTGGCCGATCGGGTCGCGGCACTGGAACAGCGTGCCGCCAATGACCAGGGCGGCACCGAACTGGTCAACCAGATCAGCCAGCTGCGGTCGGAAGTGCAGGACTTGCGTGGCCAGATCGAGGTGCTGCAGCAGCAGCTCGAACAGACCAAGCAGGGCCAGCGCAGCCAGTATCTCGACCTGGATGGTCGCTTGAACCGGCTTGAAGGTGGCTCACCCACCGCATCGGCCGTGACGCCTGCCACGGCCCAGGTGCCTGCAGCGAGCCCCAGCTACGAAGTGGTCACTGCCAGTTCGCCGAACAATCCGGCAACTGGCGCGAGTGCCAGCACCGATGAGCGCGGCGCCTACGCCCATGCCTTCGATGCACTCAAGTCAGGCGACTACGCGGAATCCGCGCGTCGCTTCCGAGACTTTCTCGGCGCATTTCCAAGCGGACAGTACGCGCCCAATGCGATGTACTGGCTCGGTGAAAGCTATTACGTCACCCAGAATTACGCCATGGCAGGCGAACAGTTCCAGGGGCTTCTGGACCGTTACTCCACGCACGACAAGGCGCCCGGTGCGCTGCTCAAACTGGGTTTGTCCGACTATGGCCTGAAGCAGTTCGACGCTGCCGAAACCATCCTGCGCGAAGTCGTGCGCCGCTATCCGGGCACCGATGTCGCGCGAACCGCCGATGATCGCCTGCGCGCCATCGCACTGACCCGCAGCCGCTGAGTCGGGGCAGGGCTGACCGGTTTAGCCGTTAAAATCAGCGCCATGAATGCCGTTACCGATGCCGCCGCAGACGCTGCGGCCGCCACCACGCCAATCCCTGATCGCTTGCGCATCACCGAGGTCTTCCTGTCCCTGCAGGGAGAAGCGCGCGATGCAGGCTGGCCCACCGTCTTCGTGCGCCTGACCGGCTGCCCGTTGCGCTGCCAGTACTGCGATACCGCCTACGCCTTCCACGGCGGGCAGTGGCGCGAAATCGACGACCTGCTTGCTGAAGTCGCCTCGCATGGGGTGCGCCATGTCTGCGTGACCGGTGGCGAGCCGCTGGCGCAGAAGCGCTGCATCGGCCTGCTGGCGCGACTGTGCGATGCCGGCTATCGGGTTTCCCTGGAAACCTCCGGGGCGATCGACATCAGCGAGGTCGACCCGCGGGTCAGTCGCGTCGTGGATATCAAGACGCCGGGTTCGGCGGAAGTCGCGCGCAACCTGTGGCGCAATCTTGCATTGCTGACCGCGCATGACCAGGTCAAGTTCGTGCTGTGCAGCCGTGCCGACTACGACTGGGCGCGCGCCATCGTCGCCGAACACGGCCTCGATGCCATCTGCGATGTGCTGTTTTCGCCCAGCAAGGGCGAGCTCGCGCCGCGCGATCTGGCTGACTGGATCGTCGCCGACCGCGCGCCGGTGCGCTTCCAGATGCAGCTGCACAAACTCCTGTGGAACGACGAGCCCGGCCGATGAGCACCCCGATGAATGACGGACGCGCCCGCAAACCTGCCGTCGTGCTGGTTTCTGGCGGCATGGATTCGGCAGTGGTGCTGGCCATCGCCCGCGAAGCCGGCTTCGACGTGCATGCGCTGAGCGTGCGTTACGGCCAGCGGCACACGTCCGAACTCGACGCTGCCGACCGCGTGTCCAGGGCACTCGGTGCTGTCGTGCACAAGACCGTGGTGGTTGACCTGCGCAGCATTGGCGGCTCGGCGCTGACCGATGATGCGATCGCCGTGCCCGACGACAGCGATGGTCACGTCATCGGCGGCAGCATTCCCAGTACTTATGTGCCCGCGCGCAACACCATCATGCTGTCGCTAGCGCTGGGCTGGGCCGAAGTGCTGGGAGCCACGGATATCTTCTGCGGCGTGAATGCGGTGGACTATTCCGGTTATCCGGATTGCCGCCCGGAATTCATCGCCGGCTTCGAGACGCTGGCCAATCTCGCCACCAAGGCCGGCGTGGAGGGCAGTCGGTTCCGCGTGCACGCACCGCTGATGCGGATGGGCAAGGACGAGATCGTCCGCGAGGGCCTGCGCCTGGGCGTGGATTTTTCGCAGACCGTCAGCTGCTACAGCGCGGACGCCGATGGTCGTGCCTGCCGCCATTGCGACGCTTGCCGCCTGCGCGCGCAGGGCTTCATCGACGCCGGCGTCGCCGATCCCACGCATTACGCCTGAGCGGCGTGCTGCGTTAGAATGCGCGTCCCGGCGCAATGCCGGGCGTGATACACCGCGTAGTTCAGCGGGCCGTTAGCTCAGTTGGTAGAGCAGAAGACTAACTTCTCAAGTTGCACGTCAAGCGATTGTCCAACGCTTGAAACTCTGCAATATCCTATAATTTGCGTCATAGAAATATCATAACATTTAATACATTGTGATACAACGAAATGGAACGACATTTGAGACATGATTTGACCCGTCTCTTTGTGTATACATTTCGGGACCGACTCGCGGCTCGCACTTCGTAACCGCTATGCTCCGATGATGCGCACCCCTCCCGCCCTGATAACACCTGCAGTCCTGCGCTGGGCACGTGAATCCGCTGGCATCTCGCTACCCGACTTCGCTTCGAGCCTTGGGCAGGCCGAAGAGCGTCTTCAGGCATGGGAGCTTGGAGATGAGCAACCCTCGATAGCTCAACTCAGGGACATCGCAACGCGCCTCAAACGACCGACAGCCACCTTCTTCTTGGAGGCACCGCCCGAGGCCGCTGCACGAAGGCCGGTTGACTTCCGGTCATTGCCCGCGCAGGAAGAGGCTCCGATTTCGCCGACTCTCGCCCTCGAACTACGTATCGCAAGATTGAAGCGCGAAGATGCTCTCGAACTGTGCGAAGAGCTAGAAGTTACACCCGGTCAATTCACGTTCGAGACGGCGCAGCGGGAGGACCCCGAGGTGGTGGGGGCACGGCTTCGGGATTGGCTGGACGTCCCACCACCCGGACATGCTCTTTGGCGGGACAAGTATTCAGCCCTGAAGACTTGGCGGACGGCCATCGAGCGCTCAGGCGTTCTGGTTATGCAGATTTCGGGGGTCTCCACGTCGGAGATGCGCGGATGCGCAATTGCTGAATTTCCTTTGCCTATCGTGCTGGTCAACAGCACGGATGCACCCGCCGGGCGCTCTTTCACGCTTCTACATGAACTGACCCATCTCGGCCTGCGGCAAGATGGGTTGTGTGACATCGCAAACGGACTGCCGTACCGGACACCGGCCGTCGAACGTCTCGAAGTCTTCTGCAATCATGTCGCTGGCGCGGCATTGGTGCCAATGGACTCGCTGCTCCAGTCTCCGCTTGTACACGCGAACAGGCTGGTTAACGATGATGGTTCATGGCCAGATGGCTCGCTGGTCAATCTCGCTCGCCAGTTCGGCACATCAACGGAAGTAGTGCTGAGGCGGCTCGTAATCGCTGGGGAAGCCTCACCCGACTTCTACGCGTCATGGCGTCGCCAGTTCGAGCGGAACATGGAAGCTACCGCCGATGAAGGCGGCTTCGTGGAATACTTCCGACGCGTCGTGAACCACAACGGGCGAGTCTTCACTCGGCTGGTCGTAGATGCGTACCAAAGGGAACTCATCACCGGTTCCGAGCTGAGCCGAATGCTCGGCACCAAGTTGGTTCACCTGCCGCAGATTGAATCCGAGATTGGGCGTGCGGAGCTGGCCGCATGACTTACAGCTTCGACACAAGCGCCCTCATTGAACCGTGGATTCGTCGTTATCCCCCAGACATCTTCTCGCCCGTTTGGACGTGGCTAGAACACCTCGTGGAAGAAGGCACTGTGGGTGCCATAGACGAGGTGAAGCTAGAGGTTCACAGACAGGACGATGGTCTTTCTGGCTGGGCGCGGGATCAGGAAAAGCTGTTCGTTGCGCCATCCGCCGATGTCCAGAATGCGCTACGCCATGTACTGGCAACATTCCCCAATCTTGCGGACCATGACCGCGATAGGTCCGGTGCGGACCCTTGGGTAATTGCACACGCGCTTGCCAGCGGTTTGAGTGTGGTGACCTACGAGACTATGGGGAAGCGCCATAAGCCAAAAATTCCCAACGCGTGCGAGCACTTTGGAATCCCTTGCCTGTCGCTGGTGGATGTACTGCGGCACACGGGTTTCAAGTTCTAGCTTTTAGCGAGCACCTCCGACAGTGACGTGGTCTGGCCTGAGGCCTACCCTAGGTACCGTCCTTCGATTCGATGGCCGCCCTCAAGGCCGGCACATGTCTGGATATCTGCCGCTTGATGGCTTTCGAGTCAGCGATTTTGGCTGCTCGTAGCGCGTAGGTGACGAAGTTGCGCTTACCCGCGTACGTGTAGCGACCGAGCAGCTTGCCTTCCTTGATGGGCACGTCTTTCGGCAGCTTACCTACTTCCGCAGCTACGCGGTCCCTTGAAGCTGCGGCAGAACGGACCCCGCCACGCATTCTGCTGTAATGCTTCGCGATCCCGCCTACACGAAGGCGTGTGGCACTTCCATCGAAGGTTAGGCCCAAATACTGTAATGGTGGGGAAAGCAGTTTGGATTCATCAAAGTGATACACGCCCTGCTTGTCTGGCTGGATTGCTAACTTGACCTTCCCAATCTCATCTTCGATCAACTTCGCCGCATCTTCCTGATGCTCTTCCGGGACGACGCACAGGATGTCGTCACAGTACCTCCTATATAGACCACCCCATGCTGTCACCTGCGCGTTTATGGTCCTATCGAAACCGAGCAAGTAGATGTTCGAGAGCAGGGCGCTGATTGGGGTTCCCTGAGGGATGCCTGCGGTCCCTTTGTGCTTTATAAGAAGCCCGCTGGCCACAATCTGCGACCTGAAATCGTCGCATCGAGCCGAAATCCCGCCGCATCCTCGGAGCGGGAGATTCAAAGCGCCTAGAGGCACCTAGGTCCGATTGGAGCGTCCCTGCGGGCGCAACCGCGGTATGGCCTCTGAAGAGCGACGGGAGCGAAGGAAACGGCGCGCATCGCCGGATTACTTGAGGAAGCTCCTTGATGCCGGCCACAGCAGATGCGGCGAGTATAGAGCGGACGAGGGAAGGGGAACGATTTGGTACTTGGGCAAGTCAGCTATTGCAAAAATTGAAGGCGGACAGATTCTGGTGACCGGCAGAGATGAGCACGGCGCTGTAATTGTCAAGCCGAGCCAAGACGCCGAGAAAGTGCGAACTACCACTGCGAAGACCGTTTGGAACCGTCCGTCTCATCACGCCGGGTGGCATGGCAGCGCGCTTGTCCGCTCGCTCCTTCCGGGGAGAGCCTTTCCATTCCCGAAGAGCCTCTACGTGGTTGAAGACTCGCTTCGTATTGCTACCGCCAATAAGCCGGATGCAGTAATTCTCGATTTCTTCGCGGGGTCTGGGACCACCTCCCATGCGGTCATGAAGCTCAATCGCCTTGATGGCGGCAGGCGACGTTCAGCCGACCGAAGTTCGAAGCCGGAAAAATCTACTTCCTGAACACGCAGAAGCTCGGCAAGAACTCGCTGCTGGTACGTGGACATGACCAAGCCGAACTAGAGGCTAATTCTGGCGACCTACTCCCCGAGACCCGTCCCGACCTGCGGGCATACACCATCTGGGACACCATCCAGAACACTATCGAAGACCCGGACCTGACTCTGTATCTGGTGCTGGACGAGGCCCATCGCGGCATCGGCAAGCCATCTGTTGCCAGCCAGTCCGCCAAGAGCACGCTTGTCCAACGCCTCATCAATGGGTCAGGAAACGTCAAGGGCATCCCCGTCGTCTGGGGCATCTCCGCCACAGTGGACAGGTTCAACAAGGCGATGGAGGGCGCTGTAGGACGAATCAAGCTGCCGGACGTGCTTGTGGACGCCACCAAGGTGCAGGACTCGGGTCTCATCAAGGACACCATTCTTCTCGACTACCGGGGCGAGGCTGGCGATGTCGATACCGTTCTTGTTCGGCGAGCGACTGACAAGCTGGTGGAGTCCACGAAGGCTTGGGCCGATTACGCAGGACGCCAAGAAGACACGAACTCGGTCGTTCCGCTCATGGTTTTGCAAGTGCCGAACACCCGAGACCCGAACGAGATTGGGCGATGGCTGGACATCATCTGCGAGCGATACCCCACGCTGACAACTAGCAACTTCGCGCATGTGCTGGGCGACCACACGACGCAGCGATACGGGAACCGCGATGTGCTTTATATCGAGCCGCAGAGGGTGCAGGAAGCACATTGGGTGCGAGTCCTCATCGCAAAGGACGCCATCAGCACTGGCTGGGACTGTCCTCGTGCCGAAGTGATGGTTTCCTTTCGCCCAGCCAATGACCAGACGTATATCACCCAGCTCTTGGGACGCATGGTTCGGTCGCCTCTCGCGCGTCGAATTCCGGGAGACGACCGCCTCAACACCGTTGACTGCCTGCTACCGAAGTTCGACAGGCAGACGGTGGAGAGCGCGGTCAAGGCGCTCACAGAGGGGGACGACGGAAGCCAAGCCACGCCGCGACGCATCCTCATCAAGCCCGTGCAGGTGAACCCCAACCCGGACGTGCCCCAAGGCATCTGGGACCTGTTTACATCACTTCCCTCTCAACTGGTGAAACCTGAGGCTAAGTTCGAGCCAACGAAGGCTCTTGAGAATGGGAACGAGACTGACCTTACGACATGGAAGAACCACCTGCTGTGCGACAAGGACCGGCAGTACCCGGCCGAGTTGAATGGGTGGGAACGCAAGGTCCTTGAGACCGAGTCGAAGCGCGATGGCTTCAAGTTCTGGTACCGCAACCCGCAGCAGTCGGGGCAGTCATCGCTTGGCATTGCCTACATCGAGGCAGACCAACACAAGGTTGTGAGACCAGACTTCGTCTTCTTCGCCGAGCACGAAGGGAAACTAGTAGCCGACCTCGTTGATCCTCATGGCCTCCAATTCGCGGATGCGTTGGCAAAGCTACAAGGACTTGCTACGTACGCCGAAAATCATCTGAATGCATATCGACGGATCGAGTCAGTCGCTGAGGCAAACGGTGTACTCCGCTCACTTAACCTGCAGCGATCCGATGTCAGGGACGCAATCAAGAACGCCAAAGAAGCCGGCTCACTTTTCCGAAGCAGCATTGCTTCGGACTACTTTCGAGCCAGCTCGTTGACCTGCTAAAGAGGAGATGAACCGACATGAGCTGGACTGTGGTTGATTTCGGCAAGTTCAGGGACAAGAACAAGACACTCCCCCAAATTCTTTTCTCTGACCCAGATTGGTTCTTCTGGGCAGTCGAGGGCGGAGCGTTCAAAAATCAAATGAGCCTTCAGGCAGAAGCAGCAGACCTACAGCGCAAAGCAACGCACATTCGTGTGCCGCAGAAAGATGCTGCTGACCGGCAGGTTGTTGAGCATTACATTCATGCCCCGACAATGAAGTACAGCCACTTTATTCTGGTACCAGAGTCCAAGCCATTTCACGCTGGATCAAGTCCTTCAATGCGTGCCGATGTGATTGACATGAGCTTTCCAAGGAGCATTGCGAAATACGACAAAACCGGATGCAAGCTTCTGATCGACTCACTTAAGCAGACCTACTTCGGAAGCAAGTCCAAGCGTGTGACAAAGGCTCTGTGCGAGCAATTCTTCGATGATGGTGGGAACTTCTGTTTCTAGGCGGTTGAAGTAGACGATTCCCTTCGGCGAACCTTGCACCCCAGCCTTGCACACCAGCCTTGTACACCAAGGGCGATATCCGTGATTGTCGGACCTAGGCAAATCTTGATCTTTGGACGATAGGCTGGCCTACTAGGAGCTTCGAAAGCCTTACAAACAAAGGGTTCTAGACTGTCTGGAAAGATCGAAATCCTCCTGCGCAAATTGCTGCACCCGATGGACGAGATCGCGGCGATGGAATTCCTGCTGGATAAGACGACCACCCCAGCTTTCTTCGTTATCGCGTTTAATCTTTTGGTCGATGGTTCGAATCCATCACGGCCCACCATCGCATCCAGATATCAAGGGAAGGATTTCCCGCCACGCGCCGCGCGCGTGGCGTTCAAGCGGACGCGAACCAGTGGTTCGCAAGCGGTCCGCTCTCACCCATCACGGCCCACCATCGCATCCAGATATCAAGGGAAGGATTTCCCGCCACGCGCCGCGCGCGTGGCGTTCAAGCGGACGCGAACCAGTGGTTCGCAAGCGGTCCGCTCTCACCCATCACGGCCCACCATCGCATCCAGATATCAAGGGAAGGATTTCCCGCCACGCGCCGCGCGCGTGGCGTTCAAGCGGACGCGAACCAGTGGTTCGCAAGCGGTCCGCTTTCACCCATCACGGCCCACCAATCAATCAACAGAAGCAGTCGAAGCTCGCTCGCTTCACCAGGCTTGCCACGCTACCTGGACGATCCCCATGGCGCAGGCGGCGTGGCAATCGGCCGGGTCAGGTCGAAGCTGACCCGGAACAGGCGGTCCTGGTCGGTGCGGGCAAGCTCATAGACGAAACGCTGGCCCGGCTCGATGTCGATGGCCCACACGTTGGTGTTGGAAACCGTCATGCCCTCGCGGGTGAACATCAGCTTCGAGAACCCGTCAACCGGGAACTCCTGCCGTCCCGCGCTGCCCTCACTGGTGGTATCGCCGCCGTACATGGTCACGGGGTCGTCGCTGCCGTCCTGATGGCGGTGGTCGTGCTTCAGCCGCAACCCATTGCCGGTGCGCGTCAGCACCCATGTGCGCGAACGATCGGCGCCGACGTGAAACGGAATCCGGATCTCCTCTTCGCTGCATTCGCGGACGTGCATGGTCAATGGCTGGTCGCGAAAGGCGTTCGGTCCCGCGTTGCCGGGGCGGTCGATCAGCACATTGCCGGCAAAGGACTGGCCGCACAGGGCTGAAATGCGTTCGAAGAACACCTGTTGGGGGTCGGTTGTCGTTGCCACGGGTTCCCGGACGAGCGGCGCAAGGTTCGCGGAAGCATCGGTGATCGGCTGCGAACTGCACGCGGCGAGCGCGGTGACGAGCACGGCGGGAAGCAAACCATGTGGAATATTCATGCAGCTACGCTAGCCGGTTTCGATGGCAGTAGCCATGCGCGTCGCGTGGTGGAAAGTTGACGCAGCCCCGCCAGCTGGCACCTGCGGAATCATCATTGCCAGTCGTGCATGGAACAAGGGCCACTCCCGGGGCACCTCGCTTTAGAGTGGGCCTGGACCTGCCTTTGCCTTGAAGCCCGTTCCGGCACGCCTGGATTTGCGTCGGCTTGCATGCAGGGTTTCCACCAGGCCGACCACGAGTTGCTGCGACTTCCTCGGCAAACTGCGGAACATGGCAAGCAGTTCGCGTTCCTCGTGCGCCTCCACGAGTTCTGCATCCGCTGCCGGGATGTCGGCCCACTGGTCGGCGTCGGGAGACATCGCGCCCCGGCCGGTGCCAAGCCACTCGAACGAAATTCCGCAAGCTTTGGCAAGCGCGATGAGGTTTTGCAGCGAAGGCTGGACATCGTTGACCGATTCCCAATTCGACACAGCGCTTCGCCGGACATGAAGTCGCTCGGCCAGTGCCGACTGGGACAGGCCGGCCTTGCGCCTGACTCGCCGAATGCGTTCCGCCATCTTCATGGTGCATGTCCTCAATGACAGTGAAACTGTCAGCCATTAAAAATGTCATCGTTATGTACAAGAATACTGTCACCCAGCATGCAGGCTCCTGTAAAAAGCCAATGTGGAGCAGATGACAGCAACAGTGTCCTAGATAGCTACTATCCATGAATGTGATTCCATAGCAAGCTGCGAGCAAGGGCTGACAGGGAAGTTGGCCCGTCCTCCGAGATCGCACGCAGGGTCGCGCCGTGGAAAATCACCGAGCTCCGGAACCCGGGCTCGCGTTTCATCGTGACGCGCTCGGCTGCTTCAACTGGCCACCTTCACGGCTCGCGTGGGAAGCCATCACGGCAATGCCCTGCCAGATCAATTCAATTCCCCGCAACAAGGGATACTCTGGTCTCTGCAGCAAAAAAGCGGCCGAGGATTACGTGGATGACCCAGCAACTCGCTTCCGATGTGCTGGTGGTGGGTGGTGGCCTGGCGGGTATCGTCACGGCCCTGGAATTGCTGCGTGCCGGTCGGCGCGTCACCCTGGTCGATCGCGACACGCCTGAACGCCTTGGGGGGTTGGCGTTGTGGGCCTTCGGTGGCATGGCGCTGGTCGGCACACCGCTGCAGGCGGCGAAGAAGATCGCCGATTCACCCGAACGCGCCCTGCGCGACTGGATCCGCTTTGGTGAATTGGACCTCGCTGATGACCACTCGCTGGCGTGGGCGCGTCATTACGCCGAACACTCCTGCGCCGAGGTGCACGACTGGTTGAAACACGAAGGCATCACGTTCATGCCGGCGGTGAATTGGGTGGAGCGCGGGCTGAATGGTGAAGGCAACAGCGTGCCGCGATACCACATGGTGTGGGGCACCTCACGCGAGCTGGTGCGCATCCTGGTGGCGGCGCTGCACAGTGCCAATCGCGACCATCGATTGACCCTGTTGCATGGTCATCGGGTCGATAACCTGGAACAGCAATCCGGCAAGGTCTGCGGGGCGCTGGCGGTGAACGAAGCCACGGGTGAAACCATGCGCCTCAGCGCCGGAGTGGTGGTGCTGGCGACCGGCGGTATCAACGGCAGTCACGAAGAATGTCGCGCCAACTGGCCCAGGCAGCGGCCGATGCCCGCCACGATGTTGAACGGCGCACATCCCAATGCAGACGGAAAGCTGCATCACGAAGTGGCTGATCGGTTCGGCGGCCATATCGTCAACGCCGGGGAAATGTGGAATTACGCGGCCGGTTTTCCGCATCCGTTCCCGCATTTCAACGGTCATGGCTTGTCCACCATTCCATGCAAGTCGGCCCTGTGGCTGGATCACCGTGGCGAACGCATTGGCCCGCAGCCGCTGGTGACCGGATTCGATACACATTGGCTATGCCAGCGGGTCGCCGAACAGGACAAGCCCTGGACATGGCACTTGCTGAACTGGCGTATCGCAGCCAGGGAGTTCGCCATTTCCGGGGCCGAACACAATCAGCGCATCCGTGACAAACAGTTTCCGTTGCTCTTGAAAGAACTCTTGCTGGGAAATCACCGGTTGGTGAAACAAATGGCTGCTGAAAGCCCGCATTTCCTGGTGGCCGATACGCTGGCCGAACTGAGCGAAAAAATGAATGCGCTCACCTGCTCGCACGCCATTGATCCAGAAGTGCTGCAAGCCACCGCCGATGCCTTCGATGCCAATTTTGCCAACGGCAGCAAACTGGAAAACGACGATCAGATCCGGCGCATCCTGCACGCGCGGCAGTGGGGGCCAGATCGTTTGCGTACCTGCAAGCCGGCACCGCTGCAAACGCCTGGCGCAGGTCCGTTCATCGCCATCCACATGCAGTTGATTACCCGCAAGAGCCTGGGTGGCCTGCGTACCGACCTGCACAGTCGCGTATTGGGCGCCAATGACCAACCTGTCGCTGGCCTTTACTGCGTGGGTGAAGCCGCCGGTTTTGGTGGTGGTAATGCCAACGGCAAACGATCGCTGGAAGGTACCTTTCTGCCGGCCTGCATCCTGACGGCGCGTGCCGCCGCCCGTTCCATTGTTTCAGGGGGCTGATCATGGCACTGCAGATTTCCGTCACCGCTGGAGATTTCCGCGAACAGGCACGTTCGCGATTGCCGCGTTTCCTGTTCGATTATCTCGACGGTGGCGCCACCGATGAACACACCTTGCGCGCCAACGAAACCGCCTGGAGCGACGTCACCCTGCGCCAGCGTGTTCTGGTGGATGTCGATCACGTCGATACCCGCACCACACTGGGCGGCCAGGCCTGTGCCATGCCGGTGGTGCTGGCGCCGGTGGGTTTGGCGGGCATGATGGCGCGACGCGGTGAAGTACAGGCGTTGCGCGCCGCCAATGCTGCGGGCATCCCTTTTACCCTGTCCACCGTGGGCATCTGTCCGTTGGACGAGGTGGCGGCTGCGGCCAGCGCACCGTTCTGGTTCCAGCTGTACATGATCCGCGACCGTGATCGGATTGAAGACTTGCTGCAAAAAGCCTGGCGGGCTGGTTGTCGCACACTGATATTGACCGTCGACTTGCCGATTCCCGGCATGCGCCACCGCGACACGCGCAATGGGTTGGGGGCAACTGGCCTGCGTGCGACCGCGCTCCGGGCAAGGCAGGTATCAAGTCGCCCTGGCTGGCTGTGGAACGTCGCCCTGCGCGGAGGTCCGCTTACCTTTGGGAACCTGAGCGAAGCCGTGCCGGGTGCACGCAATCTGGATGCCTTCAAAGCCTGGGTCGATTCGCAATTCGATCCGACCGTCACCTGGCTCGACATCGCCTGGCTGCGCCAGCGGTGGCAGGGCACGCTGATCCTGAAAGGCATCATGGATGCCGATGATGCCCGCCATGCCGTGCAGGTGGGTGCTGATGGCATCGTGGTGTCCAACCACGGTGGACGTCAGCTCGATGGCGTGGCCGCAACCGCCAGCAAACTGCCGGCCGTCGTGGCAGCGGTGGGTGGGCAAACTGAACTATTGGTCGATGGTGGGATTCGTAGCGGGCTCGACGTATTCCGCGCCCTCGCACTGGGGGCCGACGGCGTGATGATCGGCCGCCCATGGGCATGGGCGCTGGCCGCCGCTGGCGAAACCGGCATCAGTCAATTGCTGCACAGCTGGCAGCAAGAGCTGCGGTTGGCAATGATGCTGACCGGTGTCACTGGAATTACCGACATTGGGCGTGCTCAACTGGATCAAGCTTCCGGATTTCATGCAGGGGAACATGAGTGAAAAATGGCGCGCAAGCCCTGATGAAAACCCTGGTCGAAGCCGGGGTAGAAGTCTGCTTCAGCAACCCCGGTACCAGCGAGATGCACTTCGTGGCCGCCCTCGACGGCGAACCCGGGATGAAGGCCGTGCTGGCGCTGTTTGAAGGGGTTGCCACCGGCGCTGCCGATGGGTATGCACGCATGGCCGACAAGCCGGCCGCCACCCTCCTGCACCTGGGCTGTGGCTTGGGCAACGGGTTGGCCAATCTGCACAACGCGCGCAAAGGCAAGGTGCCGGTGGTCAATATCGTCGGCGATCACGCGACTTATCATGTGCAGTACGACGCGCAGCTGCAGTCGGATATTGAAACCGTGGCGCGCAACGTATCGCCCGGGTTTGTGCGCACCTCCCGAAGCACTGCCGAGCTATGCCGGGATGCTGCCGATGCCATCGTCGCGGCACGCGGTTTTCCCGGTTCGGTGGCGACGCTGATCCTGCCGGCCGATGTGTCCTGGGGCGAGGGCGGGGTGCCCTGTGCGGTGGCGCCGCAGGCGCCCGCGCCAGTCGCCGACGATGCGGTGGTGGATGCCATTGCCGATGCCATTCGTTCGGGCGGTAAAACCGCGCTGTTGTTGGGTGGACGCTCGCTGCGCGAGCCCAGCCTGCTGGTGGCTGGAAAGCTTGCTGCCCATCACGGCGTCAAGCTGTTCGCCGAAACCTTCCCCACCCGTATCGAGCGCGGCGCTGGCTTGCCGGCAGTTGAGCGCATTGCCTATCTCGCCGAACTGGCCGGCGTACAACTGGCCGATGTGGAGCACCTGATCCTGGTCGACTGCAAGGCGCCAGTGTCGTTCTTTGCCTACCCCGGCAAAAAAAGCTACATCACCCCCGACACCTGCACCCTGCACACACTGGCGACGCCGGAGCAAGACTCCACTGCCAGCCTCGATAAATTGGTGCAAGTGTCGGGTGCTGCCAGTGCGATCCCGCGATTGCAGGCAGGCCAACGACCCGGTCGACCGCGTGGCCGCCTGACCGCCGAAAAAGTGTGCAAAGCCGTCGGCCATCTGCTGCCGGAAAACGCCATCATCATCGACGAGGCCATCACCTCCGGGCTGATGCTCAACGTCATGACTGCGGGCTGCCCACGCCACGACATGATCTCGCTCACCGGCGGTGCGATTGGCCAAGGGCTGCCGAATGCCGTGGGTGCGGCCATCGCCTGCCCTGATCGCCAAGTGCTGGCGCTGATTGGCGATGGCACCGCCATGTACACCATCCAGGCGCTATGGACCATGGCGCGCGAACAGTTGAACGTCACCAGCATCATTTTCAACAACGCGTCGTATTCGGTACTGAACATCGAACTGGAACGTGTTGGCGCCGAAAGCATTGGAGAAAAAGCCAAATCCCAGCTTGACCTGCATGGCCCGGTCCTGAACTTTGCCCAGCTGGCGCAAGGCATGGGCGTGCATGGGGTGCGCGTCAGTACCGCCGAGGAACTGAACAAGGCGCTGGAATACGCCTTGGCCAACCCCGGCCCACACCTGATCGAAGCCATGGTGCCGGAATCATTGAACGGCGTGAAACGCAAGATATTGCCCTGGGTGTTGCGTTCGTTGCCGGGCTTGCCGCTGTCGGTCACGCGGGCACTGAAAAGGAAAATCGCGCCCTGATCCTTTTTCCGGCAACAGCCAAAAAGGGCAAGGATGGCGTCAGGTTCACTTTTCCCCAAGTGAACCTGACGGTCTCCGACCAGGAAATCGTCCCTTGATGCCGTCGTGCTTTCAACCAGAGGGAGTCGTCCGCACTTTTTCGTTCTAGCCTCGCACGATGATAGTCGGCCGATTGCTGGGCAGCATCCGCTCGTCGGGGGATTCGGGCAGACCATCCTCGTCCAGGCCCTCGATGCGCGCGTCCGCGAGTTTGGGGGGGGAGACGCCGGCCGGGTGCGGGCCTTCCAGCCGGATCCGCAAGCCCAGGTCGGTGCGCGAATCGGCGTTGGCCATCGCCTCTTCGAAGCTGATCCGGCCCGCGGCGTACAGCTTGTAGATCGAATCGTCGAACGTCATCATCCCGAGTTCAGTGCTTTGTTTCATCGCATCGCGGACCGCGGCGATCTCGCCCTTCTGGATCAGCTCGGCAACGAATGGGCTCTGGAGCAGGATCTCCACCGCCGGTAGACGCTGGCCATCGACACCACGCAACAGTCGTTGCGAAATCACGGCCTTCAGGTTCAGCGACAGATCGACGAACAGCTGGTGATGGGCGGTGGCGGGGAAGAAATTGACGATGCGATCAAGTGCCTGGTTGGCATTGTTGGCGTGTAGCGTGGCCAGGCACAGATGGCCGGTCTCTGCATACGCGACCGCCGCCTGCATGGTTTCCTGGTCACGGATCTCGCCGATCATCAGCACGTCCGGTGCTTCGCGCATCGTGTTCCGCAGGGCGTTGGCGTAGCTCTGGGTGTCCAGTCCGACCTCGCGCTGGTCGACGATCGATTTCTTGTGCGTGTGGATATATTCGATCGGGTCCTCGACGGTGAGGATGTGCACCGCTTTGTGCATGTTGAGGTTGTCGATCATCGAGGCCAGCGTCGTGGACTTGCCTGCGCCCGCAGCACCGACCACGAGCACCAGCCCGCGCTTTGCCAATGCCAGATCGTGCAGCACCGCCGGCAGGTTGAGTTCCTCCAGCGTGGGAATCCGGTTGGTGATATAGCGGATGGCGATCGCCGGGTTGCCGCGCTGGCGGTAGATGTTGACGCGGAAGCGGCCGACGTCCGGCATGTCGATGGCCAGGTTCATCTCCATCGTCTCGTCGAACTCGCGTTCCTGCTTGTCGTTCATGGCTTGCAACGCAAGTTTGTTGACAGCGTCCGCCGTCAGCGGTTGTTCGTCGAATGGGGTGATCACGCCATCGATCTTCAACGTCGGCGGTGCACCGACCGAAAAGAACAAGTCGGAGGCCTTGGCGTCCACCATCTGGCGGAGGGAATCGAGCAGTTGGGGGTTCATTTTCGTTTCCTCGCCGCCTGCCGGCAGCCAATGGAGGGAACGGGTCCGATCCATGCCATGGGTCGGCTACAGATCGTGTCCGTGCATCGGCATAGTCACCTGAAATGGTGTCAGGGACAATTAGTCCTTGAAAAGAGACGGGGCTGTCCACGCTGACACTGTTTCAATCCGCGAATAGCCCCAGCACCGCCTCGCCATAACGTTCAAGCTTGGTGCTGCCGATCCCGGCAACCGTCGATAGCGCGTCGAGGTCACGTGGTTCCATCTCGGCGATCGCGCGCAGGGTGGCGTCGTGGAAAATCACGTAGGCCGGGACATCTTGCGCGCGTGCCATCGTGGCGCGCCATTCGCGCAGTGCATCGAAGCGATCGTTCGATTCGGGTGAGAGAGCCGCCAACGGGGTTTCGGTGCGCGGGCGCCCACGCTTGCGCGCGACCTTGGGCGGATCCTTGCGCATCCACAACGTGCGTTCGCCCTTGAGTACCGGCGTTGCGCCGGCGGTCAGGCGCAGCGCATTGTGGCGTTCGGCGTCGGCTTCAAGCAGGCCCAAGGCCACCAGCTGGCGGAAGACACTGCTCCACTGCTTGGCATCGAAATCAGCGCCAATACCCCAAGTCGAAAGCTGGTCATGGCCGAAGCGCTGCACCTTGTCGCTTTCGATACCGCGCAGGATGTCGATGACATGGCCGGCGCCAAACCGCTGGTCACTGCGGTAGACGCAGCTCAGGGCCTTGCGCGCCGCTTCGGTGGCATCCCAGCGCTCAGGCGGCTCCATGCAGTTGTCGCAATTCCCGCAATTCCCGCTATGCGCTTCGCCAAACCAGCCCAGCAAGGCCTGGCGACGGCATTGGGTGGATTCGCAGAACCCCAGCAGGCCGTCGAGCTTGCGCATTTCGACGTGCTTGCGTTCCTCGCCGGCTTCGGAGCGAGCGATCAATTGACGCAGGTTGACCACGTCGCCCAGGCCATAATTCAGCCAGGCTTCGGCGGGTTCGCCATCGCGGCCGGCGCGGCCGGTTTCCTGGTAATAGCCCTCGATGGATTTGGGCAGGTCCACATGCGCCACGAAGCGCACGTCGGGCTTGTCGATGCCCATGCCGAAGGCAATGGTCGCCACCATCACCACGCCGTCTTCCTGCAGGAAGCGGCGCTGGTTGGCTGCGCGCACCTCGGCCGGCATGCCGGCGTGATAGGGCAGGGCTTTGATGCCAGCCTTGGCCAGTTGTTCGGCAATGGCTTCCACACGCTTGCGGGAAAACGCGTAAACAATGCCGCTTTCGCCGGCATGGCTGGCAATCAGCTCGAACAAGGCGCCTTGCCCGCTACCGTCCTTGAGCACCACCCGGTAGCGGATATTGGGACGGTCGAAGGAACTGACGAAGTGCTCGCGCATCCTCCAGCGCCAGCCGCTCGGCGATCTCGGAACGGGTCGGGGCATCGGCGGTGGCGGTCAACGCGATGCGCGGCACGTGTGGCCAGCGCTCGTGCAGGATCGTGAGTTCGCGATATTCGCGGCGGAAATCGTGTCCCCATTGCGAGACGCAGTGGGCTTCGTCAATGGCGAACAGGGCGATCCTGGCGCGATCCAGCAAATCCAGGCAGCGCGGGGTCAGCAGTCGCTCGGGCGCGATGTACAGCAGGTCGAGTTCGCCATTGACCAACGCATCCTCGACGCCGCGGGCGGTCGCCGCGTCCAGTGTGGAATTGAGGAACGCGGCGCGTACGCCCAACTGGCGCAATGCATCGACCTGATCCTGCATCAGCGCAATCAAGGGCGAGACAACAATCCCGCAGCCTTCGCGCAGCAAGGCCGGCAACTGATAGCACAGCGACTTGCCGCCGCCGGTGGGCATCAGCACCAGGGCGTCGCCGCCTTGGGTCACGCATTCGATGATGCGTGCCTGTTCGCCGCGAAAACCGGGGTGGCCAAAGGTAGTGCGAAGGATTTCGAGCGCGGCTGCTTCCATGCGCACCAAGATACCAAGCCGCTTGTGCGGCCTGGCTATTTCATTTCAACGTGCCCGGGGCCTACTGCAGCAGCGAACGCAGCATCCACGCGGTCTTTTCGTGGATGTTCAGGCGCTGGGTCATCAGGTCCACGGTCGGGTCGTCGCCGGCCTCGTCCGCGGTCTTGACCACCTTGCGCGCGGTGCGGCACACGGCCTCGTTGCCGACGACCAGCTGGCGGACCATTTCCCGCCAGTCGGCGGTATCGGCCAGGCCCGGTTCCTCGGCAATCGAACTCAGTCGGGTGAACTCCGCATAGGAACCCGGCGCGTTGAAACCAAGTGCACGGATGCGTTCTGCAATTTCGTCAAGCGCATTCCACTGTTCGGTGTATTGCGTCTCGAACATGGTGTGCAGGGCATTGAACATCGGCCCGGTCACGTTCCAGTGGAAGTTGTGGGTCTTCAGGTACAGGGTGAACGCGTCGGACAGGAAGTGCGCCAGACCATCGGAAGTCTTGCGGCGATCGCCGCTGGAGATCCCGATATTGATGCCGGGGGCGCCATCGGCATGCGCCTTGACCGGGGTTTTCGCAGTCTTCACGGACTTGGCGGGCTTGTCGGTGGATTTCTTCTTGGCCATGGCGATTCCTCGTGGATGCATCTTCGTGGGGGCTTGCGGCGACAATAGACCGATGCGGCCCTTGCCGTGAAATGAATGTTTTCACTCGCGACGATCCATGCAACCTATCGGACCCGATGCAAAGACCGTGTCAACGCAGGCCCGCCGCGCCATCGATGGCGCGCTGAGTCGCGACCGTGGGCGATTGTTGGGCCTGTGGTCGAAATGGAAGACCAGGCCCGATGACGCCACGCTGGGCGACGCATTCACGCTGAAGCTGCAGGCCTCGATCGCCGAACGCGAACGCCGCGCCGCGATGTTGCCGACTGCTGCGGTGGATCCCGGCCTGCCGATCGCCGCCTCCGCGGACGACATCGTCGAATTGATCCGCAAGCACCAGGTCGTGGTGATCGCGGGTGAAACCGGCTCCGGCAAGACCACCCAGTTGCCCAAGCTGTGCATCGCGGCGGGCCGCGGCGCCGCCGGGATGATCGGCTGCACCCAGCCGAGGCGGATCGCCGCACGTTCGGTGGCGCGCCGGGTGGCCGATGAGCTGCAGGTGCAAGTGGGCGGCCTGGTCGGTTTCCAGGTGCGCTTCAACGACGCGGTCAGCGATGCGACCGCGATCAAGTTCATGACCGACGGGATCCTGCTGGCGGAGATCCAGGCCGATCGATGGTTGTCGAAATACGACACGATCATCATCGACGAGGCACACGAGCGCAGCCTCAACATCGATTTCCTGCTGGGTTACCTGAAGCGGCTGTTGCCGCGTCGGCCGGAGCTCAAGCTGCTGGTGACCTCGGCGACGATTGATACCGCCCGTTTCTCAGCGCATTTTGGCGATGCGCCGGTGGTCGAGGTCGAAGGCCGTGGCTATCCGGTCGAGGTGCGCTATCGACCGCTTGAGGGTGAAGGCGAGCAAGCGGGTGAGCGCACGCTTCTCGACGGCATCGTCGCGGCATGTGACGAGATACAGCGCGAAAAAAGCATCGGCGACGTATTGATCTTCCTGCCCGGCGAGCGCGAAATCCGCGATGCCCACCAGGCGCTTGAACGGCGGAAATACCGCCATACGGATATCCTGCCGCTGTACGCACGACTTTCGGCGAAAGACCAGGATCGCGTGTTCCATCCTGGCTCGCAGCGCCGCATCGTGCTGGCCACGAATGTCGCGGAAACCTCGATCACGGTGCCGCGCATCCATTACGTGGTCGATCCCGGCGTGGCCCGGGTCAAGCGCTACAGCCCGCGGCAGAAACTCGACCGCCTGCACATCGAACCGGTCAGCCAGGCCAGCGCCAACCAGCGTGCCGGCCGTTGCGGACGCATCGCGCCTGGCGTGTGCATTCGTCTCTACTCGCAGGCCGACTTTGAGTCGCGGCCTGCTTTCACGGATCCGGAAATCCGTCGTGCCGCATTGGCCGGCGTGATCTTGCGGATGCTCTCGCTGGGCCTGGGTGAGATCGAACCGCGCGGCGCGAGACCGGGCAAGCGTGGACGCAAGCCTGAGGCGGTCGCCAGTCCGAACATCATCGAGGACTTTCCGTTCCTGGAACCGCCCGACCCGCGCGCGATTGCCGATGGGTGGCAGCAGCTGGGCGAACTAGGCGCGGTAGATACGCAGCGCGGGTTGACTGCAACTGGTCGCTCGATGGCCAAGCTGCCGGTCGATGTGAAGCTGTCGCGCATGCTGGTCGCCGCGCAACAGCACGGCGTGCTGCACGAAGTGCTGGTGATCGCCAGCTTCCTCGGTGTGCAGGACCCGCGCGAGCGCCCGGCCGATGCGCGCGCCGCTGCCGATGCGGCACATGCGCAGTTCGCCGATCCGAAGTCTGAATTCGTCGGCATCCTCAAGCTGTGGGATGCCTACCGCACCGCACACGAAGACAACACGCAATCGCAGTTGCGCAAGTGGGCCGACAAGCATTTTCTCGGCTTCCTGCGCCTGCGCGAATGGTGGGAGTTGCATCGGCAACTGAAGTTGCAGTGCGAGGCGCTTGGTTGGGACGAGCATGTAAAACCGGGGTCAGAGTCGACTTTTCCTTCAAACAAGCCGAGTCCAGTTCGAGTTCCTGAGAAAGTCGACTCTGACCCCGGTTTTGCCTATGCATCGCTGCATCGCGCATTGATCGCCGGCTTGCCGACCCAGCTGGGCAATCGCGCAACCGGCACCGATCGAAAAGCGGGTGGCATGTTCGATGGTCCGCGCGGGCGCAAGTTTTCGCTGTTTCCGGGATCGACGCTGGTGTCCAAGCCGCCGCCGTGGGTGTTGTCGGCGACGTTGCTGGATACCGAAAAAGTCTGGGGGCTCACCAATGCCGGCATCGAACCCGATTGGGCGATCGCCGAGTTGCCGCACCTGCTGGCGCGCCGCCATCACGACCCGCATTGGTCGCGTGCTCAGGGCCGCGTGCTGGGCAGTGAACAGATCTCTTTGTTTGGCTTGGTGCTAGCGCCGAAGAAGCCGGTCCATTACGGCGCCTTGTTCCCGGAAGAATCGCGCATGATTTTCGTGCGCGACGCGCTGCTGACCGGCGAGATCAATACCCGCAGCGCATTCCTGCCACGCAACCTGAAAACGCTGGCATCGGCCAGGGACGAGGAAGCCAAGCTGCGCCGGGTCGGACTGGTGGTGGACGAGGACTGGCAGGCGCGCTGGTACCTGGACCGGCTGCCGCCGCATGTGCACAACGCGCAGGCGCTGGATGCCTGGGCCGTGAAGTTGCCGAAGGCCGACAAGCTGGCACTGGAATGGTCGCGCGACGAAGTGCTGGTCGCCGACGAAGCCGATGCCACGCGCTACCCGGCGTACATCGCGCTGGGCGACGCACGCCTTGCCGTGCAATACCGCTTCGAGCCCGGCGCGATCGACGATGGCATGACCGTGCTGGTGCCGCTGCACCTGCTCAATGCCGTGGACGGCGCGCGCTTGTCGTGGCTGGCGCCGGGGTTCGTGCAGGACAAGGCGGCGGCGCTGATCAAGTCATTGCCGAAGGCGCTGCGCCGCAATTTCGTGCCGGCGCCGGATTTCGCACGCGCGTTTGCCGAGGCACATCCGCAGCCTGAAGCAGACAGCTTCGAGGGAGCGCTTGCGCGCTTCCTGAAGAAGTTGTCCGGCGTTGAACTGACGGCAGCGGATTTCGATGCCGCCAGTATCGAGGCACACCTGCGGGCCAACGTGCGCCTGCTGGATGCCGACAAGAAATCCGTGCTTGCTGATGCTCGCGATCTCGATGACCTGCGTTCACGCTTCGGTGCACGTGCCGCAGAGGCGTTCGCGAAACATGCCGCGCAAGGCATGGCGCAAGCCGGGCTGACCACGTTCCCCGCACACCCGATCCCGATGTCGGTGCCGGGTGCTGGTGGCGTGCCGGCGTATCCGGCGCTGCAGGATGACGGCGATGCGGCATCGTTGGCGGTGCATGCGCAGCGTGAGATTGCCGAGCGCCGGCATCCGGAAGGCGTTCGACGGTTGCTTGCGATTGCCTTGGCCGACAAGTTGAAGCAGTCACGCAAGCAATTGCCGGTGCAGGCCAGGACCTCGCTGCTGTATGCGGCGATCGAATCGGCAAGTCCGCGTCGTGATGGCCTGAAGGACAGTGACCGCCTGCGCGGCGACCTGGTCGATGGTGCATTCGCGGCATTGGCCGAACACGAGCTGTTGGATATTCGCGATTTCGGTGCCTTCGACAGGCGTGCCGATGCGATCGCCAGGTCGCTGTTCGGCGAAGCAATGCAGCGGCTGCAGCAGGCCGAAACGATCCTCGCACTGGTCGCCGAAGTGCGCGCTGCGCTTGAATCCAAGCTGATGGGTTGGGCACGGGCCAACCTGGACGACATGCGGGCGCAGCTGGATGCGCTGGTCGCGCCGGGCTTCCTGCGCGATGTGCCCGCCGCTGCGCTGGCGCATTACCCGCGCTACCTGAAGGCACTGTCCCTGCGGGCCGAACGCGCGCAACGCGACCCGACCCGTGACCAGGTCCGCCTGCTGGAACTGCGGCCATTCCTGGCAGGCCTGCGTGCCGCCGACCCCGGAGATCCGGACGCACAGGCCTTGCGCTGGGACCTAGAGGAATTACGGGTGCAACTGTTCGCGCAGGAACTCGGCAGCAAGGTCGGGGTGTCGCCGAAGCGTTTGGCGACGCGCCTGGCGCGCTTGCGTTCAGCTTGATGCTGGCCGCTTCATGACGGCCTCGCTACTGTAGGCGGATGCACGCTTCCGCCCCGACCAATGCCAAAGCCACTGCCTACGATGCCGCCCTGACGCGGTTGCCAGGCGGTGCGTTGGCAGCTGGCTTGATCGAGGCATGGCGTGATGCGATCGATGCCGGCGCGCAGCTGCGCGACCCACCCGAGGTACTGGCCGACACGCTGGCCATCCTGTCCACGCTCAATGCCGATCCCGACGTGATGGCTGCCACCTTGCTGGACGTGGTCGTCGACATCGACGTGGCGATCAAGACCGCCGGCATCGACCTGCCGGAACGCATGCGTGTCCTGCTGGAAGGCCAGCGTGCTGCCAGCCGCGTCTGGCAGCTGCATCGTCGTCACGGTGGCGGGCGCAACCCGGAAGGCATGCGCCGGCTGTTGCTGGCACTGGTGCGCGACTTGCGCGTCGTCCCCATCGTGCTGGCACGGCAGCTCTCGCGGATGCGCGCGGCGTGGCGCCTGCCGTTGGAGGAGCGTCAGGCACTGGCCCAGTTGACCCGCGACATCCATGCGCCGCTGGCCAACCGGCTGGGCATCTGGCAGCTGAAATGGGAACTGGAAGACCTCGCGTTCCGCGAACTCGACACCGACACCTACGTGCGCATCGCACGCCAATTGGACGACAACCGCAGCGGGCTCGAGCGCTACATCCAGCAGGCGCTGCTGCAATTGCGTGAAGCGCTGTCCGAGAACGGCATCGACGGTGATGTCGCCGGGCGCTCGAAGCACATCTACAGCATCTGGCGAAAGATGCAGAAGAAGGATGTGCCGATCAGTGAGCTCTACGACCTGCGCGCGTTGCGCGTGCAGGTGGACGATGTGGCCGCCTGTTATGCCGCGCTGGGTATCGTGCATGCGTTATGGGTGCCGATCCCGAGCGAGTTCGACGACTACATCGCACGTCCCAAGAGCAACGACTACCGCTCGCTGCACACCGCGGTGGTTGGTCCTGGCGGCAAGACCCTGGAAGTGCAGATCCGCACCCGCGAGATGCATGCACAGGCCGAACTCGGCGTGGCCGCGCACTGGCGTTACAAGGAAGGCGGCGCGGGTGGCGCAGCCGGTGGTGCCGCAATGGACAAGCGCATCGCCTGGATGCGCAAGCTGCTGGAACAGGCCGCCGATGCCGCGCGTGATGGCGAGGCATCGCCGCTGGGGGGCATCGACAGTGAACTGGTCGAGGAGCGCGTGTACGTGCTGACGCCGAAGGGCGAAGTGATCGACCTGCAGCAGGGTTCGACCGTGCTCGACTTCGCCTATCAGGTGCATACCGAGGTCGGCCATCGCTGTCGCGGGGCAAAGGTCAACGGTCGCATCGTCCAGCTCAATCATCAGTTGAGCAGCGGTGATCGGGTCGAGATCATGACCGCGAAAATCTCGGAGCCAAGGCGCGACTGGCTGCAGGCCAGTAGCGGCTTCCTGGCCAGCAGCCGCTCGCGCGAAAAGGTCCGCAGCTGGTTCAACAAGCTCGACCGCGCGCGCAACCTGCACGCCGGGCGTGAAATGCTGGATCGCGACCTGCGCAGGATGGGCTTGTTGAATGCGGACCTGCAGTCGGTGCTGGGCAAGTTCAACGTGGGCCATGTCGATGACTTGCTGGTGCTGGTGGCGTTGGGCGATGTCGGTCCGAACCAGGTCGGTCGTGCGCTGCTTGAACTCGAACGTGCGGCGGAAGAACCCATCCGCGAACCTGCGCCGCCGACACCCGCAAGACCGGCCAGTCCACTTTCAGCGGCCGGCACGGTCACCGTGCAGGGCGTCGACAACCTGCTGGCGCAGGTGGCGCGTTGTTGCCAACCGTTGCCAGGTGAACCCATTGCCGGCTACCTGACCCGCAGTCGTGGCGTCAGCGTGCACCGGCCGGATTGCGCCTCGTTTCTGCGCATGGCCGGGCTGCAGCCGGCGCGCGTGTTGCCAGTGGAGTGGGGCGCGCGCAGCGGTGGTCATGAAGTCGCGGTGAGCATCGATGCGATCGACCGCAAATGGCTGCTCAAGGACATCACCACCCTGGTTGCGCAGCTCAACGTGCATGTGCTCAGCGTGCATAGTGCACCGCTGCGTGGCGGGCATGGTCAGGTGCGCATCGCCCTGCAGGTGCGGGTGGCGGACTACGGCCAGCTTGGCCTGATGTTGGGCCGGATCGAAGACCTGGCCGGCGTCGAGTCGGCGCATCGCGGATGAACGCGCCGTGGACCAGGCAGTTTGCCCCTGCGCACCGGCGCTGGCAGGCATGGCGCGGGCGGTGGTTGGCATTGCCTGCGATGTTGCGGCATGTGCTGACCGGTGTGTGCGCGGCGTTGCTGGTGCTGTTGCTGGTGTCGATCGTGTTCAGGGGCAGTATCTCGACGTGGTTGTGGCCGGATTCCCGCAGCGAGGAACTGCAGATGCGCGCGGAAGCCGCGCTGCAGGCTGGCCGTCTCACCGCAGAGGATGGCAATGGCGCGCGCGAACTGTTCGAGGCTGCACTGGCCTTGCAGCCCGATCAGGTACAGGCCCGCGAAGGCCTGGCACGGGTGGCGCTGGCGGCACTGGCGCGGGCCGAACAGGAAATCGGACAGAAGCGTTATCCAGCGGCACGTGCGGATCTCCAACTGGCGCAGGCGCTGGATGCGCCGCGTGCACAGGTCGAACCAATCCTTGCAGCGTTGCAGGAATACCAGGCCGACAACAGCGGGATTGACGATCTGCTGGCGCGCGCGGCATCGGCACGCGACGCCGGCCGGCTCGATCAGGACGAAGTGTCGGCATTGCCCCTGTACCAGCGCGTACTGGCTATGCAGCCACGCAACCAGCGTGCAATTGAAGGTCGCGAGGACGCGTTGACCGATCTATTGCTGCCTGCACAAGCGGCGCTGGAGCGCGGCGATGCGCAGACCGTAGCCGGACTGCTGCAGCGTGCCCGACGCTTCGATCCCGGGCACGTCGATCTGCCTGCATTGCAGGCAGGCCTTGCCCAGCTTGTCGAAGCGCGCGCGCAACGTGTGGATGCGCTTGTCGGCAAGCAAAGCTTCGAGCGTGCCGCGGCGCTGTGCATCGAGCTGCGTGGGCTGCAAGACGGCGGAACCATGCTTGCTGGATGCAAGACCGATGTGATGGATGGTCTTGTCGCTCGCGCCACCCGCCTGGCCGCGGATTTCGACTTCGCGGGCAGCAAGCACTTGCTGGCGAGTGCGCGTGAACTGTCCAGCGACGATCCGCGGATCACGGATGCCGAGCGGCATCTTGAGCAGGCCAGGAAGGGGGCGGCCAAGCTGCCGGACACGCATCGACCGAATCGCCGCGACATCGCGAAGATGCAAGCCCTGCTGGCCGACGCGGCCAAGGCACAAGCGCGCGGGGACTGGATCACGCCGCCCGGTGACAGCGCCTGGGACAAGCTGCGTGCGGCGCGTGCGCTGGCTCCTGATGACACCCGCGTGCAGCATGCCTTGGCTGCGCTGAAGCCGGCCGCCCGCGAATGCCACAGCGACGCATTGCGTGACAACCGCTTGCGTGAATCGCAGGCTTGTCTGGATGTCTGGCGTCAGCTTGAGCCACTGGATCGCGACTTGCCGCAGGCACGCCAACGACTCGCGCAGCGCTGGATCGCAATCGGCGACCAACGCCTTGAGCGCGGCGAGATCGATGCTGCCGCGCAAGCTGCGGAGCAGGCCGCGCTGCAGGATCCGGCCACGCCGGGACTGGCCGAGTTCACTGAACGCCTGCGCCGCGCGCAGCCGGGCAAGCCTTGAATGGTGTCAGGGACAATTCCAACGGAAATTGTCCCTGACACCATTTTTCGCTCGCTCAGCGCAGGAACAATTCGCACACGGTCTGGCGCGCAGCGTCGAGTGAAAAATGCGTGGTCACGTTGTCGAGCGCATGCGTTGAGATCTGTTCCCACAGCGCGGCATCCCCGTCCAGGCGCAACACGGCCTGCGCGAATTCTTCGGCGGTGTCTGCCACCAGCACGTCGATGCCATCGCGCAGGTGCATGCCTTCCACTGCGGGCGACGTGGCCACCACCGGCACACCATGCGCCATCGCCTGGTTGATCTTGCCCTTGACCCCGGCGCCATAGCGCAGCGGCGCGATCGATACCCGGCAGCGATCCAGCCATGGCTGCAGGTCGGGTACGTGGCCATGGATCTCGACGCCGGCTTGTGCACTGAGTGCATGGATTTCCGCTGGCACGTCGCCGCCAATGCAGTGGAAGCGGATGCCGGGTTGCTCCGCACGAATCAGGGGGAACACCTCACGCACGAACCACAGCACCGCATCCACGTTGGGTGGGTGCCGGAAGCCGCCAACGAACAGCAGGTCGCTGCGCTCGGCCCATGCCGGTCCGTGTCCCGCGACCTGGTGCAGGTTGGACAGGATGCGCACGTCGGCGCCTGGTGCGTCCTCGCGCAGCAGGTCGCGCTCGACGTTGCTCACGACCAATGTCGTATCGGCGGCGGCGATCAGTTCCAGTTCCAGCTCGCGGGTGCCTTGGGCCGCGCGCAAGGCAGTCGCATCGCCCGACAACTCGGCGGCACGGCGTTCGCGCAGGTAGTGCAGATCGATGGTGTCGAACAGGATGCGCGCCTGCGGTGCGTGCTGGCGCAGCAGTGGCAGGAACTCGCGCGCCACGTAGTGCCGGCAGACCAGCACCGTATCGAAGCGCGGTCCGTGCTCGCGCAGCCAGGCCGGGATCCGCGCGGCATGCGGCGCATGCCAGCATTCGACGCCGAGTTGCTGCAGCGCTTGCGTGTATTGCCCGTCGGCGGTGCGATTGGCTGGCAGGAAGCTACCACGTGCACGCCCACGGCAATCAACATGCGCATCAGATTGACCAGCCGCAGTGAGCCCGAATCGCGATCCGGCTGAGGGGTCAGTGCATCGATGATGAGCACCTGCTGCTGGCGGCGATGCAGCAGCGCGGGGGTCGGGATGCTGCCGGCTGGCAATTGTTTGGCCAGCGCAGCACGCCATTTGTCGGCGAATACCTGCTGGTTGCGTCGCTGCGACGCCTTGCGCCACTGTTCGGATCGGTTCCTGCCGTAGTGCCTTCGTCGTGCATGCACGACGGCCTGCGGCTGGCAAAGCACGCGCAGTCCAGCCGCACGCACCGCGAAGGCGAGATCGGTGTCCTCGTAATAGGCCGGTGCATAGCGCGCATCGAACCCGCCAAGCTGCTGGAACAGCGCACGCGGAACCATGATCGCCGCGCCACTCAGATAGTCGGCATCGCGCAGATAGTTGAACCGGCAATCGGTCGGGTCTTCATGGCGCCCGTAGTTCCAGCCCGAGCCATCGGCGAACACCACGCCGCCGGCTTCCTGCAGGCGGCCGTCGGGATAGACGAGCTTGGCGCCGACCAGGCCGGCTTCGGCATGTTCTTCGAACGTGCCCAGCAAGGCGTCCAGCCAGCCCGGTTGTGGCACGGTGTCGTTGTTGAGGAAGACCAGGTACTCGCCGCGCGCCATCGCTGCCCCGTCGTTGCAAGCCGCGATGAAGCCCCCGTTGCTGTCACGTGCGTGCAGGTGAATGCCGTCGATTTGCAGGAGCCTGGCGCGCGAATCGTCCGGCGAGGCATCGTCGACCACGATCACTTCGATTCCGGCTGCCGGCGGGTGCGCCGCGATCGCACGCAGGCAGGCGAGGGTATGCGCGAAGGCGCCGTGCACCGGGATCACGATGCTCGCGCGTGGTGTGTCCGTGGCAGGCATCGCGAAGGGCGTGAACGGAGTTCCATCAGGCGAATACGGTACGTGCGTGACCACCCGGCCGCGGCGGAACTGCAGTTTCAGCCGCTGCCAGCTGGCCGCGAGGCCGCGGTTGCGCAGGCTGGCGAGGCCGCGTCGCCACAGGCCCCGGGCGCGCGACATCCAGAAGCGCGCTTCGGCAGGTATCGGCATGCAGTGGAACTCCGGCTGAAGGACGGGGCAACGGCCTACGGTGCCTCGCGCATGGGCTGCGCTAGACTCGCTGCAATCACGATTGCCTATTGTCGCATCCCGCGCGATGGCTGCCAGCGCCGAGCCCATGCCCCGTATCAAAGACGACGAAGACCTCCATGACGACGAGGATGACGACTCCGGCGATACCGGAGATGGCGGTTGGGACTGGCGCAGTCGTCTGCTGACCTGGGGGCTGGCCGCGGCGGCGCTGCTGCTGGGCTTCCTGATCCCGTACATGGCCTACCTGAACCACCAGGTCGGCGAACGCTTCGGCAAGTTGCGCTGGCAGGTGCCGACCCGCGTGTATGCACGCCCGCTGATGCTGCGCCAGGGACTCGCGCTGGACGCGCAGACGCTCAAGACCGAACTGGACGCCGCGTCGTACCGTGCTGGCGACGGCAGGCGCGCCGGCACGTATGCGCGCAACGGTGGCCGCTGGAAGATATCGAGCCGGGGCTATTTCGATGTTGACGGCCGCATCGGGCCTGCCCAGCTTGACGTCACGCTGTCGGACGGCAAGGTCGCGACCGTGCGCGATGTCGCCAGTCGCAAATCACTGCGCAGCGCGCGGCTGGACCCGGCGCGCATCGCCACCCTGTATGGCCAGCAGCAGGAAGAAAGGCGGCTGGTGCGGATCGAGGAAGTGCCCGAGCTGCTGGTCACCGGCTTGCAGGCGGTCGAGGACGAGGACTTCGCCCACCACCACGGCATCGACATCACCGGCATGCTGCGTGCGGCATGGGTCACGGCCAGTTCCGGCGGCGAGAACAAGCAGGGTGCCAGCACCCTGACCCAGCAGCTGGCGCGCAGCGGCTTGCTTGGCATCGGCAAGGAGCAGACGGTCACCCGCAAGGTCAAGGAGATCCTGTTCTCGCTGCTGCTGGAAGCGCGTTACGACAAGAAGACCATCCTTGAGGCTTATTTCAACCAGGTGGACCTGGGCCAGCGCGGCGCGCAGTCGATCCGCGGCGTGGCGGCAGCTTCGGAGTTCTGGTTCGGCCGCGAATTGCGCGACCTGTCGAGCGAGCAGATCGCGCTGATGATCGGGCTGGTCAAGGGGCCGTCCTGGTACAACCCGCGACGCAACCCGGAACGCGCGACCGAGCGCCGCAACTTCGTGCTCGGCAAGATGCACGAAGCCAAACTCATCGACGATGCCGAATTCGCGCGCGCCAGGATTGCACCGTTGGGTGTCACCAAGGATGCCGGCAACATCGCCGCCAATCGCTTCCCGGCGTATGTCGATCTGGTGCGCAAGCAACTTGCGCGTGATTACCCGGCCGACAGGCTGTCCGGCGCTGGCCTCAGCGTGATGACCGGCATGTCGCCGGCCGCCCAGGGTTACGCCGAAGGCGCGGTGGTCCGCACGTTGAAATCACTTGATCACAAGACGCGCCCGCCGCTACAGGCCGGCCTGGTGATGACCGACGTACACAACGGCGACGTGGTCGCGGTGGTCGGCAGTCGCGATGTCACCGAGCAAGGCTTCAATCGCGCCGTGGATGCGAAGCGCCCGGTGGGGTCCCTGCTGAAACCGTTCGTGTACCTGCTTGCGTTGGCGCAGCCGGATAAATGGTCGCTGGCCAGCAGTGTCAGCGACGCACCGGTGACGGTCAGCCTGGGTCGCAACCGCACCTGGAAGCCGGGCAATTCCGACGGGCGCAGCCATGGCAGCGTGCGGGTGATGGATGCGCTGGCGCTGTCCTACAACCAGGCCACGGTTCGCCTGGGCATGGACGTGCAGCCGCAGCGCTTGGCCGAGCTGATCCGCACGCTGGCCGGCATCGACTCGGAAGGTCAGCCTTCGCTGATCCTGGGCGCGGTCGATCAGAGCCCGTACGCGATGGCGCAGCTCTACCAGTTCCTCGCATCGGATGGCGAAATCCAGCCGCTGCACGCGGTGCGCGGCGTGCTGGACCGACAGGGCAGCACCATCAAGCGCTACGACAGCGCGCCGCCACCGGCACAGAAGGGCGATGCAGTCGCCGCGCGGCTGGTCGGGGTCGCGTTGCAATACACGGTCAGTTCCGGGACCGGCCGGCAGCTGGTGCGTGATGGCCTCGGCCGGCTCAGCGCTGCCGGCAAGACCGGTACCAGCAACGACGGCCGCGACAGCTGGTTTGCCGGCTACACCGGCGACTATCTGGCGGTGGTCTGGGTCGGCAACGACCAGAACAAGGCGACCGGCCTGTACGGGGCCACTGGCGGCATGCGGGTGTGGTCGGAAATTTTTTCACGCTTGCCCAGCGCGCCGCTGCAGATCAGCAATGATGGGCTGGACTGGCAGTGGGTTCAAAGCGGACACAGCACCGATGCGGGCTGTCCCGGAGCTGCGCGGGTAGCGTTCGTGTCCGGCTTCGCGCCTGCCTACCAACCTTGCGTGTATGCACAGCCGACCGACGATCCCTACTGGCAGCAGCATCCGGACGAAGCCGGTCCGGCAGCGCTCGAGCGCGCAGGTGATGCGATCCGTGGCTGGCTGGGTTGGGGGGATCGCGGCGATCCTGCCCGCGATGCGCCGCCACCACCCGCAACACCGGTGCCGTCCTCGCCAGCGCCCGAACCCGTGCGCCAGCCTTGATGTGTGCAGGCGCGTGATGCACCGATGTCGCGCTTGAGTGCCGGCGTCCTCGAGGCGCTGAATGCCGGTGCTGCGTTGGCCAGCCACGTGCCTGGTTTCGTGGCGCGTCCGGCGCAGCAACGGTTGGCGATGGCGGTAGCCGAGGCCTTCGAGCAACGTGGGGTGCTGCTGGCCGAGGCCGGCACCGGCACTGGCAAGACCTTCGCCTACCTGGTGCCGACGCTGCTGTCCGGCATGAAGACGATCATCTCCACGGGCACTCGCGCGCTGCAGGACCAGCTGTATTTGCGCGACTTGCCGCGCGTGCGTGATGCGCTCGGCACCGGCCTCAAGACCACCCTGCTCAAGGGCCGATCCAACTACTTGTGCCGGTATCGGATGGAACAGGCCAAGGGCGAGCCACAACTGTTCAAGGGTGGCTTCGCCTCGCGCGACGTCGCGTCGCAATTCCAGCGCGTGGTGGCATGGAGCGGGCGCACCCGCATGGGCGACCTGGCCGAGCTCGACGCGTTGCCGGAAGACTCGCCGCTGCTGCCGCAGATCAGCTCGACCGCGGACAATTGCCTCGGCAGCGAATGTCCGTTCTGGAGTGAATGCTTCGTGGTGCAGGCGCGCCAGCGTGCGCAGACTGCCGACATCGTGGTGGTCAACCATCACCTGCTGCTGGCCGACCTTGCGCTCAAGCAGGAAGGTTTCGGCGAAATCCTGCCGGGTGCGCAGGCCTTCGTGGTCGACGAGGCGCACCAACTGCCCGAACTCGCCGCGCAATTTTTCGGCGAGTCGCTCAGCGCCCGACCCTTGGTCGAACTGGCGCGCGATGCGCTCAGCGAATGCAAGGAAGTGCCCGGCGCCCTCGCGGCGGTGCAGGAGCCGGCGCGCGCGCTGGAAGCCGCCACACGTGGTCTGCGCGCGGCGATGGAGCCGTTGCCGCATCGCGGCACCCGCTGGCGCGCGCTGGATACGGTCGATGTTGATTCCGCCTGCCTCACCCTGGCTGATGCGCTGGACGTGCTGGAACGCGCACTCGCACCGCTGCGCGAGGCCGCGCCCGGCTTCGACGCCTGCCACCTGCGCGCCCGGGACAACCAGGCGCGCCTGCATCGCTGGATGGAAGCGGGTGACGGCGGCCAGGAAATCAGTGCAATCGATCCCGATGATGAAGCCGACGCGAAGCACGACGACGGCTTCAGCTCGGTGCACTGGTACGAGCTCACCCCGCGCGGGTTCCGCCTGCAACGCACGCCGCTGGACGTGTCCGGCCCACTGCGCACGCATCGCGAAGCCTCGCATGCCGCATGGGTGTTCACCTCGGCCACGTTGTCGGTGGCTGGCAGCTTTGGCCACATCTCGCAGCGGCTGGGGATCGAGCATGCGACCGAGCTGCTCGAACCCAGCCCGTTTGATTGGGACCGGCAGGCACTGTGCTACTTGCCGCCGGGCTTGCCGGAACCCGCATCGCGGGATTTCGGGCCTGCGCTGATCGCAGCGCTGCAGCCCGTGCTGGAAGCTTCGGGTGGGCGTGCCTTCCTGCTGTTCGCCTCGCATCGGGCGTTACGGGAAGCCGCCGAGCTCATGCGCAATGTGCCTTGGCCGTTGTTCGTGCAGGGCAGTGAGCCACGCCACGTGCTGCTGCAGCGGTTTCGCGAGTCCGGCAACGGCGTGTTGCTGGGCACCGCGAGTTTTCGCGAAGGCGTGGACGTGGCCGGCGATGCGCTGAGCGTGGTGGTGATAGACAAGCTTCCGTTCGCCGCACCGGACGATCCGGTGTTCGAGGCACGCCTCGACGCGATCCGTCGCAGCGGCGGCAATCCGTTCCGCGACGAACAATTGCCGCAAGCCGTCATCGCGCTGAAACAGGGTGCCGGCCGCCTGATCCGCACCGAGACCGACCGCGGCGTGCTGGTGCTGTGCGACCCGCGCCTGCTCGGCAAGTCGTATGGCAAGACCTTCCTCGACTCGCTGCCGCCGCTGCCGCGCACGCGCGATGTTGCCGACGTGCAGGGCTTCTTTGGCCAGCGGGTTTTGGCGAGTCAGGACGCAGTCGAGGATAATTGAGTGATGAGACTGCTCGCCATCGAAACTGCCACCGAAGCATGTTCCATCGCCGTGCTGGTCGATGGCGCGGTGATCGAACGCTTCGAGATCGCGCCGCGCCGGCATACCGAACTGGCCTTGCCATGGGCAGAAGCACTGCTGGCCGAAGCCGGCATCGCCAAATCGCAGCTCGATGCCATCGCCGTCGGGCGTGGCCCCGGCGCGTTCACCGGCGTCAGGCTGGCGATTGCATTGGCGCAGGGCATCGCGCTGGCGCTGGACCGGCCGCTGTTGCCGGTCTCCACGCTGGCAGCGCTGGCGATGCGGTCATCGGGTAATCGCATCCTCGCTGCAATCGACGCGCGCATGGGAGAAATCTACGTCGCGGGTTTCCAACGCGACGGAGATGGCGTGTTCGCAACCAGCGATGAAATCGTCATCGCACCACATGCCTATGTTTCCCCGAATGGGAGCGACTGGCATGGCGTCGGCACCGGATTTGCCGCCGCCGATGGCGTGCTGGCAACGCGCTTGCAGGGACAACTGGCAAGGGTGGATGTCGCCGCATTGCCGCATGCGGCCGATGTCGCCCGCCTGGGCGCACTGGCCTTCGCGCGCGGCGAGGCGATCGCACCGGAATGCATCGAACCGGCCTACCTGCGCAACAACGTGGCGTTGACCATTGCCGAGCAACAGGCGCTGCGTGCGGCGCGCTGAAATGCTCGAACGATTGATGTCGCGGCGAGAGCGGCGTGTGGCTCGCTCCGCGGCTCGAAATGCCGCTATGCGAGCCACACGCCGTTCTCGCCGCTGCACTGGCGGTTCAAGACCGCAGACCTCGAAATCATTGATCGACCAACTCCCCACCGGGCATGAACTGCCAGGTGCGGGTGATGTGCAGCACGTCCGGATCGTCCTGGGTCTTGGGCAGCGGTGCGAACGGTTCCGATAGTTTGACGATGCGCAGGGCGGCATTGTCCAGCATCGGGATATGACTGGATTGCACGATGCTGGTGGACTCCACGCTGCCGTCGCGGCGCACAGCTACGCTGATCACCACCACGCCGCCGATCCGGCGCTGGCGGGCTTCGTCCGGATAGTTGAGGTTGCCAACCCGTTCGACCCGGTCCACCCAGCTGCGCAAGTACTGCGCCCACGCGTATTCCTTGGTGCTGGCGGAGACGAACTTGCGCTTGGGCCGTTTGGCATATGCCTGTGAGCGGAGATGGATCTCCGCCGCCAACCTTGCTACAGCGATGTCGTGATCGATCTTCTCCTTGCCCGGCGGCACGTCCCTGGCATCCACTTCCTGCTGCGGCTGCGGCTGCGGCATCGGCGTCGCCTGCTGGCCGGTGGTCGCGGTGATCACGCGTGGATCCGGGGGCGGGCTGGGTGCGGGGGTCTGTGCGTGCAACGGACGCGGCGCCAGCCCTTCTTGTTGCTGCGGGATTGGCCCGACCTGCGTGTCGCGCGGGCGCAGGGTCTTGTCGTGCTCGCCACCACCCTGGTTGTCCGCCTGGGCCAGGAAGTCCGCCTCTTTCGGCGTCAATGCGGAGCGCGTCTGGGTCAACATCACGTCGAGTGTTGGTGTGACCGGTGCGGAGTCCTCCACAGTGAACGCAATCCCCAGGATCAGCATCGCGTGCACCAGTACGGCAAGCACCAGGGTTGCGCTGAGTCGGTCGGATTCGCCCAGGCGTGGCGCAACGCGAGCGGGGAAAGCGTCTGCCTGCGACATCAGGACGCGAGCCTGGCCTCGATGCAGTCGAACAGGCGGCCGGCGATGTTCAGGCCGAACTGGGCATCGAGTTCACGGATGCAGGTGGGGCTGGTGACGTTGACCTCGGTCAGGTAGTCGCCGATCACGTCCAGGCCGACGAACAGCATGCCCCGGCGTTTCATTTCCGGACCGACCTGGGCCGCGATCCAGCGATCGCGATCGCTCAGGGGGCGGCCTTCGCCACGGCCACCGGCGGCCAGGTTGCCGCGAAACTCGTCACCCTGCGGGATGCGGGCCAGGCAGTAGTCGATGGGTTCGCCATCGACCAGCAGGATGCGTTTGTCACCATCGGTGATCTCCGGCAGGTAGCGCTGGGCCATGGCCAGGTGGTGGCCACCGTCGGTCAGGGTTTCCAGGATCACGTTGAGGTTGGCCTCACCAGTGCCGGCGCGGAAGATCGAGCGCCCGCCCATGCCGTCCAGCGGTTTCAGTACGGCCTGCCCGTGCTCGCCGACGAAGGCCTTGAGCGCAGCCGGGTTCCGGCTCACCAGCGTCGGCGGGCAGCATTGCGGGAACAGCAGGGCCGCGAGCTTCTCGTTGAAGTCGCGCAGGCCCTGCGGGTCGTTGACGATCAGCGCACCCTGTCGCTGGGCCATGCTCAGGATCTGGGTGTCGTGGATGTAGTCGGCGTCGACCGGCGGATCGGTGCGCATCAGCACCACATGGCCATGCCCGAACTCAAGCTGTGACGAGGATCCCAGATCGAACCAATGCCCCGGATCGTCGGTGACGCGCAGCGTCATGCAGTCGGCGACGGCGCGCATGCCACTTGCGGACAGACCGCCAGGCTTTGCGTAATGCAGTCGATGCCCGCGCCGCTGGGCTTCCAGCAGCATGGCGAAAGTGGAGTCCTTGGCGATCTTGATGGATGCGATCGGATCCATCACCACCACCACGTCGAGCGGCATCGCAAGTGGCATCCCTGGCGTCCTCGGCACATCCTGTAAAATCCGCCCAAATGGTAGCAGGGGGGGGGGTCGAAACAGCAATGTGACGCAAAGCGTCGCTTGACACTTCGCGCGCAGACTGGGATATAAGCACTCACGCACCGCGGCCAATGCCTCGGGCAGCGATCAAGCGGCAAGGGGAACGCATGGCGCAGAAAGACGATCCGGACGTCAGCCTCAAGGGTCTGAGGGTGATGGTCATCGACGACTCCAAGACAATCCGCCGAACTGCGGAGACCTTGCTTGTGCGCGAGGGTTGCGAGGTTGTCACCGCGACCGACGGCTTCGAGGCGCTCTCCAAGATCGCCGACCAGAATCCGCAGATCATTTTCGTCGACATCATGATGCCGAGACTGGATGGCTATCAGACCTGCGCGTTGATCAAGAACAATCAGACCTTCAAATCGGTGCCGGTGATCATGCTTTCGTCAAAGGACGGCTTGTTCGACAAGGCCCGTGGGCGCATCGTCGGCTCCCAGCAATACCTCACCAAACCATTCACGCGCGAAGAGCTTCTTGGCGCTATCCGGAAATACGTCAACGCCTGACCGGGGGGTAGGGCAACCATGGCACGCATATTGCTGATCGAAGATTCACCGACCGAGGCCGCGGTCATGACCCAGTTGCTTGAGCGCAACGGGCATCAGGTCACTACCTCGGTCAGTGCCGAGGATGGCATCGTCACCTGTCGGCGCGACAAGCCCGACTTGGTGCTGATGGACGTGGTGCTGCCAGGCATGAACGGCTTCCAGGCAACCCGGGCGTTGTCACACGATGCCGAAACCAGCCATATCCCGGTGCTGATCGTGAGCACCAAGAGCCTGGAAACCGATCGCATGTGGGGCTTGCGCCAAGGGGCGAAGGACTACATCGTCAAGCCGCCGCGCGAGTCCGACCTGATCGAGAAGATCAACGCATTGATCGGACACTGAGCATGGCAAAGCGCGGCAAGAACAAGGCGAAGGGCAAGCAGCCGGCGAAGGTCGTGGAGGCCGAGATCCAGGTCGTGGCGCCAGCCGTGGTTCCGGAGCCGGTCCTCGAACTGGCCGGGGAAGCCGCCGCCGAGTTCGATGCCGCCCAGATGGCAGGCGAGCCTTGCAGCCCGGACGAGGCCGCCGAAGCCGCGCAAACGGAGACGGTCGAGGCAGCCCCGCCACCTGCGCCGGCAAAAGCGGCCAAGCCGCAACGCAAGCCGAAGGTGAAGGCACGTGACCAGCGCCCGCCGTTCCTGGTGCTGGCCGATTATGAAGAGCGCAGCCTGGCCCACGTCGCCGGCCTGCCGGAACAGCTGGATGCGCCTGGCCTGTGGCGTGGTGTCGCCTACCGGATTGGTTCTCACCGGCTCGCATCAGGTTTCGACGAAGTGGTTGAAATCCTGTCGCTGCCTGCGTTGACCACGGTTCCCGGCGCACAGCCGTGGATGTTGGGCGTGGCCAACGTGCGCGGCACCCTGTTGCCTGTGGTCGACCTGAAACAGTTCCTGGAAGGCGAACGTACCGTGCTGCATGAAAGCCAGCGCGTGCTGGTCGTGCGCCAACCCGGCGGCGAAGTCGCCGTGACCATCGACGAGTTGTTCGGCCAACGCAGTTTCGTCGATGGACAAGGCATTGATGTCGCACAGGTGTCGGAGGGGCGTTACAGCCACTTCATCGATCGTGCTTACCGAATGGGTGAACAGGACTGGGGCGTGTTCAGCCTCGACCGTCTCGCCCGCACTCCTGAATTCCGCCAAGCCGCCGCCTGATACGCGGTCACATACGCAAGCCGAGGTCGCAACATGAGCACTATGATGGATTCCGTCGCTGGCAAGGGTCGCAACCTCAGCACCAATGCGTGGATCGCGTTGCTGATCGGGTCGCTGGTGGTATTCGCTGGCAACACGTTGTACGCCACGACCAAGGCGTCCCGCCTGGGTGGTGCCAGTACCTCGGCATCGCGCCTGCAGTTGAATTCGCAGCGGCTCGCCAACCAGGGCCGTGACGCCATCGAAGGCAATGCCGAGGCATTCACGGCATTCAAGGCCACCAAGGCCGAGGTCGACCAGGACATCAAGACGCTCAATGAGCGGTTCGGCGGCGCGGCTGGCGTTGCTGGCCCGATCAACACGGTGACCAACACGTGGACCCCATTGGCCAAGCGTGCCGACGAAGTGCTGGGCAGCCAGACCGCAGTGCTGGCGCTGGCTGGCCGAGCCAACAGCTTTACCACCAAGGTGCCGCAATTGCAGGCGCAGCTGAATGAAGTGGTGCGCGGCCTCGCTTCCGGTGGCGCAAGTTCAGGCCAGGTGTTCACCGCGCTGCAGCAGGTGGTGACGTCTGCCGCGATGGCCCGTCGCATCGCCGAATTGCAAGGTGGTGGTAGCGGGGCGCAGGTGGCAGCCGGCGCGCTGGGTCGCGATTCCGCGGTGTTCGATCGCTCGATGAACGCTTTGCGCAACGGCGGTGGCGACATCGCCAAAGTCACTGCAGCCGGTGCGCTTGGTCCGCTCAGCCAGGCCAACACGCTTTGGCAGGAAATGAAGAAGGACCTGGACGCGATCGTCGCCAGTTCCAAGGACCTGATCGGCGCCCAGACCTCGGCGGCGGCGCTCACCACGGGTTCCGATAAGCTTCTTGCGGATAGCGAAAGCCTGTTCGCGGCATTCACCTCGTTCGGTTCGCTGAAGGACACCAGCATCCTTGGTGGTGTCTGGGCGAGCATCCTGTCCGGTGCGCTGGCGCTGTTCTCGATCGCCGGCTTGTTGTGGGCCCTGGGTCGCGCGGGCCGCGCCCGTTACCAGACCACCAAGGAGCTGAACGACCGCAACCAGGAGGCGATCATGCGCCTGCTGGATGAAATGGGTTCGCTCGCGGAAGGTGACCTGACCGTGAAGGCGACCGTGACCGAGGACATGACCGGCGCGATCGCGGACTCCATCAACTTCGCTGTGGAGCAGCTGCGCACCTTGGTGGCCACCATCAATGACACTTCGGTGCACGTGGCATCCAGTGCGCAGGAAACCCAGGCGACCGCGATGCACCTGGCCGAAGCAGCACAGCACCAGGCACAGGAGATCAGTTCCGCGTCCGGACGCATCACTGAAATCGCGGTCAGCATCAACCAGGTGTCGCAGAACTCCGCGGACTCCGCCGAGGTGGCGCGGCGCTCGGTGCAGATCGCAACCAACGGTGCAGGCGTGGTGCGGCAGACGATCGCCGGCATGGACAGCATCCGCGACCAGATTCAGGAAACCTCCAAGCGCATCAAGCGACTGGGCGAAAGCTCGCAGGAAATCGGCTCGATCGTGGAACTGATCAACGATATTTCCGAACAGACCAACATCCTGGCGCTGAACGCGGCCATTCAGGCGGCCTCGGCCGGTGAGGCAGGCCGCGGGTTCGCGGTGGTGGCCGACGAAGTGCAACGACTCGCGGAACGCTCCTCCAGTGCGACCAAGCGCATCGAATCGCTGGTCCAGACCATTCAGGCAGATACCAACGAGGCGGTCAGCTCGATGGAGCAGACGACCTCGGAAGTGGTCGCCGGTGCACGATTGGCGGAGGACGCGGGTACTGCGCTGGGCGAGATCGAGAAAGTGTCGGCCGACTTGTCAGGGTTGATTCAGGGCATCTCCACCGCTGCGGCGCAGCAGTCCACTGCCGCCACCGACATCACCCAGACCATGAACACCATCCAGTCGATCACCGCGCAGACCTCGCAGGGTGCCAGCCAGACAGCCGAGTCGATCGGCAACCTGGCCCAGCTCGCCGCCGATCTGCGTCGTTCGGTCGCCGACTTCAAGCTGCCAGCCTGAGCGCCGGGCCAGTAGGGGTTGGGATGAACACTTCCGTCCAGGTTCAGGCTTGCCCCGCATCCGTGCGTGGCCTCACCGGAGCGTCGCGATGACCACGGCGTTTCAGGATGCCATCGATCACACCGCACTCGGCTGGGTGAAGCCCGAAATCGACGAGACCCTGCGCCAGGCGCGGATCGAGATCGAAGCCTTCGCCGAGTCACCGGATGATGTGGAACGCATGCGCGGCTGCGCCGGTTACCTGCATCAGGTGCAGGGTACCTTGCGCATGCTTGAACTGCGCGCCCCGGCCATGGTCGCCGAGGAAATGGAGCAGCTGGCACAGGCCCTGGCCGCAGACAGGACCACCGGGCGCGACGATGCCTGTTCGGCATTGATGCGCGGCGTGGTCCAGTTGCCGGATTACCTGGAGCGTCTGCAAGGCGGGCACCGCGACATCCCGATCGTGTTGTTGCCACTGCTCAATGAATTGCGCGCCGCACGTGGTGAATCGGCCTTGGTGCAGGATGCGCTGCCGAGCTTGCTGGAAGAGCCGACCGAAGCCGAGCTTCAGCACGCGCGCGGCAGCTTGGCCGGGCGCAACCGTGCCCTGCTCGACACGGTGTCAGCGGCGCTCAAGGAAGACTTGTTGCGGGTCAAGGACTCGCTGGATCTGCACTTGCGTTCCGGCGTCACGGATGGCTCCGCGCTCAAGCCACAGGCGGAGTCGCTGGATCGCATCGGCGAAACCCTCGGCATGGTCGGCCTGGAAGCCTCGCGAGGCGTGGTCCAGGAGCAGGGCAGGATCATGCATGCCATCGCCGATGGCGAGCGGCCCTCAAGCGAAGGCGAGTTACTCGACGTCGCTGGCGCCTTGATCTATATCGAACACTCGCTGGATGACCAGTTCTCGCGGCTTGGGCAGGACAGCACGGACGCGGTCACCGCAGCGGACGACCTGCTGGCGCAGGAATCGCGCAAGGTCATGGGCGCGTTGGCTCACGAAGCCGCCACGAATTTTTCCGAAGTGCGCAATGCGTTCGTTGCATTCGTGGAAACCGATTGGGAGCATGCGGCACTGGATCCGGTACCACGCCTGCTGGCCGAAGTTGCAGGTGCGATGCGCATCCTGCAGCTTGAAGAGCCTGCCGGTTACCTGGAAGCGTTGCGTCGTTACAGCCACGTCGAGCTGATCGACAAGCGGCAGGTCCCGGGCGGTCGTGACCTGGATACCCTTGCCGATGCCTTGGCCGGGATGGAGTATTACCTGGAGTCGCTGCGCGAACCGCATGGCCAGCGTCAGGACCTGCTCGACAAGACCCGCGACAGTCTGGAGGCCTTGGCGTACTGGCCGTTGCCGGGCGGCGAGATCGAGATCGAGATCGAGATACCCGCAGCTCAGGAAGCCGCGGATGAGGCCGATGCACAGCAGGCTGATGCCGGCGGCGCCATGGAGGATGCCGTCGATGAAGCGGCGCCACCCGCCGTGGTGTCCTCGCAGGCAGGCGCGCCCATGCTCATTTCCGGATTCGATGTTGCCGGCGACGAAATCGACGACGAAATCCGCGAGATCTTCCTGGAGGAATTCGAGGAAGAGATCACCAACCTGGACGGGTTGCTCCCGCTCTGGCGCCGTGCGCCGGATGAGGCAGAGCACTTGCGTCAGATCCGGCGCGTGTTCCACACATTGAAGGGCAGTGGCCGGCTGGTTGGCGCGAAGACCCTGGGTGAATTCAGCTGGCACGTGGAAGGCATGCTCAACCGCGTCCTCGATGGCTCGCGGCCTGCCAGTCATGCGGTGGTTTCATTCGTGAGCCAGGTGCGCGACGCGCTGCCGCAGCTACTTGCCGCATTGAAGGGCGAGGCCGCGGTGAGCATCGACCTTGCTGCAATGGAGGCCGTCTCGGATCGCCTGGGCGCGGGCGAAGACGTGCTGCTTGAAATACTTCCGGTCGGTGGGGTGGCCACCGCGCACGACGCTGTGGCAGCGGAAAAGCAGGAAATCCCCGCGTCGGGAACAGTGGCCGTGCAGGTCGATCCGGTCCTGCTGGAAATTCTCGGCGGCGAAGTGGGAAGCCACCTCGAAACCATCGATGCCTGGCTTGCACAGGCACGTGCTGGCGACAGCGTCGTCAACGATGGCTTGTTACGCGCGATCCATACCCTCAATGGGGCATTCGCGATGACTGAGGTGCCGTCGGTGACGGCATTCACAACGCCCGCGGAGGGCTATGTCAAGCGCCTGTTGGCAGCGGCCATGCCGGCCGGGGTCGATGGCATTGCGGCCATCGCCGAAGTCGCCGAAGCGATCCGCACTTCGACCGCAGCCCTGCAGTTCACGCCTGCCGAGGTACCGCTGTACACGGCACTGGTGATCCATATCGCCGGGTTGCGCGATGGCCTGCCGGAAGCCAACCTGTTTTTCCCGACGGTCGATTTTGCGGCGGAAGCAGAGCGTCTTGCTGCCGAGGAAGCCGAAGCAGCGGCCCGAATCGCAGCCGAACAAGTCGAGGCCGAGCGCCTTGCTGCCGAGGAAGCCGAAGCAGCGGCCCGAATCGCAGCCGAACAGGCCGAGGCCGAGCGTCTTGCTGCCGAGGAAGCCGAAGCAGCGGCCAGAATTGCAGCCGAACAGGCCGAGGCCGAGCGTCTTGCTGCCGAGGAAGCCGAAGCAGCGGCCCGAATCGCAGCCGAACAGGCCGAGGCCGAGCGCCTTGCTGCCGAGGAAGCCGAAGCAGCGGCCCGAATCGCAGCCGAACAGGCCGAGGCCGAGCGCATCGCCGCCGCGCAGACCGAAGCGGAGCGTGCGGCGGCCGAGGAAGCCAGGGCAGCGCGCATCGCCGCCGAGCAGGCGGAAGCCGAACGCATCGCGGCCGAGGAGGCCGAAGCAGCTCGTATCGCTGCCGAGCAGGCAGAGTTCGAACGTCTTGCGGCAGAAGAAGCCGAAGCGGCGCGCATTGCAGCCGAACAGGCTGAGGCCGAACGCGTGGCTGCCGAGGAAGCCGAAGCGGCGCGGCATGCGGCTGAACAGGCCGAAGCCGAACGACTCGAAGCAGAGCGTATCGAGTCCGAACGGCTGGAAATGGAGCGGCTTGCGGCGGAAGAAGCGGCCTGGATCGAAGCAGAGAAAGCCGAAGCAGAACGCCAGGAAGCCGAGCGTGCAGAAGCGGATCGGCTGGAGGCCGAGCGCATCATGGCTGCTCGTGCGGAAGCCGAGCGCATCGAGGCCGAGCGTCTTGCCGCCGAGCGGGCGCAAGCGGCCAGAGTTGAAGCGGAACGGCGTGCCGAGGAAATCGCAGCAGCGGCCAAGGCGCGCGAGCAAGCGGCGTTGGCGGCGCTCCTTGCCAGCGCCACTTCGACCGACGATCCGGACGAAGCGCTCGACATGAGCGAGATGGACCCGGAGTTGGTTGACATCTTCGTGGAGGAAGGTGGCGACCTGCTGGATCATTCCGACGGATTGCTCGCGCAGCTGCGCGAGACCCCTGATGACCGCGAAACGATGGTCGGCTTGCAACGCGATCTGCACACCATGAAGGGTGGCGCTCGCATGGCCGGCGTGATGGCGGTCGGCGAACTTGGCCATGCCATGGAGACCCTGCTCGAAGCGGTGGTCGCCCAGCGTGCGGAACTCGGCGCCGATGGCGTGCCGATGCTGGAGCGTGGATTCGATCGCCTGCACGGGATGATCACCCGTGTTGCCGCGCGTCGCGCGGTGGGCATGCCGGTCGGGCTGATCGAAGAATTCAACAACCGTGCCGAAACCCCGATTGCCGCGGTCGAAGCCGTGGACGACGGGATCGGCTTCGCGCCGGTATTGAAGAAGGTCGAACTCAAGCCGTTGTCTTCGCCGATGATGGCCGACGGGTTCGGCGACGACGACGAGATCGGCGTGCGTGCGCCGCAGGAACAGGTCCGCATTCGCGCCGACCTGCTAGATCGTCTGGTGAACTACGCCGGTGAAGTGGCGATTTATCGTTCTCGCCTGGAACAGCAGCTCGGGGCATTCCGCGGTACCGCTGCGGAAATGGAACAGACCAACATCCGCCTGCGCGACCAGTTGCGCCGCCTGGATGCAGAAACCGAAGCTCAGATCATCGCCCGCTTCCAGCGCGAGCAGGACACCAGCGACGGCAGCTTCGATCCACTCGAACTCGACCGCTTCAGCACCCTGCAGCAGCTGTCGCGCGCACTGGCCGAGTCAGCGGCCGACCTGGTGAGCCTGCATGGCTCGATGGAAGACTCGACCCGCCAGTACGAAACCTTGCTGCTGCAGCAGTCGCGGGTCAGTTCGGAACTGCAGGAAGGCCTCATGCGCACGCGCATGGTGCCGTTCGATGCCCTGGTGCCGCGCCTGCGCCGGGTCATCCGCCAGGCCACCGGCGAAACCGGCAAGAATGCGCAGCTGAAGCTTGATGGCGCCCAGGGCGAACTCGACCGCAACGTGCTGGAGCGCATGACCGCACCGCTGGAGCATATGCTCCGCAATGCAGTGGCCCATGGTCTGGAAACGCCAGAAGCGCGCCTCAAGGCGGGCAAGCCGGCGGAAGGCAGCATCCGCGTCGCAGTTCGCCGCGAAGGTTCGGAAGTGGTGTTGCAGGTCAGCGACGACGGCTGCGGCCTGGATCGCGAGGCGATCCGCGCGCGTGCGATCGAGCGTGGCCTGATCAAGGACGATGCGATCCTGGGCGACAGTGATCTGTACGTCATGATCCTGGAGCCCGGCTTCTCCACCGCGCAGACCGTCAGCCGCCTGGCTGGCCGTGGCGTCGGCCTGGACGTGGTGGCCAGTGAAGTGCGCCAGCTTGGCGGCATGCTGGATATTTCGTCGATCCCGGGCGAAGGCACGATGTTCACCCTGCGCCTGCCACAGACCCTGGCGGTGACGCAGGCGGTCTTCGTCAAGATCGGCGATACCCAGTTCGCGGTGCCGATTGCGTCGGTGCGCGGCGTTGGCCGCATCAGTCGAGAGGAACTTGCCAAGAACGACACCACTTACCGCTACGGCGGCGAGGACTATGCACTGCACGACCTGGGCCGGCTGGTGGGTACCGGCATGGCGAAGGCGGAAGGCCAGTTGCAGATGCCGTTGCTGCTGGTTCGCTCGGGCGAGCTGCGCGCAGCGGTGGTGATCGACCAGGTGGTCGGCAACCGCGAAATCGTGGTGAAGTCCGGTGGCCCTCAGCTGGCATCGATCCCGGGCATCTTCGGTGCCACCATCATGGGCGATGGCGGCGTGGTGGTGATCCTGGACGTGGCACCGCTGGTACGTCGCGCGGCGGCCATGCCGCACGATGCGGTACCGGTCCAGCCGCAGGTCGAACAACGCCATGTGCCGCTGGTCATGGTGGTCGACGACTCGGTCACCATGCGCAAGGTCACCAGTCGCGTGCTGGAACGCAACAACTTCGAGGTGGCGACCGCGAAGGACGGCATCGACGCACTCGAACGCATGGCCGACATGGTCCCCGATCTGATGCTGCTCGACATCGAAATGCCGCGCATGGACGGCTACGAGCTCGCGACGGCGATGAAGGCGGATCCGCGCATGCGCAACGTGCCGATCATCATGATCACCTCGCGCACGGGCGAGAAGCATCGCCAGCGTGCAATGGACCTGGGCGTGCAGGGATACCTCGGCAAGCCGTATCAGGAGGTCGAGCTGATGCGTCACGTGTTCGACCTGCTCGGCGTTGAGCACGTCGGCGACGGCTCCGGCTCGTGATCCGCAAGCGCGTCGTCCTGCTCGCGCGCGCCGGTGCCGCGTGCGAGCGCACGCAGGCGTCGATCGTGGATGCGGGCGCGGAACTGGTGGCGACGCTGGATCCGGGTAGCGCATCGGAAGCCGACATCCGCGCAGTAGTGCCGGATGCGGTGATGGTGATCCTCGATCCCGTCGTGGAGCAGTCGCTCGACAATTTCGATGGCGTGCTCGGCGATTCTGCCTTTGACGTGATCTTCGAGGATGCCGATGTCGCCGCCAAGCGCGACGGTTGGGAGGCGGCGCGGTGGGTGCGCCATCTCAATGCCAAGCTGCATGGGCACGACAATGTCCTGCCACCCGTAAAGGGTGGGCTGACCCCAGAGCCACCAACGCAAAGCGCGGCGGCTACCGATAGCGGGTTCCAGCAGGAAATGGAAGCGTTGCAACGCCGGGTCGCGGCAATGCCCGACGTTCCCCAGGGCAACCAGGATGCTGCTCCCGCCATGCAAGGCGTGGTGGTGATTGCCGCGGGTATCGGTGGACCGGATGCGGTTCGCCAGTTGCTTGGCAAGTTGCCACCGGGTTTTCCGCGCCCGATTGTCCTGCGGCAACGCATCGAAGGCGGGCAGTACGACAAGCTGGTGCGGCAAATGCAGCGGGCGACGGAGTTGCGCGTGGTGCTGGCGCAGGTGGGCGATCCCCTGAAGGTAGGCACCGTGCATGTCCTGCCGGAAGGTCTTGACTTGCAAGCTGCACCTGCCGGGCTGGTGTTTGCCGCAGCGGCCGGCGAACCCACGTTTGCCGCACTGCCACTGGGCGACAGCGCCTTCCTGCTGCTCAGTGGTGCGGACATCGGCTTGGTCGATGCCGCGATGTCGCTCAGCTGGGCCGGTGGATTGTCGCTGGGCCAAGCCCCGGAGCACTGCTTCGATCCGGCGGCAAGCAATGCTTTGGTGGCACGTGGTGGGCACGCTGCCAGCCTCGTGCAGCTGCCCCTGAAACTCCTTGAACGTTGGCCCGTCTAGAGGTCTGCCATGTCCGATTCCGCTCCCATCATCCGTGGTGTCTTGATCCAGGTGGCAGATGCCAAGCTGCTGCTGCCCAACGCCACCATCGCCGAAGTATTGTCCTACGCAGATCCCGGAGCCCGTGTCCGATGCGCCGGACTGGTTGCTGGGCCGCATCCGCTGGCGCGGTTGGCAATTGCCGCTGGTGGCGTTCTCGCGTTTCACCGGGATCGCCAGCGACGAGCAGGGTGGACTGGGCAGCAAGGTGATCGTGCTCAAGGCACTTGGCGGCGATACCAAACGTCCGTTCTTCGCAGTTCTGACCCAGGGCTTTCCGCGCCTGGTCACGGTGACCGACACCTCGCTGGGATCGGATGCCAGCGATGACTCGGTGCCGGAGGGCGTTCTGGCCAAGGTTCGCCTGAATGAAGACGATGCGCTGTTGCCGGACCTGGCCACACTGGAAACCCGCATCGGCGAAGCGCTCGCTGCCGTCGCCTGATCCATTCGGGTTTGCAGCACCAGGCCCCGGGTGCTAGCCGAGGTCGCCGTGGAGTGCTTGCAATGCCGCGATCGCCGCAATGCCGGCAGTTTCCGTGCGCAACACGCGTGGGCCCAGGCGCATGCCGTTGAAGCCCGCTGCACGCAGTTGTTCAAGGTCGCTCGGTGACCAACCACCCTCGGGACCCACGGCCAGGCAGATCGGCTGTGACGGGTCCGGCGTGAGGTGCGACAGCGATGCAGTGGCATCGGGATCCAGGATCAGGCGCAAGCCACCGCCGGTCAGCGCGGTCAGCGCGGTCAGCGCATGCGCCAATGGCGATGGCATCGCGATCTCGGGCACGCGAGCGCGACCGGACTGTTCGCACGCTGAAATCACAACGCCGCGCCAATGCACCAGCCGCTTGTCGGCGCGTGCGCCATCCAGCTTGACTTCACTGCGTTGGGAATACGCTGGATGAAGCGATGTCACGCCCAGTTCGGTTGCTTTTTGCAGGACAAGGTCCATCTTTTCACCGCGCGCCACGCCCTGCAGCAGGATCAGCCGTAGCTTCGATTCGTTGTCGATCGCGATGCCATCCCCGACCGTGACGCGCACCACGCGCTTGCCCACTTCGACCAGGCGCGCCGGATAGTCGTGGCCATCGCCGTTGAACAGCTCGCACCTGTCACCGACGCCCAGGCGCAACACGCGGACGAGGTGGTTTGCGGCGCTTTCCGGCAATTCCACTTCGATGCCGTTAGTCAATGGCAGCTCGACATGAACACGGGTCACGCGCATGCGGTGGCCTCTTCGATGACGTCAGTGGTGACCCGGGCCAGCAATTGCAATTGCGCATCGTCGATGCAATACGGCGGCATCCAGTACAGGATGTCACCAAGCGGGCGCAGTACCACGCCACGTTCCAGCGCCGCACGATAGGCGCGCAAGCCGATGCGCAGCGCGGGATCGAATGGCGTGTGGCGATCGCCGTTGCGCGCGAGTTCGATCGCCAGGATCATCCCCGACTGGCGCACGTCTGCAACATGCTGGAGGGAGCTCAATGGCTCCGCAAGCTCGGCCATGCGCGCGGCGGTCGCGCGATTGCGCGCCAGCACGTCGTCCTCGCGGAAGATCGCCAGCGACGCCAGCGCGGCGGCGCAGGCCAGCGGGTTGCCGGTGTAACTGTGCGAATGCAGGAAGGCACGTTCACGCGAATCGCCGAGGAAGCCGTCGTAGATCGCCTGGGTGGCCAGCACCGCAGCCAGCGGCAGGAAGCCGCCAGTCAGGCCCTTCGACAGGCATAACAGGTCCGGTTGCACGCCTGCCTGTTCGCAGGCGAACAAGGTACCCGTGCGACCGAACCCGACCGCGATCTCATCGGCAATCATGAAAACGCCATGCGCATCGCAGAGCTCACGCACGCGGCGCAGGTAGATCGGATCGTGCATGCGCATGCCTCCCGCGCATTGCACCAGTGGTTCCATGATCAGCGCGCAGATCTCGCCGGAGTGATCTTGCAGGAGTGTTTCGAGTGATCCTGCGGCGCGCACCGCGCAGTCAGCCGCGCTTTCGCCTGGCTCGGCGAGATAGGCATCCGGCGACCGGGCAAACACGGCTTCGCACATCAGCGGCGCATACACGCGGCGGTACAAGGGGATGTCCCCGACCGAAAGCGCGCCGATGGTTTCGCCGTGGTACCCGTTTTCCAGGGCGACAAACTTCGTGCGCCGGGTCTCGCCACGGTTGTGGAACCAGTGGAATGCCATCTTCAGCGCGACTTCCACGCCGGCCGATCCGTTGTCGGCATAGAACACCTTGGCCAGCGGCGCACGGCCTGCCTGGGTAGGCGCGATCGACAGCAACTGCTCGGCGAGCTCCACTGCGGGCGCATGCGAAAAGCCGGCCAGGATCACCTGTTCCAGTTGCATGGCCTGGCTGGCAATTGCCCGTGCAATGCGCGGTTCGGCGTGACCGAACAGGTTGGTCCACCAGCTGGAAACGGCGTCCAGGTAGCGGCGGCCGTCGCGCCCGAGCAGCCATGCGCCTTCGCCACGCTCGATCGGCACCAGCGGCAGCGTGTGCGGGTGTTCGCGCATCTGCGTGCAGGGGTGCCAGAGCACGGCCAGGTCCCGTTCGAGCCAGTGGCCGGCGCTGCCCGCTATCATGTCGGCATCGTGAACAAGATTCGTCATCCCCGCATTATCCGCGAAGGTGCACTTGCAGGTGCCCGTGCATGAGCCGGCGCCTGCCCATCATCCACGGGATCACCGAGCACGAGGCGGGTCCGTACCGGCTGGAGAAACTCGACCTCGAGTTCGGAAACGGCGAGCGACGTCGTTACGAGAGACTGCATGGTCGTGGCCACGGCGCGGTCGCGGTGGTGCCGATGCTGGATGCGGAGACCGTGCTGCTGGTCCGCGAGTATGCCGCTGGCGTGCATCGCTATGAGCTGGGGCTGGTCAAGGGTCGCATCGATGCCGGCGAGACGCCCGCACAGGCGGCCGACCGCGAGCTGATGGAGGAGGCCGGTTACGGTGCACGTGACTTGACCGTGCTGCGAAGCCTGACCCAGGCGCCGCTCTACATGAGCCATTCCACTCACCTGGTGATCGCGCGCGACCTTTATCCGAAGCGTCTTGTCGGCGACGAACCCGAAGAGCTCGAGGTCGTGCCGTGGCGAATGGATCGCCTGCATGAATTGATCCTGCGCGAGGAGTTTTCCGAAGGACGCTCGATCGCCGCATTGTTCATCGCACGCGAGTGGCTGCAACGACAATGACGACACCTCGAATGGACATCGCGCCTGAACTGCGCGAAGCCGTCATCGCCATCGCGCGCGAAGCCGCCGCCGACATCCTGGCCGTCTACGACGGTGCGTTCGAGGTCGAGCACAAGGACGACCGCTCACCGCTGACCGCTGCCGACCTCGCCTCGCATCGGCGCATCGTGGCGGGCCTGCAGGCGCTTGCGCCGGACATCCCGGTATTGTCGGAAGAGTCCGAGAGCCTCGACATCGCGCAGCGCCGCACCTGGTCGCGGTTCTGGCTGGTCGATCCGCTGGACGGCACCCGCGAGTTCGTCAAGCGCAACGGCGAGTTCACCGTCAACATCGCCTTGATCGAAGACGGGGTCGCCACCTTTGGCGTGATCCAGCAGCCGGTGGGCGGTGCCCTGTGGCATGGCGCGCCGGGCACGGGTGCATTCCGCCGCGATACTGACCGCGCTGTCGATGTCCGTATCCGCGTGCGTGCGCCGGCGACCGTGCCATTGCGGATTGCCGCCAGCCGTTCGCATCGCGATGCGCGCACCCAGGCATTGCTGGATGCTCTCGTCGGCAGCGAAGCGGTAGCCTGTGGCTCGTCGCTGAAGTTCTGCCGGATCGCAGCGGGCGAGCTGGATCTCTATCCGCGCTTTGGCCCGACCAGCGAATGGGACACCGCTGCCGGCCAGGCGATCCTGGAAGCTGCGGGCGGCGCGGTACTGGATCCGCACGGGCGGGCGTTCCGTTACAACCAGCGCGACACCCTGCTCAATGGCGACTTCATCGCGTTCGGCGATATCGACCTGCGCGACACGTTGCCGGCATGAGCACGTTCCCATGAACAATGACCGCGACATCGATTCGCTACTGGCGATCATGACCGCACTGCGCGATCCGCAAACCGGTTGTCCGTGGGATGTCGCGCAGAGCTTCGCCAGTATCGCGCCCTACACGATCGAGGAAGCCTATGAGGTCGCCGATGCGATCGACCGGGGTGATGTCGCTGGACTGAAGGACGAGTTGGGCGACTTGCTGTTGCAGGTCGTGTTCCATTCGCGGATGGCGCAGGAGCAGGGCAGCTTCGATTTCGGCGACGTGGTCGCTGCCATCTGCGGCAAGATGACCAGGCGGCATCCACATGTATTTGCCGCACATGGATGTGCAGATGCCGCGGGAGGCAGGATGCCGGGAGCGGCGGACGATGAAACCCGCCGCGACAATGCCGTCTCCCAGCTGGAGCATTGGGAAGAACTCAAGCGTGCCGAACGCGCGGCGCGTGGCGAATCCGACGACTCGGCATTGGCCGGGATCTCGCGTGGGCTGCCTGAGTGGCAGCGCGCGGTGAAGCTGCAGCACAAGGCGGCGCGGGTTGGCTTCGACTGGCCTGGTCCGGCGCCGGTGATCGAGAAGCTGCACGAGGAAATCGAGGAAGTGCGCGTGGAATTCGCGGCGGTCGCGGCCAACCCGGACGATGCGGATGCCCAATTGCGGCTTGAGGACGAGCTCGGCGACCTGTTGTTCGTGTGCGCCAACTTGACGCGGCATGCCAGGGTCGATTTTGGTGCGGCGATGCGCCGCGCCAACCACAAGTTCGAGCGCCGGTTCCGCATGATGGAAGCATTGGCGCAGGCCGACGGCGGGCTTGCCGGGCAATCGCTTGAAGCGCAGGATCGATACTGGGTGCTGGCCAAGCAGGCTGAGAGAGGGCAGGCCAGGTAGGCGAGTCCGCCTTGAGCGAGGAGTTCGCCAGCCTCCGCGAACACCATGTGTTCCACCCGGGCGAGCATCGCAACCACCCATGGCCCCGCCTTCATTTCACTGGCAATGACCCGGTACTCGGCCCGAGGAGCCGCGCCAACGAGCGCGCCATGCCGCCATGTTGGAAAGTGGCGCCTTCACGTGGCATCGACTTCGTACCGGGCATCTTTCACAAAGCTGAAGACGGAACTCCACACCATGCGCACACAGGAACAGGCTGGATTGGTCCTCATCGTCGAGGACAACCGGAATATCTCGGAAATGGTTGGTGAGTACCTTGAAAGCCGGGGCTTCGAAGTTGACTACGCTGCCGACGGACTCGATGGCTACCGACTTGCGGCGGAAAACAATTACGACGTGATCGTGCTCGACCTGATGCTGCCGCGGCTGGATGGCATCGAGGTCTGCAAGCGCCTGCGCAGCGAGGCGCGCAAGTCCACGCCGGTGCTGATGCTGACCGCGCGCGATACCCTGGACGAGAAGCTCACCGGCTTGTCCTCGGGCGCCGACGACTACCTGACCAAGCCTTTTGCGATCCAGGAACTCGAAGCGCGTCTGCGCGCGCTGATCCGTCGTGAACGCCGGCAGGTTGGGTCAGAAGTGTTGAAGGTGGCAGACCTGGTGCTGGACCCGGCATCGCTGCGCGCAACCCGCGGAGGCAGTGAATTGCAGCTCTCGCCGATTGGCCTGCGACTGCTGACCATCCTGATGCGTGAATCGCCGCGGGTGGTGAGCCGGCAGGAAATCGAGCGCGAGATCTGGGGCAATGGCCTTCCGGATTCGGACACGTTGCGTAGCCATCTCTACAACCTGCGCAAGGTGATCGACAAACCGTTCGCCAATGCGTTGCTGCATACCGTGCAAAGTGCCGGCTACCGCATCGCCGACATCTCCAGGCAGGTCGGCTGAGCGTGCACAGTCGAGCATCGTGTCGTTGAACAGGCGCAACATCCGCATCGTGTTCCTGCTCCAGCTGGTGATCGTCAGCCTGGTGGTGGTGCTGGTGATGCTGTGGCTGGCCGGAGCGAACCAGGATCTTCCGTTCGCGGCGGTTACCGTTGTCGCCATCGCGCTGGCACTGGGTTCGATCATCGTGGTGACCTGGATGACCTATCGGGCGACCAGGCGCTTGCTGGCACCAGTGGACTGGCTGTTAAGCGAGGTGTCGCGCTGGAATCCACATCGGCCTGACACGCGCGCTTTGTCGCCCGACCGCATCCCGACCGACATCCAGGGTGATACGCGAAAGATGGCCATTGCCTTGCATGACCTCGGCGAGCGGGTCGATGCCTTCATCGCCCGTGAGCGCGACTTCACCCGCGATGCCAGCCATGAACTGCGTACGCCATTGACCGTCATCAGGATGGCCAGTGACCTGATCAGTCATGACGAAGGGTTATCGGATCGCTCGCGGCGTTCGTTGGCGCGGATCCAGGGTGCGAATGCGGAGATGGAGTCGATCATGGATGCGCTGCTGCTGTTGGCACGCGACCAGGAAGTGACGCTGGAACAGGAAGACTTCTCGGTGCGCGACGTGGTGGAGGCAGAGGTCGAGCGCATCCGTCCGTTGCTTGAGGGCAAGGATGTGCAGCTGGATGTGGAATTCGAGGCGCAGCCTGAATTGCATGCGCCGCCGCGGGTGCTGGGCGTGATCTTGCGCAACCTGCTGGGCAACGCCGTGCGCTTCACGGACGTCGGCCATATCCGGATCCGCCTGCTGGCCGACCGGGTCGAGGTGGAAGACACCGGGATCGGCATGGACGCGGCGACATTGGCGCGTGCCTTCGAGCCGTTCTATCGGATCGATGCCACTGCAACAGGTGCCGGGCTTGGGTTGTCGATCGCGCAACGGCTGGGCGATCGTTGTGGTTGGCCGTTGGAACTGGCCAGCAAGCCCGGACAAGGAACCCGGGCGACGATCTTGTTTGGGGCCGGCATCCAACACACATGAACCGCCTTATGGCACGGGTATTGCCGCCAAGATTCAATTAGGGTGTCAACCTGAGTCGCATCCGTGCGTTCACCCTTTTTTCCAAGACACTCCATACGAATGAGCAAGGCAACGCGTCGCTCCACTTTTCCCATGCGCAAAATCGGTGTGACTGTCGCAGTTGTTGCCGTGCTTGGACTTGGTTGGCACTTCTGGAGCCAGCGAAAGGCTGATGCCGCGGATAGCGGTTATCGGACTGAAACCGTTCAGCGCGGCGACATCCGGGTGGCGATTTCTTCGACCGGCACGCTCAGCGCGATATCCACGATTACCGTGGGCAGCCAGATTTCCGGCCTGGTCACTGATGTGCTGGCGGACTTCAACTCGCCGGTAAAGAAGGGCGACATCCTGCTCAAGATCGATCCCAGCACCTACCAGGCTCAGATCGAGCAGGGCGCGGCGCAGATCGCCAGTGCCCAGGCGCAGCTGCGCCAAGCGCAGGCGGCGTTGCTCAATGCCACCCAGGACTATCAGCGCAAGAGCGAGCTGGCGGCGGACAAGCTGATCGCACGCAGCGACCTCGACCTGTCCCGGTCATCACTGGACCAGGCCAAGGCGCAGGTCGCTTCGGCGCAGGCGCAGATTCGCCAGCAGACGGCGGCAACCGAGACCACTCGGGTCAATTTGCAGCGCACGGTCATTCGCTCGCCGGTAGACGGTGTGGTGCTGACGCGCAAGATCGAACCCGGGCAGACCGTGGCGGCCAGCCTGCAGGCGCCAGAGCTGTTCACCATCGCCGAAGACTTGGCGAAGATGAAAATCGAGCTGGCGGTGGACGAATCCGACATCGGCCAGGTCAAGGTAGGCCAGTCGGTGAGCTTCAGCGCAGACGCGTTCCCTGATCGCAAGTTCAATGGCGTGGTGGAACAGGTCCGACTGTCCGCGACGACAACAAGCAATGTGGTCACGTATCCGGTGATCGTGACCGTCGACAACAGTGATGGCACCCTGTTGCCGGGACTGACCGTGAATGCCGAGATCGAAGTCAGCAAACGCAGCAACGTCCTCACCCTGGGCAACGCTGCGCTGCGCTACAAGCCTGCGGAAGGTTCGCCATTGGCCGAGTTGCAGGTTTCAGGTCAAGGCACGGGTCAGGGTAGCGGTCAGGGTGGTGGATCGGGCATGGCCGAAGACTTGCAACAGCTCGCCTCCAGTCTGCAGCTCACGCCGGAACAGCAGGCGGCGTTCGATGCGGCGCTGGAGCAGATGCAGCAACAGCAAGCCGAGCGCACGGCGCAGGCGTCCAGTGGCGCATCGCAGCAGGGTGGTAGTCGCCTGTTCGGCGGTGGTCCGCCGCGCTCCGGTGGTGGTCAGCGCAGCGGCGGCGGCGATGCCAGCATGCAGGCGCAAATGCGCGCGCGTATGCGCGATCGCTTCAATCAGCAGTTTGTGGATTTCCGCGTGACCTTGGACGACCCGCAGCGAGCCAAGTGGGATGCGGCATTGGAAGCGCAGCTCACTGCGAAGCGCGTCACCGTCTACACCTTGGTGGATGGCAAGCCCCAAGCCGTCTCAGTACGGTTGGGCGCCAGTGATGGCAGCAAGACAGAGGTGTCGGGCCGCACGATCAAGGAAGACGATCAGGTTGTTTCAGGTGAGCCCTCGGCGTCGGTGAGCAAGTGATGCCGGCCACTGGCCAAGCATCCAAGCAAGTGGCCAATGATGTCCTTGTGGATGTCCCGGTTATTCGCACCACTGGGCTGGGCAAGGTCTACTCCGCTGGCACCGAGGCGGAAGTTGTAGCGCTGAAGGAGGTCGAACTCACCATTGGCCGCGGCGAATTCGTGGCGATCATGGGGCCCTCCGGTTCCGGCAAATCAACGCTTATGAACCTGATTGGCGGCCTCGACACGCCAACATCCGGCGCGTACTACTGCGATGGCGTTGATATATCAACGCTCGACAAGGAAGAGTTAGCCGCCCTGCGGCGTGACAAGATCGGCTTCGTATTCCAGGGCTTCCACCTGCTGCCGCGGATGGACGCCACCGACAATGTCGCGATGCCGCTTGGCTACGCACGGGTTCCGCATCAGGAACGCCGTGAGCGCGCGCGCGCCGCACTGGCCTCGGTTGGTCTGGGTGATCGCGCTGGCCATCGCCCGAATGAATTGTCGGGTGGCCAGCAGCAGCGCGTGGCGATCGCGCGCGCACTCGTTAATAGTCCGCCGATCCTGCTCGCCGACGAACCCACTGGCGCACTGGACAGCAAGACAGGCGAGGAAATCCTGACGCTGTTCAAGCAGCTTCGGGATGACGGCCACACGGTGATCCTGATTACCCATGATGCCCAGGTCGCCAAGCATGCTGACCGCACCTACGTCATGCACGACGGCGAGTTGCACGAGCAAACCGAATCGGAGGCCGCATGACGCTCATGGACATCCTGCGCACGGCATTTTTCGCGTTGCGCGGCAACTGGATGCGCAGTGCACTGACGTCACTGGGCGTGATTATTGGTATTGCCGCGGTGATCGTGATGGTGTCGATCGGCCAGGGCACTCAGGCCGAGATCGACAAGATGGTGTCCGGGCTCGGTTCGCAACGGCTGGACATCGGTAGCTCTGGTGGGTCGGCAGGTGGTGTCCGCTCAGCCCAGGGCACCACCTGGAGTCTGGACGAAGGCGACGTGGAAGCGATCCGCAATGAAGTAGCCGAGGCTCAATACGTCTCAGGGTCCTTGCGCGGCAGCACCCAGGTCGTGTTCGCTGAGAGCAATGCCTCCACCCAGTGGCAGGGTGTGCAGGCGGACTGGTTTGACATCAACGGCTGGAAGATCAAGCAAGGCGACCTGTTTCAGGCCAGCGACTACGGTGGCAGCACCAAGCCGGTGATCCTGGGTGAAACCGTGCGCAAGACCCTGTTCGGCGATGACGACGGCATTGGCCAGACCGTTCGCCTCGGTCGCGTGCCATTCACGGTGGTCGGCGTACTGGAATCCAAAGGCCAGGGTGGCTTCGGCCAGGACCAGGACGACATGGTGGTGGTGCCCCTGGAAACCTCACGTCGGCGCTTGTCGAACTCGCAGGGCATGCCCCCCGGTGCCGTGCGAGAGATCTCGGTGGGCGTGGATGACGCCCGCAACTTGGCCAGCGCGCAGAGCGAGATCGAAGGCCTGTTGCGCCAGCGCCACAAGATCGATCCGGGTGCGGAGGACGACTTCGCCGTACGTAACATCGCCCAGATCGTGGCGACGCGGACCGCCACGACCAACCTGATGTCCAAGTTGCTTGGCGCCGTGGCGGGGATTTGCCTGATCATTGGCGGCATCGGCATCATGAACATCATGCTGGTGTCGGTGACCGAGCGCATTCGGGAGATTGGCTTGCGCATGGCAGTGGGCGCTGGCCCCAGTGATGTGCGCCGTCAGTTCCTGGCCGAAGCGATGTTGATCTCGATGATCGGAGGCGTGATTGGCATTGGTATTGGCGTGGCAGGGGCATTGATTGTCGGCAAGATCGGCAATCTACCTGTCGAATTGAATGCACAAGTAGTGATGCTGGCGGCGGGGTTCTCGATCGCGACGGGTCTGTTCTTCGGCTACTACCCGGCACGCAAGGCCTCCTTGCTGGATCCGATCGAGGCACTCCGCCAGCAGTAGCCGCTGCTGGACGGGTTGCGCACGCGGGTTGCAACCGGTGGGTGGGTCACGGACGCCCACGGAGGGCTTGTGGCAAAATTGCCCGGTCGGCGGATCCGCCGCGCCGATCCCAACCCATCTCCGACGCACATGCCCATTTCCCCTCGCCGTACGCCTGCCATCACCCGTATCTCCGTGCATGGCTGACCACTACGGGCACCTGCCGCGCAGCCCTGCGCGGATCATGAAAGCGGCGATGTGGTCCCTGCAGGGATTGCGCGCGGCGTGGCTGCATGAATCCAGCTTTCGCCTGGAAGTGGTGCTGTTCATGGTGCTTGGTCCTTTGGGTTGGTACTTCGGCCAGACCAGTGTCGAGCGGGCATTGCTGATCGGTAGTTGCCTGTTGGTGATGAGCATCGAGTTGCTGAATTCCTCGATCGAAGCGGTGATCGAACGCTACGGCGCCGAACACCATGAGCTTGCAGGGCGCGCCAAGGACATGGGGTCGGCGGCAGTGTTCGTATTGATGATGAACGTGATCCTGGTGTGGGCCCTGATCCTGGGCCCGCGTCTGTCGCCGAACTGAGGAAACACCCGCGTGATAGTGGAATTGCTGACGGATCCGCAAGCCTGGATCACCCTGATTACGCTGAGTGCGATCGAGATCGTGCTGGGCATCGATAACCTGGTGTTCATTTCGATCGCCGTCAGCAAGCTGCCGCACGAGACCCGCGAAAAGGCGCGCAAATTCGGCATCGCGGTCGCCTGCATCAGCCGCATCGGCCTGCTGCTGACGCTGGCGTGGCTGGCGGGACTGACCTCTGACCTGTTCACACTGTTGGGTCTTGGCATCTCGATCCGCGACCTGGTGTTGATCGTCGGTGGCGTGTTCCTGTTGGTAAAGGGCACGATGGAGATCCGCGACCTGGTGAGCGGCGAGCCGGACGAGGAAGACGTCAACACCAAGCCGCTGAATTCGTTCTGGATGGTGATCGCGCAGATCGCGGTGATCGACATCGTGTTCTCGCTGGATTCGGTGATCGCCGCGGTCGGCATGGCCAATCAGAAGATCATCATGGTGCTGGCGATCCTGATGGCGGTGGCGGTGATGTTGCTGGCCGCCACGCCGCTGGGACGCTTCATCGAACGCAACCCCACCGTGAAGATGCTGGCGCTTGCCTTTATCGTGCTGGTGGGAGCGTTCCTGGTGCTGGAGGGGTTCTCCGTGCATGTGTCCAAGGGTTATATCTACGGCGCAATGGGCTTCTCGGCGCTGGTGGAAGGCCTGAACCTGTGGGCCAAGCGCAATGCGGGACGTCGTGGCCTGCCGCACTGAGCCGGTCCGCCGACAACCATCCCGGCGTAACGCGCAAGATGCTGCAATGATGTGCGGACTGCCTGCCCCCGTCTGACCAAGGAACCACGGCCATGCGCGTATTGCTGCTGTTGTTGCTGACCATGCTGCTGTCCGGTTGCGGATACAACCAGATCCAGCAGAAAGATGAAGCGACCAAGGCCGGCTGGTCAGAGGTCCTGAACCAGTACAAGCGCCGCGCCGACCTGATTCCGAACCTGGTCGCGGCGGTGAAGGGTTATGCCGCGCATGAAGCGCAAGTGTTCACCGCCGTGACCGAGGCGCGCGCCAAGGTCAGTCAGATCAACGTCAATGCGGATGATGCCGCTTCGCTCGCCAGCTACCAAGCCGCGCAGGGTGAGCTTTCACAGGCATTGGGCAGGTTGATGATGGTGTCCGAGAGCTACCCGAACCTCAAGGCCGACGCTTCGTTCCTGAACCTGCAGACCCAGTTGGAAGGGACCGAGAACCGCATTACGGTTGCGCGTGGCCGTTACATCACGCTGGTGCAGGACTACAACACCTACATTCGCCAATTCCCGGTCAACCTGACCGCGAAGATGTTCGGCCACAAACAGAAGCCCAACTTCACCGTGGAAAACGAAGCGCAGATCCAGCAGCCACCGACCGTGGATTTCGCGACACCTGCTCCGACATCGGCGCAGGGCGCCGTTCCAGGGTTCGTACCTCCAGTCCCGAACCGCCAGGCGCCCGCGATCATCAATCCACCACAGCCGCCCATGGAGCCCGTGCAGGGCGGCAACGCGCCCGTCGTGGATCCGGCCGAGTAGGCCGCACGGGTGCTGAGCCCGCTTGAGTCATTAGACATGAGACGCAGTCTCTTCAGTCCTGTCAGCATTACCAGCCTGCTCATGCTGGTGATACTTGCGCTACCTGCATGGGCGCAGCAGGCAGTCATCCCAGCTTTTGATTCGCCGGTGGTAGACACCACTGGCACTCTGGATCCTGCTTCGAAACAACAGCTTGAACAGCAGGCCCTGGACCTGCAAAAGCGCAAGGGCAGCCAGCTTCAAGTACTGATGGTGCCAAGCACAGGACCCGAGGCTATCGAGTCCTATGCCGTGCGGGCGTTCGAGCAATTCAAGCTCGGCCGCAAAGGCGTGGACGATGGTGTGCTGCTGCTTGTGGCCAAGGACGACCACAAGGTTCGCATCGAGGTTGGCTATGGGCTGGAAGGCGCGATTCCGGACATCACGGCCGGCCGTGTGATTCAGGAGTATCTGGTGCCGAAGTTCCGCCAGGACGACTATGCCGGCGGGGTCATCGATGGCACTGCGCAGCTGGTGAAACTGATCGATGGCGAGTCTTTGCCGGAGCCGCAATCAGACCACGTCAACTTCATCGACCCTGGTCAAATGGACAAGATAGTCCTTGCGTTCTTTGTGTTGCTCATTGCGGCTCAGGTCATGTGGAAAAAACTCAGCCGCCTGCCTAAATGGGTCCGTGCGCTGATCGTGGCCGGCGTCAGTGGCGCTATTGCCTGGCTGATCACGTCCTTTCTGCTTGTCGGAGTATTGGGTGCCATTTTCGGCTTGATAGTGGGCCTGGTATCCGGCGCCGGCGGTGGCCGTCATGCCCGGAGTAGTCGGTGGGGCAGTTCGGGTGGCGGCGGATATAGCGGTGGAAGCAGCAGTAGCGGTGGAAGCAGCAGTAGCGGTGGAAGCGACTGGTCTGGCGGTGGAGGTTCTTCTGGGGGCGGTGGCGCCTCAGGGAGCTGGTGATGGTGGACAAGTTCAGCCGCCTGTTCAGACACCTGTTCTTTGCCGATGCCCGCAGCCGCTTTCCCGCGGAAGTGATGGATCGGATTGCCGCTGCAATCGGTGACGGTGAGCGCAGGCATCGTGGCGAGATCTGCTTCGCGGTGGAGTCCGGATTGCCTTGGCGGGACGTCCTGCGTGGCGTTACAGCGCGGGCCAGGGCCGAGGACGCCTTCGCTCGACTTCGCGTGTGGGACACTGCCGCGAACAACGGGGTGCTTGTCTACCTGCTGTTGGCCGATCAGCGCATCGAGATCGTCGCCGACCGCGGCCTGCATGGCCTGGTGAGCGACGAGCAGTGGCGCGGCGTGTGCCTGCTGCTGGAAGAGCGCATGCGCAGTGGCGACTACGCACAAGCCGTGATCGCGGCCCTCAGCGCCGTCAGCGATTTGTTGGCACAGCATTTCCCGCAATTGCCCGGCACCGTGGACGTGGACGAACTGCCAAATCGCCCGGTGTTGCTGTAGGGCGGGTCAAGCCCTGCCCTATACAATGACGGCTGATTCACTGCCAACGGCTACGCATGCCAACCCTGCACCAGATCGATCCGATCGCCCTTGACCTGGGCACCTGGACCCTGCCGATCCTCGGTAGCGTGCATCCGCAGGTTCATTGGTACGGATTGATGTACCTGCTGGGCTTTGGCGTTGCATGGTGGCTGGGCCGGCGACGGGTGCGTGCAGGTCGGCTGCCCGGTGTGGACGAAAACGACTTTGGCGACCTGATGTTCTACAGCATGCTGGGCGTGGTCCTGGGTGGACGCATCGGCTACATCCTTTTCTACAATTTCAGTGACTTCCTGCAGAACCCGTTGATGCTGTTCAAGGTATGGGAAGGTGGCATGAGCTTCCATGGCGGCCTGCTCGGCGTGATGGTGGCGGTTGCCTGGTGGGCGCGCCGGCATCGGCTGCACTACTTCGACGTGGTCGATTTCATCGCACCGCTGGTACCTGCGGGGCTTGGTTTCGGCCGCATCGGCAATTACATCGGCGGCGAGTTGTGGGGTAAGCCGACCGGCGGCGACTGGGGCGTGGTGTTCCCGCGCTCATTGCCCGAACCTTTCACGACGATGGATGCCGTGACTCTGCGTGCACAGTTCGATGCCGGCATCCTCGACAGTTTCGCGCGACATCCTTCGCAGCTCTACCAGGCCACGCTGGAAGGCCTGGTCATGTTCTGCGTGCTGGTCTGGTATTCGCGCAAACCACGCCCGCGTTACACCGTTTCGGGATTGTTCGCGCTGCTGTACGGCGTATTTCGCTTCGCGGTGGAGTTCGTGCGCGAGCCCGACCAGCAACTCGATTACCTCGCCTTCGGCTGGTTGACCATGGGCCAGGTGCTGAGCACGCCACTGATCCTGCTGGGGCTGTTCTGGCTGTGGAAGTCACACGGCGCGCCAACTCTGCAGCCCGAACCCGCGAACCGTGACGCGGAGGCAGCGAGATGAAGCAATACCTCGGCCTGCTGCAGCACGTGCTGGAGCACGGCACCGAAAAAGCCGATCGCACTGGCACCGGCACCCGCAGCGTGTTCGGCTGGCAGATGCGCTTCGACCTTGCCCATGGCTTTCCGCTGGTGACCACCAAGAAGCTGCACCTGCGTTCGATCATCCATGAGCTGCTGTGGTTCCTGCAGGGTGAAACCAATATCGCCTACCTCAAAGCGAACAAGGTCGGCATATGGGACGAGTGGGCCGATGCAAATGGCGAGCTCGGCCCGGTCTACGGCAAGCAATGGCGCAGCTGGCAAGGTGCGGACGGGCGCGAAATTGATCAAATCAGATGGGTGGTTGACGAGATCAAACGCAACCCTGATTCGCGCCGTTTGATCGTGTCGGCATGGAACGTGGCCGACCTGCCGCGCATGACGCTGATGCCCTGCCACACGCTGTTCCAGTTCTACGTGGCTGAAGGAAAACTCAGCTGCCAGCTTTACCAGCGCAGCGGCGACATCTTCCTTGGCGTGCCGTTCAACATCGCCAGCTATGCGCTGCTGACCCACATGGTGGCGCAGGTGTGTGGCCTGGGCGTTGGCGACTTCGTGCATACGCTGGGCGATGCCCATCTGTATTCGAACCATTTCGAGCAAGCCCGCGAGCAACTGTCACGCGCGCCACGCGTGCTGCCGACGCTGAAACTCAATCCGGAAGTCGACGGCATCTTTGGCTTCACCATCGATGACATCGTGATCGAAGGCTACGATCCTTTGCCTGCGATCAAGGCGCCGGTCGCGGTGTGAGTGGGTGGCGATGAAGGTTTCACTGATCGCGGCGATGGACCGCAACTTCGCCATCGGCACGGACGGTACATTGCCCTGGCACCTGCCGGATGACCTCAAGCGATTCAAGGCGCTGACCGTGGGGAAGCCCATCCTGATGGGACGCAAGACCGCGCAGTCGCTGGGCCGAGCGTTGCCGGGGCGCCTAAACCTGGTGCTGACCCGTAGCGGCTGCGTGCCGTTCGACGGCATGCAGGCGGTGGCTTCGCTTGAGGAAGCGCGCCGCATCGTGGATGAGGCCGATGCCGATGAGTTGTGCGTGATTGGTGGTGGCCAAATCTACGTGCTCACCTTGCCCATTGCCACGCAGCTGCATCTGACCCTGGTCGAAACGGAGGTCAGTGGCGCGGATGCGTTCTTCCCGCGTTTCGATGCGGGCATATGGCGCCAAACCTTGCGCGAGCCACATGCAGCCGATGCGCGGCATGCGTTTGCGTTCGACTTCGTGGATTACGAAAGGTAGCCGGGCGGTAGCAGACGAAAAGGCGACGAAAAGGCGACGAAAAGGGGTCAGAGAACATTTCCTTCTTGTAGCCGCGAATAGTCGCGAAGACTGCACTTTCAAACGGAAATGTTCTCTGACCCCTTTTCGTCTGATGCCTTTTCACGCTGCTTTTCGCGCCCATCACGACGGTTCTGGTCATGCTGCTGGCGATGCTGTTTCGGCGGACGCTGGCGGGGCGTCGGTGCTGCCACGTCGCGGCCTGGCACCTGCACGACGTGCAGGGTTTCGGCGTCCAGTTGCAGCGCAGTGAGCTTGCCGCTCCAGACCGCGCCGGTATCGATCGCATGTACGCCCTGGCCGACAAACAGGCCCAGCGTGCTCCAATGTCCGCAGACGATCTTGAGATCGCGCTGGGCGCGGCCGGGCACCGAGAACCATGGATACAGGCCTGGCGGCTGGCTGCCCGGCTCTCCCTTGTGCTCGAAGGCGATGCGGCCGCGCGGGCTGCAATAGCGCATGCGAGTGAAGATGTTGATGATCGCACGGTCGCGCTCGGGGCCGTTCAGGCGTGGCGACCATTCCGGGCTATCGCCATACATGTTGCGCAGCAACTTGCGGTAGCCGTCGCCCTGCAGGCGGGTCTCGATCTCGCGGGCGTGGCGTTCGGCCAGTTGCGTCGTCCACTTCGGCGCCAGCCCTGCATGCACCATCATCCAGCCAAGCTCGCGGTCGATATGCGCGAGTTTCTGCTTGCGCAACCAGGCCAGAAGCTCCGGCGCATCCTCGGCGAACAGCACGCCCTGCAGGTCGGCGTTGACCTTGCGCTGGTCTTCCTTCGAGCGCTCGCCGATCGCCAGCAGCGACAGGTCGTGGTTGCCCAATACCACGTGGCTCACCTCGCGCAGCGAATGCACCAGCCGCAAGGTTTCGATCGACTGTCCGCCGCGATTGACCAGATCGCCGCAGAACCACAGCCGGTCGACCGCGGGGTCGAACCGGATGCGCTCCAGCAGGCGCTGGGTCACGTCGTAGCAACCTTGCAGGTCGCCGATTGCCCACGTACTCACCGTCGTCTCCTGCGCTCAGTGCAACGTGCGAGGGATGGCTAGCGTGAACGGCGGGATCGGCGCGGCGAAGCGGGTGCCGTCATCGGCCAGGATGTCGTAGCTGCCGCGCATGGTGCCGATGTCGGTTTCCAGTACCGCGCCCGAGGTGTACTCGAAGCCTTCGCCTGGACGCAGCCAGGGTTGCTCGCCGACCACGCCTTCGCCGACCACCTCCTGCACCTTGCCGTTGCCGTCGGTGATCAGCCAGTGCCGGCCAAGCAGGCGCGCGGGCACCTTGCCGCCATTGCGGATGTGGATGGTATAGGCGAACACGAAGCGGCCTTCTTCCGGTGCGGACTGGTCGTCCAGGAAACAGGTCGCGACATCAATGTCGAAAAGGTAGTCGTTGGTACTCATGCGCCTAGTGTAGCCGTGGCGGGTGAATCACCACATACGCAGTGATCACTCGCGCGAATCGGGCACCTGTGCAAGCAGGTTGGCCAGCCGCACGAAGCCGCTTACTTCGACTTGTTCCGCGCGTGCATCCGGGCGCAAGCCGGCAGCTTCGATCTGCGCGCTGTCGGCCACGGCATTGAGTGCATTGCGCAGGGTCTTGCGACGCTGGCCGAAGCCAGCACGTACCACGTTGGCGAATACCTGCCGATCCAGGACCTCGATCCGCTCGGTCGGCTTTGGTATCAGCCGTACCACTGCCGAATCGACCTTCGGCGCTGGCCGGAATGCACCCGGCGGCACGGTGAACAGCGGCGTGACCACGCAATAGGCCTGCAACATCACGCTGAGCCGGCCATAGACCTTGCTGCCTGGCCCGGAGGCCATGCGTTCCACCACTTCCTTCTGCAGCATGAAATGCATGTCGCGGACGGCAGGGGCATGGTCGAGTGCATGGAACAGGATCGGCGAGCTCAGGTTGTAGGGCAGGTTGCCGACCAGGCGAATCTGGCCGTTTGCATCGCCTCGCATTGCGGCAAGCGCGGTGAAATCCACGCCCAGCACATCGCCTTCGATCAGGTGCAGTTGGCCATGTTCGCGCGCGGCGGCCTGCAGTGGCGCATGCAGGTCGCGGTCGAACTCGATCGCGGTCAGTTCGCCATGCCGGCGCAGCAACGGAAAGGTCAGTGCGCCTTGGCCAGGGCCGATTTCGACGATGACATCGCCTGGCTGCGGAGCCACCGCCAGCACGATCCTGTCGATCACGCTGCGCTCGTGGAGGAAGTTCTGGCCCAGATGCTTCTTTGCGGGTTCAGTGAATGCGATCATCGAAGTGGGCTCATCGGCATTGGCTCATGCGTGCATGCGCCGACGTGCCAATTGCGTGCAGGTCTCGATCGCAGCGAACAGGCTGGATGGGTCGGCGGTGCCGGAACCGGCCAGTTCCAGCGCGGTGCCATGATCGACCGCGACCCGCGGATAGGGCAGGCCCAGGCTGATGTTCACGGCATTGGCGAAGTCGCTGTATTTCAGCACCGGCAAGCCCTGGTCGTGATACATCGCCAGCACGGCATCGAAGCCGCGCAGCTTGTCGGGCAGGAAGGCAGTATCGGCCGGTAGTGGACCAACCAGGCGCATGCCGGTTGCGCGCAGCGCATCCAGGGTGGGTTCGATGATGTGAAGTTCCTCGTCGCCAAGGTGGCCGGCCTCGCCTGCATGCGGGTTCAGCCCGAGCACGGCAATGGTCGGTTCGGCGATGCCAAAGTCGTTGCGCAATGCGTCGTGCACGATCTGCAGCGTCATGCGAAGTGCCTCCGGTGTGATCGCGTCGGCGACCGCACGCAAGGGAATGTGCGTGGTCAGCAGGGCAACCCGCACGATGCGGTTGGCCAGCATCATCACCACGTCGCAACTGGCTTGTTCGGCCAGCAAACCGGTGGTGCCGGTATAGGCAATCCCCCCGGCATTGATTGCGGCCTTGTGCACCGGGCCGGTCACCAGTCCGTGCAGACGGCCGTCAAGGCAGGCCTGGCCAGCCTGGCACAAGGACTGGATGACGGATGCTGCATTGGCTGCCTCGGGCATTCCGAACGCGGTACTGACTGCGTGCGGGATCTCAACGATCTCCAGGCTGCGCTGTGACACAGGGGTTTCGCCCGTGCGATGCAGTGCCAGTGGCAAATGCAACGCGCGGGCGGCGCGATGCAGGGTTTCAGCATCGCCATGAATCACCAAATCGGCGTCCCAGTCTTGCTGGGCGGCCCGCACCACAAGCTCAGGACCGATGCCGGCTGGTTCGCCGGGAATCAGGGCAAGCCGCGGCCGCATACCAGATCAGCCGCCCCTATCCCCACGATCCTGCCTATCCCCACGATCCTGCCTATCCCGGGGCGGACGGGTGCCCTTCTTCTCGACAGCCGGCGCGGCATCCAGCTTGGGTGCAGTGGATTGGCCACTTGCATCCCGAACGTCGACATAGGATTCACCGCGCATTTCGCGCAGGAAGCGGTTCCATTCCTCTTCCAGCTTGCGCCGGCCGATTGTTTCGCGAACCTGTGCGCGCATGTTGTCGTCACCTGCCGCGATCTGGCGATTGCCGGTCCGCTGCAGGATCACCCAGCCCTCGTCGGTCTTGAACGGGGCCGAGACGCCGTTGTCGTCCAGTGCAGCGATCTGCATGGCGTAGGCGTTGCCATAGGTGTCGGCAGTCAGCCAGCCCAAGTCGCCGCCGCGGCGCCGGGTGGTGGTATCGTCGGAGGATTCAGCCGCCAACTTGGCGAAATCGGCGCCACCGGCGAGGCGTGCTGCCAAGGTCTCCGCTTTGGACTTGGCCGCGGAATCGTCGGTCTTGTCGTCGATCTTGATCAGGATCTGCCTGGCCTGGAATTGAGTGACCTGCTCACCGGCCATGGCGGCTTGGCTGCGGGTTTCGACCAGTTGCAACAGCTGAAAACCGCTGGGACCCCGGATCGGGCCAATGGTCTGGCCGGGCTGCATTTGCTGGATGGCGGCAGCGAATGCCGGCGGGATCTCGTTCTGGCCACGCCAACCAAGATCGCCGCCTTCCAGCGCATTCGGGCTGTCCGAGTAGCGCACGGCTGCCGCGGCGAACGTCATTTCGCCCTTTTCGATCAGGGACTTGACGCCATCGATTTTCTTTTGCCCGGTGGCCAACTGCTCGGGCGTCGCGCCGTCGGGTGTGTTGACGAGGATGTGTGCAAGGTGGAATTGCAGGCTGCCACCGGTCGCAGCGGTCGACAAGGCGGCATCGACTTCCCCTTCGCTGACGTTGATCCGGCCTTGGGCGAAGCTCTGGCGCAGTTTCTGGGTGATGATTTCGTCGCGCAGGTTGCTGCGGAATTCGTTGAACGCGAGACCGTCCCGGGCGAGCCTTCCCTGAAGCTGGTCTAGGCTCATCTGGTTTTGCTGGGCCACGCCCTGCACGGCGCGCTCGATGTCTTCGTCGCTGGCGGTGATGCCTGCGTCCTTGGCCCGCGAGAGTTGCAGGCGCATCAGGATCAGGCGCTCCAGAACCTGGCGCTCCAGCACTTCGGCCGGCGGCAACTGGTTTGCCTTGTCGGCGTATTGGGCATTGATATTGGCCAGTGCGCGGTCAAGTTCGCTGCGCAGGATCACATCATCATTGACCACGGCGGCGATTCGGTCCACTGGCGTGATACCGGGGGTGTCCTGTGCCAGCACCGTGGGAGCAGCTGGCAGCAGCCCGGCAATCAGGATGGCCAGGGTGGCACGGCGGAACATGGGGGAAAGAAAATCGGTCATGGGCTGGGGTTGGTATCCGGCGGAGTGGGCTGGCCTGTGGCGGTCTGCGGCGGCACCAGGTACAGATCGTCCCGATTGTAGCCGAGGACGGCCCGGCGCAAGGCGCGCTTGGTGTCCTGGCCTGCAGAACCAAGCCCCTTCAACTCGATCTCGAACATGATCGCGTTGCTCAGGTCGCCGGCACGATTGTGCACGTAGCGGCGGGCGACAAGCCGAACGGCGACACAACAGCTATCCCACTGGAAGCCAGCGAGGGTTTCCAGTGCCTTGTTGTCACGCAGCGAGTAGTAGTAGCGGCCGACGATGCTCCACGCCGGGTTGATCGGATACAGGAACGACACGTCGGCCTGTTCCAGCAGCGAGCGCCGGTAGCGGTAGCCGACGTTGAATACGCCATCGTCCGGCAGCAGGTAGCGCCCACGCACGCTGGCAAGGTCGGTTCGGTTGAATTTCGGATCCCACTGATAGGAGACGCCAAAGGTCCAGCGGTCGGTCGGTGCGTAGTTGGCATCCGCCACCCAGGCAGAACGGCCCTGTTCGGTGATCGGTTCGCCGGGGATCAGCACGCGCGATTCGCTGAAATAGCGGATCTGGCCCAGGCTGGCGGAAAAGCGTTCGCGGCCATCGGACTGGCGGATCATCCGCGAGCTCAAGGCCAGGGTCAGTTGGTTCGCGTCGGCCTGGCGGTCGGCACCCGAATACCGGTTGTCGCGGAACAGCTGGCCCCAACTGAACGTCAACGGCTGCGTATCGAACAGCGGCATGTCGTCCTGGCTGGTGTAGGGGACATTCAAATAGAACAGGCGCGGTTCTATGGTTTGCTGGTAGTCCTTGCCCTTCACCGTGGTCTCGCGGTCGAAATAGACGCCGGCGTCCACGCTGAAGATGGACGTCGCACGTGCCGGGCTTGTCTGGACCAGTGGTTGCCATACGGAGACGGGGACGTTGTTTGTCGTCCAGAAACGTCCCTGCGCGGCTTCCGCTGCTACCGCGCGGGTGCGGGCGTTGCTATCTGCCAGTCCATCATCAAGCTGGTAACCGGTGTAGCGGAATCCGGCGGTGGGGCGCAGGAACCAACTGTCGCCTTCCAGCGGCAGGCTGATCCAGGGTTTCAGGTCCAGGCGCGAGCCGGCATCGAAACTCGAGTGCTGGAAACGCACCGCCTCGGCGTCAATGCCGGCCGTGAAGCCGGCGCCGATCTTGTGCTCCCAATGCACGAAACCACGCGGCATGCGGTTGTAGGGGAGGATCGCCTCGGTCAGGGTGAAGTCGGCCAGTTGCCAGTGGTCAGCGCTGATGCCGGCGTCCCAGCCCTGCCCGCGGCCGTACACGCCGATCTCGCTCAGTGATGTGTATCGGGACAGCCCATCGATGCTGTTGCTGAAATCTTCGTAATACCGGGTGTCGCTGATCCAGTTCAGGTTGGCGCGCGCTTGCCAGTGTTGGCTCAGGTTCTGGAAGGCGTTGTAGTGGAACAGGCTGCGGTCGCGATTGCGCAGGTCGTCATTGGGCATATACGTGCCTTCGACCGTGCCGGCACCGCCCTCGACCAGATAACGAAACTGGGCACCCAGCAGAAGGCCGCGCGAGCTCATCAAGCGCGGACTGATGGTGGCGTCGTAATTGGGCGCCAGGTTCAGGTAGATCGGCTGACGGTAGTCGAACCCGTTGCGACTGGAATTGGAGATCGACGGGAACAGCAGGCCGGTGCGGCGGCGCTCGTCGGTCGGGAACGTGAACCACGGTAGATAGATCACTGGCACCTTGCCCACCCTCAGGGTAGCGCCACGGGCGACGGCCATGCCGCTTTCGGTGTTCACGTCGATCGTGTGCGCGCGCACTTCCCACTGGCGTTGTTCCGGCGGACATGTGGAATAGGTGGCCCCGTGCAGGGCGCCGAGGTTGCCGCTGAGCACCATGCTCTCGGCACCGCCATTGCCGCGTTGCGAGAGCAACTGGTACTCGATGTCCTGCAGGGTGTGAATGTCCTTGGCCTGGTCGCCTTCGGCGCGCTTGGCAGTCAGGCGCAGGCCGCCGCCCTGGTAGCGGATGTTGCCCTCTGCGGTGTACTGCTCTTTCGACTTGTCGTAAATGAGATGTTCGGCGCCCATGAACTGGTCGCCGCGGCGCAGGGTCACGTTGCCATTGAACACCGGGTTCTCTTCGGTGCCCGAGAGCGCATCACCTTCGATGTCGGTGGCTTCGTTGGCATTGTCGATCTTGATGCCGTCCGGAAGCGTCTGCGCGTCTGCAAAGGGCTTGACCACGTCCTGGACCGGGCACAGCCCCCAATTCGGTGGCATGTCGTCGGCAGCCTTGGCCTGCAGGGATAAGGCGATGCACAGCGGCAACGGCAGCAGACGCAGGGTTGGGTGCACGTGTTTTCCAGAAAACGTAATCCGGCGGCTAGCTTGCCGGAACGTCGGCGGGCGGGCAAACCCTTGACACTCTCGTGGCAGGCTCCCGGCCTGGTGGATCAGGCCAGCAGTGCCCCGACATGGGCGACGCTGCACTCTGCCAGGGCCGTAAGGTCGTAGCCGCCTTCCAGGGTGGAGACGATCCGCCCACCGCAATGGCACTTGGCCAGAGTGACGATTGCATCCGTGATCCAGGCGAAATCCGAGGCTTCCAGCTGCAATTGCGCCAGCGGATCCAGCCGGTGTGCGTCGAATCCGGCCGAAATCATCAGCAGTTGCGGTTTGAAGGCGTCCACGGCCGGCAACAGTCGCTGCGACCATACGGCACGAAATGCCTCGCTTCCTGCACCAGGCGGCAACAGGACGTTGATGAGGTTGCCGACACCGGTCTCCTTGCGCCTGCCGGAGTCCGGATACAGTGGCCATTGGTGCGAGTTGGTGAACAGCACGCGCCTGTCCTGCGCAAAAATGTCCTGGGTGCCATTGCCGTGGTGGACATCGAAATCGACGATGGCGATCCGCTCCAGCCCATGCGCGGCCAGCGCGTGCAGGGCGCCGACGGCGATGTTGTTGAACAGGCAGAAACCCATCGCGACGTCGGCGGTGGCGTGGTGGCCGGGTGGCCGCACCGCGCAGAACGCGCGCGTGGTGTGACCGCCGAGCACGGCATCCACCGCCGCGACCACGGCGCCAGCCGCGCGCAGGGCAGCTTGGGCGGAGCCAGGCGACAGCACCGTGTCCGGGTCAAGGTACGCGCGTTCACGGGGTCGGGTTTCCAGTACCTGTTCAAGCAAGGCAGGCGTATGCGCACGCAACAACTGGCCACGGCTGGCGCGCGGTGCTTCATGCCAATCAAGTTGCGGGAAAGCCGCGTGCAACGCACCGGTCACGGTGGACAGGCGTTCGGGGCGCTCGGAATGTGCGGGCCCGGTGTCGTGGGCCAGGCAGGCCGGATGCGAATAAATGCGCATCAGCTGCGGTTGCTCAGGCCTTGCGGCGGACGTGATCCCACACCACTTCGCCATAGCCGTTGCTGCGAGCCAGCACTCGCGCCAGCACGAACAGCAGGTCCGACAACCGGTTCAGGTAATGCACGGCTTGCGGGCGAACGGATTCTTCCCGCGACAGGCTCACTGTTTCTCGCTCGGCACGGCGCACCACCGTGCGGGCCAGGTGGCAACGTGCCGACGCCTCACCGCCACCGGGCAGGATGAATTCCTTCAACGCAGGCAGGTCATCGTTGTAATGGTCCAGGTGTGCTTCCAGCGCCTCGATATCGGCATCGAAAATTGCGGCATGGCCGGGGATGCAGAGTTCGCCGCCGAGGTCGAACAACTGGTGCTGGACGTGCAGCAGCACGTCGCGGATATCGTCCAGCATTTCATCGCTGGCAAGCATCAGGCCAATGCAGCAGTTGGCTTCATCCACGGTGCCATAGGCGGTGACCCGCAGCGAATCTTTGGCGACCCTGGAGCCATCGCCCAGCCCCGTGCTGCCATCGTCGCCGGTGCGGGTATAGATCTTCGACAGGCGGTTGCCCATCGCCGTGACCTACGCGGTCTGCGCGCGCAGTGCAGGCACGCGCGAACGCAGGAATTCGAAGCCGCCAAACAGCAGTGCGGCGTAGAACAGGGTGCCCAGCACCGTCCACTGGAAGAACGGAACGCCAGCGACATACGCAGCGATCAGCCCTGCAAGGGTCTTCGGATATGCAGGATCGGACAGCCAGGCGCCGAAGTTGGTGAGCACGAAAAACAGCACCGAGCCCGCCAGCGAGTACGACAGCACGCTTCCCGCGTTGACCCTGCCGCGCAGGCCGAAGCCAAGCAGGGTGGACAGCGCGATGCAGGCATAGACCAGCAGGTAGCCGGCACTGGCGAAGTAACTCCAGTAGATGCCGCCGTTGAGGACGCCGAGTACGAGATCGGATGCGAACATCGCCACCAGCGGCACCAGCAGCGCCCAATGACGCTTGGCAAAATAGGCGCCGCCAAACAGCGCCACGGCTTCGATCGGCGAGAAATTCGGCGGATGCGGCAGTACCCGGCTCAGCGCGGCGATGAAGATCAATACGGCCAGCATCAGCGGGCCAGCGGCAGGCATAGCAGCAGGGCGATTCATATGCGTATTCGATCAGGCGACAACGGAGCCGTTAGCATAGCGCAATGCCTACCAGTGCTTCCCGCGCCCCACGCAGCCACGATGTCCTGATTGTCGGGGGTGGGCTTGTGGGTGCCAGCCTTGCCATCGCACTCGACGCGATGGGGTTGGATGTCGGCATGCTGGAGGCCAGCCCGGCCGGCGCGCTGCCCACGGTGTTCGACGAGCGCAACCTCAGTTTCGCCGAGGCCACCGTCAACGCACTGACCGCGCTGGGCGTGATGCCGCTGCTGCGCAATCCGACTGGCAGTATCCAGCGCATCCATGTGAGTCGCGCGGGCGATTTCGGGCGCATCCAGCTGGATGCGAGTGACCATCGGAGAGTGGAATTTGGCCGGGTGGTGGTGGCACGTGATTTCGGCGATGCACTCGAAACCCGCCTGCTGCAGCTCAAGTCTTTGACCCGATATCGACCCGCACGATTTATTTCGCTGGAGTCCGGACACGATCATGCACATGTGATTCACATTGCCAACGATGACGGTGAACACATCTTGCACGCGCGCTTGCTGGTCGCCGCTGATGGTGCTCGCAGCATGGTGCGCGCCGCACTCGGCATCGCTGCTGACGAGCACGATTACGGCCAGACCCTGTTCGTGACCCGCCTGCGCAGCCAACGCCCGCCGGATGGCACCGCGTACGAGCGGTTGACCGTGGACGGGCCTACTGCGCTGTTGCCGCGTGGCGATGGCCATTACGGACTGGTACATGGGGTCGCCCGCGACGAAGCCGAAGCGGTTGCGGCGCTGGATGAGGCCGGTTTCCTGGCGCGCGTGCAGTCGATCTTCGGCTGGCGCGCCGGGCGTTTCCTTTCATGCGGCCAGCGGAGCGTCTATCCAATCGTTGGCTGCGTGGCGCAGCGCCTGACTGCGCGGCGTGCGGTTTTGGTCGGCAATGCCGCGCAGTCGCTGCATCCGGTCGGCGCGCAGGGCTTCAATCTCGGCTTGCGTGACGCATTGACGCTGGCCGAATGTATTGCCGCGCATGTCGATGATCCGGGCGCGGATGCCGTGCTGTCGCAGTACGCACAACGGCGCCAGCGGGATCGCGAACAGACGCTGGCCTTCTCTGACGGACTGGCCCGACTCTCGGCAAACGATGCGCCGCTGCTGCGTCCGCTGCGCAGCGCCGGATTGGTGCTGGGCGATTCGCAGGCCTGGTTGCAGGGATGGCTGGTTGGCGGCGCGATGGGGTATCGCGGCGATGTGCCGGCATTGTGTCGGCAGAGGGCAGTGTCATGACCGGCATTTCGAGCAGACGTGGTTCGCTGGATGCGGTGGTCGCGGGTGGTGGCGTCGTCGGTGCGGCCACGGCCTTGATGCTGGCCCGTGAAGGCCTGTCGGTCGCGCTGGTGGAACCGCGGCATCCGCATGCCTGGGCACCGGAAACACGTGACCTGCGTGTCTACGCCTTCGCCCCTGACAATGCGCGCCTGCTCGAGGATCTCGGCGTCTGGAATTCGGTGCTCGAAGCGCGCGTGCAGCCCTACCGGCGCATGCGGGTCTGGGACGCTGCGGGTGGTGATGCGCTCGAGTTCGATGCCGACACGCTCGGCCAGCGGCAGCTCGGCTGGATCGTGGAGAACGCATTATTGGTGGACCGCCTGTGGGCGGCATTGCCAGCCGCTGGCGTGCGCCTGCATTGCCCGGCGCGGATCGAAGGATTGCAGGGCGACGATGCCGGTGTGCAGCTGCAGCTGGACGATGGTGTGCAGCTGCGTGCCAGGTTCGCGGTGGCCGCCGATGGCGCGCAGTCCGCACTGCGCGGCCTGGCCGGGATCGGCTGTACCCGCCACGATTACGCACAACGCGGACTGGTTGGTTTCATCGCGACTGAACAACCACATCAGGACACTTGCTGGCAGCGCTTCCTGCCAACCGGACCGCTGGCGGTGTTGCCGTTCAATGGTAATGGTGATGCGGCGTTGCAAGGCCACATCGGTTCGATCGTCTGGACCTTGCCGGAGGCCGACGCCGTGCGCTTGCTCGCTGCGGACCAGGCCGCCTTCGAAGCTGAATTGACGACCGCGTTCGGCGGCGAGCTCGGCGCGATGCGGTTGCTGTCCTCGCGTGCGGCATTCCCGTTGCAGCGCCAATTGGCCGAAACTTACATCCGGGATCGCGTGATCCTGGTGGGCGATGCCGCGCATGCCGTGCATCCATTGGCCGGGCAGGGCGTGAACCTGGGCCTGCGCGATGTCTCGGCATTGCGGGACATGTCGCGCAATGCGGCACGACGCCAGGCAGATTCCGTTTCGCCTGCACGACTGGCACGCTGGGCGCGAACGCGCCGCAGTGAATCCGTCGTGGCTGCGCATGCGTTCGATGCGATCAATCGCGCTTACAGCAATGACGCCTTGTGGCCGACATTGTTACGTGGCCATGCCTTGGGTATCGCCGGCAAGCTGCCGCCGTTGTCGCGCGCACTCTGGCGGCATGCCGCCGGGACCTGAATCAACCGCTCGAGTAATGACTCGCTGGGTCAGCTGCGCTTGACCGTCGCGAACACGGTGATCTCTTCACGGTCGTGATACAGCTGCTTGGCGCGGATGGTCAGCGGCTTTTCTGCTTGCTGCGCGAACAGATCCAGGCACAGCTGCGTTTCCTGCCAGCGCTTCTTCATCGGGAGCTTCAGGTTGAAGACCGCGTGCCGGCACCAGCCTTCGCGGAACCAGGTCGCCATGCGTTCGGCGACGCGGCGCGGCTGTTCGACCATGTCGCAGACCATCCAGTCCAATGGCTGTGGCGGCTGCCAGGTGAAGCCATCCGCGCGCAGGTGCTCGACCCGGCCGCTGTCCAGGAGCTGGCCCTGCATCGGACCATTGTCGATCGCCTGGACAAGCAGGCCCTTGCGCATCAGGACCCAGGTCCAGCCGCCGGGCGCAGCGCCGAGATCGGCCGCACGCATGCCTTCGTGCGACATCGTGGTGCGTTCGCGTTCGTCCAGCAGCACCAGCAGCGCTTCTTCCAACTTCAACGCCGAGCGCGACGGCGCATCGGCCTGCGCGCGCAGGCGCGGGATGCCGAGCGGCCATGGCGCGCTGTCTTCCGGTTCGCTGCTCGCCAACAGTGCATGGTCGCCATCCAGCATGCACACATGCAATCGCTGCAACCGCGGGTTGTCTTCCCTGGTCAGCGCGCCGGCCTTGCGCAGCACCGGGCGCAGCGCATTGCCAAGGCTGCGGGCCAGCCCGGCCAGTGGCTTGCCGGCATCGGAATCCGGATGCTCCATGACGAGTTCACCGAAGCGGATGTCATCCGGCAGCGCGGCCAGCATCGGCGTGATGCGATCGCGCGGGTCGAGCCCTTGCATGTCGGCGAACAGACGCAGTTTCTGTCGCGCGAAAATCAAAGTCGACCATGGCAATGCACGTGACAGTGCATCGGCGTCGTCGCACAGGAACAGCACATGGCCGGTATTGCGCTCGGTGCGTGCATAACCAGCAAAGCCGGCCTGCGCCGCACGTTGGGTCAGCTCACCGGCAAGTTCCGGCTCGAAGCCTGCGCGGCAATAGCAGAGCAAGCCGTTCAAGGCGGGAGCGTCAATAGCGCTGCCCATCCTGTTTGCCGTACGTGCGCAAGACCGCGCAAGCGGCATCGCGCCCGATGTCACGCACGACTTCGATATCGCGTGCGTTCAATTCGCCAATCCAGTCCGCCGGCAGCGGGCCTTCATCGAATTCGGTCAATGCCATCACGTCCTCTGCGCGCGCACCAATCAGCAGGCGGTCGATGCCGGCCCAGACGGTCGCGCCGTAGCACTGGCAGCACGGTTGCGAGGATGTGGCGAGGGTGACCGGCCCGATCGGGTTGTCGTCGTCGTCGCGGTTCAGCCGAGGACGCTGCGTGCGGCCCTGGGCCAGCATGTACGCCATCATTTCAGCGTGGGCGACCGAGCATGCATGCGGCACCACGCGGTTGACGCCGATCGCGATGATGCGGTCGTCCGGCCCGAACACCACCGCGCCAAACGGCCCGCCGGTTTGCGCCTCGATGTTGCGAGCAGACAGCGCGATCGCCAGCCCGACCTTGTCGGCATCACTCACATGCGTGCGCCCGCTATCCACGAAGTCGTGGACCCAGGCCGGCAGGGTAAGGTGGACCTGCGCGTACAACATCAGGCCTTGCGCGCCCACGTATCGCGCAAGGTCACGCTGCGATTGAACACGGGCTTGCCGGGCGCATGGTCGTAGCGATCAGCGACGAAATAGCCGACGCGCTCGAACTGGAATGATTGTTCAGGTGATGCGCTGGCAGCCGCTGGCTCGACATAGCCGGTGACCACTTGACGGGAATCCGGGTTGAGGTAGTCGACGTAGGACTTGCCGTCGTCGTCCACGTCGGGGTCGGCGACGGTGAACAGGCGGTCATACAGGCGGATCTCGGCTGCCACGGCGTGTACTGCGCTGACCCAATGGATCGTGCCCTTGACCTTGCGGTTGGCGCCTTCCATGCCCGGGCGCGAGGCAGGATCCAGCGTGCCGTGTACTTCAACGACATTGCCATCGGCATCCTTCAGCACCGAGTCGCAATGGATGATGCCGGCGCCGCGCAGGCGCACGTCGCCGCCCACGGTCAGGCGCTTGAAGCCGGACGGTGGCACTTCGGCGAAGTCTTCGCGTTCAATCCACAGCGCGCGCGCGAACGGCACCTCGCGGGTGCCGAAGCTCTCGTCCTTCGGGTGGTTCGGGAAATGCAGGGTTTCGACATGGTCGTCGGCCAGGTTGGCCAGCACCAGCTTGATGGGATCGATCACCGCCATCCGTCGCTGCGCGGCGCTGTCAAGGTCATCGCGCAGCGCGCCTTCCAGGATCGAGATGTCCAGCAGCGAGTTCTGCTTGCTGATGCCGACCCGGTCCACCATCAGGCGCAATGCGCTCGGCGTATAGCCGCGGCGGCGGATGCCTTGCAGGGTCGGCATGCGGGGATCGTCCCAGCCATCGACCAGGCCGTCGTTGACCATCGCCAGCAGCTTGCGCTTGCTCATCACCAGGAAGTTGAAGTTCAGCCGCGAAAATTCGATCTGGCGTGGCTTGGCGGCTTCGAACGACAAGCCTTTGTCTGTCAGCGGCTTTACCAGCTCGGGCGAGTTGGCAAGGTCGACCCGATCCACGCACCAGTCGTACAGCGGGCGGTGGTCTTCGAACTCCAGCGTGCACAGTGAATGGGTGATGCCTTCCACCGCATCGCTGAGCGAATGCGCGTAGTCGTACATCGGGTAGATCGGCCAGGCGTCGCCGGTGTTCTGGTGCTCGACGTGCTTGATCCTGTAGATCGCCGGGTCGCGCAGGTTGATGTTGCCGCTGGTCATGTCGATCTTTGCACGCAGGGTGCGCGTGCCATCCGGGAACTCGCCTGCACGCATGCGCCGGAACAGGTCGAGGTTCTCGTCGATGCCGCGGTCGCGGAACGGCGAGTTGCGACCCGGTTCGGTCAGCGTGCCGCGGTATTCGCGGACTTGCTCGGCGCTGAGGTCGCAGACGAATGCGTCGCCCTGCCGGATGAGTTTCTCTGCGGACAGGTAGAACACCTCGAAATAGTCCGAGGCGTGGCGCAATTCGTGCCAGTCGAAACCGAGCCAGCGCACATCGTCCTGGATCGCGCGCACGTACTCCGGGTCTTCCCTGGCCGGGTTGGTGTCATCCAGGCGCAGGTTGCAGTCGCCGCCGAACTCGGCGGCGATCCCGAAGTCCAGGCAGATCGCCTTGGCATGGCCGATGTGCAGGTAGCCATTCGGCTCCGGCGGGAAACGGGTGCGGATCGCCACATGCCGGCCACTGGCAAGGTCATCGCGGACGATCTGTCGGATGAAGTCCTTCTTCTCCGGCGCCGGGGTATCGGCAACAGGTGTCGCGGGCTTCACGCCGGCAGGGTGGGCGGTTGTAATACCGTCGACGGGGGAATCTGGGTGGGATGCGGACACGTGGGCAGGGTTTGTGGGGCAGCGTGCAGTGTAGCGGAGGCCCCGTGCGTCGCGCTTCTGTGACGGTTGGCACGGTTCCTGCTTGATCGACATCAAAAGGAGTAACCCATGCACATCGTGTACGACGCTGCCAACCTGATCGACGCCCACCTCGTGCGCCATGCACTGGAACAGGCGGGCATTCCGGCGTTCGTCCGCGGTGAGGCGCTGGTGGGCGGCATTGGCGAACTGCCGCCGATCGGACTGGTCTCTGTTGCGGTGCCGGACAGCGCCAGCGCGCAAGCGCGGGACATCGTCGACCAGTTGGGGTTGGGGTCGGGTCCCGTTGAGCAGAGTGACGCGATCGAAGGGCCGCGCGGAGCGTGTCCGGCGTGAGGCTGCTCGCGATGTTCGTCCTGCTGCTGACGCTTTGGACAACAGCACAGGCACGCGCATTGCCGGAAACCCAGGAAGATGCATCCGTGCCTGCGATGAAGCTCTCGCTGGTATTGGGCGCACATGAGCCGGTTGTCGATGCCGAAGCCAGCGCGGCAGGCAACGGCAGGATCCTGATTTCCGGAGGGATCCGGCAACAACGAATTGCCGACTTGCAGTTCGAACTGCCGTTGGCAGGCGACCAACGCTGGGTGCTGTGGATGGCGCGCGATCCGGTCGACCTGGTGCGCGTGACCGGCCTGGACGGTGCAACCAAATCCGGTGGCTTCTACACGCCTTCCGCGGACGAAGGCCCGATCCCGAGCGGGTATGCGTTTGCCCTTCCACGCGATGCGATGGGGCAGCAAGGGCTTCGCCTTGAGCTGCATGGCACCCAGCGCGTTGCGGCCACGCCGCGCATCCTGAGTGAACGGCAGGCCGCGCGACTGGCCAATCGCGAGTTCGCACTCGCGTGCGCCATCTATGCAGGGTTGGTCACCTTGCTGATCGCATCGCTGGTGCTGTATCCGGCGGTGCGCGATTCGATGTTCCTGCTGTATTCCGCCTATCTCGCGATGGCATTGCTGTTCGTGGCGACGGTGAGCGGGCATGTCTATGCCTGGCCAGGAGGAGGCGTGCTCGGCCAATTGGGCGCGCGTGGATTCTGGTTGGTGGTGCTGGCGTTCAATGCAGTGGCCCTGCTGGCATTGACACGCTTTGCCGAGACAGGTGCCTCCCGATCGATCTGGATCCGCCGCGTGGATAAGGTGGCGATGGCGACGGTGGTCGTGGTGCTGGTGCCGCTCGTGCCACTGGAGGGGGTCGCTGATTCACTGCAAGCCATCACCACTGCCGCGTGGTTGCTGGCGATATCGGCAGGCATCGTGGCCACGGTGGATGGCGTGCGACGGGGCGTGAAGATGGCGGCGGCCGCGGTTGTGGCCCTGCTTCTGTTGCTTGCGGCTGCCGTCGCCTACGAAGCCATGCAGCGGGCCTGGCTGGACGACGATATCCTCACCCGCCACGGTTACCAGTTCGTGCTCGTCCTGATCTCGTTGATCATGTTCGTTGGCCTCAGTAGCCGGATCGGTCAGGTGCGCAAGCGCCTGGACGACGAGACCGATGCGCGCCGGCAGAGCGACATTCGCCTGCATCAGGAACTGAAGCGCGTCGGGTTCGAGCAGGCGTTGCAAGAGCAGCTGCGCGGGGTGGACGAGGATGAAGTGGCACCTGCCGCATTTCGTCTCCTGTGCGCGCATGCGCGCCAGTTGACAGGTGTTGACGCGGCTGTCGTGGTGGGAAGTGGCTACCTGGGCCACGAATCGCTGCTGGTGAAACCCGATGGTCAAGCCGCCAGGTTCGCGCAGGAGATCCGGATCGCGCGCCATGTCGTGAGATCGCATGCCTACAGCCCTGAACCGGTCCATCTTCGCCTTGACGGCGCGCAAGAGTCGGACACCCTGGAAACGCCGCTTCGCGCCATTATTCCCATGCAGTTGTCCGCTCCGGCGTGGGCCGCGTTGGTGATCCCGGCCGGCGGGCCGCAGGAATTCGGGAAAGGGGTGCTTCGGGCGTTGGCCGAACTTGCACGCGTGACCGTGCTGCAGGCTGACCAGGCTTACGCCGCCATCCAGCTCAGGCGCACTGCCGAACACGATTCACTTACCAGCACCCAGAACCGGCGTTCGCTGGACAAGGCACTTGCCCGCGAGTTCAAGGTGCATGGACCGCACACGACCGTGCTTGCGGTGCTGTTCATCGACATCGACTGGTTCAAGCGCATCAACGACAGGCTTGGGCACGCGTGTGGCGATCTTTGCATCCGCAGCATCGCCGTGTGCCTGCGCGGCGAGCTGAGGCCGGCCGATACGATAGGACGCTACGGTGGCGATGAATTCCTGGTGTTGTTGCCGGGTCGCGATGCCGCCGCTGCGCGCATCATCGCCGAGCGCCTGCGCAATGCCGTGGAGGAAAGCCAGGTGTTTTGGCAGGGCGAGGCATTGCCCTTGACGGTCAGCATCGGCTTGGCGGCAAGGCGCGAGTTGGATCGCACGCCAGCGACCCTGCTGGAGCGAGCCGACAAGGCCCTGTATGCCGCCAAGCATGAAGGCCGAAACCGTGTGTGCGTGGCGCCTGCCGTCTTCGAATGAAGTGGCACGAAGCGCTTATTGACTGACGATTTCGCACGCGTAGACCAATTCGCAGGCCCCGCCACCGCTGTCGTCGCGGCGCAGCGAGCTTTTCCAGTGCCAGCCATCACCGGTATCGATGCGCACCAGCCAACCGTTGATCCGCACACGCTGGCCCGGCTTGATCCTGCGCAGCGCCCGCGCGACGACGTCGCTGGCGGGAACCATGTGCATGTTGGCGCTGCTGCGGACGATTTCATCCAGCGGAAGTGGTGGCTCGCCCTGCCATCGATAGTGGTACCAGCGGCCGGATTGACTGATCTTGAGTTTGGCCAGCACGGCGTCGTCGCGCATATGGTCCCAACCCAGGGCCAGGTCGGTGGGCGAAAAGTCCGCCTCGCGACCCAGCCGGTAGTCCTCCCGGCCGAGTACCCGTGCGTCCAGGCTGATGCCGGCCAGCGGTGTCAGCCTGGCATCGGCAACATTGGGTAGCGCCAGGTCACGGGGCACATCGGTTTGCAGCGGAGCGGCGCCGTGCGACACCAGCGGTGGCCGCGGGCAGGACCCAACGCTGGTTGCCGCGACAGGATCCGGGCTTGGCAGCGTGCTGGTGGGGTGTGCCAGCCACCAGCCGAGTAGCACGCACGCCAGGATTGCCACAATCAACGCGTTGCGCTTCTGCATCGGCGGCTCCGGTGATTCAGGCCGAGGGCAATTGTGCGCTGGCAAGCGCGCTGATGACGCCTGCGAGCGAATGCAGGAAACCATCCAGCGCAGAGCTGCGCCGCCAGACCAGTGCAATCTGCCGGCTCGGCACCGGGTCGCTGAATTTCACAAGCCTGATGTTTTCCGGCTGGACCACCGGCGCATGCACCGACAGGGCCGGCAGCAATGTCACGCCAACGCCCGCTGCAACCATCTGGCGCAGGGTCTCCAGACTGGTCGCGCGGAAACCTGTGCGTTCGCTGGCGCCGGACAGCCTGCACACGTCCAGGGCCTGGTCACGCAGGCAATGGCCATCTTCCAGCAGCAGCAGGGTTTCGTCGGCCAGTTGGTCCAACGTCATCGTGGTCTTCGATGCCAATGGATGCTGTGCGGGAGCGGCCAGTAAAAACGGTTCGTCGAACAGCGGTTCGGCATGCAATTGTTCATCGTGCAGCGGCAAGGCCAGCAGGGCGGCATCAAGCTTGCCCTCACGCAGATGGGCCAGCAGCACGTCGCTCTTTTCCTCGACCAGCAGCAGTTCGAGCTTGGGGAAGCGCACTTGCAATTGCGGCAACACGTGCGGCAGCAAGTACGGGCCGAGCGTGGGGAAAACGCCCAGCCGCAGCGTGCCGGATTCCGGATCCTGGCTACGGCGCGCGGATTCCTTCATTTGCTCGACGTCGGCCAGGATCCGGCGTGCACGTGCAACCACGTCCTGGCCAGCGACCGTCAGCATCACCTTGCGTGGCGCGCGCTCGACCAGTGTCACGCCAAGTTCTTCCTCGAGCTTGCGGATCTGGGTGGACAGCGTGGGCTGGCTGACGAAGCAGGCCTCGGCTGCCTTGCCGAAATGGCGCAGCTCGGCCAATGCCACGAGGTATCCCAGGTCGCGCAGGTTCATGCCGGGCTCGCAGTGGACATCACGCTGCGCCGGCCTGCGCCTCGCCGGCAGGCGCCGAGGTCCGGATCAGGTGGTCGAACGCCGACAATGCAGCGGTCGAGCCGGCGCCCATCGCAATCGCAATCTGCTTGAACGGCACGGTGGTCGCATCGCCCGCCGCGAACACGCCGGGCAGGCTTGCTTGGCCGCGATCGTCGATCTCGATCTCGCCACGGCTGGACAGCGCCACCGTGCCCTTCAGCCACTCGGTGTTCGGCAACAAGCCGATCTGCACGAAGCAGCCCTCGACATCGACCGACTTCGCTTCGCCGGTGCTGCGGTCGGTGAAGCTCAGGCTGGCCAGCTTGCCGTCCTTGCCCAGCATCTCGGTGGTCTGTGCATTCACGTGGATCGCGGTGTTGGGCATGCTGCGCAGCTTGCGTTGCAGCACGTCATCGGCGCGAAGCTTGCCATCGAATTCCAGCACGGTGACGTGCTCGACCACGCCGGCCAGGTCGATCGCGGCCTCGATGCCGGAATTGCCACCGCCGATCACCGCCACGCGTTTGCCCTTGAACAGTGGGCCATCACAGTGCGGGCAGTAGGTCACGCCCTTGTTGCGAAGCCCCGCTTCACCGGGCACGCCGGTCTGGCGCCAGCGTGCGCCTGGGCTGAGGATCACGGTCTTCGCCTGAAGCGTCGCGCCGCTTGCGAGTTTTACGCCGACCATGTCGCCTTCATGCGCAGCCGGAATCAATTGCTCGGCGCGCTGGTTGTTGATGAGTTGCACGCCGTAGCTGCGCACATGCGCCTCCATCGATGCCGCAAGCTTCGGACCTTCGGTGTACTCCACCGACGGGAAATTCTCGATCGCCATCGTGTCCAGCACCTGGCCGCCGAAACGCTCGGCGACAATTCCGGTTCGGATGCCCTTGCGTGCGGCATAAATGGCTGCCGCTGCGCCGGCCGGGCCACCACCGACAATCAGCACGTCGAACGGGGCAGTGTCTTTCAGTGCTTCTGACGTTCGCGCGGCTGCACCTGTGTCGAGCTTTGACAGGATCTGCTCGATGCTGAGGCGGCCGCCATCGAATTCGGTGCCGTTGAGATACACCGTCGGCACCGACAGGATTTCCCTGGCCTCGACTTCAGCCTGGAACAGCGCGCCATCAATCGCCACGTGGCGGATACGCGGGTTCAGCACACTCATGGCGTTCAGTGCCTGCACCGTGTCCGGGCAGCTCTGGCAATGCAGCGACATGAAGGTCTCGAACGCATAGTCGCCATCCAGTGCGCGCACCTGATCGGCCAATGCCTCGTCGATCTTCACCGGATGCCCGCCGACCTGTAGCAGCGCCAAGACCAGTGAAGTGAACTCGTGGCCGAGCGGAATGCCGGCAAAGCCGACCGCGATGTCGGTACCGACACGGCGTATCTCGAATGACGGCTTGCGCCCAGCGTCGCCAGCCACGCGGTTGATCTTCGGCGACAGTGCGGCGATGTCCGCCAGCAAGCCGTCGAGCTCGTGCGCCGCGTCGCTATCGTCCAGCGAGGCAACCAGCTCGATCGGCATCTGGAGCTTCTCGAGGTAGGCGGACAGCTGGGATTTCAGGTCTTGGTCGAGCATGGGGGCTCCATCAGGCGCAGGTTTACCGCCCCCTCTCCCGCGCGCGGGGGAGGGGCATTTTCAGATCTTGCCGACAAGGTCCAGCGAGGGCTTGAGCGTCTTTTCGCCTTCCTTCCACTTGGCCGGGCAGACTTCGCCGCTGTGGCTGGCAACGTACTGGGCAGCCTTGAGCTTGCGCACGGTCTCGGTGACGTCGCGGGCGATCGCGTTGTCATGCACTTCCATGGTCTTGATCACGCCGTCCGGATTGATGATGAAGGTGCCGCGCAGGGCCAGGCCTTCCTCTTCGATATGCACGTCGAACGCGCGGGTCAGCTGGTGGGTCGGGTCGCCGATCAGGGCGAACTTGGCCTTGCCAACCGCTGGCGAGGTCTCGTGCCAGACCTTGTGCGAGAAATGGGTGTCGGTGGTGACGATGAAGACCTGTGCACCGGCTTTCTCGAACTCCGCGTAATGGTCGGCGGCGTCTTCGATCTCGGTCGGGCAATTGAAGGTGAAGGCCGCCGGCATGAAGATCAGCGCTGACCACTTGCCCTCCAAGTCCTTGTCGGTGACTTCGATGAACTGGCCGTTCTTGAACGCATTGGCCTTGAAAGGCTGCACTTTGGTGTTGATCAGGGACATTGGGGCTTCCTCTGGGGGTGATTGGGTGTAAACGACAATAATTGTTCTCGATCAATATTCCAAATTGATTATTAATATTAAATTGATAGACATAGACTATCAAACTGATACTGAACGCCCCCTTCGCATCGACCACGCGCCGCCCGCTACCATCCATGGATGGCAAACCACCCCGGCACCGTGGCTGAACTCCTCGCCCATGCGAGACGCGAGATCGATGGCGTCGACGCGGAACTGTTGCTCGGGCACGCGTTAGCGAGAGGCCGCAGCTGGCTGCTCGCGCACGCTGATGACCCGGTGGCCGAAGATGCCAATGCCAGTTTCCAGGCCCTGCTGCAGCGGCGGATCAAAGGCGAACCGGTGGCCTACCTGATCGGCAGCCAGGGCTTTTGGACCCTGGATTTGCAGGTCAGCCCGGCCACCTTGGTTCCGCGGCCGGAAACCGAATTGCTGGTCGAACTCGCGCTTGCGCGCATGCCTGCCGATGCGGTCGTGCGCATCGCCGACCTTGGTACCGGCAGCGGCGCGATTGCGCTTTCCATCGCAAAGGAGCGACCGCGTGCGCAGGTGTTGGCGACCGATGCCAGTGCCGATGCACTGGATGTTGCCCGCGTCAACGCAACGCGGAATCACATCGGAAATTGCCAGTTCCGCTGCGGCAACTGGCTGGACCCGCTTGCCGGAGAGTTATTCGACCTGATCGTCAGCAATCCTCCCTACGTGGCCGACGGCGACCCGCACCTGCTGGAGGGCGACCTGCGTTTCGAGCCCGCAATGGCGCTTTCATGCGGGCCGGATGGTCTGGATGCGATCCGCACGATTGTTGGCCATGCCAGCGCGCATCTGGATACGGGTGGCTGGTTGCTGCTGGAACATGGCTGGGATCAGGGCGACGCCGTACGCGGGCTGTTGTCGGACGCCGGTTTCATCGGTGCAAGGACCGTGCGCGACCTGGAAGATCGTGACCGTGTCAGTCTTGGCAAGCGATGCTGAGGTGAGCCCGCGTTAGACTTGTGCCCAACGAGATTGCAAAGGAATGCCGATGCGCACGTTGTATCCGGAGCTCACGCCCTACCAGACCGGTACCCTGCAGGTGGACGACCGCCACACGCTGCACTGGGAGCAGTGCGGCAATCCCGAGGGAAAGCCGGTGGTCCTGCTGCATGGCGGCCCAGGCGCGGGTTGCAGCGACAAGATGCGGCAGATTCCACGACCCGGCCAGGTACAGGATCATCCTGTTCGACCAGCGTGGCGCCGGACGCAGCACGCCGCATGCGGACCTGACCGATAACACCACCTGGGATCTGGTTGCCGACATCGAGAAACTGCGTGAACTGCTCGGCGTCGAGCGCTGGCAGGTGTTTGGTGGCAGCTGGGGCTCGACGTTGGCGCTGGCTTACGCGCAGACGCATCCGCAGCGGGTGACCGAGCTCGTGTTGCGCGGCATCTTCATGCTGCGCCGCTGGGAACTGGAGTGGTTCTACCAGGAAGGCGCGTCTCGGCTGTTCCCGGAAGCGTGGGGGCCTTACGAAGCATTGATCCCCGAGGACGAGCGCGGCGACATGATCGCCGCCTATCACCGTCGCCTGACGTCAGATGACGAAGCGGTGCGTCTGTCCGCCGCACAGGCATGGGCGACATGGGAGGGCGCAACCAGCTACCTGCTGATTGATCCTGATTACCAAACCAGTCACGGCGACGCGCATTTCGCGCTGGCGTTCGCCCGCATCGAAAACCACTACTTCACCAACAAGGGATTTTTCGAGGTCGACGACCAGTTGCTGCGTGATGCACATCGAATCAAGGACATTCCCGGCGTGATCGTGCACGGACGCTACGACGTGGTCTGTCCGATCCAGAGTGCGTTCGACCTGCACAAGGTTTGGCCGAAGTCCGAATTGCTGGTCAGCCAGGCTTCCGGCCATTCCGCGTTCGAAGCCGAGCACGTGGCGGCGCTGGTGACCGCCACCGACCGTTTTGCAAGCTGAAGGAATGACACATGAGTGATGAAGAAACGCTGGTCGTCAAGGACAGCAATGGCACGCAATTGGCCGATGGTGACAGCGTCACCGTGATCAAGGATCTCAAGGTCAAGGGGACTTCGGTCACCCTCAAGCGCGGCACGCTGTGCCGGAACATCCGTCTGACCGATGACGAAGACCTGATCGAATGCAATGTCGACAAGGTCAAGGGACTGGTGCTGCGCACCGAGTTCGTCAAGAAGGCCTGAACTGACTCTCAAGCCGGGTATCCAGACCGGATGCCTGGGGAGGGTCCGAACAAATTCGTTTTGCTCGTCATCCCTAATCGGCAGGCGATCCATCCGGGTTGTGTTCGATCATCCATAGCCCGGCCCACAGCTTGAGGTCCAGTTCGAAGCCTTCGGCTTGCTTGCGCATCAGCCAGGCCGGTGCCTCGGTGCGTGGAACCGTGTGCACGGTGATGTCCTCGTTGTCCACGCCGCCACCATCGCCGACCTTGATCAGCTCGCGAGCGCGCACGAAGGCGATGCGTTCGTTGCTCATGCCGGATGACGTGGGGCCGACCAGCAGGACTTCGACCTTGCCCGGCGACCAGCCGGTCTCCTCGATCAGCTCGCGTCGCGCGGCGTCTTCAAGTGTGTCGTGGGCATGGTCGTCGCCGACCAGGCCGGCTGGCATTTCAATCGTGCGCGCGCCCAGCGGTACCCGGAATTGCTCGACGAACAACACATCGTCGTCGGGGGTGACCGCGATGATGATCACTGCCATGCCTTGGCCATGCGTGCGCTCGCACGATTCCCAATGACCGATCTTCACCAGCCGCAGCCAGTCGCCTTCGTACAAGGTCTGTTTGATGTTGCCCATGGAAGGATCTTAACCGCGTTGGTTGTTGTCGGGACGACGGCGCCTACCGCCGGGTATTCGCTGCGCGGCTCGAAATGCCGCTGCGCGAACCCCCGACGGTCTCACCGCCGTCAGCCTGCAGATGTGGTCAATCCCGCCACCTCGGCCAATCGTTTGCGAGTGAGTGGGCCGAAGCCCATCCAGTCCGCCAGCGACTGCAGTTCGGCGTCGTTGCCGGTTGCGCGGGTGAAGTCGGAAGCCGGTAGTGGTGCATCCAGCGCCACCGTCGTGAGCTGCCGCCACAACAGTGCGTGCTCGCGTTGCTCGCGCAGGCGCACCGCCATGCCCGCGGCGCCGCGCAGGCGAAGGAACGGCACCTCGTCGATGCGTGCCAGCAATGCGTCCATGGACCCGAAGTGGGCAAGCAGGATCGCCGCCGACTTGGCGCCGATGCCGGTGATGCCGGGGATGTTGTCCACTGCATCACCGGTCAGTGCCAGATAGTCGGCGATCTGGTGCGCGTGCACGCCATATCGCGCCTTGACCCCGTCCGCGCCCCAGCGCAGGCCACGCGCGTAGTCCCATTGCTGATCCTGGCCGGCCAGCAATTGCGACAGGTCCTTGTCCGCGGACACAATCACGCTGCGAAAGCCGTTGTTGCGCGCCACGTGCGCCGCCGTGCCGATCAGGTCATCGGCTTCGTAGTCCTGGTGGGCCAACGTGACCATGCCCAGCGCCTGGCACAGTGCCTTGCACCAGGCGAACTGGCGCCGCAGTTCCGGTGGGGCGGCATCGCGGTTGGCCTTGTATGCCGGGTACAGCGCATTGCGGAAGCAGGAATCCAGCGCCTCGTCGAAGGCGATCGCGATGTGCCGGGGGCGCTCGCGTTCGAGTAAATCCAGCAGGAAGCGGGCGAAGCCATGCACCGCATTGGTCGGCCAGCCATCGGCATCGTGGAAGTCATCCGGCATTGAATGCCAGGCGCGAAACACGTACAGCGATGCGTCGACCAGATAGAGCGTTTCACCGGCAGGTGTCGGCATCGCGGGGTTGCTCACGTTGGCTGCCAGTCGCTGATGAGTGCTTCGGGATCGGGTCGGTCGCGTTCTGGTGCTTCGACCTGCGGCGTGCCGATGGCAATCGTGCCGGCCAGTTGTTCGTGTTGATCAAGCCCGAGCACCACCTCCAGAAAGACGCGGTCATAGGCGGGCCAGCCGGTCAACCATTGCGCGCCAAAGCCCTCGGCCTGAGCTGCCTGCAGCAGCAGCAGGCATACGCAGGAGGCAGTGGAGGCGCGTTCGCTGACGGGGATCTTCTCGTCGAAACCGAGTTTGGCCACTACTGCAATCGTCAGTGGCGGCAACGTGAAGCGGGTGCGCAACTTGCTGATCACGCCATCGCCGGCATCGGGATCGCGCTCAAGCAGGCGCGCCTGCGCGGCATCGGCCAACGCCGTGCGTGCATCGCCGCTGATGCGCAGGAACCGGAACGGCACCCGTTTGCCATGGTCGGGCACGCGCACCGCGGTGGCCAGCATCCGTTCCAGGGTCGCGGAATCCGGGCCGGGCGCGGCCAATTGCCGGGTTGGCACCGAACGGCGGGTATCCAGGGCGTCGAGGCTGAGCATCGGGATCACCGGGTGGAATCCTCAAGTTGACGGCTCTCCATGGTAACGGCTGCGTCGCAAGCCTCGGCTTTGGGTAGGATGCAGGGAGCAGACAAAGGCAGGAGCAGGCAATGGCGGTGAACATTGGTGTGGCACGCGAGAGCGCAGCAGGCGAACGACGGGTCGCATTGACCCCGGAAACCTGCAAGAAGCTTGTCGCTGCAGGTGCAACGATACGGATAGAGCCGGGTATTGGCGCGGGAGCGTATTTCCCCGATCAGGCCTACATCGATGCCGGTGCGCATGTCACCGCGCATCCGCGCGAAGGTGCCGACATCATCCTCTGCGTGCAGCCGCCGACTCCCGCCGCGATCAGCGCACTGAAATCAGGCGCGGTGCTGGTTGGCAGCTTGCAGCCGCAGGCCGATGCCGAGCGAGGCGAAGCCATCCAGAGCCGCGGCATTGTTGCGTTCCCACTGGAAAAGTTGCCGCGCACGACCCGTGCTCAGGCGATGGACGTGCTCAGTTCGCAGGCTGGCATGGCCGGCTACAAGGCGGTGTTGATCGCCGCCCAACTGGCGCCACGCTTCTTCCCGATGCTGACCACTGCGGCTGGCACGATTCGCCCCTCAAAGGTTCTGATCGTGGGAGCCGGCGTGGCTGGCCTGCAGGCGGTTGCCACCGCCAAACGCCTGGGCGCGCAAGTCGAAGGCTTTGACGTGCGTCCTGAAACACGCGAACAGATCGAGTCGCTCGGCGGGCGCTTCCTTGACCTCGGCGTCAGTGCGGCGGGTGAGGGCGGTTATGCACGCGCGCTGACCGATGAGGAGCGCGCAGAACAGCAGCGCCGGCTGGCCGAGCACCTGAAGAACATCGATGTGATCGTCTGCACCGCTGCGGTTCCGGGACGACCGGCACCGAAGATCATCAGCGCGGCGATGGTGGCGGGCATGAAGCCGGGCAGCGTGATCGTCGACCTGGCCGCCGAGACCGGTGGCAATTGCGAATCGACCCAGCCCGGCGAGACCATCGATGTGGGTGGCGTCGTGGTGTCCGGGCCGCTCAACCTGGCCTCGATGGGCGCCCAGCATGCAAGCGAGATGTACGCGCGCAACGTCTACAACTTCGTCAGCCTGCTGCTGAAAGACGGCGCGCTGGCGTTCGACTGGGACGACGAGCTGCTGGCAAGAACCGTGTGGCCTGAGCGCGCGCCGGCTGCTTGAGTCATCGCGCAACCGGTTTGGGTCGGGTCAATCCCGGCCCGGTCCGCGCCGGCGCTCCGGTGCCGGATGCGCAGTAACCCATTCGCTGCGTTGCTGCGCATTCATCACCTGCCACCGGGCAAGGAATGCCTTGCGCTCGCCTTCGTCCATCTGGCGCATGGCATGGAACAGCGCCTGGGCATGTTGCCGCTGTTCTGGCGACATTTTTTCCCAGCGCTGCATCCCTTGGTGGGCGCGCTGGCGCGTATCGGTCGGCATCGCTTTCCAGCGATGCGCTCGCTCGTAGAGGCGGGTGCGTTCGTCAGGGCTGCTGTTCCAGTGATCGCGCAGTGGCGCGATGAGCTCATCGCGTTGGGCGCTGGTCAGCTGATCCCATTCCGGCAGAGGCGTGGTGGAGGCAGGCTTGTCTTGCGCCATGGCAAGCATGGGCGCGAGCAGCAGGACAAGGAAGAGCAGGCGGTGGCGGTGGTGTTGCATGGGTTACTCCATGGCCACTTGCATGGCATCGGACGATGCCAGCCAGGCGTAGAAATCGGGATCCTGGTCCAGGATGATGCTGTCGGCACGTGCTGGGGCTGATGTGGTGCCGGCGAGGATCATTGTGTCTGGCGACGTGCTGGGCGTTGGCGGATTGCGGAATTGCACACCAATCGCCAGCGCACACAGCGAAGCGAAGCCGGCAGCAGCAAAACCCAGCCGATGGCTGCGATGCGGCGAAGTGCCACGCAGCGCCGCATGCCGGCGCTGCGCAAGCTGCGCGCGCACTTTCGGCGAAACCTTTTCCAGCGACACACGGTGGCGGCCACGCAGGGCCTCGTCGAAGCGGGTTGATTCATCAATCATCATCGAAATTCCTCCAGCTGTACCTGCAATGCCGCGCGTGCGCGCGACAGATGAGTCTTCACCGAACCTTCGCTGCAGCCCATCGCGCGGGCCGTATCGGCCACGTCGAGCTCTTCCAGCACGCGCAGGGTGAACGCCTCGCGCTGGCGCCTGGGCAGGTCGCCCAGCGCCGCGCTGATCCGGGTCCATGCCTCGCGGCTGTCGTGGCTGCGCGAGGGATCCGGAAGATTGTCGTCGGCCCAGTCGATCGTGCTGCCGTCCTCGCGCTCGTTCGAGGGCGCCAGCCAGCGCATCCGGAACATGCCACGCCGCTGCATGTCGACGATGCGGTTGCGCAGGATGCTCCAGAACAGGGGCGTCCATTCACCCGCCGGTCGTTCGCGATAGCCCAGCATCTTGATCATCGCGTCCTGCACCGCGTCGAGTGCATCATCACGATTGCGCAGGCTGATTTCCGCAAATCGGTAGGCGCGGGTGTCGATGCCGGCCAGGAATGCTTCCAGCGTGGTCGCCGGGGCATGGTCGATGTTGTCATCCTGGCTGGCATCTGCGCTCACGCCTGCAGCTTACCGTCCGATTCATGCCGAGCGATCAATGGCGGCGGTCCCAGCGACGATCAAAGTGCTCGCCCTTGCGATCCAGCTGGCGGTTGATGCGATCGCCCTTATGGTCCAGTTGTGCCGCGTGTACAAGATTGCCATGCGACGCGGCGACCGCGGCACGATGGTCATAGCGGGCTTCGATGACGTTGCCGCGTTTGTCCAGACGGCGTTCAACGCGATCGCCGTGGTCGGCGGCCAGTGCATTGCCGGCACCAGCGAGTCCTGCAAGCAGCAGGGAGAGAGTCATCAATGTTTTCATGGTGCTGTCCTCGAATGGTGCATGTGGTGGAAGGGAGCAGGCCTGCAGGTAGGAGAACGCACGCCACCAACAATGGTTGACGCAGTCGCACGGAGCCGCGACATGGTTATGATGCGGACGGGATGCAAACAGGCGAAAGGGGAGAGACACCGTGGGCGATGGCTTTGTGGCGTTGTACATCTTCATGCTGGCGGCGATCGCCGGCCACGTGATTATTTCGCGGGTACCAGTGATTCTGCATACGCCGCTGATGTCGGGCAGCAACTTCATTCACGGCATCGTCCTGATTGGCGCGATGGTGGTGCTGGGGCACGCTGAGACCCCGCTGGAGCAGGCGCTGGGCTTTGTCGCCGTACTGCTGGGTGCAGGCAACGCCGCCGGCGGCTACATCGTCACTGAGCGCATGCTGGATATGTTCAAGTCCAGCAAGAAGGAGGGCGGCAAGTGAGCGTCCTGACCCTGGTGCAGTTCAGTTATTTCATCGCCGCGACCCTGTTCCTGCTGGGCCTGCAGCGCATGAGTACACCCAAAACCGCGCGCAGCGGCATCCAGTGGGCCGGTATCGGCATGCTGATCGCCACGTTTGCGACCTTCTTCCTGCCCGGCTTGCACAACATCGGCTTGATGATCGCGGCCATCGTGATTGGCGTTGGCCTGAATTGGGCCTGGGGCAAGAAAGTCGCGATCACCGATATGCCGCAGATGGTGGCGTTGTTCAACGGCATGGGTGGCGGCTCGGCAGCGGCAATCGGTGCGGTCGAGCTGGTGCGCTTTTCGGTGTCCGGCGAAACGCCACCTTCCAGGTTCACGTTGGCGTTGGCAGTCATTGGCGCGCTGATCGGCGCCGTCTCGCTGACCGGCTCGGTGATTGCCTGGGCCAAGCTCGACGGGCGCATGGACAAGCGCTACACCTTTGCCGGCCAGCAATGGTTCAACGCTGCGATCGCGGTGGCCGCCATCGTGTGCGGCGCGATGGCGTTGCATACCCTGGCGATGCCGTGGATCGCCGCGTTCTTCGTGCTGGCGCTGTTGCTGGGCATCCTGATGACGCTGCCGATCGGTGGCGCCGACATGCCGGTGGTGATCTCGCTGTACAACGCGTTCACTGGTCTGGCGGTGGCGTTCGAGGGCTATGTGCTTGGCAACGAAGCGCTGATCGTGGCCGGCATGATGGTCGGTGCGGCCGGCATGTTGCTGACCCGTTTGATGGCCAAGGCGATGAACCGGCCGATCAGTGGCGTGCTGTTCTCCGATTTCGGTGGCAGCAGCGGGGAAATGCAGGAGATCGGCGGCTCGATGAAACCGATCGAGGCCGCCGACGTCGCCGCAATGATGGCCTACGCCGAACGCGTGGTGATCGTTCCCGGTTACGGCATGGCCGTGGCGCAGGCGCAGCACAAGATCTGGGAACTCAGCCAGCGGTTGATCGAGCGTGGGGTCAAGGTGAAGTTCGCGATCCATCCGGTCGCGGGCCGCATGCCCGGGCACATGAACGTGTTGCTGGCCGAGGCGGGCGTGCCGTACGACCTCATCGCCGACATGGACGACATCAACCCCGAGTTCGCCAACACCGACGTGTCGCTGGTGATCGGTGCCAACGATGTGGTCAATCCGGTCGCCAAGACCGACCCGGCATCACCGATCTACGGCATGCCGATCCTGGACGTGGTCAATTCAAGGAACACCATCGTGATCAAGCGCGGCAAGGGCACGGGCTTCGCCGGCATCGAGAACGCCCTGTTCTATGCCGACAACACCCGCATGTTGTATGGCGATGGCAGTGAAATGGCGAGCGCCCTGGTCAGCGAATTGAAGGCGCTTGACGGCGGCCACTGAGGCCAGGTCACGCTATTTACGGCGGGCGATCACGCCCGCCAGCACCACGCCCACCGCATACCAGATCAGGTCCAGTCGCGAATTCGCGAGCTGGATCAGTTCCCGCGCATAGTCCGGGCCCAGTCGCAGCGCGGATTCCCATGGCAGCAGGCCCATGCTGCGGCCGATCTCGGTCGCGGCGATGCCCCAGTTCGCCAGTGCAATGATCGCCAGCGTTGAAATGATCGCCAGGGTGATGCGCGGCCAGCCCGGCCGGATTCGCCCCAGCTGCAGCATCCACACGACATCCAGCGCGGCGAGGGGTGCCAGCCAGCTGGCCTGCGATTGCAGAAACCTTGCCAGCAACACCCACGCGGCCGCGAAGCCCAGGCAGCCCAGCACCGGCAACAGCAGGCGCACAAGTGATAGTCGGTTGGCTGCGGTCATGGGGATCCGGATGCGATCGCGCATCATAACCGACTAGAATGGTACGGATTCCATGTACTGCGAGCCGCCATGTACTCCCGCAACAGTGAACCCGTCCGTTTCGAGCGCGATTGCGCGGCCGTGCTGGTGCCGCAGGGCGACGCCGTGACCCTGCCGGCCGGCACCATCGGCTACATCACCCAGTCATTGGGTGGCAGCTGGACGGTGTTTGTCGAAGGCAACCTGATGCGTGTTGCCGGCGAAGATGCCGATGCGATCGGCAAGGAGCAACCGGAACCGATCCAATTGCCGGATGGGGCAGGTGATGAAGATGTCGAAGCCCTTGTCTGGAGCCAGTTGCGGACCTGCTTCGATCCCGAGATCCCGGTCAACATCGTCGAGCTGGGGTTGGTGTATTCAGCGGAAATCAGTCACCTGGAAGATGGCCAGCGCAAGGTCGATGTCACCATGACCCTGACTGCGCCGGGATGCGGAATGGGCGACATCCTGGTCGAGGACGTGCGCAGCAAGATCGAGCTGATCCCGACCGTGGTCGAAGCCGATGTCGAGATGGTGTTCGACCCGCCGTGGAACCAGACGATGATGTCGGACGTTGCCCGCCTCGAAACCGGGATGATGTGATCGCTTGCATGTGATCGCCTGGTCCGGTGGCCGGCCCTCGGTTCAAGCGTTCATGACCAGAGACATGGACGATTGACGTCACTTTTGGCCGTGATGAGGCGTCGCAAAACTGTGACGCTCTGCAACATATTCCATCTATTCGTGCTGGAATATTGCGCTGCGGTAGTGCGCTAGATGGCTCTGGATAGCCATTGAATTCGATTTCAATCCCCATATTCCAGTTCGTCGGCAGCACATGCCCGACAAGTGCTTGACAGCGTTCCCGCCTAACCTTAAATCTCGCCGGTCGCGTTGGGAATGGTTCAGGTTCCCGGCACGGATCCCGCGTCACCTAGCGAGTCGATCCAATCGCTCGCCGATCTCCCTGCGGGAAGCGCCTGACATGCAATCTTCAATCCCTGCCGCAACCGCGGCAGACCATCAAATCGCTATGGGGAAATCGCCTGTGAATCGTGACCGTCGTTTTAGTGCCCTTGCCACCGCCATCACCCTGTCGCTTGTTGCCAGTGGCGCACAAGCTGCAGGCAGGAGTCGACCTGCACCAGAAAGACGTTGCCCAGCTCAAGCAGCAGTACCAGTCCGTTGCCGCCACCCGCGGGATTGCCGCGATGGCGCATTCACGCCATGAACAGTTCATCGGTGCGGACGCTACGTCGCGCTTGCTGATGCAAGCGCAAGCGTGAAGACCATGGCGTGCGCAACTATCGTTACGACCAGACGTACCGCGGCATCCCGGTGTTCGGCGAAGGCGTCGTGGTCAGCGAGGATGGATGCCGGCAACGTGCGCAAGCTGTTCGGCAACATGGTCGGTGGCCTGGAACAGGACATCGCATCGGTGACGCCCCGCCTCAGCAAGGCCCAGGGCCTGCTGGCTGGCAAGCGTGCCGGCCTGGGCAATCGCCTCTCGGGCATGCTCACGGAAAACGAATCCACCGAGCTGGTGATCTTCATCGACGACGCTGGCCGTGGTCACCTGGCCTATGCCGTGTCCTTCTTCGCGGATTCCGTGGGCGCGGGCAAGCCGACCCGGCCGATCGTGCTGATCGATGCCAACAGCGGTCGCGTGCTCAAGCAGTGGGAAAACCTGCAGCATGCCCTGACCGGCACCGGCCCCGGCGGCAACGCCAAGACCGGCCAGTACGAATACGGCACCAACTACGGCTACCTGGACGTCTCGCAGAGTGGCACCACCTGCACGATGAACAGCACCAACGTCAAGACCGTCAACCTCAACAACGGCAGCACGAACACCAGCACCACCGCGTTCTCCTACACCTGCCCGCGCAACACGGTGAAGACCATCAACGGCGCCTATTCGCCGCTGAACGACGCCCATTACTTCGGCGACGTGATCTACAACATGTACCAGGCGTACGTGGGGATGGCACCGCTGACGCTTCCAGCTGCAGATGAAGGTGCACTACAAGACGAGTTACGAGAACGCCTTCTGGAACGGCACCGCCATGACCTTCGGCGACGGCGCCACCACGTTCTACCCGCTGGTCAGCCTTGATGTCTCCAGCGCACGAGGTCTCGCACGGCTTCACCGAGCAGCAGTCCAACCTGACCTATTCCGGTCATTCCGGTGGCATGAACGAGGCTTACTCCGACATGGCCGGTGAAGCGGCCGAGTTCTACATGCGCGGCAGCAACGACTGGCAGGTCGGCGCGGAAATCTTCAAGGGCACGGGTGCGCTGCGCTACATGAATGATCCGACCCTGGACGGCTCCTCGATCGGTCACGCGTCCAACTACACCAGTGGCATGGACGTCCACTACAGCTCCGGCGTCTACAACAAGGCGTTCTACTTGCTGGCCATCAAGCCGGGTTGGGGCACGGTCAAGGCGTTCCAGGCGTTCGCACGCGCCAACCGCGATTACTGGACCGCCAGCAGCACCTTCGACCAGGGTGCGTGCGGCGTGGAGACTGCAGCCACCGACCTCGGCTTCACCAAGGCCGATGTCACCGCGGCGTTCACCTCGGTTGGCGTGAGTTGCGCGACCACACCGCCGCCGTCTGGTGGTGGCGTGCTCACCAATGGTGTCGCCAAGACCAGCCAGTCCGGTGCTGCCGGTGCGTCGTTGACCTACACCATGGTGGTTCCAGCCGGTGCTACCGGCCTGAAGTTCGTCACCTCCGGTGGTACCGGTGATGCCGATCTTTACGCGAAGTTCGGCAGCGCGCCGACCACCACCAGCTACACCTGCAAGTCCGAAGGCAGCACCAATGCCGAAACCTGCACCATTGCGACGGCACAGGCCGGGACATACCACGTGTTGGTGAAGGGTTACAGCGCGTTCTCGGGCCTGAGCATCACCGGCAGCTACACGGCGGGTGGTGGTGGCAGCTGCGGCGGGTTGGTGCTGTGCGACAACGTGGGCGTGGCCCTGCCGTCCGTGGCCAAGAGCGCGTGGTCCTCGACGTACACCATGCCGGTGGCTGCGGGCAAGACCGTGATCTTCACGATCGCGGGCGGCACCGGTGATGCGGACATGTACGTCAAGGCCGGCAGTGCACCGACCAGCAGCAGCTACACCTGCCGTCCGTACAAGTCCGGCAATGCCGAGACCTGCACGTTCACCCCGACCACGGCCACAACCTACTACGTTCGCGTGTACGCCTATTCGGCGATCTCCGGCGTCACCCTGAAGGGTGATACCAACTGAGTAGGCGCCTGGCATCGGGTCGAGTGATCGACCTGATGCATGAGTCACGTTAGGTACGACATCGACCCCGGCTTCGGCCGGGGTCTTTTTTTGGATTCGCCCGGCGTGCATCCCGCCGTGCCGGACGCCCATGAAAAAGCCCGGCAATGCCGGGCCTGTTTGGTGCAACAGCTGTCGTGTCAGGTTAACTGACAGGCTCGAAGCGATTTGCCGCCACGTTCTTGCGTACCTGCAGTGGATCCCAGATGCGCCCGTTCATCGCGATATAGACGCCGGGCGGCAGCGACTGAACCGCGCCGACCGCGGTGCCGATATTGAACTCCGCGTCCGAGCCGCGGAAGCGCGCCGGGTTCAACGCACCGGTGAGGACAATCGTCTTGCCTTCGATGCTGGCCAGTACGCGTGCGGTATCGACCATGGTGTCGGTGCCGTGGGTGACCAGTACATGGCGCGTGTCCTGTGCTTCGATGGTGGCGCGCAGCAGGTCGCGGTCGCTGGCGTCGATATGCAATGAATCCTTGCGCAGGATCGGGATCACGCTGAAGCGAAAGGCCACCCCGAGTTCCTCGAGGATGCGCCCGATCTGTGGCTCGCCGACCTGGAAATCCGACTTGTCGTCGAAATAGACCTTGTCGATGGTGCCGCCGGTGGTAACGATCAGCAGATTGTCCATGCGGCCATTCTCCGCCAAAACAGCGCTTCCGCCAAAAGCAGCAGGTGTCAGCTGGTGGGCAGGCCGAATGCCCGCCGGAATGGATCAAGCAGAGCACCGTAGTGCGAGGTGCGCGCAGTGCCGTCACGCAAAGGCTGACGCACCTGCGCCGCGCTGGCGGTGCGCACGCTGCGATTGGCAGTGTGGAAGGCGAGGCAGGCGGGATCGAAAGCCAGCCCGCAGTCGGCCAGCAGCGCACGGATGCCGGTTTCGGGATCCGCCAGCAGGTCTTCGTAGCGATGCAGGTGCACGTGCCCCGGATCGCGGGCGCGCCACTGTTCCGTTGCACGTTCGCAGCCACGAAGGTGTGCGGCGATATCACCGGCATCGCAGGCGAAGTGCGGTTGGCTGTAGAACTGCTGCTTGAAGCACGACCACGCGGTTTCCAGCGGATCGCGACGGGTTTCGATGACGGTTGCGCCGGGCAGCATCGCGCGCAGCACGCCGGCCAGTTTCCAGTTCTCCGGCATCTTGTCGACGAAGCGCGGCGTTGACTCGCGCCAGCGTGCCGTACGCTCCAGGTATTCGGCGCCAAGGCGCTGCCAGTCCCCTGCGCTGGCATGGGGAATCCAGGCGGGGAAGGGCATCTGTCGACGCTGTGATTCACGCTGGATCACGATGCCAAGGTCTGGCAGCTCACCAGCACCTTCCACGTCCGGATGCGCGGCCAGGATCTGCTCGAACAACGTGGAACCCGAACGTGGCATGCCGACAATGAAAACCGCTTGCTGGCCCAATGCAGGATCGAGCGGCGCTGGCAGGTCCCGGGTCAAGGCAAGTACCTGGTCGATGTAGCCAGAGAACGCTTGCACGCGCCACGGGGTCAGCTTGCGCTGCAACGTGTTGGCGGCAACGAAGGCCGCATATGCCTGCGGATAGCGTCCGCGATCCTCCTCCAGCTTGCCCAGAGCATGCCCCATCGCGACGCGGTCACTGTCGGCGATATCGCGTCGCTGCAGGTGCGCCGACAGCTGCACGGCATCGTTGTCGGACAGTGGCACTGTCTTGATATTGGACAGGCCGCGCCAGGCATCGCCGCAGGCCGGATACAGGCGCAGTGCATCGCGATACCAGTGCGTGGCATCGTCAAGGCGACCCATGTGCACCAAGGCATCGCCAAGCAGGATTCTTGCCGGCAGCAATTCCGGTGCAAGCGCGCAGGCCTGCTGCAAGGACTCGATCGCGGCGCGGCTTTCACCCTGCTGCTGGTGGGCGCGGCCGAGGTTGAACCAAACCGTGGCCTGGCCCGTATCCAGAGCACAGCTGCGCTTCCACGCGTCGATGGCCGCTACATGATCGCCGCATGCCGCCTGCGCATTGCCGAGGTCGCAAAACAGCAAGGCGTCATCCGGATGGTGCTCGAGTGCCGCCTGCAGGGTCTCGATCGCCAGTGGGCCGCGCCGCGTGTGCAAGTGCAGGATCGCCAGCAGCCGCAAAGCCTCCGCATGTGTCGGGTAGCGTGCCAGCAGTTTGCCGAGCAGGTGTTCAGCCTGCGCTGGTGCGCGATCACGGATCGCACGCGCGGCGGCGTGCAGGACCTCGATATCCTCCGGCCCGAGGCCAGCCATGCGCACACTCGTGGTTGTGGTCATTGCCGTCTGCGGAAGCGTGCGCGCAAGCCAGGCATGCTGGCCAGGTAGATGATCACGAGTGAAAGCAGGATTCCGGCGAGGGCGAACGCCAATTCCGGCGGACGCGTCCACGCGACCATGACTCCATGGCTAAACCACAGCAGGGCGATCAGTCCCGCGATCAGCCCGGCACGCGACCAGCAGCGCCAGGCCAGCAGTCCCAGCACGGTGGGCGGCAATGCAAACACCAGGATCGCCGCCTGGGCGTGGCGATCCTGCCAGAACCAGGCGACATAGAGTGCCGTCAGGCTGAACAGGACAAGCGCGAGTGGGCGGCCCGGTCTCATGCCTGCAACCTCAGCGCCAGCTGCGCGATCCGCTTGCCGAGTGCGCGCGCAAGCTGCGCTTCTTCATCGGTGGGCTCCGGTTGGTCCTGCTGACCAGCCACGTGGCTGGCGCCATACGGCGTGCCACCACTGCGGGTAGTGGTGAGTGCAGCCTCGGTATAGGGGATGCCGGCGATCACGCAGCCGTGATGCAGCAGCGGCACCATCATGGTCAGCAAGGTTGATTCCTGTCCGCCATGCATGGTCGCGGTGGAAGTGAATACCGCCGCCGGCTTGCCGACCAGGGTGCCGCTGGCCCATTCGCTCCCGAGGCCATCGATGAAATGTTTCATCGGCGCGGCCATGTTGCCGAACCGGGTCGGACTGCCAAGCAGCAGGCCGGCGCATTCGCGCAGGTCCTGCCGGTCCACGTAAGGTGCGCCGTCCTCGGGTTCCGGTGGGCTGGCGATCTCGGTCACCGGCGCGACCGGTGGCACCGTGCGCAGGCGCGCGTGCATGCCATCGACCTCGCCGATGCCGCGCGCGATCTGGCGCGCGAGCCTGGCCACCGAGCCGCCGCGGCTGTAGTACAGGACCAGGATGTCAGGCATGCGGCGGGGTTCCGGGAACGGGCGATGCAGGATGCCAAGGATAGGCGATGCGACCGCCTTGCGGCATGGCATCGGTTAGGCTTGGCCGATGGAACCGCTGGACTCCCTGAACCTGTTGGGCGAACGCCTGCGCGACCGCGCGCGAATTGGCGCGTTCCTGCGTTTCGTATGGCGGCGTTTCCTCGATGATCGCCTGTTTGAAGCCGCCGGCGCGCTGTCCTACACCACCGTGTTCGCGCTGGTGCCGTTGTCGATGGTGGTGTTCGGGGTGTTGTCCGCATTCCCGGTCTTCGATGTGTGGGCTGCCAGCCTCAAGACATACGTCTTCGCGAACTTCGTGCCGGGCGCAGCCAGCAAGGTACAAGGCTACCTGGTCACGTTCTCGGAGAACGCGGACAAGTTGACCACGACCGGTGCCTTTGTCCTGGTGATTTCACTGCTGGTCACGCTCACCAGCGTGGAGGCTATTTTCAACCGCATCTGGCGAGTGCCCAGCGCGAGGCCAAAGTTCGGACGTTTCCTCGTCTACTGGACCGTGTTGACGCTCGGCGCACTGGTGGCGGCCACCAGCCTGGCGCTATCGACCCGTTTCTTCGCGCTGGCCATCTTCGAGACATTGCCTGGCAGGTGGCTTGAAGCCGTGATGCTCAAGCTGGCGCCAATGGCGATCGAGATGTTTGCTTTCGCCGCGATCTTCAAGGTGGTGCCGCATCGCACGGTGAAATGGCGCCACGCGCTGTCCGGCGCGGCGCTGTCGGTGCTTCTGTTCGAAGGCGTCAAGATTGGCTTGGGCGCTTATCTGGCCAGCTTCGATTCCTATCAGAAGATCTATGGTGCGATCGCATTCCTGCCGATCCTCATGCTCTGGATCTACCTGGGCTGGACCTCGATCCTGTTCGGTGCCTCGCTTGCATCGTCACTGTCGGCATTCAGTTACCAGCCGGCTGCCTTGCGCCTGCCCGATGGATTCGAGCTCTATGGATTGCTGCGCATGCTTGGCCGTTTCCAGTTGGCGCGTGCCAGCGGACGTGGCTTGCACAGCGACGAGATCCAGAAGCTGGAACCGATCCTCACCGACAACCTGGTGCAGGACATGCTGGGGCAATTGTGCGGAATCAACGTGGTCCGCCGCGCTGAAAGCGGCGAATGGCTGCTGGCACGCGACCTGGAGGACGTCACCTTGGCGGAGTTGTACGAAGCCGGGAGCCTGCGCGTGCCGATGGTCGAAGCCATCTTGCCGCATCGTGACGATGCATTGGGCGCGGCGGTCATGCAAACGATGGATGCCCTTCGCACGCCTGTGCGCGATCTGCTCAAGCAGCGCGTCGCCGATATTTATCGCGGTATTCCCGGAGAGTAAGCATGCGCCTGCACCACCTGTCATGGCTGTTGTTGTCGTGCATCGCGGTGTCCGCATGCAAACGCGACGCGGCTCCTGAACCCCTGCCCGCGCCGATCGACGCACCTGCCGCAGGACCGGCCGCCCGGGCAGAACCGGAACAAGCCGACACGCCTGCCGCGAAGGGGTCTCCGTCGCTGCGGGTCACCACGGTAGACGGCAAGACCTTCGACCTGGCCGACCAGCGCGGCAAGTGGACCGTCGTCAATTTCTGGGCAACCTGGTGTGGTCCGTGCCTGCAGGAAATGCCGGAGCTGTCGGCGCTGGATGCGATGCGCGAGCACATCGTCGTCGTTGGTCTGGCCTACGAAGACACCACCGTCGAGGAGATGCGGGTCTTTCTCGACAAGCATCCGGTCGTCTATCCGATCGCGCTGCTTGATGTGTACAACCCTCCGGCGGATTTCGATACGCCGCGGGGTTTGCCGATGACCGTGCTTGTGAATCCCGATGGGAAGGTCGTCAAGACGATCACCGGGCCAGTGACTGCTCACGACCTCGAGGCCGCGATTGCTTCCGCAGGCGGCCCGAAGGCGGGTTGACGCAATGAGCGCCGTGCGCTTCCTGGTCAGCGGCAAGGTGCAAGGCGTCTGGTTCCGCGCCGGCACGCGCGACCAGGCGCTGCGGCTGGGCCTGTGTGGCCATGCCGGCAACCTGGCCGATGGCCGGGTCGAGGTATTGGCAATCGGCGATGCAGGCGCCATCGAGCAGTTGGCCAGCTGGCTGCAGCATGGCCCGCCGCTGGCGCGGGTGGAGGCGGTCGAGCGTCGTGATGCGGGTGCCGAGGTCGATACCAACGGCAATGCTTCCGGCTTCAGGATAAGTTGAAAACCGCTGGAACGACTGGCCTGTTCGCGGCACTTTCGACGTATGCAAGAATCATCGCAAGGGGGATGCGCAAGGCGCGGCATGACCGGCAAGTTCATTGGGGAACTCAAGCGCCGCAACGTTCCGCGTGCAGCACTGCTGTACCTCGGCGGCGTGTGGGCGTTGGCGCAGGGTATCGCCCAGTTGGCCCCCGAGCTGGGCGCGCCTGAAGCTGCCACCCGCTGGTTCCTGATTGCAGCAGGCATCGGATTTCCAATCTGGCTGGCGATCTCCTGGCGTTATGAACTCACCAGCCAGGGACTCAAGCTTGAAAGCGAGGTCGACGACAACACGCACGAGGCGCGCAAGGTCAAGCGTCGCACGGACCTGATCATCATCGGGGTGCTGGCGATTGCAGTCGTGCTGTTGCTGACCGATCGGTTGCTGGATCGTGCCGCGCCGGCACAGGCCGGTCACGCCGTGGCCGTGGCAGCCGGCAATTCAATCGCGGTGTTGCCGTTCGACAACCAGAGCAGCGACAAGGACCAGCAGTACTTCTCGGATGGCTTGTCGGAGGGGTTCATCGTCGCGCTGTCGCGGATCAAGGACCTGCGCGTCATCAATCGCAAGTCTTCGTTCGAGTTCCGCGACAGCAAGAAGGACGATAGTCGGGAAATTGCCGCGAAGCTCGGTGTCACTCATTTGCTGGGAGGCAGCGTGCGCAGGGTTGGCGATACCGTGCGCATCAGCGCCATCCTGACCAAGGCAACTGATGGCAGCACGCTGTGGGCGGAAAGTTATGACCGTCCGTACAAGGACCTGTTTGCCCTGCAGGACCAGATCACCTCAAAGGTGGCCACCGCGCTCAAGGCGCAACTGCAACCGCCACCGCCCGCCCATTCGCAACAAGGCGACCGGCCGCCCAGTGGCAACCTGGATGCATACAACGCTTACCTGTTGGCAATCGATGCCAAGACTCAAGAAGAAGCGACCAAGCAATACGATCGCGCCATCGAGCTGGATCCGGATTATGGTCTCGCGTATTCGGCCAAGGCGCGCCTGCTGATCGAGATCGTCGCCAACGGATTGTCCGGCACGGATGCCGAAGCGGCTTATGAACAGGCCGATGCGGCCATCGTGCAGGCGATGCGCCTGGCACCCGACGAGGCTCCCACGCATATCGCCCGTGGCAAGTTGCTGATGCAGCGGGATTTCGACTGGCGCAAGAGCGAGGCGGAATTCAAGCGTGCAGTGGAACTGGCACCGGGTAATGTTGAGGCGTTGTTTCAGCTGGGGGTGGCGCGCGCCAGCCAAGGCGATCTTGTACAGGCCGTGGACTTGACCCGCAAAGCACTGATGATCGATCCCCGTAGCGAGTTCGGGCTTCAATGGCTGGTTGGTTACCTGATGCCGTTAGGTCGTCTTGACGACGCTGAGCAAGCCATCGGCAAGGCGATTGAGATCAAGCCGGATTGGCAGTTCAATCACTACTTGCTCACGGTGAGCAAGGTCTTGCGCAAGGACGCAGCGGGTGCACAGAAGGCCGCCAAGGCAGAACCCGCAGGTCCCTGGCGAGATTTCGCATTGGCGCTTGCCGCCCAGATCGGGCCGGATCGCGCTGCCGCTGATGCCATCATCAAGGACAGCATCGACAAGTACGCGAGCGGTTGGGCGTTCCAGATCGCGCAGCTGTATGCGGTGCGTGGTGAACCCGACCAGATGTTCGAATGGCTGCAAAACGCCACGAAAGCGCACGACACCGGAATGCAAACCCTGCTCTACGACGCATTATTGCTGCGCTACCGCGACGATCCCCGCTATGCCGCGTTGGCGAAGGAAGTCGGCTTGCCTTGGCCGCCGGCGGTGGCTGCCAAGCCGGCCGCAGCGACTAAACCTTGAACGGCGCGATCGGTTTCACCACGCTGTAGCGTTCCTTCGCCGGTGTGCCTTCCAGTGCCGGCAGGTCGACGGCCGGTGCGCCGACATGGGTATCCGGCAGTCGATCCAGCAGGTTTCGGATCAGGGTCAGACGTCCGAGTTTCTGGTCATTGAAGTCGACCAGCGTCCATGGCGCGGCATCGGTATGGGTGGCCTTGAGCATGGACTCGCGTGCCCGGGTGTACTCGCCGTAAAGCTCGCGTGCCTTGAGGTCGATCGGTGAGAGCTTCCAGCCCTTCAGCGGATCGTCGCGACGTTCGGCGAAGCGTTTTTCCTGCTTGTCCTGGTCGCAGCACAGCCAGTACTTGAACAGCAGGATGCTGTCATCGACCAGTTGCTTCTCGAACACCGGCGCCTGCTGCAGGAATGCTTTGACCTGTGTATCGCTGGCATAGCCCATGACTTTTTCGACGCCGGCGCGGTTGTACCAGCTGCGGTCGAACAGCACGATTTCGCCCGCGGCCGGCAGGTGTGCGGCGTAGCGCTGGAAATACCATTGCGCCTGCTCGCGGTCGTTCGGTTTCGGTAGCGCCACGATCCGGCACTGGCGCGGGTTGAGGTGTTCGCTGATGGCGTCGATCACGCCACCCTTGCCGGCCGTATCGCGGCCTTCGATCAGCACCACCAGTCGCTTGCCGGTGTGTTGCAACCAGCGCGCCATTGCAACGAGCTCAAGCTGCATCGGCTCCAGCAGTGCTTCGTACTCCTTGCGCTTGAGCTTGCTCATGCGCCGGCCTTGCGCTTGCGCGGAGCGCGGCGACCGCTCATCGCCGCGGCAAGTTCCAGCAGCGCCGTCTGCTGCCGGTTATCCAGGGCGCGGTAGGACGTCACCAGATCAAGCTCATCCTTGCTGCGCGGATCAAGCGTGCTGGTCAGCTCGTTGAGCAATGCACTTGCAGGCACGCCCAGCAACCGCGCCAAGGCATCCAGCTGGTCCTTGCCCGGCAGCTTTTCGCCCTTGAGCCAGGCGCTGACCGTATTCACCCCGGCGCGCGGGATGGCGGTGGCGATGTCGGTGACGCTCAGGCCACTGGCCTTGGTCAGCAAACGCAGGGTGGTGTCGATGGACATCGTCACTCCTTCAGGCGCGGTCTCAGGTTCACGAGGTTGCAGGGTTTGGTGCGGGCATCGAGTTGCGCGCGCAGGATCTTTTCCCACGCCGTGCGGCAGGCCGAAGTGGAGCCGGGCAGGGCGAACACGAAGGTTCCATTGGCCAGCCCGGCGAACGCACGCGACTGCATGGTGCTGGTGCCGATCTCCTCGAAGCTCAGCGCGCGGAACAGTTCGCCGAAGCCGGGCATCTGCTTGTCCAGCAGTGGCAGCAGCGCTTCCGGGGTTGAATCGCGGCCAGTGAAGCCCGTGCCGCCGGTGACCAGGATGCCGTCAACCATGTCATCGGCAATCCATGCACTGACTTGTGCGCGCAGCTGGTATTTGTCGTCCGGTAGCAGGGCGCGTGCATGCAGGCGATGGCCAGCGTCGGCCAGTGCATTGCAGAGGAAATCGCCGGAGGCGTCGTTGGCCGCCGTGCGTGAATCCGACACGGTCAGCACGCACAGCGACAGGGGAGCGAAGTCAGTGGTAGTTGTCATGCTTGCAGTGTAGGGCGGGGCGGCGCCTGTCGCACGTTCGCCGTATCTACCGGTACGTCATTTGAAAGCAAGTGAATACCACTGCGTCGCATCTTCGTTCCAGCCGGCGGCGCGGTACAGGCCACGTGCCGCAGTATTGTCCTGCATGGTTTCCAGCGAGATGCCGATGGCGCCATCCTCTCGAGCAAATCGTGCCGACGCATCGAGCAGCGCATGGCCCGCGCCGCTGCGGCGTGTGGCGACATCCACATACAGGTCGTACAAGATCCAGGTGCGCTCGGTGCGCACCGAGCAGAACATCGGATACATCTGGGTGAAACCGACCATGGTGCTGCCGCGCATGGCGACGAATACCACCGATTCACCAAAGCGCAGACGGCTGCGCAGCCACTCGCGTGCGCGCTCCGGATCGGAGGGCTGTCCGTAGAACTGGCGGTAGGCGTCGAACAGCGGAACCAGTGCATCCAGGTCGGCGGGTCCGGCACGGTGGGTCGAAATGGTCATGGGCTGTGCTCGTCAGTGCGCGTCATTCCGGCGAATGCGGAAATCTAAGCACTGATTCTATGCGGTGGTATCAAAAAGCTGGATCCCGGAGTGCGCCGGGATGACGGCAGAAAGCAGCTTTCGGGGGCATCTCACGACTGCTGTGGGGACGGCGGGGGGATTCGCGGATGATCGCAAGACTCAGCCTTCTCGCGCCAGTCGTGCGAGTTCCTCGGCCTGCTGCTCCTGCTGCAGGCGCAATACCAATGCGTCGAGATCGCCTTCGATGATGTTCGGCAGGTCGTACAGGGTCAGGCCTTCCACCCGATGATCGGTGATGCGTCCCTGCGGGAAGCTGTACGTACGGATGCGTTGGCTGCGGTCGCCGCTGCCCACTTGCAATTTTCGGTCGGCAGCAGTGGCGGCAGCGCGCTTTTCGAGTTCGGCTTCAACCAGCATCGATTGCAGCCGCTTCATCGCCTTGTCGCGGTTGGCGTGCTGGCTGCGTTCGGTCTGTGATTCCACCACCACGCCGGTCGGTACATGGGTGATGCGGATCGCCGATTCGGTCTTGTTGACGTGCTGGCCGCCTGCGCCGGAGGAGCGGAAGGTGTCGACCCTGAGGTCGGCCGGGTTGATGACGATTTCGGTTTCGCCGGCCTCGATCGCGATGATCGCCACCGTCGCCGCCGAGGTATGGATGCGGCCTTGCGATTCGGTGGCCGGAACCCGCTGCACGCGATGGGTGCCGGATTCGTACTTCAGTCGGGCATAGGCGCCATCGCCTTCAACGCGTGCCACGATCTCCTTGTAACCGCCATGCTCGCCGGGGTTGGCCGATTCCACTTCGACCCGCCAGCCGTGGCGCTCGGCATAGCGCGAATACATGCGGAACAGGTCGCCGGCGAAGATCGCCGCTTCGTCGCCACCGGTGCCGGCGCGCACTTCCAGATAGATGCCGCCATCGTCGCGTGCATCACGCGGGACGAGTTGCGCCATCAGTTCACCTTCCAGCTGTTGCAAGCGCTGGTTGGCGGAGGCGATTTCGTCTTCGGCAAGTTCGCGCAGTTCCGGATCGGCGCGCATGACCTCGGCGGCGATGAGGTCGGCGCGTGCCAGCGCTTCGGCCGCCAGTGCATCGGCCACCGGTTGCAGGGTCGAAAACTCCCGCGACAAGTTCCGGAAGCGGGTTTGATCGGCGGCAACGGAAGGATCGGCGAGCAACCGCTCGATTTCCTCGCGGCGTTCCACCAGTGCATCGAGTTTGCGGCGCAGACCCGGCGTCATGCGGATGCGTCATCCACGTCATCCGTCGGGGGGGTGCCGGGCAAGGCATTCGGGAACATGCGTTCCGCGGCGCGGCTGAGCTCGCCATCGCCACTCAACGCGGCTTCACGCAGCGCCACGGTCGGTGCATGCAGCAGGCGGTTGGTCAGGGTATGGGCGAGGAACTCCAGCGCCTGCTCGGCGGGCACGCCCGCCGCCAGCTGCTGGCGTGCCTTGGCCAGTGCGTCGATGCGGGCAGTGTCGCCGTGGGCGCGCAAGCGCAACAGCGGTTGCTGGCGCGTCCCGGCCTGGAATTGCTCGACGAAGCGCGCCACCTGGAACTCGATGATCGCCTCGGCCTGTTCGGCGGCTGCGCGGCGGCTGCGGCGGTTGTCTTCGATCGCCCGTTCCAGGTCATCCACGGTGTACAGGAACACGTCACGCATGCCGGCCACGTCCGCCGCGATGTCGCGTGGCACCGCCAGGTCCAGCAGCAGCATCGGGCGATGCCGGCGTTTGGTCATCGCGTGTTCGATCTGGCGGCGCTGCAGGACCGGCTCGCGGCTGGCGGTGGCGCTGATGACGATGTCGGCTTCGTCCAGATGATGTTCGAGCTCGGCCAGCGGCAGGGCGATGCCGCCATGGCGGCTGGCCAGGTCCTGGGCGTGGGTCAAGGTGCGATTGGCGATCAGCAGCCGCTGCACGCGCGCCTCGACCAGGTGCCGCGCAGCCAGTTCGATGGTTTCGCCGGCGCCGATCAGCAGCACGGTGGACTCGTCCAGGCGGGCAAACGATTCCTGCGCCAGGCGCACCGCGGTGGAAGCGACCGAGACCGGATTGGCGCCGATGCGGGTATCGGTGCGCGCGCGCTTGGCGGTGGCGAAGGCTTGCTGGAACATGCGGTCCAGCGGGCCACCCAATATCCCGGCATCGCGCGACGCGGCCCATGCCTGCTTCACCTGCCCCAGGATCTGCGGTTCACCCAGCACCAGCGAATCCAGCCCGGTCGCGACCCGGAACAGGTGGCGCACCGCTTGTGCATCGCGATGCCGGTAAAAGTAGGCTTCGAGGTCGTGGCCGGTGCGCGGGTGGGTCGTCAGCCAGTGGGCCAGTGACTGGCCGTCATCCTCGGTTTGCGCGTAGATTTCAGTCCGGTTGCAGGTGGACAGCAGGACCGCTTCTCGCACCGACGGCACATCACGCAACGTCACCAACGCTGGTCGCAGCGCATCCGGGGCAAACGCCACCGTTTCGCGCAGGGCAACCGGCGCGGTCTGGTGGTTGATGCCAAGGACGTGCAGTTTCATGCGGTGGCCGGTTCCGACAATTCCATTCAGGTGCCTGCGCTAAGCTGCCGGCACAACTGCTGATTGTACCGGCCCAGCTTCAATCCCAATTGACCATGCCCATGCCGCAATACGCTCGTTCCAGCTTTTTCCTGTCCGCGGCCCTGCTGCTCTGCATGGGCGGGGCGCTTGCTGCCAAGCCGCCGCCGGTCAGGATTACGGATCCGCTGGAAGCCAGCATTTCCGGCGAATTCGCCCTGCAATCCGGCCAATTGAGTGAAGCCGCGCGCCAGTACCTGCAAGCAGCGCGCAGTGCCAGCGACCCGGTGCTGGCGGAGCGCGCCACCCGGATCGCCTTGCTTGCCAACGAGGACGCGCTGGCACGCCAATGTTTCGAACTGTGGCAGTCATTGGCGCCGCAGGCCAGTACATCCCGGCAGGTCGTCGCTGCGACCCTGGACTTGCGCGCCGGCAAGCGGCGGTCGGCACGACGCGAATTGAAAGGCTTGTTGGCGAGCGGTGATGATGGCTGGAAGCAGGTGCTGGCGGCATTGATCGGCGCCGTCGGCCAGCAGCCGAAGTTGGTGGTCGATGTGCTGGGCGACCTGGTCGACGATCGCGGCATGCCGAGCAACCTGGAGCCTTGGCTGGCTTTCGGGGGCCTTGCACAACGGCTCGAGCAGCCGGTGCTGGCAGAGCGCATCGTCAAGCAGGTGGTCGCCCGCTTCCCGGGTGAGCCACGCGTCGCACTGCTGCGCGCGCAGTTGCTGCGCGAAGACGGCAAGCTGGACGAAGCCCGCGGGTTGCTGACGGGGCTGGAAGACGCTGCCAGGCTGTCCGTACCGCTGCGCTGGTCACTGGCTGGCGAATACGACGCGCTTGGTGATCCGGTCAAGGCCGCGGCGGTGCTGGCTTTTGGTCCGCAGGACGAGTCCAGCTATGCCCAGCGAGCGGGCCTGCTGGACAAAGCCAAAGACAAGGCCGGGTTGGCCAGCCTCTACGAAGAAGCCAAGCGTGAGGCAACGCGCCCGGATCCTGGCCGTCGCCTGTTGCTGGGCCAGCTGGCCGAAGTGCTGGAACGCAATGATGAGGCGCTGGCCTGGTATGCAAGCGTACCCGGCGAGCCGGCACGCGCGATCGCGCGGCTGCGCAGCGCGAATGTACTGTTTGCGTTGGGCCGCAAGCAGGAAGCATTCGATGGTCTGCACGCGATGCAGTCCGAAGCGGCGCTGCAGGATGACACCCGCCGCGACGCCTACATGCTTGAGGCCAGCCTGCGGCTCAAGGACAAAGACGAGGCCGGCGAACTGGATGCCTATGCGCGCGGGCTGGCCGCCTTCGCCGACGACCAGGCCCTGTTGTACTCGCGTGCGCTGCTGTGGGAGCGCCGCGACGACATCGCCAAAGCCGAGGCTGATTTCCGTCGCATCCTGGTCTCCACGCCGGATGACGTGACCACGCTCAACGCGCTCGGCTATACCCTGGCGGACCGCACCACCCGCTACAAGGAAGCGCTGGAACTGATCGATCGCGCGCGCGTGGCCGAGCCGGGCAATGCCGCGATCATCGACAGCTATGGCTGGGTGCTGTTCCGGTTGGGCCGCGATGCCGAAGCGCTGGACTATCTGCGCCGGGCCTACACCCTGCAGAAGGACGCGGACATCGCCAGCCACCTCGGCCTGGTGCTGTGGGTGATGGGGCGCAAGGATGAGGCGCGCCGCTATTTCGAAGAGGCGCGCAAGATCGACCCGGACAACCGTTCACTGCAGCGCGCATTGCAGGAGGTTGCTGCGTGATGCAGCGGCTCGGTGTCGCCGCGCTGTGCCTGGCGTTGGTGGCATGCCAAAGCCTGCCGCCGGCATCCGCTCCGTCCGATGTGTTGGCGGGTGAAGCCAGGATCGAGGCCGCAACGCACGCGCAGCAGGCCCGGATCGCCGCACTTGGACTTGGAAATGCTGCCTGTGACGTTCCGCGATGGGCGATGTCGGGTCGGGTGGCTTTGTCGAACGGCAAGGATGGTGGCAGCGGACGGATCGAATGGGCGCAACACGGTGGTAGCACCCAGGTGACGCTGTCGGCGCCAGTGACCCGGCAAAGCTGGACGTTGACGGCCAATGTGGATGGCGTGACGCTGGAAGGTGTGTCCGGTGGCCCGCTGCATGGTGACGATGCTGACCAGTTGCTGCGCCAGTCGACGGGCTGGGAAATCCCGGTGGCCGCCTTGGGCTGCTGGCTGCGCGGCGTGCCTGCCGATTCTGACAGCAACGGCAGGGCGAGCTCGACCTTCGGCACCGACATGCGCCTGCTGCGGATCGAGCAGGGTGGCTGGGTGATTGATTACGACAATTGGCAACAGGATCTCGCCAGTGGCGTGGAACTGCCGACGCGGATCAACGCCGAGCAAGCGCCCAACCGGGTTCGGCTGGTAGTGGACCGCTGGGGCGGGGAATGAACACGCTGCCGGCAGGTGAGGGCTGGAGTCACTGGCCGGCCCCGGCCAAGCTCAATCTGTTCCTGCGCATCAGTGGCCGTCGTGACGACGGCTACCACACGTTGCAGACCGTGTTCCGGTTGCTCGACTGGGGCGACCGGGTCGGCCTGCGGCCGCGCAGTGATGGGCGGATCGTCCGCCTGGACGAGGGTGTGCCGGGCGTTAGCGAACGGGAGGACTTGTTGATACGTGCAGCTAAACTGCTGCAAGAAGACGCCAAATGTACCCAGGGTGTCGATATCGGCATCGAAAAACGCATTCCGATGGGGGCTGGACTGGGGGGCGGTTCATCCGATGCGGCCACCGTGCTGGTTGCGTTGAACCGGTTGTGGAGACTTGGTTTCGATACCGATCAGCTGGCCACCCTGGGCCTGGAACTGGGTGCGGATGTGCCAGTGTTCGTTCGTGGCCACAATGCCTGGGCCGAAGGGATCGGCGACCAGTTGGCCAGGCTCGACCTGCCGCCGGCCTGGTACGTGCTCGCCAGCCCCGGCGTGCATGCCGCGACCGCAGGACTTTTCCAAGAGCCTGATTTGACTCGGGATGCTGCACCCGCAACAATATCCGACTTCCTTTCCGGAACCGTGCTCGACAACGCGTTCGAGCCTGTGCTGCGCCGCCGTGAACCTGCCGTCGAGGCCCTGTTCACCGTGCTGGCGCGCATCGGCAGGCCGCGTTTGACGGGTTCGGGCAGCGTGTGCTTCGTGGAATTCGCCGATCGCGGATCCGCCGAAGCCGCGCTCGCGGCGTTGCCGGCTGGCATTGATGCCTGGCTGGCGCGCGGTGCGGATCGTTCGCCACTGCTGGATGCAGTGGAAGCTTTCAATGTAGGGGCGTCGCCAAGCGGTTAAGGCACCAGGTTTTGATCCTGGCATACGTAGGTTCGAATCCTTCCGCCCCTGCCACCTCGCGCCACGCTGGATCGCAACTCCTGAATGTCCTCCCGCATGGTTCTCCGTGCGGCCCTTGCACCGCCACGGTCAGAGCGCAGCGGAATGACACACATGCAAGACGAACGAAACCTGCTGGTCTTTTCCGGCAACGCCAATCGCCCGCTCGCGCTGGCGGTCTGCAAGGAACTTGGCGTGCGCCCGGGCAAGGCGCTGGTCAGCCGCTTCTCGGATGGCGAAGTGCAGGTGGAGATCGAGGAGAACGTACGCCGGCAGGAGGTCTTCGTGATCCAGCCGACGTGCGCGCCGACCGCCGAGAACTTCATGGAGCTGCTGGTGCTGGTGGACGCACTCAAGCGCGCCTCGGTGGCCAGCGTGACGGCGGTTGTGCCGTACTTCGGCTATGCCCGTCAGGATCGGCGCCCGCGTTCGTCGCGAGTTGCAATCACGGCCAAGGTCGCGGCCACGATGTTCGGCGCGGTGGGCACCGACCGGGTATTGACCGTGGACCTGCATGCCGACCAGATCCAGGGCTTCTTCGACATCCCGGTCGACAACGTGTATGCCTCGCCGCTGCTGCTCGCCGACATCTGGCGCGCACACGGCACCGACAACCTGATCGTGGTCTCGCCTGATGTTGGCGGCGTGGTCCGCGCGCGTGCGATTGCCAAGCGCCTCGACGATGCCGACCTCGCCATCATCGACAAGCGCCGGCCACGCGCCAACGTGGCCACGGTGATGAACATCATCGGTGACGTCGAAGGCAAGACCTGCGTACTGGTCGACGACATCGTCGATACTGCCGGCACCCTGTGTGCCGCCGCCGCTGCCCTCAAGGCGCGCGGCGCGCTCAAGGTGGTTGCCTACTGCACCCATCCGGTGCTGTCGGGTGCGGCGATCGACAACGTGACGAAATCGCAGCTGGACGAGCTGGTGGTGACCGATACCATCCCGCTGTCCGACGCGGCCCGCGCCTGTGGGCGCATCCGCCAGCTCAGCGTTGCCGAGCTTCTGGCGGAAACCATCCGCCGGGTGGCATTCGGCGAATCGGTCAGCTCGCTTTACGTCGAGTGACAACAGAATCCGCGTCGCCGGCACAAGCCGGGGGCGCATCCCACTCACCTGGTCGCGGGTGAGTGTCTTCTACCGCCGCGAGGCGGTTTCATCGCAACAAAAGTGAGTATTGAACATGTCCGAACACATCATCAAGGCCACTGGCCGCAACGTCGAGGGGAAGGGTGCGAGCCGCCGCCTGCGTCGTGCCGCGTCCATTCCGGCCATCGTCTACGGCGGCAAGTCCGCCCCGCAGCCGATCCAGCTCGACCACGAGAAGATCTGGCTGGCCAGCCAGAACGAGTGGTTCTACGCGTCGATCCTGAGCCTGGACATCGACGGCAAGGCTGAATCCGTGCTGCTGCGTGACATGCAGCGTCACCCGTTCAGGCAGATCATCATGCACCTGGACTTCCAGCGCGTGGACGCCAACCAGGAATTGCGCGTCAGCGTGCCGTTGCACTTCATCAACCAGGACGAGTCGCCGGCCGGCAAGTCGTCCGATGTCGTGGTCACCCACGAGCTCAACGAACTGCATGTCACCTGCCTGCCGAAGGACCTGCCGGAGTTCATCGAAATCGACCTGTCGGAGCTGACCATCGGCACCACCATCCACTTGTCCGAGATCAAGCTCCCGGCCGGCGTGGAACTGCCGGAGCTGAAGCTGGGCAAGGAACACGACGTCGCCGTCGTGGTGGCCCGTCGCGGTCGCGTGGAAACCGAAGAAACCGAGGGTGCCGAGTCGGCCGAAGTGCCGGCTGCCAAGGTCGCCAAGAAGGACGACGAGAAGTAATCGCACACCGGTCCGCCAGCCATGGCTGGCGGATCGCTTGCGTTGCTTCACACCGTTTCGATGGCTGGATTGCGTCTCATTGTCGGACTGGGCAATCCCGGTTCCGAATACGCTCGGACCCGGCACAATACCGGGTTCTGGTTCGTGGATGCGCTGGCCGAAAAAGCCGGGGCGCGGTTCGGCCTCGAAAGCAAGTTGTTTGGCGAAACCGCCAAGATCGAAATCGCCGGGCAGGCGGTGTGGCTGCTCAAGCCGGCGACGTTCATGAACCTGTCCGGCAAGTCGGTCACGGCCGCGCTGCGCTACTGGAAGATCGAGCCGGAGCAGGCATTGCTGGCGCACGATGAGCTGGATCTTCCGCCGGGTACCGCGAGACTCAAGTTCGACGGTGGCCATGGCGGCCAGAATGGCTTGCGCGACACCGCTCGGTTGCTTGGCCACGGCGGTTTCCATCGCCTGCGGATCGGCATTGGCCATCCAGGGCACAAGGATCACGTCACCCCGTGGGTGCTGGGCAGGCCCGGTCGCGACGACGAAGCCATGATCCTGCGGGCCATTGATGACGCAATAGGCGTCATGCCGCTCGCGGTAAACGGCAATTTCATGGATGCGATGACACGGCTGCACGCGCCGCGTCCTGACTGATCCATTCCGAATTTTCATCGCGGCTCTTGCCTCATGGCATTGGGCAGAGCGGCAAGGGAGCAACAGGTGACATGGGTATCAAATGCGGGATCGTCGGCCTGCCGAACGTCGGCAAGTCCACGCTGTTCAACGCGCTGACCAAGGCCGGCATTGCGGCGGCAAATTTCCCGTTTTGCACCATCGAGCCGAACGTCGGCGTGGTGCCGGTGCCGGATCCGCGGCTGAATGCACTCAGCGAAATCGTCAAGCCGCAGAAATGCTTGCCGACCGCAGTCGAGTTCGTCGACATCGCCGGCCTGGTGGCCGGCGCGGCCAGCGGGGAGGGGCTTGGCAACAAGTTCCTGGCTCACATCCGTGAGGTCGATGCGATCACGCACGTGGTGCGCTGCTTCGAGAACGATGACGTCATCCATGTCAACAACAAGGTCGATCCGCTGGCCGACATCGACACCATCGACACCGAATTGGCGCTGGCCGACCTGGATTCGGTCGACAAGGCGCTGAACAAGGCAGAGCGTTCCGCCAAGACTGGCGACAAGGACGCGAAGGCGCGTGCCGAAGTGCTCGGGCGCATCAGTGCGGGCCTCAATGAGGGCAAGGCGGCACGCTCGCTGGGCCTGTCCGAGGAGGATATCGTCGCCGTGCGCGACCTGTTCCTGCTCACGCTGAAGCCGGTGATGTATGTGGCGAATGTGCTCGAGGACGGCTTCGAGGGCAATGCGCACCTGGACGCGGTGCGCGCGCGCGCTGCAGGCGAGGGTGCCGAAGTGGTGCCAGTGTCGGCGGCGATCGAGGAAGAGCTGAGCCAGCTCGAAGATGCCGATCGTGACGAGTTCCTCAGGGATCTGGGTCTGGACGAGCCGGGCCTGAACCGCGTGATCCGCGCTGCCTACAAGTTGCTCGGGCTGCAGACGTATTTCACTGCAGGCGTGAAGGAAGTCCGCGCGTGGACGGTCAAGGCGGGCAGCACTGCACCGCAGGCCGCAGGCGTGATCCATAGCGACTTCGAGAAGGGGTTCATCCGTGCCGAAACCATCGGCTATGACGACTTCCTGAAATATCGCGGTGAATCCGGCGCGCGCGATGCAGGCCGCCTGCGCCTGGAAGGCAAGGAATACCGGGTGCAAGAGGGTGACGTGCTGCATTTCCGCTTCAATGTGTAATTGGCGTTGACACCGCGCGCAATCCACCCCAAAATTGCGGGCTCTTTGGGGCTCCTTGCGATTTCCCATCGAATACAATTCGGAGGGATACCCAAGCGGCCAACGGGGGCAGACTGTAAATCTGCTGGCTTACGCCTTCGGTGGTTCGAATCCACCTCCCTCCACCAGCAACAATCGTTCCATGCGGTAAAGATCCACCGTTCCATCCGGCGGCCTTACCAGCCACTGGCGCACTATTGGCAGGGCCTCCCGGCGCGGGAGTAGTTCAATGGTAGAACCTCAGTTTTCCAAACTGATTACGAGGGTTCGATTCCCTTCTCCCGCTCCACCATTGCAACTGCAGCACCTGGTCCGCCAGACAATCTGCTCACGTAGCTCAGTCGGTAGAGCACCTCCTTGGTAAGGAGGAGGTCGAAGGTTCGATTCCTTTCGTGAGCACCATATTTATTTCAAAAGTTTTCCATTCGTAATTTCACGCCGTTCTTCAGGCACCACAACGAGACGCAGCCATGGCAAAGGGTAAGTTCGAGCGCACCAAGCCCCACGTGAACGTGGGCACGATCGGTCACGTGGACCACGGCAAGACGACGCTGACGGCGGCGCTGACGAAGGTGGGCGCGGAGAAATTCGGCGGCGAGTTCAAGGATTATTCGTCGATCGACGCGGCGCCGGAAGAGAAGGCGCGCGGGATCACGATTTCGACGGCGCACGTGGAATACGAATCGGCGAACCGGCATTACGCGCACGTGGATTGCCCGGGCCACGCCGACTACGTGAAGAACATGATCACGGGTGCGGCGCAGATGGACGGCGCGATCCTGGTGTGTTCGGCCGCTGACGGCCCGATGCCGCAGACGCGCGAGCACATCCTGCTGGCCCGCCAGGTGGGCGTGCCGTACATCGTGGTCTACCTGAACAAGGCGGATCTGGTGGACGACGCCGAGCTGCTGGAGCTGGTGGAGATGGAAGTCCGCGAGCTGTTGAGCAAGTACGATTTCCCGGGCGATGACACCCCGATCATCCACGGTTCGGCACGCATGGCGCTGGAAGGCGACCAGAGCGAGATTGGCATCCCGTCGATCCTGAGGCTGGTCGAGGCGCTGGACACCTGGATCCCGTTGCCGGAGCGCGACGTGGACAAGCCGTTCCTGATGCCGGTGGAAGACGTGTTCTCGATCTCGGGCCGTGGCACCGTGGTGACGGGCCGCATCGAGCGCGGGATCATCAAGGTGGGCGAGGAAATCGAGATCGTGGGCATCCGCCCGACGGTGAAGACGACCGTGACCGGCGTTGAAATGTTCCGCAAGCTGCTGGACCAGGGCCAGGCGGGTGACAACGCGGGCCTGCTGTTGCGCGGCACCAAGCGTGACGACGTGGAGCGCGGCCAGGTGCTGTGCAAGCCGGGTTCGATCAAGCCGCACACGGAGTTCGAAGCCGAAGTGTATGTGCTGAGCAAGGACGAAGGCGGTCGCCACACCCCGTTCTTCAAGGGCTATCGTCCGCAGTTCTACTTCCGCACCACCGACATCACCGGCGCTTGCGAGCTGCCGGAGGGTGTGGAGATGGTGATGCCGGGCGACAACGTGAAGATGGTGGTGACGTTGATCAACCCGGTGGCGATGGACGATGGCCTGCGTTTCGCGATCCGCGAAGGCGGCCGTACCGTCGGCGCCGGCGTGGTGGCCAAGATCATCAAGTAGGCTCGTCAAGTTAAGATCGGCGCGGGCGGCCCTGGTCGCCCAAGCAACCGGGTGTTGCCGGCATTGCTGGCAACATTCGGGAAAAGCCGGAAACACGGCAGGGCGGCGCAAGCCGTCGTGCCCGTTTCAGGGACTTCGGTTTCTGTGCGGGTGTCGTGACCGGATTCATGGCCGCCTGGTCGGCCATCCATCGATACGCCAGTAGCTCAATTGGCAGAGCAGCGGTCTCCAAAACCGCAGGTTGGGGGTTCGAGTCCCTCCTGGCGTGCCACTACGGAAGCGCACTTCGCGCGATCCAGGTAGAGGAAGATACGTTTTGACCAGCAAGACGCTTGCCAACCGATCCGCCTCCGGCGGCGATATCGCCAAATACGCCCTTGCGTTGCTGCTTGCAGTCGCGGGCCTCGTGGCCTTCTATTGGTTTGACGGGCAGTGGCCGGCAGGCATCCGCATCCTTGCCGTTGTCCTTGGTCTGGTGGCGGGCGCCGCGGTGTTCATGGCCACGGCCAAGGGTGCGAAGACTCTCGAGTTCCTCTCCGAGTCGCGTTTTGAATTGCGCAAGGTGGTGTGGCCCAGTCGCCAGGAAGCCACCCGGACAATGTGGGTCGTGATCGCCGTTGTCATCGTGATCAGTCTTATGCTGGCAGGCATGGATGTGATTATCCAGGCGGCCGTGAAGTGGCTGCTCGACAATGGATGAGGTAAGCAACGTGACTGAAAATACCGTGGGAAGCGGACAAGACGACAAGCGCTGGTATGTGGTGCATGCCTATTCCGGCTTCGAGAAGTCGGTGGCACAGGCACTGCGTGATCGCATCGTGCGAATGGGCATGGAAGATCGCTTCGGCGAAGTCCTTGTTCCCACCGAGGAAGTGATCGAAATGCGCGCCGGCCAGAAGCGTCGATCAGAGCGCAAGTTCTTCCCCGGCTACGTGCTGGTGCAGATCGCCAGCCATGAAGAGAACGGCATTCCCCGGATCGACAGCGAATGCTGGCACCTGATCAAGGAAACCACGAAGGTGATGGGCTTCATCGGTGGTACTGCGGACCGTCCGTTGCCAATTCGCGACACCGAGGCCGATGCGATCCTGCAGCGCGTGCAGGACGGCGTCGAGAAGCCGAAGCCGAAGGTGCTGTTCGAGCCGGGCCAGATGGTTCGCGTCGTCGATGGCCCGTTCAACGACTTCAATGGCGTGGTCGAGGAAATCAACTACGACAAGAGCCGCTTGCGGGTGGCGGTACTGATCTTCGGTCGTTCCACTCCGGTGGAGCTGGAATTCGGCCAGGTCGAAAAGGCCTGAGCCGAAGCCGGACGACGCAGGCAAAACCTGATATAGTTATCGGCTCCCTCAGGGGAACTGAATTCCGTACAGCCGCCATGCGCGGCTGTAGGTGCGTCAAGACGTGATGCCGGGGCGCGTGCCTCTCCCGGCCCGATGGGGAGCCTGACAACAGGCGTTTGCACCCGGAGACAGAGCAATGGCAAAGAAAGTTGTCGGTTACATCAAGCTGCAGGTGAAGGCTGGTCAAGCCAACCCCTCGCCGCCGGTGGGTCCTGCCCTCGGCCAGCGCGGCCTGAACATCATGGAGTTCTGCAAGGCGTTCAACGCGGCGACCTCCAAGCTCGAGCCGGGTCTTCCGACCCCGGTCATCATCACTGCTTACTCGGATCGTACCTTCACCTTCATCACCAAGAGCACGCCGGCTGCGGTACTGCTGAAGAAGGCTGCGGGCATCACGTCCGGATCCAAGCGCCCGAACACCGACAAGGTGGGCAAGATCAGCCGCGCCCAGCTCGAGGACATCGCCAAGGCGAAGCAGGCTGACCTGACGGCAGCGGATCTGGATGCGGCGGTGCGGACGATTGCAGGCTCGGCCCGTTCCATGGGCCTCGTGGTGGAGGGTTAAGACATGCCGATGACCAAACGACAGAAATCAATCCTCGCCGCCACCCAGCCGGGCAGGGCATATCCGATCGAGGAAGCGCTGAAGATCCTCAAGGACAACAGCAAGGCCAAGTTCGTCGAAGCGATCGACGTGGCCGTGCGGCTCGGCGTGGACGCCAAGAAGTCCGACCAGCAGGTGCGCGGTTCCACCGTGCTGCCCGCCGGTACCGGCAAGTCGGTGCGCGTGGCGGTGTTCGCCCCGGCCGGCGCCAAGGCTGACGAAGCCCTGGCCGCAGGTGCTGAAGCGGTCGGCATGGACGACCTGGCGGAGAAGATGATCGCCGGCGACCTGAACTACGACGTGGTGATCGCCACCCCGGACGCAATGCGCGTCGTCGGCAAGCTCGGCCAGGTGCTGGGCCCGCGTGGCCTGATGCCGAATCCGAAGGTCGGCACCGTATCGGCGAACCCGGCCGAAGCCGTGCGCAACGCCAAGGCGGGCCAGGTGCGTTACCGCACCGACAAGGCCGGCATCATCCACTGCACCATCGGCAAGGCCAGCTTCGAGAACGACGCGCTGAAGGGCAATCTGCAGGCGCTGCTGGTCGATCTGATCAAGGCCAAGCCGGCGACCTCGAAGGGTACCTACCTGCAGAAGGTCTCGGTCAGCTCGACGATGGGCCCCGGCGTGACCGTGGACCAGTCCTCGCTCAGCCTGAAGTAGTTTTCAAGGCGCGAGACCGGGCATCCTGTCGCGGCTCGCGCTGACACGGACGCGGCACAGCCGCGCCACGTGTCGACGATGCGGCGGCATGCCGCCGACATCGGCCAGCACATCCATGTGCTGGTGGTGGCACAGCAATGTGCTGTCGTAACGAAATTTTGAAGGCCCCGCATCGGGCAACCGATGTGGAAGCCGTCAAAGACCGCAGGTGCGGTTCGCGCGTGGCAACGACGGGCATGGACGCTCACATGGCATGGAATCGCCGTTGCCGAAGGCGGAGTCGCTTAATCCGTATCCGTGAGGATGCTGGCCTGCGTAGATGGTGATGCCCTTCTGGAATGTTTTGGTTCAAGACACCTCTGGTCGGCCACCACCGGGATGCAACGCATCCCCGATGCCAAGGATCGGCATCGCCCAGGACCGCCAGCGGCTGGAGCCGCGGGCGGAGTTCACAAGAGGAGTGACATATGGCTCTCAATCTGTCCCAGAAACAGAACGTTGTCGCCGAAGTGGCAGAAGTTGCCGCCAAGGCGCACTCCCTGATCGCGGCCGAGTACATCGGCACCACGGTCAGTCAGATGACCGCGATGCGCAAGCAGGCACGTGAAACCGGTGTGTTCCTGAAAGTCGTCAAGAACACCCTGGCCGCACGCGCCGTGACGGGTACCGAATACGAGTGCGCCAAGGACTCGCTGGTCGGCCCGTTGCTGTACGCGTTCTCGACCGAGGAGCCCGGCGCCGCCGGCCGCCTGATCAAGGAATTCGCCAAGGGCAACGACAAGTTGCAGCCCAAGCTCGTCGTGGTTGGTGGCCAGCAGTATCCGGCGACCCACGTCGACGTGCTGGCTTCGCTGCCGACCCTCGACCAGGCCCTGGCCATGCTGGCCCGCGTGCTGGCCGAACCCGCGACGATGTTCGCGCGTGCGGTCAAGGCGGTTGCCGATTTGCAGGGTGGCGGTGATGAAGTGGCGGCTGATGAAGCACCGGCGGAAGCCGCTGCCGAAGCTGCCAATGATGCCGCAACGGATGCCGATCCGGCCTGATCCCGCGAAAAGACAACGTTTCCCTTTCAATATCGAATCAATCCAGAGGTAACACAATGTCCCTGTCCAACGAGCAAATCGTCGACGCCATCGCCACCAAGTCGCTGATGGAAGTGATGGAGCTGGTGAAGGCCATCGAAGAGAAGTTCGGCGTCTCCGCCGCCGCCCCGGTCGCTGCCGCTGCCGCTGCTGGCCCGGCTGCCGTCGTCGAAGAGCAGACCGAGTTCAACGTCATCCTGAAGTCGCCGGGCGACAAGAAGGTCGAAGTGATCAAGGCCGTTCGCGCGATCACCGGCCTCGGCCTGAAGGAAGCCAAGGACCTCACCGAGGCCGGCGGCATCGTGAAGGAAGGCGCCACCAAGGAAGAAGCCGAGAAGATGAAGAAGGATCTTGAAGCCGCCGGTGCGACCGTCGAAGTCAAGTAATCCGCTTTTGCGTCGTCAGCTTGCATCGACGACACGCTGAAGGCTGGGGGCGAAAGCCCCCGGCCTTTGGCCGTTGTTGGACCGAGTACGGAAGCCGGTCGGATCGTTAGCAAAGCAGCTCGCAGCTTCACCCGAAAGGCAATACCCAGAGTCGAGTTGACAGTCGGAAGTAGCGGGAGAAGGCGTGCTGGTGCCGGCAATACCAGCGACTTCCCACTGTCAGTTCCAGCCATTCCCCAGGGCCGCTCCGCGGCCCGATGAGAAACGAGGCGCGCGCCCCATGACCACCGCGACTACCAACCAGTATTCCTTCACCGAGAAGAAGCGCATCCGCAAGGACTTCGGCAAGAGCCGTTCGATCCTGGAAGTGCCGTTCCTGCTCGCCATCCAGGTCGATTCCTATCGCGAGTTCCTGCAGGAGCACACCGATCCCGCCAAGCGCGAGGAACGTGGCCTGCATGCCGCGCTGAAATCGGTGTTCCCGATCTCCAGCTACAGCGGCAACGCCGCGCTGGAATACGTGGGCTACAAGCTGGGCGATCCGGCGTTCGACGAGCGCGAGTGCCGCAACCGCGGCCTCAGCTACGGCGCGCCGCTGCGCGTGACCGTGCGCCTGGTGATCTACGACCGCGAGTCGTCGACCAAGGCGATCAAGTACGTGAAGGAGCAGGAGGTCTACATGGGCGAGATCCCGCTCATGACCGACAACGGCACCTTCATCGTCAACGGCACCGAGCGCGTCATCGTCTCCCAGTTGCACCGCTCGCCGGGCGTGTTCTTCGACCACGACCGTGGCAAGACCCACAGCTCCGGCAAGCTGCTGTTCTCCGCGCGCGTCATCCCGTACCGCGGCTCCTGGCTGGACTTCGAGTTCGACCCGAAGGACGCGCTGTTCACCCGCATCGACCGTCGCCGCAAGCTGCCGGTCAGCGTGCTGCTGCGCGCGCTGGGCTACAACAACGAAGAAATGCTCAACGAGTTCTTCGAGACCAACACCTTCCACATCGATCCCGAAGGAAGGCGTGCAGCTGGAGCTCGTTCCCGAGCGCCTGCGCGGCGAGACCCTGGACTTCGACCTGGCCGATGGCGACAAGGTCATCGTCGAGGCCGGCAAGCGCATCACCGCGCGCCACGTCAAGCAGCTCGAAGCCGCCGGCGTCGCCGCGCTGGCCGTGCCGGACAGCTACATCGTCGGCCACATCCTGTCGCATGACGTGATCGACGCCAACGACCGGCGAGTTGCTGGCCTCGGCCAATGACGAGATCAACGAGGACATCCTGGCTGCGCTGCGCAAGGCGGGCATCGAGTCGGTCGGCACCCTGTGGGTGAACGACCTGGATCGCGGTCCGTACCTGTCCAACACCCTGCGCATCGACGGCACCAAGACCCAGCTGGAAGCGCTGGTCGAGATCTACCGGATGATGCGTCCGGGCGAGCCGCCGACCAAGGATGCCGCGCAGAACCTGTTCCACAACCTGTTCTTCACCTTCGAGCGCTACGACCTGTCGAGCGTGGGCCGGATGAAGTTCAACCGCCGCCTGGGCCGCAAGGAAGTCACCGGCGCTTCGGTGCTGTACGACGCCAAGTACTACGGCGAGCGCAAGGACGAAGAGTCCAAGCGCCTGGTCGCGGAGCGCGGCGAGGGCTCCGACATCCTCGACGTGATCAAGGTGCTGACCGAGATCCGCAACGGCCGTGGCCACGTGGACGACATCGACCACCTGGGCAACCGCCGCGTGCGTTCGCGTCGGCGAAATGGCCGAGAACGTGTTCCGCGTGGGCCTGGTCCGCGTCGAGCGCGCGGTCAAGGAGCGCCTGTCGATGGCCGAGTCCGAAGGCCTGACCCCGCAGGAACTGATCAACGCCAAGCCGGTTGCCGCGGCGATCAAGGAGTTCTTCGGCTCCTCGCAGCTGTCGCAGTTCATGGACCAGAACAACCCGCTGTCGGAAGTCACCCACAAGCGCCGCGTCTCCGCGCTTGGCCCGGGCGGCCTGACCCGCGAGCGTGCCGGCTTCGAAGTGCGCGACGTGCACCCGACCCATTACGGCCGCGTCTGCACCATCGAGACGCCGGAAGGCCCGAACATCGGCCTGATCAACTCATTGGCCGTGTTCGCGCGGACCAACAACTACGGCTTCCTCGAAACCCCGTACCGCAAGGTGGTGGACGGCAAGGTCACCGACGACGTCGAGTTCCTTTCGGCGATCGAGGAGAACGAGTACGTCATCGCCCAGGCCAACGCCCCGCGCGATGCCAAGAACAAGATCACCGCGCAGTTCGTGGCTTGCCGCTACCAGGGCGAGTCGCTGCTGAAGCCGCCGAGCGAGATCGACTTCATGGACGTTTCGCCGATGCAGACCGTGTCGGTCGCGGCGGCGCTGGTGCCGTTCCTGGAGCACGATGACGCCAACCGCGCACTGATGGGCGCGAACATGCAGCGCCAGGCCGTGCCGACGCTGCGTTCGCAGAAGCCGCTGGTCGGTACCGGCATCGAACGTGCCGTGGCGCGCGACTCCGGCGTGACCGTGAACGCCCGTCGCGGCGGCGTGATCGAGCAGATGGATGCCGGTCGCATCGTGGTCAAGGTCAACGAAGCCGAGATCTCCGGCGAACAGGATGCCGGCGTCGACATCTATTCGCTGATCAAGTACACGCGTTCCAACCAGAACACCTGCATCAACCAGACCCCGCTGGTGAACGTGGGCGACGTGATCGCGCGCGGCGACGTGCTGGCCGACGGTCCTTCGACCGACATCGGCGAGCTTGCGCTGGGCCAGAACATGCTGGTCGCGTTCATGCCGTGGAACGGCTACAACTTCGAGGACTCGATCCTGCTCTCCGAGCGCGTGGTCGAAGAGGATCGCTACACCACGATCCACATCGAAGAGCTGACCTGCGTCGCCCGTGACACCAAGCTGGGACCGGAGGAAATCTCCGCCGACATCCCGAACGTGTCCGAGCAGGCGCTCAACCGCCTGGACGAATCCGGCGTGGTGTACATCGGCGCCGAAGTGCGTGCCGGCGACATCATGGTCGGCAAGGTCACGCCGAAGGGCGAAAGCCAGCTGACCCCGGAAGAGAAGCTGCTGCGCGCGATCTTCGGCGAGAAGGCCTCAGACGTGAAGGACAGCTCGCTGCGCGTGCCGCCCGGCATGGATGGCACCGTGATCGACGTGCAGGTGTTCACCCGCGACGGCATCGAGAAGGACAAGCGCGCACGCCAGATCGAGGAAGAGGAAGTCCGCCGGGTCAAGAAGGACTTCGACGACCAGTTCCGCATCCTCGAAGGCGCGATCTATGCCCGCTTGCGCGAGACCCTGTTGGGCAAGACCGCCAACGGCGGTCCCGGCGTGAAGAAGGGCGACACCGTGTCTTCGCTGGTGCTGGACGGCCTGAAGCGTTCGGATTGGCTGCAGCTGCGGATGAAGGACGACGACGCGAACGATGCGATCGAACGCGCCTCCAACCAGCTGGAAGTGCACCGGGCCGAGTTCGACCGTCGCTTCGACGACAAGCGCGGCAAGATCACCCAGGGCGACGATCTTGCCCCGGGCGTGCTGAAGATGGTCAAGGTCTACCTGGCGGTGAAGCGCCGGATCCAGCCGGGCGACAAGATGGCCGGTCGCCACGGCAACAAGGGCGTGGTCTCGACCATAGTCCCGGTCGAAGACATGCCGTACATGATCGACGGCCAGACCGTGGACATCGTGCTGAACCCGCTGGGCGTGCCTAGCCGCATGAACATCGGCCAGATCCTCGAAGTGCACCTGGGCTGGGCCGCCAAGGGCCTGGGCCAGAAGATCCAGCGCATGCTCGACGCACAGGCCAAGATCGCCGACCTGCGCAAGTTCCTCGACGAGATCTACAACCATGACCGCGGGACCCATGCCGAACGCGTCAACCTGAAGGAATTCAGCGACGCCGAGCTGTTGCTGCTGGCCAACAACCTGACCGACGGCGTGCCGATGGCGACACCGGTGTTCGACGGTGCGGATGAGGCCGAGATCAAGATGATGCTCGCACTCGCCGACTTGCCGCTGCACGGCCAGACCACGTTGCACGACGGTCGCACCGGCGAAGCGTTCGAGCGCGAGGTCACGGTCGGCTACATGCACATGCTGAAGCTGAACCACCTGGTCGACGACAAGATGCACGCCCGTTCCACTGGTCCGTACTCGCTCGTTACCCAGCAGCCGCTGGGCGGCAAGGCGCAGTTCGGTGGCCAGCGCTTCGGCGAAATGGAAGTCTGGGCACTGGAAGCCTACGGCGCGGCCTACACCCTGCAGGAAATGCTGACGGTGAAGTCCGATGACGTGCAGGGCCGCAACCAGATGTACAAGAACATCGTCGATGGCGAACACGAGATGGTGGCCGGCATGCCGGAATCCTTCAACGTGCTGGTCAAGGAAATCCGCTCGCTGGCGATCAACATGGAGCTGGAAGAGACCTGAGGGAGATCGATCGGGGCCGGGCGCTGCCCGGTTCCCCGCACTGACCATTACCTCTTCTTGATTCCAGATTCCCGGAGAAAGACATGAAAGACCTTCTGAATTTGTTCAACCAGCAGCGCCCGCCGCTCGACTTCGACGCGATCAAGATCGCGCTGGCCAGCCCTGATCTGATCCGTTCGTGGTCCTTCGGCGAAGTGAAGAAGCCGGAGACCATCAACTACCGCACCTTCAAGCCCGAGCGCGACGGCCTGTTCTGCGCCGCCATCTTCGGCCCGATCAAGGACTACGAGTGCCTGTGCGGCAAGTACAAGCGCATGAAGCATCGTGGCGTGGTCTGCGAGAAGTGCGGCACCGAAGTGACCCTGGCCAAGGTGCGCCGCGAGCGCATGGGCCACATCGACCTGGCATCGCCGGTCGCGCACATCTGGTTCCTCAAGTCGCTGCCCTCGCGCATCGGTCTGATGCTGGACATGACCCTGCGCGACATCGAACGCATCCTGTACTTCGAGGCGTTCGTGGTCACCGAACCGGGCCTGACCCCGATGGAACGCGGCCAGTTGCTCAATGAAGAGCAGTTCATGCAGATGCGCCAGGAGCATGGCGACGACTTCGATGCCGCGATGGGCGCCGAGGCCGTGTTCGACCTGCTGCGCACGCTCGACTTGCCGAGCGAGATGGTCCAGCTCCGGGAAGACATCGCATCGACCGGTTCGGAAACCAAGCTCAAGCGCCTGACCAAGCGGATCAAGCTGATCGAGGCCTTCCTCGAGTCGGGCAACAAGCCCGAGTGGATGGTCATGACCGTGTTGCCGGTGCTGCCGCCGGACCTGCGTCCGCTGGTGCCGCTGGATGGTGGCCGCTTCGCGACCTCCGATCTGAACGACCTGTACCGCCGCGTCATCAACCGCAACAACCGCCTGCGCCGCCTGCTGGAGCTCAATGCGCCGGACATCATCGTGCGCAACGAGAAGCGCATGTTGCAGGAATCGGTGGATGCGCTGATGGACAACGGTCGTCGTGGCCGCGCCATCACCGGCACCAACAAGCGCCCGCTGAAGTCGCTGGCCGACATGATCAAGGGCAAGCAGGGTCGGTTCCGCCAGAACCTGCTCGGCAAGCGCGTGGACTACTCCGGTCGTTCGGTGATCGTGGTCGGTCCGACGCTGCGCCTGCACGAGTGCGGCCTGCCGAAGAAGATGGCGCTGGAACTGTTCAAGCCCTTCATCTTCGCCAAGCTGCAACGCCGCGGTCTGGCGACGACGATCAAGGCTGCCAAGAAGCTCGTGGAGCGCGAAGAAGCGGAAGTCTGGGACATCCTGGAAGAAGTCATCCGCGAACACCCGGTGCTGCTGAACCGTGCGCCGACGCTGCATCGCCTCGGCATCCAGGCGTTCGAGCCGGTGCTGATTGAAGGCAAGGCCATCCAGTTGCATCCGCTGGTCTGCACCGCGTTCAACGCCGACTTCGACGGTGACCAGATGGCCGTCCACGTGCCGCTCTCGCTGGAAGCCCAGCTGGAAGCGCGCGCGCTGATGATGGCGTCCAACAACATCCTGTCGCCGGCCAACGGCGAGCCGATCATCGTGCCGTCGCAGGACGTGGTGCTGGGCCTGTATTACATGACCCGCGCGCTGGAGAACAAGGCGGGCGAGGGCATGGTGTTCGCCAACATCGCCGAAGTGAAGCGCGCCTATGACAACCGCGTGGTGCAGATTGCACGCCAAGTGCAAGGTGCGTATCAGCGAGATGGTGATTGCCGAGGACGGCAGCCGCAGCAACCAGACCTCGATCGTGGACACCACGGTTGGTCGTGCGCTGTTGCGTGAAATCCTGCCGGATGGCCTGCCTTTCGCGCTGGCCAACACCGAGCTCACCAAGAAGAACATCAGCCGCCTGATCAACAGCAGCTACCGCATGCTGGGCCTGAAGGACACGGTCGTGTTCGCCGACAAGCTGATGTACACCGGCTTCGCCTACGCAACCCGCGCTGGCGTGTCGATCGGTATCGACGACATGACCATTCCGCTGGAGAAGAAGGCGATCCTTGACGAGGCCGAGGCCGAAGTCCTGGAAATCCAGCAGCAGTACCAGAGCGGCCTGGTCACCGGTGGCGAGCGTTACAACAAGGTCGTCGACATCTGGTCGCGCACGAATGAGCGCGTGGCCAAGGCGATGATGGACACGATCGGCACCGAGAAGGTGCTGAACGCGAAGGGCGAGACCATCGACCAGAAGTCGATGAACTCGATCTACATCATGGCCGACTCCGGCGCGCGTGGTTCGCAGGCGCAGATCCGCCAGCTGGCCGGCATGCGTGGCCTGATGGCCAAGCCGGACGGCTCGATCATCGAGACGCCGATCACCGCGAACTTCCGCGAGGGCCTGAACGTCCTGCAGTACTTCATCTCGACCCACGGCGCGCGCAAGGGCCTGGCGGATACTGCGCTGAAGACCGCGAACTCCGGTTACCTGACCCGTCGTCTGGTCGACGTGGCGCAGGACGTGGTGATCACCTCGACCGACTGTGGCACGCAGACCGGCCTGACCATGACCCCGATCGTGGAAGGTGGCGACGTGGTCGAGCCGCTGCGTGATCGCGTGCTCGGCCGCATCGTGGCCGAGGATGTGTTCCTTCCGGGCAATGACGAGGACCCGTTCGTCACCCGCAACACCTTGCTCGACGAAGCCTGGGTCGCGAAGCTTGAAGACGCCAGCGTGCAGGCGATCAAGGTGCGTTCGACGATTACCTGCGAATCCGCGTTTGGCGTGTGTGCCAACTGCTACGGCCGCGACCTGGGCCGCGGGCATACCGTGAACCATGGCGAGGCCGTGGGCGTGGTCGCCGCGCAGTCGATCGGCGAGCCAGGCACCCAGCTGACCATGCGGACGTTCCACATCGGTGGTGCGGCGTCGCGTGCGGCAGCGATCGACAACGTGACGGTCAAGACCACCGGTTCGATCAAGTTCAACAACCTCAAGCACGTCAACCACGCCAGCGGCAACCTGGTCGCAGTGTCGCGATCCGGCGAGCTGTCGGTGCTTGACAACCATGGCCGCGAGCGCGAGCGCTACAAGCTGCCCTACGGCGCGACCATTCAGGTCAAGGACGGCGGCGAGCTCAAGGCCGGCCAGACCGTGGCGAACTGGGATCCGCATAACCACCCGATCGTCTCGGAAGTCGCCGGTTTCATGCGCTTTGTCGATTTCGTCGATGGCGTGACCGTGATCGAGAAGACCGACGACCTGACCGGCCTGGCCTCGCGCGAGATCACCGATCCGAAACGTCGCGGTACCCAGGCCAAGGACTTGCGTCCGCTGGTGCGCATCGTCGACAAGAAGGGCAACGATCTCAATATCCCGGGTACCGACTTGCCGGCGCAGTACATGTTGCCGCCGCGCTCGATCGTCAACCTGCAGGACGGCGCGCCTGTCGGCGTGGGCGACGTGGTCGCCAAGATCCCGCAGGAAGCCTCGAAGACCCGCGACATTACCGGCGGCCTGCCGCGCGTGGCGGACCTGTTCGAAGCACGCAAGCCGAAGGAAGCGGCGATCCTCGCCGAGATCTCCGGCATGGTCAGCTTCGGCAAGGAGACCAAGGGCAAGCAGCGCCTGGTGCTCAAGCATCCGGATGGCACCGAGCACGAAGAGCTGATCCCGAAGTATCGCCAGATCATCGTGTTCGAAGGCGAGCACGTGGAGAAGGGCGAGACCGTGGTGGATGGCGAGCCGACCCCGCAGGACATCCTGCGCCTGAAGGGCGTCGAGGAACTGGCTGCCTACCTTGTCAAGGAAATCCAGGACGTCTATCGCTTGCAGGGCGTGAAGATCAACGACAAGCACATCGAGGTGATCATTCGCCAGATGCTGCGCAAGGTCGAGATCGTGGATGGCGGCGACAGCAAGTACCTGCACGGCGAACAGGCCGAGCGCCAGCGCGTCATCGAAGAGAACGCAAAACTTGCGGCCAAGGGCTTGATCCTGGCCAAGGTCGATCCGGTCCTGCTGGGCATCACCAAGGCCTCGCTGGCGACCGAGTCGTTCATCTCCTCGGCCTCGTTCCAGGAAACCACCCGCGTGCTGACCGAGGCGGCCGTGCGCGGTACCCGCGATACGCTGCGTGGCTTGAAGGAGAACGTGATCGTCGGTCGCCTGATCCCGGCCGGCACAGGTCTTGCATACCACACACAACGCCGCAAGAACGCGTCCGGGCTGACCGAAGCAGAAATGGCGACCCTGGCTGGTGAGGCGCCAGCCGGGAAAGCCAAGGTCGAGGTCGAGGCGGGCGAGTAAGCAATGCCAACCCCCTCCTTGCAATCGCCGGGAGGGCTGTTGTTTTGAGTGAGCACCCTGCATCGATCCTGGCGAGTAGTACGCTATACTTCCGCTGTTGTTTGACGGCATTGCGCCGTCCAGATCACCAAAAGAGGCGCACGGAGCGCCTCGTGTTGGGCCCAAGGATGGGCGGGATCGCAGATTCGATCGTGAAGTACGCTTCGTGCGTAAGTCAGGTCGTTCGGTATGGCTCGTTTGACGGAATGGTCAAGCGCGGGCTATACTTTTTCGTCTAGTCGGCCGGATTGCGAACCAATCCGGCCAGCTTCGTCTCAAATTTCGCTTCACTTCTTTTCTACAAGGGCTGCGGCCCCTCAATCGAGCCCCAAAATGGCAACCATCAACCAGCTTGTGCGCAAGCCGCGCAATCCGGAAACCTACAAGAGCAACTCGCCTGCGCTGGAAAGCTGTCCCCAGCGTCGTGGTGTGTGCACCCGCGTCTACACCACCACCCCGAAGAAGCCGAACTCGGCGCTTCGCAAGGTGGCAAAGGTACGCCTGACAAACGGTTACGAAGTCATTTCGTACATCGGCGGCGAAGGCCACAACCTGCAGGAGCACAGCGTGGTGCTGATTCGCGGCGGTCGTGTCAAGGACTTGCCGGGCGTGCGCTACCACACCGTGCGTGGCTCGCTCGATGCCGCTGGCGTCGCCAAGCGTCGCCAGTCGCGTTCCAAGTACGGCGCCAAGCGCCCGAAATCCTGATCCAGGGGTCATAGAACATGTCGCGTAAAGGCAATACTCCGCAGCGCTCCGTGCTGCCCGATCCGAAGCACGGCAGCGAAGTCATCGCGCGCTTCATCAACATGGTCATGTACAGCGGCAAGAAGTCGGTGGCCGAAAAAATCGTCTACGGCGCAATGGACGTGATCGGGGAAAAGAACCCGAACGCGCTCGAAGTTGTCGAGAAGGCGTTGGGCAACATTTCGCCGTCTGTCGAGGTGAAGTCCCGCCGCGTCGGCGGTGCAACCTACCAGGTGCCGGTCGAAGTGCGTCAGTCGCGTCGCATGGCGCTGGCGATGCGCTGGTTGATCGACGCCGCGCGCAAGCGTGGCGAGAACACCATGCCGCGCAAGCTGGCGGGTGAGCTGCTGGACGCTTCCGAGAATCGCGGCGGCGCGATCAAGAAGCGTGAAGAAACCCACCGCATGGCCGAAGCCAACAAGGCATTCGCCCATTACCGCTGGTGAGTGCTGTTTGACAGCATGTCGGCGCGGGCCCGTTGGGGCCTGCAAGGCGCCAGTCGCCTGACACGGCAAGCAGGACTTTCCTGCACACCACCGAAGGCCGCCGCAAGGCGGCCATCGGCCATCCGGAACATCGGTTCCTTTTTCCGTTTCGGCGGACAAAAACGAGAGACATACCGTGGCCCGCACCACTCCCATCGAGCGTTACCGCAACTTCGGCATCATGGCCCACATCGATGCCGGCAAGACCACCACGTCCGAGCGCATCCTGTTCTACACCGGCGTCAGCCACAAGATCGGTGAAGTGCACGACGGTGCTGCCACCATGGACTGGATGGAGCAGGAGCAGGAGCGTGGCATCACCATCACCTCCGCCGCGACTACTGCATTCTGGTCTGGCATGGACAAGTCGTTGCCGGAGCACCGGCTCAATGTCATCGACACCCCCGGACACGTCGACTTCACCATCGAAGTGGAGCGTTCGCTGCGTGTGCTTGACGGCGCGGTGTTCGTGTTGTGCGCGGTGGGCGGTGTGCAGCCGCAGTCGGAGACCGTGTGGCGCCAGGCCAACAAGTACAAAGTGCCGCGCATGGCATTCGTCAACAAGATGGATCGTACCGGCGCCAGCTTCGACAAGGTCGTCGGCCAGCTGAAGTCGCGCTTGGGCGCTTACGCCGTGCCGATGCAGGTCCCGGTTGGTGCCGAGGATGGATTCGATGGCGTCATCGATCTGCTGAAGATGAAACGCATCCATTGGGATGTCGCATCGCAAGGCAACATCTTCGAGTACGCCGAGGTCCCTGCCGAGCTCCAGGCCATGGCAGAGGAAGCACGCAGCTTCATGGTCGAAGCGGCCGCCGAGGCGTCCGAAGAGCTGATGGACAAGTACCTCAACGAAGGCGAACTGAGCGAGGAAGAGATCATCGCCGGCTTGCGCGCGCGCACCTTGCGCGTCGAGATCGTGCCAGTGTTCTGTGGCTCCGCGTTCAAGAACAAGGGCGTGCAGGCCATGCTTGACGGCGTCGTGCAGCTGCTGCCATCACCGCTTGATCGTCCGCCGGTGCAGGGCATCGACGACGACGAGCAGCCAGACACCCGTATCGCTGACGACAAGGCGCCGTTCTCTGCGCTTGCGTTCAAGATCATGACGGATCCGTTCGTCGGTTCGCTGACCTTCTTCCGGGTTTACTCGGGGGTGCTCAACTCCGGCGACCAGGTCTACAACCCGGTCAAGTCGAAGAAAGAGCGCGTGGGCCGCATCCTGCAGATGCATTCCAATGATCGCACCGAGATCAAGGAAGTGCGGGCGGGCGACATCGCCGCTGCCGTTGGCCTGAAGGATGTCACCACGGGTGACACGCTTTGCGCACAGGACCACATCATCACCCTGGAGCGGATGGTGTTCCCGGAGCCGGTCATCTCGATGGCTGTGGAACCGAAGACCAAGTCCGATCAGGAAAAAATGGGCATGGCGCTGGGCCGCCTGGCGCAGGAAGATCCGTCGTTCCGTGTGCATACCGACGAAGAATCCGGCCAGACCATCATCGCCGGCATGGGCGAGTTGCACCTCGATATCCTGGTCGACCGCATGCGCCGCGAGTTCAACGTCGAAGCCAACGTCGGCAAGCCGCAAGTCGCCTACCGCGAGACCATCCGCAAGCAGGACGTCAAGGCTGACTACAAGCACGCCAAGCAATCCGGCGGCAAGGGCCAGTACGGCCATGTGGTCATCGAGCTGTCGCCGATGTCGGCCGAGGATCGTGCCAACCCGAGCGTCAAGAACGACTTCCTGTTCGTCAACGACATCACCGGCGGCGTGATCCCGAAGGAGTTCATCCCGGCGATCGAAAAGGGCATGCGCGAAACCATCACCAGCGGCCCGCTTGCTGGCTACCCGGTGGTGGGCGTCAAGGCCAAGTTGGTGTTTGGCTCATACCATGATGTCGACTCTTCGGAAATGGCGTTCAAGCTGGCGGCGTCGATGGCATTCAAGGAGGGTTTCCGCAAGGCCGATCCGGTCCTGCTGGAGCCGATCATGAAAGTCGAGATCGTCAGCCCCGAGGACTACGTGGGTGACGTGATGGGCGACGTGAGTCGTCGCCGCGGCCTGCTGCAGGGCCAGGACGACAGCCCCTCAGGCAAGGTCATCAATGCGATGGTGCCACTGGGCGAGATGTTCGGCTACGCCACCAGCCTGCGCTCGATGTCGCAGGGTCGCGCGACCTTCACGATGGAGTTCGACCACTATGCAGAGGCGCCGAGCAACATTGCCGACGCGGTGGTCAAGAAAGGCTAACTGACTTAATTTTCAAGGAATCACGACAATGGCAAAGGGTAAGTTCGAGCGCACCAAGCCCCACGTGAACGTGGGCACGATCGGTCACGTGGACCACGGCAAGACGACGCTGACGGCGGCGCTGACGAAGGTGGGCGCGGAGAAATTCGGCGGCGAGTTCAAGGATTATTCGTCGATCGACGCGGCGCCGGAAGAGAAGGCGCGCGGGATCACGATTTCGACGGCGCACGTGGAATACGAATCGGCGAACCGGCATTACGCGCACGTGGATTGCCCGGGCCACGCCGACTACGTGAAGAACATGATCACGGGTGCGGCGCAGATGGACGGCGCGATCCTGGTGTGTTCGGCCGCTGACGGCCCGATGCCGCAGACGCGCGAGCACATCCTGCTGGCCCGCCAGGTGGGCGTGCCGTACATCGTGGTCTACCTGAACAAGGCGGATCTGGTGGACGACGCCGAGCTGCTGGAGCTGGTGGAGATGGAAGTCCGCGAGCTGTTGAGCAAGTACGATTTCCCGGGCGATGACACCCCGATCATCCACGGTTCGGCACGCATGGCGCTGGAAGGCGACCAGAGCGAGATTGGCATCCCGTCGATCCTGAGGCTGGTCGAGGCGCTGGACACCTGGATCCCGTTGCCGGAGCGCGACGTGGACAAGCCGTTCCTGATGCCGGTGGAAGACGTGTTCTCGATCTCGGGCCGTGGCACCGTGGTGACGGGCCGCATCGAGCGCGGGATCATCAAGGTGGGCGAGGAAATCGAGATCGTGGGCATCCGCCCGACGGTGAAGACGACCGTGACCGGCGTTGAAATGTTCCGCAAGCTGCTGGACCAGGGCCAGGCGGGTGACAACGCGGGTCTGCTGTTGCGTGGCACCAAGCGTGACGACGTGGAGCGCGGCCAGGTGCTGTGCAAGCCGGGTTCGATCAAGCCGCACACGGAGTTCGAAGCCGAAGTGTATGTGCTGAGCAAGGACGAAGGCGGTCGCCACACCCCGTTCTTCAAGGGCTATCGTCCGCAGTTCTACTTCCGCACCACCGACATCACCGGCGCTTGCGAGCTGCCGGAGGGTGTGGAGATGGTGATGCCGGGCGACAACGTGAAGATGGTGGTGACGTTGATCAACCCGGTGGCGATGGACGATGGCCTGCGTTTCGCGATCCGCGAAGGCGGCCGTACCGTCGGCGCCGGCGTGGTGGCCAAGATCATCAAGTGATAACGGGTTGAGCTTGCCGGACGTGCGTCAGCGCGGCCGGCAAACCCGGTATCGATGAGGCAGGATGCCGAACGTTGCCTTGCTTCCGGCATGGATGCCGGTGAATCGAGATATTTGTTGAAATCGTGCTTGCGTCAGATGGTTTGATGACGTTAGAATGCAAGACCACTCGCGGCAAGTCTCCAAGAATTGCCAGCGGATAGCGAAAAGAGGTGCAGGAAGTGCCTCGTCTTCGCCAGACATGGAAATGTCGCGCGGCAGGGCCTCGTCCGTTCCGGAAATTTCCGGGACACACTGACGGGGCCATTCAGCGCGTTCATGCAATCCATCCTGGCGGACCGGGCAACCGGCCGTTTTTTTTCGAGTGGGGTTCCATCAATAGTGCAAGTCCGTAGTTTCCACGGGGTGTGGCGCACCTAGCCGTCCCACCTGTCGCTCTTTAGATACAAAGGATTTCTCCCATGGCGGACCAGAAGATTCGCATCCGGCTGAAGGCGTTCGATCATCGTCTGATCGACCGTTCGGCCAGCGAGATCGTCGAGACGGCCAAGCGGACCGGCGCGCAAGTGCGCGGCCCGATTCCCTTGCCGACCAAGATCGAGCGTTACACCGTACAGACCTCGCCCCACGTCGACAAAGACGCGCGCGACCAGTACGAAACCCGCACGCACAAGCGCGTGCTAGATATCGTCGACCCCAACGACAAGACCGTGGACGCGCTGATGAAGCTCGAACTGGCTGCCGGCGTCGACGTCCAGATCAAGCTGACCTGAGGACGACACAGATGAGCGCGAAGAAATATTCGCTCGGCATCGTCGGTCGCAAGGCCGGCATGAGCCGCATGTTCACCGAGGACGGCAAGTCCATCCCGGTGACCCTGATCGAGGCAACTCCCAACCGCATCACCCAGGTGAAGACCGTCGCGACCGACGGTTACTCGGCCGTGCAGGTGACCGCGGGCGTGAAGCGCGCCTCGCTGTTGAACAAGCCGGCCACCGGCCACCTGGCCAAGGCCAAGGTGGAAGCAGGCCGCGGCTTGTGGGAACTGCGCGTGGAAGCCGATCAGATCGGTGGCTATGAAGTGGGCGGCGAAATCAAGGCCGACATCTTCAGCGAAGGCCAGATCGTCGACGTCCAGGGCGTGACCAAGGGCAAGGGCTTCCAGGGCACGATCAAGCGCTGGAACTTCGCCATGGGCGACGCTACCCACGGCAACTCGCTGTCACACCGCTCACCGGGTTCCATCGGCCAGCGCCAGACGCCGGGTCGCGTGTTCCCGGGCAAGAAGATGTCCGGTCACATGGGCGATGTCACCCAGACCACGCAGAACCTGCAGGTGGTCAAGGTTGACGCCGAGCGCGGCCTGATCGCCGTGCGCGGTGCGGTGCCGGGCGCGCCGGGTGGTGACGTGATCGTGCGCCCGACGAGCAAGGGAGTCTGATCATGGAACTCAATATCAACGGTAGCGCCAACACATTGTCGGTTTCCGACGCCGTGTTCGATCGCGAGTTCAGCCGTGACCTGGTCCATCAGGTCGTGGTGGCTTACCGCAACGCAGGTCGTGCCGGAACCAAGGCGCAGAAAACCCGTTCGGAAGTCAATGGCACCACCAAGAAGTCGAAGAAGCAGAAGGGCGGCGGCGCGCGTCACGGCGCATTGACGGCTCCGATCTTCATCGGCGGCGGCGTCACCTTCGCGGCCAAGCCGCGCAGCTTTGCGCAGAAGGTCAACCGCAAGATGTATCGCGCGGCGATGGCCACCATCCTGTCCGAGCTGAATCGCCAGGGCCGGATCATGGTCGTCGAGGGCTTCGAGCTGGATTCGCCGAAGACCACCGGCATGATCGCCAAGCTGAAGGATCTCAACGTCGGCCAGCGTCCGCTGATCGTCACCGAGGACGCCACCGAGAACCTGTACCTGTCCGCTCGCAACCTGCGTTATGTGCAGGTCCGCGACGTGCAGGGCCTGGACCCGGTTGCGTTGGTTGGCGCCGACACCGTGGTGATGACCGCAGACGCGGTCAAGAAGATCGAGGAGTGGCTGGCATGAGCGCCACCAACTTGTACGAAGTGATCCGTGCGCCGCGTGTGTCTGAAAAGACCGCGCGTCTGCAGGAAGTCTCCAACCAATACGTTTTCGATATCGCGAAGACTGCAACCAAGGCCGATGTCAAGGCCGCGATTGAGCAGATCTTTTCGGTCAAGGTCAAAGCGGTGAACGTGGTGAACGTGAAGGGCAAAGCCAAGGCCTTCAAGAATCGCCAGGGTCGCCGCAGTGACTGGAAGAAGGCGTACGTCACGCTGGCCGAAGGCCAGTCGATCGACGTGATGATGGCCTCGGCCTGAGGAACTAGCCCATGGCATTGATGACATTCAAACCCACCTCGCCCGGCCGTCGCTCGATGGTTCGCGTGGTGACGCCGGGCCTGCACAAGGGCGCGCCGCACGCGGCGTTGCTTGAGTCGCAGAGCAACAGCGGCGGTCGCAACCACCACGGCCGCATCACTACACGTCACATCGGTGGTGGTCACAAGCAGCACTACCGCATGGTCGACTTCAAGCGCGACAAGGAAGGCATTCCGGCGCGCGTGGAGCGGATCGAATACGACCCCAACCGCACCGCGCACATTGCCCTGCTGTGCTACGCCGATGGCGAACGACGCTACATCATCGCGCCCAAGGGCCTGAAGGCGGGCGATCAGGTGATCGCAGGCCGTGATGCGCCGATCAGGGCGGGCAACACCCTGCCGTTGCGCAACATTCCGGTTGGCTCGACCATCCATTGCATCGAGATGAAGCCGGGCAAGGGTGCGCAGATCGCGCGTGCCGCCGGTGCCGGTGTGCAGCTGGTCGCTCGTGAAGGCGTCTACGCTCTGCTTCGTCTGCGCTCGGGCGAGATGCGCAAGGTGCCGGCGGAGTGCCGGGCCACGATCGGTGAAGTCAGCAACCACGAGCACAACCTCGAGAAGCTGGGCAAGGCGGGCGCGAAGCGCTGGCGCGGCATCAAGCCGACCGTGCGTGGTGCCGCGATGAATCCGGTCGATCACCCCCATGGTGGTGGTGAAGCCAAGGCTGGCCAGGGCAACCCGCATCCGGTCACTCCGTGGGGAGTCCCGACCAAGGGTTACAAGACGCGGCACAACAAGCGCACGCAGCATTTCATCGTTCGCGATCGCAGGAGCTAATCGGCAATGGCACGTTCACTCAAGAAAGGCCCGTTCATCGACCATCACCTTCAGAAGAAGGTGGAGGCTGCGGGTACCAACAGCAAGAAGCCGATCAAGACCTGGTCGCGTCGCTCGACGATCCTGCCGGAATTCATTGGTCTCACCATCGCTGTGCACAACGGGAAGAACCACATTCCCGTGCTGGTCAACGAGAACATGGTTGGCCACAAGCTCGGTGAGTTCGCTCTGACCCGTACCTTCAAGGGTCATGGCGGCGACAAGAAGAGCGGGAAGTAAGGAGATGACAATGGAAGCGAAAGCCATCCTGCGCAGCGCGCGCATCTCCGCCCAGAAAGCTCGTCTGGTCGCCGACCAGGTTCGCGGGCTGTCGGCTGAACGTGCCGTCAACCTTCTGAAATTCTCGGACAAGAAAGCCGCCCACATGATCCGCAAGGTTGTGGAGTCGGCGATCGCCAACGCCGAGAACAACCAGGGCGCAGACGTCGACGAGCTCAAGGTCAAGACCATCACGGTCGACGAAGGTCCTTCGCTGAAGCGCTTCATGGCGCGTGCAAAGGGTCGTGGCACGCGCATCGTCAAGCGCACAAGCCACATCACCGTCATTGTCGGCGAGGGCAAGTAATATGGGTCATAAAGTCAATCCGATCGGTATCCGCCTTGGTATTTCCAAGGACTGGAATTCCAAGTGGTTCGCCGGCAAGAAGCATTTCGCCGACTATCTGGCGGCCGACCTGAAGGTCCGCGAGATGCTGCGCAAGAAGCTGGCGCAGGCCGGCATCAGCAAGATCCTGATCGAGCGTCCGGCGAACAATGCCCGCGTGACCATCCATACCGCCCGTCCGGGCGTGGTGATCGGCAAGCGTGGCGAGGACATCGAGAAATTGCGCAAGGAAGTGTCGGACGTGATGGGCGTTCCCGCCCACATCAACGTCACCGAGGTGCGCAAGCCCGAGCTCGATGCACAGCTGGTCGCCGAGTCGATCGCGCAGCAGCTGGAGCGTCGCATCATGTTCCGCCGTGCGATGAAGCGCGCCGTCGGCAACGCGATGCGCCTGGGTGCGCTCGGTATCAAGGTCAACGTCGGCGGCCGCCTCAATGGCGCCGAGATCGCCCGTTCGGAATGGTATCGCGAAGGCCGCGTGCCGCTGCATACCCTGCGTGCGGACATCGACTACGGATTCGCCGAAGCAAAGACCACCTACGGGATCATCGGGATCAAGGTGTGGGTCTACAAGGGCGAGATTTTCGATTTCAGCCAGGTCGGACAGGACAAGCAGGATGACGCGCCGCGCAACGATCGCAATGATCGTGGCGACCGCGAGCGTCCGCGTGGCCCGCGCCGCGATCGTGGCGAAGCGAGGGATTAATCATGTTGCAACCCAAGCGAACCAAATACCGAAAGCAGCACAAGGGTCGCAATGACGGCCTGGCATGGTGCGGCAACGCCGTAAGCTTCGGCGAGTACGGCTTGAAGGCGACGACGCACGGTCGGTTGACCGCGCGCCAGATCGAGGCCGCGCGTCGTTCCATCAGTCGTTACGTCAAGCGTGGCGGCAAGATGTGGATCCGCGTGTTCCCGGACAAGCCGATCACCAAGAAGCCTATCGAAGTCCGCATGGGCTCCGGCAAGGGCAACGTCGAGTACTGGGTCGCCGAGATCCAGCCCGGCCGCATGATCTATGAAATCGAGGGCGTCGATGAAACGACCGCGCGCGAGGCGTTTCGCCTGGCGGCCGCAAAGCTCTCGGTCAATACCACTTTCGTGACCCGGACGGTGCGCTGATGGAACTCAAGCAACTACGTCAGAAGTCGGCGGACGAGCTCAACGCCCATCTGCTCGACTTGCAAAAGGAGCGCTTCGCGCTGCGCATGCAGAAGGCCACCGGCCAGCAAGCAAAGACCCACGAGGCCCGCCGCGTGCGTCGCGAGATTGCTCGCGTCAACACGCTGCTCGGGCAGCAGAAGTAAGGAGCTGCCGCGATGACCGAAACAACCAGGAAGCTGCACACGGTCGAAGGCCGCGTCGTCAGCAACAAGATGGACAAGACCGTGACGGTGCTCGTCGAGCGCCAGGTCAAGCACGCGCTGTACGGCAAGTACATCCGTCGCTCGACCAAGTTGCACGCGCACGACGCGGAGAATTCGTGCAACGAGGGCGATACCGTCCGCGTGGCCGAATGCGCGCCGATGTCCAAGACCAAGAACTGGCGCGTGGTCGAGATCCTCGCCCGCGCGGCCGAGTAAGGGAGCAGAGAAGCCATGATCCAGATGCAGAGCTATCTCGATGCCGCCGACAACTCGGGTGCCAAGGAATTGATGTGCATCAAGGTGCTGGGTGGCTCCAAACGCCGCTACGCACACATTGGCGACATCATCAAGGTCACCGTGAAGGACGCAATCCCGCGCGGCAAGGTCAAGAAGGGCGACGTCTACGACGCCGTCGTGGTTCGCACCCGCAAGGGCGTGCGCCGCGCCGATGGTTCGCTGATCCGCTTCGATGGCAACGCCGCAGTCCTGTTGAACAACAAGCATGAGCCGATCGGTACCCGCATCTTCGGGCCGGTGACGCGTGAGCTGCGCTCCGAGAAGTTCATGAAGATCGTCTCGCTCGCGCCTGAAGTGCTCTGAGCAAGGGAACAGACATGAACCGTATCAAGAAGGGTGACCAAGTCGTGGTCACCACCGGCAACAAGAAGATCAAGGGCCAGACTGGCGAAGTCCTGCGCGTTGATGGTGAGCGCGTGTTCGTCTCCAATCTGAACCTTGCCAAGCGACACACCAAGCCGAACCCGCAAGCCGGACAACCCGGTGGCGTGATCGAGCGCGAGGCGTCGATCCACATTTCCAACGTGATGCTGCTCGACCCGGCGACGGGCAAGGGCGCACGCGTTGCAACCAAGGTGCTCGAGAATGGAAAGCGCATCCGCGTGTTCCGCTCCAGCGGCGAGGCGATCTGACCATGAACACGCGTCTTGAAAAGTTCTACAAGGAAGAGGTTGTGCCGAAGCTGATGAAGCAGTTCGGCTACAGCAACGTGATGGAAGTGCCAAAGCTGACCAAGATCACGCTGAACATGGGCGTGGGCGAGGCGGCTACCAACAAGAAGATCCTCGAGAATGCGGTGGCCGACATGACCAAGATTGCCGGTCAGAAGCCGGTGGTCACCAAGTCCAAGGTCTCGGTTGCCAGCTTCAAGATCCGCGACGGCTGGCCGATCGGCGCCAAGGTGACACTGCGTCGTGCCCAGATGTACGAGTTCCTGGACCGCCTGATCAACATTTCGCTGCCGCGCGTGCGCGACTTCCGCGGCGTGTCGGGTCGTTCGTTCGACGGCCGTGGCAACTACAACATGGGCGTGAAGGAACAGATCATCTTCCCGGAGATCGATTTCGACGCCGTAGACGCAATGCGCGGCATGGACATCGCCATCACCACCACCGCGAAGACCGACGCCGAGGCCAAGGCCCTGCTCGAAGCCTTCCGCTTCCCGTTCCGGAACTGAGGACAGACATGGCCAAGACTTCCATGATCAACCGCGAGGTCAAGCGCACCAAGCTTGCCAAGCAGTTCGCCGCCAAGCGCGAAGCGCTGAAGAAGATCATCTCCAGCCAGGACGCGTCCTACGAAGAGAAGATGGATGCATCCGTCAAGTTGCAGAAGCTGCCTCGTGACTCATCGCCGAGCCGCCAGACCACCCGTTGCGTGCTGACTGGGCGCCCACGCGCCGTTTACAGCAAGTTCGGTCTGGGCCGCAACGCACTGCGTCAGGCCACCATGCGCGGCGACGTGCCTGGTTTGCGCAAGGCGAGCTGGTAGTTCCAGAAGTTCTGTTATAGTGGGCGGCTCCCGCCCGTTTGGCAGGACGCCCCGCAAGGGGCAAACCGGAGGGCTCGCAGCGATGCGGGCCTTGCGGCGCAGCAAAACATTGCGGTAACGCAATCACTACAATTCTCGAATTCGCATAGCGCGGATATCGGTACTCATCAGGGAAACTTCCATGAGCATGACTGATCCAATCGCCGACATGCTGGTCCGCATCAAGAATGCGGCGGCTGTTGGCAAGCAGACGGTAAGGATGCCGTCGTCCAAGACCAAGGTCGCAATCGCCAACGTCCTCAAGAGCGAGGGTTACATCGGCGATATTCGCGTCACCGAGAATGGCGCCAAGGCCGAGCTCGAGATCGCCCTGAAGTATTACGAGGGCAAGCCGGTGATCGAAACCCTGAAGCGCGTGTCGCGCTCGGGCTTGCGCCAGTATCGTGGAAAGGACGCGCTGCCCAAGGTGCTCAACGGCCTCGGTGTCTCCATCATCTCCACTTCCCGCGGCATCATGACCGACACCCAGGCGCGCCTGCAGGGCGTTGGTGGTGAAGTCCTGTGCATCGTGGCCTGAGGGAGAAACGACAATGTCCCGAGTCGCCAAGAAGCCCGTCGCCATCGTCAATGGTGTCGACGTCAACGTCCAGCCGGAACTGATCAGTGTCAAGGGCCCGAAGGGCACCCTCACCATCACCAAGCCGGCCGGCATCGAAGTCAGGATCGAAGATGGCCATGCAATGTTGTCGGCAAACGATGCGTCGCTGGTGCCGCTGGCGGGCACCCTGCGTGCCATCGTCGCCAACATGGTGCACGGCGTGTCCACCGGCTTCGAGCGCAAGCTTGAACTGGTCGGTGTCGGTTACCGCGCCGCCATGCAGGGCAAGGACCTGAGCTTGTCGCTCGGGTTCTCCCACCCGGTGGTGTACGCCACGCCGGATGGCATCACCATCACCACGCCAACCCAGACCGAGATCCTGGTCGCCGGTGCGGACAAGCAGGTGGTCGGTGAAGTGGCCGCAAAGATCCGTGGGTACCGTCCGCCTGAGCCGTACAAGGGCAAGGGCGTGAAGTATTCCGACGAAACCATCATCCGCAAGGAAGCCAAGAAGGCCTAAAGGCTCCACAGCCCCTGGCACTTCAGCTTTCGGAGATCAAGACCATGCTCAAGAAAATCGCACGCCTGCGCCGCGCCAAGACCACCCGCTCGCGCATCCGCATCCTCGGTGTGCCGCGCCTGTCGGTGCTGCGCACCGGCCAGCACTTGTATGCCCAGCTGTTCAGCGCCGATGGTTCCAAGGTGCTGGCTTCGGCCTCCACCCTGCAGGCCGACGTGATGGCCGGCTTGAAGAGCGGCAAGAACACCGAAGCCGCTGCCAAAGTCGGCCAGGTGATCGGCGAGCGCGCCAAGGCCGCGGGTTACGAGAAGGTCGCGTTCGACCGGTCGGGTTACCGCTACCACGGCCGTATCAAGGCGCTGGCCGATGCGGCGCGCGAAGCTGGTCTGCAGTTCTGATCCGCATTTGAAGGCGTGGGGTTCCATCCTCATTCCTTCGTCTCGCTTGCCGACGCAAGGTGTGTCGGGCGCCACGACCGGTTCCGGCCATGGCGAAACACCTGATCCAATCAACAACCATAAGCGGCAACGCCGCAAATTTCCTTAATCAAGAAGAGACATCGAAATGGCAGAACCACGCGAATCCCGCGGTCGTCGCGACCGCGAAGAAGTCGATGACGGCATGATCGAGAAGCTGATCGCAGTCAATCGCGTCAGCAAGACGGTCAAGGGCGGTCGCCAGTTCACCTTCACCGCATTGACGGTGGTGGGCGATGGTGCCGGTCGCATCGGCATGGGCTATGGCAAGGCGCGCGAAGTGCCGATGGCCATCCAGAAGTCGATGGAATACGCGCGCAAGAAGATGACATCGGTCGACCTGAACAACGGCACCCTGTTCCATGAAATCAAGGCAAACCACGGCGCAGCCAGCGTATTCATGAAGCCAGCGTCCGAAGGTACCGGCGTGATTGCCGGTGGTGCGATGCGCGCCGTGCTTGAGGCGGTTGGAGTGAAGGACGTGCTGGCCAAGGCAACCGGTTCACGCAACCCGATCAATCTCGTGCGTGCCACGATCCGCGGCCTGGAGTCGATTCATTCGCCGGCCAAGATCGCGGCCAAGCGCGGCAAGAAGCTGGAGGACGTGGTTCATGGCTAAGAACGATACCGCCCCGAAGGGCGACGGCACCGTCACGGTGCGTCTGGTCAAGGGCCTGCGCGGCACCCAGTCACGCCATCGCCTGTCGGTGAAGGCGCTCGGCCTGGGCAAGCTCAACAGTGTCCGCGTGCTGAAGGACAGCCCGCAGGTGCGCGGCCTGATCAACCAGCTGCATTATCTGGTCAAGGTCGAGGAGTAATCGATATGAAGCTCAATACACTCAAGCCAGCCGATGGCGCCCGCCAGGACGCACGCCGCGTTGGACGTGGCATCGGTTCCGGCCTCGGCAAGACTTGCGGTCGCGGCCACAAGGGTTCGTTCGCGCGTTCGGGCAAGGGCAAGATCAAGGCTGGCTTCGAAGGCGGGCAGATGCCGTTGTACAAGCGATTGCCCAAGATCGGCTTCCACTCGAAGACGTCCAATGACACCGCCGAAGTGTTGCTGTACCAACTGGACAAGCTGCCGGCCGGCAACGTCGATTTCGCCGTGCTGCGTGCCGCGAAGCTGGTGCCCCGTATTGCCAAGCGCGCCAAGATCGTGGTTCGTGGCGAAGTCACCAAGGCATTCGTGCTGAAGGGTATCGCTGCCACCGCTGGAGCCAAGGCAGCCATCGAGGCTGCTGGCGGCAGTCTGGCGGAGTAAGGCTGGTATGTCGCGAAACGCTTCTGCTGCATTGTCCGGCTTGGCCGGTGCGGGCAAGTTCACTGAACTTCGCTCGCGCCTGTTGTTCGTGCTGGGTGCGCTGATCGTCTACCGGATTGGCTGCTTCATCCCGGTGCCGGGCGTCAATCCGGCTGCGATGTTGCAGCTGATGGATGCGCAGAAAGGCACCATCGTCGACATGTTCAACATGTTCTCGGGTGGAGCGCTGTCGCGCTTCAGCATCCTTGCGTTGAACGTGGTGCCGTACATTTCGGCGTCGATCGTGATGCAGTTGATGGTGCAGATCCTGCCCAGCCTCAAGGCGATGCAGAAGGAAGGTGAGTCCGGTCGTCGCAAGATTACGCAGTATTCGCGCGTTGGCGCGGTGGGTCTGGCGATTTTCCAGTCCGCCGGCATCGCGGTCGCGTTGCAGGCCCAGGGTGCGAGCAATGGCCTGCCGGTTGTTTACAACCCGGGTCCTGGCTTCGTCATGACGGCAGTCATTGCACTGACCGCTGGCACCATGTTCCTGATGTGGCTGGGTGAGCAGGTCACCGAACGCGGCATCGGCAATGGTGTTTCGCTGATCATCTTCGCCGGCATCGTGGCTGGCTTGCCGGGCGCGGTGATCAATACGCTGCAGCAGGCCAACAGCGGCGACATGCAGTGGATCACGGTGTTCTTCCTCCTCGCCATCGTGATGCTGTTCACCTGGTTCGTTGTGTTCATGGAAAGCGGGCAACGCCGGATCACGGTGAACTATGCCCGACGCCAAGGTGGTCGCAGCGCGTACATGAACCAGAGTTCGTTCCTGCCGCTCAAGCTCAACATGTCGGGCGTGATCCCGCCGATCTTCGCATCGTCGATCATCATGTTCCCGGCCACGGCATCCACCTGGTTCGGTCAGTCGGGCAGTTCGGCAACCACCTGGCTGCAGAAAGCCAGCCAGATGCTGTCGCCGGGTGAGCCGCTGTACATGGTCCTGTACGCGGGACTGATCATTGGATTTGCCTTCTTCTATACCGCGCTTGTCTTCAACTCGCAGGAAACAGCCGACAACCTCAAGAAGTCCGGCGCCCTCATCCCGGGGATACGTCCCGGCAAGGCCACGGCCGAGTATGTCGACGGGGTGCTGACCAGGCTGACCGCTGCGGGTGCCTTGTACCTGGTCTTGGTCTGCCTGTTGCCGGACGTGATGCGCACCAAGTTGCAGACGTCGTTCTACTTTGGCGGTACTTCGTTGCTGATCGTGGTGGTGGTGGTGATGGACTTCATCGCGCAGATCCAGGCGCACCTGATGTCGCACCAGTACGAAAGCCTGTTGAAGAAAGCGAATCTCAAGGGCGGCTCAAGAGGCCGCTGACATGAACAATCGCCGCGTCGGGCATTGCGCCCCGGCACGGTCACATGGGCGACCTGAGCGGCAGTCTCGCGCACAGGTGGCCCCGAACCGATCCGCGCGCTGGAGTAGCGCGCGGGCAGGCCGTTAAAACCTTTCCTGCGGAAGGTGATTTCGGTACTGCCAGTTCGGGGCTGTCGCCGGAGCATGGGCACACTCCCCATGCCGGGTTCTCGCGCCATCATGGGCGGGGGCTTCCTGAAAACCCGAGACCACGTTATAATTTCATGTTCACTGCGCCGGATTGCCAATAATCCGGTGCCATCAGTTATCGGAGATCGCCTTATGGCGCGTATTGCGGGTGTCAACCTGCCTGCCCAGAAACACGTCTGGGTCGGGCTGCAAAGCATCTACGGCATTGGCCGTACCCGTTCCAAGCAGGTTTGCGAATCGGCCGGCGTGAATTCGTCGATCAAGATCCGCGACCTGTCCGAGCCCGATGTCGAGCGCCTGCGCGCCGAGATCGGCAAGATCGTGGTGGAGGGTGACCTGCGCCGCGAAGTCGGCATGGCGATCAAGCGTCTGATGGATCTGGCCTGCTATCGCGGCCTGCGCCATCGTCGCGGCCTGCCGCTGCGTGGCCAACGCACCCGGACCAATGCTCGTACCCGCAAGGGTCCGCGCAAGGCCATCAGGAAGTAAGGGATAAATCATGGCCAAGCCAGCTGCAGCCAAAACCAAGAAGAAGATCAAGCGCATCGTCACCGACGGCATTGCCCACGTGCACGCGTCCTTCAACAACACCATCATCACCATCACCGATCGCCAGGGCAATGCGTTGTCCTGGGCGACTTCGGGCGGCGCGGGTTTCCGCGGTTCGCGCAAGTCGACCCCGTTCGCAGCACAGGTCGCCGCCGAGAAAGCCGGCAAGACCGCGCTCGATTACGGCGTGAAGTCGCTGGAAGTGCGCATCAAGGGCCCGGGCCCTGGGCGTGAGTCGGCCGTGCGTTCGTTGAACAACGTCGGCTACAAGATCATCAACATCATCGACGTGACGCCCATCCCGCACAACGGGTGCCGTCCGCCGAAGAAGCGTCGCGTCTGACGCCGGGGAGCATAAGAAAATGGCTCGTTATACTGGTCCCACCTGTAAACTCGCACGTCGCGAAGGCGCCGATCTCGGCCTCAAGTCGCCGGCCCGCGCGCTCGATTCCAAGTGCAAGCTGGAGCAGAAGCCCGGCCAGCACGGGGCGAACGTGCGTCGCGGAAAGCTGTCCGATTACGCCACCCAGCTTCGCGAGAAGCAGAAGGTCAAGCGCATCTACGGTCTGCTGGAGCGTCAGTTCCGCAACTACTACAAGAAGGCTGCCACCAAGAAGGGCAACACCGGCGAAAACCTCCTGCAAATGCTGGAAACTCGCCTGGACAACGTTGTCTACCGCATGGGTTTCGCCATCACTCGTCCGGCTGCTCGTCAGCTGGTCAGCCATCGCGGCGTGACCGTGAATGGCAAGTCGGTGAACCTGCCGTCCTACGCGATCAAGGCAGGCGACGCGGTCGCCCTGTCCGAACGCGCTGCCAACCAGATGCGCGTCAAGGAATCGATGACCGTCTCGCAGCAGATGGACCTGTCACCGTCATGGGTCGAGGTCGACGCTGGCAAGTTCGCTGGCGTCTTCAAGGCCGTGCCGGATCGTGCAGACCTGCCAAGCGACATCAACGAAGCGTTGATCGTCGAGCTGTACTCGAAGTAAGCCTTTGCCACCGGTCTGCGCCACGCGTGCAGGCCACAGGAGACACCACGAATGACGGTTACCGCCACCCAAGTCCTGCGCCCCCGCGGACCGCAGATCGAGCGCATCGCCGAAAACCGCGCCAAGGTCGTGATCGAACCGCTGGAACGCGGCTACGGTCATACCCTCGGCAACGCGTTGCGTCGCGTACTGCTGTCCTCGATTCCCGGCTTTGCCATCACCGAGGTCGAGATCGACGGCGTGCTGCACGAGTACACCACGGTCGAAGGCCTGCAGGAAGACGTACTTGAAGTCCTGTTGAACCTGAAGGACGTCGCCCTGCGCATGCACAGCGGCGACACCGATACCCTGGAGCTGAAGAAGCAGGGTCCGGGCGTCGTCACCGCCGGCGACATCAAGACCAGCCACAACGTCGATGTGCTCAACCCCGACCATGTGATCGCCAGCCTGACCAAGGACGTGTCGCTGAACATGCGTCTGACCATCAGCCGTGGCTTCGGCTACCAGCCGGCCGCCGCGCGTCGTCGTCCGGACGAGGAGACCCGCACCATCGGTCGCCTGATGCTGGATGCCAGTTTCAGCCCGGTGCGTCGTGTCGCTTACTCGGTCGAATCCGCTCGTGTCGAGCAGCGTACCGACCTCGACAAGTTGGTGTTGGACATCGAAACCAACGGCACGATCGATGCAGAGGAAGCCGTGCGCACTGCCGCCGACATCCTCAGCGATCAGCTGTCGGTGTTCGGTGACTTCACCCATCGTGACCGCGGCGCTGCCAAGCCGGTCGCCAGCGGCGTGGATCCGGTGCTGTTGCGCCCGATCGACGACCTGGAATTGACCGTGCGCTCGGCCAACTGCCTCAAGGCGGAAAGCATCTACTACATCGGCGATCTGATCCAGAAGACCGAAGTGGAGCTGCTGAAGACCCCGAACCTGGGCAAGAAATCGCTCACCGAGATCAAGGAAGTGCTGGCCCAGCGTGGCCTGTCGCTTGGCATGAAGCTCGAGAACTGGCCGCCCGCCGGTATCGCGTCTCATGGAATGATGGGGTAAGCAAGCGGCAGTTGCGCGGCATGCCGCGCGCCGCTTGCGAACGCCCGGCGCGCTGCGCCGGGCAGGGCCAGCAAACGCGGCGAAGCCGCGGATTCGGCTCTTGCTTTAGCTTCGGCTTGTTCCAACGTACTCGCAGCAAAACGTAAACAGCCGACGGGTCATAAAGACCCGCGGCACTACCGGCCAAGGATGCCCGGCTCGGACCAACCGCAGTCCACCCGCTCGGAACTAATGAGCACAACGCCAGGATGGCGACAGCGAACTCCAGTCGTTTCAACATTCATCAGGAATCCACCTCATGCGCCACCAGAAATCCGGCCGTAAATTCAGCCGCACCAGCGCCCACCGCCATGTCATGTTTTCCAACATGACGGCGTCGCTGATCAAGAACGAACTGATCCGCACAACCTTGCCGAAAGCGAAAGAGCTGCGCAGCGTCGCAGAGCCGCTGATCACCCTGGCCAAGGTCGATGGTGTCGCCAATCGCCGTCTCGCATTCGCGCGCCTGCGTGACAAGGAAGCGGTAGGCACCCTGTTCACCATTCTCGGTCCGCGCTATGCCAATCGTCCGGGTGGTTACCTGCGCATCCTCAAATGCGGTTTCCGCGCCGGTGACAACGCGCCGATGGCGTATGTCGAACTGGTCGATCGCCCGCAGGCCTCTGCCGAGTGACTTCGCTGTAAGTTGGCGCGACATCGCATCATCGAAAGCCCCGGTACTTCCGGGGTTTCTCGTTTTTGGGTGCAGGGGATCATAATCAACCAACAGGAGTTCCAGGAGTCCACATGTCCCCGATTCGCTGGTCGTTCCGCAGTCAGTTTCTGCTGGGTTTCATGGCCTGCGCGGGACTGCTGGGGTACGCACTGTACGTCCAATTCCAGTTGCAGATCCTGCCGTGCCCGTTCTGCATCTTCCAGCGGATCGCGTTCGCAGCGCTGGGCCTTGTATTCCTGACAGGAGCCTTGCATGCGCCGCGTGGTGCCGGCTCACGACGTGCGTGGTCCTTGCTGGCGCTGGCCGCCTCGGTGGTCGGGATGGGTTACTCGGGGCGGCACGCGTGGGTGCAGCTGTATCCTCCGGAAATGCCCAACTGCGGGCCCGGGCTGAACTTCATGGTGGAAAGCCAGAGCTGGCTGGGCGCTGCGCGGCAGGTGCTTATGGCGAATGGTGATTGCAGCGCCATCGATTGGAAATTTCTTGGCTTGAGCATGCCGATGTGGTGCCTGCTGTGGTTCATCGGCCTGGCGCTCTGGGCGCTGCATGCGGGATTCAAGCACAGGCAGGCTCATTTGTTCCGCCGGTAACGGTTGCGGTGGCTGCGTGCGGACGCGATGATGCGACGCAACATCCACACGTGATCTCCGATATGCCGACCGCAGCCGCCATCCTCCATCCCGACGCCGACAACTGGGCGCCGGACAGCTGGCGCGCGCGCACTGCCTTGCAACTGCCGACGTATCCGGACGTCGAGGCGTTGAAGTCGGTGCTGGAGGAGTTGCGTGCATTGCCGCCGCTGGTGACATCCTGGGAAATACTCGCGCTCAAGCAGCAGTTGGCCGATGCACAGGTCGGCAAGCGTTTTCTGTTGCAGGGTGGGGACTGTGCAGAGACCTTCGCCGAGTGCAATTCGTCGGTGATCTCCAATCGCCTGAAAGTGCTGCTGCAGATGAGCGTGGTGCTGGTGCACGGGCTGAAGTTGCCGGTAGTCCGCGTCGGCCGCTTCGCCGGCCAGTATGCCAAACCGCGTTCGGCGGACATGGAGACGATTGGCGAAGTGACCTTGCCGAGCTATCGCGGCGACATGGTCAACGCACCGGCCTTCACTTCCGAAGCGCGCGTCCCGGATCCGAGGCGCATGGTCAGGGCCCACGCGCGCTCGGCGATGACCATGAACTTCGTTCGCTCGCTGATCGATGGCGGTTTCGCCGACTTGCACCATCCCGAATACTGGGATCTTGGCTGGGTTGGCAAGGCCGAACTCGCCGAGGAATACCAGCGCATGGTCGGTGCAATCGGCGACGCGGTGCGCTTCATGGAAACGCTGTCCGGCGCGCAATTGCACAACGTCAATCGGGTCGATTTCTACACGTCCCACGAAGCCTTGCTACTGCCTTACGAAGAGGCGCAGAGCCGGCAAGTGCCGCGTCAGCACGGCTGGTTCAACCTCGGCACGCACTATCCGTGGATCGGCATGCGCACAGCCGCCCTGGATGGCGCGCATGTCGAATACTTCCGTGGCATCCGCAATCCGATCGCGATCAAGATCGGGCCGTCGGTCGATCCGGACCAGTTGTTGCGGCTGGTCGATGTGCTGAACCCGGATGACGAGCCTGGCCGCCTGTCCTTCATCCATCGGATGGGGGCGACGCACGTCGCCGGGAAGCTTCCGGCATTGCTGGATGCGATCAAGCGTGATGGCCGCCGCATCCTGTGGATCTGCGACCCGATGCACGGCAATACCGAAGCGACCGCCAACGGTTACAAGACCCGTCGCTTCCGCAACATACGCGACGAACTGGAGCAGGCATTCGACCTGCATGCCGCGGCAGGGACCCGCCTGGGAGGCGTGCACCTGGAGCTGACCGGCGAGGACGTCACGGAATGCCTGGGCGGCGCACGCGAGTTGGTCGAACGGGATCTGGAACGTGCCTATCGCTCGACCGTCGACCCGCGCCTCAACTATGAGCAGGCGCTGGAAATCGCGATGCTGATCGTGCGCAAGCGTGGCCACATCGCCTGCGCCTGATGGGCCATGCAGCGCACCTCCTGCTCCACGGTAGCCTTGTCATGGCGTTGCTCGCCTGTGCCTGCACGGCGCAGGCCGGCACCGTCCTGCAGATGCAGGACAGCGGTGTCGATGTGCGTCTGCGCGGGATCTCGGCTGTGGACGCGAACATCGCCTGGGCCAGCGGGCAGAAAGGCACTGTGCTGCGCACCGTTGATGGCGGCGTGCAGTGGCAGGCGATGTACGTTGCTGGAGCGCAGGCGCTGGATTTCCGTGACATCGAGGGGTTCAGTGCAAAGGTCGCGGTGGTGCTCAGCATCGGGCCGGGCGAAGCTTCGCGTGTATATCGCACAGAGGATGGTGGCCAGTCGTGGACGCTTGTGCTGCAAAACAAGGATCCGCGCGGCTTCTTTGATTGCATGGCCTTCAAGGGTGAGCGCGGCTGGATGCTGGGTGATCCGGTCGATGGGCGTTACCAGCTGTTCGCCACGGACAACGGAGGCCGCAACTGGCAGCAGCTGGCAAACGGTCCACGGGCGGAAACGGATGAAGCTGCGTTCGCCGCGAGCGGCACCTGCATCGCACGCTTGCATGGGGCATTGGCCGTCGCCAGCGGCGGCACCAAGGCACGTATCCATCTGCTGCGTGATGGCCAGCAGGAATGGCAGGCGGTCGATACCGGCATGGCGCGGCGCAAGCCTGAAGCCGGGGTGTTTTCCGTTGCGGCGTTGGAGAATGGCTGGTTCGCGGTTGGCGGTGACTATCGTGGCGAATCCACGCCTGGCAATGCCGCCATCGGCACTGGCAAGGCCGTGACCCGGCTCATCGCGCCACGCGGTTATCGCTCGGGCGCTGCCTGCACGGGCGACGCACCGCCATGCATTGCAGTCGGGCCATCTGGCACCGATCTATGGGACGGCACGCGCTGGCATGCGTTGGGCGCTGTCGGTTTCGATGCCATCGACCTGCATGGCAACAGCGGCTGGCTCAGTGGCGATGCGGGACGGATCGCCCGCATCGTCATGGATGGCGAGTAACTACTTCACCGGATCGAAACTGACTGTTGGCAGGAACCTGGGTGGTTTGCGGGCCTTGGTTGCCTGCTCGAACGCGTAGCTCAATTCGACCAGCCGTGCCTCGCTCCATGCCGGCCCCATGAACGTGATGCCCAGCGGCAGCCCATGGATGTCACCCATCGGCACAGTAATGCTTGGCGTGCGCGCGACTGCCGCGGCGCCATAACCGGCGCCGAGGAAGTGATCAGCGTTGATCGGGTCGGTCAGCCATGCCGGCGACATCGATGGCGCCACCAGGGCGTCGAGGTTCTGCTGCTTCAGCGCAACCATGATGCCTTCAGGGCCGGCCAGCTTGCGCGCCTTGTCGCGCGCAGCAATGTAGGCCGCATCGGTGAGTGGACCCTTGGCAACGGCCTGTTCGAAGATCTCCTGGCCGAAGTAAGGCATCTCGATGACAGCATTGGCCTTGTTGAATTCAATGAGGCCTTCGATTGTCTTGATCGGAGCGTCGCTGGCGGCAAGATAGGCCTCCAGTCCAGCCTTGAATTCGTACAGCAGCACCTCGTATTCGGCATCGTTCCATTTTCCGAGCGTGGGGATTTCCGCATCCACCACGGTGGCGCCTGCGGCCTTGATCGCGGCGATGGCGCGTTCCATCGAGGCGTCCACGTCTGGTTGATAGCCCATCAGCTTGCGCACCACGCCGATCCGCGCGCCCTTGAGCGCATCCGGCTTGAGATGGGTCGTATAGTCGATCGGATCTGGCGTCGTGCGCTCCGCCGATGCGGCATCAGCGGCATCGCTTGCTGCAATCGCAGTCAACAGTGCGGCAGCATCGGCAACAGTGCGCGCCATCGGTCCGGCGGTGTCCTGGGAATGCGAGATCGGGATGATTCCGCTGCGGCTGACCAAACCGACGCTCGGCTTGATTCCGACCAGCCCGGCGACTGCAGACGGACAGATGATGCTGCCGTCGGTTTCGGTGCCGATGCCGACGCTGGCCAGGTTCGCCGCGATTGCAGTACCGGTGCCTGCGCTGGAACCACAGGGATTGCGATCCAGCGCGTAGGGGCTCTTGGTTTGCCCGCCGCGGCCGCTCCAACCCGAGCTGGAGCGGGTGGAACGGAAGTTGGCCCACTCGCTGAGGTTGGTCTTGCCCAGGATCACTGCGCCGGCTGCGCGCAGGCGCTGGACCAGGAAGGCATCGCGGGTGGGCCGGTTGTCGGCAAGTGCCAATGACCCCGCCGAGTTCACCATCGGCGTGGCATCGATATTGTCCTTGAGCAGTACCGGGATGCCGTGCAGCGGACCGCGCAATTTGCCGGCTTTGCGCTCGGCATCCAGTACGTCGGCATCCTTCAACGCGTCCGGGTTGGTTTCGATCACTGCATTGAGCATCGGCCCGGCGTCATCCAGGGTCGCGATGCGATCCAGGTAGGCCTGCGTGAGTGCATGGCTGCTCAGCGCGCCATCCGACATCTTCGCCTGCAGTGTGGCGATGTCGGCTTCCTCGAAGGCGAATGCCGGAGCGGCTGTCGTGGAGGGCGCGAGGACGCGGCCGACAGCTTCCGGTGGCGCTTGCGACGTGGGTTGACAGCCTGCGAGCAGCAGCAGCGAGATGGCAAACGACAGGCGTTGCATGGGCGACGACTCCTTGGCGACTTCGCCAAGCATCGCGCCTGTCGTCAAAGAGGGCAACCTGACCTTGCCGGTCAGGACGCATCGATCCTGTCGCGCCGACTCAGCGGCGACGCACAAGCAGGTCGTGCGCCAGTACCCACACCACGATCAGGTTGATCAGGACCACGACCGCTTCCAGCCAGTGGCGATGGGTGGCGAAGGCGTAGATATCGAAGGGCAGGTAGAGCGATGCGGCGATGCAGCCCAGCCACGATGCCCAGGCCTTGGCCCGCCACAGGCCCCAGCCTTCGATGAGGTGCACAACGCCGTACAGCAGGACGACGGTCGCGGCCAGATGCACGGCACCGGGATTGATCGCCTGTGCCAGCCATGCCATCGCGCCATGATCCGGATTGAGCTGGAAGCGGGTGATCAGCGCATGCACCCAGCGCTGCAGGGCGCAGGTCCGATGAGCTCCAGGCCACTGGCGGCCAGCAATGCCAGCACGCCTTTGACCATCTCGACCATCGCGATCAGGTGCAGGCCCGGATGCGCATGCGGATCCGGGTTGTAGTGCTGTTCGCTGCGAGTGTCACTGCCCGGATTGCAGGACGCTGCATGGATGCCGTCGCCGGCAATGCCATGCTTGCGGAATGCGAATCGGCTTGATTCACCCGGCCTCAGCCAGCGCGCGAGGCGCGCTTGCGGTCGGACTCGGTCAGGGACTTCTTGCGCAGGCGGATTTCCTTGGGCGTGACTTCGACCAGTTCATCGTCTTCGATGAAGTCCAGCGCTTGCTCCAGCGTGTACTTGATGGCCGGGGTCAGCTTGATCGCATCGTCCTTGCCGGAGGCGCGCATGTTGGTCAGCGGCTTGGTCTTGATCGCGTTGACGGTCAGGTCGTTGTCCTTGGAATGGATGCCGATCAGCTGGCCTTCGTACACGTTGTCGCCCTCGGCAGCGAACAGCTTGCCGCGCTCTTCCAACGGGCCAAGCGAATACGCCGGCGTGGCGCCCGGCGCGTTGGCGATCATCACGCCGTTGGTGCGCTTGGCAATCGCGCCCTGTTCCTTCGGGCCGTAATGGTCGAACACGTGGAACAGCAGGCCCGAGCCCTGGGTCAGGGTGCGGAACTCGTTCTGGAAGCCGATCAGGCCACGCGCCGGGATCATGTAATCCAGCCGCACGCGACCCTTGCCGTCGGATTCCATGTTCTTCAGCTGGGCCTTGCGCACGCCCAGCTTCTCCATCACGCCGCCCTGGTGGATCTCTTCGATATCGACCACCAATTGCTCGACCGGCTCCATTTGCTGGCCGTCGATGGTCTTGATGATCACTTCCGGGCGCGACACTGCCAGCTCGAAGCCTTCGCGACGCATGTTCTCGATCAGCACCGACAGGTGCAGCTCGCCACGGCCGGAGACCAGGAACTTGTCCGGGTCGGAACCTTCCTCGACCTTCAGCGCAACGTTGTGCAGCACTTCGCGCTCCAGGCGCTCGCGGATCTGGCGGCTGGTGATGAACTTGCCACCGCTGTGATCCTTGCTGCCGGCGAACGGCGAATTGTTGACCTGGAAGGTCATGCTGATGGTCGGTTCGTCCACGGTCAGCGCGGGCAGCGCTTCCGGGGTGTCGAGCTGACAGATGGTGTCGGAGATGCTGAGGTCGGCCACGCCGGAAATCGCGACGATGTCGCCGGCTTCGGCTTCCTCGACTTCCACGCGCTCCAGGCCCATGAAGCCGAGCACCTGCAGGACCTTGCCCTGGCGCTTCTTGCCATGGCGGTCGATCACGCTGACCGGCTGGTTGGTGCGCACCTTGCCGCGCTGGATGCGGCCAACGCCGATCAGGCCGACGAAGTTGTTGTAGTCCAGCTGGCTGATGCGCATCTGGAACGGGCCGTCCGGGTCCACGCTGGGCGCCGGCACGTACTGCATGATCGCTTCGTACAGCGGGGTCATGTCGCCTTCGCGCGCGGCGTCGTCCAGGCTCGCGTAGCCGTGCAGTGCCGAGGCATAGACGATCGGGAAGTCCAGCTGCTCATTGGTCGCGCCGAGCTTGTCGAACAGGTCGAACACCTGGTCGATCACCCAGTCCGGACGCGCGCCGGGACGGTCGATCTTGTTGACCACGACGATCGGCTTGAAGCCCATCGCGAATGCCTTCTGGGTCACGAAGCGCGTCTGCGGCATCGGGCCATCCATCGCATCGACCAGGATCAGCACCGAGTCGACCATCGACAGCACGCGCTCGACCTCGCCACCGAAGTCGGCGTGGCCCGGGGTGTCGACGATGTTGATGCGGTTGCCATTCCAGGTGATGGCGGTGTTCTTGGACAGGATCGTGATGCCACGTTCCTTTTCCTGATCGTTGCTGTCCATCACGCGTTCGGCGAGCACCATGCGCTCGTTGAAGGTGCCGGATTGCTTGAGCAAGCAGTCGACGAGCGTGGTCTTGCCATGGTCAACGTGGGCGACGATGGCGATGTTGCGGAGGCGTTCTATGGACATGCGGAATGCGCGCCGGGTTCTAGCCAGCACGGGTATCTGGGAAAGGAAGCCGGGTATTATAGCGGGCTACGGCGTCCGCCGTATGACTCATTCCAGCAGGAGCCAAAATGTCCCTGAATGCCATCTTCGAGACCCCCCGTGGCCCGATCAACGTCGAGCTGTACCCGGACAAGGCGCCGCTGACGGTTGCCAACTTCGTCAACCTGGCCAAGCGCGGCTTCTATGACGGCCTGAAATTCCACCGAGTGATCCCGGACTTCATGGTCCAGGGCGGTTGCCCGCAGGGCACCGGCACCGGTGGTCCTGGCTACAAGTTCGAGGACGAAACCAATAACGGCGTGAAACACGAGCGTGGCGTGCTGTCGATGGCCAATGCCGGCCCCAACACCAACGGCAGCCAGTTCTTCATCACCCACGTCACGACCGACTGGCTGGACGGCAAGCACACCGTGTTCGGCAAGGTGATCAGTGGCCTGGACGCGGTCGACGCGGTGAAGGGTGGCGACGAGATCACCTCGGTGAAGATCGAAGGCGACGCTGACGCCGTGCTGGCCGCCAAGGCCGACCGCGTGGCCGAATGGAACAAGATCCTGGCCGCCTGATCCAGCCACGATGCGATATCCGACGGGCGGCCTTTTGCCGCCCGTTTTCGTGATGACGAATCGTTTGCTGCGTGCCATGCCATGCTGGGGCATGCGCTTTGGCACGGCTCGGCCAGCGGGGCTGCGTGCTAACATTCCAGGGCTTAATCCCACGTCATTGCCGCCTTGCGCGGCCACAAGCCTGAGGTCTCCCCGATGCCCCAACTCGCCCGGCGCATGGGTCGCGCCAAGCCCAGTGCCATCATGCAGGTCGCCGACAAAGCCAAGCGGCTGAAGGCCGAAGGCCACGACATCATCAGCTTTTCGATCGGCGTGCCGAACTTCCTGCCCGGCGACCACGTCTATGCCGCCGCGCGTGAAGCGCTGGCCAAGGACAGCGGCCAGTACGGCAGCAACCGCGGCAGCGACGCGCTGCTGGACGCCTTCCTTGCCCACATCGAGCAGATCGGCCTGACCGGCTACGGCCGCGTCAATTGCGCGACCGGCATCGGTGCCAAGCACGTCATCTACAACCTGGCCGAAGCGCTGCTGGACGAGGGCGACACGATCACCTTCCCGGTGCCGTACTGGACCAGCTATCTCGACATCGCCGAGATCGTCAACGCCAAGGTCGACCTGCTGCCGTGCCCGGCCTCGCAGGATTACAAGATGACCCCGGCGCAGCTCGACGCGGCGCTGGCGAAGAAGCCGAAGGTCTTCCTGTTCAACAACCCGTCCAACCCGACCGGCATGGTCTACACCAGGGACGAGATCAACGCGCTGGCCGATGTACTGGTGAAGTATCCGGACACCTGGATCATCACCGACGACATCTACAACCGGATGCTGTTCGACGGGCTGGAATACACCAACTTCGTGCAGGCGCGTCCCGAATTGCGCGACCGCGTGATCTTCATCGACTCGCTGTCCAAGACCTATGGCATGCCGGGTTGGCGCGTCGGCTTCATGGCCGGACCGGAATCGGTGGCGCAGGCGGTGGCGGTGATGAACTCCAACCACATCACCAACATCCCCGAGATCGTCACTGCCGCCGCAATCGCCGCGTTGAGCGGTCCGCAGGACGTGCCGACGCAGAAGAACGCCGAGTTCCAGGCCAAGCGCGACCAGGTGATGGCGGTGATGGATGCGATCCCGGGCATCGTCTGCCCGCGGCCGCAGGGCGCGTTCTACGTGTTCCCGGATATCAGCGCGTATTTCGGCAAGTCGCATGGCGACAAGCTGATCAGCAACGATGTCGATTTCTGCAATGCGCTGCTGGAGTCCAAGGGCGTGGCCTGCGTGCCGGGTTCGGCATTCGGCGAGCCGCGTGCGCTGCGCATCAGCTACACCTGCCCGACGCCGCAACTGGCGCCGGGCCTGGCCCGCATCCAGGAATTCTGCGCCGAGCTGGCCTGATTCCATTCTTCAATCCGATGCGGCGCAACTGCCTCGATGCGCCGCATCGTCATTTCCAGGAGCCTCACATGAAAGCCCCCGTCCGTGTTGCAGTCACCGGCGCCGCCGGCCAGATCGGTTACGCCCTGCTGTTCCGCATCGCCTCCGGCGAAATGCTGGGCAAGGACCAGCCGGTCATCCTGCAGATGCTCGAACTGCCGCTCGAGAAGGCGCAGGCCGCGCTCAAGGGCGTGATGATGGAACTCGAAGACTGCGCGTTCCCGCTGCTGGCCGGCATGGTCGGCACCGATGATGCCGAAGTCGCGTTCAAGGATGCCGATGTCGCGATGCTGGTCGGCGCGCGCCCGCGCGGCCCGGGCATGGAGCGCAAGGACCTGCTGCTGGAGAACGCCAAGATCTTTACCGCGCAGGGTGCCGCGCTGAACAAGGTCGCCAGCCGCGACGTCAAGGTGCTGGTGGTCGGCAACCCGGCCAATACCAATGCCTACATCGCGATGAAGTCGGCGCCGGACCTCAATCCGGCCAACTTCACCGCGATGCTGCGCCTGGACCACAACCGCTCGCTGTCGCCAGCTGGCGATCAAGGCCGGCATGCCCGTGGGCGAGATCCAGAAGCTGGTGGTGTGGGGCAACCACAGCCCACGATGTATCCGGACTACCGTTTCGCCACCGTCGACGGCACGTCGCTGAAGGACACGATCAACGACGCGCGACTGGAATGCGAATCACCTTCATCCCGACGGTCGCCAAGCGCGGCGCGGCGATCATCGAAGCACGCGGCCTGTCCTCGGCGGCCTCGGCAGCGAATGCCGCGATCGACCACATCCGCGACTGGGTGCTGGGCACCGATGGCAAGTGGGTGACCATGGGCGTGCCGTCCGATGGCAGCTACGGCATTCCGGAAGGCGTGATCTACGGCGTGCCGGTGACCTGCGCCAATGGCGAGTACACCCGCATCGAAGGCCTGCCGATCGATGACTTCAGCCGCGCGGCGATGGACAAGACGCTGGCCGAACTCGAAGAAGAACGCGCCGGCGTGGCGCACCTGCTGTAAGTCGCGGCAGCCGGTCTCGAAAGCAAGGGCTGGCCATGCGCCGGCCCTTCTTGCGTTTGACTTCAACGATGCAGCGGGCAGCCGGTCATGGCTTGGCCACATATTGCCGTTCAGCCAGTCCGCTAGATCTTGCCGCGCAGGCCCTGGTTGATGGACTCCACGAGCTTTTCCGCGTTCCAGGGCTTGGACAGGAAGTCGTGCAGGCCTGCTTCGCGGCGGGCACGATCGACTGCGGCGCTCTCTGCCTGGCCCGAGAGCATGATCTTGACCACGGACGGGAATCGTTTGTGCGCCTCGATCAGGAACTCGTCCCCTTTCATCCCTGGCATCAGCCAGTCGGACACGATCACCAGCAACGTGTGGCCCTGGTCAGCCATCTCGTCAAGCAGTTCCAGCGCCTCTTCGGCGCTCTCGGCAAGATCAATCAGGAATTCATTGCCGAACGCGCGCCGAAGCTGGTCCTTCAACGCAGTGAGGACGATGATCTCGTCATCCACGCACAACAGGATGCCTTTTTCCATTATCCGCCTCCGGCTATCGGCAAATGCACGGTGAAGGTGGTGCCACGCCCGACTTCACTTTCCACGGTGATCCTGCCCATGTGTTTCTCCACGATCTTGCGCACTATATCCAAACCCAGGCCTGTGCCTTCACCCGCGGGCTTGGTGGTGAAGAATGGCTCGAATATCCGCTTCTGCACCTCCGGCGAATGCCACAACCGGTGTCGCTGATCGACACAAGTGCGTCCTTCCCCTCGCGGGAAAGGCTTACGGTCAGCGTGCCCTTGTGATCCATTGCTTGCAACGCGTTGTGGATCAGGTTGGTCCAGACCTGGTTGATCTCGTCGGGCAGGCAACGTACCCGCGGCATCTCCTGGAATTGACGGACCAGTTCGGTGCCGTGCTTGATCTGGTTCTGGTAAATGGTCAGTACCGTCTCCAGGCCTTCGGCCAGGTCCGATTCGGTCCACACCTGGACACCGCCGAAGCGCGAGAACGACTTGAGCGCGAATATGATCTTGGCCACGCGGTCCACCGCCGTGTTGATGTTCCCGGCGTTGGTGGAAATGGTGGAGATGCCGTAGGCGATATCCAGGATGCGATCTGCCGCTGGATGCCGCAGCAGTGGCAGTATCTGCGTCGAGGTCGGTGTGTGATTGCAGCTGCACCAGCAGGCCGGCACGATGGCGCGCCTGGTCCAGGCCCAGGGCCTCCAGCGCCACGGTCACTTCGCGCACGATGGTGCGCTCCTCGCGCGTGCTGAGCATGTTCTTGGGCTTGTTCGCGCGCGCCACCAGGGCGCTGAAACGCTCGCGGTCGGTTGTGTCGAGTTCGTCCATCAACGCGGGCAGGCCGAGCAGGGCGCTGTCGATCGCATCGGAAATATTGCTGCCACTGGACTTGATCGCGCCGATCGGGGTGTTGATCTCGTGTGCCACGCCTGCGATCAATTGGCCAAGTGCGGCCATCTTCTCCGAATGCACCAGCTGCGCTTCGGCCTGGTGCTGGTCTTCCAGTGCCTTGGCTGCCTGCTTGCGGGCATTTTCGGCGACGGCAAAGGCGTCGGCGTTGGCCAGCGCGATTGCCGCGAATGAAGCGGCCGACCGGAATACCTCCAGCTCGCGCTCGTGATAGGCATTGGCCTGGTGGCTTTGCACGGTCACGACGCCAATGCGGCGGCCATTGGCGATCAGCGGCAGAACACGGCCGACATGATCGGCGTGCTCTGGTGTCGAACACTGGCGCTGGGTGCATTGGCCAGTTGGGCTTCGTTGAACAGCGTCAGTTCACGGTCTTCGCGGAACGTCAGCGCCGCCAGCGAGGTCGGATGGTCGAGCGGAAACGAGCTGGGTTCATCGATCAAGCCGTCCTCGACATAAAACACGTAGTCGAGTGCATCGCCGGCCGGCGAAAGCATCGCGACGCCGAACACGTCCACCGGCAGCAGTGCGGAAAAGCGCTTCTCGAGCGACCTGCAGATGGCCTCGGTGTCCAGGCTGCCGGTCAGGTCCTTTCCGATGTTGCCGACCAGCCGCAGTGTTTCGGCCGACGCCGCAAGATCGTCCATCGCGCGCTTGAGCGAGGCATTGGCTTTCCAGCGCGCCGCCGTCGCCGCCACGTGGCTGGCCACGAAACTGAGCAGGTCCAGGTCGGCCTGCGTGTAGTTGATGTCGGCGCTGTAGCTCTGCACGATGATCAGTCCATACACCTTGTCCTGCGCGATCAGAGGCGCGCCCATCCAGCTGTTGAAGTCGATCGGAGCCGCGTGTACGCCGCACGATCTCGCCTTGGTCGACCAGCGCCTGGAACAGGTCGTTGATCCATCAGCCACGGACGTCTGCTGCGGATCACCAGTGAGGACATGCCCTCGCCGTAGGGAAAGTTCTCCTTGAGCTGGTCTCGGGTCCTCGTCCACCAGGTATTCCTGATGGATCATCCCCTCTTCGGCGTCGTAGGTGGCGATGATGAAGTTCTTCGCATACATCAGCCGGCCGACGATTTCGTGCAGGCGGGCATAGTGTTCGTGCTCGGGACTGTCGGCGGCCGAAAGCGAAGCAATCTCGTACAGGGCGTGCTGCAGGGACTCGCCCTGGCGGCGTTCGGCCACTTCGCGTTCGAGCTCTGCCACTCGCTGTGCCAGTTGCGCGACGGTTGCCATCTGCCGGGCGCCGGCATCGGACTCAGTCAATCTCCACCTCCACGCGATTGCGACCATTGCTCTTGCGCAAGGTACAAGGCGGCATCGGCGCGGCCGAGCAAGCTGGTCACGGTATCGCCATCCCGGCACGCGGCGACTCCGAAACTGGCGGTAATCGGACCGACCCCGGCGAAGGCATGGCCTGCGATGGTGGCGCGCAGCTTTTCTGCCGCGGCGCTGCCCGCCTTCAAGCGTGCTGTGCCGGCAGAGCACGACGAACTCCTCGCCGCCCAGACGGCCCATGGCGTCGGAATCGCGGGTGCAGCTGCGCAGGATATTGGCGATGTCGAGCAGCACCAAGTCTCCGGCACCGTGGCCGTAAGTGTCGTTGACCCGCTTGAAGTGGTCGATGTCGACCATGATGATGGCGAAGCGACACCGCGTAGCGGCGGCTATGTGCCAATTGTTCCTGCATCACCTCGTCGAGCTTGCGCCGGTTGAACAAGTCCCGTCAGTGGATCGGTAACCGAGAGGACTTCCAGCTGCTGGTTCTTTTCCACGAGCTCCTGGGTGCGCGCTTCCACCAGTGACTCCAGTTCGGCGTTCATCTGGCGCAACTTTTCGTTCTGCCTGATCAGGTCGCGTTCCTGCTCGTAAGCGCGGATTGCCGCGCGCACCGTCAGCACGATGTCTTCGTTGAGGAAAGGCTTTTCCAGGAAGCGGTAGAGGTTGGCTTCGTTGATCGCACGCTTGACGCCGCTCAGGTCGCTCTGGCCGGTCAGCAGGATCTTGATCGTGTTCGGCGAACGTTCGTGCAGGTGCACCAGCAGCTCGTCGCCACGCATGCCGGGCATCATGAAGTCGGAGATGACCAGGCTAAGTTCGCGCCCTTGCGCGCGCAGTTCGGCGTCGATCTCCAGCGCCTCTTCACCACTCTCGGCGAACTCGACCTGCAACCCCGGGCCGAAATTCGCCGCCATCACCGTGCGCAGTGCGCTGAGCACCGTCGAGTCGTCGTCCACGCACAAAATGATGCCGCAGTCACCCATGCATTGGCTCGTCCGGGGATCTCGATATCTTCAGTAGAGCAGAATGCACCGCAAAGTGCATTGGCGAAAGGCACGTGCTGCCGAGGAGTTGTGATCGGGTTCGGCATTGCAAAGGTGAACCGGATTAGCTGCACGTGAGCCGGGACTTGCGGTCACGGTCGCATCTGTACCTGTGGGGCATTGACGCCATTGGCTCACGCACCAGGTCCGCAATCGATGCATCCCTTGGGTGGCTTTCGGGCCCATGCCCAGTGTCTTCAGCAAGTGGCGCAACGCAGTGCGCAGGCCTTCCTCGATCACCGGGTGATAGAACGGCAGTTCGATGACCTGGGCAACCGTCATCCGCATCTGGATCACCCACGCCAGCAGGTGCGCGAGGTGCTCGTTCTCGGGGCCGATCATCTCGGCGCCCAGCAACAAACCGGTGCGGTGTTCGCCGTAGACGCGCAGCAACCCCTGATTGACCAGCATCACGCGCGAGCGGCCCTGGTCTTTCGAATGACACCTGGCCGATGGCGAATTCCACCTCGTCGCGATGAGTTGCGCATACGTCTGTCCGGCGAACGCGGCTTGCGGATCGCAGAACACGATCCCCAGCGGCGTGCGTCGTGTGTGCCGGTAGACCTCGGGGAAGCTGGCCGCGTTCTTGCCCGCCATATGGCCCTCGTCCGCGCACTTCGTGCAGCACGGGCCGGTCCGCATTGGCATCGCCGGCGATGAAGACATGGCTTTCGCCGCATTGCAGGGTCTGGGGATCGAAGCGCGGTATACCGCGTGCGTCGAGTTCCAGCCCGGTGTTGTCCAGGCCCAGCTTGTCCACGTTCGCGATGCGTCCCGTGGCTGCGAGCAGGTAGTCGAAGCGCTCGCTGCGGGCGTTTCCTTGGGTATCGGTGAAATGCACGATCACTACATCGCCATCACGTTCGATCCGCGTGTCGCGCGCATCCAGGCTGCACGGCATTTCCGTGCCGAGCAGGCGAATGGCCACCTCGCGCACATCAGGGTCGCTGATTCCGGCAATACCGCCACCAGATCCCGAACAGATGCACGCGAACATCCAAGCCGATGCAATGCCTGTCCAATCTCGACACCGATCGCACCAGCGCCAAACACGGCGACCGAGCCCGGCAGGTCCTGCCAATCGAATACGTCATCGTTGACGATCAGCCGATCGGCGGCCGCGCGCAGTGAATCGGGAATCCGCGGGCGTGAACCGGTCGCGATGATGATGCGCTTCGCGCGGATGCGCTCGAATGCGGGCTTGCTGCCGTCGCTGGCAGGACCAAGGCGCAAGGTATGCGGATCTTCGAACACGGCATGCCCACGCACGACGTGACGTTGATCGAAACTCTCCACGCTGTCCTTGACGAAGCCGACAAAGCGGTCGCGTTCTTCGCGGACCCGTTTCATCACGGCCCGGCCATCGACCTTGCCGGCATCACTTTCAATGCCGAATGCAGGCAATGCAGCCAGGCGGTGACGTGCATGGGCGGGCGCTACCAGCAGTTTCGACGGCATGCAGCCGACGCGCGCGCAGGTGGTGCCAAACGGTCCACCTTCGATCAGGGCGATGCTGTCGGTCTGCTTGCGGGCCTGATGATAGGCCGCCATGCCTGCGGTTCCTGCGCCGATGATGGCGATCTCGACTTCATGCACTCCATGTTCATGCGTCACCTCGCGCTTGGCAGTGTCCAGCCGGGCCGCAGGAAATGGCAGGTGTAGCCCGTCGGGATAGTTCTGCAGGTAATCCTGATGTTCGGGTTCGGCCTGCCAGAACGGACCGGCCGGGGCGAGTTCGGTCACGACCTTGCCGGGCCACAGGCCAGATGCCTCGACATCGGCGATCGTGTCTTCGGCGATCCGACGTTGCTCGTCTGACGCATAGAAAATCGCCGAACGATAGCTGTTCGCCGCGATCGTTGCCCTGGCGATCCACCGTGGTCGGGTCGTGGATCTGGAAAAAGAACTCGAGCATCTTGCGAAAGCTGGTCTGCGCGGGATCGAACACGATCTCGATCGCCTCGGCATGCGTGCCGTGGTTGCGATAGGTCGCGTTGTCCACGTCGCCGCCGGAATAGCCCACGCGGGTGGACAGCACGCCGGGCTGCTTGCGGATCAGTTCCTGTATGCCCCAGAAGCAGCCGCCGGCAAGGAGTGCCGTTTCGGTTTCGCCGGCGATTTCGACATTCGCGGTCATGCGGCACCGCCTTCGCGCGAGGCATCGAACAGCGGCAGGTATTCGCCATAGCCTTCGTGCCCCAGCGCAGCGACCGGAATGAAGCGCAGCGAGGCCGAGTTGATGCAGTAGCGCAGGCCACCAGCATCGCGCGGGCCGTCCTCGAACACATGGCCCAGGTGGCTGTCGCCATGGGTCGAACGGACTTCGGTGCGGATCATGCCGTGGGTAATGTCGCGACGTTCGATCACATGCGCCGCTTCCACCGGCTTGCTGAAACTGGGCCAGCCGCAGCCGCTGTCGAACTTGTCCATTGAGGTGAACAGAGGCTCGCCGGAGACGATGTCCACGTACAGGCCGGGTGCCTTGTTGTCGTTGAAGACATTGTCGAACGGGCGTTCGGTGCCGGAGTCCTGGGTCACCCGGTGCTGTTCCGGGGTCAGTCGGGCGAGGGCTTCCGGCGTTTTACTGTAGGTCCGGGTCATTGGATGTGCTCCGTGGTCTTTGCGGCTTTTTACCTGTTTACGACGTAGGACCGGGTGAATCCGCAGGCGATGACCGGACATGCAAGCGAGTACTTGGCCACATGGGCAACGGCGGTGGGGCGAGGCAATCGGCTAAAATGCCGTTTTACCCTCGGAGGCATCATGCGCGAACCTCACTCTGCAGGCGCCCGCTTCCGCGCCGCACTCGCTGCCGAAACCCCGTTGCAGGTCATGGGCGCGATCACTGCCTATGCCGGCCTGATGGCCAAGCGCACCGGCTATCAGGCGCTGTACCTGTCCGGCGGCGGCGTTGCCGCCAATTCGCTGGGCGTGCCGGATCTCGGCATCAGCACCATGGAAGACGTGCTGACCGACGCGCGCCGTATTGTCGATGCCACCGGCATGCCGCTGCTGGTCGACATCGACACCGGCTGGGGCGGCGCGTTCAACATCGGCCGCACCATCCGCAACTTCGAACGTGTCGGTGTGGCTGCCGTGCATATGGAAGACCAGGTCGGCCAGAAACGCTGCGGCCATCGCCCAGGCAAGGAAGTGGTGTCGACCGCCGAGATGATCGATCGCATCAAGTCGGCAGTGGATGCACGCATCGATCCCGGCTTCGTGATCATGGCGCGCACGGATGCCGCGGCCGTGGAAGGGCTTGATGCTGCCATCGAGCGTGCGGTCGCCTATGTCGAAGCCGGCGCCGACATGATCTTTCCCGAGGCAATGACCTCGATTGACGACTACCGCAAGGTCAAGGCCGCAGTACGGCGTGCCGATCCTGGCCAACCTCACCGAGTTCGGCAGCACGCCGTTCTACACCACCGACGAATTGCGCGACGCCGGCGTCGACATCGCCCTGTACTGCTGCGGCGCGTATCGCGCGATGAACAAGGCAGCATTGAATTTCTACGAAACCGTCCGCCGTGACGGTACCCAGAAACACATCATCGACACCCTGCAGACACGCGCCGAGCTCTACGACTTCCTGGGCTACCACGCCTATGAGGACAAGCTCGACGCGCTGTTTGCAGACGACAAGAAGGACGCATGAACATGAGCGACACACCAAGCACCCTGCCGAAGCCGAAGAAGTCGGTTGCACTGAGCGGCACGCCGGCCGGCAACACCGCGCTGTGCACGGTCGGCCGCAGCGGCAATGACCTGCATTACCGCGGCTACGACATCCACGACCTGGCGACCAAGTCGACCTTCGAGGAAGTCGCGCACCTGCTGGTGCACGGCACGCTGCCGACGCAGTCGCAGCTGAATGCCTACAAGACCAGGCTCAAGCGCCTGCGCGGCCTGCCGGCAATCGTGACCGATGCGCTGGAACTGGTGCCGGCCAATGCGCATCCGATGGACGTGCTGCGCACCGGCTGTTCGATGCTTGGCACGGTGCTGCCGGAGCGGGATGGCCATCCGGCCAGCGAGGCCCGCGACATCGCCGACAAGCTGATCGCCAGCTTCGGTTCGATGCTGCTGTACTGGTGGCATTTCACCCGCAACGGCCGCCGCATCGACGTGGAAACCGACGACGACAACGTCGCCGCGCATTTCCTGCACCTGCTGCATGGCGAGGAACCGTCGCAGCTGCATGCCGATGCGCTGGACAAGTCGCTCATTCTCTATGCCGAGCACGAGTTCAATGCCTCGACGTTCGCCGCGCGGGTGATCGCCGGCACCGGCAGCGACATGCATTCGTGCATCACCGGCGCGATTGGCGCGCTGCGTGGCCCCAAGCACGGCGGTGCCAATGAAGTGGCGATGGACATCATCAGCCGCTACGACAGTGCCGACGCCGCCGAGGCCGACATCCGCGCGCGGATGGAGAAGAAGGAAATCATCATTGGCTTCGGCCACCCGGTCTACACGATTGGCGATCCGCGCAATCCGATCATCAAGGACAGTCAGCCGCACGCTGTGCGAGGAAGGCGGCAACCAGGTGTTGTTCGACGTGTCCGAGCGCATCGAGACCCTGATGATGGACACCAAGAAGATGTTCCCGAACCTGGATTGGTACAGCGCCAGCGCGTACCACATGCTCGGCATCCCGACGCCGATGTTCACCCCGCTGTTCGTGATCGCGCGTACCACCGGCTGGAGCGCGCACGTGATCGAGCAGCGCGAGGACGGCAAGATCATCCGCCCCAGCGCGAACTACATCGGGCCGGAGGATCGGGCCTACGTGGCGATCGGCCAGCGCTGAGACCCTGGCGTTGGACTGGGTGATTCCCCGCGAGCAGATCGGCGAACACCTGCTGGTGGCGGTGGTCGCCTTTGCGATCACGGCCTGGTCGTTGTCATCCATTACGAGGGCGTGCATTGGCTGGCCAGGCGACTATGCCACCCGCGAGCCGAAGCGTGACCGCCGAGCGATGCTGAAGATCATTTTCGCCCTGCTGGGCCTGCACATCGTCGAGATATGGTGCTACGGCCTGGCGTACTGGGTGCTGGCACCGAGCTGCCTGATACTGGCTTCGTGCATGGTGAGCACGGCATGGACCGGATCTTCGATGCGATCTATTTCTCCGCGGCAACCTACAGCACGGTGGGGTTCGGCGACTTGTCGCCGATTGGCGCGCTGCGCATGCTGGCTGGTCTGGAAGCCGTGACCGGATTGCTTGTTGATCACATGGTCGGCATCGTTCACCTATTTCGAGATGTCGCGGTTGTGGTCACCTCGTGGCTGACAACCATGCAGCACATGAAATGAAAAAGGCCGCGCACTGCGCGGCCTTTTTCGTAGTCGTCACGGAAGCTCTTACGCCAGGCCTTCGGCCTTGAGTGCAGCCTGCACGCCGGGATCGGCCTCCATGCGCTGCTTGAACGCGACGACGTTGGCAAGATCCGACACGTTGATCTCCATCGCATCGGCCCAGCGCAGGGTCACGTAAAAATAGGGGTCGGCGACGCTGCGGAAGCCGGCCAGCCACTGCTTGCCTTCAAGCGTGATGTTGGCGGATTCGAAGAGCTTGCGGATGCGCTTGCGAGCCGCGGCATTGATCGCATCGTGATGGCTGGCGTCTTCGCTGAAGACGCCAGGCCCGAACAACGGCTTGAAGGCGGGATGCAGGTCGGAGTTGCAGAACGCCAGCCACTTCGTGGCAAGCGCGCGTTGCTGCGCACTGCCGTCGCCGGCAAGTTTGGCGTCGGGTGCGCTGTCTGCGATGTAGCCCATGATCGCCACGTTCTGGGTCAGCACGAATTGCCCGCCATCTTCGGCGGCATCGGTGATGGCCGGCACGGCGCCCGAGGGATTGATGGCAAGGTACGCAGGTTCCTTCATGGACGCCGCGTCCATGACCTCGAACTTCGAACGGCTGGCCGGTCCATCGCAGGGCGATATGGTCGGCCGTCGAACAGGCACCGGGTTTTGTATAGAGCTTCATGGGGGTGGTCCTGTGGAAAATGGACCATCACTATCCACCGATTACGATGAAGCTTCGATCAGGCGCAGCGCAACGGATCGTTGCGCTGAACGTCGGGCTCACGAACGGCGCGGCTTGAGGCTCTGCACCTTGTAGAAGGTATGGTCGCCGATCGTCGCGACCTGATAGGCGGTGCGCCAGCTCGGGCTGGCGATGGCAAATGCGGCGAAGTGGCTGGCACCGGGAACGACCAGCTTGCGCTGCGAAGGCGGCAATGCCCAATTGCGTTCGGACTCCAGCGCGATCGTGACCGCTTCGGCCCAGGCTTCCGAATTCGAGAGGCGGGTTTGCGGCGAAACAATGCTTGGTGCGAACTGCTTGCGCGCAGTCACCACCTGGCACACGTTGCGCCCCCACAGGCCGCTGTCGCGACGACGCAGGGCGACTTCCGCCACCGCCTGCTGGCCGCGCACGGACTGATCCCGCGCCTCCAGGTAAACGGTGGTGGACAGGCACAGCGAATCGGCAGCCGGCTGTGGCAATACGTGCGTTGACAGCCAGAGGATCCAGGCCAGTTTCATGTCGAACTCCTTGCTCCGTTGCGGCGCGCGCGTCTCCGTGCGGGTTTCGCACGGTTGGCACACGTCATGGCGTACTGGGGAGGGCGGCAGCTCTGAGGCGGCCTTGTGCCCGGGCGCGAAAGCCGCAGGATTGCGTGCTCGTGCCGGTTTCCGCCAAGTCATGGGGCGGAAAAAGTTGGCGAACCTTAGGGGGCTAATCCCTAACGACAGCTGAACAGCTGGATTCGGAAAGATCTGATTCATTGGAGTTTTTACTCTGGATAGAGTAGGTGCGCGACCCTCGATCATAGGCTGGCGGCGAGTCGACTGCCTTGTGCAATCGCGCGCTTGGCATCGAGTTCTGCGGCCACGTCGGCACCGCCGATCAAGTGCACCGGACGCCCGGTTGCCTGCAATGCATCGAACAGGTCGCGGCGTGATTCCTGACCCGCACAGACCACGATATGGTCCACCGGCAACGTTTGTTCAGTGCCATCGACGCGCAATTGCAGGCCGCTGTCGTCCACGCCAAGGTATTCGACGCCCCCCAGCATCTTCACGCCCTTGGCCTTCAGGGTGGAGCGATGGATCCAGCCGGTGGTCTTGCCCAGCTTCGCACCTGGTTTGCCGGTCGAGCGCTGCAACAGCCAGACTTGCCGTGCAGGTGGCTCGGCGCGCGCGGGTACCAGTCCGCCTGCCGTATGGAAATTCGCATCGACACCCCATTCGGCCATCCATCGCTTGGGATTGAGCGAGGGCGATTCGCCTTCCTGGACCAGGAATTCGGCGACATCGAAGCCAATCCCGCCCGCACCGATGATCGCGACCTTCTTGCCCGCCGTGATGCGTCCTTGCAGCACATCCAGATAGCCGATGACCTTCGAGTGCTCCGAGCCAGGAAAATCCACGACGCGGGGCGTGACGCCGGTGGCTACCACGACTTGGTCGAAACCTTCCAGGGCTTCCGCATCGACGCGCTCGGACAGGCGCAGGCTCACTCCGGTGTCGACGATGCGTTGGCGGAAGTAACGCACGGTTTCGTGGAATTCCTCCTTGCCCGGGATCTGTTTGGCGAGGTTGAACTGGCCGCCGATCTCGTCGGCGGCATCGAACAGTGTGACGCGATGCCCGCGCTCGGCGGCGACCGTGGCACAGGCAAGTCCCGCCGGGCCGGCACCGACGACCGCAATCGATCTTTGGCTTGCTGGCCGGCAGGTAATTCAGTTGGGTCTCGTCGCAGGCACGCGGATTCACCAGGCAGCTGGCGCGCTTGTTCTCGAACACATGGTCCAGGCAGGCCTGGTTGCAGGCGATGCAGGTATTGATGCGGTCCGCGCGACCGGCACGGGCCTTGTTCGCCCATTCGGGGTCGGCAAGCAACGGACGCGCCATCGACACCATGTCGGCACCGCCACTTGCCAGCACGGCCTCGGCGACATCGGGCATGTTGATGCGATTGGTGGCGATCAGCGGTAAGTTGCACATGCGGGCGCAGTTTCGCAGTGACGCCCACGAATGCAGCACGCGGCACGGAGGTGGCAATGGTCGGGATGCGCGCCTCATGCCAGCCGATGCCGGTGTTGATGATGCTGGCGCCAGCGGCTTCCACGGCCTTCGCCTGGGCGACGATATCGTCCCAGCCGTTGCCGCCCTCGACCAGGTCCAGCATCGACAGCCGATAGATGACGATGAAGTCGGCGTCCGCAGGCCTCGCGCACGCGGCGCACGATTTCGACCGCGAAGCGCATGCGCTTGGCTGCATCGCCGCCCCACTGGTCGCTACGCTTGTTGGTGCGCGCGACCGTGAACTGGTTCAGCAGGTAGCCTTCCGAGCCCATGATCTCGACGCCGTCGTAGCCGGCTTCACGTGCAAGCCTGGCGGCATTCGCGAACGCGTTGATCTGGCGTTCGACGCCAGCTGACGACAGCGCGCGCGGGGTGAACGGATTGATCGGCGACTTCAGCTTGGATGGCGCCACTGACAGCGGATGGTAGGCATAGCGGCCCGCGTGCAGCAGTTGCATGCAGATCTTCGCATCGTGCGCGTGGACTGCCGAAGTCACCTGCCGGTGCCTGCGCACATGCCATGGCCAGGCCATGCGGCCAGCGAAGGGCTTGAGCCAGCCCAGCATGTTGGGCGCAAACCCGCCGGTGACGATCATGCCGGCGCCACCCGCCGCGCGTTCGGCGAAATAGGCCGCCAGCTTCGGGAAATCCTTCGCGCGATCTTCCAGCCCGGTATGCATCGATCCCATCAGGATCCGGTTGCGCACGGTGGTGAAGCCGAGATCCAGTGGACGGAAGAGGTGCGGGTAGGGTGTGGCATCTGTCATCATGGAAGCATACCGGTGCGTATGGCCCTTGTATCGGGTAGATTCCTGACCAAGCCGACCCTGGAAGTGTGAATGGGCCCCGCCGGCCAGGCCGAGAGGTGATCGAAATTGCTGGCGTCGCAGGATTTTGCATCGCCACAACTGTTATGGTAGCGTTAACACGGCTTTCACGTGCTCGCTTCGTAATCTGAGCGGGATGGCGTGCGGACACAGCCGTCTATGACGAATTATTTTTTGCGTCACAGGTTTCTACTACTGATCAAGGAGCTGAACATGAATAAGAAACTCCTCTGCGCTGCCCTGTTCTGGGTGGTATGGGTTTGGCGCAGGCTGCGTCCGCCCAGGAGTTTGATGATCGCTGGTATGTCAGCGGTTCTACTGGCGTGAATGTCCAAGACGGAGATCGTGGTACCGAAGACTCGCATGTTCGGTACCCTGGGCTTCGGCAAGTTCATTAGCCCGCGTTTCTCACTGGAAGCGGAACTGAACTATCAGAACCCCGACAAGACAGTGCAACCCGAACTTGTGGTGGAGCCAGTACGGCGTGTCGCTTGATGCCCGTTACCACTTCCGCAATGCGGACTCCAAGTGGTGGCCCTACCTGCGCGGCGGTCTCGGCTGGCAGCGTCATGAAGAAGAGTACGTGCTCGCCAGCAATCCGCAATTCGCCGGGCCAGCACGAAGACAGCAATCTGGCAGTCAACCTGGGTGCAGGCCTGCAGTTCGACTTCGGTCGCGATGAACCTGCGTACGGAACTCGGTACCCGTCTGGATTTCGACGACAGCAGGCAGCGATCGGCACGCAGCAGAACCAGTTCATGGATCTGCTGGCCTCGGTCGGCATGACCGTAGCGTTGGGTCCGGAGCCGATGGCACCAGTTGCCCCAGCCCCGGTCGCAGCCAAGCTGCGCAGACCTGGATGACGACGGCGACGGCGTCAACAACTGCAATGACAAGTGCCCGGATTCGCAGGCTGGCCAGACCATCGGTCCAGACGGCTGCCCGGTGCCGGTGTCGATCGATCTGAAGGGCGTGAACTTCGACTTCGACAAGTCGACCCTGCGTCCGGATGCGGTTGCGATCCTCAACGAGGCCATCGAGATCCTGAAGCGTTACCCGGATCTGCGCGTCGAAGTTGCCGGTCATACCGACTCGAAGGGTACCGACCAGTACAACCAGGCTCTGTCCGAGCGTCGCGCCACTGCGGTGTACGACTTCATGACCGGCAACGGCATCGATGCCGGCCGCCTCATGGGTCCGACCGGTTACGGCGAGAGCCGCCCGATCGCGCCGAACACCAATGACGACGGTTCCGACAATCCGGAAGGTCGTGCACAGAACCGCCGCACCGAGCTGAACGTCCAGAACTGATCGGACGCTACAGTTGCAATATCCGAAACCCGGCCTCGCGCCGGGTTTCGTTTTTTCATGCAACCAGTTCTGAAATTGGACCTGTGCAATTGCGGTTATTGCATGCGCTGCCTACACTCTGTTTCATATCGTCATCGGGGAATACCGCGCCATGCGTCGATCGTTGTTCGTGCTCATGTTGCTCGCGTCGCCTTCGATCGTGCATGCGCAGGCTGCGAACGCTGCATGTGGCTCGATGATGCAGCAGGCCACGCCAGTGCGTCCGACCCTGCTGGCGCCATTGGCGATCGAACTCACGCCTGCTTCCACCCAGCTCGGCAATTCCGCAAGCGTGCTGGGACAGGCCTTCGACGAGGCGTTGTCGGTCGACAGCGTGTTGTTGCGGATCAAACTGGACGGTTGCCAGGCCACGGCCCATGCGGCGCCCGCGGCTAGCGTGACAAAGCCTGTTGATCCTGCGGCTTACAAGCCGCGCACGGAGTTCGACAACACGCCTTGGCGGTTCAACATGAGCCAGAACGGCAAGAACATGACCGCCGAAGAATTCGACGCGTGGATGAAATCGCGCGGCGTGCGCGTGGCCAAGGGTTCCGCACGGGCCCCGGCGACACCCGCGGCAACGCCGCCAGCAACACCCGGCGAGAAAAAGAACTAGGCACGCGACATGCATAGCGGGCGTACCCGCCGCTTCGGCCCGCGCCATGGACTGGCCCGAGTACTTTCAAAACGGGGCATATGTTCTCGGAGCGAAGCCGAACGTCGTATCCGTGAAGGGCGCGTGCAACTCGACGGGCGGGTCATTTGCGATCCCGAATATCCCACTGACGCGACCACTGCGTTCATCGTGGTGGACGGTATCGAAACGGACGCGGCCACGCCGCGCTACCTGATGTTGAACAAGCCGCGTGGACTGGTCACGACGCTGAGCGACGAGCAGGGACGCGACACCGTCTATCGGTGTTTCGATGGCGCCAACCTCGGCTGGATCGCACCGGTCGGTCGCCTGGACAAGGCCAGCGAAGGTCTGCTGCTGTTCTCGAACGACCCTTCCTGGGCAGCGCGCATCACCGATCCATCGACTGGGCCAAGCAAGCGTTACCACGTCCAGGTCGATTGCATTCCGGATGCGGTGCTACTGGCGCGCATTGCCCACGGCATCGAGATCGATGACGAACGGTTGTCTGCCGTGGATGCGCGTTTGCTGCGTGCCGGCGACAAGCATGCTTGGCTGGAGATTACGTTGGATGAAGGCCGCAACCGGCAGATCAGGCGCCTGCTGGGGGCATTCGACATCGGAGTGCTGCGGTTGCTGCGGGTGTCGATCGGGACGCTGCAACTTGGCGAACTCTCGAAAGGACAGTGGCGTCCATTGACCGCTGCCGAAGTCGAATCGCTTTCGTGCATGGGCAAGCCCACCCACGGTGTTGAACGTCAGCCCTTGAGCACGCCAAGTTCGTGGCCGATGCGGATGAATGCCTCGATCGCGCGATCCAGGTGTTCGCGCGTATGCGCCGCCGAGATCTGGGTGCGGATGCGTGCTTGCCCCTTCGCCACGACCGGGAAGAAGAAACCGATGGCGTAGATGCCTTCCTCGAGCAGGCGCTCGGCGAAACGCTGTGCGAGTGGGGCGTCGTACAACATCACCGGGCTGATCGGGTGCACGCCGGGGCGGATATCGAAACCGGCAGCGGTCATTCGCTCGCGGAAATAGCGGGTGTTCGCCTGCAAGGTTTCGCGCAGGTCGCCCGCGGCCGCCAGCATCCGGAAGGCCTTGGTGCCGGCAGCCGCCACGTGCGGTGGCAGTGAATTGGAGAAAAGATACGGGCGCGAGCGCTGGCGCAGCAGTTCGATGACTTCCTTCTTCGCGGTGGTGAAGCCGCCCAGCGCGCCGCCCATGGCCTTGCCCAGGGTGCCGGTGAAGATGTCGATCTTGTCCATCACGCCCTTGACCTCGGCGCTGCCGCGGCCGGTGGCGCCCAGGAAGCCGGTGGCATGGCATTCGTCGATGTGCACCAGCGCGCCATACTTCGCTGCGCCAGCGCCGTGATCTCGTCGAGCGGCGCGATGAAGCCATCCATCGAGAACACGCCATCGGTGGTGATCATGATCGTGCGCGCGCCGTCGGCCTTGGCCTGCTTGAGCTGCACTTCCAGGTCGGCCATGTCGCAGTTGGCGTAGCGGTAGCGCTTGGCCTTGCACAGGCGCACGCCGTCGATGATCGAGGCGTGGTTGAGTGCATCGGAAATGATCGCGTCGTTGTCGTCGAGCAGCGGTTCGAACAGGCCACCGTTGGCATCGAAACAGGCCGCGTAAAGAATGGTGTCTTCGGTGCCGAAGAATTCGGAAATCGTGCGTTCCAGTTCCTTGTGCAGGTCCTGGGTGCCGCAGATGAAGCGCACGCTGGCCATGCCGAAGCCGTGCGTATCCAGCGCGTCCTTGGCCGCCGCGATGATCTCCGGATGGTCGGCCAGGCCCAGGTAATTGTTGGCGCAGAAGTTCAGCACCGTGCGGCCGTCGGCCAGCTGGATTTCGGCGGATTGCGGCGACGCGATGATGCGCTCGGACTTGAACAGGCCGGCGGCGCGAATCTCGTCGAGGGTGTCGTTGTAGCGCTGGGTCAGTGACATGTCGGGCTCCTCAATTCCAGCTCAACACGATCTTGCCGCTGCGACCGGATTCCATCAGGTCGAAGCCCTTCTGGAACTCGTCGATCGGCAGTTGATGGGTGAGCACCTTGCCTAGCGGGAAGCCGGACAGCACCAGCTGGGTCATCTTGTACCAGGTCTCGTACATCTTCCGGCCGTAGATGCCGTGCAAGGTCAGCCCCTTGAAGATGATCTTGTCCCAGTCCGCGCCGGCGCCCTTGCGGCATGATGCCGAGCATCGCGATCTTGCCGCCGTGGTACATGCAGTCGAGCATGTCGTTGAACGCGCGCGGGTTGCCGCTCATCTCCAGGCCGACGTCGAAGCCTTCCATGTGCAGGTCGGCCATCACGTCCTTGAGCGAGGTGTTGGACACGTTGACCACGCGGGTCGCGCCCATGTCGGCGGCGAGCTTGAGGCGGAAATCGTTGACGTCGGTGACCACGACATTGCGCGCGCCGATGTGCTTGCAGATGCCGGCGGCGATCACGCCGATCGGGCCGGCGCCGGTGATCAGCACGTCCTCGCCGACCACGTCGAATTCCAGCGCGCAGTGCGCGGCATTGCCGTACGGATCGAAGAACGCGGCGAGTTCGCGACGGGATCTGGTCCGGGATCGGCCACAGGTTGCGAGGCCGGCATCACGATGTATTCGGCGAACGCGCCGGCGCGGTTCACGCCGATGCCGACCGTGTTCGGGCACAGGTGCTGGCGGCCGGCGCGGCAGTTGCGGCAGTGCCCGCAGACGATGTGGCCCTCGGCCGACACGCGCTGGCCGACGTGTAGCCACCGACGCCCGGGCCGATTTCGACGATGCGACCGACGAATTCATGGCCGATCACCAGGCCCGGCGTGATCGTGCGCTGGCTCCATTCGTCCCACAGGTAGATGTGCAGGTCGGTGCCGCAGATCGCGGTTTTCTCCAGCTTGATCAGCACTTCGTTCGGGCCGGGCGAGGGAACCGGCACCTCTTCCATCCAGATGCCCTTGGTCGCTTCGCGCTTCACCAGCGCCTTCATCGTGGTCTGCGACATGCCTGTTCCCGTTGCAACGTTTGAGACCGCCATTCTACCGCCGGCACTCGCCCCTTCGTGACCAAGTCCACAGGCTTGTTCACAGGGTCGATGGTGTAATAGGCGGCTGAACCCTCGTAATCCGGAGTCTCCATGCGTCCACGCCCGACCGTGCTTGCACTTGACCGTAGCAATCGCCTGTGGCGCCGCCCACGCCGATGAGGGCATGTGGATGCCGTCGCAGCTGCCAGCGCTGGCCAAGCAGACTCAAGGCCGCAGGCTTCAAGGGTGATCCGGCGGCACTGGGCGACCTGACCAGGCATCCGATGAATGCGGTGGTATCGCTGGGCGGTTGCACGGCCAGCTTCGTGTCGCCGCAGTGGCTGGTGGTGACCAACCACCATTGCGCGATGGGCGCGATCCAGCTCAATTCGACGCCGCAGGACAACCTGATCGAGAACGGCTTCATCGCCGCCGACATGACCGCCGAGCGCCCGGCTGGCCCGGGCACGCGCATCTGGGTGACGACCGCGTTCACGCCGGTCACCGAGCGCGTGCTTGCAGCGGCAAGGGGCAAGACCGGACGTGACTACTTACGATGCGGTCGATGTGGCCGAAAAGCAGATCGTTGCCGAATGCGAGCAGGACCCGGGCACGCCGTTGCAGCGTCGCCAACATGTACTACGGCCGCGAGTTCCACCTGATCAAGCAACTGGAGTTGCAGGACATCCGCCTCGTGTATGCGCCGCCGCGTGCCATCGGCAACTACGGTGACGAGATCGACAACTTCATGTGGCCACGGCATACCGGGGACTTCTCGTTCTACCGTGCCTACGTCGGCAAGGATGGCAAGCCGGCGCGCCTACAGCAAGGACAACGTGCCCTACCAGCCGCCGTCGCACCTGACCGTGTCCACCGCGCCGGTCAAGGCGGGTGATTTCGCGATGCTGGCCGGCTATCCGGGCACGACGTACCGGCATCGCACGGCATCGGAATTCGCCGAGCAGATCGAATGGCAGTTGCCGTCGCGGGTCAGCCTGTTCGACGGCATCCTGAAGACGATTGACTCGGCCACGACCGGCGACGCAGATGCTGAAGTGCTTTATGCATCGACCGTGGCCAGCCTGAAGAATGGCCTGAAGCGTGCGCAGGGCGAGCTGGAAGGCTTGCGGCGCAGCGATGCGGTGCACGTGCGTCGTGCGGACGAGCAGGCGATGCTGGCCTGGCTGGGCAAGCAGACGGATTCGGCAAGACGACGCGTGCCGGCATCGATGCGATGCAGGCAGTGCTGGACGATGCCGGCGCCACCCGTGATGCGCGACCAATTGCTGGCGACCATTCGCGGGCGCACCGAATTGCTGCGCGCCGCGATCACGCTCCAGCGACTCGCCGCCGAACGTGTCAGGCCCGATGTGGAACGCGAGAACGGCTACCAGCAGCGTGACGAAACCCGCATCGAAGCCGAACCTGAAACAGGTGCAGCGCCGCTATGCGCCGAAGGTCGAGAAAGCGATCCTGGCTGACCTGCTGCGCCAGTACCTGGCGCTGCCCGCCGATCAGCATGTCGCCGAGGTGGATGCGGTGTTCGGCAACGCGCTTGAGGGTATGGAAACGCGCCTGGATACCCTGTATGCGGGCAGCGAGCTGGGCAACGAGGCCGCGCGCCTTGCTGCGTTCAAACAGGATGCGTCGGTATTGGCGGCCAGCAAGGATTCGCTGCTGCGCGCGGCATTGACCCTGCAGCCGGCCTGGTTGCGGATGGAGGAACAGGCCAAGCAACGCAACGGTGAACTGCTGCGGCTGCGGCCCGCCTACATGCAGGCCTTGATCGACTACCGCCAGTCGCAGGGCCGGGCGGTGTATCCGGATGCCAATTCCACATTGCGCGTCAGCTTCGGCAAGGTCAGCCCGCTGTCGCCGCGTGATGGCATCGACTACCGTCCGCTGACCACGGTCGCCGGCATCGTCGAGAAGAACACCGGCGTGGATCCGTTCGATGCGCCCAAGCCCTTGCTGGACGCGATCGCGAAGGGCGACTTCGGTACCACCGCCGATCCGACGCTGGGCACCCAGACCGTCAACTTCATGACCAACCTGGACACTACCGGCGGCAACTCCGGCTCGCCGGTGCTGGATGCCGATGGCAAGCTGATCGGGCTGAACTTCGACAGCAACTGGGAAGCGGTCAGTGCCAGCTGGATGTTCGATCCGCGCTACAAGCGCGCGATCCACGTCGACATGCGTTACCTGCGCTGGTTGCTGGCCAAGGTGTATCCGGCGCCGAACCTGCTGAAGGAAATGGGCCTGCCGGCCGAGTGAGTCACCCTCTGAGGCCCGCTTCGCAGACGTTTGAGTCAACTCAATTCAAGCAACACCTAAGGAAACGACGAACATGAAAATGACATTGCTGGCCATGGCGCTTGTCACGGCAACTGCGGGCCTCGCGCCTGCCGCGCATGCCGATGAAGGCATGTGGGTACCGCAACAGCTGCCGGAAATCGCGGGCCCATTGAAGAAGGCCGGGCTGAAGCTCGATCCCAAACAGTTGACCGACCTGACCGGCGACCCGATGGGCGCGGTGGTGTCGCTGGGCGGCTGCACCGCGAGCTTCGTCTCCCCGCAAGGACTGGTGGCGACCAATCACCACTGCGCATACGGGGCGATCCAGCTCAACTCCAGCGCGGAAAAAAACCTGATCCGTGACGGCTTCAATCCCGGCACGACCAGCAATGAGCTGTCGGCTGGCCCCAATGCGCGTATCTACGTGCTTGATTCCATCACCGATGTGACCGACCAGGCGAAGGCCGCGATGGCATCTGCCGGAAACGATCCGCTCAAGCGCACCGAAGCACTGGACACCTTCGAAAAACAGATCACCAGCACATGCGAGGCCGATGCCGGCTACCGCTGCCGCGTGTACAGCTTCATGGGCGGCAACACCTGGCGGCTGTTCAAGAACATGGAAATCAAGGACGTGCGCCTGGCGTATGCGCCACCCGGCAGCGTGGGCAAGTTCGGTGGCGACATCGACAACTGGATGTGGCCGCGCCACACCGGTGACTTCGCGTTCTACCGCGCTTATGTCGGCAAGGATGGCAAGCCGGCCGCATATTCCCCGGATAACGTGCCGTTTGCGCCGAAGCATTGGTTGAAGCTTGCCGACAAGCCGCTGGGTGCGGGTGATTTCGTGATGGTGGCGGGCTACCCGGGTCGTACCGACCGCTACGCGCTGGCGGCGAATTTCGAAAATACCCAGAACTGGCGATATCCAGCCATCGTCAAGGCCTATGACGACCAGATCGCACTGGTCGGTGCTGCCGGCAAGGCGGATCCGGACATCGCGGTGAAGTACGCCAGTTCCATGGCCGGCTGGAATAACACCAGCAAGAACTTCGGTGGTCAGCTGGAAGGCTTCGCGCGCAACGACGTGGCATCGATCAAGCGTCGCGAGGAAGCGGCGATCCTGGAGTGGCTGGGCACGCAGGGTGAGCAGGGCAAGGCTGCGCTGGCGGCGCATGCGCAATTGGAAGCGCTGATCGAGCAGGGCAAGCAGACCCAGGAACGCGATATGGTCTTGGGAAGCTTCAATCGGACCAGCGTGCTGGGCACGGCTGTCAGCCTGTATCGCCTCGCGATCGAGAAGACGAAGCCCGATGCCGATCGTGACAGTGGCTACCAGCAGCGTGACCTGCCAGTCATCGAAGGTAGCCTGCGGCAGATGGAGCGTCGTTATGTGCCATCGATGGATCGTCAGTTGCAGAAATACTGGCTGGATCACTACGTTGCACTTCCCGCTGATCAGCATGTGGCCGCGATCGACACGTGGCTGGGCGGCAGCGATCAGGCGGCAGCTGACAAATCCATGCTGCGGCTGGACAACACCAAACTGGGCAACCTTGAAGAGCGTTTGAAGTGGTTGGCTGCGGACCGTGCCGCGTTCGAAGCCAGCACCGACCCGGCCATCCAGTACGCCGTTGCGGTGATGCCGACCCTGCTCGAAATGGAGAAGCATTCCAAGATCCGTCAGGGAGAGGCATTGCAGGCAACCCCGGTGTTCCTGCAGGCCATTGCCGACTACCGCAAGAGCAAGGGCGAGTTCATCTATCCCGATGCCAACTCGTCATTGCGCATCACCTTCGGCAACGTGCAGGGTTACACCAAGCTCGACGGATCCAAGCAGGCGCCTTTCACGCTGCTGGAACAGGTCGCTGCGAAGGAAACCGGCGAAGATCCGTTTGACAACCCCAGGGCACTGCTCGACGCGGTCGCTGCCAAGCAGTACAGCGGGCTGGCCGACAAGCGCCTGGGCACGGTTCCGGTCAATTTCCTGTCGGATCTCGACATCACTGGCGGCAACTCCGGTTCGCCGGTGCTGGACGCGCAGGGCAAGCTGGTCGGGCTGGCGTTCGATGGCACCATCGAATCGGTGAGTTCGAACTGGGTGTTCGACCCGGTGATGACCCGCATGATCTCGGTGGATCAGCGCTACATGCGCTGGATCATGCAGGAAGTCATGCCGGCGCCGCAGTTGCTGAAGGAAATGGGCGTGTCGCCGAAGCGTTGATCGCCACACCTTGCACCACCCCACAACGCCGGCAGCCTGTCGGCGTTGTGCTTTCAGACCATGTCGAGCGAGTAATCGAACGTATAGAAATGCTTGCCATCCACGATATCGATGGCGATTCGCCCGCGCAGGCCGGTGAGCGCATCGGTGCCGGTGTCCGGCACCACGGTGAGAGTGAGTGAAGGTGTGCCGCGATCGAGCACGCCGCTGTGCTGGGTCAGGAAGCTGCCGCTCAGACCGTCCAGCGCGCCGACGATGCGTTCGATCGCCACGTAGGCACCTGAGCCATCCACCGGCGACATCGCCGCCAGCATGTGCACCACGCTGGTCGCCGCAAGCGGCCCATGGAACTGCTTGTCGAAGCGCATGTGGCCGATCTCCACGCCATCGCCCATGTCCAGTGATCCTTGCGGGGTGCGTTTGACGTCGAATTCGCCCTTGGCCTGCATCGTCATGTCCTCTTCAATTCCGATCGTTTTGTTGGTTGCGAGCGTAACGATACGTCGCCGTGTGCCGCGCGTCTGCTAAGCTTGTCGCTGTCACGGACTCCCATGCCAGCCGGCCCCGTCTCCTGACCGCAAGCGAAGCGCTGTATTTTTGCGACTTCGCACTGCTTTTCGTACATCACTTGCGCTGTGCCGGCTGCTGGGATCCGTGGAATACCACCCCCTCAGGAGCCGAAGAATGAAAGTGCTTGCGTGCGATGGAATCCATGATGATGGCTTGGCGCTGTTCCGCGACGCGGGATGGGACGTCCTCATTTCCGACCCGATCAAAGACCCCGATGAGCTGGCGCTGGCGCTGGCCGATTGCGATGCCGTGCTGGTGCGTTCCTCCACCAGGATCACCCCGGAGTGCCTGAAAGACGCCACGCGCCTGAAGGTGATTGGCCGCGCCGGCGCCGGCGTGGACACGATTGATGTTGAAGCCGCCACCGCGCGCGGCATCGCGGTGATGAACGCGCCGGATGGCAATACCTTGGCCGCGGCCGAGCACGCGATCTCGCTGTTGTTCGCGCTGGCCCGTCACATCCCGCGCGCCGACGCTGGGATGAAGGCGGGTGGCTGGCCGAAGGCGGGCTTGACCGGGTTCGAACTGGAAGGCAAGAAGCTCGGCGTGATCGGGCTGGGCCGCATCGGCGGTACCGTGGCGCGCAAGGCGCAGGGCATCGGCATGGACGTCGCGGCGTTCGATCCGTTCCTGCCGGCCTCCGCCGCGGGCAAGGGCAGCGTGCCGCTGAAGACGCTGGATGAACTGTTGGCCTGGGCCGACGTGGTGACGCTGCACATCCCGCGCACCAAGGAGACGACGAACCTCCTGTCTGAAGAACGCATGCGTTCGATGAAGCGGGGTTCATACCTCGTCAATGCCGCGCGTGGTGGACTGGTCGATGAAACCGCGTTGCTGCAACTGCTCGACGAAGGTCACCTGGCCGGCGCAGCGCTGGATACCTTCGTCACCGAGCCACTGCCGGCTGACTCACTCTTGCGCGCGCATGCCAACCTGATCCTGACCCCGCATCTGGGTGCATCAACAGGCGAGGCGCAGCAAGCCGTCAGCACGATTCTTGCCAGGCAAGTCATCGACTTCGTTGCCACCGGCGCGGTCGCCGGCTGTGTCAATTTGCCGCCGTTGACCGCCGAAGCCGCGCGTGAAGTCGGTCCGTGGATGCCGCTGATGACATCGCTCGGTCGCCTCGCCGCGCGCCTGGTGCCAGCGCCCGTTCGGCTGGATATCACCTATGCCGGTCGCACCGATGCGCTGGATACGCGCCCGTTGACACGCCTGTTGGTGGCGTCGTTGCTGGGTGCGCATTCCGGACGGGTCACCCCGGTCAATGCGCTGGCTGAAGCCGCCGCACGTGGCCTGGTGGTCGCGGAAACCGTGGGCGGCGATGGTGACGGCTTCGACCGTCTGCTCAAGCTCCGCGTGAGTGACGGCACCCGCAGCCGCGAGATCGAGGCAACCTTGCATCGTGGTCCGCGCGTGGTGCGGATGGATGGCGTCGAGATCGAGTTCGACCCGCAGGCGCACGTGTTGCTGCTGCGCAACGAGGATCGTCCTGGCATGGTTGGCGCGGTGGGTTCTCAGCTCGGCACGCTGGGCATCAATATCGTCAACTTCGCGCTTGGTGCGGCGGGTGATGGCCAGGCACGCGCGGCGATCACCGTGGATCGCGAGGTAGACGACGCGCAATTGAAAGCATTGCGGGCGATGCCCGGTGTGCTTTCGCTGGCGCAGGTGTAAGCGATGCGTATCCTGTTGGCACGTCACGGTGAAACCCCCTGGAACGCGGAAGGCCGCTACCAGGGGCAGGTGGACATTCCGCTGTCTGATGTCGGCATCGCGCAGGCGACTGCGCTTGGGCAACGTTTGCGCGAGCTTGGAATTGATCGCGCAATCGCCTCGCCGCTGTCGCGTGCGCGGCGTACCGCGGAGCTTGCGCTCGGCGAGTCACGGGCTTCAACACTGATGTTCGATGAAGGCCTAAAGGAGATCGCCCACGGCAGCTGGGAAGGACTGCTGGCGAGTGAAATCCACGCACGTGACCCCGACCGCTTGCGTGCGTGGCGCGAGGCGCCGGACAGCGTGCAGATGCCTGATGGCGGTGAATCATTGCAGCAAGTGCTGGATCGCGCGTGGCCGGCATTGGTGCGTGCATGTGCGGGACTAGGCTCGGACGACACGCTGTTGATTGTTGCCCATGACGCGGTCAATCGCGTGCTGCTGTGCCGGATCCTCGGCATCCCGTTGCCGCAGATGTGGGGCTTCCGCCAGGCACCGACCACGCTCAACCTGCTGGAAGGCAGGGATGTCGACACCCTGGAGGTCGTCCGCCTCAACGACTGCAACCATCACACCGCGCTGTTCGGCGAAGCGGTGCATCGGGCGTTGTAGCAGCGGATCGAAAAGGAAAAGTGGGGTCAGAGTGGACTTTTTTCATGCCTTGTCAGAAGCGAGGTGATTGGTAGCAAAAGTCTACTCTGACCCCACTTTTCGCTTTCCCTACAATGCGCGCCATGCAACGCAACCTTTCCGACTGGCTGGCTTACATCGAGCAGCAACACCCGTACGCCATCGCGATGGGGCTTGACTGCGTGCGCAAAGTCGCTTCGCGCATGGGTTTGGGCAAGCCTGCCAAGCACGTCATCACCGTGGGCGGCACCAACGGCAAGGGCTCGACGGTCGCCTTCATCGAGGCAATCGCGCGCGCCAGCGGTTGCAAGGTGGGGACCTATACCTCGCCACACCTGCTGCACTACAACGAGCGTGTGCGGATCGATGGCGTCGACGCTGGTGATACGGATCTGGTCGCCGGCTTCGAGGCGGTCGATGCCGCCCGCGGCGACATCCCGCTGACCTATTTCGAATACGGCACGCTGTGCGCGCTGTGGCTGTTCGAGCGCGCCGGCCTCGACCTGGCGGTGCTGGAAGTCGGGCTGGGTGGACGCCTGGACGCGGTCAACATCGTCGATGCCGATGCGGCGGTCATTACCACGGTTGACCTCGATCATCAGGACTGGTTGGGCAGTGACATCGAGGCAATTGGATCCGAGAAAGCCGGCATCGCCCGTCCATTCAAGCCGTTGATCCTTGGCGACGACGATCCGCCGGCCAGTGTGTTGCGGCATGCGTATGCGATTGGTGCATCGGCATGGCGGATCGGCTGCGATTTCTTCATCGAACCCATCGACGATGCGCATTGGCGTTGGCGCGAAGTGGGTCATGCGCTGGAATTGCCGATGCCGGTCCTGGTCGCGCCGGTGCAGTTGCGCAATGCCGCCTGTGCGATCGCTGTGTTGCAAGCGCTCGACATTTGCATCGATGACGATGCGTACGCACGTGGCGTCGCGCACGCCCGGATCAGCGGACGCCTGCAACGCTTTGATCGGGATGGGGTGGAGGTCGTGGTCGATGTCGGCCACAACCCGCAAGCGGCGCGTGCATTGGCGGCGTGGCTTGAGGGCCAGCCGCGACGACCCACGCTCGCTGTTTATGCAGCGCTGGCGGACAAGGATGCCGCCGGCGTGGTCCTGGCGCTGGCGGGACAGGTAGATGGCTGGCATGTCGCCGGGTTGGTCGATGCGGGGCCACGAGGCGAGGATGTGGATACCTTCGCACAGCGTCTGCAGGCTACCGCCGCGGCCACTGCGGCGCGTCATGCGGATGTACGGGTGGCGCTGGAAACCGCGATCCTGCGGGCCCGGCCGTGTGGACGTGTGCTGGTGTTCGGCTCATTCCACACGGCTGCGGCAGCCCTGCGTGCGCTGAACGCACTCCCGTGACCCGCCGCCCCTGGCGTAGCGGGCCGCTATAATTCACGAATCCCCGCTGGCGGTCCGCACCCGATGGATACTTCCCTCAAGCAGCGCCTGGTTGGCGCGACCGTGCTGGTCGCGCTCGGCGTGATCTTCCTGCCGATGCTGGTCAAGGGACCGGCTCCGGACAGTGGTGTTTCCGACGTGTCACTCGATATCCCGGTCGAGCCCAAGGGCGACCCGGCCACCACGACCGTCGACCTGCCACTTGTGCCTGTCGCCGGTGCACCGCAGGGCGGTGCGGTCGGCAGGCTTGCAGACGCAGGGGATCAGGGCACCGCGGCCCCGGATACGCCTTTCCCGACCGCCGCCGCAGGCGACTACGTGGTCAGTTTCGGCAGCTACGCCACTGCCGCCGATGTCGAACAGGTGATCGCGGCGCTACGCAAAGCAAGCTTGCCGGCGTTTTCCGAAGCCATCAAGGTCAATGGTCGCGACGCGCAACGCGTGCGCATCGGCCCGTTTGCAGATCGCGCCGTCGCTGAATCCGCGCGCCTGGCAGCTGGCAAGGTCAACGCAGGCGTCGATGCCAAGGTGGTAGTACTGGATGCCGCTCCGGTTGGGCCCGCAAGTGTCGCCGCGGTGCCAGCACCGGCACCGAGCAAGCCAGAATCATTGCCGCCTGTTGCCAGGGCGGTCACGCCACCCGCCGCGAAGCCGATTGCAGCGACCACACCGCCACCCGTACCCGTCGCAGCCCCGGCAGCGGTCGCGAAACCCGCTGTGGACACCAGCAAGACCGGCTTTGCAGTGCAGGTCGGCGCGTTCTCCGCTGCCGCAGACGCCAATGCCTTGCGCGACAAGCTGCGCGGGGCCGGCTTCAATACGTTTACCGACACCGTGACCACGGACAAGGGCGTGCTGACCCGCGTGCGCGTGGGGCCTGCGATGAATCGCGCCGAGGCTGATGCATTGAGTGTATCGGTCAAGGCGAAGACCGGGCTCAATGGCATGGTGCGCCCGCATCCGTGATCCCTTGGCCCAGCCTTTCTGTCCGGAAGGCCTGGGCCTGATGTTCGATGTTTCTTCACCGGCACCATCTTTCGGGTTTACAACATGTGCGGAATCGTCGGGATCGTCGGCCACAGCGAAGTCGCAGCGCAGCTGTATGACGGGCTGACCGTGCTCCAGCATCGCGGCCAGGATGCCGCCGGCATTGCCACGGCCGATGGCGGCAAGCTGCACGTGTACAAGGGCAATGGGCTCGTTCGCGATGTGTTCGACGAGCGTGCGATGGCATTGCTGATTGGACGCGTCGGCATTGCGCATTGCCGCTATCCGACCGCGGGCAGCGAGGGCAGCGACGAGGCACAACCTTTCTACGTCAACTCACCGTTCGGGATCGCGCTGGCGCACAACGGCAACCTGATCAATACCGATGCGCTGCGTCGCGAGGTGTTCGAGCAGGACCGCCGAAACGTCAACACCGAATCCGATTCGGAAGTGTTGTTGAACGTGTTCGCGCACGAGCTGGATTCACAGAAGTCCTTGACCCCGGATGCCGTGTTCCGTGCACTGGAAGGCGTGAACCGCCGCGCCAGGGGCGGCTATGCGGTGGTCTGCACGGTGCTTGGCCTGGGGCTGGTGGCATTCCGCGATCCCAACGGCATCCGACCACTGGTGCTCGGCAAACGCACCAGCGCCGGAGGCGATGAATACATCGTTGCTTCCGAGTCGGTGGCGCTCGACATCCTCGGTTTCGAACGCCTGCGCGACGTGCAGCCGGGCGAGGGCATCATCATCACTGCGCGCGGCGAGTTGCATGCGCGCCAATGCGCCGCACCACAGGTGCATGCGCCGTGCATCTTCGAATACGTGTACTTCGCGCGCCCGGACTCCATGATCGAGGAAATCTCGGTGCACAAGGCGCGCATGCGCATGGGCGTGACCCTGGGCGAGAAGATCCAGCGACTGCGACCGAACCACGACATCGACGTGGTGATCCCGATCCCCGACACCAGCCGCGATGCCGCGCTGGAAATCGCCAATGTGCTCGGCGTGAAGTACCGCGAGGGCTTCATCAAGAACCGTTACGTCGGGCGCACCTTCATCATGCCGGGGCAGGGCGAGCGCGCGAAGTCGGTCAAGCGCAAGCTCAACCCGATCCCGCTCGAGTTTCGCAACCGCGTGGTGTTGCTGGTCGACGATTCGATCGTGCGTGGCACCACGTCCAGGCAGATCGTGCAGATGGCGCGCGATGCAGGTGCACGCAAGGTGTATCTCGCGTCCGCCGCGCCGCCGGTGCGATATCCGAACATCTACGGCATCGACATGCCGTCGCCGGAAGAACTGGTCGCGCACAACCGCAGCGAAGCAGACATCGAGAACTTGCTGGGCTGCGACTGGCTGATCTACCAGGACCTGCCGGATCTGGAAGCGGCCGTCGCAGGGCCGAAATTCCCCGGCCGCAAGTTCGACAGTTCCTGCTTCAGCGGCGAGTACGTGACAGGGGTCGACGCCGGCTACTTCGAGCGTATCGAACAGCTGCGCTCGGATGAAGCGAAGAAGCAGCGGCGGGCGAGTTGATACATCCGTCCGCGCAATGCGTCTTCATCCTGAAAGTGAAGTTTTCTTCAGCGCGTCATCCCGGCGAACGCCGGTAGCCAGCTGTTCAGTTGGACGGGTCAAGTGCTGGATGCCGGCTTGCGTCGGCATGTCGAGCAGGATGATCGAAGATGAGTGATCTGTTTTCCGCCGCAGCCGCTTGCCTTGCTGCTGCAGCGCCCGAAGCGAAAATCGCTGCGACGTTCGACGCCGCTGCAGCTTACGCACGCGGCGAGCTTCCCATCGATGCCGCATCGCCACCACCCGAACCGATCCGCATGCCGGGCCGTCCACCGACGCCGCGGCTGGTGCACCCACGCGACCTGCCGAAACGCGGCTTCGGCAGCAACGAAGGCCGTGCAGCGTTCATCCATGCGGTCGCGCATATCGAGTTCAACGCGATCGACCTGGCCTGGGACGCGGTGTATCGCTACCGTGGATTGCCGGATGCGTATTACGCGGACTGGGTCGGCGTAGCCAATGACGAGGCGCGGCATTTTTCGATGCTGCGCACGCGTTTGCGCGAACTCGGCCATGACTACGGCGATTTCGATGCGCACAACGGTCTGTGGGAAATGGCCGGGAAGACCGCGCATGACGGCCTCTCGCGCATGGCGCTGGTGCCGCGGGTGCTGGAAGCGCGTGGCCTGGACGTGACGCCGGGGATGATCGTGAAGTTGCGCGGGTTGGGTGATCACGCGACTGCCGACATCCTGGAAATCATTTTGCGCGAGGAAATCGCGCACGTGGCGGCGGGTTCGCGCTGGTACCGCTGGCACTGCGAACGCGCCGGGATCGAACCGCGCGGCAAGTTCCGCGAACTGCTGCATGAGCATGCAACCAGCGTCTTGCGCAAACCGTTCAACATGGACGCACGGCAACAGGCCGGGTTTGATGTCGAGGAATTGGAAGCGCTGTTGGCTGCCGCCAACCAGCCAGTCTCAGACGGGTAGCGCGACCAGCTCGAACCCGTCCGCATCGACCCGCAACACCGAGCCCTGGGTGTACCAGTCGCCCAGCACAATGCGGGTACATCCGTTCGCTTCCGCGTGGATCGCCGGGCGATGGGTGTGGCCATGGATCATGCGACGCACGCCATAACGCGAGAAGGTGCTGGCAACCGTTTCGGCACTGGCGTCGGTGATCGTTTCCGACATGCCGCTCGCCTGCAGTTCACCAAAGCGTGCCTTGCTTGCTGCGCGCGCCTGCGCAGCGAAGGCAAGTCGCGCATTCAGCGGTTGCGACAGGAATTGTGCCTGCCAGCGCGGATCACGCGTTTGCGCGCGGAACTGCTGGTAGGCGACATCGTCAGTGCATAGCAAATCGCCATGGCCGATCAATGTCGGCACACCATGCAGCAGGATGACAGCGGGGTCAGGCAGGATGGTCATGCCGGCGCACAGTGCGTACGCATTGCCAAGCAGGAAATCGCGATTGCCGCGGATGAAGTACACCGGAACGCCAGTGTCCGACAGCGCATGCAACTTCAATGCGACGAAGGCACCGGCCTCGGATGGATCATCATCGCCGACCCATGCTTCGAACAGGTCGCCGAGGATGTAAGAGCGCGTCCGCATCACGCGCTTCGCGGTCGATGAACTCGCCGAACAGTTCGGTGATTTCCGGGCGTTCGGCATCCAGGTGCAGGTCGGAGATAAACAGCGTGGTCATGGGGCATTGTAGATATAGCCGCACTCCGGATGCGTCGAGGGCAGCGGGCACGCTGCTCTGCGGCTCGAAATGCCGCTGACGCAGCATGCCCGCTGCCCTCGACGCAAAGTTTCGCGGCGACTTCGTCAAATGCTAGGATCAGGGCACGCAGGCTAAAATGCCGACACTTCGATTGATCAAGCAGCCATGACCGTCCGTACCCGCTTCGCCCCCAGTCCCACCGGTTACCTGCACATCGGCGGCGCGCGCACCGCGTTGTATTGCTGGCTGCAGTCGCGACGCAATGGCGGGCAGTTCGTCCTGCGCATTGAGGACACCGACCGCGAGCGCAGCACCCAGGCGGCGATCGACGCGATCCTGGAGGCGATGGAGTGGCTGGGGCTGGATTACGACGAAGGTCCGATCTTCCAGACCCACCGCCTTGATCGTTACAAGGAAATGGCCGAAGAACTGGTTGCCTCCGGCCACGCCTACTACGCTTACGAGAGTAAGGCCGAGCTCGAAGCGATGCGCGAAGCGGCGATGGCGGCTGGCAACAAGCCGCGCTACAACGGCGCCTATCGCACCCACAATGCGGAGTGGCGCGACGACCCGAATCGGGTGATCCGCTTCCGCAACCCGGATGAAGGCGTGGTGGCGTGGGTCGACAAGGTCAAGGGTCGCATCGAGATCGCCAACAGTGAACTCGACGACCTGGTGATCTTCCGCCCGGATGGCTATGCGACCTACAACTTCGCGGTGGTGGTGGACGACATCGACATGGCGATCAGCGATGTCGTGCGCGGCGATGACCATGTCAACAACACGCCGCGCCAGATCAATATCTATCGCGCGCTCGGTGCTGCGGTGCCGGCGTTCTCGCACCTGCCGATGATCCTCGACGAGCAGGGCGCCAAGCTGTCCAAGCGCACCGGGGCTGCAGACGTGATGCAGTACCGCGATGCCGGCTACCTGCCGCATGCGTTGCTCAATTACCTGGTGCGACTGGGCTGGTCGCATGGCGATCAGGAGGTGTTCTCGATCACGGAGATGCAGTCGCTGTTCGACCTGTCGACGTGCACGCCAAGGCCGGCGCGGCTGGACATGGCCAAGCTCGGCTGGCTCAACCAGCAGTACCTGAAGAACGACGATCCGGTCGCAGTCGGCAAGTCACCTGCAATGGCATCTGCAGCAGGCGGGCTACGACCTTGCCAATGGGCCTGCGCCTGCCGACATCGTCATCGCATTGCGCGATCGCGTGCAGACGCTGAAGGAGATGGCCGAACGTGCCTCGGTGTGGTTTGGCCCGCTCACGCAGCTACGACGACAAGGCGGTCGCCAAGCATCTGCAGCGCAGCCGCGCGCGCGCCGCTGGCGGACATGCGTACGCGGCTTGCACGCGCTGGAGGCGTGGACGGTCGAGGGCATCGATGCTGCATTCCACGCCACGGTCGAGGGCTTCGGGTCTTGGCATGGGCAAGGTCGCGCAGCCGTTGCGGGTGGCGATCACCGGCACCCAGGTCAGCCCGGATATCTCGCACACGATTTACCTGGCCGGCGAGCTCGAAGCCGTTGGCACGGATCGACGCCGCACTTGCAAAAATCCCGACGGGTGACTAGATCAAGGTCATGGCCAAGATCACGTCATCGCTCGCGTCGCATGCCTGCATCGAGCCGAAGCACCACGTGCACGATGCAGCCGGTTTCGTGCGCGCGGTGGAACACGCCTGCCAGGAGCGCGGCCTGCGACTGACCGCGATCCGTGCGCGTGTGCTGGGTTTCGTGGCGGCGGCAGGCAAGCCGATCAAGGCTTACGACCTGCTGGAACTGGTGCGCGATAGGCGAGGGTGCAGGCGCGGCCGCGCCGCCGACGGTCTATCGCGCGCTGGATTTCCTGCTAGCCAACGGCTTCATCCACAAACTCGAGTCAGTCAATTCGTTCGTCGCCTGCCATCACCCGAGCACCGACCAGCATTCGGTGCCGTTCCTGATCTGCAATCGCTGTCATTCGGCGGTAGAGCTCGAGGATCGTGGCGTGGTCGATGCGCTGGACGCACGCGCACGCGCGCTTGGCTTCGTGCCGCAGGCGCAGACGCTGGAAGTGCATGGCCTGTGCGCCAGGTGCGCGTCCGCGGCTTGATCAAACGCTGAACCCTGCCATCAGTCATGTTGACGGCGTGGGTCATTGGAATGTTATGTTATAACTTCCTTGGCACTCCTGAATGCATATGCGCAAGTCGTTATTGACGCTCGCCCTGCTGTCGGTGATCAGTGCGCCCGCACTGGCTGCGCCGCAGCAAAGCGATCATGACCGCATCGCCAGGTTGGAGGCCCAGGTGCTTGCGCTGCAGGCCGAACTGCAGGCGATGAGATCCGCAACGCCAACGCCCGTCGCTGCTGTCGAACGGGTGCCAGCCAGCACGGATGAAATCGACGCGCTTGCGGCAGATGCGGCCGACCTCACGCCAGCAGCACCCACTACCGACGCGATGGGCGTCGCAGCCTCGATTGCAGGCGGCAGCGGTGGCGGCAACAGCAGTGCCAATGCCTTCAACCCGGCGCTGAGCGTCGTGCTCAACGGCAGCTATGCCCGTCATTCACTGGACTCGGAGTAGCTACTCGCGTGCCGGCTTCCCGGTGGTCGGCGAGGGTGGTCCGGGACCAAATGGTTTTTCCCTCGGCGAAAGCGAGGTCCTGTTGTCGGCCAACATCGACGACAAGTTTTATGGCCAGCTGACTCTGGCGATCGAAAGCGAGGATGGCGAGGATCACCTCGGCGTCGAAGAGGCCTATATCGACACGACCGGTTTGCCGGGTGGCGTGACGCTGCGAATGGGCCGGTTCTATTCCAACATCGGCTATCTCAACAGCCGTCACACGCATACCGACAGTTTCTTTGATCGGCCCCTTGCCCTACCAGGCAATCCTGGGTGGCCAATATGGCGATGACGGCATCCAGTTGCGCTGGGTCGCACCGACTTCGGTGTTCCTGGAGCTGGGCGGCGAGTTGCTGCGCGGCCAGTCGTATCCAAGTGGTGGCGCGCAGCATGGCGGCGTCGGCACCAAGACCTTGTTCGCGCATGTGGGCGGCGATGCCGGCAGCAACAACGAATGGCTGGCCGGCGTGTCGATGTTGAGGACGCGCACTGCCGATGGCGAGGACGGTTTCAGCGGCGACACGAACGTCTACATCGCCGATGCCACCTGGAAATGGGCACCGCACGGCAATTTCAAGGATGGCGGCATCACTCTTCGCGGCGAATACCTGCTGGACGATCGCAACGGCATCTATATCGATCCGGAGGATCCGCTGGACAGTGCCATGCTGTGGTCCGGACAGCGCCGCGGCGGTTATCTGGAAGGCGTGTATCGCCTCAACCGGCGCTGGGATGTCGGCTATCGCTACGACCGCTTGTGGGGTGATAGCGACCTTGCCGCTGGCGACCGGCTTCGATCCGTTCCGCCATAGCGCTGAGCTGACCTGGCGCAATAGCGAATTCAGCCTGTTCCGCGTGCAGTTCGCGCGCGACCGACCCAACGCCGGATGACCGTGACAACGTCCTCATCCTGCAATACCAGACCAGCTTCGGCGCCCACGGCGCCCACAAGTTCTGATCCGTTTGCTCGTCATTCCGGCGCCCGCCGGGATCCATTGCTTTCGCCTGGTCATGGCTGCAGCAAAACGCCAAAGTGATTCACGAGGAAATTCACGATGAAAATGCGATTCGCAGCTCCCTTGTTGCTACTGGCCTCGATGGCGGTCGCTGCCCCGGCGCAGGCCAGGTTGAAGGTGTTTGCCTGCGAACCCGAATGGGGTTCACTGAGTGCAGGAACTGGCGGGCGACAAGGTTGATGTCGACGTCGCCACCAGTGCGCTGCAGGACGTGCACGTGGTCGAGGCCAAGCCCAGCCTGATCGCCAAGGTGCGTGCCGCCGACCTGGTGGTGTGTACCGGCGCCGGCCTTGAGGTGGGTTGGCTGCCGCAGCTGATCCGCCAGTCCGGCAATGCCAGGGTTGCGACGCGGCAATGGCTCGTTCATGGCGGCAACTGCAGGTGAAAACCCTCGAAAAGCCAACTGCGCTGGATCGTGCCAATGGCGACGTGCATCCGGACGGCAACCCGCATGTGCAGATGGACCCGCGCCGGGTGTTGATCATTGCGCGCCAGTTGGATGCGCGCCTGATCCAGATGGACCCGACCAACGCGGAGACCTACAAACAGCGTGGCGCCGACTTCGAAAAGCGCTGGCTGGCGGCGATGGTGAAGTGGAAGGCCGATGCCGCACCGCTGAAGGGTCGCAAGGTCGTGGTCCACCACATCAGCTGGGTGTATCTGTGGGATTGGCTCGGCATCGAGCAGATCGGCGCACTGGAACCGAAGCCTGCGGTGCCGCCGACCGCGGCGCATCTCGCGCAGCTGATCGGCATCACCAAGTCCAACAACACCCTCGCCATCGTCCACGCGGCCTATCAGGATTCGAAGGCGTCAAATTGGCTCAGTGAGCGTACCGGCGTGCCGGTGGTGAACCTGCCGTTCACCGTGGGCGGCGATGCGCAGTCGAAGGACTTGTTCGGCTTGTTTGATTCGACGATCACGAAGCTGCTCGCTGCGGCACAGAAGAGACCCGCCAAGTGACACTCAACATGCAGGGACTGGACATCAGCATCCTCGGCCCGGCCTGCGTGGCCGGGTTGATCGTGCTGTCCACCCATGTGCCGTTGGGCAAGCAGGTGCTGGGTCGCGGCATCATCTTCATCGACCTGGCGATCGCGCAGATCGCCGGGCTGGGCGTGATCCTGGCCCAGTATTTCGGAATCGAGGAGCATGGCCTTGGCGTGCAGTTCGCCGCCGCCGCTGCGGCGCTGACAGGGGCCGGCCTGCTGGCATGGACCGACCGTCGCTGGCCGAAAGTACCAGGAGCCGCTGATCGGCACCCTGTTCGTGCTGGCAGCGACCGGCGGACTGTTGCTGCTGGCCGACAATCCGCAGGGTGGCGAACATCTGAAGGACCTGCTGGTCGGGCAGATCCTGTGGGTGAGTTATTCGCAATTGATCCCGGCGGCAATCCTGTCTGGCGTGCTGCTGGTGGCGATGTGGCTGCGCCGCGGACGGCTGACCGGATTGCCGTTCTACGGGCTGTTCGCACTGGCGATCACCGCTGTCGGTGCAGTTGGTCGGTGTCTATCTGGTCTTCGCCAGCCTGATCGTGCCGGCACTGGCGACTGTCGCCATGCGCGGGCGCGGCCGCTTGGCGATGGCCTACGGTATCGGCGTGGCGGGCTATGTCACCGGACTGGTGCTGTCGGCGGTGCTGGACATGCCGAGCGGGGCGATGATCGTGTGGACACTGGCTGGCTGTGGCATTACTGGCCCAGGCGCTGCCTGCCGTGCGTCGATCGCAATCCCGTGCAGGCGAGCACCGCGGTGTATTGCGTGCTGCGGATTGACGGCTTGCGCCGCTGCGTCGCGATCAGGCGAGCCTCTCTGGCAGAATCGTTACAATATAACGAATGAAGTCTTCATCCCGCCCATCTCGATCCACCAGACGTGCCCTGGATCGCATCGGCATGACCGGATCGCTGGTGTGCGCGATCCATTGCGCACTGCTGCCGGTGCTGATCGCGGTGCTGCCGTCACTGGGCTGGCGCGACGCTGGGTGACGATTTCGAGGTGGTCTTCGTGTTGTTCGCGAGCTTGCTGGGCCTGTTCACCCTGATCCAGGGCTATCGCCGGCATCGCGCCGTGCGGCGATTGCGCTGCTGTTGCCGGGTTTGGCGACTCTGTGGTTGGGCGTGACTCAATGCGGCGGTCCACCAGTCTGGTGTGCCGCATGCGGTGATCATGACCTTTGGCGGCACCCTGGTTGGCCTGGCTCACCTGGCCAACCTGCGGCTCAATCACGGCCACGTGCACGATGCCCACTGCGCCATTGGTCCATGCTGCGCATTGATCAAAGTCGCCAATGTGACTTTGGGCCCGCTCCGTGCCTCCGATCCCCACCCCTTCGGGGGCCCCTTGCCAAGAGGGCTTTTCAGGCCGGGCATCGTGGGCGCTACACTTGGCCATGAAAGCGTGCTGACGTGCTAGAATGCCCGGCTTCGCGGCCTGATGGGCGAATTGCGATGACAGATATCAACGCCAGCGCTGAACGCGCGGCCACACACGAACCAGGAGCATCACCATGGGCAAGGGCGACCGCAAGACTGCCAAGGGCAAGCGTTACAACTCCAGCTACGGCAATGCGCGTTCACACGTCGCCACCAAGGCCACTGGCACCGCCACTGCGGCCGTGGTGAAGAAGGCGACCAAGGCGCCGGCCAAGAAGGCCGTTGCCAAGAAGACCGTCGCCAAGGCCTGAGCACACACTGATTCGAGCCGCGTCGCGCTTCAAGCAAGGCCCCGCTTCGGCGGGGCTTTTGCGTTGTGGGGCTATCACTGCGTGATTGAACGACCAGATGCGCGCACGTCAGCTGCCAGTTGCCCGCCCAGCCAGTAGCAGAGTTCGGCCGGTTGGCGGGCATCCCAGCGCACGAAATCCGCGCGCAACCCGACCCGCAACATGCCGCGATCCTGCAGGCCCAGCGCACGTGCCGCATGCACGGTCGTGCCACGCAGGGCTTCCTCCGGCGTCAGCTTGAAATGGGTGCAGGCCAGTTGCATGGACTGGCGCAGGGACAGCAATGGCGACGTGCCGGGATTGCAGTCGGTCGCCACCGCCATCGGCACGCCGTGCGCACGCAGAAGATCCAGTGGCGGCAGTTTTGTCTCGCGCAGTACGTGAAATGCACCCGGCAGCAATACCGCCACCGTGCCGGCATCGCGCATCGCGATGACGCCAGTTTCGCCGGTGTGTTCGATGTGGTCCGCGGACAGGCCGCCGAATTCCGCCACCAGCGCCGCGCCGGCCAGGTCGCTGAGCTGGTCGGCATGCAACTTCACCGGCAGGCCTAGCGCACGCGCCGCTTCAAACACGCGTCGGGTTTGCGCCGGTCGTAAATCCAATGCCTTCGCAGATACGCGTCCACCGCATCGACCAGGCCTTCCGCGTGCAGGCGCGGCAACCACGCGATGACGGCATCGATGTACCCATCCGCGTCTCCGGCGAATTCCGGCGGCAATGCATGTGCGCCGAGGAAGGTCGTGCGGATGTCGATGCCGAGTTCGCAGCCGATCCGCCGCGCAACGCGCAGCATCTTGCGTTCGTTGTCGAAGTCCAGGCCATAGCCCGACTTGATTTCCAGCGTGGTCACGCCATCACGCAGCAGTGCGCGCGCACGCGGCAGCGATTGCGCGAACAGTGCGTCCTCGCTGGCTGCGCGTACCGCGTGCACGGTCGAGAGAATGCCGCCGCCGCTGCGTGCGATCTGTTCGTAACTCGCGCCCTGCAGGCGCATCTCGAACTCGCCGGCGCGGTCGCCGGCAAACACCACGTGGGTGTGGCAATCGACAAGCCCCGGGGTCACCAGGCCATCGGCATCGATGACTTCGTTGGCCAGAATGGAAGGCGCGCCCGGCAACGCGTCGCGGGTGCCGACGAAGGTGAACACTCCGTCCTTCCAGCCCAGCGCACCGTCTGCAATCAGCCCGTAGCCGGCATCGGCATCCAGCGTTGCCAGCGTGGCGCCGAGCAGCAAACCATCCCATGCATCTTGCGATTCAGCCATGCGGCGATTGTATGCGGCCCGCGCATACAATCGCCGCATGTCGAACCTTGTCATCGAAAACGCATCCGGCTGGTCCTTGCCGGGCATCGCCAACCTGCATTCGCATGCCTTCCAGCGGGCGATGGCGGGTCTGGCGGAACGTCAGACCAATCCGGCCCATGTGCGCCTTGGCACACATGATCATCAAGACTCGTTCTGGACCTGGCGCGAAACCATGTACGCGCATGGCCGCGCGTTTCGATCCGGATCTGCTGCATGCAGTCGCTTGCCAGCTCTACGTCGAGATGCTCGAAGCCGGTTACACCAGCGTCTGCGAATTCCATTACCTGCATCACGCGCCCGATGGCCAGCCGTATGCGCAAGCCGATGCGATGTCTCAGGCGTTGATCCGCGCTGCGCGTGACATCGGCATCCGCATCACTCTGTTGCCGGTGCTGTACATGACCGGTGGCTTCGACGGTCGCGCACTGTCAGCGCGCCAGCAGCGCTTTGGCCACGATGTCGATGCCTACCTGCGTCTGCTTGAAATGCTGCGCGGCGATGAAGGCGAGAGCGTGCGAATCGGTTGCGCATTGCACAGCCTGCGTGCCGTGCCGGAAGCCGCGATGCGCGAGGTGCTGGCAGCGCTGCCGAATGACAGCCGCATCCATATCCACATTTCCGAGCAGACGGCCGAGGTCGACGAATGCATCGCCCTGCGCGGTGCACGGCCGGTGCAGTGGCTGCTCGATCATGCCGAGGTGACGTCGCACTGGACATTGGTGCATGCGACGCATCTGGACGATGCGGAAGTGCAGGGCATTGCACGAAGCGGCGCGACCGTGGCGATCTGCACGACGACCGAGGCCAATCTTGGTGACGGCCTGTTCCCGTTGCGTGACTATCTGGATGCAGGTGGTGGCTGGGGCGTGGGTTCGGATTCGAACAGTTCGATTTCGCCGGTCGAGGAATTGCGCTGGCTGGAATATGGCCAGCGCCTGCACACCCGGCGTCGCAATATCGCGGTGACGGCCGAGATGCCGAGCGTCGGCGAAACCCTGTTGCAGGGCGTGGTCGCCAGCGCCGCCAACAGCACCGGTTTCGACACCCGTGATCGCATCACGCTGGATGCAAACGCGTCGATCCTTGCCGGTGCAACGCGTGACGATGTGATCGACCGTTGGTTGTTCAGCGGCAACCGCAACATCGTGCGTGAGGTCGATGTTGCCGGGCAGCGTGTCGTCAGCGACGGGCGTCATCGCGACCGCGACGCGATCGCTGCGCGTTATCGCGATGCAATGGAGCGCCTGCTGCCGTAGGCGTGTTCCTTCGGTGCAGGATCGGCTAGCGGGCGTCCTGCAATGCCGGCAGCAGAGGTTCCAGGGTGCCGTCGTTCGCGGCAGGCGTGATGTGCAGCAGGTGCGCCATCAGCGGGTACACATCGACATTGTCGAACGCGGGGAGCTGGGTGCCACTGATGAAATCGGGCCCGGTGGCAACGAACGTCGCGCGCATCTCGGGCGATTCCGGCGCGTAGCTGTGTTCACCGCGTCGCTGCGTCGATGCTGGCATTCCATGCATGATCACGCGCCAGCCCGGATCAGCCTGGCACAGGATTGCCGGCACGCGCGGATGCTGGCCGTATTGCCAGCGTGCCGGCAGGTCCTGCTTGCGCCAGCATTCGAAGCGGTCATGGCGACCGAGCAGGGCTTTCTCCACTTGCTGCACATGCCCGGGCTTCGGATTCAAGCCGGCCAGCGGCCCGAGATGCACGATATCGATGCTCGTCGCCGGCACCAGGTCATCCAGGTAGCGCACATCCTCGCCACGCACGGTGATCATGCCGTGGTCGGACACCACGATCAGGTTGGTCGATGCATCCAGCTTGCGGCTGCGCAGGCCATCGCGCAGGCGGGCAAGCGCGGCATCGACGTACTTCAGTGCCGCGATGGATTCATCGGAATCCGCACCGGTGGCATGCGCCGCAACGTCGTAATTTTCGAAGTAGAGCGTGATCAGCCGTGGTCGCTCCGTGGCCGGCAGGTCCAGCCAGGCCAGCACCTGGTCGACGCGGGCGTTGGCCGGCATCTGCTTGTCGTAACTCCATGTAGTAGCGCGGACGCTGCCCGGCGATCTCCGCCTCCGAGCCGGGCCAGAACATCGTCGCGGCGATGCCGCCCTGCTTTTGCAGGGTCGCCCAGATCGGCTCGCCACCCCACCAGCGGCCATCGAGCGCGGTCTCGCCCTTGGACACGAACTTGCCCAGCACCTCATCGCGCATGGTGTTGTGGACCACGCCGTGATGATCCGGCCGCAACCCGGTGACCAGCGTGTAGTGGTTGGGGAACGTCTGCGTGGGATAGCTGGGTGTGAGCCACGCCGCGTGCACGCCGGAGGCTGGCCATGGCATCCAGCGTCGGCATCATGCCGGTGCCGACCGTGGTGGCGCGCAGGCCATCGACCGAGATCAGGATCACTGTCGATGGCGCCGCAGGTGCGGGCGGTTGGAGTGCCGCGAATGCTGGCGGTGCCGGCACGTGGGTACAGGCGACCAGCAGCAGGCTGGCAAGGATGATGTTGATGATGCGCATGGATCAATGATACGGCGAGCAGCTCCGGCCTGCCGGCCACCCGGTGCGATAATTCGAGGCTGGTTTCGATTCCCGGACATCCGCCATGACCGCTTCACGCAACGATCCTTCCCGCGTCATCCGCGCGCCGCGCGGCAACCAGCTGACCTGCAAGTCCTGGCTGACCGAAGCGCCGTTCCGGATGCTGCAGAACAATCTGGATGCCGAAGTGGCCGAGAACCCGGCGGAACTCGTGGTCTATGGCGGCATCGGCCGCGCCGCGCGCGACTGGGATTGCTATGACGCCATCATCGAATCGCTGAAACACCTCAACGACGACGAAACCCTGCTGGTGCAATCCGGCAAACCCGTCGGCGTGTTCCCCAGTCATGTCGATGCGCCGCGCGTGCTGATCGCCAACTCCAATCTGGTGCCGCATTGGGCCACGTGGGAACACTTCAACGAACTCGATAAGAAGGGTTTGATGATGTACGGGCAGATGACCGCCGGCAGCTGGATCTACATCGGCAGCCAGGGCATCGTGCAGGGCACCTACGAAACCTTCGTCGAAATGGGCCGCCAGCATTACGGCGGCGACCTGACCGGCAAGTGGCTGCTCACTGCAGGCCTGGGCGGCATGGGTGGCGCGCAACCGCTGGCCGCATCGCTGGCGGGCATGAGCAGCCTCAACATCGAATGCCGCCAGACCAGCATCGATTTCCGCTTGAAGACGCGTTATGTCGATGAGCAGGCGACCGACCTCGATGACGCACTCGCCCGCATCGACAAATACACGAAGGCTGGCGAAGCGAAGTCCATCGCACTGCTCGGCAACGCCGCCGAGATCCTGCCGGAGCTGGTCAAGCGCGGCGTGCGCCCGGACTGCGTGACCGACCAGACCAGCGCGCACGACCCGGTCAATGGCTACCTGCCGATTGGCTGGAGCGTCGAGCACTGGCTGGCCGAACAGAAATCAAATCCCGATGACGTGCGCGACGCCGCCAAGCAGTCGATGCGCGTGCACGTGGAAGCGATGCTGGCCTTCCACGCTGCCGGCATCCCGACCGTGGATTACGGCAACAACATCCGCCAGATGGCGTTCGATGTTGGTTGCACGCAATGCGTTCGACTTTCCCGGTTTCGTGCCGGCGTATGTGCGGCCGCTTGTTTTGCAAAGGCATCGGCCCGTTCCGCTGGGTCGCGCTCAGCGGCGATCCGGAAGACATCTACAAGACCGATGCCAAGGTCAAGGAACTGATCCCGGACGATGCGCACCTGCACAACTGGCTGGACATGGCGCGTGAGCGCATCGCCTTCCAGGGACTGCCGGCGCGCATCTGCTGGGTCGGCCTTGGACTGCGACACAAGCTGGGTCTGGCCTTCAATGAAATGGTCCGCAAGGGTGAACTGAGCGCGCCGGTGGTGATTGGTCGCGATCACCTGGACAGCGGCAGCGTTGCCTCGCCCAACCGCGAAACCGAATCGATGCAAGACGGTTCCGATGCCGTCTCCGACTGGCCATTGCTCAACGCGATGCTCAACGTCGCCGGTGGCGCGACATGGGTGTCACTGCATCATGGCGGCGGCGTCGGCATGGGTTATTCGCAGCACAGCGGAATTGTCATCGTCTGCGACGGCACCGAGGCCGCGGACAAGCGCATTGCGCGTGTGCTGTGGAACGACCCGGCCACCGGCGTGATGCGACATGCGGATGCGGGGTATGAGATTGCGAGGGAGTATGCGAAGGAGTTGGGACTGAAGTTGCCGATGGTCTAGGTTGATAGTCCGAAAAAGGGGTCAGAGAACATTTCCCCGTGAGACCTCACGCCCCGACACGATTCAAATGGACATGTTCTCTGAAGTGACCCATTTTTTTTGCTGCAGTTGGCAGTGGAACTGGAAGTCGCTGGTGTACAGGAATACTCTGAATTCATGCCCATAATTGCCCCGCTACCCAAGAACGAAGTTGCACGGCTGGCCACGCTGTATGAAATGCTGATCCTCGACACGGCCGAGGAGCCGGTGTTCGATGCCATTGCCGCGCTGGCCGCCGCCATTTGCGAGACGCCAATCGCCCTGATCAGCCTGGTGGATCGGCACCGGCAGTGGTTCAAGGCACGGGTCGGTCTGGACGTGCGGGAAACGCCGCGTGAAGTGGCCTTCTGTGCCCACGCGATCCTCAATCCGGAAATGATGGAGGTCTCGGATGCTGCCAGCGATCCGCGCTTTCACGACAATCCGCTTGTCGTCGATGATCCCAATATCCGGTTCTACGCGGGGTTTCCATTGCTAAGCGGCGATGGTCACGCCCTCGGTACGTTGTGCGTCATTGATCGGGTTCCCCGTGAATTGTCCCCCGTCCAGCGAGCGGCACTGGATAGCCTGTCAAAAGTCGTTCTGGCCTTGTTCGATTCTCGCCGGGAAATACGTCACTTCTCGAAAGCGCTGCAACAGAGCGAAGCGAGAATACGCGCGATCACCGACAACGTCCCGGCACTAATCGCTTACATCGACAACGAACAGCGCTACCGCTTTTGCAACGCCAATATCGGCAACATATTCGGCACCACACCGCAATCGCTGATCGGAAGAACGATGCGAGCCGTTCGCGGGGAATCGCTGTACGCCGAACTTCGACCGAATATCGAGGCGGCGTTGCGCGGGGAAATGATCAGCTTCGATAGCCAGACAATCGTTGATGGGCGTGTCAACTGGTTCCATTCCGACTACATACCGGACCTTGAAGCCGATCGCCGGGTCTGCGGGTTCTACGCACTGACCTTCGATATCACCATGCAAAAAACCGCCGAGCATCTGGCCGCCGCCAGTGAGCACCGGCTGCGGCTGATCGCAGACAACGTGCCTGCGGCGGTTTGCTACATCGACGAACAGCGATGCTACGGCTACAACAACGCGGCGTATGCGCGCTGGTTCGGTTGCTCGATTGACGAAATCACGGGTCGGACCGTGCGCGAAATCCATGGCGAGGAGGTGTATCGGCTAATCGAGTCGAATCTCGACCGGGCCTTCGCCGGCGAGCAGAGCGCCTTCGAAATCACTGTCGACCGTCTGGGCGAGGCCCGGCATTTGCGCGTCAGCTATGTGCCAGATTGCGAAGACGACGGCCAGGTAACCGGCATCTATGCGCTCATCCAGGATTCGACAGCGTTGATCACTGCGCAGAAGAAACTGCTGAGGATGTCGCAGTACGATTCCCTGACCGGCTTGGTCAATCGCTCACGACTTGACGAAATACTCAGTGAGGCGGCTGCCAGAAGTCGTCGTCACGGCCTCGGCGTCGCCGTACTTTTTCTCGACATAGATCATTTCAAGCAGATCAACGACAGCCATGGTCACGCGGCGGGCGATGCTGTCTTGCGTGAATTTGCGCGCCGTATCCAGAGCTGCGCCCGGGACACCGATACGGTGGCCCGCCTGGGCGGCGATGAATTCGTCATCGTGCTCGAAGACCTGCATGATCCTGACGGAGCAGTGACGGTCGCCACCAAGATTCGCGAGGCGATGCGGGTCCCGGTCGTCCTGGAAGGCACAAGTATCGATGTAGGTGCCAGTATCGGCATTGCCTTCGTGCGAACCGGTCATTTTGAGCCGGAAATGCTGCTCAAGCGGGCTGATCGAGCGCTCTACCAGGCCAAAGCAGGTGGTCGCGGTGATTTCCGGCTAGCCCTTTATGAAGTCGAAGGCTGAGAATTTCAAAAAAGGGGACGAAGGGAATTAAACTCGTCGCTCTGGTCCATTTTTGATGGGCGGAACATGCGGATGCGGTAACTGGCGTCGTCGGAGTCCGCGGGGAACACGAAGGTGGTTTCCGGCAAGCGGGTCCAGCGTGCGATCGCCTGCATCGTCCAGACCCTGCGCGTCCGGGATCAAGGCCAGGGGATTGCCGGCACCGGGCGAGTGGCGAAGACATCAGGCTGCACATAACGACGATTGGGCATGAGCGAATGCGGTCCGCGCGGCAGAAGGGGCCGCTAGAATGCATCACCGCTCGCGTCGCGAGCAGCACGGCCTCATTCCCCACGCTCATGCCGATTGTCACTGCGCCTGTGTACGCCCCGAATTCCCGCTGGCTGGTCATGAAGTTTGGCGGCACGTCGGTGTCCAAACGCATGCGCTGGGACAGCATCGGGCAACTGGTGTCTGGCCGTGCGCAACAGGAAGGTGCGCGGGTGCTGGTGGTGGTCTCGGCCTTGTCCGGGGTCACCAATGAACTCACCGCAATCTGCACCGGCGACGACATCGCCCCGCGTGTCACAGCATTGATCGAGCGTCATCGCACATTCTGCGGCGAGCTCGACCTTGATGCCGATGCCGTCCTTGGCGAGCGCTTCACCACGTTGCAGGCACTGGTTGACGATCCGCGTGCAACATTGCTCGCTCTGGACTGGCAGGCGGAGGTGCTGGCGCAGGGCGAATTGCTGTCATCGACGATTGGTGCGGCCTACCTTGGCACGCAGGGCCACGACATCGACTGGTGTGATGCACGTGATTGGTTGAATGCAGTGTCGCTGCCGAATGCCAGCGATTGGGCGCAACGGTTGTCGGTGAATTGCAACCGCGAGGCCGATGCCGGATTCGCCGAAAGGTTCTCCGCGCAGCCCGCCTCTCTGCTGATCACCCAGGGTTTCATCGCCCGTCATGAAGATGGATCGACCGCCGTGCTTGGACGTGGTGGCTCGGACACTTCAGCGGCGTATTTCGGCTGCCTGCTCAAGGCCAGACGCGTGGAGATCTGGACCGACGTTCCGGGCATGTTCAGCGCCAACCCGCGCGAGGTGCCGGACGCGCGTCTGCTGACGCGGCTGGATTACGCCGAAGCGCAGGAAATCGCGACCACTGGCGCCAAGGTCCTGCATCCGCGCTCGCTTGGCCCGTGCCGATTTGCCGGGGTGCCGATGGCGATCCTGGACACCGAGCGTCCGCACTTGCCCGGCACCCGCATCGACGATGCCGCGGCGACCGTGCCCGGGGTCAAGGCAATCAGCCGCCGCAACGGCATCGTGCTGGTGTCGATGGAAAGCGTCGGCATGTGGCAGTCGGTCGGTTTTCTTGCCGACGTCTTCGAACGCTTCAAGCGCCATGGCCTGTCGGTGGACCTGATCGGTTCCTCGGAAACCAATGTCACGGTCTCGCTGGATCCCACCGAAAACCTGGTCAACACCAATGTGCTTGCGGCGCTCGCCACCGACCTGGAAGCGATCTGCCGGGTCAAGGTGATCCTGCCGTGCGCGGCGATCACTCTGGTCGGACGCGGCATGCGCTCGCTGCTGCACAAACTGTCGGAAGTCTGGGCGATGTTCGGGCAGGAACGCGTGCACCTGATCTCGCAGTCGTCCAACGACCTCAACCTGACTTTCGTGGTCGACGAAGCCGCCGCCAACGGCATGTTGCCCCGGTTGCATGCAGCGCTCATCGACAGCGGCGCGATGCCGGTTTACGAGGAGCAGGTGTTCGGTCCGCGTTGGCGCGAAATCAACGGCACTGTGCGTCCGCGCGGCACGCCGTGGTGGCGCGCGGCACGCGAGCGCGATGCGTTGCTGGTGCTCGCCGCACAAGGTACGCCACGCTACGTGTATCACTTGCCGACCGTGCGCGATCGTGCCCGCCAGCTCAAGGCGATCGCGGCGGTCGATCGACACTACTATGCGATCAAGGCCAACCCGCACCCGTCGATCCTGAAGGCGCTGGAACAGGAGGGCTTCGGGCTGGAATGCGTCTCGCAGGGTGAGCTCGAACGGGTATTCGAGGTCTTGCCCGATTTTTCGCCGGAACGCGTGCTGTTCACCCCGAGCTTCGCGTCGATCGACGAATACGTTGCGGCACTCGCGCGGGGCGTCACCGTCACCGTGGACAACGTCGAGTTGCTGCGCCGCTGGCCGGACGTGTTCCGTGGCCGTGCGCTGTGGTTGCGCATCGACCTCGGTCATGGCGACGGCCACCATCAGAAAGTGAATACCGGCGGCAAGGAATCCAAGTTCGGTCTGTCGGCGCAACGTGTGGAAGAGTTTGTCGATGTGGCGCGCGCGCTCGACGTGCGCATCACCGGCGTACATGCACACCTTGGCAGTGGCATCGAGACCGTCAATCATTGGCAGGAAGTCGTCGATGAGTTGGCCGGGTTTGCCCGCCGCATCGGCAGCGTCGAGATTCTCGACATCGGCGGCGGCCTGCCGATTCCCTACAGCGATGACGATGAACCCTTCGACCTCGATGCCTGGGCCGAGGGCCTGGCGGAGATCAAGGCCATCCATCCGGCGTTCAAGCTGGCGATCGAGCCGGGCAGGTTCCTGGTCGCTGAAGCCGGTGTGTTGCTGGCGCATGTCAGCCAGGTGGTCGAGAAGGACGGCGTGATGCGGGTCGGCCTGGACGCAGGCATGAACGCGTTGATCCGTCCAGCCCTGTATGACGCCTGGCACGACATCATCAACCTGTCGCGGCTGGATTCCGATTGCGACGGCGAGTTCGAAGTGGTCGGTCCGATCTGCGAATCCAGCGACGTATTCGGCCATCGCGTGAAACTGCCAGCAGCGACCGCGCCGGGCGATGTGGCGATATTGGCTGACGCAGGTGCCTACGGCATGGCGATGGCCAATACTTACAACCTGCGGGCCTTGCCGGCCGAGGACGTGATCGAATGAGTGAGTGGATGTTCCAGCGTGATGCCATCGGCGAATTCCGTTTCGTGCGTTGCGGTTTCGATGCGGACACCGGCGTCGCGCAACTGGTGTACGCCTTTGACGATGGCCCGGAGCTGATCGAGACCGTGACCGTGCCGGGAGCGCCGTTCGAACTGGACGCACCGCGCGCGCATGCGGTCGAGCAGGCCTTGCGTTTGCTGCATCTGGTCGCCGGCGTGAGCTACTACAAGGCCGCGGTACCGGTTCGAATCCGCATCGACAGCTACGATATCGACGCCGACACGGCCACGTTGCTGGAATCGATCTATCTCAATGGGCTTGGTGAGTTCGCCTATCGCAATGGACTCGACCTGCACGGTCACATCCGTTTCCCGCATCGGGACGGCGCGGATGCCGCCGCACCCTCTGTCGGTCTGCGCGAACACGCGCTGGTCGCGATTGGCGGCGGCAAGGATTCGCTGGTCAGTATTGAAGCCTTGCGCACGTTGGGTGTCGAACAAATCGTGACCTGGATCGGTGGTTCGCAGCTGATCGCCGCATGCGCTGGTCAGACCGGCTTGCCCACGCTCAACGTTGGTCGCGCGCTTGCACCGAAATTGTTCGACTACAACCGGCAGGGCGCGTGGAACGGGCATATCCCGGTGACCGCGGTGAATTCCGCGATCCTGGTGCTGACGGCGCTGCTGCACGGCGTGGACCAGGTGGTGTTTTCCAACGAGCGCTCGGCCAGCTATGGCTCGATGATCGTGGCCGAAGACGGCACCACGACCAAAGAGGTCAACCACCAGTGGTCGAAGGGCTGGGCGTTCGAATCGACATTCGGCGAATACCTGCAGGCGCACGTGGCGGCCGACCTGCATTACTACTCGCTGCTGCGCCCGCTGAGCGAGTTGGCGGTGGCACGACAGTTCGCGAAGTCCGGCCCGTTACGACGCGCATTTTTCCAGCTGCAACCGCAATTTCCACATCCTCGGCGAGCGACCAGTGAGCCGTTGGTGCGGAGTCTGTCCCGAAGTGCCATTTCGTGTTCCTGGCGCTGGCGCCTTTCATGCCGAAGCCGCGGCTGGTCGGCATCTTCGGCCGCAACCTGCTGGACGATCCGGCGCAGACCGCGGGCTACGATGCGCTGCTGGAATACCAGGATCACAAGCCGTTCGAATGCGTGGGCGAGGGTCGCGAATCACGCGCCGCGATGGCTGCGCTGACAACGCGCGCGGAGTGGCGTGGCGACGCACTGGTCGAGCGCTTCGCCCGCGAGATCATGCCGCAATTGGACCAGGACGCATTGCGCATCGAACCCTTGCTGGTGACGGATGCCGAGCAGCGCATTCCGGCGAAGTTGCAGGAGCGGCTGGGTGCGCATTTCGCAGCTTGAAGAGATCGCAACTCGCGGTGGCCGCATCGCCCTGTGGGGCTGGGGTCGCGAAGGTCGCGCCGCTTACCACGCGATCCGATCGCGCCTGCCGGAGTTGCCGCTGACGTTGTTCTGCAACACCAGTGAAGCCGACGAGGCCCGCACTTTCGGTGATCGCTGGCTGTGTGCCGGCACCGAGGTCACTGCGGAAGCGCTCGCCTTGCACGCTGTGGTGGTGAAGTCGCCTGGCATCAGCCCGTATCGGGCGGAAGCGATCGCCGCGGCTGCGCAGGGCACGCGTTTCATCGGCGGCACCGCGTTGTGGTTTGCCGAACATGGCAGTGCCGAAGGCATCGCAACAGATGTCTTGTGCGTGACCGGCACCAAGGGCAAGAGCACGACGTCTGCTTGCTTGCGCAGCTGCTGCGTTGCGCAGGCATGCGCACCGCGTTGGCCGGCAACATCGGCGCTGCCGTTGCTTGAATTGCTGGATGCACGAGGCCGACGCATGGGTGGTCGAATTGTCGAGTTACCAGACCCGCGACGTCGCCGCATCCGGCGTGCGTCCCCAGATCGCCATCGTCACCAATGTGTTCCCCGAACACCTGGATTGGCATGGCAGCGAAGCGCGCTATGTCGAAGACAAGCTGGCGCTGCTGACCGAAGCCAAGCCACGCATCGCCGTGCTCAATGCCGCCGACCCGCGGCTTGCGGCGCTATCTCTGCCGGACAGTGACGTGCACTGGTACGGGACATACGGAGGGCTGGCACCTGCGCGGGGATGCCCTGCATCGGGGCGATGCCTTCGTCATGGACACCACGCTCGCTGCCGCTGCCCGGTCGCCACAATCGCGGCAACCTGTGCGCGGTGCTGACCGCGCTGGAGGCGTTTGGCCTGGATGCGGTCGCGCTTGCGCCGCATGCGGCGAGCTTCCAGCCGTTGCCGCATCGCCTGCAGGCGCTCGGCGACACGCGACGGCATCGTCTACGTCAACGATTCCATCAGCACCACGCCACACGCCACATTGGCGGCGCTGGAGTTGTATCGCGATCGGCAAGTTGCGGTGCTGGTCGGCGGGCATGACCGTGGCCTGCCATGGGAGGATTTTGCCGATGACGATGCGTGAACACGCGCCAGCCTGCGGTCATCACCATGGGCCAGAACGGGCCACGCATCTTCGACCTGCTCGCTCGCTGTCGCAGCGGAACGAAGTTTCGTGCTGGAGGCCGCAACCGATCTTGCCGATGCGATGGCCAAGGCGCGCGAGGCGTTGCCGGATGGCGGCGTGATGCTGCTGTCGCCAGGCGCCCCCAGCTTCGGCGCCTACAAGGACTACACCGCGCGCGGCCGCCATTTCGCGGAACTCGCCGGCTTTGATCCCGATGCGATTTCCGGCATCGCCGGCATGGGGATCGCCTGACGTGGTCATTTTGGCGACCCTCGACACTGTCATCCCGGTGAACGCCGGGATCCAGTACTTGAGTTTGTCCAAGTGCAGAAGCCGGACACCGGTGTTCGCCGGGGTGGCGTTCTGATTTCACGCGGCATGAATGCACTGCACGTAGCGTAGCGACATCATCAATTCCAGCGGAGATTTCCATGCGCCGTACATTGCTCGCGATCGGACTCATGCTCGCCACTGCGCCCGGTTCTGGCGAAGATGCAGGCCAAGCCGGTGGAGTGGAGCGTCGGCAAGGACCACTTCAGCGGTTATGTGGTTTACGACGATGCCGGCAAGGACAAGCGCCCCGGCCTGGTCATGGTGCCGGATTGGTATGGCATCAGCGACAGCGCCGTCGAAAAGGCCAAGCACATCGCCGGGACTGATTACGTGGTGCTGCTGACGGATGTCTACGGCAAGGGCGTGCGCCCGAAGTCCAACGAGGAAGCGCTCGCGCAGGTCAAGCAACTCAATGCCGATGCCGCAGCATGGCGCGCGCGGATCAACAAGGCGGTCGAGGTGCTGAAGGCCCAGGCCGGCAGCGCACCGTTGGATGCCTCGAAGATCGGTGCGCTTGGCTACTGCTTCGGCGGCACGACTGTGCTGGAATTGGCGCGCAGCGGCGCAGATATTGCCGGCGTCGTGACCTTCCATGGTGGGCTCGGCACGCCCATGGCGGCCAAGCCGGGCGCGATCAAGGCCAGCGTGCTGGTGCTCAATGGCGCCGACGACAAGGGAACTGCTGGCGACATCGCGGGCTTCCAGCAGGAAATGAACGATGCCGGTGCCGACTGGCAATTCGTGAACTTCAGCGGCGCGGTGCACTGTTTCGCACTGCCGACGGCCAACCGTCCGGGCTGCATGTACAACGAACGCGCAGCGAAACGTTCCGAAGTGATGATGCGCAATTTCTTCGCCGAGCGATTCGCGGCGAAGTGAATCCCGTGGAAGAGCATACAGGAGCGCCCGCACGGGCGTGAATGCATGGTCGCGAGGAAAGTCGGTCGCGCCCGCACGGTGCTCTGCGGGAAGGTCCGATCAGTGGTCGCGGCTGACCGCGTAACTCGCCAGCCCGCGCAAGGCGGCGACATGCTCGTTGTCGGCCAGGCCTGACAATGCGACTGCTGCGTCGCTGGCGTGTTGCTGGGCACGCATGCGCGGCTGTAGGCCAGGCTGCCGCAGTCTTCGATCGCAGCCAGCACCTGCGGCATCGCCTCGCTATCGCCATGTTCGACGGCATGGCGCAGCACGGCTCGTCACTCCGGTGTCGCTGTGCTGCATCGCATGGATCAGCGGCAGCGTCGCCTTGCCTTCGGCGAGGTCGTCGCCAAGGTTCTTGCCCAGCGTGGTCGGCATCGGCGGCGTAGTCGAGCACGTCGTCGGCGATCTGGAAGGCGTAGCCCAGGTCCAGGCCGTAGTGCGTGCATGGCATCGCAGGTGGCGGCATCCGCGCCGGCCAGCAGCGCGCCGAGCCGGGTCGCGGCGGCGAACAGCACCGCGGTCTTGCGTTCGATCACGCGCAGGTAGGCGGCTTCGTCGGTGTCCGGGTTGCGCACGTGCAGCAGCTGCAGGACTTCGCCCTCGGCGATCGGGTTGGTGGTGTCGGCCAGGATCCGCATGACTTCGAAGCGGTCCAGTTCCACCATCAGCTGGAAGCTGCGCGAATACAGGAAGTCGCCGACCAGCACGCTGGCGGCATTGCCCCACACCGCATTGGCGGTGCTGCGGCCGCGGCGCAGGTCGGATTCGTCGACCACGTCGTCGTGCAGCAGGGTGGCGGTGTGGATGAACTCGATCACCGCCGCCAGCTGGTGCGTATCGCGGGCCGCGATGGCCAAGCGCGCCCGGCGGCGAGCAACACCAGCATCGGCCGCAGGCGCTTGCCGCCGGCGCCGATGATGTGCTCGGCGACCTGGTTGATCAGCACCACGTCCGAGGCCAGGCGCCGGCGGATCAGCGCATCCATCGCGTCCATCTCGGGCGCGGCCAGGGCCTGGATTTCCGGCAGGTCGATGCCTGCCAGGACGGCGGGAGCGGGGGAATGGGGGTGTCGGACATGGGCAAGGGCTTGCGGTGAACGCGGGATTATAGGCCGTGGGCCGTATTCGATCGCGGTGCGGCAAATTCCGACCCCGCGTTGGGGTCACAGCCCGGTGGCGGCGGCGCGGCGGCTATAATTCAATGCTGATCGTCCGCTCCGGACGGCAAGAAGGCGAGGAATGACATGGCCCGCGGCGTAAACAAGGCGATCCTGGTCGGCAACCTGGGCAATGACCCGGAAGTGAAATACACCCAAGGCGGCATGGCGATCACCAAGATCAGCCTCGCCACCACGTCGGTGCGCAAGGACAAGGACGGCAACCAGCAGGAACAGACCGCAGTGGCATCGCGTCACCTTCTTCGGCAAGCTCGGCGAGATCGCCGGCGAGTACCTGAAGAAGGGTCGCAGGTCTACGTCGAGGGTGAAATCCGTTACGACAAGTACACCGGCCAGGATGGCGTGGAGAAGTACTTCACCGACATCGTCGCCAACGAGATGCAGATGCTCGGCGGTCGCTCCGAAGGGGGCGGTGGTGGCGGTGCGCAGCGTGGCGGCGGTGACAGCAGCAGCGGCGGCAGTGGCGGCGATCGCCCGGCGCGCCCGGCAGACGCGCAGCGTCGCCGCTTCGGCCCCGCCCAAGCGCGAGAGCTTCGACGACGTGCCGTTCGACGACGATATCCCGTTCTGAACAGCGCACCGGCAAGGAAGCAATCGCATGACGACATGGCTGGTCACCGGCGGTGCCGGCTTCATCGGCGGCAATTTCGTGCTGGATGCGGTGCGCGGCGGCATCCGGGTCGTCAACCTGGATGCGCTGACCTATGCCGGCAACCTCGACACGCTGGCCGCGCTGGAAGGCAATGCCAACCACGTGTTCGTGCATGGCGACATCGGCGACGGCGACCTGGTGGCGCGGTTGCTGGCCGAGCACCGCCCCGACGCAGTGCTGAACTTCGCCGCCGAAAGCCATGTCGACCGTTCCATCGACGGTCCGGCGGCATTCGTGCAGACCAATGTGGTCGGCACGCTGGCGTTGCTGGAGAGCGGTGCGCGACTACTGGAAGTCGCTCGAAGGCGATGCCAGGCAGGCGTTCCGCTTCCTGCATGTCTCCACCGACGAGGTCTACGGCTCGCTCGGCGAGACCGGCAGGTTCCGCGAGGACACGCCGTATGCGCCGAATTCGCCGTATTCGGCGTCCAAGGCGGCATCCGACCATCTGGTGCGTGCGTTCCACCACACCTACGGGCTGCCGGTGCTGACCACCAACTGCACCAACAACTACGGCCCGTACCAGTTCCCGGAAAAACTCATCCCGCTGATCATCGCCCGGGCGCTGGCGGGCGAGCCGCTGCCGGTCTATGGCGACGGCAAGAACGTGCGCGACTGGCTGTACGTGGGCGACCACATCTCGGCGATCCGTGCCGTGCTGGAACGCGGCCGCGTCGGCGAGACCTACAACGTCGGCGGCGATGCCGAGATGCAGAACATCGAGGTCGTGAACACGATCTGCGCGCTGCTGGATGCACGTCGCCCGCGCGAGGATGGCCAGCCACGCGCATCGCAGATCACCTACGTCACCGATCGTCCCGGCCATGACCGCCGCTACGCGATCGACGCAAGCAAGCTGCAGGCCGAACTGGGCTGGGCACCGGCACACAGCTTCGAGCAGGGCATCGCCGACACCGTCGACTGGTACCTGGGCAACCAGGACTGGGTTGGGCGCGTGCTGGACGGCAGCTATCGACTGGAACGCATTGGCGGGGTTGCATGAGCGCGGTGAATCGCAAGGGCATCATCCTCGCCGGCGGCTCCGGCACCCGGCTGTATCCGATCACCCAGGCGATCAGCAAGCAGCTGCTGCCGGTGTACGACAAGCCGATGATCTATTACCCGCTCAGCGTGCTGATGCTGGCGGGGATCCGCGAGGTGCTGATCATCAACACGCCGCACGAGCAGGCGCTGTTCCAGCAGCCTGCTGGGCGATGGTTCGCAATGGGGCATGCAGATCGAATACGCCGTGCAGCCCAGTCCGGACGGACTGGCGCAGGCCTTCATCATCGGTCGCGAGTTCCTCGCCGGCGGCCCGAGCTGCCTGGTGCTCGGCGACAACATTTTCTCATGGCCATGGCCTCACCGATCTGCTGAAGCGCGCCGATGCGCGCGAAGACGGCGCGACCGTGTTCGGCTACTGGGTGCGCGATCCGGAGCGCTATGGCGTGGCCGAGTTCGATGCGGACGGCAAGGTGGTCGGACTGGAAGAAAAGCCGGCGAAACCGAAGTCGAACTACGCGGTCACCGGCCTGTATTTCTACGATGGCCGCGCCAGTGATTTCGCCGCCTCGCTGCAGCCCTCGCCGCGCGGCGAACTGGAAATCACCGACCTCAACCGCTGCTATCTGCAAGACGGCTCGCTGCAGCTGGAAAAAATGGGCCGCGGTTACGCCTGGCTGGATACCGGCACCCATGAGTCGCTGGTCGAGGCCTCGACTTACATCGAGACCATCGAGAAGCGCCAGGGCCTGCGCGTGTGCTGTCCGGAGGAGATCGCCTGGTACAACGGCTGGATCGATGCCGACCAGTTGCGCGCACTGGCCCAGCCGCTGTCCAAGAACGGCTACGGCCAGTACCTGCTGAGCCTGCTCGAGCACGGCCGCGTCGGATGAAGCGCTCCCATGAAAGTCATCGAAACCGGATTGCCGGGCTGCGTGGTGATCGAGCCGGCGGTGTTCGGCGATGACCGCGGGTATTTCTACGAAGGCTGGAACGCGGCGCGTTTCGCGGAGCATGGCCTGCCCGCGAGTTTCGTCCAGCACAACGTCTCGCGTTCGCAGCGCGGCGTGCTGCGCGGCCTGCATTACCAGTGGCCAGGCAATGCGCAAGGCAAGCTGGTCAGCGTGCTGGAGGGCGAGGTCTATGACGTGGCGGTCGATATCCGCCGCGGTTCGCCGACCTTCGGGCAACATGCGGCCGCGATCCTGAGCGCCGACAACAAGCGCCATTTCTGGATTCCGGAAGGCTTCGCCCACGGCTTCCTGACCCTGAGCGAGACTGCGGTGTTCACCTATCTGTGCACCGCGCCGTACGACCGCGACAGCGACAACTCACTGCGCTGGGACGATCCCGCGCTGGCGATCGACTGGCCACTGGCCGATGTGTCGCTGTCGGGCAAGGATGCCAAGGCCCCGCTGCTGGCCGACATGCCTGCCGAGCGCCTGCCCAGCTTCAGTGCATGAAGATCCTGCTGCTCGGCGGCAATGGCCAGGTCGGGCGTGAACTGCGCCGCAGCCTGGCCACGCTCGGCGAAGTTGATCGTCGCCACGCGCGATGGCGACGGTGCCGATGCGGTCGCGGATTTCGACCAGCCGCAGTCGCTGCCCGCGCTGATCGCACAGCATCGCGCCGGACGTCGTGGTCAATGCCGCGGCCTATACCGCGGTCGACAAGGCCGAGACCGACGCCGATGCCGCCTTCCGCATCAATGCCGAAGCGCCGGCGGCGATCGCCAAGGCATGCGCCAGGACGTCGACGCGCTGCTGGTGCATTACTCGACCGACTACGTGTTCGATGGCCAGGCCACGCGCCCGTATCTCGAAGACGACGCCACTGCGCCACTGGGTGTCTACGGTGCAAGCAAGTTGGCCGGTGAGCAGGCGATCCGCGACAGCGGCGCGCGCCACGCGATCTTGCGCACCGCCTGGGTGTATGCGGCGCATGGCAAGAATTTCCTGCTCACGATGCTGCGGCTGGCAGGCGAGCGCGACGAATTGCGCGTTGTCGCCGACCAGCACGGCGCACCCACGCCGGCCGCGTGGATTGCCGATGCGACCACCGCGTTGCTGCGTCACGGCGTCGCGGAGTCCGGCACCTGGCACCTGACTGCGCACGGTCGAGACCAGTTGGCATGGATTCGCCACGGCGATCATGGACGAGGCACATGGACTCGGACTGCTGCAGCGCAAGCCCTTGGTGCTGCCGATCACGACTGCCGAATACCCGACGCCTGCGCATCGGCCTGCGTATTCGGTGCTGGACACGACGCGCCTGCAACGGGACTTCGGCATCGTGCCGCCGGATTGGCGGGAGGGACTGAAGCAGACGCTGAGGGAACTTGCAGCGGCGCAGTGAGCGGGCTATCCCTGCGCCGCGACCGGCGAGGCTTGCGGTCCGCGTGCGACCCAGCGCTTCTTCAGGCGCAACGCCGGACGTTCGACCAGGAACCATGACAGCGCGGCGAAGGTGAGCGCGATTGCGGTGGCAATCAGTGATGTTGCCGGCAACCGACTTGCCCCACGGCAGCATCCACGCCAGTTGCTGCGCAGGCCAGCCGTACAGATACAGCCCGTACGAGAGGTCCGTGCCGCGGATCATCGGCAGCCTGACCCGCAAGCCGAGGTACAACGTGCCGTAGGCCAGCAGGCCGAAGTAGGGCAGGTGCGCCCATGGGCCACCGCGCAAGAGCGCGAATGCGGCAAGCAATCCCAGCACGACCCAGCCGTTCAGGCGGATGCGGTCACGGTTGACCCACAGCAGGCTGCCGGTGATGAAGAAAGCCGGTGCATTCGGCGTACTTCTGGATGTGATCGGGCAATGGGCCGTAGTGCCAGGCCAGCGCATAGCCGACCAGGAGGGTGAGTGCCCATAGCGGCGTGTAGCGCTTCGGGGCGAGCAGGCCCAGCAGCCAGGCGATCAGTCAGCAACAGGTAGAGCTTGGCCTCGATCGGCAGCGTCCATAGCGAACCGTTGACGACGTCCAGTGGATGCGCCGATGAATACGCCCGGCAACTGGAAGCGGCTGGCCAGCAGCGATGCATTGACCAGGAAATAATTCCACGTCGTCGGCTGTGACCAGTAGCTGGCGGCAGTGGTCAGCAATGGCCCGAGCACGAAGGTGGTCAGCACCACGCAGGCGATCAGCGCCGGCAGGATCCGCAATCCGCGCGATACCAGATAACCCCGCGCACTGTTGCGCTGCAGGCTGGCCGCGATCAGGAAGCCGCTGACCACGAAGAACATGTCCACGGCGATGGCACCGGCGAAGCGGAACCCGGTCAAGACCGGCAAGCAGGTCCTGGCCGCGACTGCCGGTGATTGCCCAGGCATGGCCATAGATCACCAGCCATGCCGCGACCAGCCGCATCAGGTTGAAGTTGTTGCGTTGCGCTGCCCAGGCGGCGGCAATGGTGGGCGAGCTCATGCGGGCTGGTAGCACCAATGCCAGGGCTCATGGACGATGCCGTGCGGGTTGTCGCGCGGATAACTCATGGCAAAGCCGTGGCCGCCTGCATTGGCTTGCAGCCATGCAAACGCGGCCGTCTGCTCGAAGCTCTCTTCCGCGGGAGGTTCACCCGGCGCGCCGATGTCCAGCGCAAGTCCGCCGTGGTGTTCGGAAAAACCGGGTGCGGCATTCACCGCGAGGATCTCATCGATGCCGAGTCCGCGTGCCAACTTGCGTTCGAAGATGCCAAGTTGGTAGTCGTGGCTGCGATAGCCGGAAATCGCCTCCAGCACCACGTCGTCGCGCAGTGCCGCATCACGCAGATGCAGCCAGGCGCGTGCGGCATCGAAGCGCAGCCACAGCGCGCGCCGGTAGCGGTCGAGCCCGGCAAACGCCAGCCAGTCCGGTTCGGCGACAAGCCCAAGCCCGGTGCGTCGCGCGTATGCGGCTTCATCCAGCCCAAGCGTGTCCAGTCGCTCGTGCAGGCCATGCAGTTCCAGTTCGACCGATGTGTTCAAGACCGAGTCGTGCGCGGCTGGGCAGCGCATCCAGCGCGTCGAGCGCAGCATCCACGCCGGGTTCGCGTTGCAGGTTCGGGATCAGCGGCAGCAGGCCGATGTCGAGTTCGGCCGCGAGGTAGGTGCCGTCACGCTTGCGGCGCAAGACATGGTCTCGCCCGCGACAGCGCACGGGCATCACGGTTGCTGCGTGCACGCAGCAGTGCCGCCGGCCACACCTCGATCTCCGCGGTGTTGAGCAGCACGGTCTTCAGTGGCAGCGGCGACGGTCGCGACATCCGTCCAGCTTAACGCAGGGACATCGGGCCATGCCTCGGCGCCGCATGCTCAAGCGCGCCGGGCGTGACCATCCATCGTGGCGCGCAACGCATCCAGCAAGTCCTGTGGTCGTTCCACGCTCAGCAGCAGTTGATCCTTGCCGTTATGCAGCGGCAGCCACAGCACGCGTTGGCGATCGGTGACCAGGCAAAAGGCCTTGGCCAGCTTGCCGCGCAGGCGGAAGCGGCCAGCATGGAAGCCGGGCAGCGACATGCCCATGGTCTTGACGGCGGGTCGCAGGTCCATGCGCTCGGCAAGGTCGACGACCCGCGCGCGTTCCAGGTCGATGTCGGCAATCGGGGTGCGCTCGCGGAACAGTGCGGCACGCACGTCCAGCACGTGGCCGACCAATGACACCGAGCGCCGTTTCATTGCCAGCAGCGAGAGGCCAGCGCCAGCACGACCGGAATGATCACCAGTACCGGTAAGAACCTGCGTCAATCCGTCCAGTGTCCGATTCGCCCGAACCAGAGCATGCAGGCAAGAGCAGCCAGCGGCAGTACGCCGCCCACCAACACCAGGAATGCGATGGCATAGGTGGGCGGTGGAGTCACGGCGAAATCGCGCGTTGCCTGGCTGCGGTTGGACTGCATGCTGAGTTCCTTGTGGCGGTGACTGGGCCTGCGGTCAGTGCGCCTTGACCCAGGTGGCCACATCGTCGATCAACTGCGCATCGACATGGCCGGGATTGGCGTACTCGGCGATGTTGCCGTCACCCTCGCCGGCGATGCCGAGGTGGTTGACCTTCTCGTACAGCTTGAATTCGACCTTGGCATTGTCATGGAAGCCGCCGCGCCAGCGCTGCCAATCGGCATCGACCACCTGGATGTCGCGCGCGCCCTGCAGCACCAGCATCGGCAGGTCGACCGACTTGGCTTCGGCGACCGGATCGACGGCATCGATACTGCGCCAGTAACCGGCGGGCAGGCCCATCACGGTCTTGGTGGTGGCGTCCGTGGCGGCATCACGCGTCATTGCGACTTGCTGGATCAGCGTGTTGATCGCATCGCGTTCGGCATCGCTGGTCTTGCCATCATCGAGTACGGCCAAACGGCGGTTTTGTTCGATGACGATGTCCAGCAGCGAGCGCGCCGGCGCGGCCATCAACACCAGCCCGGCCACATGGCCGGACACAGCGGCAATGCGTGGCGCCATCAAGCCGCCCTGGCTATGGCCGAGCACGAAGACCCGTGCCGGATCGATGCCTGCGACCTTGCGCAGGGCATCCACGGCGAGCACCGCATCATTGGTGGTTTCGTCATCGACGCCGAACATGCCGCTGGTGAAATCCTGTGGGCGCGCCTTGGTGCGCTTCTCGTAGCGCAGCACGGCGATACCCTGCGCGGCCAATCCGCGCGCGATGTCGAGGAATGGCTTGTTGGGGCCGATGGTTTCGTCGCGGTCGTGCGGGCCGGAGCCGTGCACCAGCACCACGGCCGGGACAAGATGCCGGATGCCTGGCCAGCGCCTTTCGGCATCGCCAGTGTGCCGGGCAGGGCGCGCTCGCCTTCGCCGACATTCAGGTCGGTTTCGGCATACGGCGCATCCTCGGTCACTGCGGCGGCGGGTGGCGCTTCTTCGGGCTGGATCAGGAAGCCGGCGATCCTGCCTTCGGCATCGATGGCGAATCTTCGCCACCAAGCCGGCCTTGGCGTAGTGCAGCGGGATCTTCACCAGCGCAGTGTCGCCCTGCAGCAGTGTCACGGCTTCACCACGTCCCTGCGCTTCACCGAGCCTGCGCCGGCAGCGATTCCCATACCGCCTGCAGTTTGTCGGCGGGAACGGCCTGCGCCATCTGCGCATTGAACATGGCCTCGGCCTGGGCGTACTCGCCAGCATCCAGATGATCGAGCAACTGGATCGCCAGTGCGCTTGCCTTGCTCTCGGGTGATGGCGCGTCCTGTGCGCGGGTGGTGTCGAAAGCAGGAATCCAGCGCCAAGCAGCAGCGCCAGCAAGGAGGCCAGCAGCAAGCGGGTGATGATGCGCGTCGTGCCCGGGCCTTGCCCATAACGACGCTCGATCAGTGGACGATATGCAACATGTTGGTTCTCCAGGAATGCCTGTTCAGGCTTCTTTCTTGAGATAGAGATAGGTGGTCGTCGCGATGTGGGTCACCGACACCAGTTCCCAGCCCATGCTCCCCAGCGGCGCCAGCGCCTCCTCGATCTGTTTCGGCGTCACGCTGAGCCACTTGCGGCTTGACCTCGACATCACCTTGTAGTTCCAGCGAGTGCTCATTTCGATTCCTTGTTCGTGTCTTCGGCCTTGGCCGGCAATCGCCCGGCCTTGCGCAGGGCATCGCGCAGGACGTACTCGATCTGCGCGTTGAGGCTGCGGAGTTCGTCGTCGGCCCAGCGCTGCGCCGCCGTCAGTACTTCGGCATTGATGCGCAGCGGATAGGCCTTCTTTTCGCTCATGTTCGTAGTGGCTCAGGCCGGCTCAGTACAGCGTGCCGGCGTTGACGATCGGCTGGGTGGCGCGATCACTGCACAGGACCACCAGCAGGTTGCTGACCATCGCGGCCTTGCGCTCTTCATCCAGCTGCACCACGCCGTTCTTCTGCAGTTCGTCCAGGGCCATTTCGACCATGCCCACCGCACCGGCCACGATCCGCGTGCGCGCCGCGATGATTGCGTCGGCCTGCTGGCGCTGCAGCATCGCCTCGGCGATTTCCGGGGCGTAGGCGAGGTGGCTGATGCGTGCATCGATCACCTGCACGCCGGCATCGGCCAGCCGCTCGCCCAGCTCATCCCGCAGGTGCTGCGACACCTCCGCAGGCGTGGCTGCGCAGCGCGATCTGGCCGTCCACGTGCTGGTCGTAGGGATAGCTGGTGGCCATCGTGCGCAGCGCCGATTCGGACTGGATGTGCACGAAGCTCTCGTAGTCGTCGACGTTGTAGACGGCTTCGGCCGAATCCACGACCTGCCAGACGATCACCGCGGCGATCTCGATCGGGCTGCCCCCCAGTTCGTTGACCTTGAGCTTGCCGCTTTCGAAGTTGCGCACGCGCTGGCTGATTTTCTTCTTGGCATAGAACGGGTTGTTCCAGCGCAGGCCGTTCTCATGCACGGTGCCCACGTATTTGCCGAACAGGCTGACAACACGGCCGACTGGTTGGGTTCGACCATGTACAGGCCGAGCAGGCAAAAGCCGGTAGCCAGCGCCAGCAAGCGCGCCGACGATCGACGAACAGGCCGTCGTGGGCCTGCGCGCCGGTAATGATCAGGTAGGCGCCCACCAGAACGCCGGCAAACAGGGCCAGCAGCATCGGGATGCCGGGAAGGGAGCGGATCGGGGTCTCTTTCATGGTCGTTCTCGCGTCATGGCCCAAACAGTGGGTGCGAGATAGTGATATCAAAATGATATCAACTAATCAAGGAAATCCGGACGAACGGTCGCTGGTTGCGCTGACGGATGGGGGGCGTTGGCCAACGCCCTGAATCCATGGCCGACTCGGCCGCGCACGCGATGCGGCGCGGTCAGTGCTCCGGCGTCAGGTAGAAAATCGGCGCGGGGTTGAACTCGCCACTGGCGTACAGGCCGCCACCACCCGCGCTCCAGGCCAACGCTTCGGCCTGCGGGATCAGCGGTACGTCATGCGCTTCCGGATCGCGGGCGACCGCTGCTGCCCAGTCTTCGCTGGCCTCGCGCCGATAGAACAGCACGCTGCCATAGGTCAGCACGGCCAGTGTCTGGCCGTCCGGCGACAGATCGGCTGCGGTGACCTGGGTGAACAGCTTGGCCATGGCCGGATCGCTCCGTTGCAGCTCCGGATCTGCTGCAGGAACCCCGCTCAGGCGCCCGATCCGGCGTGGCTCGCGCCATGCCTTGCCGGGATCGGCCAGCGGCAGCTCGAACAGTTCGGGAGGCGTGCGTTTCTTCGACACCAGCAGCACCTTGCCGGCCACGGCATCCACCGCTACGGCTTCGCAATCGCGCGGCCCATCCGGCCAGCGTGCGCGGATCGTCCAGGCCGGGCGCAGGGTGCCGTTCACCAGGCTGGCCGGTTCTTCGAATACGTACAGGGTGATGCTCTTGCGCAGGCCGCCGTTGTCGCCGGTGTCGGCGACCAGCAAATAATGCTTTCCGTCCAGGTCGAAACTGGCCATGTCCTCCCAGTCGATGTTCTTCGCGCCTTCGACATCGAACTGCGCCAATACCTTGCCGCGCAGGGACAGGGCATGCAGTCGCGCGGGATTGCCGCTGTCGTTGATCGCCCACAGCACGTCCTCGTGCGCACGCGATGTGGCGAAGCCGCTGACTTCGTCCAGGTCCTTGCTGGTGATCAGCCCGGCCAGACGCGCGAAGGGCAGCGGCGCTGGCGCGCACGCCGCCACGCACAGTGCCAGTGCGGCAAGGAACGACAGCCGCAGGGCAGGGGTGATCGGCATCGGCAAAGGATGGCATGGACGCACGACGGCGTCACAGTCCCGCGTGGGCTGTCATCGGGCTCGGCTACACTCGGAATCCGGAGAAACCAATGCCTTCGCCGACAGTCTGAGCATGTCGACAGTGGTCTTGAACCAGGAGGAAAACCAGGCCCCATGAATGATTCCGCAGGATATGCCGTGTTCTTCTTCCCGCCCGCGCTTGAAGCGCTGGGCGATGCGATCAAGCCGTACCTGCAGGACGGGCCGGCCGGCGTGCACGTGCCATGCCGCGAAATCGACACCGGCGGTGCCTTCATCGAGATGACCTTGCAGGGCCGCACCAACGATGGCCGCGAGATCTCCCTGGAATTGATGGTGCCGGGTGCCATGGTGCGGATGATCGTGTCCGCGCGTAGCGACGCCGAATTCGGCTTCTATGATCGCAGCCGGGCGGCGCATGTGCTGGTGGAACCGGGGCTGCCGCCGGCTGATGTCGATAAGGAGGAGGTAGCGGCAGAAAGGGGTCAGAGTGAAGTTTCCTGATTTGGATCAGGAGTGGACCAAGAAGACCTGCAGGAAATTCACTCTGACCCCTTTTCTCTCTGAAGCTGTGCGTGAAGCAGCAGCGGATGCCAAGCCGAGCGCGTGATAAGCGGACGGCAGGATCACGCCTGCAATCGCCGCCAGCTGCGCCCGTCGAAACCCTCCAGCGGCTGGAAACGGCGTTTGTAATCCATCTTGGCGTGGCCGGCGATCCAGTAGCCCAGGTACAGGTGGCTGCGACCATCGCGCGCCGCCCATTCGAGCTGTTTGAGCACACCAAGGGTGCCCAGTCCGCGTGGTGCCTCGTCCGGATCGTAGAACGTGTAGACCGCGGAGAATGCACCTTCGACGAGGTCGGTCACCGCCACCGCCGAGTAGCCGGTGGCTGCCATGTTCGCGCAGTTCGAGGAAACGGCCCTCGTTCCAGGAACCGATCAGGAATTGCTCGAACTCCGGCGCGCCGTGGTCGTCCATGCCGCCGCCGGCATGGCGGGCGGCCAGGTATTTTCGATAAAGCAGCAAGTGCTCGTCGGTACGCGTCGGTGCCACGATCCTGGCATCGACATCGGCATTGCGCGCCAGGCAACGGCGCTGGCTGCGGTCAGGCTTGAAGCCGGCGACTGGCACGCGCACCGCCACGCAAGCCTGGCAGCCAGCGCACGCAGGCCGATAGATGATGTCGCCGGAGCGGCGGAAGCCCCAGTCCAGCGCCATCGGGTACAACGATGGCAGGCGTGGGTCGCGAGGATCCAGGACCAGGTCGCGGGCCTCGCGATCACTCCAGTATCCACAGGGGTGGGTGCCGGTGCGGAACATGCGCAGGTTGTCGGCATCGGTACCCATGACATGAGGATAACGCCGCTGTTGATCGGCCGCGCGCCTGCCATGTCAACCATTGTCACGGCGTCGCGTTGCCACTGTCACTCCGGTCGATGCCGGTTCGCGAGAGGACTACTGATGAACAGCTCCACGAAGAACACGTCCATTAAAAACATGCAGGTGCTGTGGCTGGCGGTAGCACTGGCGTTGGGTTCGTCTGCGGCCTATGTCCAGGCCCAGCAGGCCGCTCCTGATCGCGCCAAGCGCATGCAGGAGCTGGACGTCAACAAGGATGGCGTGATCGATCGCGCCGAAGCCGCCAAGGAGCCGAGGCTGGCCGAGCGCTTCGATCAGTTGGACACCAACAAGGACGGCAAGCTGAGCGCCGACGAGCGTACCCAGATGCGCGGCAAGCGCCGCGATGGCAGCGCGCGCGACGAGGGGAATAGTGCGGGCAAATAACCTCGTCGTTCAGCGGCGCGATAGCCCCCACTGTCAACCGTCGGCGCGTTGGTTCGTTTTCAATGACATTCCGGTCGATGCCGGTTCGTGAGAGGAATACTGATGAACAGCTCCATTAAGAACTATTCCATGAAGAAGATGCAGCTCCTGTCGGTGGCAGTCGCGCTGGCACTGACCTCGGCGGCAGCGTATCGCACAGGTCCAGCAGGCCGCTCCTGATCACGCCAAGCAGCGTGTGCAACTGGATACCAACAAGGATGGCGTGATCGATCGCGCCGAAGCCGCCAAGGCGCCGAAGCTGGCCGAGCGTTTCGACCAGTTGGACACGAACAAGGACGGCAAGCTGAGCGCGGATGAGCGTCCTCAGATGGGCGGCAAAAGGCATCGCCGCGGCGCAATGGGCGGCGCCCAGGGCCGGATGAAGGCCCTGGACACCGACAAGGACGGCCGCATCAGCCGTGCCGAGGCGCGAGGCAGGCCAGGCCAAGATGGCTGCACGCTTCGACCAGATGGACGTCAACAAGGACGGTTATCTGGATCGTGCCGACATGCAGGTCAGGATGACCCAGCAACGCGCCGAGTTCTTCAAGGGCGCCGACGCCAACCAGGATGGCCGTGTCACCCGCGACGAATTCATCGTCGAGCAGGGCGCGCGTGGTGCGGAACGTCGTGAGAAGCGGACCGAGCACGCCCAAGCTGCGGGCAAGCAGAAGCCTGCACGCCAGGCGCCGACCGAGCAGCAGCAGATCGAATTCGCCGGCAAGGCGTTCGACAAGATGGATGCGAACAAGGATGGTGCATTGACCAAGGCCGAATTCGATGCGTTCAAGCCCGAGGGTCGCGGCATGCGCCAGGGTATGCGCACCGGGCAAGGTGGACCGAAGATGGGCGCGCCGAAGCAGTAATCCGTTGACAGTCAGCGCATGACGCACAACGCCCGGAGAAATCCGGGCGTTGTCGTTTCGGCTGGTGTTGCGCGCAGCTCTCAGTGCTGCGAGACGCTCAGCGTTGCGAAAGGATTTCCCAGCGGATGCCGTCGCGCTCGGCTTCGACCGTTCGTGGCTTGCCGCCACCGGACTCCAGTTGCACATGGCCACGGCCCAGGCCATCGGTCATGTAGTCGTGCACCGTGATCTTCCACGCCGACATCCTGCGGACAGTCACTGGCGGAAAAGGCTTCCGTCGCACCGCCAAGCACCAGCGATTCGATGAACTGCGGCGCGGGATCGGCGCCATCGATCGCGATGCAGGCCCTGGCGGGCTTGGTCTTGGCGATCTCGCCTTCGATCAGCAACTTCGCCAATGCGGTGGGAACATCGGCGCGATAGACCTCCAGGTCTTCGGCTTGCTGCGGAATGATTGCGGGCGGGGCATGCTTTGGCGCAGCGGGTGCCGTTGCCATGCCTCGTTTCGTGGCCGGTGTCGGCGAAGCTTCGCGCCGCGAGTACCAGATCAGCGCACTCACCACCACGATCAGCACCAGCAGGCCGATCCGCATGCGCGTGCGCATGTTCGACTTGCGCGCGGCTGGAGCCTTGACTTCGTGCAGCGTCGTCAAGGACAGGTAGCTGCTCTCGCCGATGCGTGTGCTCTCGAGCAACCCGGCATCGCGCAACAGCTGACGCCCGCGTGGCTGGTCTTCGGCATTGAGGATCCACACTGCCGGCTGCGGACCGGATTGCTCGCCTTCGCGAATAGCTGAAATTGCTGCGGCGCGTGCCGTGATAGGAGCGGCCATCGGAGATCTCGCACCTCGATGCCTTCGGCGCGCAGCAGCTCGGCCACCGCTTCCACGTTTTCCAGCCTCGGGCTGCTGAATACCTTGCGCATGCTCAGCCCTTCGGGTGCAGTGGGATGTCGGCCTTGTCGGCGCCGACCACGCGGATCAGGCCTTCCTGCGCGGTGCTGGCAACCAGCCGGCCACCGCGGTCGAATATCTGTCCGCGCGCAAGTCCACGCCCGCCCTGCGCACTGGGGCTGTCGATCGAATACAGCAGCCATTCGTCGGCACGGAATGCGCGGTGGAACCACAACGCATGGTCAAGCGACGCCATTTGCACATCGGGCTGGTAGTAGCTGATCCCGTGCGGGAAGGTCGCGGTGCCGAGCAGGTGGAAGTCGCTGGCATAGGCCAGCAGCGCGCGATGCAGTTCGGGTGCGTCGCCGACGCGCTCGGACAGGCGGAACCACACCTGCTGGAATGGCGGGCGCTTGGGCGGGTTCAGATCGTCGCGCGGATAGACGTGGCGGAACTCGAACGGCCCTTGCCGCGACAGCCAGCGCTGGACCTTGCTCGGCAGTTGCGCCATCTGGTCGGGCGATAGCGACGGCGATGGTTCCAGGTCTTCGGGCGTGGGCACTTCCGGCATCGACAACTGATGCTCGGCACCCTGTTCATGCTGCTGGAACGATGCCGCCATCACGAAGATCGGCTTGCCGTGCTGGATCGCGGTGACCCGGCGCACCGAGAAACTGCCGCCATCGCGGGTGCGATCGACGCTGTAGACAATCGGTGCCTCGATATCGCCGGCGCGCAGGAAATACGCATGCAGTGAATGCGCGTCGCGCGGCTCGCCAGCGGCGTCCATGGTCGCCTGCGCGGCCGACAGCGCTTGTCCCACGACCTGGCCACCGAACACGTACTTGGTGCCGATGTCGCGGCTCTGGCCACGGAACAGGTTGTCTTCCAGTCGCTCCAGCGAAAGCAGCTCGACGAGTTCGTGGACGACGGGTTCGGTGACGGGTGGATTCATCCGTCGATTATAGATGCTGCGTTGCCGCAAGCCGCTGCAGCGGGATGCCAGCCAGCACCCGCGACCATGGGAACCGGGGACCAGGATCGCGCTTGCGGCGGACCTTCATGCCGGGATCGTCGCTGGCTTCGACTTCGTCCTGGTCAAGGTCTTCGTGTCCGGCAATCAAGCTCAGGCCCGGAATCCGCGCACTGAGGTCTTGCAGCAGCGCGACCAGGGCTTCGATCTGCGCATCGGTGTAGGCCTCGTCCATCGCCTGGTGGCGTGAATCCAGCCAATCCGGGTAGCGGCCGGTATTGACCAGTTCGATGCCGATCGAGCGCGGGTTGTAGCCGCGGGTGTGGTGGGCGACGTGGCCGGGATCGACAAATTCGACGATGCCGCCATCGCGGTCGATGTAGTAGTGGCCACTGTTGCCGGTGCCACTTTCGGCATACAGCACGCGTTCGCCGAACGTGCGTGCCATCGCGAAGTCAGGTAGTTCGGTGCAGTGGATCACGACCAGGTCGATGTCACCCAGCGGACGTACCGCAAGCGCGGTCGCATAGGGCAGGGGATCGATGCGAATCACGGGCTGCGGCATGCGCCGATGCTAGCATTCACACATGTCGATACAGTCCGCCAAATCGCCCCTCCCTCATCGCACCAATGGCTCCGATGCCACCTTGTCGGTGATGGCGCAATGAACGGGCATTGCATCCTGTCGCACGGTTTCGAAAGCGGACCGGACGCGACCAAGGTCACCGCGCTGGCCGATGTGGCCGAACGCCTGGGCTGGACCCATGAGCGTCCCGACTACAGCGACCTCGATGCAAGGCAGGACGTCAGCAAAATGGGCGACGTGGCCATGCGATTGGCACGTTTGCAGAAAATCGCGCAGGACGCTGCTGCACGTGGCCCGCTCATTTTGGCCGGGTCGAGCCTGGGCGCCTGGATTTCCGCGCGCGTCTCGCTTGCAGTGCCCGTGCGCGGCCTGTTCCTGATGGCACCGCCGGTCAACATGGGCCCGGCGCCCGGTCTGGATTCGGCCCGGGTGCCGACTTCGATCATCCATGGCTGGCATGACGAACTGATTCCTGCAGCCCTGGTGGTCGACTGGGCCGCGGCGCGTGATGCACGGCTGCTGCTGGTGAACGACTCGCATCGCCTGTCCGATCATGTGCAGGCAAGCGCCGAGGCATTCGAACAACTACTGGTGTCACTGTCCGCATGAAATTTTTCGCAAGCTGCGGCAAGGGCCTGGAATACCTGTTGGCCGATGAATTGGTGGCGCTTGGTTGCACGCGCGCGACCGCGACCATGGCTGGCGCCAATGCCGAAGGCGAGTTGATCGACGCACAGCGCGCGGTGCTGTGGTCGCGCCTGGCCAGTCGCGTGCTGTGGCCGCTCAGTGAATTCGAATGTGCGGACGAGCACGCCTTGTTTGCCGGTGCGATGCAGGTCGACTGGACCCGGCATGTGGGGCCAGGCCACACGATTGCGGTCGATGCGCACGTGTCTGGCGATGCGATCACCCACGCGCGCTACGCCGCGCAGCGGGTCAAGGATGCGGTGGTCGACACTTTGCGTGCACGGACCGGCGCGCGCCCGGATGTCGATGTCGAATCGCCGGACGTGCGCATCAACCTGGTCGTGCGCAAGGGCCGCGGCATCCTGTCGATCGACCTCGGCGGTGGCCCGTTACATCGACGTGGCTGGCGGCGTGCGCAGGGCGAAGCCCCGTTGAAGGAAAACCTGGCGGCAGCGGTCCTGCTGCGCGGCGGCTGGCCGCAAGGCCTATGCGGCGGGCGGCGACCTGCTGGACCCGATGTGCGGCAGCGGCACGCTCCTCATTGAGGGCGCATTGATGGCGGCTGATGTCGCCCCCGGACTGTTGCGACTTGAGGGCAGCATGCCGACGGGTTGGCCCGGTTTCGACGTGGATGCCTGGAAATCTCTGCAGATCGATGCGATCGAACGCGAAGCGCGCGGTCGCGCCACATTGCGTGCCTGCATCCATGGCAGCGACAGCGACCCGCATGCGATCCGCGCCGCGCGCGAGAACGCGCAGGTCGCAGGTGTCGCTGATGCAATCCGGTTGGGCGTGTGCGATGTTGCCAGCTTGCCGGCCCAGGAAAACCCGCATGGCGTGGTCGTCTGCAATCCGCCGTACGACGCGCGGCTGGCGGCAGATCCCGCGCTGTATCGCGCGCTGGGCGAAGCATTGAAACGAGCAGCGCCGGGATGGACGGCAAGCCTGCTGTGCGGCGATTTCGAGTTGGCGCGAGCGACTGGCGTGCGTGCGCAGAAGCGCTACCAGATGTTCAACGGGCCGATCGAGTGCAGTCTGATCGTCTGTGATGCCGATCGCGCCGCCCGACCGTGGTGACGGCGGGCCGCGCGCATTGGGCGACGGCGCGCAGATGGTCGCCAACCGCCTGCGCAAGAACCTCAAGGGTCTGCGCGGCTGGCGCGAGCGCGAAGGCGTCACCTGCTTCCGCGCCTACGACGCCGACATCCCCGAATACGCCTGCGCGGTCGATGTCTACACGACCGATCCGGACGAGACGGCCTGGTTGCACGTGCAGGAGTACGCCGCGCCTGCCGACATTCCCGAAGCGACCACCCGCAAGCGTTTGAACGAATTGCTGGCGGCGGTGCGCGAGGTGTTCGATGTGCCGCGCGAACGCGTCGCGTTGAAGACTCGCAGCACCGGCAAGGGCGGCAGCAAGTACGGTCAGTTCGACCAGCGCAGTGAATTCATCACGGTGCGCGAAGGCAACGCACAGTTGCAGGTCAACCTGTTCGACTACCTCGATACCGGCCTGTTCCTCGACCATCGCCCACTGCGCGCACGGATGGCGCTGGAAGCGCGTGGTCGCCGCTTCCTCAACCTGTTCTGCTACACCGGCGTGGCTACCGTGCAGGCCGCGGTCAACGGCGCGCTGGAAACCACCAGCGTCGACCTGTCGACGACTTACCTGGAGTGGTTGGCCGACAACCTGCGCGGCAATGGCGTGGGCGGCACCCGCCATCGCATCACCCAGTCCGATGCATTGCGCTGGCTGGAGGCGGATCGAGGCGAATACGACGTGGTGTTCTGTGACCCGCCGACCTTTTCCAACTCCAGGCGGGCGGAAGACTTCGATGTGCAGCGCGATCATGTGCGCCTGCTGCGCGCCGCGGTCGGGCGCCTGGCTGGCGATGGCGTGCTGTATTTCTCCAACAACTTCCGCCGGTTCCGGCTGGACGCCGAAGCACTTTCGGAGTTTGCCACGGTCGAGGACATCAGTGCCTCGACCATCCCGCCGGATTTCGCGCGCAATCCGCGCATCCATCGTGCATGGCGGTTGACCCGGCGCGGTTAGTCGCAGGGCAATCAAGCTCCAAGGGACATACATGCGCAATCGCTCATCGGAAAGGTTGCGCTTCATCGGGCAATGGTTGAAGAACCCGCGGCAGACCGCGTCGGTCACGCCATCCAGTGCGGAGCTGGCGGCAGCAATGCTGGCCGAATTGCCGGCCAACACCAACCGGGTGATCGAGCTTGGCGGCGGTACCGGGGCAATCACCCATGCGCTTGTCACCCATGGCATCGCAGGCAGGCAACTGCTGGTGCTGGAGTTGAACGAGGAATTGCATGCGCATCTGCAGCGGCAGTTCCCGCGCGAGTTGCTGGTGCTCGGCGATGCCGCGGAATTTTCGCGGCTGGCTGCGGATGCCGGGTTCCTCGACGATGGCCTGGCCGATGCGGTGATCTCGGGACTCGGCTTGCTGTCGATGGATCGGAGTGTGGCGACGCGAATCCTGGAAAGTGCATTTGCCTGCCTGCGCCCGGACGGACGCTTCATCCAGTTCACCTACGGACCGATGTCGCCGGTGATGGAAAGCGTTCTGGCCGCGATGGGCCTGTCGATGCGGCGCGGCGAATTCGTGCTGCGCAACGTGCCTCCGGCGACGGTCTGGGTGTATCAGCGCAGCCAGAGCAAAGGGATCGTTCCTCGCAGCGTCAATCGTTGATTGGGCTTCGTGCAGCGGGAGACTGCTGAGCCTGGCCAGACCAGCACAGCCTCCACGCGCCAGGGAAGGGCCCCCGGGCGGGACCCTCATGGCAGCAGCAGGATGCTGCTGTGCGCGCCGTGCTTTCAGCGACCGCGCATGCGTCCGAACAGGCCACCACTCGTCTTGGTCGGCGGCTCGGGTTCGGGTGCGGCAGGCAATACGCGTTCGGCGTAGCCGGTGGTGAGGTTGGCGTTGACGAAATCGACGATTTCCGCACGCTCCACCCCGCTTGCCGCGGTGACTTCATCCAAAGTGAACGGGCCTTTCATCATCGCGGTCGCGATGCGGAAATGCTTGGGGTATTCGCGCTCGGTCTGTGGCCACTTGGTCAGGCGGTACTGGCCGTTCGGATCATTGCCTGGCAGCAGTTCGCCATCGCCAGCCAGCAAGCCCCCCAGCCATTGCAGGCGTACCAGCGGTTGCGCTGCGCCGAGTCTTCGCGGCTTCGGCTTCCCAGGCGGTAGCGTCGGGGTTTGGAACTCCTCGATCAGCAGCGTGCCTTCGAAACAGGCTGTCAGCGGCTTCAAGGTTGCCGGGCCGTGATAGATCTTGCTGCGTGGATCGATCAGCAGCACGGGCGCGTTGCCTCGTTGCAGGCGAACCCGACGATCAAGGCCATTGCCGGCCAGCCAGCTCGCCAAAGGACGATTCGGCGGGAGCGTCAGCACGGGAGCTGGCTCGGGTTCGGGCGCCTGCACCGGCTCCGGTTCGATGATGGTTGCGGGGGTCGTGGCCATCACCGGCGCATCGACAGGTTCGGTTTCGGCCTCGTCTTCCGGCAACACGTTCGCACCCTGCCGCGGGTCGTCGGGTGCTGGTGCACGCGTGACGGCGGCCGGTGCAGCAGCCTGGGGAGGCGGGTGCATCGCCGGCGATTTCGCTGAGCAGCACGGCGAAGTCGCTCGCATTGATCGGGCGCATCAGCCGATAGTCGGTCTGGTTCCTCTCCACCGAGGTCAGGCCGATCACCTTGCGTCCGGAGGCGTGCAGCCTCAGCCAGCTCATCGGTCCGTACACGCTGTCCATGTCGATCACGACATAGTCGGCATTTTCATCCGGGACCAGCGTCCAATGACCACCGAGATCCGCATTCGCCGCCTTGAATGCAGTCGTCACGTCGACCTGGGTGTTGCTGTCCATGCCGGTGGTGCCGAGGGTCAGGGCCATGGCGAAGATCCATTGCGGAAAGTTGCAGTGTTCCCAACGGGAGCCGCTCCGTCAACGCGCAATGCACGTCACATCAGGACGCGATGGGCTCAGATCGGGTGTTGCGTGGGCGCTTTTTCGGCAGCTGGGCGGTCAGGAAGGCCATCTGGTCGGCAAGGATGTTGCGGTTGGACAGGATCAGGTGTTCGACCCAGCTGGGCCTGTATGGCACCGCCAGCAGTGGCATCGAAGCCTGTTGCGGGGTGCGGTTGCCCTTGCGCGAATTGCAGTGCAGGCAGGCGGAGACCACGTTTTCCCAGATGTCGCGGCCGCCTTTGGAGACCGGCTGCACATGATCGCGGGTCAGCGCGGCACGCTGGAAATCGCGGCCGCAGTACAGGCACAGGGACTGATCGCGCGCGAACAGGGCCTGGTTGGTCAGGGCGGGAGTGGGATCCATGCGCATGAGGCCGTGCGTGTCCGCGGGCGGCGATGATCGGATGCAGCGGCATCACGCTGCGCGCGCCGCTGGCCCGGTTGATGCCGCCGTGGATCAGCAGGCAGGGGTCGCCCAAGCGTCCATGCCACGGCGCCGCGGGCATACAGGCAGGTCGCGTCCTGCCAGCTCATCCAGTTCAGCGCACGACCATGCGCATCCAGGCCCAGCAGGCGCAGGCCGGGAAAATTGGCAATCGCGCCATGGCGTTTGAGCGTATCGACGGCAGGCAGCAAGCCGTCCGCGTCAGTTGCTGCGGTTCGGGTGCCGGCATGGGCCGGGCGAATCGTCGCTCTGTCGGTCTCCATCGAGGGTCGAGCTTATACCCCTTTGGCGCCGTTTTGGAGCAGTGCCGGGCCGGACTCAGTCGCCGAAGTGATCCGCGTCCAGTGCCATCAGCGATGCCGCGCCGGCCTCGATCGCTGCCTTGTGCGCAAGCGTGCGCGGCAGCATGCGCGCGAAGTAGAAGCGGGCGGTGTCGCGCTTGGCATCCTTGAACGCCTGCGAACGATTCGAGGCATTCGCGGCGGCAACGCTGCGCGCCCACCAGTAGGCCAGCACCACGTAGCCGGAATAGAACATGTAGTCGGTGCTGGCTGCACCAAGTTCTTCCGGATTGCTGGCCGCGCGTTGCAGGGTCTCGATGGTGAGCTTGCCCCATTCGGCGCATTTGGCGCCAAGCGGCGCGATGAATTCCGCCAGCGCGGCGTCGCCTTCATGCTGCTTGGCAAAGGCTTCCACTTCGGCAAGGAACAGCTTCAGCCCAGCGCCTTGGGATGCTGCGGTCTTGCGACCGATCAGGTCCAGCGACTGGATGCCGGTGGTGCCTTCGTAGAGTGTGGTGATGCGGGCGTCGCGTGCCAGCTGTTCCATGCCATGTTCGGTGATGTAGCCGTGTCCACCGAAGCATTGCACCGCGTTGTAGGTGTTCTCGATGCTCCATTCGGTCAGGCAGCCCTTGGAGATCGGGGTCAGGAAGCCCAGCAGCGTGTTGGCGCGCTCGCGTTCGGCGGGATCTTGCGATCGTCTCGGCGATGTCGAGCTGCGAATAGGCATGCAGGCTGAGCAGGCGTCCGCCTTCGATCGAGCGACTTCTGGGCCAGCAGCATGCGCCGCACGTCCGGCTGCACGATGATCGGATCGGCCGGCTTGTCCGGGATTTCTGGGGCCGGACAGCGAACGCGACTGCAGGCGCTCGCGCGAATACCGCAGCGCGTTCTGGTAAGCGCGTTCGGACAGGCCGAGGCCCTGCACGCCGACGCCGAGGCGCGCGGAGTTCATCATCACGAACATCGCCTGCAGGCCCTTGTGCGGCTCGCCGACCAGATAGCCTTCCGCGCCGTCGAAGTTCATCACGCAGGTGGCGGAACCATGGATGCCCATCTTGTGTTCGATGGCGCCGCAGCGCACCGCGTTGCGCTCGCCGACGGTGCCGTCGCGGGCGACCTTGAACTTGGGCACCACGAACAGCGAAATGCCCTTCGCGCCGGCGGGCGCGTCCGGCAGCTTGGCCAGCACCAGGTGGACGATGTTGGGCACCAGGTCGTGTTCGCCGGCGGTGATGAAGATCTTGGTGCCGGTGACCGAATAGCTGCCATCGGCCTGCGGTTCGGCACGGGTCTTGAGCAGGCCCAGGTCGGTGCCGCAATGCGGTTCGGTCAGGCACATGGTGCCGGTCCAGGTGCCGGCCACCAGCGGCTTCAGGAACACGTCCTTCTGCCAGTCCTCGCCGTACTCCTCCAGCGCCACGACCGCGCCGTGCGACAGCATCGGGAAGTTGCCCCAGGCCAGGTTGGCGGCATCGACCAGTTCGGTCAGTCACGCCGCCAAGAACGCAAGGCATGCCTTGGCCGCCGTGTTCAGGTGCATTGGTCAGCCCGATCCAGCCGCCTTCCACGAACTGGTCGAACGCCTGCTTGAAGCCGGGGGGCGCAGTGACATCACCGGTGGCCTTGTCGTAGGTACAGCCGATCTGGTCGCCGATGCCGTTGAGCGGGGCGAGCACGGTTTCGGCGAAGCGCGCGGCTTCGTCCAGCACGGCATCGACCAGTTCGCGATTGGCATCGTCGAAACCCCAGCCGGGCGAACAGCGGTTCAACGTCCAGCACGTCGAACAATGCGAAACGGAGGTCTTCCAGCGGGGCCTTGTAGCTGCTCATGCGTGCTTCCGGTTGGTTGCGAGCCGCTCATTCGGCTCATTCAAGCCGTCAGCATACTACGGCGTATGGTTTTTTGACCGTGACTTGCCGAAAGGGTGTCAGCCTTAGCGCAAGCACGCCAGGAAGTCCGGGCACCGGTGTCAGCGAACTGGTGCGCTCGATCTTGTAGCTGCGCGACTTGCCATCTGCCGGTCCGGCTTCAAGCGTGCCGCCCAGTGTGTAGTTCAGGCTGCGCCCATCCGCCAGCGCAGTGGCGATGCGTGCGCGACCATCTGCGGTCGGGGTCAGCGTGGCGCTGACCACGTCTGCGGACTCCGGTCCGATGCTGATCTGCGGCTGCGCCTGCACGCTGCCTGCGGCACCGTTGTCAAAGGCGATCTGGATGTTGGTCGTGCGCTGAAGCGCATCGGGCACGCTGCTGAAGTTATCCAGCCGCAGCTGCACGTCCCAGCGACCATCGGTACGCACGGTCAATTGCTGGATGCTGGCTGCTGGCTCCGAGACCCGGCGCACCGGGCCGCTGCCGCAACCGGCAAGCAGGAGGGCGGCTGCGAGTAGAGTCACGCAGGCGGTGCTCCAGGCATGGCGTCGACTCATGGCGGCATCCTCGAGCAAGGATGCCGAGCATAGCCCGCAGCGCCGCCGAATCCGCAGGAGCGGGGATCAGTAGCCAGCCTCGATCTCGGTGACAGGCAGCTCGCGGATATACGCATCCTTGGCGACGAAGAATGCCTCCGCGCAGCGATACGCTTCGCGCCCCATCGCGACACGGGTTGCATCCGTTGTGGCGGTGAGGTCCTCGCGGCCGAGCAGCGCGGTATACAGGGTCAGGGCAATGTCGTGGATGTCCATCTTCGTTTCCGGGCGTTTGCCAATGCGAGAACGCGACCATACACCGGCCGACCGAAAGTCCCGGCATGCAGTTGCCAAGCGCCCGGAAACGAAAAACCCCGCAAAGGCCTGAAACCGTTGCAGGGCTTGCGTTTTACGCCATATCGAATGGTGGCCGGGGAGGGAATCGAACCCCCGACACGGGGATTTTCAATCCCCTGCTCTACCAACTGAGCTACCCGGCCACTGCCGGATCCAGCGAGCCGCGCATGATACGGGGCGTAACGCGAGCACGGCAAGCCGGATGCCGGCTGAATGCCAGGTCGTACCGGTTGCCGCAGATTAAACAAGGGGCGCGCATGATCATTGCATCGCCCACAGGAGGTCGACATGAAAGTCCATGTTCCCGCTGGTTGCAATCCTGACGCTCGCAGCGTGCGCCAGCAACCGTCCCTCGGAAGCGGATCGCCTGGCGATGATCCAGACGCATGCAGGAGCGCCCGTGAACCAGATCCACTACAGGGACCCGATGGGTTGGAGTCGTGTTGATGCCCAGCATGTGTTGCTCGAGCATGCGGCCGCGCGAGACCTGGCTGCTGACTTTGACGGGTGGCTGCCTGGACTGGGGCAGCGGTTCGCCGGGCTTGGTGTTGAAGTCACCGACCGGGTTTCTGCTTGGCAAATTCGACAGCGTCCAGATGGTGGACTCGCCCGTGACCTGCCGGATTGATGAAATTCGACCGGTCGATATGAAGGCTGTGCGTGCTGCGGAGAAACAGCTGCGTGATCAGGCGCCTTCCGGCACGTAACCCGCAGGTTTTTCCGCGCCGCCACCGAACAGGAACTTGAGCATCTCGGCTTCCAGGAAGCTGCGGTGTTCCGGGTTCAACGGCGACAACCGGTTCTCGTTGATCAGCATGGTCTGGTGCGCAAGCCAGCGTTGCCAGGCGGGCTTGCCGACGTGTGCGAAGACGCGCTTGCCGGCTTCGCCCGGCCACGGTGCGAAATCCAGGCCTTCGGCGTCGATCTGGTCGACTTCGCAAAACACCATTCTTTTCATCGTGCTTACTCCTTCAGCAGTCGCCGGACCGGGGCGGGCAGACCGATGCCGGCCAATTCAGCGCGTGATGCCCAGCGCAGGTCGTCATTGTCGCCGATTGCATCGCGTGCACGTACCCCGGCAATGCGATGCGGCAGGATCTGCAGCCGGTAGTGGCTGAAGCCATGCATGACTGGCTCGCCGGCCTGCAGGTGTTCGAAGTCGCCGTCGATATGACGCTTGAACCATTGCCCGGCTGCGGTCAGTTCGGCGTGTTCGGGCAGTGACCACAAGCAGGCCCAGACGCCGCTCGGCGGACGGCGCTGCAGCAATACACGGCCCGCATCGTCTTCGATCACCAGCAGGTGCGCGCTGCGTTGCGGTAACGGCTTGCCGGGTTTCGGCCAAGGCAATTCGGCGGTACGGCCGTCGCGCAATGCGATGCATTGATGCTGGATCGGACACAACGCGCATGCCGGATCTGCGCGGGTACAAAGCGTCGCCCCGAAATCCATCTGCGCCTGGGTGTAATCGGCCAGCCTGGAATCCGGCAATAACGATTCGGCAATAGTCCACAGCTGCTTTTCGATGGCGGGCGTGCCCGGCCAACCTTCAATGCCATGCACCCGGCACAGCACGCGCTTGACGTTGCCGTCCAGGATCGCCGCTCGCTCACCCCAGGCCTGCGCCAGGATCGCGCCGGCGGTGCTGCGGCCGATGCCGGGTAGTGCGCGCAGTGCTTCGGCATCGCGCGGAAGTTCACCTCCATGGATATCGACGCAAACCTTCGCCGCTGCATGCAGGTTGCGGGCGCGGGCGTAGTAGCCCAGCCCGGACCACAGCGCGAGCACCTCGTCCTGGGTTGCCGCAGCGAGTGCAGGCAGGTCCGGCAACGCGGCAATGAAACGTTCGAAATAGGGTGCTACCACCGCGACTTGAGTCTGCTGCAGCATGATTTCCGACAGCCAAACGCGATACGGCGTGCGCGGATGTTGCCAAGGCAGGTCGTGGCGGCCGTGCTGGTCGAACCAGTCCAGAAGCGTGTGCGCCGAAATCAGTTGCTGGCGTCATGGTTCCGTTGGTACTGGCACGGTTGCGTCATCGGAAAATTCGACTTCCACGCCCTCCAGCGTCGCGCCTGCGATTTCGAGCTGCGGCGTCTGCATGCGGCCTTGCAACGGAGGCAGCGGCGATCCAGTCACGCTGGAGTCGATCCAGTCCATCACGACAGGCAGTTCGAAGCGCGCATCGAACGTGGTGTCGTCGCGATGCAGCGCCAGCGATGTGCTCTCGCTGAAATCCACCTGTCCCGCGTAGTCCAGCGAGAACTGCATTGGCGATGTCGATGCCGATAACGGCTGCGGCAATGCGGGCCAGGCATCCGGCCAAGCCGCGATATCGCCGTTCAACCGCAGCAGCAGTCGGCGGCCGAGTGCGAATGCACCCTTGGCGGTCGCATCCGGGATCACGCCGTGGCCATGCAGGATGAGGGCCGCGGGATCCAACGCCAGGACACCTTGATCCAATCGCAGCGGGCCGGCCGCGCCCAGCACGAAAGGCAGATTCGAATTCGCGGATACATAACGTGCAGAGAGCCCGAATCTGGCAGGTGACATGCTGACGCCGTCGTCGCCCGAATGCAGTGGCCCGGCCAGATGGATCTGGGCTGGCAGTTTCCAGTCATCACCTTCCAGCGTGGCTTTGCCGCTCGCGGCCAGGCCGGCGGCATTGGCCGGTTTGGTCAGTGCGACATCGAGATCGAACCCAAGCGTGGTCGGCGGGGCCAGATAGCGCCCCTGGAGACGCGCTCGCAGCGGTTCTCCGGGCGCGAGCGCGGGCAGGTCAACATCGATGCCGTCGATGGCCCAATCGCCGTTGTCGATGCGGCCACGGACGATGCGCAGGCCGTCGGTCAGGGTCGGGATGCGGGTTTCGCCGGGTGGGCGCGACGCCAGCCACCGTTGCAGCGCTGGCACGTCGAGGGTCGGCGCATCCAGTTCGATGCGTTGCACGACCAGCTCCGCGCCACGTGCGCGGATGGTGCTCCATGGAACCGCGACGAACACGCGCTCGGCGCGCAGCAGGGCGGTGGAGTCGCCCGGGCGTTGCGCGATCATGTCGCGCAGCACCAGCTGTGGCGTGCCCCGCAGGCGGTAGCTGGCCTGACCGGATGCGGTGATGCGCAGGCCGAGGGCACTGCCGACGCGATCGAGCAGCAGTGCGCTCGCGCGTTGCGGTTGCAGCAGGTAACTGCCGGCAATGGCCAACAACACCAGCAGGATGGCAATGACGATGGCGAAGCGAGCCAGCCGGTCTCGGCGTGTGCGCACTGGCACAGGCGCGGCGGTGCTCACCCGGTCAGTGATTCTGGCAGCAGCGCATCGACGAAAGCCTCGGCGTCGAATACCCGCAAGTCTTCGGGTCCTTCGCCAATACCGGCGTAGCGGATCGGGATGCCGAACTCGCGCGCGAGCGCGAACACCACGCCGCCTTTCGCGGTGCCGTCGAGCTTGGTGACCACCAGGCCGGTGACGTTGACCGCGGCATTGAACTGGCGAACCTGGCTGATCGCGTTCTGGCCAGTGGTGCCGTCGATCACCATCAGCACTTCATGCGGCGCACTGGCGTCGAGCTTGCCGATGACGCGGCGGATCTTGCCGAGTTCGCCCATCAGTCCCTGCTGGGTGTGCAGGCGCCCGGCGGTGTCGGCGATCAGGACTTCCATTCCGCGCGAAGTTGCCGCCTGCATGGCGTCGAACGCGACCGAAGCCGGATCCGCATCCTGCCCCTGGGCGATCACGACCACGCCGTTGCGATCGCCCCAGGCTTGCAACTGGGCGACCGCGGCGGCGCGGAAGGTATCGCCGGCAGCCAGCATCAGGCTGCGGCCCTCGTCCTTGTAGCGGCGCGCCAGCTTGCCGATCGTGGTGGTCTTGCCGACACCGTTGACGCCCACGGTCAGGATCACGAATGGGCGCTTGCCGCGATCGATCCTCAGGGGTTGCGCCACCGGCACCAACAACGCGATGAGGTCTGCGCGCAAGGCGCTCAGCAAGGCATTGGCATCGGCGAATTCGCGGGCCTTCATCCGCTTGCGCAGGGATTCGACCAATTGCGTGCTCGCGGTGACTCCCACGTCGGCGGTCAGCAGCGCGGTTTCGATTTCATCCAGCAGCTCGTCATCGAGCCTGGGGTTGCGCGAGAACAAGCCGCCAAGGCTGCGCGCGAAACCGCTGCCGCGCAGGCGCTCGCGCCAGCCGGAGGCAGGCGGGGCGGCAGCAATGGCGTGGCATGCAGGCTCGACGACTGGAGCTTCAACAGGCGTTGTTCCGGCAACGGGCCCGGGTATGGCGTCGCGAATGATCTCGGCGGGCTCAACAACCGGCGTTTCTTTCGCTCCCGCTGGAACGGTGACAGCAGGAGTTTCGGCTGCCTGTGCGGATGCGGCTGGCGCGGCGGGTGTTTCGATCACCGGCTCAACGGGCGCGGGCGCGGGCACGTTCGGAAACGCGGCAGCCAGTTCTTCAATGCTGAGGCGGCGTTTGGGTTCGGCTTCGGGCTTGTTGCGGCGGAACCAGCTGGCCATGGTGTGCGGTCGTCGGCGCCGTTCGCGAAGGTGTCGGCGGGATAGGCGAGAATGGCGCGCATGGTAACACCCACCCACCCCGCGCCCCGATGAATGCCGGCCGCATATCGCCGCCGCGCGCGCCACCCCAGGCCGGTGCGCCGGGCAGTGTCCGCATCATTGGCGGGCGCTGGCGCGGGACGCGACTGCCGGTGCCGGATCGACCAGGCCTGCGACCGACTTCCGATCGCGTCCGCGAAACCCTGTTCAATTGGTTGCAGCCGCAGTTGCCCGGCGCGCGGGTGCTCGACCTGTTCGCAGGCAGCGGTGCACTGGGCCTTGAGGCGTTGTCGCGCGGTGCGGCTTCGGCGCAACTGGTCGAAGCGGATGGCCGGTTGGCCTCGGGGCTGGCAGTTCTCGGCCAGCGACTGGGGGCCGGTGACCAGCTGGATGTGCACACGGGTGATGCCTTGGCCTGGTTGCGCGGCGCGCAGCAAGACGGATTCGATATCGCCTTCGTCGATCCGCCATTCGAGGCTGGCCTGTGGGATGCGGTACTGACCGTGTTGCCAGCGCGGATGGCGGCGCGAGCCTGGATCTACCTCGAGACCCCGGCCGCGTTCAAGCCTGCCTTGCCCGCCGAATGGATCCTGCATCGGGAAAACCAGACCCGCGACGTGCGCTTTGCCCTTTATCGGCGTGGATGACGGGGTACACTTGACGGTATCCAACTATATCGGCAGTCCGGCGAAGACATGAGCGTGGCCAGGCGCATCGCGGTTTATCCGGGCACCTTCGATCCGATCACCAATGGTCACGTGGACCTCGTGGATCGCGCATCGCCATTGTTCGAGAAGCTGATCGTCGGCGTGGCCGCCAGTCCGGGCAAGAGTCCGGCGTTGCCGCTTGCGTTGCGGGTGAAGCTGGCGCGCGACGCGCTGGCTGGCTATGCCAACGTGGAGGTCCATGGCTTCGACTGCCTGCTGGCCAACTAGGTGCGTGAACTGGGGGCCGGGGTGCTGCTGCGCGGCCTGCGCGCGGTGTCCGACTTCGAATACGAGTTCCAGCTTGCCAGCATGAACCGGCACCTGATCCCGGAGGTCGAGACCCTGTTCCTCACTCCCGCCGAGCAATACGGTTTCATTTCGTCGTCGCTGGTGCGCGAGATCTCGCGTCTCGGCGGCGATGTTTCCGGCTTCGTCCCACCCGCCGTGGCCACCGCGCTGCAAGTGCAGTGGCGCGAACGCGCAGGATGAAGCATCACCACGCAACCGCGCCACCCATGCCACATTGACAGAAACAAGGGGATCCCATGAACACGATGTTCCGAATGCTCCTGATCGCCTGCCTGGTCCTTCCTTTCGCCGCGTGCAAGAAGGAAGAAGCACCCAAGGTCGAGGCCGTTGCCGCGCCGTTGCCGGCGCCGACCAGCGACGATCTGCCCGCCTGGCGTGCCTATGTCACCGACGTCGCCAAGCGCAACATGGATGGCATCACCAACAGTCCTTACGTCTATTTCCTGCCTGGCGAGGGCAGCGAAGGATTTGGCGGGCAGTACGAACGCCAGCTGGAGAAGCTTGAAGGCGACCTGTCGCGCGGCATCATCGCCGGCAACATGCTGGTGTTCGCCTCGCCTTCGTCCGCCAAGATGTCCGAATTGGCCTCGATTGCATTCCAGCAGGTTGGCCAAGGCACGATGAAAGGCGTGAAAGTGGTATTCGTCGGCAATGCCGAGGACAGCGAGAAGGTCAAGGTCGCGGCCGAGCCTGCTGGCGTGAATTACATTTTCGTCGAAGCGAAATAACCGAGCCTGCATTCCAGCCCTCTCCGTTCGGAGAGGGCATTTCGACATGTCGTTGAAGATCAACGAAATCTGCATCAACTGTGACGTCTGTGAGCCAGTCTGCCCGAACAAGGCGATCACCCAGGGCGAGACGATCTACGAGATCGATCCCGCCCTGTGCACGGAATGCGTGGGTCATCACGATGAGCCGCAGTGCGTGGTGGTCTGCCCGGTCGAGTGCATCGACCCGGATCCGGCATTTGCGGAAAGCCATGACCAGTTGCTTGCCAAATTGATGCGGCTGCAATCGGTCCAATAGAGGGTGGGAGCATGACCGCATGAAGCAACTGCGTTGGTTAGTTTTGTCGATGCTGTTTGTTGCGTTGCCGGTTTTGGCGCAATCGTCCGCTCAGGCCTCATCGCAACTTCCGGGGCATCCGCCGGGTGCAGTGATTGCTTCGGCACACAATCTGGCAACCGATGCCGGTATCGACATCATCCGCCGGGGTGGCAATGCCTTCGATGCGGCGGTGGCGGTGTCGGCGGTGTTGTCGGTGGTCGAGCCGATCAGTTCAGGTCTTGGCGGAGGCGGCTTCTTCCTGCTGCACGACGGCAAGACCGGCAAGGACGTCTTCGTGGATGCGCGCGAGACTGCACCTGCGGCTTCCACGCCAGCTGCGTATCTGGACAAGGACGGCAATCTTGACCGCGACCGTGCCCAGACCGGCCCATGGTCGGCCGGTATTCCCGGGCTGCCCGCTGCGTTGGTGCATGTGGCCGGAAAATACGGTCGCCTGCCATTGCATGACTCGCTGGCGCCGGCGATCCGGATCGCGCGCGAGGGCTTCCCGGTCTATGCGCGTCTCGCCAATGGCTATGCCGCCAAGCGCAAGGTCATGGAACGCTACCCCGGCACCCGCGCGGTGTACCTGGTCAATGGCCAGCCGCTGAAGGAAGGCGACTTGTTCCGCCAGCCCGATCTGGCTGCGACGCTGGAGCGGCTGGCGGCAAAGGGCCATGACGGCTTTTACCGCGGCATCACCGCGCAACGTCTGTTGGCCGGCGTCAAGGCCGAAGGTGGGCAGTGGACCGCGCAGGAATTGGCCGCCTACCAGGTCAAGGAGCGCGAGCCGCTGCAGTTCGAATACGACGGTTGGAAAGTGACCACTGCGCCGCCGCCGTCCTCGGGTGGTATTGCCTTGGCCGAGATGTTGCAGATCCTGGCACCCTGGGACCTGGCCAAGCTGCCGCAGGCCGAACGTGTCCACCTGATCGTGGAGGCCATGCGCCGCGCGTTCCGCGACCGCACCTTCTATCTGGGCGATCCGGACTTCGTCAAGATTCCGATGAAGACGCTGGCCGATCCGGATTACGCGGCCGGGCTGCGCGCCACCATCCACCCGGGCAAGGCGACGCCCAGCGACATGTTGTCGGGTGCGCCCACGCCGCTGGAAGACGAGGAAACCACGCATTTCTCGATCATCGATGCCGATGGAAACCGCGCCGCTGTCACCCAGACCGTGAACCTGCTGTTCGGCTCCGGCCTGGTGCCGCCAGGCACGGGCGTGATGCTCAATGACGAGATGGACGACTTCGCACTGAAGCCGGGCACGCCCAACGCATTCGGCGTGATGGGCTTTGACTGCGAATGCGCCGGAAGCAGGCAAGCGCATGCTGAGTTCGATGACGCCCACCTTCATGGAATCCGCCGACAAGGTCGCGGTGATCGGCACGCCCGGTGGCACCCGCATCATCACCATGGTCCTGCTGGGCATGCTGGGGTATGCCGATGGCCTCGACGCGCAACAGGTCGCTGCCTTGCCTCGCTACCACCATCAGTGGCTGCCGGACGTCATCGACACCGAAAGCGGTGCAATGCCCGCTGACGTGATCGCGAAACTGCGGGCGATGGGCCATGTGGTTGATGTTCCCGAGGAGGGCGACGCGGCGAAGAATTCCAGCCACACCTGGGGCAACATGAATACCGTGCTGTGGAACCGCAGCAGCAATGTGTTGACCGGAGGCACCGATCCGCGCAGTCCGGTCGGCAAGACCGAAGTGTTATTGCAGCCTTAGACGAATTTCCAGCCGTCATCCCGGCGAACGCCGGGATCCAGCCTGTCGTCAACATCGTCGCGCCGGAGTGACGAGCTAAAGCAGTAGACTTGAGCGATGAAACTCTGGTCGATCCTCGGCAATTCGCAGAAGCTCGATGGCGGCGCCATGTTCGGCAATGCGCCGAAGGCGATGTGGGAGCGTTGGTCTGGATGTCGATGCCGACAACCGCATCGACCTGGCCTGCCGTGCACTGCTGGCCTCGCCGCTGAACGGCAAGACGGTGTTGTTCGAAACCGGCATCGGCGCATTCTTCGAACCCAAACTGCGCGAGCGCTACGGCGTGCAGGAATCGCGCCATGTATTGCTGGATTCCTTGCGCGAAGCAGGTTTCAGCCACGAGGACATCGACGTGGTGGTGCTGTCGCATCTGCATTTCGACCATGCCGGCGGCTTGCTTGCAGCGTGGGAAGAGGGACAGCCACCGCGCCTGCTGTTTCCGAAAGCGACCTTCGTGGTCAGTGCGGCCTGCTGGGAGCGCGCGCGTGAGCCGCACCAGCGCGACCGCGCCAGTTTCATCGCCGAATTGCCAGCCCTGCTGGAAGCCAGTGGCCGCCTTGAAATCGTCGATGGCGAGTATTCGAAAGCACTTGGCCGCAGCGTGCGTTTCCATTTCAGCGACGGACATACGCCGGGGCTGATGCTGGCCGAAATCGTCGGTCCGGAACTGATTGATGGCCAGCCGCATGGCGGCGTGGTGTTCTGCGCCGACCTGATACCCGGTCGACCGTGGGTGCATGTGCCGATCACGATGGGCTACGACCGCAATGCGGAACTGCTGATCGACGAAAAGCGCGCGTTCCTTGAAGACAAACTTGCACGCAACGTGCATTTGTTCTTTACCCATGATCCGGGTTGTGCACTGGCGCAGGTCACTCGTGATGCCAAGGGCAAGTTCGGCACCGTCCACGAAAACGCGGAGCTTGCATGCACGCGATTTGGCGTACTGAATCGGCGCGCCCACGAGTTTCCATCGCCTGGTCCAACAACCACATCAACCGGAATCGCTGATGCCCAAGATCACCCTGTTGTTCGCGTCGCTGCATGTGCTGCTGATGTTGCTCCTGCTGGCGCGGATTTCGGTGCATCGGCACGGCAAGCAAGATCGGCCTTGGCGATGGTGGCGATCCGGTGCTGTCGCGCAAGGTGCGCGTGCATGGCAATTTCATCGAGCACGCACCGCTGGCGCTGCTGATGTTGGGACTGCTGGAGCTTTGCGGGTTGCCTGCGATATGGCTGTGGGTGCTGGGCACGGTGTTGCTGCTCGGGCGGGTCATGCATGCGGCAGGCTTGTCGCGAACTGCTGGCTATTCGGTTGGGCGTTTCTGGGGGACTGCGATGACGTGGCTCTCTATTGCTCTTGATGGCGCTGGCAGGCGTGTGGGCCTCACTGGCCTGACATCCCTTTTCGCGTTTAGCTGGCCGGCGTTCCGAAAATACGGTCGCCGGCATCACCCAGGCCAGGATGGATGTAGGCGTTCTCGTCCAGGCGCTCGTCGATCGAGGCCAGGTAGACCTCGACATCCGGATGGCTTGCTTCCAGCGCACGCAGTCCTTCCGGTGCAGCGATCAGGAAGATGCAGCGAATGCTGCGGCAGCCCGCAGCCTTGAGCAGGTCGATTGCGGCGATCGCGCTGCCGCCGGTGGCCAGCATCGGATCGATCAGCAGCGCCATGCGCTGGTCCATGCGGTCGGCCAGTCGCTCGTAGTAGCCGCACGGCTGGTGCGTGGCCTCGTCGCGGGCGATGCCGATGACGCTTACTGGCGCGGCAGGCAGGAGCGTCTGCACGCCGGGCAGGAAGCCCAGGCCAGCGCGCAGGATCGGTACCAGGGTCAGGTCCTCGCCACGCACATGCGGCACATCCAGCGGGCCAGTCCAGGTCTGCACGGTCACGCTTATCGTGGGCAGGTCGCGGGTGGCCTCGTAGGCAAGCAGTCCCGCGATCTCTCCGGCCAGTTGGCGGAAGTGGACGCAGTCGGTGGCGATGTCGCGCAGCTTGCCGAGCTTGTGCTGCACCAGTGGGTGGCGGACTTCGATGGTTTTCATGTGCGCAGGCTAGCGCAAGCGGACACGGAAAAAAGGGGGTCAGAGTGGGCTTTCGCATGCGAAAGCCCACTCTGACCGCCTTTTCCGTGTCGCTACGGTGGGGAATCAGGCCGCAGCGGCATCCTGCTGACGCGGACCCTCCAGCAGCGCACGCTTGATCACCGACACCACCAGCGCCAGTTCGTCTTCGGTCACCGCGAACTGCGGGGTGAAGCGCAGCGAATTCTCGCCGCCATGGATCACGCCGATGCCGTGCTCGCGCATCCACTCCTCGGTGGAGCCGGTGCCGTAGCCCTTGTAGCCGGCGGCCAGCTCGCAGGAGAACAGCAGGCCGGTGCCCTGGACCTTGGTGATGCGGCCTTCGCTTTCGGCCTTGAGTGCTTCCAGCATCGCCAGCGCCTGCTTGCCGCGCTGCTGGATGTTGCTGCGAAGCTCGGGCGTCAGCTGGCCCAGCACGGCGCAGGCCACGTCCAGTGCGCGCGGGTTGGCGGTCATGGTGTTGCCGTACAGGCCGCGCTTGTAGATCGCCGCGGCCGATTCGGTGACGGCCAGCACCGACAACGGGTATTGCCCCGCATTGAGCGCCTTGGAATAGGTTTCCATGTCCGGCGCGTCGGATTGTCTCGAAGCCGGGGTAGTCGACGATCGACAGGTAGCCGGTGGCGCGCAGGCCGGCCTGGATCGAATCCACCAGCAGCAGGCTGCCGTGGTCGCGGGTCAGTTCACGCGCCAGCGCGTAGAACGGCACCGGCACGCTGCGGCCCGGGTCGCCTTCGCCCATGACAGGTTCCAGGAACATCGCCTCGATGAACCAGCCGTTGGCATCGGCATCGGCGAACACCTTGCGCAGCGCGTCGGCATCGTACGGCGGCACGGTAATGACGGAGTCTTCGTCGCGGTAGCTGGCCAGGTTCGCGATGTAGGATTTGCGGCTGGAATCCGAATACAGCGCCGGCTTGTCGGTGCGGCCGTGGAAGCTGCCCTTGACCACGACGCGCTTGATCGTCTTGCCGGCGTGGCGGGCACCCGGATCGGTCATGGTCTTGGCGTTGGCGTCGACGATGCGCGCCGCCAGCGAGACCGACTCGGAACCCGAGTTCAGGCACAGGAACGCGCTGTAGGGACATCCGCCACGGGTCTGGCCGATCTCGGCGCGCATCGCATGGGCGAAGCGCAGCTGCGAGACGTTCGGGGTCATGATGTTGGCCATCGCCTGCGGCGTGGTCATTGCCGCGATTACTGCTTCCGGCGTGTGGCCCAGGCCAAGCATGCCGTAGCCGCCGGTGTCATAGACCACCGCGCCCTTCAGGGTGACGATCCACGGGCCGCGCGCGGCCAGCGCCACATACGGATTGGCCGCATCGTGCGAATAGAAATTGACGAAGCCGGACTGGATCTCGATGGTCTGCGCATCCTCGTCCAGCGCAGCAGCGCGGGGAATTCGGCGCGAACACGTTCGAACTCGGCGGCAGCGGCCTTCGATCGCTTCGCCCAATTGCGGGTGACGGCTGGCGAAGTCGACGATCACGTCATCGGTCAGGCCAGTGGTGCGGGCTTTGCCGTAGGCGCGCAGTGGTGCGAGGGTGTCGAGCAGGGTCATGGATTCGGTCCTTGGCGTCGGGCGCCTGTGGCGGCATGCCAGGTACGGATGCGCGTTTCGGCGGTCAATCGACAATTATCGTCGGATTCGACTCCAGTCGAAAGGGATGATCCGACCAAATCACGGCGCATCTGGTCAAAACGACGGTAATATCCGGCGATATGCGTACTTCCACACCCGATGAACTGCTTGTTGTCGCTGCTGCGCGAGAACGCGCGTGCCTCCACCGCGGAGATCGCGCGCCGACTGGGGCTGTCGCGAACCACCGTGCAGAACCGCATCGAGCGACTGGAGCGCCAGGGCGTGATCAGTGGCTACACGGTGCGCGTGCATGACGACTACGAACGCAGCCGGATCCGCGCGCACATCATGGTCACCCTGCATCCCAAGCAGATGCCGGCGGTGGTGCGCACGCTGGAGGCGATGCCCGAAGTGCGCGAGCTGCACTCGGTCAGCGGCGAACATGACCTGATCGCGTTGGCGGTTGCGGCCACGATTGGCGACGTGGATGTGCTGACCGATGCGATCGGTGCGATCGAGGGCGTGGAGCGCACCACGACCTCGGTCATCCTTTCGACCAAGTTCGAGCGCTGACGGCCCGCGCTCCAGCAGCCCAAGCCGGCCCGCTACAATGCGCGCCCGCAAGCTGCTGGCACGCTGCAAGCCTTGAAGACCTCGGATTTCAATTACGACCTGCCGGATGCGCTGATCGCGCAGGCACCGTTGCCGGAACGTTCCGCCAGCCGCTTGCTGTTGGTGCCGCCGGCGCCGGCGCAATTGGGCGATCTCGGCATCCGCGACCTGCCTTCGCTGCTGCAGCCCGGCGACCTGCTGGTGTTCAACGACACCCGGGTGATCCCGGCGCGGTTGTTCGGCCACAAGGCCACCGGCGGGCGCGTGGAAATCATGATCGAGCGCTTGCTGGGCGACGGACGGGCGCTGGCGCAGTTGGGCGTCAGCAAGCCGCCGCAGGTCGGATCGAAGATCGCGCTGGATGCGGGCGGGCGAGGCCGAAGTGCTGGAACGCGTCGGTGATGGTTTCTGGACGCTGCATTTCGATGTGCCGAGCCGCTGGAAGACTGGCTGCAACATGCCGGTCAACTGCCGTTGCCGCCGTACATCCAGCGGCCACCCGGCGCAGGACGATGCCGAGCGCTACCAGACCGTGTTCGCACGCGAGGTCGGCGCGGTCGCGGCGCCGACCGCGGGCCTGCATTTCGACGAGGCGCTTGCTGGCGTCATTGCACGCGCGCGGTGTCGACTTCGGCTACGTCACCCTGCATGTTGGTGCTGGCACCTTCCAGCCGGTGCGCGTGGATGATGTCTTGCAACACAAGATGCACAGCGAATGGCTGAGCGTGGATGCCGAACTGGTGGAGCAGGTGCAGCGCACGCGCGCCGCAGGCGGGCGCGTGATCGCGGTCGGCACGACAGTCGTGCGCGCACTTGAGAGCGCGACACGCTTGAATGAGGCAGGCGCTGCTGAGCTGCAGCCGTTCGAAGGCGATACCCGCATCTTCATCTATCCCGGCTCCCGGATCCGCAGCGTGGACGCGTTGCTGACCAACTTCCACCTGCCGGAAAGCACGCTGCTGATGCTGGTGTCCGCGTTCGCCGGCAAATCCCGGATGTTCGCCGCGTACGAACATGCGGTGCGCGAGCGCTATCGTTTCTTCAGCTATGGCGATGCGATGTTGCTGTTCCCGCAGGAACACGTTCAGCAGGAGCCGGCCATGAGCCGCATGTCCTTCCAGTTGCTGGGTACCGACGGCGCCGCACGCCGTGGCCGCATCGAGTTCCCGCGCGGCGTCATCGAAACGCCTGCGTTCATGCCGGTCGGCACCTATGGCACGGTCAAGGGCGTGCTGCCGCAGCAGGTCAAGGACCTGGGCGCGCAGATCATCCTGGGCAATACCTTCCACCTGTTCCTGCGGCCCGGGCTCGAGGTGATCGAGGCCCACGGCGGCCTGCATGGCTTCAGTGGCTGGGACGGCCCGATCCTCACCGACTCCGGCGGCTTCCAGGTGTTCTCGCTGGCCCATCGCCGCAAGATCACCGAGGCCGGCGTGACGTTCGCCGCGCCCACCGACGGCAGCAAGGTGTTCCTCGGTCCCGAGGAATCCATGCACATCCAGAAGGTGCTGGGCAGCGACATCGTGATGATCTTCGACGAGTGCCCGCCGGTGAACATCGATGGCGTGCCGGTCGACGCGCACGGGTCGTGGAGCGCTCGATGGAACTGTCGCTGCGCTGGGCCGAGCGCTCCAAACGGGCGCATGAGGGCAACGATGCCGCGTTGTTCGGCATCGTCCAGGGCGGCGTGCACCACGACCTGCGCACGCGCTCGCTGCAGGGCCTGCAGCAGATCGGCTTCGACGGCTATGCGATCGGCGGGCTGGCGGTCGGCGAGACCGAGGCCGAGCGCAACGCGATGCTCGAGCACACCTGCCCGCAGCTGCCGGACGACCATCCGCGCTACCTGATGGGAGTAGGGCGGCCGGAAGACCTGGTGGAGGCGGTCGCGCGCGGGGTCGACATGTTCGATTGCGTGATGCCGACCCGCAATGCCCGCAACGGCCACTACTTCACCAGTACTCGGCACCGTGCGCGTGCGCAATGCCAGGTACGAACGCGACCTGCGGCCGATCGAGGAAGGCTGCGATTGCGTGGCCTGCGCGGGTGGCTTCAGCCGCGCCTACCTGCGCCACCTGGACCGCTGCAATGAAATGCTGGCGCCGATGCTGGGCACCCTGCACAACCTGCGCTATTACCAGCGATTGATGGCGCAGATGCGCGAGGCGATCGAAGCGGGAACCTTTGCCGCGTTCCGCCGGTCTTTTTACGCGTTGCGCCAGGTTAGCTCCCTCCTTTCGCTGGCGAAGGCGGGGATGGGAGGGGCAACGGCCTGCAGCCTGTGGCATCCCTCCCGTCGTCCCCCTGCGAGCAGGGGGGGGGCAAGGCGTGGCATAATCTCCGGCTGTTTTCGCCCTTCCTGACTTCGGATTCCTGATGAACCCGCTAGATTTCCTGATTGCCCCGGCTCACGCCCAGGCCGCTGCCGCCGCTGGCGCACCGAGCATGATGTCCACCTTGCTGTTCCCGATCATCCTGGTCGCCATCATGTATTTCCTCATGATCCGCCCGCAGATGAAGCGCCAGAAAGAACACCGCGCCATGCTGGAAAAGCTGAGCAAGGGCGACGAAGTGATCACCAGTGGCGGCATCGCCGGCCACGTGATCAACATCGGCGAGAACTTCATCACGGTCGAAGTGGCTGCCGGCGTGCAGCTGCGCGTGCAGAAGGGCTCGATCACCAGCGTGCTGCCGCGCGGCACGTTGAAGGCGGCCTGATCTCATCCGATTCCTGCTCGATAAGGCGCACGCCGCAAGGGTCGTGCGCGGGGTTCCGTGATGCTCGAATACTCCCGTTTCAAATACGCCATCATCCTGGTCGTATTCGCGTTCAGCCTGCTGTATTCGCTGCCGAACGTGTTTCCGCAGGATCCGGCCGTGCAGGTCACCGCGAACCGCGGCGCCAAGATCGACGATGCCTTGCAGAAGAACGTGGAGGCCACGCTCAAGAAGGCGTCGGTGCCGTTCGAGTCCAGCGCGATCGACAGCAATGGCAACCTGCTGGTTCGTGTCGGCACGTCCGATGTGCAGATCAAGGCGTCCAGCGTCATCCGCGACGAGCTTGGCAGCAGCTATGTGGTCGCGTTGAACGAGGCTTCGACGGTTCCGGCATGGCTGCGCGCGATCGGTGCCAAGCCGATGTTCCTGGGCCTGGACTTGCGCGGTGGCGTGCACTTCCTGATGCAGGTGGACAGGCAGGCAGCGTTGCAGAAGCGTTTCGAGGCGAGCCGCCGAAGACATTCGCGTGTTGCTGCGCGACAACCGCATCCGTTTCACTTCCGTCGAGCCGGACGCCAACGGCATGGTGATCACCAAGCTCGCTGCCGGCCAGGACGCCTCCAAGGCGCAACAGCTCATCGTGCGCGACATGCCGACGTACTCGATCGACGTCGAGGACCAGCAGATTTCGGTGCGCATCCCCCAGGCCGAACTGGACAAGATGCTGACCGAAGCGGTGCAGCAGAACATCGGCACCATCAACAACCGCATCAACGAACTGGGCGTCGCCGAACCGATCATCCAGCGCCAGGGCGCCGACCGGGTGATGGTGCAGCTGCCGGGCGTGCAGGACACCGCGCAGGCCAAGCGCATCCTGGGCGCGACCGCCACGCTGGAATACCGCGGCGTGGTCGAGGGCAATGCCTACGAGGCGCGTGACAGCGGCCTGGTGCCACCCGAAGCGCGAGTCTATTCGCGCAAGGAAATGGGCGCCGACGGCAAGCCTATGCCGGTGCTGCTCAACAAGCGCGTGATCGCATCGGGCGAGCAGTTGCAGAGCGCATCGTCGTTCTTCGATTCGCAGTCCGGCACGCCGGCGGTGCGGGTGCGCCTGACCAGCGTCGGCGGCCAGCGGATGCTGGATTACTCCAGCGCGCACGTGGGCAAGTCGATGGCGGTGGTCTACATCGAGCGCATCCCGGAAGTGAGGCTGGTCGACGGCAAGGAAGTCCTCAGTACGCGCATCAGCGAGCAGGTGATCTCGGTCGCGACCATCCAGAGCAGCCTGGGCCGCGAGTTCCAGACCACGGGCCTGGAGAGCATGAAGGAAGCCGCCGACCTGTCCCTGCTGCTGCGCGCGGGCGCGTTGGCGGCACCGATGGATTTCGTCGACGAGCGCACCGTGGGCCCGAGCCTGGGCAAGGAAAACATCGAGCGCGGCATGACCGCGGTCGCTTATTCCTTCATCTTCGCACTGGTGTTCTTCCTGATTTACTACCGGATGTTCGGTCTCATCACTTGCCTGGCGCTGCTGATCAACCTGTTGGCGGTGATCGCGTTGATGTCGCTGCTGGGCTTCACCTTGACCTTGCCTGGCCTGGCCGGTATCGCGCTGACGGTGGGCATGTCGGTGGATGCCAACGTGCTGATCAATGAGCGCATACGCGAAGAGTTGCGCGATGGGATGCCGCCGCAATCGGCGATCGTGGAAGGGCTATGAAAAAGCCTCCGGCACGATTGTCGATGCCAACCTCACCGCGATGCTGGCGGGCGTCGCCCTGTTCGCATTCGGTACCGGTCCGCTCAAGGGCTTTGCGGTGGCGCTGATCCTCGGCATCGTGACCTCGATGTACACCGCGGTCTCCGCGTCGCGCGGCATTGCCGCCCTGATCTACGGCGGCAAGCGCAAGCTGAAGTCGATCGCGATTTAAGCGGGCAGACCATCCATGAAACCTCTGAATTTATTCCCGTATGACAGCAACATCGACTTCATGCGCCTGCGCTGGATCTCGCTGACCGCCGCCGCGCTGTTGTTGGTCGTGGCAGTCGGCGGCATGGCGACCAAGGGCTTCAACTTCGCCCTCGACTTCACCGGTGGCGTCGGCGTGGAGCTTCGCTACGACAAGGCGCCTGACGTCGATGACGTGCGCAACAAGCTGGATGCCTCCGGCTTCGGTGGTGCCCAGGTGCAGGCGTTCGGCAGCGGCAAGGACCTGCTGGTGCGCCTGCAGGCGGAAGACGAGAAGGATGGCAACCAGGAGGCTCCAGGTTCCGACCTGGCCAGCAGCGTTGGCGATGCGGTGGCCAAGGCGGCTTCACTGGCAGGCAATTCCGCGGAGAAGCTCAGCAGCTCGGTGATCAGCGCGCAGGTAGGCGAGGAGCTGGCCTGGAATGGTTTCTACGCGTTGCTGTTCGTGCTGCTTGGTTTCCTGATCTACATCTCGGCCCGCTTCGAATGGAAGTTCGCGGTCGCCGCAATCATTGCCACCCTGCACGACGTGGTGATCTGCGCCGGCTGGTTCGCGCTCAGTGGACACGAGTTCGACCTGACCGTGCTCGCCGGCATCCTGTCGGTGATGGGCTACTCGATCAACGACACCATCGTGGTGTTCGATCGCGTGCGCGAGAACTTCAAGACGCTGCGCATCCCGCCGCGCGAGCTGCTCAACAAGTCGGTCAACCAGACCCTGTCGCGCACCATCATCACGTCGTTCGTGGCGATGCTGACCGTGCTGGCGCTGTACCTGTACGGCGGTGGCTCGCTGCGCGGCATGGCCGAGTCGCAGATGATCGGCATCGCGATCGGCACCTTGTCGTCGATCTTCATCGCCTGCCCGCTGCTGCTGTGGCTGAACGTCAGCAAGCAGGACCTGATGCCGAAGGCGAAGGATGAAGCGGCGCTCGGCACGCCGTCCGTGAGCAACGCGCCACGGAGACACGGAACGAAAAGGCCGCGCAATGCGCGGCCTTTTCGTATGAGGTGGTTGGATCGTTGCCGGATACTGGTTCCGACGGAATCGCCCGGATCGCGCCCGGACGGGCGCTCTACTTGAACGCGGCGGCGTAGCCGGACTGCACGATGACCTTCTGCAGCACATCGGTGATCTTCAGGTTGCCAGCGATCAACGGTCGCGTCGCGATCCCGCGGGTATCCAGCGGGCCAGTACCGCTAGCCGCGGAAGTCGCAGACCCGCCCACCTGCTTCGCGCACCAGCAGCAGGCCGGCGGCGATGTCCCAGGGCTTCACCCCGGCCTCGAAATAGGCATCGATGCGGCCGCAGGCCACGTAGGCCAGGTCGAGCGCGGCCGAGCCGGTGCGGCGGATGTCTTCGGCGTCGCGCAGCAGTTCACGGATGCATTCCAGCTGCGCCGGCGTGCGTTCGCGCTCGCGTGGCGCGAAGCCCGTGCCCAGCATCGCGCCCGCCAGGTCCTTGCGTTCGGACACGCGGATGCGGCGATCGTTGAGCACCGCGCCGCTGCCGCGGCTGGCAGTGAACAGTTCGTTGCGCAGCGGATCGAAGATCACGCCGTGCTGGGCCTCGCCGCCCTCGACCAGGGCGATCGACACGCACCAGTGCGGGAAGCCGCGCAGGTAGTTGCTGGTGCCGTCCAGCGGATCGATCACGAAAACCGAACGGCTGCTGCCCTGCGCACCGCCTTCCTCGCCGAGGATGGCGTAGTCGGGATAGGCGCGGCGCAGTTCCTTGACGATGGTCTTCTCGGCCGCTTCGTCCACGTCGCTGGCGAAATCCAGGCGATCCTTCTCGATCACGTTGATCGCGTCCAGCTTGTGCATGCTGCGCAGGAGCACGTTGCCGGCCGCGCGCGCTGCCTTGACCATGACATTGACGACGGGTTTCTGCATGGCGTGACAGCGCCTCGGTGAAAGAGGTGGAAGGGACTTGCGGCGAAAAGCTGCGGCGGGAAAGAGCAACGCCGGCGCCAGGGCCGGGCCGCGGAGTTTACCATTGCCGCATGAGTGAACCCGAAAGCACGGCCCCGGCGGCGGCCGAAAACCTGCGCATCGTCCTGGTCGGCACCCAGCATCCGGGCAATATCGGCGCCGCGGCGCGAGCAATGAAGACCATGGGCTTGTCGAAGTTGGTGCTGGTCGCGCCGGTCAAGGTGCCCGATGGCGATACCCACGCGATGGCGGCTGGCGCCGACGACTTGATCGGGGCGGCGCCGGTGCATGCGACCCTGCACGAGGCCGTGGCTGATTGCCGCTGGGTACTCGGCTGTACCGCGCGCAGTCGACGTGTGCAGTTGGAGGAATTGCATCCGCGCGATGCTGCGCAGCGGGCGGTGCTGGCGACGTCCAGTGGCCCGGTTGCCATCGTGTTCGGGCGCGAACGCACTGGCCTGGAAAACGATGAGCTGCAGCTCTGCCACGCCGCCGTGCATATTCCTTCCGATCCCGCGTTCAGTTCCCTGAACCTGGCTGCTGCAGTGCAGGTCGTGAGCTACGAGTTGCGCTGCGCACTGTTGGGCGAAGCGGTGGCCCGGCCGGAGTCCATGCGCACCGCGCCGCCAGGTTCGCAGGCGGCGACCCATGCCGAGCTGGAGGGGCTTTTCGGCCAGTTGGCTGAAGCGCTTGAACAGATCGATTTCCACAAGGGGCGTGCGCCGGAGTCGGCGATGCGCAAGCTTCGCCGGCTGTATTTGCGGGCAAACCTGGACCATGCCGACATCCGCCTGCTGCGCGGCGTGCTGGCGGATACCCAACGGATGGCACGGCTGGCTACGGAGGCGAGTCAGAACGGCTAGGTATTGCCCAAGCCCTTCCAGAAATCAGTTAGGCTCCGCGCAGGCTTCCGAAGCAACCTCTCATCTTGTTCCAGTCGCTCCGCATCCGGTCATCAATGCTCGTGTCGCCCCTCTGCGGGTTGCTGGTGGCGCTGGCCGTACTGCTTCCGGTTCACGCGCAACAGGCCCAGGCAGGCGTGGCGCCACCGCCTGAGGATGACGCCAGCGTGCTGGTGCTGGGCCGGATCAGCGACGATCCAAAATCACATTACGAGCAACTCAAGCCCCTGCTTGAATACGTAGTGCCGCGCATGGCCAGCGTCGGCATCCGCAGCGGCCGGATCCTGATGGCCCGTGATTTCCAGCAGATGGCCAGCTACATGCGCCGCGGTCGGGTGGACTGGGTGACCGAGACCTCCGGCAATGCCGTGTTGCTGGAGCAGCGCGCCGATGCACGCTCGATTCTGGTCACCGAGCGTGATGGCGCAAGCCGCTATCACACCGTCTTCTTCGTGCGCAGGGACAGTCCGATCCGGACGCTCAAGGATCTCGCAGGGCGCAGCGTGGCCTTCCAGAGCCCATATTCGACGAGCGCCTACTATCTGCCTGCAAGCATGCTGCTGGAGTCCGGCCGGCGCATTGACCTGCTGCTATCGCCGATGGATCGGCCGCCAGCGGACTCGGTGGGTTACCTGTTCGCACGCACCGAGCTCAACATCACCACCTGGGTGCACAAGCGCCTGGTCGATGCCGGCGTGCTCAGCAACCTGGACTGGATCAGTCCGCAACGACTGCCACCGGCATTTGCGGCGGATTTCCGGATCATCGCCGAGAGCCAGGACGTGCCGCGTGCGCTGGTGCTCACCCGCGCCGGGATGGATCCGAAGGTGGAAGCCCGCTTGCGCGAGGTGTTGGTGGAGGCTTCAAGTGATCCGGACGCCGGCGAGGCAATGCGACTGTTTCTGGGCACGTCGCGGTTCCTGCCGGTCAGTGACGCGGATCGCAAGGCGCTGGATGATCTCGCGGTCGGGGTGGCCCGGGTGCGCAGGGAGGTCGAGTGAAGAGGCCCCGGGTCGGGCTGCAGGCACGATTCCTCGTCGCGATCGTGATCCTGCTGGTGGGGCTCGTACTGGTGATGCTGCAGCTGTGGAATCGCGAGCAGGCGACCCAGCACGACGTCAGCGAAGTTACCCGCACAGCAATGCACGAGCTCATCTACGAACAGGTCCGGACAGATGGCGAAGAGGAAGTCCAGCAGTTGGCGGATGCCCTGGCCAACCCGCTGTACTACTTCGACCTGGATGCCATCGGTGCCCAGGCACGCGCCGCGCTGCACGCAACCGATGTCGACTACGTGCTTGTCTACGACATCGACGGCCGCATCCTGCATGACGGTTCCGGCGACATCGCCGCCTATGGCCAACCGATGGGTGACCCGATGGCGACCGAAGTGGTGGCCGCCAGGGGCCCGCACACGCGAACGGCCGGGCAGGTGCTGGATGTGTCGAGCCCGATCATGATCGGCGACCAGCGTTTGGGTGGCGTTCGCATCGGCTATTCGCTTGCGGGCGTGGCCCGCGCGGAACAACAGTCGATGGATAGCCTGCGCCATCGCATCGACAACGTCGGCCGCCGCAACCTGGCGTGGCTCGTCCTTGTGTGCGCCGCGCTTGGGGTGATCGGGCTTGCAGCGGTCGCGCTGGTGCAACGCATCCTGGTGCAGCCGATCCGGATGCTGGGCGAGGCCGCACGCGAAATCGAAGCCGGAAATTTCTCCCTGCCGGTACCGGGCAGCAATCGCGACGATGAGATGGGGGACCTGATCCGGACCTTCGGCCGCATGCGCGAAAGCGTGGCGCGCCATGATCGCGACATCCGCCGGGTTGCCTACAGCGATGCGCTGACCGGATTGTCCAACCGGCTGGCGTTCCGCGAGGCGCTCGATACGCGATTGCGGGCTCTCCAGGGCGCCGGCCGGCAAATGGCACTGCTGTTCGCCGACATCGATGACTTCAAGCGAATCAACGACACTCTGGGCCATGAGGCGGGTGACGAAGTGCTGCTGCAGGTCGCGGGGCGCATCGATCGGGTGGTCAAGGCGATACCCGGCGTGGATGCGATGGTCGCGCGCTTCGGCGGAGACGAGTTCGTGACCCTGTTGCAGGCCAGCGACAGCGAGCCGGACGGCGACGTGCGCACGCTCGCCAACCAGCTGGCCGACACGCTGGTGCGCGAGCTCGGCCAACCATTGCTGTTGCATGGCCGCCAGGTTTTCCTCGGTTCGTCGATCGGCGTCGCGCTGTTCCCGGATGATGCCGAATCTGCGTCGGTGTTGATGAAGAACGGCGATATCGCCATGTACCAGGCCAAGATGGCTGGAAAGAACTGCCATCGTTTCTACAGCCGGACCATGGACCAGGCAGTGGAGCGGCGGATGCGGATGGAGCATGACCTGCGCGGAGCCTGGGCGCGTGGCGAGCTGAGCGTTGCCTACCAGCCGATCTACCGCACCTGCGACCGCGTGCTGGTTGGCGCCGAGGCGTTGCTTCGCTGGAACCATCCGGAAGACGGGGCAATCGCGCCGGCGGTGTTCATCGACGTGGCCGAACAGAGCGGCCTGATCGAGTCGATTGGCCCCGAGGTCATGCGTGCGGCGTGTCGTGAGGCGACCCGCTGGCGCCCCGCAGCCGGGGCCGGCGAACCGCCGTTCGTATCGGTCAACGTGTCGCCGCGCCAGCTGCGCAGCGGTGCACTTGTCGAGCAAATCACGTCGGCGCTGGACGAGACATCGCTGCCGCCGGCGCGATTGCACGTGGAATTGACCGAAACCGCGGTGATCAGCGACGAGATCAATGCAAGTGCTCTACTGGCGCGCTTGCGCCAGACCGGCGTGCGGGTGTGGTTGGATGACTTCGGTACCGGCTACTCAAGCCTGAGCCACCTGCGCCGGGTGCAGGTCGATGGCCTGAAGATCGACCGCAGTTTCATCACGGACCTGCTGCGTGATCCGGATGACCTGGCGTTGACTTCGGCGATTATCGCGATGGCCCATTCGATGGGGATTACCGTGGTCGCGGAAGGCGTGGAAAAGCAGGGGCAGTACGACCTGCTGCGTGAGCGTGACTGTGACCTGGTGCAGGGGTTCTGGCTGGGCCATCCATGCACGGCAGCCGAGTTCGTGACGTTGCTCGACTGAATCTGCTGTCTGGACACCGTTCCCGCTTTCGCCGAATCGGCAGCTGTCAGAAAAACCTGTCGATGAGCGGCTGCATGGCCGCGACCAGGCCACCGGACAGCGCACCAGTAGTGCCCAGCGCGGTCATGCCGGCACCCCAGGCCACCAGCATCAGCGCCCCATCGCGTTCCAGCAACGCGAGCGCGAACAGCAGGATCAGTCCGCCGAGCAGGTAGTTGGTGAACGGGATCGGCAGCGACAGCAACACCCCTAGCAGCAGCAACAACAGACCGGTAACCGTGCTGGCCAGTCGATGGTCGAGCATGCCGCCAAACCGCGGACGCACGAGGCGTTCCAGCCGCAGCAGCCACGGCGCGACGATGCGTTCGAAGCGCGCCAGCGTTTGCCGCGTCGGCCCGCGTCGGGCGATGAAGCCGGGCAGCCACGGCCTGCGCAGGCCGATCAAGAGTTGTGCGGCAAGCAGGACCACCAGTGGCCCACTCACGATACCGCCGATCGGGATCGGGATGAACGCGGGCAGGGTGGCCAGCAGCAGCAGCATGCCGAATGCCCGTCGGCCGAGGCCGCGCATCAGGGCATTGAAATCCAGGGTCTGCTGGTCGTCGCCGTCCAGCAGCGCGTCCAGCAGGGCACGCGTGCCGGCCTCGCGCCTCAACCGGAAGCGCGACCGCTCGCGCCTGGGTGCCGGCTCAGGCGGTGCCATCGGCGGGCATCGGCTGGGACATGCGCTGCAGCAGCAGCTTGTCGACCCGTGGCCCGTCCAGATCCACCACTTCGATCCGCCAATCGCCAAGTGCGAAGTACTCGCCGACGTGCGGGATGCGCCCGAAATGGGCGATCACCATGCCCGCGGCGGTGTAGTAGTCGTGTTCCTCGGCGTCGGCGAGGCGTTCGCCGGTCAGTTCGCGCAGTTCGTCGATGCGCAAGCCGCCGTCGACCAGCAACGAGCCATCCTCGCGGGTGAACACCAGTGGATCCGAATCGGCGCCTTCGCCCGCCAGCAGCCGGCCAAGCACCGAGCCCATCACGTCACTGATGGTGACCAGACCTTCGATGTCGCCGTATTCGTCGACCACCAGTGCCAGCGATTGCTGCTCTTCGCGCAGGATCTCCAGCAGCTTGAGCGCGTGGGTGGACTCCGACACGAACAGCGGCTCGCGCAGCTTGCGGAACAGGTCGGGCTCGCGCAGCTCGAGTTGGTCCAGCAGGTTCTTGACCTCCAGTACGCCAAGCACTTCGCTGTCGCCGCCCCGGTAGACCGGATAGCGCGAGAACGGCGTCTTGCGCATGTTGGCCAGGTTGTCGTCGAAGCTGGCGGCGGCATTCAGCCAGGTGATGCGGGTGCGCGGGGTCATCAGCCCGGCGGCGGTCTGATCGCCCAGGCGCATGACCCGGTTCATCATGTTGCGCTCGTCGATGTCGATCACGCCTTGCTCGTGGCCTTCGCTCACCAGCATCTGGATTTCTTCTTCGGTGATCGCACTGCGCGCGTCGTCACGGATGCCAAGCAGCCGCAGCACGGCGCGGTTGATTGCGCCCAGCACGAAGACCACCGGCTTGGCCACCGTCGCCAGCGCGTGCAGCGGCCCGGCAACGACACACGCGATCGCCTCGGGATTGGTGAGCGCCAGCCGTTTCGGGATCAGTTCCCCGAAGATCACCGAACTTGCGGTGATCAGCCCGACCGCCGTGCCGATCCCGATCGGGCGCGCGTATTGCTGCGCCCCTGGCCAGACGTCGCGCAGCCATTCGGCGATCTTGATGCCGATGGCGTCGCCACCGAACACGCCGATGAGGATGCCGATCAGGGTGATGCCGATCTGCACGGTGGACAGCAGGTTGTCGGGATGCGTCGGCCAGCGCCAGTGCCTTGCGGGCGCCGCGCCGCGGGCGACTCGGGATCCTCCGCCATCTGCTTGAGGCGCAGCTTGCGCGAGGTCATCAGGGCCATCTCCGACAGTGCGAAGAAGCCATTGAGTGCGATCAGCAGCAAGACGATCGAGAACTCAAGCATCGTGCCGTCCGCAGGTGCATGGGCCACGGCGCGTGCGGGTGCCCGTCGACGTTGCGGCGCGTGGGCCGGCAGGTAGGGCAGAGCGTGGCAGGCGTGGGGATTCGTCCATGGGATGCGCCGCGGCGCGCCGGCATCATACCAGCCAGCCTGCGATGCAGCCGAGCATTCAAGTCATCGAGCGGTCATAATTCCGTACCGTCGCCCCATGACCGGACGTCCCCGATGTTTTCGTTGCAGACCATCTTCGGTTCCGGCAAGCAGTTCTATCTCTTGCTGGACGATGCCGCCGCCGCCGCCTACGACAGCGCCAAGGCGCTTCACGCGATGATGAAGGAAGCCGACCGCCAGCCGGCGCTGGATGCCTTCAAGCTGGCACGCGCTGCGCGAACGCACCGCCTCGGACAAGATCAGCCAGGCGCTGGTGGACAGCTTCATCACCCCGATCGAGCGCGAGGACATCGAGTCCCTGGGGTCGGCGCTGTACAAGATCCCCAAGCAGGTCGAGAAGTTCGCCGACCGCTATGCGCTGGCCACCCAGCACCTGGAGCACATCGACTTCGCGCCGCGCGCAGCGATGCTGGAACAGGCCGCGGGCGTGGTGGTGGAGATGGTCCACGAGCTGAAGCAGATGAACCTGGATCGCATGACGGCGCTCAACGAGAAGCTGCGCTCGATCGAGAACGAGGCCGACCGCCTGATGCTGGAGCTGTACCGGGAGATCTACTCGGGCAAGCTCGACAGCCTGCAGATGTTCCTGCTCAAGGAGTTCTTCGAGATACTCGAGAAGGCCATCGACCGCTGCCGCGAGGCCGGCGTGGTCGCCTATCAGATCGTGCTCAAGAACTCCTAGGGCCAGGGCCATGCTGACCCTACTGCTGTTGGTGATCTTCACCGCACTTGTCTTCGAATTCATCAACGGCTTCCACGACACGGCCAATTCAATCGCCACCGTGGTCGCGACCAAGGTGCTGACGCCGGGACAGGCGATCATCCTGGCCGCGACCACGAATCTGATTGGCGCGTTCATGGGCACGGCAGTGGCCAAGACCATCGCCTCCGGCCTGGTGGACACGCAGGTCGTCAACGTCACCTCCCAGGTGCTGATCGCCGCGCTGTCCGGGGCGATCATCTGGAACCTGATCACGTGGTGGCGTGGCCTGCCGTCTTCGTCATCGCATGCGTTGATCGGCGCGCTTTGCGGCGCGGCGCTCGCTGCGGCACACGACAACTGGGATGCCCTGATCTGGTCCCAGGCCGGCGGTGGCGATTGGGCCACCAACAAGGGCCTGCTGTGGAAGGTCGTGCTGCCGATGATCACGTCACCGATCGCCGGCTTCACCCTGGGGGTGCTGATCATCAGCCTGCTGTACCTGGTGATCGCGTCGATGATGCGCGTGGGTGGTCCGCTTGCACGAATGGCGCGGCCACGCTGGGTCAACGCATTCTTCGGCAAGGCGCAGATCGTGTCCGCGGCCTACATGGGCTTCGCGCATGGGCGTCAGGATGCGCAGAAGACCATGGGCATCATTGCGTTGGCGGTGTTCGGCGCGCAGTCGTCAGGTGCGTTGAACGACCTGCCGGCGTGGCTCGGTTTCCTGCATCCCGATGGCGGCAAGGATGGCATCGACAGCTGGGTGATCGCGACCTGCGCATTGGTCATGGCCGCGGGTACCGCCTCCGGAGGCTGGCGCATCATCAAGACGCTGGGCCACAAGATGGTGAAGCTGCAGACGATCGATGGCTTCGCTGCGGAAACCGCGTCTGCCACGATCCTGGTCACGGCTGCACATTTCGGCATGCCGGTCTCGACCACCCACAGCATCTCCACCGCGATCATGGGCGTGGGATTCGCGAAGAATCCGCGCGCGCTCAAGATCGGCGTGATCGAACGCATCGTGTGGGCCTGGATCCTGACGATTCCGGCCGCGGGCGGCATCGCCTATGGCTTGTTCCGGCTTGTCGAGGCTGCGGGCTGGTCCTAGCGCCGGCTGACGCCCCTCCTGGTTACAGCAGATCGCCGCCTGCCGACATCCGCAGTTCCATCTCGTCGCCAGTGCCGCCGATTTCCAGCACCAGGCGGTCGATGTCGGCCGCGTGCAGGCAGTGGTAGGGGCGGTTCTCGCATAGTTGCAGGTACGGCACGCCGTCCAGTTCGCCGATCGCCAGATAGCCGACCCGACTGGCCCAGTTGAAGGCCAGTGCACGGCGCGCGTCGATGCCGGTCGTGGGCGCCAGTGCAGTGCTGACGCGCAGGTACCCGTTGCCGTCGTCGTCCTGCAGTCTCCGACAGGAAGATCGCCTGGTGGCGCTTGCCCTGGGCCAGCGACAATTCCACGCACACCACGAAGGGTTCCTGCAACGTCAGCTTGTAGCCGGCGGAGACCAGATGGCTGCGGATCTGTTCGAAATTCTGCATGGACTCGGGTGCCGGGGGAATGTGCGTTGCGGCTATGCTAACCCGGATGCCGAACCAGCCCGAAGCCGAGCTGTCCGCCGCCGACCGAATCTTCGCCGCGATCCGTGCCGTGCCGTGCGGCCAGGTGGCGGGTTACGGCGTGATCGCACGCCGTGCCGGCCTGCCTGGACGGGCGCGAATGGTGGCGCACCTGCTGGCTGTGCATAGTGGCACTGGCTTGCCGTGGCATCGCATCGTGCGTTCGGATGGGCGCATCGCGTTTCCGCCCGGTTCCGAGGGCTACCTTGAGCAGACCCTGCGTCTGCGTGAGGAGGGTGTGGACGTACGCAATGGCCGGGTGAGGATGCCGCGTGCCGAGGACGCGCTGGATGCCGAGATCTGGCGGCCGGGTTGATGCCGACGCCCTGCGCACTGCGTATGATGCAGTGCAACGTAACTGGATCATCGCCCGCGGATGTTGTCCAACCTGCCTCGCATCACCAAACTCCTGTTGATCGCCAATCTCATCGGCTTTGGCCTGCAATGGCTGCTGGGTGATGTTCGCCTGATCGAGCTGATGCTGTGGCCGCTTGGCAGCGACGTTTACAGCCCAACCGGCATCGCACCGTCGTTCCTGCCCTGGCAGTTGCTCAGCTACGGGTTTCTGCATGGCAGCTTCATGCATCTCGCGTTCAACATGCTTGCGCTGGTGATGTTCGGGGCGCCGCTGGAGCACACCTGGGGCGAACGCCGCTACCTCACGTATTTCCTGGTCTGCGTGGTGGGTGCCGGCCTGTGTCAGCTGGGTGTCGGGTCGTGGGCGGTGTCGCACGGTTCACCGCCGTATCCCACCATCGGCGCTTCTGGCGGTGTATTCGGTCTGTTGCTGGCGTACGGCATGCTGTTCCCGAACCAGCGGGTGATGCTGTTGATTCCGCCCATCCCGATGAAGGCGCGCACCTTGGTGATCGTCTATGGGTTGTTCGAGCTCGGGCTCGGCATCACCGGCCTGCAGCCGGGCGTGGCCCACTTCGCGCATCTGGGCGGGATGTTGTTCGGCTGGCTGCTGATCCGCAAATGGCGGGGGCAGTCGCCGTTCGGGAAGCGGCCGCCACCGCGCCCGCGCATCGTGCGCTAGCGGGAAAGGGGTCAGAGAACATTTCCGTCATGCGGTTGCTGAACACTGCATTTTCAAGCGGATCAGAGGAAAATCCTGATCCGATCTTCCAGCTTCCGTTGCATCGGTGTTCCCGCCTTGCATCCGTAAGCGGTGCCGAAGGCCGCCTGCTGCATGATCGGGCCATTCGTGCGCCATTGCCCCGGTGCGCGCACATCCTGCAGGGTGCGCCGTTGGGCTTCTTCCTTGGTGACATGCTGCGCCCAGACCTGGGCCCAGCCGCGATAGAAGGCTTTGTCCGCCTCCACGCCACCAGCGGGTAGCGCGGCCTGCATTGCCGCGTGTGCCACTTCCAGTCCTGCCAGGTCGGCCACATTTTCATCGCGGGTCAGTTGGCCATTGACCTTGACCCCGGACAATTGCGGGTAGGCGAAGCCGTCGTACAGGTTGGCCACGCGCTGCGCGATCGCATCCCAGGCGGAGGCCTCGGCGGCACCCCACCAGTCGCGGATTGCACCGCTCGCATCGACGAACCGTCCGCGCGCATCGATCGCATGGCTGAGCTCGTGGCCGACCAGCGCGCCATATGCGCCGTACTGCGCTGCCAGTGGCATGCTGGTGTCGAGTGCTGGCGCCTGCAGCATCGCTGCAGTGACGATCAACCGGTTCTGTCCGAGGTCGTAGGCCAGCGCCGGCTGCTGCGGCAGCACGTCCCAGCGACGGTCGGCATTGCCGCGGCCGATCCGTTTCATTTCCTGACGATGCCGCCAGGTCGAGGCGATCAGCATGTTGCCGCCGAAACTGCCACGGCCCATCGGCTGCACGGTGAAGTCCAGATCCCGCCGCGGTGCGCCGATTTCGATGCGAAGCTTGGCCAGCTTGCCTTGGGCCTCAGCCTTGGCGGCAGCACCCAGCCAGGTGCTGGCGTCAATGCCGTGCACCAGGGCATCACGAACCTGGCTGGCGATGTCGTCGGCCTGTTTTCTGGTGGCAGCCGGCAGGTAACGCGCCGTGTATTCGCGGCCCAGCATCGGCCCGGCGGCGAGGTTGATGGCGTCCAGGGTCTGCTGCCAGCGTGGCGCTGGCTGCGTTTCACCGCGCAGGACCTGGCCACGGAAGGCGAACGAGGCATCGCGCCAGGGTTTGGCCAGGTAGGGTGCCATTGCATCGCCGACGCGCCAGCGCAGGTAGGTCTTCCACTGCTGTGGTTTGAGGCCGCCGACAAACCGATCGAGCTGTGCGAACAATTCGGGATTGGCCAGCGAAACGGTGTCGTCGGTGACACCTTGTGCCTTGAGGAACGCGTCGAGCTGCAGGTTGCGGTACTGCTTGCCCAGGCCTGACGTCACCACGGGCGAGAAATTGCCGCGTGGATCGCGCAGGTCGACCAATGGTTTGGATACAGTCGCGATCCGGGTTTCAAGCTCGATCACCGACGCGGCTTCGGCGCCGGCGTCCTTCTGCGGCACGCCGGTCAGCACCAGGATTTTCTGCACGTAGTCGACGTATCGCGACAGCAATGCACGTGCGTCGGCATCGCTGCGGGTGTAGTAGGCGGGGTCGGGCAGGCCGACCCCGCCCTGCGAGAAATAGCCGACGTGACGTTCGAGGTCGCGCAGGTCGATGTCCGCACTGAAATTGAAGAGCACGGGAATCCCGACCTGATGCAATGCCGCGATCGAGGGGGCCACGTCGCGGGCCTTCTTGATGCTATCGATGCGTTGCAGGAGCGGGGCGATCGGATTGGCACCATCGCGTTCGACCGCTGCTTCGTCCAGGCCACTGGCCCAGAAATCGCCAAGCAGTTTCTGCACATTGCCCTGTGGCGATGCCATCGCCGTGTCCAGCAGGTCGCGTTGCTGTTGCAGGGCCAATGCGGTCAGCTGGCCGAGCGAGGAAATCGCGCCACTGGCGGGCATCGCGTTGGTCTTCAGCCAGGCAGCGTTTGCCTCGGCATGGAAGTCCGCGCAAGCAAGCGCCGCTGCAGGCGCCTTCCTGGCGGCCGGCTTCTTCTTCGCGGCAAGGCTGTCAGGCGCGGCAAGCCCGGAGGCAAGCGCAAGGATCAGGGCGATGGCAAGCGGGCGCGGCGTCGGCATGCAGCGGGTCTCGATCCGGAGGGGCGCCCGAGTGTAGCAGCGGCTGGATAAGCCGCTGCTGATCGGGAATGCCCTGCACGCAGCGTCACTTGACGCCGTGCATACCGCGATTGAGCAAGGGCAAGGCGATCGCGGCCAGCGCGGCGCAGGCCAAGCCACCCAAGGCCAGGCTCCAGAAATAGTCGCCATAGGTCGTCGCGGCCTCCGACCATGCCAGCGTGTGTTCGGCGATCGCGCCGGGATCATTGATCGAAGCCAGTGTTCCCAGTTTGGCCGCGAGCAATTCCGAAAACGCCGTGGCGAGGAACCAGGTGCCCATCATCAGGCTGGCGACACGCGGCACCGACAGTTGCGTGACTGCGGACAGACCGACGGGATAGAGGCAGATCTCACCTACTTGCAGTACGGCGTACGCCAGCACCAGCCACCACACACTGGCAAGCGTGCCGGAGTCCCCTGCCGCTTGCGCAGCGAAGTACAGCGGCAGGAACGACAGCGCGCCGAACAGCAGGCCCAGCACGCTCTTCAGCGGCTTGCCGGGATTGCGGCCACGTGTCTCCAGCCAACCCCACAGCCACGAAAACAGCGGTGCGAACGACAGGATGAAGACCCCCGAAATGAAGGTGAGCGAACCTGCCGTCTGCGGCTGCAGGACCACCATGCCGACCACCATCAGCAGCGTCACCATGGCCGCGCCCAGGAAGATGGCGGTGGGCAGGCGCGAGCCGGGCCTGCTCGACTGCAAGCGCATGCTCAGCATGAATGCCGCCGGCATCAACAGCGTGCAGATCACGAAATAGGCGAATGGCAAACCATCCGCCATGACCAGCGAAGGGAAGAAGTCCTTGGTCAGCAAGCGGTCGGTGAACACCACCCAGGAGCCGTAGGTCTGTTCGTACAGCGTGTAGAACAGCAGGGCGATGAAGATCAGCGCCATCAACGCCAGCATCTGGCCGCGTTCACGGCGGTTGCAGTCGTGCAGCACGAAGCGGGTGAACCAGACCATCACGAGCACGAGCACGGCCAGCATCAACAGTTGCGCCAGTGTCAGGTCGACCCCGACAGACAAGGTAAAGACATCGTTGCCGGTGGCCCACATCAGTCCTGCGATCGGCACAAGTCCGAGCAGGCTTGCGAGATAGATCGCCCATTCCCGAGGCACGCCGGCCACGCGCTCGCGCAAGCGTTCTGGCGATGGCGGTTCGGCCACGCCATCGAGGTATTTCTGTCCCCACAGGAACATTGCCAGCCCGGCCAGCATGCCGATGCCGGCCGCGCCGAAACCGTACTTCCAGCCGAGCGTCTCACCGAGGACACCGCAGACCAGTGATGCCAGCATCGCGCCCAAGTTGATGCCGGCATAGAAGAGCGAGAAACCGGAGTCCCGTCGCGGGTCGTCCTCGGCGTAGAGCTTGCCGACGATCACCGAGATGTTGGGCTTGAGGAAACCGACGCCCATGATGATCAGTGCCAGTGAGCCGTAGAACGCGAGGAGGGCGGCGTCATCGCGCACGATCGTATTTCCGATCTTGCGGGCCTGCTCCCCTTCCACGGCCATGCCCAAGTGCCCCAGCACCAGCAGCACGCCCCCGAACACCACCGCCTTGCGCATCCCCAGCCAACGGTCGGCAAGCAGGCCGCCCAGCACCGGCAGGCAATACACCAGGCCACCGTAGGCACCCAGCAGGTTCAAGCCGCCGGTGTCGCTGAACAGGTGGTACTTGGTGAGATACAACAAGAGCAGCGCCTTCATCCCGTAGAACGAGAATCGCTCCCACATTTCGGTGAAGAAGCAGACGTAGACGCCCTTGGGGTGGCCGAGGAAGTCATCACTCGCGGGAAGTGCGGGGGTGATCGTCGCATTCATGCACACGGGCTCGGCTGGGCGTTGGACGAGTATAGCCAGCGCACTGGACTTGTCCGGCGGCAGCACTTAGGTTGTGGCGATTGCATTGCCCTGGGAGGGGTGACGATGTCGAATCCTGGTACGGCTACCCCGCAGTTGACAGTCCGTGCGGTCATTCTTGCGATCATCCTGGCGATGATCCTGTCAGCGGCGAACGCCTACCTTGGCTTGTTCGCCGGTTTGACCATTGCCACGGCGATCCCGGCGGCGGTGGTATCGATGGGCGTGCTGCGATTGCTGGGCGGCGGCACCATTCTTGAAAACAACATTGTCGCAGACCGGCGCTTCTGCCGGTTCTTCGATTGCGGCGGGCGTGATCTTCACCATCCCGGCGCTGATCATTCTTGGCTACTGGCAGGACTTCCGCTATTCGTGGGTGCTGGCGATCGCCGGCCTCGGCGGCCTTCTGGGCGTGTTGTTCTCGGTGCCGCTGCGGCGTTCGATGATCGTCGAAGAGCCGTTGCCGTTCCCGGAAGGCAAGGCTGCCGCCGAAGTGCTCAAGGCCGGTGAGAATCCCGGTCCGGGGCTGAAGATCCTGGCGTTCTCGGCCACGCTCGGCGCAGTCATCAAGGTCGGCTGCCGCCAGTGGCATGCGGATGATCCCGGACACCGCTGCGGGTGCGGGCTTCTTCGGCAAGTACCTGGGCTACATGGGCACCAACCTGTCGCCGGCGCTGCTGGGCGTGGGCTATATCGTTGGCCTGAACATCGGCATCGTGGTGCTGAGCGGCAGCCTGCTGTCCTGGCAGATCGCCATTCCGATGTACCACGCCTACTTCCTCAACAGCGATCCCACGCTGGCAGCGAGCATTGCCGGTGGATCGGCCGAAGACATCGCCTTCGGGATCTGGTCGGCCAAGGTCCGCTATCTCGGTGTTGGCGCGATGCTGATCGGTGGCGTGTGGACGCTGTTCTCGCTGCGCAATTCGCTGCTGTCGGGCGTGCGCAGCGGTATTGCCGCCGCCCGCAAGGGTGCCGATGCCAACATCGCGGAAACCGATAAAGATCTGCCGATGAAGTGGATGCTGATCGCGCTGGTGGTCTTCGTCTTGCCGCTGGCGCTGCTGTACCACGCGATCGTCGCGGCCGATCCCTCGGTCTCCCATCCGTGGGCGATCGGCATCCTGATGACCATCATCATGATCATTGCCGGCTTCCTGTTCGTGTCGGTGTCGGCGTATCTGGCTGGCCTGGTCGGCTCGTCCAACAACCCGGTATCCGGCATCACGATTGCAACGATCCTGTTTGCCTCGGTGGTGCTGATGTTGCTGCTGGGTCGCGAGTCGCCAATCGGTGCGGTCGCCGCGATCATGATCGGCGCAGTGGTGTGTTGCGCGGCGGCAGTCGGTGGCGACAACCTGCAGGATCTGAAAGCGGGTTACATCGTCGGCGCAACGCCGTGGAAGCAGCAGCTGATGCTCGGCATCGGTGCATTTTCGTGTGCATTGATCATGGCACCGGTGCTGAACCTGCTGGCCCAGGCTTACGGCATCGGCCCGCCCACTGCCGAGCATCCGAATCCGTTGTCTGCACCGCAGGCAACGCTGATGGCGTCGGTCGCCAAGGGCATGTTCGGTGGTCAGTTGCCGTGGAACATGATCTGGATCGGCGTTGGCGTTGGCGCCGCGATCATTGCCTTCGACGAATGGTTGAAGGCGCGCAAGTCGAGCTTTCGCGTCCCGGTGCTGGCCGCCGCGATCGGCATCTACCTGCCGCTGGAATTGATGGTGCCGATCTTCATCGGTGGCCTGCTGGCCTGTCTGGTCGAACGTCGCCACGGCATGGTCGGCAGCAAGGACGAAGCCGCGCGCGATCGCCTGCATCGTCCCGGCACGCTGTTTGCCGCGGGTCTGATTACTGGCGAGGCGTTGATGGGCATCATGATCGCAATTCCAATCGTGATTTCCGGTCGCGCCGACGTCATTGCGGTGCCGGAGAACCTGCAGTTCGGCAAATACGTCGGTCTGGCGGTACTCGTGCTGGTGGCATGGCTGCTGTATCGCACCGGCGCCAAGGCCAAGCCGACGCTGGGCGATGTCGAGCCGGGGCCAATGTGACGCGCTTGATCTCGTCGTTGCTGGTTTGAAAACGCTGCCATCCATACGTCTTACGGAAACGCCATGACCCTTCGCCACGCCATCCTTCCACTTGCCCTCGCGCTGTCGCTGCCGTCGCTGGCTGCCACGCCTGCAAAGTCGCCCGCACGCGGTTTCACCGTGCAGGACATGGCCTACATGGAGCGCAATTCCTCGCCGGTGGTGTCGCCGGACGGCCGCATGGTCGTGTTCGCCAAACGCGTGGTCGACAAGGCGACCAACAAGTCCAGCACCTCGCTGTGGATCGAGGACCTGTTCGCGCGCGATGCGCTGCCGCCGGTGCGCTTCAGTCCAGAGGGCTGGAACGTCAATTCGGCGAGCTTCTCGGCGGATGGCAAGACCGTGTATTTCCTCAGCGGCAAGGGCGGCAGCTCGCAGCTGTATTCGATGCCGACCTTCGAAGGCGGCGAGCCCATACAGGTCACTGATCTGGTGCTGGATGTCGATGGCTACGCGCTGTCGCCGGATGGCGGCAAGGTCGCATTGGCGCTGGCCACCTTCCCTGACTGCAAGGCCGACCTCGATTGCACCAAAAAGAAACTTGATGCTGTCGATGCCGAAAAGACCACCGGCAAGATCTTCGACCAGTTGTTCATCCGCCACTGGGACACGTGGAACGATGGCCGCCTCAATCGCGTGTTCGCCGCCAAGCTGGGCGGCGCTGCACCGTTGAAATCAGCGACGCTGCTGAGCGGCCGCATCAACGGCGACATCCCGTCCAAGCCCTTTGGCGACCTGTCGGATTTCGCCTGGTCTGCGGATGGCAAGCAGGTGGCGATGAGCGTGCGCCAGTCCAATCGCGAGGAGCCGTGGAACACCAATTTCGACATCTGGCTGGTCAAGGCCGATGGCAGCGGCGCACGCAATGTCACCGCTGCGAACAAGGCCTGGGATGCCGGCCCGGTGTTCAGCGCAGACGGCAAGACGCTGTATTACCGTGCGATGAAGCGCCCCGGCTTCGAAGCGGATCGTTTCGCGTTGATGGCGATGGACCTTGCCAGCGGCAAGACCCGCGAAATCGCGCCGAAGTGGGATCGCAGCGCCGATGGCATCACGCTGTCTGCGGATGGGAAGACGATCTACACCACGGCCACCGACATGGGCCAGCATCCGCTGTTCAGCGTGCGCATCGACAACGGCGAAGCCACCCGCATCGTCGGCGATGGCAGCGTGTCGTCGTTCAACCTTGGCGGTCCGACCCTGGTGTTCTCGCGCAACAGCATGCAGTCCGGCGATCAGGTTTTCGCAGCGCGTCCGGATGGCGACGCGCAGCACGCGATCACCCCAAGCGCCAGCGAGATGCTTCCCGGTGTGGCGTTCGGCAAGTACGAGCAATTCGACTTCATCGGCTGGAACGGCGAGACCGTGCACGGCTACGTGGTCAAGCCGTGGAACTACAAGCAAGGCAAGAAGTATCCGGTCGCATTCCTGATCCATGGCGGCCCGCAGGGCAGCTTCGGTGATGGCTGGAGCTACCGCTGGAATCCGCAAACCTATGCGGGCCAAGGCTATGCCGTGGTGATGATCGACTTCCACGGTTCCACCGGTTACGGCCAGGCCTTCACCGATGCGATCAGCCAGCATTGGGGCGACCGCCCGCTGGAAGATCTGCAGAAAGGTTGGGCGGCGGCGCAGCAGAAGTACGGCTTCCTCAATGGCGGCAAGGCTTGCGCGCTCGGCGCCAGCTATGGCGGCTTCATGGTCAACTGGATTGCCGGCAACTGGTTCAATGCCGATGGCAGCTCGCCGTGGAAATGCCTGGTCAGCCACGATGGCGTGTTCGACCAACGCGCGATGGGCTATGCCACCGAAGAGCTCTGGTTCAACGAGTGGGAGAACGGCGGCACCGTGTTCGACAACCCCATGGGCTACGAGAAATTCAACCCGGTCAGCCACGTCGGCAAGTTCAAGGTGCCGATGCTGGTCGTGCACGGGCAGAAGGATTACCGCATCCCGGTCGAGCAGGGCATCGCGCTGTTCACCGCCATGCAGCGCAAGGGCGTGGCATCGAAGTTCCTGTATTTCCCGGACGAGAACCACTGGGTGCTCAAGCCGCAGAACAGCGTGCAATGGCATGAGACCGTCAACGGCTGGCTGAAGCAGTACATCGGCCAATGATCGAGGTCGCACAGCCGGTGGCGTGGATCACCAACGATGCAGCCGTCCTCGGTCTGCTCGCGGCAATTCTCGGTTTCGTGTTCTGGGGCGCTTCCGCGCGAACAGGGCGTCTGGAAGAAGTTCTACGCGGTGATCCCGGCGATCCTGCCGTGCTACCTGTTGCCGGCGATTGCCAACAGCATCGGCCTGATCGATGGGGCAAGCTCAGGCCTGTACCCGATGGCACGTGATTATTTGCTGCCGGCCTCGCTGGTGCTGTTCTGCGTAGCGATGGACATCGGCGCCATCGTTCGACTTGGACCGAAAGCCCTGGTGATGTTCGTTACCGGCACCGTTGGCGTGATGGTGGGCGCATGGGTCTCGTTCGCGGCGATGGGCGTGATCCACCCTGAAACCGTCGCCGGCGAAACGTGGCGCGGAATGACCACGATTGCCGGCAGCTGGATCGGGGGCGGTGCCAACCAGGCGGCGATGAAGGAAGTCTTCCAGGTGCCCTCGACGATGTTCGGGCAGTTCGCCGCCGTGGACGTGATCGTCGCGTACATGTGGATGGCGACGTTGCTGTTCATGGCGTCGAAAGCGGATGCGATGGATCGCTGGCTGAAGGCCGATACCAGTGCCATCGAGGATCTCAAGCAGCGCATGGCCAGCTACCAGGCGCAGCATGCACGCGTGCCGTCGACCACGGATCTGATGCTGATCTTCGCGATCGGAATTGGCGTCACCGGGCTTTCGCATTTCCTCGCCGAGCCACTCGTGGCCTGGATCAAGTCGTTGCCGGCCGCATGGCGGTTGCAGGACTACAGCCTGGATTCGCGCTTCTTCTGGCTGGTGATTTTCGCGACAACGTTCGGCGTGGTACTCAGCCTCACCCGCGCGCGACGCCTTGAGGGTGCAGGTGCATCGAAGATCGGCACGGTCATGTTGTACGTGCTGATCGCGACCATCGGCATGCAGATGGATCTTGGCCAGTTGGCTGACAAGCCACTGCTGCTGCTGCTCGGGCGTGATCTGGATCAGCGTGCATGCGGGCTTGATGCTGCTGGTGGCCAAGCTGATACGTGCACCGTTGTTCTTCATGGCAGTCGGCTCGCAAGCGAATATCGGTGGTGCCGCATCAGCGCCGGTGGTAGCCACCGCGTTCCACCCCGCGCTGGCGCCGGTTGGCGTGCTGCTGTCGGTCATGGGTTATGCGCTGGGGACCTATGCTGCCTATGTGACCGGGCTGGTGTTGCGCACGATGGCCGGCTGACGTCCATCACGGAAGGGGGGCGTAGAGCCAGCGTGCCTTGCGCAGAGTGCGATAGAGCAACACTGACGTCAGTGCGACAAACGCGATGACGCCGATATAGCTGTAGCGCCCTTCGAGTTCCGGCATGTGCGTGAAGTTCATGCCGTACCAGCTGGTGATCAGCGTTGGCGCCGCCAGCAGTCCGGCCCAGCCGGCGAGCTTCTTGACGATCTCGCCCTGTGCGACGGTCACCAGCGACAGGTAGACGCTCATCGCCGCTGCGACCATTTCGCGCTGTGTGTCGATGGTGTCGCCCACGCGTGCCACGTGGTCGAGCACGTCGCGGAAGTAGGGCTTCACCTCGTCGGGGATGCCCAGCCCCTGCGTGCGGATCAGCTGCGAGAGGATGTCCTGCATCGGCGCGACTGCCATCCGCATCCGGGTCAGTTCCTTGCGCAGGTGATACAGCCGCGCGATCGTGTCGCGGCTGTAGGCCTCGGCGAAGATGTCCTGTTCCAGCGCATCGAGTTCCTCTTCGAACTCGGAAACGATGGGCTGGTAGTTGTCGACGATGAAATCCAGCACGGCATGCATGGCGACGCTGGGGCCGTTGGCAAGCATCTCCGGGTCGCGCTCGAGCCGCTGGCGCACCGGCGTGTAGCTGAGCGACGCGCCGTGGCGCACGGTGACCAGGAAACGCGGGCCCACGAAGAGATGGGTTTCGCCGAAGCGCACGTGGTCGTCGACGTGCTGCGCGGTATGCACGGCGATGAAGAACGTGCTGCCGAAGACCTCGATCTTGGGCCTCTGGTGCGCGTGCTGCGCGTCCTCGATGGCGAGGTCGTGCAGCCCGAATTCCTCCTGCAGCTTGTCGAGCAGGGCGTCCTCGGGTTCGTACAGGCCAACCCAGACGAAACTGCCGTCGTCGACTGCCAGCACGTCGCTGATCGCATCCAGGCTGATGTCGCGGCGTCTGCCGGCAGTGTCGTAGGCGGCGCAATTGACGACGCAGGCGGGGACGGTTGGGGTGGGCTCGTTCATCGCGCCATCCTGCATCCGCAGGCGCATCGTCATCAAGCGCCTGTGCGGCGCGGCCTCGACCATGCCCAGGCGAAGCCGGCATGGATCGGCAGCAGCAATGCGATCCATGCGCCGTTGCGCTGCGGCAAGGCCTGCAGCCACAGCGGCAGGCAGGCCAGCGCGGCGATCACCACGACGATCTTGAGCAGCAGTTCCGAAGCGCCGTGATGGCGGGCGGGCGCGCAGCAAGGCGTAGGCCCCCGGCAACAGCAACAGGCACAGCGGGTTGAACAGCAACAGGTTGCGGTTGGCCCACAGCGCGACGTGGTCGGTGAACGCCCAGGCGAACGCCAGCACCAGGCCGATGCCGCCGCACAGCAACCAGAACATGGATGCGAATACCGCAAGCAAGCGCGGTGTTCGCCGTGCGGATGCGACGATGGCGATGGCCGAGCGCCAGCCCGACGAGCAGCCACGGCATGATCCTGCGCGGCCGCGACTCCGGTTCGGCGGCTTGCCGTTGCGGCAACAGTTCCTGTTCCGAGTCACCAGCGGCCGGCCATCGGCGGTCGTCGCTTCGCGCAGGTCCTCGGCCAGCGCGCGCTGGCAGGAATGCCTGTTCCCATCGGCTGAGCGACGGTCGGCATACGGGCCCAGGGCGATATCGAACCCCAGCCACATCCACGGGGCCGGTGACGCCAGGCGCACCGATTCGCTGCGGTAGGTATCGCCGCTGGAACGTCCTATCCAGCTGTCGGTTTCAGTCGGCCGTCCAAGCGCGCGATCCAGTGCATCGCGCACGCGGGTGGCGCAGTTGTCGGTGTAGTAGTCGTAGCGGTAGCGCGCGTTTTCCGGTTTGGCGTTCTCGGCCAGGTCCGCAGCCAGCTGTCGTGCTTGCGCCGGCTCCAGTGCCAGCCACTGGATGCGCGCGCCACGGCCGACGTCGCGGTAGTACTGCATGTCCTGCGCCAGCGGCAATGCCACCAGCATGTATTCCATGCGGCCGCGCACGAAACGCTCGACAAAGCCGGGTTCCCCCATGTCGAAGAAGCCGAAGTTGTAGGAGATCGCCGCGCGGGTGCGCCGTCATCGCCTGCGCCTCGTCGACCACGATCGCGTCATGCCCGAAGCGCTCCCAGAAGATCTCGCCGGGCCCCATCGTGACCACGCCGATGCGCGGTGCGGGCGGCTCGACGGGCACGCTGACTTGCGCGGCGGCATTTCCGCGATGCTGGCCAGCAAAAGAACGAAGGCAAGCAGGAATCGGCCGTGTACATCAGATCGCCTCGTCATTCCCGCGCAGGCGGGAATCCATGGACTTTGTTTCTTGCAAGAGTTCCTGCCAAAGACAGCAACGTCCCTGGATTCCCGCCTGCGCGGGAATGACGGCGCTCAATCTTCCGCATGCACGCCCACGTGCAGCGCATGCAGGCGACGCGCGTCGGCGCGGGCGACGCGGAACACGAAGCGGCCCAGGGTCAGTTCTTCGCCGGCTTCCGGCAGATGGCCGATCGCATCGGTCAGCAGCCCGCCGATGGTGTCGTATTCGTCGTCGTCGAAGTCGGCGCCGAAACGTTCGTTGAAGTCGGAGATCGGGGTGAGCGCATCGACCACGAACTGGCCATCGGCTTGCGCCGAGATCAGCCGCGAGCCATCCTCGGCCTCGTCGTGCTCGTCGTCGATCTCGCCCACGATTTCTTCCAGCACGTCCTCGATCGTGAGCAGGCCGGCAACGCCGCCGTACTCGTCGATGACGATGGCCATGTGGTTGCGCGACTGGCGGAACTCGCGCAGCAGCACGTTGAGCTTCTTGGATTCCGGAATCAGCACCGCCGGTCGCAGCAACTCGCGGATGCCGGTCGGGCGCTGGTCGGCCATTGCGCCATTCAGCAGGTCCTTGGCCAGCAGCACGCCGAGGATCTCGTCCTTGTCTTCGCCATGCACCGGGAAGCGCGAGTGCCCGGATTCGGTCACTTCGGCCATGATCCCGGCGAACGGCGCATCCACCGACAGCATGACCATCTGCGCGCGCGTCACCATGACATCGCTGACCGTCATGTCGGCCACTGCGATCGCGCCTTCCATCATGCGCAGGGTATCGGCGCCGATCACGCCATCGGCCTGCACGTCGCGCAGCAGTTCGATCAGGTCTTCCTGGGTGGTGGGTTCGCCGGACAGCGCAGCGCTGATGCGGTCCAGCCATGAGCGGCGCGGCTTTTCGGCCTGGCTCCCGGGGGAGTCGGGTGCGTCGCTTCTACTGTCGTCCTCGGACATGGTGCGGGGGTGCCGTGTGGGTTTGTCGGGTGAGTCTAGCGAATCCGGGCGACGGCGCGGTGAACCGGCAGCCAGTCCGGCATGTGGCATAGGCTTCCCGTCCGGTTGCGTGACCCATGGGCATTGCCGACACTAGCGCCGGGGAGCCGGCACGGTGCTGGCGCTGGAAAGGGGTGGGGCTTGGCAAGAGACGACGGCTTCGTGATCAAGCCGGAGCCGCGCAAGCCGCGGCGGCGCTTGCCCGTCCTGGCAGCATTGGCCGTGGTTGCATTGCTTGCCGGGGGCTATTTCGCCTATGCCAGGTTCACCTGCAGTGGATCGGAACCGACGCAGTTGCCGGCGCTCCCGCCGGTCCCGCTCCGACAAGCGCAGTGGTCGGGCAGTTGCCGTCCACGATCATCGCGGTGTTGCCGCTGGCGGGCGAAAAGCAGGACGCTGCCGGGACATCCTCGGCGGAGGATTCCTCGCGAGCGGCTCGTGGAGGCGCTGAAAGCCAGGCGCGACGATGCGAATTACTTCAACGATGGCCTGTCCATCCAGTTGATCGATGGGTTGTCGCAGTTCTCGGGGGTCGCAGCCACCAGCGCGGAGTCGTCCTTCCAGTTCCGCGATTCGCAGCGAGTTGGGCCGCGCGATCGGCAAGAAGCTGGGCGCTACCCACGTGCTGCAGGGCAGCGTGCAACGCAAGGGTGACGACGTGCTGGTGGATGCCTCGCTGGTGCAGGTGGCGGACGGCAGCACGGTGTGGTTCGACCACTATCAGCGGCCCTACAAGGAGCTGTTCAAGCTGCAGGACGAGATCGTCGCCGCGATCGGCAGCGCGTTGAAGGCCAGCCGATTGCCTGCACCGCAGGGTGACCAGGATGCGCGGCCGCCGAGCGGGAATCTTGCGGCTTACGACGCACTGCTTCGCGGCGATGCGCTCTACGACCGCCGCGATGGCGACGGCTGCGCGACAGGCGATCGCCGCGTACGCACGCGCGGTGGAACTGGATCCGAATTACGCGCATGCCTATGCACGGCTGGCGTTGGCGCGGATCCAGCTGGCCACTCGATTCCCGTCCGAGGCCGGCGATGTCCGCGAGGAAGGCGAAAAGGCGCGGCGCGAGGCCGCCATGGCCTTGCGCCTGGCGCCCGACAGCGCCGCGGCTCACGCCGCCAATGCGGCCTGGATGGCGGGGATTGCGCTGGACCAGGCCGGTGCGATGCACGAGACCATGCGCGCGCTGGAATTGAGCCCGCAGGACCCGGACCTGCTGCATTCGCTGGCAATCCAGCAGACCGCGTTCGGGCAACTGGAAGAGGCCGCCGGCAACCTGCGCCGCGTGCTGGCGCTGAATCCGCTGTCGTCGACGCGTGCTGTACAACCTGGGCGGCGTGTACCTGGGCAAGAACGATTTTTCCGAGGCCGAATACACACTCGGACAGGCGCTGTGCCTTGCGCCCGGACAGCTCCGTGGTGCGCGCCTTCCAGGCGATCGCCGTGTTCCAGCAGAACCGTGCCGACGAGGCGATCAAGCTGGCGGAATCCGAGCCGGATCCGCTGTGGCGGACCTATGCGCTGGCGATGGCGTATTGGGCCAAGGGCGACCGCGCGCGTTCCGAGGTCGAGTTGCAGTCGCTGATCCGCGACAACGCCAACAGCGCCGCCACCCAGATCGCGGGCATCTATGCGCAGCGCGACGACGAAACCTCGATGTTCCACTGGCTGGACGTGGCGCGGACCAGTGGCGATCCGGGCATCGTCGAGATCCGCTACATGCCGTTCGTCTCGCGCTACTCAAGCGATCCGCGCTTCATCGCGCTGGCGCGCGAACTCGACCTGATGCCCGGGGAAGAGCCGCGGCATCGGCCCCGACACTCCGTGACCACAATGCCCGTTTCACGTGCACCGCACGGCGCGCGACGTTCAGCGCTCATTGCTCGAGGTAGGGATCCGGCAGGCCCAGGCCGGCCAGGATTTCGCGCTCCAGCTGCTCCATGCATTCGGCTTCGCGGCTGTCCTCGTGGTCCCAGCCCAGCAGGTGCAGTGCGCCATGCACGGTCAGGTGTGCGTAGTGCGCGGCCAGTGGTTTCTTCTGTTCCTTGGCCTCGCGCGCGATGACCGGTGCACATAGCACCAGGTCGCCGAGCAGCGGCATCTTCACGCCCTTGGGCAGTTTCACGCCATCGGCGATTTCGGCCGGGAAGCTGAGCACATTGGTCGCGTAATCCTTGCCGCGGTAATGGCGGTTCAGTGCCCGGCCTTCCTTGTTGCCGACCAGGCGCACGGCCAGGTCAGCTTCGCGGATGCGGCCATCGAGCGCAGCAGCCACCCATTTGCGAAAACTCACCGCTGCCGGCAAGCCCAGCGCGCGGCAGCGCATAACTGACGCCGACATCAGGCTGGATCGGACCCTTGGTCATCGCCGCAGTTTACGCCTGTTCGAAGCATGGCGGGCGCATCGCGAGCGTCGCGCGCCTCGTAGGCATTGACGATGCGCGCCACCAGCGGGTGGCGGACCACGTCGCGGGATTCGAAGAAGGTGAAGTGCACGCCGTCCACGCCGCGCAGCACTTCGACCGCATCCTTGAGGCCGGATTTCTGGTGCTTGGGCAGGTCGACCTGGGTCATGTCGCCGGTGACCACCGCGGTGCTGCCGAAGCCGAGCCGGGTCAGGAACATCTTCATCTGTTCGATGCTGGTGTTCTGCGCTTCGTCCAGGATCACGAAGGCATCGTTGAGCGTGCGGCCGCGCATGTAGGCCAGCGGCGCGATTTCGATGACGTTCTTTTCCAGCAATCGCGCCACCTTGTCCACGCCGAGCATCTCGTACAGCGCGTCGTACAGCGGGCGCAGGTACGGGATCGACTTTCTGGCTCAGGTCGCCGGGCAGGAAGCCGAGTTTTTCACCGGCTTCCACCGCCGGGCGCACCAGGATCAGCCGCTGCACGCGCGCCTGGTTGAGTGCATCCACCGCCATCGCAACGGCCAGGAAGGTCTTGCCGGTACCGGCCGGGCCCACGCCGAAATTGATGTCGTGGGTGGCAATCGCATGCATGTACTTCTGCTGGTTGTCGCCACGCCCACGCACGGTGCCGCGCTTGACCCGCACGGCGATTTCCTGAGGCACGTAATCCTGTGGACGTGAGACAGCGGCATCGTCCAGTTGTGCGCCCAGGCGCAGATGGATCGCGTGCTCGTCGAATGTTTCGTCGGCGGCATCGTCATACAGCTGGTGCAGCACGCGCTCGGCGCGCGCGACCGCATCGGCATCACGTCCACTCACCCGGAACACATTGCCGCGGTTGGCGATCTGCACGCCCATCCGCAGCTCGATCATGCGCAAGTGCGCATCGAACGGACCTGACATGTTCGCCAGGCGTTCGATGTCGTCGGGTTCCAGGGTGAAGTCGCGTTGGGTTTGCATGCCAGCCTCAGTCGATTGTCGTTCGCGAGCACGCGCCCGCGCAACGAGTTGCTCATGGCCTCGGTGATCAGCACGTCGACGAACTGGCCAACCAGGCGCGGATGCCCGGCGAAATTCACCGAGCGCATGTTCTCGGTCCTGCCGGTCAGTTCGTTCGGATCCTTCTTCGACGGGCCTTCGACCAGCACCGACTGCACGCTGCCGACCATCGCCTGCGAGATGCCGGCGGCATGCGCACTGATGTGGGCCTGCAGCCGCATCAGCCGGGCGTGCTTGTCGGCGTCGCGACGTGTCGTCTTCCAGGTCGGCGGCCGGCGTGCCCGGGCGACGCGAGTAGATGAAGGAAAAGCTCTGGTCGAAGCCGACGTCCTCGATCAACTTCATCGTCTTGTCGAAGTCGGCATCGGTCTCGCCGGGGAAGCCGACGATGAAGTCCGAGGAGATCGAGATGTCCGGCCGCACCGCGCGCAGCTTGCGCAACTTCTGCTTGAATTCCAGCGCGGTATAGCCACGCTTCATCGCCGCCAGCACGCGGTCGCTGCCCGACTGCACCGGCAGGTGCAGGTAATTGGCCAGCTTGGGCACGTCGCGGTAGGCATCGACCAGCGAATCGCTGAATTCCAGCGGATGCGAGGTGGTGAAGCGGATGCGGCCGATGCCGTCGATTTCGGCGATGGCGCGGATCAGCAGGCCCAGGTCAGCGATTTCGCCTTCGCCATACGGTCCGCGATAGGCATTCACGTTCTGGCCGAGCAGGTTGACCTCGCGCACGCCCTGCGCGGCCAGTTGGGCGACTTCGACCAGCACGTCCTCGAACGGCCGGCTGATCTCTTCGCCGCGGGTGTAGGGCACCACGCAGAAGCTGCAGTACTTGCTGCAGCCTTCCATGATCGAGACGAAGGCGCTGGGGCCGTCCGCGCGCGGCTCAGGCAGGCGGTCGAATTTCTCGATTTCCGGAAAGCTGATGTCGACCTGTGGCTGCCCACTTTCACGGCGGTCACGGATCAGCTCCGGCAGCCGGTGCAGGGTCTGTGGCCCGAACACCAGGTCCACGTAGGGCGCGCGCTTGACGATGGCGGCGCCTTCCTGGCTGGCCACGCAGCCGCCCACGCCGATCAACACCTTTTCACCGTTTTTTCTCAGCGACTTCCAGCGGCCGATCTGGCTGAAGACCTTTTCCTGGGCTTTTTCGCGGATCGAGCAGGTATTGACCAGGATCACGTCGGCTTCTTCGGCGATTGTCGTCAGTTCCATGCCGTCGGATGCAGCCAGCACGTCGGCCATCCTGGCCGAGTCGTACTCGTTCATCTGGCAGCCGTGGGTCTCGATGAAGAGTTTTTTCGAGCGGATGGTCGATTCGGGCGACGTGGCCGATGCCGCAATCGCGGCATCCGGTGTTTGCTGGGTCATGCAGGTCTCCGGGGCGCGGTGCTGAGTCCGGGCCGGGCCAAGATCAAGATGCTGGGTGCGCGCGAGCTTAGCAGACGCCCGGGTCCTGACGTTGATGCTGCTCACCGGCACGGAACGCCGTACGGGCAATGGCTGACTGTGAGTAGTCACCGCAAAATCAAGCACTTGTAATGATCTTGTGATGGCGCGAGACTGCACCCATGAAGGGAGTCGCCACATTCCTGTTGCTGGGTTGCGCGCTGCTGGCGATGCCGGCGTTTGAAGCCTTTGCCGGCAGTGTCTATCGCTGCGACACCGGTGACGGCAGCACGACCTATTCCAACAAGCGGGTCGGCGGTGCCAGTTGCAAGCTGGTCGGCAGCTACAAAACCCAGCGTGCCAAGTCCCAGGCGCGCGTTGCGAAGGCGCCCCCCCCGAAGAGCGCCGACACTGGCAGTTCAGTGCCGCCAGCAACGATTTTCGGATCCCCGGCCACCGTCAATGTCCCTGCGCCGCGATCCGCTGCAGTTGCGGCCACGCCTGCGCCCGCTGCTTCGAATGCCGCGGCGGCCACCGGTCCGCGGCGGATCAGTGGGCAGGTGTATTCCTACGTCAAGGATGGAATCCGCACCTACAGCAGTGCGCGACCGAAGGGTGCGGCCGGAGTCAGCGGACTGCGCACGATCGCGTACAGCTACATGGAAACCTGCTACGCCTGTGGCGCCAAGCCGGGCGTGAGCTTTGCCACGGTGCGTCTCAACACCGCGGCGTATCAGTCGGAAATCGCCGCCGCGGCGCGCCTGCACGGAGTCGACGAAGCGATCGTCCGCGCGATCATCCATGCCGAATCCGCCTTCAACCCCAACGCGCTGTCGCGGGTGGGCGCGCAGGGCCTGATGCAGCTGATGCCGGCCACTGCGCATCGGTTCGGGGTCAGTGACTCGTTCGACGCATCCCAGAACATCGGTGGTGGCGTGAAGTACCTGGCGTGGCTGCTCAAGCGATTCAACGGCAACCTGACGCTGGCGGCAGCCGGCTACAACGCGGGCGAGGGCGCGGTCGACAAATACAAGGGCGTGCCCCCGTACAGCGAGACCCAGCGCTACGTACAACGGGTCGCGATGCTGGCAGAACGCTATCGCGGGACGCTGGCCGCGCGTTGATCCCGGAAATCCGCGCTTCGGCGGATTGTCGATTCGTTAAGCCTTCCGTTACACTTCACCGTCTTTGCGGCTTGTTCCCGTGCGTGAGCGCGGATCGGCAGTCCGTTGCCTGGGTTTGCTTTTATTTCGGAGTGCGGGATGGCCAACGAAGAGGTCAACACTGGCCGGCGCAGGTTCCTGACCGGCACCACGGTGGTGGTCGGTGCGGTGGGAGCCGGGTTCGCGGCGGTACCTTTCATCAAGTCGTGGAGTCCCAGTGCGAGGGCCCGCTTCGCGGGCGCGCCTGTGAGCCAGGACATCAGTTCGCTGGCCGAAGGTGCGCAGCTGGTGCTGAACTGGCGCGGCCAGCCGATCTTCATCGCGCGTCGCTCCCCGGCGCAGCTCGACATCATGAAGTCGCTGGAGGGTCTGTTGGCGGATCCTGCTTCGGCCAATGTCGACCAACAGCCGGCGTATGCGCAGAACCCGACACGCTCGATCAAGCCGGAGATTTCGGTGCTGGTCGGCGTGTGCACCCACCTGGGCTGCGCGCCGGAGTTCCTGCCTGAAGTAAAATCCGAGCCATTCGATCCCGACTGGAAGGGCGGTTACTTCTGCCCGTGCCACAAGTCGCGCTACGACCTCGCCGGTCGCGTGTTCAAGGGGCAGCCGGCACCGGCCAATCTGCCGGTTCCACCGTATTACTTCGAGAGCGACAACACCGTGGTCATCGGCGTTGATCCGAAAGGAGCCGCGTAAGCCATGGCGAACATGATCACCCAAACCGCATGCAACGTCGCCAACACGGTGACGGACTGGGTCAATGAGCGCGCACCCGGCATGATGCCGATGTACCGCAAGCACATGAGCGAGTACTACGCGCCGAAGAACTTCAACTTCTGGTACTACTTGGGCTCGCTGGCCATGCTGATGCTGGTCAACCAGATCCTGACCGGCATCTTCCTGACCATGCACTTCAAGCCGAGCGCGGCGGAAGCGTTCGCATCGGTCGAATACATCATGCGCGACGTGGAGTGGGGCTGGCTGATCCGCTACATGCACAGCACCGGCGCCTCGCTGTTCTTCATCGTGATCTACCTGCACATGTTCCGCGGGCTGATGTACGGCAGTTACCAGAAGCCGCGCGAACTGGTCTGGCTGCTGGGCATGGTGATCTACCTGGTGCTGATGGCCGAAGCCTTCATGGGCTACGTGCTGCCGTGGGGCCAGATGTCCTATTGGGGCGCCAAGGTGATCATCTCGCTGTTCGGTGCGATCCCGGTGATCGGCACCGGCCTGACCGAATGGATCATGGGCGACTTCAATCCAGGCGACGCCACGCTGAACCGCTTCTTCGCGCTGCACGTCATCGCGCTGCCGCTGGTGCTGCTGCTGCTGGTGGTGTTGCACCTGGGCGCGCTGCACGAAGTCGGTTCGAACAACCCCGACGGCGTCGACATCAAGAAGGGCCCGAAGGGCAACCGCTGGGATGCCGGCAAGCCCGCCGACGGCATCCCGTTCCACCCGTACTACACGGTCAAGGACCTGGTCGGCGTGGGCTTCTTCCTGATGATCGCTGCATTCATCATCTTCTTCGCGCCGACCTTCGGCGGCTGGTTCCTCGAGCACGACAACTTCACCCTGGCCAACCCGCTGGTGACGCCGGCGCACATCAAGCCGGTGTGGTACTTCACCCCGTACTACGCGATGTTGCGGGTGGTGCCATCCTTCTTCGGGATCAAGCTGTGGGGCGTGCTGGTGATGTTCGGCGCCATCGTGATGCTGTTCCTGGTGCCGTGGCTGGACAGGTCGTCGGTGAAGTCCTATCGCTACCGTGGCCTGTTCAGCAAGGCGATGCTCGCGATGTTCGTGGTGAGCTTCGTGTGGCTGGCCAAGATCGGCGCGGGCCCGGGAACGGATCCGGTCGAAGCCATCATCGGTCGCGTGCTGACCTTCCTCTATTTCGCCTTCTTCATCACGATGCCGGTGTGGACCAAGCTCGACAAGACCAAGCCGGTGCCGGAACGGGTGACGATGCATGACTAAGAATTTTGCTTCCCGCGCCGCGATGTTCGCCGCCGGCCTGCTGCTCTCGCTGACCGCGCTGGCCAGTGAAACCGCCGGCCTGCAGCAAGCGGGCACCGACCTCGACGACAAGGCCTCGCTGCAGCGAGGCGCGCAGCTGTACATGAACTACTGCGCCAGCTGCCATTCGCTGCAATACCTGCGCTATGCCCGCATCGGCGAGGATCTCGGCCTGACCGAGGACCAGGTGCAGGCCAACCTCAACCTCACCGGCGGCAAGTTTGGCGACCACGTCATTTCGCCGATGACCGAGGCCATGGGCCTGGCCGCATTCGGCAAGGCGCCGCCGGATCTGTCGGTGGTCGCGCGCGTGCGCGGCAGCGACTGGATCTACACCTACCTCAAGTCGTTCTACCTGGACGAAAGCCGTCCGGTGGGCTGGAACAACACGCTGTTTGCCAATGCCTCGATGCCGAACCCGTTGTGGGAACTGCAGGGTCTGCAGCAGCCCGTGCATGGCGCGAAAACCGCGACCGGCGAAACGCTGATCGAAGGCTTCACCTTGTCGCAGCAGGGCAGCCAGAATGCTGTCCAGTTCGACCAGACAGTGCGCGACATCACCGCGTTCCTGGAATACGCAGGCGAGCCCGCGGCGCTCAAGCGCCAGAGCATCGGTGTCTGGGTACTCCTGTTCCTGGCGTTGTTCACCTTCATTGCCTGGTTGTTGAAGAAGGAATACTGGCGGGACGTTCACTGACGCAGCGAGGCTTCACGCAGCAACGGGAACGACGCTTGGCGGCCGCTTGCATTGTGCGAGCGGCGCGAGTGCGGCTGGCGGGGGCTGGCTGCTGGAGTTGTCCTGATGACGGCTGTGAGCCCACGCATGCGTAACGCACTGACCCTGTTTTCCTCGGTCGATGACGTCCTCTGCCACCGGGTCCGCCTCGTGCTGGCCGCGAAGGGCGTCACCTACGACATGATCGCGGTGGATCCTCAGAATCCTCCGGAAGACCTGATCGATCTCAACCCGTATCATTCGGTCCCGACCCTGGTCGAGCGCGACCTGGTGCTGTATGCGGCGTCGGTGGTCAGTGAATACCTGGACGAACGCTACCCGCATCCTCCACTGATGCCGGTCGATCCGCTCTCGCGCGCGCGCCTGCGGCTGGCAATGTTGCGCATCGAGCATGACTGGGTGCCACAGGTGCAGGCGATCCAGCTGGGCAACAAGCAACAGGTCGATGCCGGGCGCAAGCGCCTGAAGGAATTGCTGACGGCTTCGGTGCCGCTGTTCAAGGCCTACAAGTTCTTCCTCAACCCGGAAATGAGCCTGGCCGACTGCGCGATGGCGCCGATCATCTGGCGGCTGCAGGCATTGGACGTGCCGTTGCCCAAGGATGGCAAGGTGATCGAGGACTACGGCAACCGCATCTTCCGCAACCCCGGCTTCATGCGCAGCCTGACCGAGCAGGAAAAGACCCTGCACCCCGCCCCCTTGTGATGGCGGCGGCCTGAGATGGGCGATGACAGCCTGCAGATGAGCAGCCAGCGCCCGTACCTGCTGCGGGCGCTGTACGAATGGATTGCCGACAACGGCATGACCCCGCATGTCCTCGTGAATGCCGCCATGTCCGGCGTGCGAGTGCCGCTACATGCCGTGAAGGAAGGCCGCATCGTGCTCAACATCGCCGAGCGTGCGGTCGCAAAACTCGAACTTGGCAATGACCTGCTGCGCTTCACCGCGCGTTTTGCCGGCGTGAGTCAGGTCGTCAGCGTGCCGCTGGAAGCCGTGATCGCGATTTATGCGCGCGAAACCGGGCAGGGCATGGCGCTTCCCGAAGAATTGCGTGCGGCCCCGTCGCCGCCGTTGGCGTCCGGGCCTGTCGCAGTCGAATCCGATGTGGATGATGCGCAGCAGGCAGAAGGCGACATCGACGAGAATGGCCCCGACGAAAGCGGTCCCGACCGCCCGAGCGGTCCGCCCAAGCGCGGCAGCCACTTGCGTATCGTCAAATAGGCAACAAGTGATCAGCCCGCACGCGGTGCGGCGGCAGATCATCCTTTCCGCGCCCCGCAGGCGGAAACCAGGCGTCTTGGCAGACCCCTGGCTGGCTACACCGGGAACACCCGCACGACTTCCTGCGCAGCGCGGCTTGGCCCACTGAACCCGACCAGGCGCTGGCCCAGCAACACCACCCGGCCGATGCGGCGGTTCTGGCCGTCATCGGAATACTCGAAGCGGAAACTGCGCTCGATCCCGAGCCAGCCGTCGTCGTTGCGGCGCAGCCGCATTCCGATCGCATGCACGGATTCATCCAGCCATTGCACCCCGGCCGCCTGGCAGGCGTCACGCCCGATCTCCGCGGCACGTTCCGCGGCACCACGCGCGCTGCTGAAGAAGAAGAACGCAACGGCGCCGACGATCATCAGGATCAGGAGGGTAGGCATCGGCTTACTGTGGTGGCGAGGGGGCGACTGCGCAAGGGCCGGGTCACTCGCCCGGCGACAGGCCGAGTTTCAGGGAGAAATCGATCGCATGGACGTGCTTGGTCAGCGCGCCGATCGAGATGCAGTCCACGCCGTCCCCGGCAATCGCGCGAACCGTTTCCAAATCTACCCCGCCGGAGACCTCCAGCGGGATCGCGCCATTGAACGGCGCGGCATGGGCGATGCGCACGGCTTCGCGGCGGGTGGCCGCATCAAAGTCGTCGATCAGCACACGCGTGCATCCGGTTGCCAGTGCGTCGTGCAGCTGCTCCAGGGTTTCCACTTCCACGATCAGTGGCAGGCCGGGATGTCGTTCGCGGGCACGCCTGATTGCCGCGGCGACTGAACCGAACGCGCGAATGTGGTTTTCCTTCAGCATCATCGCGTCGAACAGGCCGATCCGGTGATTCATGCCGCCACCGACGCGCACGGCGTACTTCTGCGCCATGCGCAAGCCGGGAATGGTCTTGCGGGTATCGAGGATCCGCGTGCCGGTGCCGCGCACCGCATCGACATAGGCTGCGGTCGCGGTGGCAGTGCCGCTCAGCGTCTGCAGGAAATTCAGCGATGCGCGCTCTGCGGTGACCAGGCTGCGGTTATGGCCGACCAGTGTTGCCGCCACCGTGCCCTTCGCCAGCCGGTCGCCTTCCTTGCAGTGCCAGTCGATGAGCACGCCTGCATCCAGCGCGCGGTGGCAGGCATCGAACCACGGCCGCCCGGCGACCACGCAGTCCTCCTTGCACAGCAGAAAGGCGCGATCCGGGGCGTCGTCCAGCAGGCTGGCAGTCGTATCGCCGCTGCCGATGTCCTCGGCCAGCGCGGCCGCGACATCGGCCTCGATCAGCTCGCTGGATGGCGGGGCGACGCCGGCGCTCAAGCCCGGTGCCGCGCTCATGCCCTGGGGAAGTTTTCGACCTGCGTCGTCCCGATGCCTTCTTCGACCAGCAGCACGGGGATGCCATCGTCGATCCGGTACACGGTCTTGCGGTCCCGGGTAATGAGGGCTTCGCGCAGGGGCTCGGACTGGGCGCTGTCATCGATCCGGCGGATGCCGCCGGCTGCGATGGCCTTGTTCAACACCCCCATGCCGGCGGCATCGAGCATGGCCAGCGGTTGCCTTGAAGCAGGGCAGGCGAGGATGTCCAGGAGTTTGCGATCCATGTCGATGCCGCTTGGTCATGCCGGTAGAGGGCGGGGATCGGTAGAATAGCGTTTTAGCGCCGGACACAGCCATGCCAGTCACGCCAGCAATGGACACGCCACTGATCGGCATCGTGATGGGCTCGCGCTCCGATTGGGAGACGATGCAGCACGCTGCCGCCAAACTCGAGTCGCTGGGTGTGCCGCACGAAGTGCGCGTGGTATCCGCGCATCGCACGCCGGACGTGTTGTTTGAATACGCCGTGAGCGCGCAGTCGCGCGGCTTGCGCGCGATCATCGCCGGTGCGGGTGGGGCGGCACATTTGCCGGGCATGCTGGCGGCCAAGACCGCGCTGCCAGTGCTTGGCGTACCGGTGCAGAGCAAGGCGCTGAACGGAATGGATTCGCTGCTGTCGATCGTGCAGATGCCGGCCGGGATCCCGGTCGCGACCTTCGCCATCGGCAATGCAGGCGCGGCCAACGCGGCGCTGTTCGCGGCCGCCCTGCTGGCGCACGATCATGCCGATATCGCGGAGGCCTTGGCGGCATTCCGCCAGCACCAGACCGATGATGTGGCCGGCAACGACGACCCGCGCAAATAGAGACGTGCCGATGACGACCGTAGGTATTCTCGGTGGCGGCCAGCTGGCCCGGATGATGGCGCTGGCCGGCGCACCACTCGGCCTGCGTTTCCTCGTACTCGATAGCGCTTCCGACGCCTGCGCTGGCCAGTTCGCGCCAATGGTCGTCGGTGACTACACAGACCAGGCCGCCCTTGCAGAATTCGCCTCGCGGGTCGACGTGGCCACGTTCGATTTCGAAAACGTGCCCGCCGAATCCGCGCGCTGGCTTGCCGAACGCGTGCCGGTGTTCCCGATCCCGCGTGCACTGGCGGTCGCGCAGGACCGGCTTGCGGAAAAAACCCTGTTCCGTGAACTCGATATCCCGGTGCCGCCATTCGCGGCGGTCACCAGTCGTGAAGCGCTCGACGCCGCGGTTGCCGAACTCGGTCTGCCCTGCATCCTCAAGACACGCCGGCTGGGTTATGACGGCAAGGGCCAGTTCCGGATCAGGTCCGCGGCCGATATCGATGCCGCCTGGCAGGCACTTGGGGCACAGGCCGAAAGCGTCGGCCTGATCGTGGAAGCCTTTGTGGCCTTCGAGCGCGAAATCAGCGTGGTCGCCGTGCGCGGTCGCGATGGCGAGTTCCGCGCATGGCCACTGACCGAGAACTGGCATGTCGATGGCGTGCTGTCGGCCAGCCTGGCGCCGGCAACGGTCGATGCCGCATTGAACGAGACGGCATTGACCTACGCACGGCGACTGGCCGAAGCGCTGGAGTACGTGGGCGTGCTCGCGCTGGAGCTGTTCTGCCGGGACGGCGTGCTGCTGGCCAACGAGCTCGCGCCGCGCGTCCACAATTCCGGTCACTGGACGATCGAAGGCAGTGAGACCTCGCAGTTCCAGAACCATCTGCGCGCGGTGATCGGCGTACCGCTAGGCAGTACCAGGATGGTCGGCCATGCATGCATGCTCAACTGGATCAGTGTGATGCCGGATGCCGGCCCGGTGCTGGATGAGGCCAGCGGCCACTGGCACGACTACGGCAAGCAGCCGCGGGAAGGTCGCAAAGTCGGGCATGCCACGCTGCGTGCAGATTCCACCCACGAACTCGCCGAAGCGCTGGGCCACGTGGGCCAGGTACTAGGACGGCAGGCGCAGGTTGCGCCGGTGATCGAAGCTTTGCGGGAACCCGCTTAGCCGTCATCCCGGCGTTCGCCGGGATGACAGCGAAAAACAGCGGCGAATCGTCTCGCCTCGCTTTACTTCAAGTTGCCGGCAACAAAGTCCCAGTTGACCAGGTTCCAGAATGCCTCGACATACTTCGGTCGTGCATTGCGATAGTCGATGTAATACGCGTGTTCCCACACGTCGCAGGTCAGCAGCGGGGTGTCCTCGCCGGTCAGCGGGGTGGCCGCGTTCGGCGTGCTGGCCAGGGCCAGCGAGCCATCGGCGCGCTGCACCAGCCAGCCCCAGCCGGAGCCGAAGGTCTTCACCGCGGTGTCGCTGAACTGTTCCTTGAACCTGGCGAAGTCGCCGAATGCGGCATTGATCGCATCGGCCAGCTTGCCGGTGGGCTCGCCGCCGCCAGCACGTGGGCCAGTGGCCGGCGCCAGGCAGTTCCAGTAGAAGGTGTGGTTCCAGACCTGCGCGGCATTGTTGAACATGCCGCCCTGTGACTTGCGGATGATGTCCTCCAGCGACATTTCGGCGAACTCGGTGCCGGCAATCATGTGGTTGAGGTTGGTCACATAGGCCTGGTGATGCTTGCCGTAGTGGAAATCGATGGTTTCGCCGGAGATGTGCGGCTCGAGGGCGGTGCGATCGTAGGGCAGGGCGGGCAATTCGATGGCCAAGGCGGGACTCCTGTTGGGGGATGGTGCGGAAAGCGGTCGGGGGTGCGGCCATGGCCGCGCAAACACTTACAATGAATCGATTCTAACCCCCATGCCCGTTGTCGCCAGGTCAATGCCGGTGGCGGGCCGCACGTTTCAGGAGCAACACCCGATGTCCGTTGAAGACCGCATCCGGGCCGAAATCGAAGGCCATCCCGTCGTCCTGTTCATGAAGGGCACGCAGCAATTCCCGATGTGCGGCTTTTCCAGCCGCGCGGTGCAGGTGCTGAAGGCGGCAGGCGCGCAATTGCACACCGTCAATGTCCTGGAAGAAGCCGAAGTCCGCGCCAACCTGCCGCGTTATTCCGATTGGCCGACATTCCCGCAGCTGTTCATCGGCGGCGAACTGATCGGTGGCTGCGACATCACCGTCGAGCTGTCCGAGTCCGGCGAGCTGGCCCGCCTGGTCGCGGACGCGCAGAAGGTGTGAGCGGAGCATCCTTGCCCTTGCAAGATCGCGTGATCCTGATCGCCGGCGCCGCCGGTGGCCTGGGCTCGGCCGCTGCCGTGGCCTGCGCGCAGGCCGGGGCGACCGTGGTCCTGCTTGGGCGCAAGGTCGCGCCGCTGAACCGGGTGTACGACGCGGTCAAGGTGGTGGGTCCGGAGCCACTGCTGTACCCGCTGGACCTGGAAGGCGCGTCGCCCGATGACCATGCCGAGCTGGCGCAGCGCATCGAATCCGAACTTGGCCGCCTCGATGGCGTACTGCACTGCGCCGCCGAGTTCAAGGGCCTGACCCCGCTGCTGCATACCGATCCGGCCAACTTCGCACGGGCAATCCACGTCGACCTGACTGCACGCTGGTGGCTGACCCAGGCCTGCCTGCCGTTGCTGGCGAAGTCCGATGCTGGTGCGGTGGTGTTTGCCCTGGATGATCCGGAGCGCTCGGGTGGTGCCTTCTGGGGCGGTTATGGCCTGGCCCAGCAGGCGCAGGCAACCCTGGTGGCAATGCTGCAGGCCGAACTGGGCGAACATGGCCCACGCATTTCGGGACTGCAACCCGGCCCGATGCGAACAAGCTTGCGCGCCCGTGCGTTCCAGCCGAATACAGACCTGCAGGCGCGGCCCGCCAGCGATTACGCGTCGGCGTGCGTGGAACTGCTCTCCGCTGCCGGGTCAGCCCAGCGCGGCAGCATCGTGGCTGCGATGACAGCGGTCATGCCATCGCCGTGATGACGATCACTTCGGCCGCCATCCTGCTGTTCCTGATCCTGGACCCGCTGGGCAACATTCCGGTGTTCCTGGGCCTGTTGAAAGGTTTGCCAGCAGAACGCCAGCGCATCGTGATCGCCCGTGAGCTGTTGATCGCGCTGGTGGTGCTGATGCTGTTCCTGTGGGGTGGTCGCTACGCGCTGGAGCTGATGCACTTGCGCCAGGAATCACTGTCGATCGCCGGCGGCATCATCCTCTTCATCATCGGCTTGCGGATGATCTTCCCGTCCCCGCACGGGCTGATGGGCGATGTCCCCGGCGGTGAGCCTTTCATCGTGCCAATGGCGATACCCATGATCGCAGGGCCATCCTGCATGGCCGCGGTCATGTTGCTGGGCAGCCAGGAGCCGGGTCGGATGGGCGACTGGACGTTGGCACTGGCGATCGCCTGGGCCGTAACGGCCGCAATCCTGTTCTCCGCCACCTATCTGGAACGCTGGCTGGGCGCGCGCGTCCTGACCGCCATCGAGCGCCTGATGGGCATGGTCATCGTGGCCATCTCCGTTCAGATGCTGATGGATGGCGTGGTCAGCTTCCTGCGTGTGGTCAGCTGATAGCCCATCCGGGGGAGGCGAATGTCCTCTGTGACCGGCTTCGTATTGCTGTCACGACACAGTCATCTCCGGTTTCTACCGTGTTAAACTTTGGTAAACCCATCCGGCGTCGTATGGGTCGGGGTTTCCCAGGAATTGCCGACTCCCGTCGCATGACGGACGTGTCGGCGTATGCCGTCTTACGTCCGTCGTTAAATCATTCTGATCACTGAGGTTACTAACATGACTCATCCGAACCGCGTCCGGTTGTCGAAGCTGTCGCTGGGCTTGCTGGTCGCGCTTGCCGCGGCTCCCGTTTTTGCGCAGAGCACCTCCGCCGGCGTTGGCGGCCAGGTCCTTGGCGTGGATGGCCAGGCGGTCGTCGGCGCCGAAGTGACCATCACTCACGTCGAATCCGGCACGGTCAGTCGCATCACGACCGACGCGAGCGGTCGCTACAGCGCCCGTGGCTTGCGCGTCGGTGGCCCCTACACGATCACCGTCAACAAGGCCGGTGCAGGCAGTGATACCGAAGAGAACGTCTTCCTGAGCCTGAGCCAGAACAACACCGTCGATGCGCGGTTGAACAACGACGTGACCACCCTGGGCTCGGTGCAGGCGATTGCCAGTGGCGGCGCCACCGTGTTCAGTGCCAACAAGATGGGCGCCGGTACCAGTGTCGACCGCGACACCATCGAGTCGCTGCCGTCGATCGGCGGCAACATCCAGGATTTCATGCGCCTTGATCCGCGCGTGGCATTCGTGGATCGTGCGTCCGGCGTGATTTCTGCCGGCGGCCAGAACCCGCGCTTCAACGCAATCAGCATCGATGGCGTGTCCGCCAGCGACACGTTTGGCCTGGAAGGCAACAACATGCCGACCCGCCGCCAGCCGGTGTCGATGGAAGCGATCGAGGCGATCGACATCAGCCTCTCCAACTTCGACGTGACGATTGCCGGCGCCTCTGGCGCGAACGTCAATGCGGTGACCAAGTCGGGTACCAACCAGTTCCATGGCTCGCTTTACGGCACCTACCGTGATGGCGACTGGTTCGGCAACAATCCCGAGGGCAAGCCGTTTGCCGGCTTTGACACGGAAGAGACCTACGGATTCACCTTCGGCGGTCCGATCATCAAGGATCGGTTGTTCTTCTTCGCCAATTACGAAAAGTTCAAGCAGGCAGCGCCGGGTACCGACCTGTCGACCACTGCGCTGGGCAAGGTCAATGCGGTCATCACCGCGACCGATGTCGCACGTGCGCAGAGCATCGCCAGCAGCAAATGGGGTTTCGATGCCGGGACCCTGGAGAGCAATGGCAACACCGATCTGGAAGAGTACGCACTGAAGCTCGACTGGAACATCAGCGACAACCATCGTGCCAGCATCCGCTACAGCAACCTCGTGCAGAACAAGCTGCGCGTGCAGGGCATGGGCAGCTCGTCGGTGTCGTTGAGCTCGTACTGGTACCAGCACGAGAAGTCGGTCGAAAGCTACGTCGCGCAGGTATTCAGCGACTGGACCGAGAACTTCTCGACCGAGTTCAAGGCGTCCTTCCGCGATTACTCGGCGGTCCGTGTCGTCAACGCGACTGCACCAAGCGTCCGCATCTTCTTCGGAGGTACCGAGGCATCTCCGTCGGGTGACTCGATCTATCTGGGCACCGAGGCCAACACCCACGGCAATACGCTGATCACCGAGACCTGGAACTACTACGGCGCGGGTACCCTGACCCTGGGTGACCATGACCTGAAGTTCGGTGCCGAGTACGCGGACAACCAGATCTACAACTATTACGGCGCCAACTCCTGGGGCACCTACACTTTCTTCGGTCTCAACAACTTCGAAGCCGGCAAGTGGAGCTCTTACAACCTGAGCAAGGAAACTTCGCCGGGTTCGATCGCGGTGGATTACAACAACACCAACCTTGGCCTGTTCGTGCAGGACTCGTGGTATGTCAACAGCAACCTGACGTTGACCTACGGTGTGCGTGCCGACCGTCCGGACGTCAGTCAGGATCCTGCCTACAACGCAGCGGCCTCGGCTTACTTCGGTCATGACAACAGCAAGGTGTTCGGCGGTGGCTTCCTGATCCAGCCACGCGTGGGCTTCAACTACACCTTCGACGGCGATCGCCAGATGCAGCTGCGCGGTGGTGTCGGCCTGTTCCAGGGTGACGCACCACAGGTGTGGATCGGCAACAGCTTCAATACCACCGGCTTCAACTACACGTCTTACAATTACACCGCGTACAACTCGAGCCTGCCGTTCAGCCCGGACGCATTCAATCAGCCGATCCCGACCGGGCCTGGCTCAAGCGGCGCACAGAACGTCAACTTCGTTGGCAATGATTTCCAGATGCCGTCGATCTGGAAGGCCAACCTCGGCTTCGAGACCGAGACCGGCCTGTGGGGAACGGTGTTCTCGATCGAGGCGCTGTTGAGCAGGGTCAACAACGGGTTGTTCTACCAGAGCCTGAATATCGGCCCGAACCTGACGCCGGGTGCTGGCCCGTCGCCGGCCTTAACCGGTCCGGATGGTCGTGAGCTGTATTACAACCCGGCCAAGATCGGCAAGGCATGGAGTTCATCGGATGCACGCTTTGGTCGCAACACGGCCTACAACAACGTGTTCCTGATCCAGAACACGCGCAAGGGCGAGTCGGAGCAGTTGACCGTCAGCTTGTCCAGGCCATGGATCAATGCCAGCGACTGGTCGTGGAACATGGGTTACACCTACACGCACGCCACCGAAGTGGGTCCGCTGACAAGCTCCACCGCGAGTTCTGGTTGGGGCTACCAGTACTCGTTCGACATCAATCGTGATGTCGTCACGAACGCGCGTTATCAGATCAAGGACCGTTTCAGCGGCAACCTGAACTGGAAGCATGAGTTCTTCGCCGGTTACGAAACCCGCGCGGGCCTGGTGTACGAAGGTCGCAGCGGCCGTCCCTTCAGCTACGTATACGTCAATGACGCCAATGGCGATTCGCGCACCGCCAACGACCTGTTCTACGTGCCGAAGGGCCCGGGTGACGTGCTGTTCGGCACCCTGACCTCGGCTGGTGTCTTCACACCGGATGCGGCGATGGAGCAATCCTTCTTCACGTGGCTGGCCGGCAACAAGGATCTGTCGAGGATTGCCGGCAGCGTTGCGCCCACCAATGGCTTCCGTGCAGACTTCGTGAATACCTTCGACTTGCGCTTGAGCCAGGAAATGCCGGGCTTCTTCAAGGGCCACAAGTCCGAGTTGTGGGTGGACGTGCAGAACATCGGCAACATGCTCAACAAGGACTGGGGCAACATCTACGATTACGGCTTCTACTCCGATGCCCGTGTCGCCACCCTGCAGGGCATCTATCAGGGCAAGTACGTTTACAACTATCGTTTTGCCGATGCGCCGACGGTCGCCAACGGCGATTCGGACGGCTTCGACCAGGGCATCTCGCAGTGGTCGGTGCAGGTGGGCTTCAAGTACAAGTTCTGATCCAGACCATCAGGATGGAATCCAGCAAACGGCCGGGGCAACCCGGTCGTTTGTTTTTGTGTGGAAGGCAAGCCGACAGGGTTAGACTTGCCCATCTATGAATACCGAAACCGTTTCGCTGCACGCTGCAGCCGTTCCCGCACCCGTCCTTCCCACTGTCGACGCGCACATCTATCCCAAGGGCGGTCTTGACGTGCTGTCACGCGAGGAAGTCGCGCGCCTGCGCGATGTCTCCAGCGGCATGCACGATCTGCTGCGCCGTTGCGCGCTGGCGGTGCTGACCAGTGGCAGCGCCTCGGACGACCCGCGTGCCGCGCAGGAGTTGTATCCGAGCTTCGACATCGAAGTGAACCAGCAGGACCGTGGCATGCGCATCGATTTGCGCGGTGCACCGGCGATGGCCTTCGTTGACGGACACATCATCCGCGGCGTCGCCGAATTGCTGTTTGCGGTCGTGCGCGACCTGGCCTATACGGCCATCGAATTGGGGGTGGAATTCGAAGCGGAATTGCAGACCACCGCCGGCATCACCGATGCGGTGTTCCGGCTGCTGCGCAACGCACGCGTGTTGCATCCGACCGACCCCAATCTGGTGGTGTGCTGGGGCGGGCATTCGATCGCACGCGAGGAATACGTCTACACCAAGCAGGTCGGCTACGAGCTTGGCCTGCGTGGGCTGGACATCTGCACCGGCTGCGGCCCGGGTGCGATGAAGGGGCCGATGAAGGGCGCCACCATCGCCCATGCCAAGCAACGCCGGCGCCACAGCCGCTACATCGGCATCACCGAGCCGGGGATCATCGCGGCCGAGTCGCCAAACCCGATCGTCAACCATCTGGTGATCATGCCGGACATCGAGAAGCGCCTGGAGGCCTTCGTTCGCATGGCCCACGGCATCATCGTGTTCCCGGGTGGTGTCGGCACCGCCGAGGAAATCCTGTACCTGCTCGGCATCCTGCTGCGCGAGGAAAACGCCGGCCGTTATTTCCCGGTGATCCTGACCGGTCCCGCCGGCTCGGCACCGTACTTCGAACAGATCGACCGCTTCATCCGCCTGACCCTGGGCGAGGCCGCAGCGAACCTGTACGAAATCGTGGTGTCCGACCCGGTCAAGGTCGCGCGCCACTTGCACCGTGGTATCCAGAAGGTGCGCGAACAGCGCATCGCACGGAAGGACTCGTTCTTCTTCAGCTGGTCGATGCACATTCCGCTGGACCTGCAGTCGCCGTTCGTGCCGACCCATGAGGCGATGGCGGCGCTCAACCTGCATCACGGTCGCAGGCCGTTTGAACTGGCAGCAGACCTGCGCCGCGCGTTTTCCGGCATCGTGGCCGGCAACGTCAAGGAAGACGGGATGCGCCGGATCGAGCAGTTCGGCCCGTTCGAGATCCATGGTGACACCGAAATCATGCAGGCACTGGACGCGTTGCTGGTTGCCTTCGTCGAACAGCGTCGGATGAAGATCAGCGGGGATTACCGGCCGTGCTACCGGGTGGTGCAGTAGCGATCAGTCGCCCGGGCTGCTGCCGGTTCAACTTGGAGATGCCAGCGGCAGCACCATGCGGGCCACGTAGCGGCCGCCTTCGAGTCGTGATTCGACCCGGCCGCGGCCCTCGGTAAGCGCGTCCACCCGCTCACGCGCAGACGCCAGGCCCACGGCATGCCCACCACTGTCGCCTGCCTGTGCCGGCAAATCGTTGCCCACGGTCACCACCACATCGCCCCCGGCGACATGCACGCCGACATCCACCCGTCCGCCCAGCGGCAGTCGTTCGATGCCGTGGCGGATTGCGTTTTCCGCCAATGGCTGGATCGACAGCGAAGGCACCATGACCTCCGGCAAGCTGGTGGGGACGTTCCACTCAAGCCGCAGGCGCTCGCCGAAGCGCAGGGATTCGATATCCAGGTAGCGGCGGGTGAGCGAAAGTTCGTCGGCGAGCGCGATGCGCTGCGGTCCGCTCAACGCGCTTCGGAACAGGTCGGCCAGATCCAGCAACAGGCGTTCGGCCTTGTCCGGCTGGGCATGTACCAGCGCGGCGCCGGTATTGAGGGTGTTGAACAGGAAGTGCGGCCGGATCCGGGCCTGCAGCGCCTCGAGTTCCAGCTGTTTCGCGCGCACCAGCAAGTGCCGCGCCCGCGCATAGTTCTGGAAAGCGACCAGCGCCAACAAGCCGACGACCAGCGCCATCGCCAGCAGCCGGGCCACGAACTGCAGGCCATCACTGGCCGGGTCCAGCGGCACCTCGAGCACGCGCCATGCCGCAGTGGCCACCAACGCGGTCATCAGCAGCAGCAGGGCCAGGCAGGCCCACGCCAATAGCGTGGCCGGCAATTTCGCAAGCCAACGCCGCAACAGGTAGAGCGCCGACAGCGTGCCCAGGGCGATCCACTGGATCCCCAGCGACGCGAGTCCGAAGCGCACCAGGCGGTCGTCGTTGCCGGCTGGTGCCAATGCCAGCACCAGGGCCAGCGCTTCCCCGGCCAGCAGCACCGTGATGATTGCGGTGGGGCGCCACAGCGTTTCCAGTGAATCTCGAATGGGCAAAGGCGACATCAAGAATGCGTCCGGTTGTGTATGCCAGTCGTGCTGGAGCAGAAATCTACCGCCGGTGCACGCGAACGGCCCGCCGATCGGTGATGCATGGCCATTGCCCGCAACTGCCAGTACCGTAGGTGATCACGAGTATGGGGGCAGTATGCCGATTGAGCGCCAAATTCAAAAAGGGCACCCGGGCCAGTTGAGGCAGCGGTGCCGCGCCGGGTTCACCCTGGTGGAGCTGATGGTGGTGGTTGCTGTGGTCGGCATCCTGGCGGTCGTCGCCGCGCCCGGCATGGCGGCCTTGTTGAATGCGAACAGGCTGAGTGGTGCCGCAGGCGAGCTCACCGCAGCCTTGCAGATCGCCCGCTCCGAAGCCATTCGCCGCAATGCCCGGGTCACGGTCTGCGCCAGCACGAATGGCACCGACTGCGTGGCCAGCACGGCCTGGTCCACAGGTTGGATCGTGCATGGCAATGACAACGCCACCGGCAACGACGAGGTCATTCGCAATGATGTCCCGACCGGTACGGTGCAGATCAGCGGCCCCGCTGCGGGAATCGTGTTCCGCCCGTCCGGCATCATCGATGCACAAACCACCGTCACCGCGTGCATGCCGGTCACCCAGCCGGATGAAAACCGGCGGGTCATCACCGTGATGATCAGCGGCGTTTTGACGACAACCAAATACAACGGAAGCGGCTCATGTTGAGGATTTCCTGTCTGCGTCAGCCTGGCTGCGGTATGACCGCGAAGCGTAGCCGCATGCGCGGCATCAGCCTGATCGAAGTCATGGTGTCGGTGCTTGTGCTGGGCGTCGGCCTGCTGGGAATCGCGGCCATGCAGTCCATGGCGCTGCGTTCAGGGCAGAGTTCACTTGAGAGCAGCCAGGCGGTGATGACCACCAACGGCATCATCGAGGCGATGCGTGCCAATCGCGCCAATGCCGGCGGGTACAACATGCCCAAGGCATGCGCCGCGCCAGGTGCAGGCGCCACTTTGGCGACCAATGATCTGGACAACTGGGTCACTTCACTCCAGACCAGCCTTGGTACCTCGGCGTGTGGCGAGATCTCGGGTTGCCCGGCTGCCTGTGTCATCACGGTCTACTGGAATGACTCCCGCGCCGGCGGTGATGCCGAACGTACTCGCGTCACGAGGGCGCAGATATGAGCCGTATCCACGTTTTGCAGCCCAGGCCCCAGGCCGAAGGCTTCAGCCTGATCGAAATGATGATCGCCATGGTGCTGGGTGCGCTGGTGCTGGGCGCGGCGATTGCCGTGTTCCAGTCCAACCAGCGTACCTACAGCGCCAACGAAGGCCAGAACCGTATCCAGGAAAGCGCACGCGTGGCCTATGAAATGGTGTCGCGGGATGTCCGCTCTGCGGGCGGTACCGCCTGCTCCAACGAGGCCCTGGTGATGGGCGCGGATGCCGCCAGCGTGAAGTTCCGTGCCCCGGTCAGTGGCAGTGCCGCGGAACTGACCACCGTGTCCGCCGACGACCTGTCCTATCGCGCGGACTGCCGGGGGGGAGCAGGCGCATGCAGCCAGACCAAGATCACCCTGCTGGAAGGTGCACCGGTCGCCTCCGATATCTTCAAGGTGGGCGATGACGTGATGGTCTGCAATGCGTCCATGGTCGGCTTCGTCAAGGTCAGCTCTGTCGCCGGCCAGGTCGTGACGTTCGCCACGGCGCTGGAATTCGATCCCATCGACACAACCAACGCCGCGGCGGGCAGCATTTCGATCGCGCGCATGCGCGACACGCGCTGGTTCGTGGCCGCCAACCCCCGCGGCGGTGCCGGCGAGAACTCCCTGTTCGTGTCCCGCAATGGCAACCTGGTCCCCGACGAAGTCGCGGAAGGCGTGCAGGGTCTGCAGTTCACCTATCACCAGGCATCGGGTGGCAACCCGGCGACCTACGTCGCGGCACCCAGTGACTTCAGCTATGTGGACGCCGTGCGCCTGACCATGCCCGTACAGGCGATCATGCAGATCAAGTCGGGTGAGAACCGCGTCATCAATCGCACCGTTTCAACCGGCGTCGCCATCAGGAGCCGCACCCCATGAGTGCCCTCGTCCGCAACCGTTTCTCTTCCAGCCCATTCTCGTCGCATCGCCAACAAGCGGGTATCTCGTTGCTGGTGGTGCTGATCCTGCTGCTGGTCATGTCGGTGCTCGGCGTCGCAGTCCTGCGCAGCTCCGCGCTTCAGGAGCGCATGAGCGGCAACATGTACGACCGCAGCCTTGCAATGCAGGCAGCTGAAGTGGGGCTTCGGGCGGGCGAAGACGCCTTGGCCGGTCAAGTCAAATTCCAGGATACCGTGCCGGTGGCGCAGGACTGCACTGACTTCGCCATCTGCGATACGTATACCAAGCTTTCAGATAATCCCTGGATCGCTGGCCCTTCGATTACTGGCGCGGGTACGCCCACGACCACCAGTAACTATTGGGTCGAGTACCTCGGCCTCAATCAGTCCCACATGGAGACCGGCGGCGTGATTCCTACCTCCGAGTCCGTTGCAACCGGCCCGATGTTCCGCGTCACCTCCCGTAGCCAGGCCGCAGGCCGGGCTGAGGTGATCCTGCAATCCGATGTCATCTATCGCTTCCCGCGGCTGTGAATCCTATGAATCGTCAACGCATGCAATCCCGTCACTTCCAGCAGATGTCGCGCCACTGGCTGGTCGCGCCCGCCGCCTTCCTGGCGACCATGCTGGCCCTGCCAGTCAATGCCGGCATCAGCATCCCGGAAGATCCGTTGACCAGCGCAGCGCGCGTGGCACCGAACATCCTGTTCATCCTGGATGACTCGGGATCGATGGCGTGGCGCAACATGAATAACCAGGAAATCGATAAGATTACCGGCAGCGATGGCTTTTCCAGCAAATGGGATACAACGGGTGTATCGAGTGGCACCGGTATAACCAGCGAGACCACTCAAAGTAGCAACAGTTCCGCGATGTACATGCAGAACTACGTCACCAACTCGCTTTACTACAATCCGGCGACGACCTACCTGCCGTGGATGGGTGCGGATGGAAACCGCCTGACCGGCGGAACCGGGTACACGGCTGCGTACAGCAGTGACACGTTCGTCACCCATGCCGGCGCGGGTACCAATGGCGGATCAAAGAACCTGGCGTCGAAAACCCAGACGTTCTATGTCCCGAAGAATCCCGCGAGCTCCAATATCACCTATCTGTCGGATGTCGCGAATTACTGGCGTTACCAGATTGTGTCTGGGGGTGGCGATATCCAGAAGGGCAACTACGGGAAAGTGGTTTCCGGAGGAAATTACACGGCGGCCGGGTTTCCGATGTCGGGTCAAAACGCAAAAAAGAACAAGTCGATTTACTACTCTGTGAGCATTCCTTCGAATGCGAGCAGCTTCACCGTTACCACGTCAGGTGGTTCCGGAGATGCCAATCTGTACGTTCGGAAGGGCTCGAACCCTTCGACGAGTTCGTACGATTGCAGGTCGGACAACAACAAGAATGACGAGGACTGCACCATCAGTGCTCCCGCGGCAGCGACGTATTACATCCTGCTGTATGGAAACAAGGATTTCGATGACGTGACCATCACGGTCAGCGTCAGCACGACCAACAGTTGTGATGGCGGCAGCGTGGGCTCGTACGGTTGGGTGGATTGTGTTTCCGGGTTGCCGATACTCGGCCGCGACCTGGAGTCGGAAAAAACCAATTTTGCCACCTGGTATTCATACCAGCGCACGCGTACCAAGGCCGCAAAGGGAGGTGCTGCGGAAGCCTTCAAGCCGCTGGGCAGCAAGGTCCGCGTGGGTTTCCGCACCATCTGGGATCGCAACAACTTCGATATCCCCGTTGGTGACGGCAATGATGGGCGCTTCGTCAACAACGTGGCGGACCCGGACGTGCCAGGAAACAAGGACACCACGTCACGGACGACCTGGTACAATCGTTTGTTCGCCGCGACCGCAAGCAATGGAACCCCGCTGCAGTCCGCGTTGAACTCGGCGGGCAAGTATTTCAGCAGCAGTGACAAAGCCGGGCCTTACGGGCCGGAATCGGGTAGTGAACAGCTGTCCTGCCGGCAAAACTTTTCCATCCTGACCACGGATGGGTATTGGAACTCCGGTACGGTTGATGTCGGCAACGCGGATGGCACGTCCGCGAGCACCGTTTACGGGCCAAAAGGCACAAGCTTCACCTATTCGCCGACAGCCCCGTTCAAGGATGGCAATTCCAAGACGTTGGCCGACATCGCGATGAAGTACTGGGTGACGGATTTGCGCACCGAGAACTACATGGGTAATTCGAGCCATCCGGAAACCAACAACGTTCCCTTCAGCGAAGCCAACCCCGCGTTCTGGCAGCACATGGTTACCTTCGGCATCTCCATTGGCCTGAAGACTGCAATGGGTTTGACCAGTGTGGATGATGTCGGCGCCAATCCCAGTTGGCCGACGCCTGGTGCGGATAGTCCCAACAACATCGACGATCTCCTGCATGCCGCCGTCAATGGCCATGGGTTGTTCGTGGCGGCCACAAGCCCCACCGAATTCACCAAGGGCCTGACCAAGGCGCTTGCGGAAATTGCCCAGCGCATAGGGTCCTATTCGAACGTGGCGACCAATGCCGCATCCCTGCGTACGGGTGGGCAGGTGTACAACGCCAGTTACGTCTCGGGGATCTGGACGGGTGCGGTCAAGTCCTTCAATCTTGATGGCCCTGGCGGCTCGCCGGGCTCGTTGAAGTGGACCTCCACGATCCCGTCCTGGGGAAGTCGCAAGATCTACACCTATGAGGGTTCAGGCACGACCTTCCCGACGCCTTCGCAGATCGGGACGCTCGCCCGGAGCGGTGGCCCGGTCGATTACCCCGTCACGGGTCTCGAGAACGCGAATTACCTGAAGGGCAAGCAGGACCTGGAAGGCTCCAATGTGGGTGACTTGCGCTTCCGCGCCAGCATCCTGGGTGACATCGTCGGATCCTCGCCTGCTTACGTGGAGGACACCAAGACCCTGTACGTCGGTGCAAACGATGGCATGTTGCACGCCTTTGACGCCACCAATGGCGAAGAGCAATTCGCCTACGTGCCAGGCATCATCAATTTCAGCAATCTCGCCACGCTGAGCCGTGGCGACTACAACCACAAGTTCTTCGTGGACGGTCCGGTCGCGGTCAGCGATCGCAAGCTGACCCCTGGCAAGAACCTGCTGGTGGGTGCGTTGGGCCGCGGCGGCAAGGGACTGTTTTTCCTTGATGTCAGTGCCCCGGGATCATTCTCGGCCGCCAAGGTGACCAAGGAGCTTGCAGATACACCGAATGGCAACATGGGTTTGGTGCTGGGCAGGCCGATGCTGGCAAAAGTCAAGGCAGGCAACGTCGCGGCTGCGGTCTTCGGCAATGGCGTGAACAGCAGCAATAACAAGGCTGTCCTGATTGTCGTGAATCTCGCAACGGGTGCGGTCATTGGTGAAATTGATACCGGTGTGGGTGACTCAACGACACCTAACGGATTGTCAGCACCGACAGGTGTGGTCGGGCCGGATGGCAAGACGCTTGCCTACGTGTATGCAGGCGATCTGCTGGGCAATGTCTGGAAGTTCGACGTCCGTGACGCCGATCCAGGCAACTGGACCAAGACCCGGTTGTTCACTGCCCTGCGGGATGGCACCGGTGCGGCGCAGCCGATCAGTGGTGCAGTGACCGTGGCGCTGGATCCACGTACATTCAAGCGCTGGGTGCTCTTCGGGACTGGTCGCTTCCTCACCATCAGCGATGCCAATGACAAGTCGGCCTCGGCGCAAAGCATGTACGCGTTCGTGGATTCCGATGCCGTAGTCCCTTATTCGGATCTCCAGCAACGAACGATCATCAATACAGGTGTCAAGCAGGATGGCTATTTCGTCCGCACGTTCGAGAGCAAACAGGACCTTCCTGCAGGCAAGAAGGGCTGGTACGTCAACCTGCCCGCGGCTGGCGAAAGAATCGTCCAGGATGCACAGGTGGTGTCGAATATCTTCGTCACTGCCAGCATGATGCCGACCGGCGATGCCTGTGAGGCATCCGGCAGCGGTTACATCAATGCCGTGGATGCCTTTACCGGAACCAGTGCTGGCAAATCGTTCTTCGACCTGGATGGTGACGGCGAAACATCGGATACGTCGATCGGTGGTGTTCCCGTGGGCTCGGTCAACTTCGGCGTGGGTATGCCGACCTTGCCGATCTTCCTGGACGGACGGCTGATCGTGGGAGGTACGGGCGGCGACAGCGGCGGTGGCGATAGGCCTGGCGCGGGCGGAATTGTCCGCAAGGTCTGGAGCCGGGTCTCCTGGCGCGAAATCAAGAAGGACTGACCGATGACCTACAACACCCAAGGCTGCCGCATTCGCGGCAGCCACGCCCGGAGCGCCGGGTTCTCGCTGATCGAGATCATGATCGTGGTCGTGATCATCGGCATCCTGGCGTCGATTGCCTTGCCGAGTTACAACGATTACACCCTCAAGACACGGCGTGCTGCGGGTACCAGTTGCGTGACTGCAGCGGCCCAGCAGATGGAGCGGTTCTACACGACGAACCTGACCTATGTCGGTGCACCCGCGGCGAGCGTGCTTGATGATATTTGTGAGCCAACCACCCTCGAGTTCTACGACATCGCATTGAATCCGGCGCCCGCAGCGCGAACCTACACTGTCACGGCTGCCCCCAAGGGTGATCAGTCAAGTGACCCCTGTGGCACCCTGAGCATCAACGAGGCGGGCACAAAGACGCCTTCGACAGCCGGCTGCTGGTAGGCTATCCAGCGATTCAACAAAAAGAAAAACCCGCCTTCCGGCGGGTTTTTCGTTTTCATGTCTGGCGCCCGAAGTTGGACTCGAACCAACGACCCCCTGATTAACAGTCAAGTGCTCTAACCGGCTGAGCTATTCGGGCGGGGAGCGCATTGTAGTCGGCCAGCCGGGGACGGGCAAGCTGTCCCCAGTGACGCGCCCGTGCATTTCCGGTTTACGCCGGGCAGGGTGTCGGGCCTTTCGGGCGCTGGCTGCGCGGGCGGCCGACGTTGTTGACGATCACGGCGCCCAGCAGGGCGCCTTCGGGATTGCAGATCGAGATGGTGAGATTGGTTCCGGCGCTGCGCCCGTCCGGCAGATACCGAAGTTGCTGCCGGCCGGTGGTGCTGACCACGCGCAAGTGGTGGCTGGTGGGCGCAAGGTCCACGTGCAGGACCTCCTCGCTGGCGTCCGGCTTGCGATTGCCGTCTTCGTCCAGGAACAGCATCCAGCCACCGCTCCAGTCGGTGTCGGCCCGGCACTGGCTGCCATCGTTGGAGGGACAAAGCACGGCACGGCGATTGCGGCTGATGGCTGCCATTCGCGCCAGCGTCATATGCGTGGTGAGCGAGCTGATGGCGGCGGAGGTCCGCTGGTACTCGATCAGGCCACCAAAGGCGGGGGCTGCAATCCCGGCGAGGATCCCGAATATGGACACCGAAATCATGGCTTCGATCAGGGTGAATCCGTTGATGCGTCGCATGGCTGGCTCCCGATGGCGTGTGCGAGCAGGCTAGGCGTTGGGCGCTGCCGGCGGGATCGGCGATCAGGCTGATTCGGCGTAGGAAAACTCCCTGAATCCGCCTGCATGAACATTCTGAACGACACCGTCGGCCGGGATAGTGGGGAGGGGTAAACTCGTCGGTTGCCTGCCTCGAAGCCCACCATGACCGAGCTGTCCGACCTCGACCTGACAACCGCCTCCGACCGCTTCGAGCTGGTGTCGCCGTATTCGCCGGCCGGCGACCAGCCGCAGGCGATCGAGAAGCTCGTTGCCGGTTTCGAAAGCGGTGTCGCCAAACAGGTGCTGCTGGGCGTGACCGGGTCCGGAAAGACCTACACGATCGCCAACATGATCCAGGCGGTACAGAAGCCGACGTTGGTCATGGCACCCAACAAGACATTGGCCGCGCAGTTGTACGGCGAGTTCCGCGCATTCTTCCCGCGCAACTCGGTCGAGTACTTCGTCAGCTATTACGACTACTACCAGCCCGAGGCCTACGTGCCATCGTCGGACACCTACATCGAGAAGGACAGCTCGATCAACGACCACATCGAGCAGATGCGGCTGGCGGCGACCAAGGCGCTGCTGTCGCGGCGTGACACGATTGTCGTTGCCTCTGTATCGGCGATTTACGGCCTCGGCGCGCCAGAGGACTATCTGGCGATGCGGCTGATCCTTTCCCGCGGGGAACGCATCGACCAGCGTGAATTGCTGCGCCACCTGACCACGCTGCAATACAGCCGCAACGAACATGAACTGCAACGCGGCACCTTCCGTGTGCGCGGCGAGACCGTCGATGTGTTCCCGGCCGAATCCGATCTGGAAGCGTTGCGCATCGAACTGTTCGATGGCGAGGTCGAGAAGTTGTCGATGTTCGATCCGCTGACCGGCGAGGTCTTCCGCGTGATGCCGCGCTACACGGTGTATCCGAAGACCCATTACGCGACGCCGCGCGCGCGCACGTTGTCGGCGGTGGATACGATCAAGCTGGAACTGCGCGAACGGCTGGAATACCTGTACGCCAACAACAAGCTGGTCGAGGCGCAGCGCCTGCAGCAGCGCACCCAGTTCGACCTGGAAATGATGGCCGAGGTCGGCTACTGCAACGGCATCGAGAATTATTCGCGGCATCTGACCGGCCTTGCGCCGGGCCAGCCGCCGCCGACCTTGTTCGACTACCTGCCGGCGGATTCGCTGCTGGTGGTCGACGAGTCGCATGTGACCATTCCGCAGATCGGCGCGATGTACAAGGGCGACCGCTCGCGCAAGCAGACCCTGGTCGACTTCGGGTTCCGGCTGCCGTCCGCGCTCGACAACCGGCCGCTCAAATTCGAGGAGTGGGAACAACGTGCGCCGCGCAGCGTGTTCGTGTCGGCGACGCCGGGACCATACGAGTTGAAGGAAGGCGAGGGCGAGATCACCGAACTCGTGGTGCGGCCGACTGGCCTGATCGATCCGCCGGTCGAGATCCGACCGGTCGCGACCCAGGTCGACGACGTGCTGTCGGAAATCAAGGAGCGCGTGGGTTGGGGCGACCGCGTGCTGATCACCACGCTGACCAAGCGCATGGCCGAGAACCTGACCGAATACCTGTCCGAACATGGCGTGCGCGTGCGTTACCTGCACTCCGACGTGGACACGGTCGAGCGCGTCGAAATCATCCGCGATCTGCGCCTGGGTGTGTTCGACGTGCTGGTCGGCATCAACCTGTTGCGCGAAGGCCTGGACATGCCGGAGGTGTCGCTGGTGGCGATCCTGGATGCCGACAAGGAAGGCTTCCTGCGTTCGACCGGCTCGCTGATCCAGACCATCGGCCGGGCCGCGCGCAACCTGCGTGGCAAGGCGATCCTGTATGCGGACCGTGTCACCAACTCGATGCGGCGGGCGCTGGACGAGACCGACCGCCGGCGTGCCAGGCAGGTCGAATACAACCTGGAACACGGCATCACCCCGGCCTCGGTACAGCGTGCGGTGATGGATGTGATGGAAGGGGCCAGATACGAACCCGGCGAACTGAAAGGCCGCGGCAAGGCCAAGCGCGTGGCGGAACCGATCCAGGAGTACAAGCGGCTCAGCCCGGCACAGCAGGCGGCCAAGCTCAAGGCGCTGGAACAGCAGATGTACCAGCATGCACGTGATCTGGAATTCGAGGACGCTGCGCGCATGCGCGACCAGATCCGCATCCTGCGCGAAGCGAGTCTGTGACGATGCGCCTCAATCTGATCATCACGCATGCCCCGTGACGGGGCTTGACCGAAGTGTCCGTGGTATCGGGGTAGAACCCGATTGCGCGCCTCAGTTGTCTGCGGCCACCGCGCGGGCTAGAATGCGCGTCCCCACGGGGCGGTTAGCTCAGCGGTAGAGCACTACCTTGACATGGTAGGGGTCACAGGTTCGAACCCTGTACCGCCCACCACGCTGTAATGGCGTGGATGACAAACCAGATTCGCCGTGAAGTCTTATCAAGGTGGCCCCGGGAAACTGCGGCCGAGGGTGCGACATGAAGACTACCTACGCCCATTGCTGAACTTCGCCGACGCATTCGTTTTGCACGAAAGGCGCCTTGGCGCCTTTTTTCGTTCCCAGAGCCTGCATACATGATCGCGATTACTCTTCCCGACGGCAGCCGCCGTGAATTCGAGCATCCTGTCAGCGTGGCCGATGTCGCCGCCTCGATCGGCGCAGGCCTGGCCAAGGCCGCATTGGCCGGCAAGGTCGACGGCCAACTGGTCGACACCAGCTTCTGCATCGACCGCGACGCCGAGCTGGCCATCGTCACCGACAAGTCGCCGGAGGCGCTCGGCGTGCTGCGCCACTCCACCGCGCATTTGCTGGCGCAGGCCGTGCAGCGCCTGTTCCCGGGCGCACAGGTGACCATCGGCCCGGTCATCGAGAATGGCTTCTACTACGATTTCGCCTACGAACGACCGTTCACGCCTGAAGACCTGCCTGCGATCGAGGCGGAGATGCAGAAGATCGTCAAGGAAGCGTTGCCGCTGTCGCGCAGCGTGAAGTCGCGTGATGACGCGGTGGCCCACTTCAAGGGCATCGGCGAGGCGTTCAAGGCCGAGATCATCGAAGGCATTCCGGCTGACCAGGAACTGTCGCTGTATTCGCAGGGCGATTTCACCGACCTGTGCCGAGGCCCACACGTGCCCGGTACAGACAAGCTGCGTGCGTTCAAGCTGATGAAAGTGGCGGGTGCCTATTGGCGCGGCGATCACAACAACCGGATGCTCAGCCGCATCTACGGCACTGCGTGGTTGAACGACAAGGATCTCAAGGCCTACCTGCACCAGCTGGAGGAAGCCGAAAAGCGCGACCACCGCAAGATCGCCAAGCAGCAGGACCTGTTCCACCTGCAGGAAGAAGCCCCGGGCCTCATTTTCTGGCACCCGAAGGGCTGGTCGATCTGGCAGACTGTCGAACAGCACATGCGCAAGGTCTACCGGGATACCGGTTACGGCGAAGTGCGTTGCCCGCAGATCCTGGACGTTGAGCTGTGGAAGAAGTCCGGCCATTGGGACAATTACAAAGACAATATGTTCTTCACCGAGTCGGAAAAGCGCACCTATGCGCTCAAGCCGATGAACTGCCCGGGTCATGTGCAGGTGTTCAACCAGGGCTTGCACAGCTATCGCGACCTGCCGATCCGCTATGGCGAATTCGGTAGCTGCCACCGCAACGAGCCGTCCGGCGCGTTGCACGGGATCCTGCGCGTACGCGGCTTCACCCAGGACGATGGCCACATCTTCTGCACCGAAGGCCAGATCGAGGCCGAGGTCACTGCGTTCCACCAACAGGCGATGGCGGTGTATGCCACCTTTGGTTTCACCGACGTGCAGCTGAAGATCGCGCTGCGCCCGGAGCCACGTCTGGGCGATGACGCCACCTGGGACAAAGCGGAGCACGCCTTGCGCGCTGCCCTGCGTGCCGCTGGCGTGGAGTGGGAGGAATTGCCGGGCGAGGGCGCTTTCTACGGTCCGAAGATCGAGTACCACCTGAAGGATGCGATCGGCCGTACCTGGCAGCTGGGCACCATGCAGGTCGATTTCATGATGCCGGGCCGGCTAGGCGCCGAGTACATCGACGAACACAGCCAGCGCAAGCATCCGGTCATGTTGCATCGCGCAATCGTGGGTTCGATGGAGCGTTTCATCGGCATCCTGATCGAGCACCATGCCGGTCATTTCCCGGCCTGGCTGGCACCGGTGCAGGCAGTGGTCATGAATATCACCGATGCGCAGGCAGACCATGTCCAGGAATCCGCCAAAGCCCTTGCAGATCAAGGGTTCCGGGTGATTTCCGATTTGCGCAACGAAAAGATCGGCTATAAGATTCGCGAGCACACGCTGCAGCGGGTGCCGTACCTTCTGGTGGCCGGGGATCGCGAGAAGGAAAACGGCCTGTTGTCGCTGCGCTCGCGGGGTGGGGAAGACCTCGGTACCATGTCCGTTGCCGACTTCGCAGCGCGTTTGCGTGAGGAGCAGGCGATCCATGGTTGAGCCAGCGTCCGCGCTGGATGGCTGTGCAGTAAAGGCAATGCGGGTCCGCGATTTTGGAATCGTGGGCCATTCCGGCTTCATCGAAGCCTGGCTTCATTGAGGCCACATTGGAGAGTGCAACATCAGTACCACTGACTCGAAGCAGAACCGCAGGAATCAGGAAATCCGTGTCCCGCGCGTGCGCGTGATCGGCAGCGATGGCGAAATGATTGGCGTGCTGTCGCGCGATGAAGCGCTCACCATGGCTGAGGAAGAAGCGCTCGACCTGGTCGAGATCCAGCCGAACGCTGATCCGCCGGTCTGCAAGATCATGGACTTCGGCAAGTTCAAGTTCGAACTGCAGAAGAAGGCCAACGAGGCCAAGAAGAAGACCAAGCAGGTCGAGATCAAGGAAGTGAAGTTTCGCCCTGTCACGGACGAGGGTGACTACCAGATCAAGCTGCGCAAGATGCGCGAGTTCCTTGAGGATGGTGACAAGATCAAGGTCAACATCCGCTTCCGTGGCCGCGAGATGAGCCATCAGGAGCTGGGTCGCGAGATGGCCGCGCGGATCGAGGGCGACCTCGGCGATGACATCGTCATCGAATCGCGTCCGCGCCTGGAAGGTAGGCAGATGGTGATGATGATCGCGCCGAAGAAGAAATGAGTTTTTCCCTTCTCCCTATGGGAGAAGGTGGCCCGAAGGGCCGGATGAGGGAGGTGCTTGAGCCAGACACCCTCACCCCAACCCTCTCAGCTCTGCACACCCTTCGGGCGCCGGAGGGGGAGGGAGCAAAGCTAAAAGATTGCAAACCCGGCAAGCGGTAGCCATAATGGTCGGCCCGGTTCGCCGGGTTCGTTGTACCGCAGCACCCAGGACCCGCCTTGATTCCAAGTGGAATCAATGGCTTACCACAGGCGCAGGCAGGACGGAAAGTGTGGAAGCTTCGGAAAATTTCCGGAGTAGGCCACCGCCTCGGCCAGTATGTTGATTTCGCAAGGATCCCCAATGCCCAAGATCAAGACCAATCGTGGGGCTGCAAAGCGCTTCCGGAAGACCGCTTCCGGCAAGTACAAATGCGGCCACGCAAATCGCAGCCACATCCTCACGAAGAAAGCGACCAAGCGGAAGCGCAACCTCCGGCAGACGAACCATGTTCGTGCCGAGGACGCTGGACGTCTGGATCGCATGCTTCCGTATTTGTGAGGAGATAGGAAATGGCACGAGTCAAACGTGGTGTAACGGCGCGCGCGCGCCACAAGAAAATCCTGAAGCAGGCCAAGGGCTACTACAACGCACGCCGCAAGGTGTTCCGCGTTGCCAAGCAGGCCGTCACCAAGGCCCTGCAGTACGCCTACATCGGCCGCAAGCAGAAGAAGCGTCATTTCCGCACGTTGTGGATTGCACGTATCAATGCTGCCTCGCGAGCCAATGGCATCAGCTACAGCCGTTTCATGAACGGCCTGCTGAAGGCGGGTATCACCCTGGACCGCAAGGTGCTGGCGGATATTGCCGTGCACGACGCGGCGGGCTTTACCGCCCTGACCGAAAAGGCCAAGGGCGCTTTGGCGGCGTAAGCCGTCACTCCACACCAGTTGTTAGCGGCGGCTTCGGCCGCCACCACGTGGGGAAGGGCGCAAGTCCTTCCCCATGTTTGTTTGTGGGGTTGGTGTTTGTGAATCTGCTGTTCTTGCGTCGATGTTGATGGGATCGGAATCCAGATGACCGAAATCGAATCTTTGTCCAACGCAGCGCTGGCCGACATCGCCGCGGCACCGTCGCCCGATGCGCTGGAAGCTTTGCGGGTCAGCCTGCTTGGCAAGGCAGGCAGCATTACCGCGCAGCTGAAATCGTTGGGCGCATTGCCTGGCGACCAGCGCAAGACCGCTGGCGAGGCGATCAACCGCGCCCGTGATGCGATCGGCGAGGCCTTGTCCGCACGCAAGCATGCGCTGGACGATGCCGCACTGGATGCGCGCCTGGCTGGCGAGACCATCGATGTGACCTTGCCGGGTCGCAATGCGGCCCGCGGCGGCGTGCATCCGGTCAGCCGCACGCTGGAGCGCATCACCGAGATCTTCGGCAGGCTTGGTTACGAGTTGTCCGACGGTCCGGAGATCGAGGATGACTGGCACAACTTCGAAGCACTGAATTTTCCCCCGCATCACCCGGCGCGGGCGATGCACGACACCTTCTACTTCGGTGACGGCCGCCTGCTGCGCACGCACACCTCCGGCGTGCAGGTGCGCTACATGCAGGACCTGCTGCAGGCGGGCGGACAGCCGCCGCTGCGGATGATCGCGGCCGGCAAGGTGTATCGCAGCGACAGCGACCAGACGCATACGCCGATGTTCCACCAGGTCGAAGGTCTCTTGGTCGACGAGCACGCCAGCTTCGCCGACCTCAAGGGCACACTCGCCGAATTCGTGCGTGCGTTCTTCGAGCGGGACTTCGAGATGCGTTTTCGCCCGAGCTATTTCCCGTTCACCGAGCCATCCGCCGAAGTCGACATCGCCTGGCAGCAGGCCGACGGCAGCACGCGCTGGCTGGAAGTGCTGGGCTGCGGGATGGTGCATCCGAACGTGCTGCGCAATGTCGGCATCGATCCGGAAAAATACACCGGCTTCGCGTTCGGGCTGGGCGTGGAACGTTTTGCGATGCTGCGCTACGGCGTCGACGACCTGCGCAGCTTCTTCGAAAACGATGTGCGGTTCCTGAGGCAATTTGCCTGACTGTCATCCCGGCGAACGCCGGGATCCAGTTCTTGTTTTTCTTTGTCTGTAGATAAAGCTGGATCCCGGCGTTCGCCGGGATGACGGGATTGAAGGATTCGAAATGAAATTTTCCGAAAACTGGCTGCGTCAACACGTCAAGACGTCGGCCACGCGCGATGAACTTGCCGCCACGCTGACCGCGATCGGCCTCGAGGTCGAGGCGATGACCGTGCTCGGCACAGCGCTGGACGGCGTGGTCGTCGCGCGCATCGTTGAGTGCACCAGGCATCCGCAAGCCGATAAATTGCAGGTCTGCCAGGTCGATGGCGGTGGCGAGCAGTTGTTCCAGATCGTCTGCGGTGCGCCGAACGCGCGTCCGGGCCTGGTCGCGCCGCTCGCCACCATCGGTACTCGGGTCGGTGAGTTGACGATCAGGGCGGCAACCCTGCGGGGCATCGACTCCAACGGCATGTTGTGTTCAGCCCGGGAACTCGGCATCGATACCGATGCCTCCGGCCTGCTGGAATTGCCCGCGGATGCGCCGATAGGTATGCCGCTGGCCGAGTATCTCGGTTTGCCGGATGCAAGTATCGAGTTGAAGCTGACCCCGAACCGCGCCGATTGCTTCGGCGTGCGCGGGATCGCGTTCGATGTTGCCGCCGCTACCGGGTGCGAAGTCGAAGCACTGGACAGCGCGCCGATGCCTGCGCTGCATGACGCAACGCTGCCGGTGGAATTGAACGCAGGTGCCGATGCGCCGCGCTATGTCGGCAGGATCATCGAAGGTCTCGATGCCACCGTACCCACCCCGCTGTGGATGGCCGAACGCCTGCGCCGCAGCGGTGTGCGCCCGATCAGCCTGCTGGTGGATGTCACCCAGTACGTGATGCTGGAGCTCGGCCAGCCGATGCATGCCTTCGACCGCGATCTGCTCACGGGACCGGTTGGCGTGCGCCGCGGACGCGCTGGCGAATCATTGAAACTGCTCGATGGCCGCGATGTCGCGGTCGACCCTGATTTCCTGCTGATCACCGACGCCGATCGTCCGGTCGCGCTGGCCGGCGTGATGGGTGGATTCGACACGCGCGTCACCGATGCGACCCGCAACGTGTTCCTGGAAGCGGCGCATTTCGCCCCGTCGGCGATCATAGGTCGCAGCCGCAAGCTGGGCATGCATACCGATGCGGCGCACCGTTTCGAACGCGGCGTGGATCCGGAATCGCCGCGTATCGCCATCGAACACGCGACGCGCTTGATCGTGGAGATCGCCGGCGGCGCGCCCGGTCCGGTGATCGAGGCCGTCCAGCCCCAACACCTGCCGCAGCCGCAGCCGATCCAGCTGCGCCGCGCGCGATTGGCGCGCGTGCTGGGTACGCAGGTTGGCGATGCCGAAGTCACGCGCATCCTGACTGCACTGGGCCTGGACGTGGCCCTGCAGGCAGATGGCTGGACGGTCACGCCGCCGGCACGCCGTTTCGACCTCGCGATCGAGGAAGACCTGATCGAGGAAGTTGCGCGGATCCATGGCTACGACGCCATCCCGGTGTCGCTGCCGGGTGGTGGTACCCGGTTGGTGGCACCCAGCGAGACCCGGAGCAGCGTGCACGACGCGCGCCGGCAACTGGTCGCACGGGATTATCTGGAAGCGATCAACTACGCCTTCGTCGATGCCGCGCTGCTGGATGCATGGGCACTGCGCGGGCAGGGCGTGGCTCTCGCGAATCCACTCAGCGCGGAACTGGGCGTGATGCGTCCCTCCTTGCTGCCCGGTCTTGTTGCAGCGCTTGGCCGCAATGCAGCACGCCAACAGTCGCGCGTGCGCTTGTTCGAGATCGGCAAGACCTTTGCCATGGCCGAAGCCGGCCAGGCCCCACGCGAAACCCGTCGGATCGCGGCAGTGGCCTGTGGCAAAGCCAGCGCCGAGCAGTGGGGTGTGGTGGAGCTTGCGGTGGACTTCCATGACATCAAGGGCGACCTCGACAGCCTGGCGGCATTGTCCGGCGCGGCGCTCGACTACCGTGCTTCCAGTGAAGCGTTCGCACATCCCGGGCGCTCTGCCGATGTGTATCGCATGGACGAAGCCGGCGCCGACGTGCGCATCGGCTGGATCGGCCAGATGCATCCGCGCCTGCAGCAGGCACTCGACATCGATGGGGATGTCCTTGCCTTTGAACTCGATCTCGACCCGTTGCTCGCGCGCGACCTGCTACGTGCCGGGGCGATGTCCAAATATCCGTCGGTTCGCCGCGATCTCGCATTCGTGGTCGCGGAGCGCGTGTCCTGGGCCGACATGCGGGCGACCGCCAGACAGGCCGCGGGGCACACTCTGCGCGCGTTGCATTTGTTTGACCGCTATGCCGGCAAGGGCGTGGAAAACGGATTCAAGAGTCTCGCTATGGGCTTGATTTTGCAGGATGAAACGCGCACGCTGACGGACTGCGACGTGGATGCGGTGGTGGCCGAAGTGGTCGCCGCGCTGGGACGCGAACACGGAGCAGCCATCCGGCGCTGAAGGGGACAGCAATGGCGTTGACCAAGGCAGTCATGGCGGAACGTCTGTATGAAGACGTGGGCCTGAACAAGCGCGAGGCGAAGGAATTCGTCGACGCATTCTTCGATGCGTTGCGCGAGGCGCTGGAGCAAGGGCGGCAAGTGAAGCTGTCGGGCTTCGGCAATTTCGACCTGCGGCGCAAGAGCCAGCGACCGGGGCGCAACCCGAAGACCGGCCAGGAAATCCCGATTTCCGCACGCACCGTGGTGACCTTCCGGCCCGGGCAGAAACTGAAGGAACGCGTCGAAGCATTCGCCGGGACACACCATGCTTGACCCGGGCAGCAACCGCGAGCTTCCACCGATTCCGGCCAAGCGCTACTTCACGATCGGCGAAGTCAGCGAGCTGTGCGACGTCAAGCCACACGTGCTTCGCTACTGGGAAACCGAATTTCCGAGCCTGGAACCGGTCAAGCGCCGCGGCAATCGCCGCTATTACCAGCGCCATGACGTGCTGATGGTGCGCCAGATCCGCGGGCTGCTTTACGAGCAGGGCTACACGATCGGTGGTGCGCGCCTGCGCCTGGAAGGCGATGGCGCCAAGCAGGAATCGGCATTGAGCAACCAGATCGCGAAACAGGTGCGGATGGAGCTGGAAGAAGTCCTGCAGCTGCTGCGTCGCTGAGTTGCCTGGCAGGCTATAATCCGTCACCTACATCCGGGGTATAGCGCAGCCTGGTAGCGCACTTGTCTGGGGGACAAGTGGTCGTCGGTTCAAATCCGGCTACCCCGACCAAATTAGAGTCCAGCAGCATCCGCAAAAGACCCGTAACCCCGCAGAAATGCGGGGTTTTTTGTTGTCTGGCGTCCGCTGCCGTGCGCCTAGGGCTAGTGGAATCCGACGGTAACTTGCGGTAGCTTTTACGGTAACGGCGTTTTTCTAGAACCTGTTACCGCAGGGAGTTACCGTAATGGCGCTTTCCGACATGACCGTGCGCAAGGCCAAAGCCGGCGCAAAACCTGCCAAGCTGGCCGACGGCGGCGGGCTGTACCTGCTGCTAAAGCCGAACGGGTCCAAGTGGTGGCGCTGGGACTACAAACGTCCGGCAACGGCCAAACGGAACACCCTAAGCCTGGGCACCTATCCCGATACCGGGCTGGCCGATGCGCGGGCGAGTCGCGATGCGGCCCGCAAGCTGGTGGCAGCGGGTATCGACCCCGGCGAGCAACGCAAGGCCGCGAAGGCTGCAACGGCGGAACGTTCGGCAAATAGCTTCGGAGCCGTGGCCGATGAGTTGCTGGCGCTGCGCGCCGGCAAGCTGGCAGCGGGCACCGCAGTTCGGGAACGCCGCCTGTTGGACAAGGATTTGGCACCGTACATCGGGCATATCCCCGTAACGGACGTAACCGCGCCGGCACTGCTGGCCGCACTGCGCAAGGTGGAAGCGCGCGGCGCTGTAGAGACTGCGCACCGTTGCCGCGTGCTGGCCGGGCAGGTGTTCCGATATGCCATCGCCACGGGCAAGGCGGAACGCAATCCGGCTGCCGACCTGTTGGGCGCACTGGAGCAACCGAAGGGCGGGCACTTCGCGAGCATGACCGAACCTGCCGACGTGGCACCGATGCTGCGCGCTTTGCATGGCTACTCGGGCACCCCGGTTGCGGTGGCGGCATTGAAGCTGGCCCCGCTTGTGTTCGTGCGCCCCGGCGAATTGCGGCACGCGCGGTGGGCGGATATTGACTTGGACGCGGGCGAATGGCGTTTCACGGCCAGCAAAACCGGGACGCCGCATATCGTGCCGCTGGCGACGCAGGCGGTCGCAATCCTTCGCGAGTTGCACCCGCTAACGAAGCGCGACGAATACGTATTCCCGAGCGTGCGCGGGCGTGACCGGCCAATGAGTGAAAACACGGTAACGGCGGCGCTGCGGCGGATGGGGTTCGATGGCGACACCATGACCGGCCACGGCTTCCGGGCGATGGCCCGCACGATTCTGGATGAGGTGCTGGGCTTCCGGCCCGACTACATCGAACACCAGCTAGCGCATGCGGTGCGCGATCCGAACGGGCGCGCGTACAACCGCACGTCGCACCTGGCCGAACGCCGCAAGATGATGCAGGCATGGGCCGACTATCTGGACACGCTGCGCACGGGTTCTAACGTGGTGGCGATCCGCAGTGCATCCGGCGGGAGTCGCGAGCCATGACGGCCACGGTTTCCGCGTTCCCGCTTGCGCGCGCGCGCCTGTTGCGAACACTGCCACCAGCACGCCGCGCCGATTACCACCAAATTGCATCAACAACGCCCGGCATGCCGGGCGTTGTCGTTTCCGGGAGCCCGCAATCGGTTCAGCGCGTGGTCGAACTTCCTTTTGTGTGTGTGGTCACATTGCCGCCTGTCTTCCACCACTTTTTTGGAGTTCGGATGCGACGCATGCTGATGGTGGGAACCTGTTTGGCACTGGCATTGCCGGTGCATGCGCAGCAGCAGGTGCAGGCGCCGCCGACCGAGGTCCAGCAGGACGCTCACATCCCGGGAAGTGTCGGAGCCGATGGGATCCGCAACGAAGAAACCCTGATTGTCACCGGCGACCAGCCTGGTCCCGGCTTGTGGCTGGTGCGCAAGGGGAATCACGATTTATGGATCCTGGGGACGTTGAGTCCGTTGCCGGCGAAGATGCAGTGGCAGTCGAAGCAGGTCGAAGACGTGATTGCCAACGCGCAGGAAGTGATCCGGGGGCCGTCTGTGAATCTGTCGGTCAAGGCCGGTTTTTTCAAGAGTCTGCTGCTGCTGCCGTCCATGCTGGGCGCACGCAAGAACCCGGATGGGAAGACGTTGGCGCAGGTGGTTTCGCCTCAGTCCTACGCGCGCTGGAAAGTGTTGAAGGCGCAATACATCGGCAGCGATGGCGGCGTCGAAAAATGGCGCCCGCTTTTTGCTTCGCAGGAGTTGTACAAGGAAGCAATGAAGGACGCCGGTCTTGATAACGCGAAGTCGGTATGGCCAGCCATCAACAAGGCGATCGAAGCCCACCATCCCAGCGTGACGGTGGTGAAGGAAGAGATCGTGGTCACCGACGTGAAGCCGTTGCTGAAGGAATGGTCGAAGACGACATTGGACGACCTCGCTTGCTTCGACAACACCATGACCCGCATCGAATCGGATCTCGGTGCGATGCGCTTGCGCGCGAACGCGTGGGCAACGGGTGACATGGCGGCGTTGCAGGCGTTGCCGCCACCCTATCAGTTTGACGCGTGCAGCAGCGCGATTACAGAAGCCGGCATCGGCAAGCGACTGGGTTTCGGCGATGCGCAAAAGAAAGTGCAGGCGAAATGGCTGGATGCGGTGGATGCCGCTTTGGACAAGAACACCGTGACCTTCGCGACCCTCAACCTGCGCGACATGTTGGGTGCCGATGGCTACCTGGCCAAGCTGAAGGCCAAGGGTTACATGGTGCTGGCGCCGGACGAATGAATTATGTGGAGAGCGGGCAAGCGCCGCTCTACGCGAAGATCAACGCGCCGCTGTACGCGCCGGTTCCGCAGCATGTGCCTGCGGCCAACGCGCAAGGATTGCGGCGCGAATGCCTTCGACATCCAGCCCGGCTTCGGCCAGCAGGTCCTCACGGCTGGCGTGATGCTGGAACGCATCCGGCAGGCCGAGATGCAGGATCGGCAAAGTCATCCCGGCAGCGTTGAGCAGTTCGGCGATGCCGGATCCGGCGCCACCGGCCACGACATTGTCTTCAAGTGTGACGAAGCCTTCATGCGATTTCGCAAGTTCCAGCAACAGCGCGCGATCCAGCGGCTTGACGAAGCGCATGTTGACCACGGTCAGGCCAAGTTCTGCGGCCACGGTCTCGGCGGCCGGCACCAGCGCACCGAAGGCGAGCAGGGCGAGCATTGAACCCTTGCGGCGCAGCTCGGCCTTGCCAATTGGCAAGGTGTCCAGCGCCGCATCCAGTGCGACGCCGGGACCGTTGCCGCGCGGATAGCGCACCGCAGCAGGCCCGGCATGCTTGAAGCCGGTACTGAGCATCCGCCGGCATTCGTTTTCGTCAGCCGGCGCCATCACGATCATGTTCGGAACGCAGCGCAGGTAGCTGAAGTCGAGGTTGCCCGCATGCGTCGCGCCATCCGGGCCGACCACGCCGCCGCGGTCGATCGCGAACAGCACGTCGAGGTCCTGGATCGCCACGTCATGCACCAGCTGGTCGTAGCCGCGTTGCAGGAACGTCGAATAGATCGCGACGACCGGTTTGGCGCCTTCGCAGGCCATGCCCGCCGCAAGCGTGACTGCATGCTGCTCGGCGATGGCGACATCGAAATAGCGTTGTGGATATTCCTGGCTGAAGCGCACCAGGCCGGAGCCCTCGCGCATCGCGGGAGTGATCGCCAGCAGCTTGTCGTCGGCTGCGGCCATGTCGCACAGCCAGTCCCCGAACACCTCGGTATAGGTTGGCTTGTTGGCGCCGGGCTTGCTGACCAGGCCTTTTTCGGGGTCGAACGGCGACACTGCGTGGTAGCCGATCTGATCACCTTCGGCGAGCTCGTAGCCCTTGCCCTTGGTGGTGATGACGTGCAGCAGCTGCGGGCCCTTCATGCCCTTGAGCGTGGTCAGCACGTCCAGCAGCGCTTCGGTGTCGTGGCCATCGATCGGGCCGGTGTAGTGGAAGCCCATTTCCTCGAACAGGGTGGATGGCACGAACATGCCTTTCCAGTGTTCCTCCCAGCGCGCGACGAAGCGCGCCGGGCCACTGCTGCGTTTGTCGCCGAGAATCTTCTTGCCACCTTCGCGCAAGGCATTGAGGGTCTTGCTGCCGGTCATCCTGCCGAGCATGCGGGTCAGGCCGCCAACGGCCTCGCTGATCGACATGCGGTTGTCGTTGAGGATCACCAGCAGGTTGGGCTCCTCATCCATGCCGCCGGCGTGGTTGAGCGCTTCGTAGACCATGCCGGCGGTCATCGCGCCATCGCCGATCACAGCCACGATCTTGCGCTCGTTGCCGGCGCGTGCATTGGCAATCGCCATGCCCACTGCGGCCGATACCGATGTCGAGGAATGGCCGACGCCGAACGTGTCGAACTCGCTTTCCTCGCGCTTGGGGAATGGTGCGATGCCGTCCTTCTGCTTGACCGTGTGGATGCGGTCGCGGCGGCCGGTCAGGATCTTGTGCGGGTAGCACTGGTGGCCGACGTCCCAGACGATGCGGTCGTCCGGGGTGTCGTACAGGTAGTGCAACACCGTGGTCAGTTCGACCACGCCGAGGCCAGCGCCGAAATGGCCGCCGGACTTGCCGACCGACTCGATCAGGTACGCACGCAGTTCATCGGCGATGGCGCGCACTTCGCCGGCATCGAAGCCGCGCAGGTCGGCGGGGCTGTCGATCCTGGACAGCCGTGGGTAGCGGATTGCATCGATCATGCCGCTATTGTCGCGCTCGGAGGCACGACGGGCAATGAAGGCTAAAGCAACGGCCCGGACCGGCCCCGCGCCTGCAGAGGAAGCATGGTCTCGGTCCTTGGACATCGGGCCGGGGATTCAAGTACAGTCAATTTCAGGCTTTTGGGGGCCCGCCGTGTGATTGGGGAAAAACTCCGCATCCTCTATGTGGACGATTCGCATCCCGGCCGGGAGCTGGTTCGGCGTGTGCTGGATCGGGAGACGGACGCCTTCGAGCTGGTCATGGCGGAGGATCTCCCGGCCTTGGAGGAACTACTGCGGATCGGTCCATGGGATCTGGCGCTCTGCGATTTCCAGATGTCAGGCGGTGCTGAATTCCAGGTGCTGGAGGCCATCCTGAGAGCCCTGGGCCCGGGATTCCCCGTGATCATCATCACCGGGTCAGGTTCCGAGCGGATCGCCGCCGAATCCATCAAACGCGGCGCCTCGGATTACGTCACCAGGACCGACCGCCAACTCCAGCAACTGCCCGGCACGATCCGTGCGGCGCTGGCGCTGGCGCATCGGCGCATGCCGGCGACCCGGGAGAACAGCTGGCAGGCGGAGAGGGTGGGCGGAAAGCGAAAACTGCTTCCGCCTGATGTTCGAGCGCACGGCCGATGCGCTGTTGCTGCTCGACGCCGTGACCCATCAGTTCATCGATTGCAATCAGGCAGCCGCGGATATGCTGCGCTGCCTGGACAAGAGCGAGTTACTTTTTTCGCCGCACCCCTCCGAACTCTCGCCGCTGTTGCAGCCGGATGGCCGGACCTCCGCTGAAAAAGCCGATGACATGATCGCCACCGCCCTGCGCAACGGCAGCCATCGTTTCGAGTGGATCCATTGCAGCGCCCATCGGGAGAATTTCCCGGTGGAGGTTCTGCTCACCCCGGTCCTGGTGGGAGAGCGCCAACTGATCGTCACCACCTGGCGTGACATTTCGGAACGCAAGCGATCCGAGGCAGTCCTTCGCGAAAGCGAACAGAGTTACATCGGGCTTTTCAATTCGATGGACGAGGCGATCTACGTTCAAACCGGGGACGGCGTCTTCCTTGATGTGAATGAAGGCGCGGTGAGGATGTACGGCTATCAACGGGAGGAATTCAGGGGCCGCACACCGGAATTCGTGTCCGCTCCCGGCAGGAACGATCTCGCCAGGACTGGCGAACTCATCAACCGGGTTTTTTCGACCGGAATCCCCGAGCGGTTCGAGTTCTGGGGGAAACGGAAGAATGGTGAAGTCTTTCCCAAGGATGTCGTTTCCAGCAGGGGGTACTACTTCGGCCAGGACGTGATCATCACGACCGCCCGTGATACCACCGAGCGCAAACGCGCCGAACAGACGCAAGCAGCACTGCACCATATTTCCGAAGCCGCCCACTCCGCCGAGACGCTCGACGATCTCTTCCTGCGGATTCACCAGATCATCGGCGCGTTGCTGCCGGCCCGGAATTTCTTCGTCACCCTCTACGATGAGCACAGGGATGAGCTGAGTTTCCCCTACTTCGTGGATGAACACGACGTTGCTCCGGAAACGCATAAAATCGCCGACGGCACCCTTTCGGGCCTGGTGATCCGGCTGGGGACAGCGTTGCTGTTTACCCCGGATACGCCAAGGACGGCGATCCCTGAAGCGCTGTCGATCATCGGCACGCAACCGCTGGATTGGCTCGGTGTTCCCCTCAAGTCGAAATCGCGCACCTTCGGCGCACTGGTGGTGCAGAGCTACACCGGCGATGTCCGATACACCGAAAAAGACAAGACCCTGCTCGAATTCGTGTCCGGCCAGGTGGCCGTGGCGATTGAACGCAAGCAGGCAGAGGCGGCCTTGCTGGAGAGCGAATCGCGGCTGGAGGAGGCTCAGCGCCTCGGCCATTTGGGAAGCTGGAATTTGGATCTGTTGACCGGCACCATGAGCTGGTCAGATGAGCTCTACCGCATCCACGGCGTGGAGCCTGGGTTCTACGTACCCAGCTTCGAGGATTGCCTCAATCAGGTCCATCCACAGGACCGCGCCGAGATGAAGGCCCTGCTGACCCAGGCGCTGGCAGACCAGAAACCCTTCAGCAACGAGTTTCGGATCCTCTGGCCGACCGGTGAGATCCGCACCCTGTTCAATCAGAGTGAGGTGCTCATCGACGGGCAAGGCCGGGCTGTCAACATGATCGGCGCCTGTCTCGACATCACCACCCGCAAGCTGGAGGAACAGCTGGAGCAGGATCGCAGCCTGATCCTGGAACTCGTGGCGCAGAACGAGCCGCTGCCGGAGATCCTTGCGCACATCGTCAGCATGATCGAGGGACAGATTCCCGGAGCGAACAGCGCCATCATGCTGCTTGACGATGGCCGGTTGCGTACCGGGGCCGCGCCCCACTTGCCGGAATCCTATTCCGAATCCGTGGAGGGGCTGCCGGTCGGACCGGCAGCGGGATCCTGCGGAACAGCCTGCCACATCGGTGAGACCGTCATCACCGAGGACATCGCCACCGATCCACTCTGGGATGACTACCGGCAACTGGCCTTGCCGCATGGACTGCGCGCTTGCTGGTCCATCCCGATCCCATCGAACGAGACTGGCGTGTTCGGATCGTTCGCCATTTACCATGGCCAGCCATGCCGCCCCAGCGCGCGTGATCTCGAGTTCATGGACATGGCCGCCCGGCTCGCCAGCGTGGCCATCGCGCACCGTCTGCTCACCGATCAGCTTTCGCACCAGGCCCAGCACGACGCCCTGACCGGATTGCCCAACCGGGTGCTGTTCCAGGACCGTCTGCGCCAGGCCCTGGCCCAGGCCGAGCGCAAGCAGCAGCAGGTGGCTGTCTTGTACATGGACCTGGATCGTTTCAAGCACATCAACGACACGCTGGGCCATTCATCGGGCGACGCATTGCTGCGCCAGGCCGCCAGCCGACTCGAAGCCTGCATCCGCAAGAGCGACACTCTGGCCCGACTGGGTGGCGACGAGTTCATCGTGGTGGTGACAGAGCTGAACGATGCCCAGGACGCCATGCGCGTGGCCACCAAACTCATTGAAGCGCTGCGCGTCCCGTTTCATGTGGAAGGACACGACCTGTTCGTCAGCGTCTCACTGGGTATCAGCATCTATCCCGAAGATGGGTTGACGGGCGAGATCTTGATGGCCAATGCCGACGCGGCCATGTACCGCGCCAAGGACACCGGTCGCGACAATTTCCAGTGGTTCGCATTGGAAATGACCACCCTTGCGAAGGAACGCATCGGCCTGGAGAGCCAGCTCCGACACGCGCTGGAACTGGAGCAGCTGAGCCTGCACTACCAGCCCCAGTGTGGCGCGAATGGCGAGATCCAGGGCTTCGAGGCCCTCATGCGCTGGCAGCATCCGATCCTGGGGATGGTGTCGCCGTCGCGCTTCATTCCATTGGCTGAGGAGAGCGGCCTCATCATCCCGATGGGTGAGTGGGCGTTGCGCGAGGCATGCGCCCAGATTGCCGCGTGGCGCAAGAGCGGTCATTCCTCTCTGCGCATGTCAGTGAACGTATCGGCGGTTCAGTTCAAGCGCCCCGACTGGGTGGACACCGTGCACCTGGCGCTGCGCGACACTGGCCTTGCGCCAGAGGCGCTGGAACTGGAAATCACCGAAAGCCTGCTGCTCCAGAGTGTCTCCGAAACCTCCGCCAACCTGATTGAACTGCGGAAGCTTGGGGTTGGCGTCGCCATTGATGATTTCGGCACCGGCTACTCGTCGTTGAGCTACCTGCACAAGCTCCCCGTGACCACGTTGAAGATCGACCAGTCCTTCGTCCGCGAGATCGGGGTTGCGTCCAGGAAAGGTCAGGACGATGCGCCCATCATCCGCACGATTATTGCCCTGGCCCGAAACTTCGGCATGAGCGTGGTGGCCGAAGGCGTGGAGACCGAAGCCCAGCGGGAGCTGCTGGTGCGCCTCGGCTGCGAGAGCCTGCAGGGTTATCTGTTGCACCGCCCGCTCACCGCGCAACAGATCGAAGTCCTGCTGAAGATCCCCGCGGGAAAGCCGCTCGCCAGGCCCAGTAAACCCGACACAAAGCGAACACCCTCTCCAAAGTCCAAGGGCGTCTCCAAGGCCACCGTTCCGAAACCCGAAACCGCTCCGACCCAAGCCGCCGCGAAAGCCATGGCTACTGGCGAACTCAATCGGCGTGCCGCCGATAAAACCAAGGCGGATACTGCCAAGCCCGCCGCAAAGAAAATGCCGGGCTAGAACTACCGGCAGGCGTGGGCCGTTCCACGCACCTGGAAAAGACAGGTCTCTGGCCTTGCCAGACCGGGCAGCGAGCCGTTCATAAGCAAAGACCCGGACAAGCCGGGCAGCGAGTCGTTCATAAGCAAAGACCCGGACAAGCCGGGCCTTTGGTGCAACCACGCGGGGGAGGTGCGTGTGGGAGTTACCAGATCACGACGCGAGAGTCGTCCGCACGGACCATGGCGTCGCCGGCCTTGCAGCTGAACGCAGCAGCAAATGCAGGCAGGTTGGAGGGGGTGCCGATCGCACGGAAATTCGCCGGGGCGTGCGGATCGGTGTTCAGGCGCACCTTCAGTTCGTCCGGGGTGAAGTTGCGACGCCACACGGTGGCCCAATTCATGAAGAAGCGCTGGTTCTCGGTGTAACCATCGACCTTGTCGTCGCCGGACTTGCCGGCATCGGCCAAGGCTTTCTGCAGCGCGTCGTAGGACACGGTCAGGCCGCCGAGGTCGGCGATGTTCTCGCCCAGGGTCAGTTCACCCTTCACGTGCAGGCCATCGATCGCCTCGTAGTCGTCGAATTGCTTGATCAGCTTGGCAGTGCGCGCCTTGAAGCCGGTGCTGTCGCTGTCCGTCCACCAATTGTTGAAGTTGCCCTTGGCATCGAACTGGCTGCCCTGGTCGTCGTAGCCGTGCATCATCTCGTGGCCGATCACTGCGCCGATGCCACCGTAGTTCAGCGCCGGGTCTGCCTTCGGATCGAAGAACGGCGGCTGCAGGATCGCGGCCGGGAACACGATTTCATTCATCAGCGGGTTGTAGTACGCATTCACCGTTTGCGGACTCATGCCCCATTCGCTGCGATCGACAGGTTTCCCGATCTTGGCCATCTGGAAGTCATGGTGGAACTTCGCCGCAGCCATGGCGTTGTTCACGTAACCATCGCGGCTGGTGGCCAGGCCCTCCCAACTGCGCCACTTGTCCGGATAGCCGATCTTGGGCGTGAAGCTGGCCCACTTTTCCATCGCCTTGGCCTTGGTGTCCGGGCTCATCCAGTCGAGCTTCTCCAGGCGCGCCTTCAGCGCGTCGCGCAGGTTGCTCACCAACTGCTCCATCGCCACCTTGGATTCGGCCGGGAAGTATTCCTTCACGTACAACTGGCCCAGTGCTTCGCCACTGAAGCCTTCCACCATGTCCAGCACGCGCTTCCAGCGTGGCTTCTGTTCCTTCTGGCCGCGCAGGGTGCGCGAGTAGAAGTCGAAGCGCTCGTCCCCCAGCTTCGCGGTCAGGAACGGCGCCATGCCGTCGATCGCGCTGATCCGCAGGTAGGCCTGCCACTGTGCGACCGGCACATCGGCCAGCATCTTGTTGAATTCGGCGAAGAATTCCGGTTGCGACTGCGAGAAGCCCTCGATCTTCAGGCCATTCGCCGCGAAGAACTGCGCCCAGCTGAAGTTCGGCGAGGCCTTGTCGGCGTCGGCGACGCTGGTGAAGTGGTACTGCTTGTTCGGATCGCGCAGTTCGATGCGCGAGAATGACGCCTTGGCCAGACGGGTCTCGAACGCCAGCACGTCCCTGGCCTGCTGCTGGGCAGCATCGGCGGCGACACCGGTGTTTTCCAGTTGCCTGGCGACGTGGGCGACGAAGGCCTCGCGGATGGTCTTGTACTTGCCGTCGGCACCGTCTTCCACGTAGTACGCCTTCTCCGGCAGCGACAGCCCGGCCTGGTCGGTGTAGGCGATGACCATGTCGGAATTCTTGAAGTCGGCTTGCGCGTAGAAGCTGAACACCTCACCACGCCCGGCTGCGAATTCGTCGCGAATGTAGCCGGCGATATCGGCAGGGGTCTTCAGTGCATCAATGCGATCCAGGGTCGGCTGGAGCGGGGTAATGCCGGCGGCTTCGATCGCGGCTTCGTCCATGCCGGTGGCGTAGATGTCACCTACGAGCTTCTCCACGCCGCTGGCTCCGGGCTTGGCCATGGCGGCTTCGACCAGCACCTTGCTGGCGGCAACGGAGCGTTCATCCAGCATCTCGAAGCTGCCCCATGCGGTCTTGTCGCCCGGTACCGGGTTGGCGGCCAGCCATTTGCCATTCACGAAATCGCCCAGGTTGGTGCAAGCGTCCTTGCTGGTGTCCAGGTCGCTGATCTTGAAGCCGGCAAGCGGTGGCAGTTCGGCCTTCGGCGCGGGCGTCGCATCGGCATTGGCGGCTGGCGCCTTGTCGCCAGTGCAGGCGGACAGGGCGGTGGCGATGGCAAGCGACAACAGCAGGGTGTTGGGTGTCTTCACGGCATGCGGCTCCAGTTGGTGCAGAAAAAGTCTTTTGGAAGAACGGCGTGTGGATCAGCGGGCGGGGCTGAAGCGTGGGTCGGTGATCTTCATTTCGGTCATCGGGCCATAGGCCTTGATGACATCGCGGATCTTCGAGGCATCGCCGATCACCACCAGCACCTGGTCCTGGCCGGGTGCGAAGACGTTGATGGCCTCGGCGATTTGCGCAGGGGTCGCCGCCGCGACCTTGCCCAGGTAGCCGTCGATGATGTCGCGGCTATCGCCATACAGGGTGAGCTCGACCAGGGTACCGGCGAGCTGGGGCGCGGTTTCGAAGTCTGGCGCGAACTGGCCGGCGATGTAGTGCTTGGCGGACTCGATCGTGGCGGTATCCAGGCCGTCCTTGTGCAAGCGGTCCAGCGTGACCAGGGCAAGGTCGATCGCGGCCTTGGTGGAATCGGTCTTGGTGTAGCTGCTGATGGTCGATGCGCCCGGCGCACGCGGTCGGTCGATGCGCGAGTTGGCGCCGTAACTCAGGCCGGACTTGATCCGCAGTTCGGTGTTGAGCATCGAAGTAAAGCGCCCGCCGAGAGCGGTCTGCACCAGGTCCTGCGCGGCTTCGGCCGGATCGCCGTGGCGGCTGCCGATATTCGCGAAGGTGAAATAGGTCTGGGTCGCGCCGGGCTTGTCGACCAGCAGCACGCGGCGGCCGGCTTCGCGGGCTTGGGCATCGACCTGCGGCAGGCTGCCGCTGGCCTTGGCCCAGCCACCGAATGCCTGCTTGACCTGCGCGGTCACGGTGCCGACATCGAAGTCGCCGGCAATCGCGATGATCAGCCGGTCGCCGCCCATCTGCTGCTGGCGGAATGCCTGCAGGTCGGCCAGCGCGATCGTGGCCAAACTGGTTTCATCGCCGCCGGTCGAGCGCCCGTAGGGATGGTCGCGGAACAGCCAGCCGCTGGTGTAGATGCCGATCAGCTGGCGCGGGTCGGAGTCCTTGGCATTGGCGATGCCGTCGATCGCGCGCTTGCGCAGCTTGTCGAACTCGGCGACATCCATCGTCGGGCGCAGCAATGCATCGGCAAGCAACGACAGCATCAGCCCGGTGTCCTTGGACAGGAACTGCGCATTGGCGGTGATCGCCTCGCGCGAACTGCCAAAGCGCAGGCTGCCACCGGCACCGTCGACGGCCTGCGCGAACGCCAGTGCATTGCGGTTGCCAGCGCCCTTGGACAGCATTTCGCCGAACAGGTCGGCGCTGCCCTCCTTGCCGGCGGCATCGGCGAGCGCGCCACCGCGGACCGCGACGGATGCAGCGACCAGCGGCACATCCTTGCGCGGCATCAGCAGCACGGTCGCGCCATTGTCCAGGGTGACGGTCTGGTAATCAGGCAGGCGGATGTCGCCGGCGCTGGCTATGTTGCTGAAACCGAGCAGCGCGACGAGTGCGAATGCGCTGTTACGAAGCGAGGCGAGGCGGCTCATGACTTACCCTCCTTGGTTGCAACGGGCTGAGCAGCAGGTGTTGTCGTGACGGGTTTCAACAGGCCTGTCGTTCGGTTCTGCACACGCAGGATTTGCTTGGCCAGTGCCTGCACTTCCGCAGCAGTGACCGCTTCATAGGCAGCAGGTGCTTCGAACAATTTGCGATAGTCGCCCTCGAACACTTCGTACGTGCCCAGTGCACGCGCCTTGCCGTTGATCGTGGCCATGCCGCGCCAGAATTCCGACAGTTGCAGGTTGCGTGCCTTGTCGAGTTCCGCGGCGGTGACGCCATCGCGGGCGATCTTTCCGAGCTCGTCATCCAGCAGCGCTTCCACCTTGGCCATGTCGCCGCCCGGAGGCAACATCGCGTAGACCCACAACAGGCCGGGATCGAAGCCGGCTTCCGCGAACGCACCAGCCTGCACCGCAGCCTGTTCGCGCTCGACCAGGCGCTGGTTCAATCGCGACGATTCGCCTTGCGACAGGATCGTGGTCAGCAGTTCCAGCGTCGGGAAGCGCTTGTCGCTGGCACCCATGCCGCTATGGAACGCGTACGCGACGATGGGGGACTGCGCATCGGCGCGTTCGACCACCAGTCGCCTTTCGCCCAGCTGCTCCGGTTCGAGGGTGGTGATCGGGGTCGGTTCCGGCTGCTTGGCCAGCGGCGCAAGGTACTTGTCGGCCATGGCGAACACTTGCGCCGGCTCGACGTCGCCGGCGATCGCCAGTACGGCGTTGTTCGGCGCGTAATAGGTCTTGAAGAACTGCTTGAGGTCATCGAGCTTCCAGTGCTCGATATCCGAAGGCCAGCCGATGGTGGGGATCTGGTAAGGGTGCGCGGTGTATGCCGTCGCCTGCATCTGCTCCATCAGGATGCCGAAATTGTTGTTGTCGACGCTGGAGCGACGTTCGCTGTAGACCACCCCGCGTTCGGTTTCGATCACCTTGGGGTCGAACGACAGGTTGGCCATGCGATCGCCTTCCAGGTCGAAGATCGTCTCCATCGCGCTGGACGGGAACCAGTCGGTATAGATGGTCAGGTCGTTGCTGGTGCTGGCGTTGTTGCTGCCGCCCGCGGCTTCCATGGTGCGGTCGAACTCGCCGGGTGTGCGGGTGGTGGTGCCGTTGAACATCATGTGTTCGAAGAAGTGCGCCAGCCCGGTGATGCCGGCATGTTCGTTGCGACTGCCGACCTTGTAGAAGGTGTAGTAGTTGGCGTTGGGGATGTCGTGGTCCGGCCACACCACGATCTTCAGGCCGTTTGCCAGGGTCTTGCTGGCGATGGTGTCTGCCCCGGCAACCTTGGTGGCCTGCGCCTTGGCAGGCACTGCCGGCGTGGCGGCCTGGGCGAAGAGGGGCGTGCTGCCCAGCGCGAGCGCGCAGGCAAGGGACAACAGGTGCATGGAATTTCCCGGCAGGTGATGGCTGCGTCACATTGCACGATGCTGCGGACGCCGTCACCTGCCTAAAGTCGTGGCATTGTGGCCATTGGGAACTTTGGCTCGGAGAGCAGGCATGCGGGTGTATTTCCATGGCGCGGCCGGTGAGGTCACCGGTTCACTGCATCTGGTCGAGGCCGCCGGCAAGCGGATCCTGTTCGATTGCGGGATGTACCAGGGCAGCCACGAACAGGAAGCCGGCAATGCCGACCCATTCCCTTTCGAGGTGGCATCGATCGATGCGGTGGTGCTCAGCCACGCGCACATCGACCATATCGGCCGGGTGCCGCTGCTGGTCAGGCGCGGCTATCGCGGGCCGATTTTCACCCAGCAGGCGACTGCTGATTTGCTGCCGATCATGCTGCTGGACTCGGCGTCGATCGCCGAGGGCGATGCCGAACGCCATAACCGCAAGCGGCGCGCGGGTGAAAAAGAGATGGTGCCGCTGTATACCCGCGATGACGTCATGGCGGCCCTGGATCTGGTGCGGCCGCTGCCATACGACACGCGCGAATCAATCCTGGGCGGGGTGGACATCTGCCTGCGCGACGCCGGGCATATCCTCGGCTCCGCCATCGTGGAGCTGTGGGCTGATGGCAGGAAGCTCGTGTTCTCCGGCGACCTGGGCTTGCACGGCACGCCGATCCTGCGTGACCCGACGCCGGTGCATGAGGCCGACCTGGTACTGATGGAGGCGACCTATGGCGACCGCAACCACCGGGATCGCGCCGATACCATCATCGAACTGGGGGACATCCTGGATGCGGCGTGGCGCGATGGCGGCAACGTGCTGATCCCGGCGTTCGCGGTGGGTCGCACGCAGGAACTGCTGTACTGGTTTGCCCGCCATTGGGACGATTGGCAGCTTTCGCGCTGGCGTATTTTCCTGGACAGCCCGATGGCCGGCAAAGTGGTCGAGGTGTATGACCGGCACCACGCCTTGTTCGATGCAGATGCACGGGACGCATGGAGGGGAACGCCGAATCCGTTCCGGCTGCCGAACCTGCACAAGACTGCCAGCACCGAGGAGTCGATGGCGATCAACCACATCAAACGCGGCGCGATCATCATCGCCGGCAGCGGCATGGCCAGCGGTGGGCGCATCGTGCACCACCTCAAGCAAAACCTCGGGCGCCGCGAGGCGCACGTGGTCTTCGTCGGCTACCAGGCAAACGGCACGCTCGGCCGGCGACTGGTCGATGGCGCGCGTTGGGTGCGCATCCATCAACGGGATTTCCGCGTCAATGCCGCCATCCACACGGTAGGTGGCTTGTCCGCGCATGCCGACCAGCATGGCTTGATGGCGTGGTTCGATCAGTTCGACCCAACCCCTGCCTTGGTCCTGGTGCATGGCGAGGACAAGTCACGCGAAGCGCTGGCGGGCGAGATTGGCGAACGCGATGGCATCGAAGTCACGCTGGCCCGGCCGGGATTGATGCTGGATATCTGACCGGCCCGGCCTCGCGCGCCGGCACGGTCTTTACTTGACGGACGAACGAACCTCCGTCAGCGTCGCCTGCCGGTGACGACGGATGACAGCAGCAGCAGCCCGCCAGCGATGCCGACGTTCTTCATGAAATGGAGCAGTTGGCCAGCTTGCTGGGCGCCACCGAGCTTCCAGAACGCGTGCGACATCACTGCATCGACCACCAGCAATATGGCGGCCAGCAGGGCCACCATCCGCAATCGCCAACCGGAGGCCAGGGCCAGGCCGATCACGAATTCGACCGCACTGAACACCATGGCGCCGTTCGCAATCGGCGCGCCATGCAACGCCCGCCACAAGCGATACCCGCCCAGTACCAGGAACACGCTGGCCATCAATAGTTGGGCAAGCCGGGCTTCGGGTTTCATGCTGCCATCCTCTTCGAAACGGCGACTAGGGTGACATGGCGACGGCCCCCGGAAAAGCGTCGCCGGGCCAGCCATGCGCCCAGGGATGCGCATTCAGCTTCGTTCGCGTATAGTTCGCGGATTCTGCGCACGGCTGATCGTTTTCCCGGTCACGCCTGCCGCCCCGGCGGCCAGCTTCTTCCACACGCCTTTCGTCGCGCAGACACGGCACCGGATTTCCGGCGTCGTGCCATCGTCGACTCGCAGCGCGGTTCCAGGGAAACGCTCGGGTTCGTCCACGCCTTTCGCGTGGGAATTACACCGGAGTCATCTCAATGTCGTTTGAAACCCTCGGGCTTGCGCCCGCGTTGCTGCGCGCGCTTGCCGAAAACAACTACAACACCCCAACCCCGATCCAGGCCGATGCGATTCCGCTGGTGCTGGCCGGGCATGACGTGCTGGGCGGTGCCCAGACCGGTACCGGCAAGACCGCGGCGTTCGCGCTGCCGGTCCTGACCCGCCTGTCCAAGGTCACTCCGCCAGCCGGCCCGCGCAAGCCGCGCGCGCTGGTGCTGGTGCCGACCCGCGAGCTGGCGGTGCAGGTCGCCGAAAGCTTCAAGACCTACGGTCGCCATCTGAAACTCAACGTGACCACGTTGTTCGGCGGCGTCGGCATGCAGCCGCAGATCGACCAGCTGCGTCGCGGCGTGGACGTGCTGGTGGCCTGCCCGGGCCGCCTGATCGACCATCTGGACCGTGGCAGCGTCAAGCTTGACGCCGTCGAAGTGCTGATCCTGGACGAAGCCGACCGCATGCTCGACATGGGCTTCCTGCCGGCGATCAAGCGCATCCTCAACCGGGTGCCCAAGCAGCGCCAGACCCTGCTGTTCTCGGCCACGTTCGAGGCGCAGATCAAGGCAGCTCGCGCTCGAGTTCATGAACAACCCGCAGCAGGTGCAGGTTGCGACGCAGAACATGATTGCGCAGACCATCACCCACACCGCGCATCCGGTTGACGGCTCGCGCAAGCGCGACTTGCTGATCAAGATCCTGTCGGATCGTCACACCGACCGGGTGCTGGTGTTCGGCAAGACCAAGCATGGTTGCAATCGCCTGGCCGAGCAATTGGAAGAAGCCGGCCTGCCGTCGGTCGCGATCCACGGCAACAAGAGCCAGGCCGCACGCCAGAAAGCCCTGCGCGACTTCAAGTCGGGCAAGGCGCGGATCATGGTCGCCACCGACGTCGCCGCGCGCGGCCTGGACATCCCGGACCTGCCGCTGGTGATCAACCACGACCTGCCGATGGTTGCCGAGGATTACGTGCACCGCATCGGCCGTACCGGCCGCAATGGCGTGCAGGGTGAGGCGCTGTCGCTGGTGTCGCCGGAAGAAGGTGGCCTGCTGCGGCAGATCCAGCGTCTGCTGAAGGTCGATCTGGTGATGGACGTGGTGCCGGGCTTCGCGCCCAGCAAGCCGATCCGCCTGGACACCCCGATCCCGAAGAACGGTGGTGGTGGTGGCCAGCGTTCACCAGGTCGCCCGGGCGCTGCCCCGCGTCCGCATGCACGTCCGGCTGCCCGTCCTGGCCATGCTGGTCCGAAGCAACATCGCCCCACTGGCCAGGGTGCCTACGCCGGCAAGCGCGGTTCGCGCGCTTCGTAAGCGATGCACCATCGAATGCACGAAAGGCCGGCAATGCCGGCCTTTCGTTTGTCTTCGTCAGGCGTGTCCATGTCCGGCGTCAGCCGCCGGTTGACGTCGCCGGACGCATGCTCATTCCGCAGCGGACGATGCCGGTGGGGTCGTTGCCTGGGGCGGAGTCGAGGCTGGCTTTGGCGGGCTGAAAGGGATCGTGCTGGGCGCCACTGCGCCACCGCTGATGATGAAGCTCATCGCCTGATCCACTGTCCAGTCAGTCGATGTCATTTTTTCGACCGGCACGATCTCGAGATAGCCGGAGGTCGGGTTCGGCGTGGTCGGTACGTAGACGGCGGCGAGCTCACGGCCGGTGCCGATCTCGCGCATCACCCGCGTCACGAAACCAAGCGTTTTCATCTCCGGGTGCGGGAAATCGATCAGTACCACGCGCTGCGCACCATCCGGTTTCGTCTGCAGGATGTCGAGCAGCTTGCGCGCGCTGCCATAGATCGTGCTGGCCAGTGGAATCCGGGCGACCAACGCCTCGAACCAGCCCAGCAGGCGCTGGCCCACCACGCGCCGGGTCAGCCAGCCGACCAGCAGGATGGCAAGGACGGTGGCGAACATTGCAATCGCGCCGAGCATCCATGAGTCGTCCAGCCACCCCAGGGTGACGGGATTCGAGGCAGCCACGCCCTGCAGCATCGGCTCGATGACCGGTCGGCTGAGGTCACTCAGCATGACGAACAGAAAGCGCACCACCACCCAGGTCAGCCAGAGTGGCAACAGGGTCAGCAGGCCGGTGATGAACAGGCGTTGCAGGCGGGCAGTGAGCGTGGCAGGAGGTGACATCGGCCCATTGTAGGGTGGATGCGTGCTGATCAGTCCTCGCGCACCAGGCGGATGCCGACATCGGTGTAACCGCGATCGGCATCCAGCGGCCTGGGCTTGCCGCTGGCCATGCGCTGGCTGCACGTATTGTCTGCGCACAGGGTCAGCCAACCGGATACTGGCGCCGGGGCCTGTGACCTGGCTTCGCCGGCGCTTGGCAGGCGAAAGCGGCCTTTTTCATGCGCACTCAACCAGCTTGCATAGGCTTTGGCATCGTCTGCGGAGACGCAGACGACCGGGGCGTTATCGGTCCGCCTGCCACCGGGTGTTATCCAGCTGCGGCGCGTGTTGCCGAACAGGCCGCCGCGTCCGCAGTCTGCGGCTGCACGTGCGGTCTCGTTGGCGAAGCGGGTGTAGTCCGCGCGGGTGACCGTGAGCACTACAACCGGTGAAGGCATTGCAGCCCTGTTGCCGGGCGCGGCAACGATAGTCGCTGCATTCGCGGGCAGGCGCGCCAGCTTGGCCTGCAGCGCCTGGCTACGCGCCGGCTCCAGGCCGATCCAGCGGGTATCGGCCAGCAATTGCTTTGCGCCGTCTGGATCGGGCTTGGCGATGAGTTCGTCCAAGCGTGCGGACAACGCCGTATCCAGTCGCTTGCGCAGCAGGGCGATGGCGCTGCCGTCGCCGCCACGCCGTGCATCCAGTTCACGTGCGCGTTCGAATGCTTCGCGTGCGCCGATGGCGTCGCCCTTTCGCAGGGCCTGTTCGCTGGCATTGCCCAGTGCGTCGAACAGGCGTGCGCTCAGCATCAGCATCTGCAGGTCGGTCGGGTTCACCCGACGCGCGGCATCCAGGCTGTCCCAGGCATTGCCATTGGCCGGCGCCAGCAGGTGGCCGTCGCGCAGTTGCTGCTCGGCATTGGCGAGATAGGCACTGATGCCGGCAGACGTTGCGACGGGGATCGTGCCCAGCACGCCGTCGCCTGTGTTGGCGCTCGGCACGGGCAAGTCACCCGGCGTGCCTGCGGTCATGTCCGTTGTTGCGACAGATTCGGGTTGCCCGGGCAATGCGCCGCTGCGCAGGCCCAGCTGGCTGGGGAGGTCGACTGCCAGGGCAATCACCCCTGCCATGACGGCCGCAGCCAATGCAACGGGTTTCCAGCCGAAGCCGCGGCGTGCGGGATGCGTGGCGTTGATGGTGTTCGGCGGTACTTCGACCACGCCGAAATGCTTTCCCGCACGTGCCTGGATCTGCTCGAGCGCTTGCAGCATGTCCTGTGCGCTGGCGAAGCGGTCGTTCGGTTGCTTGGCCATGCTCTTGTCGATCAGACCCTGCCATTGCTTCAGCGATGCCGGCAGGCGCGGGACCGGATTCTGCACGTGCATCATCGCCATCGACAGTGCATCGCCGGCGTTGTAAGGCAGGTTGCCGGTCAGCATTTCCCAGGTCAGCACGCCCAGGCTGTAGAGGTCGGCGCGGCGATCGACGGTGGCGCCCTTCGCCTGTTCCGGCGGCATGTAGGCGGTGCTGCCCACGGCCAGACCGGTGGAGGTCAGCCGCGGGTTGCTGCCGCGCCGCAGGGCGATGCCGAAGTCCGCCAGCTGCGGGCGCTCGTTGTCATCGAACAGCACGTTCTCGGCCTTGACGTCGCGATGCACCACGCCGCGCACGTGCGCATAGTCCAGCGCCTGCAGCAGTACGCGCAGGATTTCGGCGACGCGTGGCTGGTCGCCGCGCAGGTTGCGCTGGGCCAGGTGGCCATGCGACAGGTACGGCATCGAATAGAACGGCAGGCCATCGGCGGTGCGGCCCACTTCATGGATGCCGACGATGTTCGGGTGCTGCAAGCGGGCGATGGTGTGGGCTTCGTTCTCGAAGCGGCCACGGCTGACTTCGTCGGCCAATGCTTCGGGCAGCATGACCTTGAGCGCGACCTTGCGCCCGAGCGAGGCCTGGTCGGCCAGGTACACGGTGGACATGCCGCCCTGACCGATGACCTTGATGATGCGGTAGCCATCGACCTGCTGGCCGATCAGTGTCTGGAATGCGGTTGGACACGAATACCCCGGATGCACTTGCTGACCGCAGCATAGTCCGGAGTTTCGCGAGAAGGAACGATCAACGTCCCGGTTTGCGCCTCACGTACAACTGCTTGCGCGTCCGTGCCACCAACTCGCCCTGCGCATCGAGAACTTCGGTGTCGAACCAGCGCAGCACCTTTTCGCCATGTGCGGTCGCTGCGCGCAGTTCGTCCAGCACGGCGTCGTCCAGCTCGAAACAGGCGTGCACGGTGCCGCGCCCGGGCTTCACGAACTCGATCTCGCTGGCCTTGTCCCAGACGATGTAGTCCGGCCCCAGACAGCGCAACACCGGGATCATCCGGAACGGATCGGTCATCGCGAACAGGCTGCCGCCGAAGTGGGTACCGACGTAGTTTCCGTTCCAGGGACGCTTGCGCAGCTCGACCCGGACATGGCGCCAGTCGTCGCTGATGCGGGTCACGTGGATGCCGCTGAACAGGAACGGTGGCCACAAGTTCATGCCGTGGCGGACGATGCTGGCTTTCATTTGCTCGCGCTGGTTGCCGGGAGTGTCGCGGAGCCTGCCATTCGCGATCGTATGGAACTTCAGGCCAGCAGCAGCGAGGACATCTTGCGCCGGTAGCGGCTGACCAGGTCCTCGTCATCCAGCACGCGGAAGGCGTCGATCAGGGTTTTGCGTGCCAGTCCGTGTTCGTAAGCGCGGTCGCGCTGCAGCATCTCGATGAACTGGATGAGCCCGGCTTCCGCATTGCCGGACACCAGGTGGCGAACGCCAAGCAGGTGGCGCGCGCGCAGGTCGGCAGGATCGGCAGCAACGGCCGCTTCCAGCACTTCCGCGGGGGGCGCGTCCTTCACCAACGCGGAAAACCCCAGCCGTGCATGTGCCTTGATCGTCCGGTCGTCCGTGGCCAGGTTGGCGGGCAGCCCGTCCAGCAGCTTTTGCGCTTCGGTGGTGGCGCCGGTCTGCAACAACGCCAGCGCAAGGTCCAGCTTGAGCTCGGCCTTGTCGGGTTCGGCCTCGATCGCCTTGCGCAAGCGCATCACTTCTTCATGCGGATCGACGGGGGAGCTTCGACTTCGCCGCGCTCGTCCTCGCTGATCTGTCCCGGCTGGATACCGTGGTGGGTGAGGAATTCACGCAGCTGGGCTTCCGGCAATGCGCCCGGGAAGCCATCGACCAGTTGCCCGCCCTTGACCAGGATGACCGTGGGCACGGACTGGATCTGGAATGCCGAAGCCAGTTCCTGCTCCTGCGCCACATCGACCCTGGCCAGCAGGAAGGCGCCGTTGTAGTCGGCGGCGAGCTTGTCCAGCAGCGGGCCCAAGGCCTCGCACTGCTCGAACCCGGTGGCCCAGAAATTGATCAGGACGGGGGTTTCCAGCGAGTTACGGATCACCGTGTCCTCGAAGGTCGCGGCAGTGGCGTCGAAAACGCGGGGCGTGGTGGTGGCAGTCATGGCTTGGAACACTGGTGGGATGCCTTGGACATGGCGATGGCGGGGACGATAACAAGTCGATGTAACAAATACTTGACATTGAGAAAATGAAATGTAAGGTAGATATTACATTTTGTCAGTCAAAGGTGACATCGATGAAAGCCTTGCAACCTCGTACCCGACTGATCGCCTGGCTGGTGGTGGCCGGGGTCGGATTGGCGCTCTTCTTCAGCGGCGAATACCGCGATATCCCGTTTCCGGCGGGCTGGATCGGTACGTTTTTGTTCGTGGCGGCGGTGTGGTTCAGCGTGGATGCGCTGCACCGGGTTCCGCACACGGATGCCGAAACGCGGATTGCCCACGGCGAGTGGCAGGCCTGGATCGGCGTGGCGTTCGTCGGTGCGGTGATCGCCGTCAGCGTGCTGAAGGCGCATGTCTTCCTGCCGCAGGTGCCGATTCGCCACAACCCGGACGCTGGCGCCGTGGGCCAGCGCATCGGAACCCTGTTCATCGCGTGGCTGGTGTTGGCGGCAGTCTTGAAGCAGCGTTGGGCCGGCAAGATCCTCACCGATGAGCGTGACGCGCAGATCGAACTGGCCGCCAGCCAATGGGGGCGCTACGCCACCGTATTCGTGGTGATCGGGATTGCGCTGCTGCTGGGCTTCAGCGATACCGCACGCCTGCAGCAATTCAGCTATCCGTTCATCGCGCAGATGCTGATGACCACGCTGCTGGTGGGTGTCTGGTTCGACCAGTTGATCGCCGCGATCCTGTACTGGCGCGACCGCCGGGCGACCGCGGAATGACCGGTACGCCCGTCACCAATGAGATCCGCCGCCTGCGCTTCGCACGCGGCGAGATGACCCAGCAAGCATTGGCTGATGCCTGCAGCGTGACCCGGCAAACGATCATTGCGCTGGAAGCGGGCAAGTACGCGCCATCGCTGGAACTGGCCTTCCGCATCGCCGATGCGCTCGGCGTGCGCATCGAAGATGTCTTCCAGTGGAGCAGCCCCGGATGAACACGCCACCTGTATTGACCCGCGGCAAGAAAAACGCATTAACCAAGTTCTCGTGGCTTGCAGTTGCTTCGTTCGTGATCGGGCTGCTGCTCGCGAACCTGGGTTTGCCGGAGTATTCGCAGCGTCTGCACCCGGTCGGCCTGCGTGGTGCGACCGGCTTGCCTTACGCGATGGCGTTCAACCTGATGTTGTTCGTTCTGCCGGGCGTGCTGTTGGCAATTTCTGGACAGATGTTGCGTGGAATGCTGCGCGATGCCGGCTGGTTGGCACGGATCGGCATCGTGCTGGTGCAGCTGTCGGCATTCGCGTTCGCGATGCAGGGCGTGGTGTCCATGGATCCTTCCGACATGGACACGAGCATGAGTCGGGTGCACGCGCTGACGTGGATGCTGTGGTGGATTGCCTTCGTCCCCGGAGCACTGCTGCTGGCGCTTGGTGCACGGCGGGGTGCGGCATTCGCACTGGTGTCGGTATTGGCTGCGTTGTTGTTGCCACTGATCGCCGTGTTTGCACCTATCGGTTTGTGGGTCGGCGTCGCACAGCGGCTGGCGTTCGGTGTGTGGTTCGGCTGGTGGATGTTTGCCTCAAGTCGCCTCAACCATGCTTCACCTTCAGCCCCAAAATCGTCGCCGACAGCAGGAAGGTAATCGCGTTGGACACGATCATCGGCCACGACTCCAGCACGATGCCGTAGCCGAACCAGAAGCCGATGCCAACGGTGAACACCAGGTACATCCACAGCGAGATACCGCTGGTGTCGCGGGTACGGATGGTCTTCGCCGCCTGCGGCACGAACGACAGCGTGGTGCAGGTTGCGGCGATCACGCCCAGCCACTCCAGGTTCACCGTGCAGGTGTCCGGTAGATGGTGCCGTCCTTCATGACGAAATCGACCTTGAGCACGCTGCTGATGTCGGCAACCGGGTCGCCCGGCATGGCGACGATATCGGCACGCTTGCCGGTTTCCACTACGCCCTGGTCATCCACGCCGAGCACGCTGGCGGCATGGATTGTCGCTGCCTGCAGCGCATAGGCTGCTGGCATCCCGGCTTCGACCATGTAGAGGAACTCTTGCGCGTTGTCACCGTGTGGTCCAACACCCATATCGGTGCCGAACGCGATCTTCACGCCATTGCGGTAGGCCTTGCCTGCCGTTTCCTGGATCAGCGCACCGATGCGCGCTGCCTTGGGGCGCACGACCTCGGGGAAATAGCCGTCGATCTTCGCCTTGTCGGCGACGAAGCGGCCGGCATGGATGGTCGGCACGTACCAGGTGCCCTTCTGCTTCATCAGGTTCATCACCCGCTCGCTCATGTAGGTGCCATGTTCGATGCTGGTGACGCCACCGGCGACTGCGCGATACATGCCTTCCTCGCCATGGGCGTGCGCGGCGACCCTGTAGCCGTAGTCCTTGGCGGTATCGATGATCGCCTTGACCTCGTCCACGGTGAACTGCGGGGCATCACCCGATTTGGCGTAGCTCAGCACACCGCCGGTGGCGGTGATCTTGATCACGTCACTGCCATCCTTGTAGCGCTGGCGCACGGCCTGGCGGGCGTCATCGATCGAATTGATCACGCCTTCAGTGGGTCCCGGCGGGCCGAGCAGGTGCGAGAGCTCGGAGTTGTAGCCATTGGTCGGGTCGGCGTGGCCGCCGGTTGTGGCGATCGACTTGCCCGCCGCCCAGATCCGCGGACCTTTCACCAGGCCCTGGTTGATGGCGTCGCGCAGGTGTGGGGAAATGCCGCCGCCCAGGTCGCGCACGCTGGTGAAGCCGGCCATCAGGGTTTTTTCCGCATAACCCACGCTGCGGAAGGCGAAGTCAAGGTTGTCCAGGCGGAACCCCTCCGAATAACTCTGCGGGCTGGACTGGCTGCCCAGGTGCACGTGCAAGTCGGTCCAGCCGGCCATGCAGGTGTGGTCGGCGAGATCCACGGCTTGGGTCCCGGCCGCGGCTTCGGCGCGGCCCGGCAACACTTCGGCGATCTTGCCGGCGCGAGTGACAATGGTGTGCGCGCCCAGCATCTTGCCGCTGCGACTGTCGAACAACTTGCCGCACTGCAGGCTGTTGTCGGTGGCTGCAGCAGGCAGGACGATGCCCATCAATACGCAAACGGTCAGTAAACGCTGGTGCATGGAGGTCTCCCCGGATATGGACGAAGTGTGCCATGCGTGGCGGCCGATGGTGCGCTGCGGTAGGCTGTCCGGCCTAGCCTCATTGGGCGCATAGCGCCACCGCCGTGTCCACCGAAAACGTCGCCTACGAACCACGCACCGTCGAATCCGCCGCCCAGTCGTTCTGGTCCACCACCCGTGCGTTCGAGGTGAACGAGCAGTCGGACAAGCCGAAGTACTTCTGCCTGTCGATGCTGCCGTACCCGAGCGGTGCGCTGCACGTCGGTCATGTGCGCAATTACACGATCGGCGACGTGATCAGCCGGCACAAGCGGATGACCGGCCACAACGTGCTGCAGCCGATGGGCTGGGACGCGTTCGGCCTGCCGGCCGAGAACGCCGCGATCAAGAACCGCACGGCGCCGGCCACCTGGACCTACGCCAACATCGAACACATGCGCAGCCAGCTCAAGACCATGGGCTACGCGATCGACTGGAGCCGCGAATTCGCGACCTGCCGGCCGGATTACTACGTGAACGAGCAGCGCATGTTCGTGCGCCTGCTGAAGAAGGGCGTGGCCTACCGCCGCAATTCGGTGGTGAACTGGGACCCGGTCGACCAGACGGTGCTCGCAAATGAGCAAGTCATCGACGGCCGCGGCTGGCGCACCGGTGCGCTGGTCGAGAAGCGCGAGATCCCGCAATGGTTCCTGCGCATCACCGATTACGCACAGCAATTGCTGGACGATCTGGACACGCTGCCGGGCTGGCCGGATTCGGTCAAGACCATGCAGCGCAACTGGATCGGCCGCAGCGAAGGGCTGGATATCCAGTTCAGGGTTGACGGCGAGGACGCGCCGCTCAGCGTGTTCACCACCCGCCCGGACACGCTGATGGGCGTCACTTTCATCAGCATTGCCGGTGAACATCCGTTGGCGCTCAAGGCGGCCGAAGGTAATCCGGAACTCGATGCTTTCCTGATCGACCTCAAGCGCGGCGGTGTCTCCGAAGCCGAACTCGAGACCCAGGAAAAGCGCGGCATGGCGACCGGGCTGTGGGCAATCCACCCGATTACCGGCAAGGACGTGCCGATCTACGTCGCCAACTTCGTGCTGATGGGCTACGGCACTGGTGCGGTGATGGCGGTGCCTGCGCATGACCAGCGCGATTGGGAGTTCGCCAAGACGTACGGCCTGCCGGTGCATCCCGTGATCGTGGATGCCACGACCCGTGATGCGCTGGAAGAGATCAATTCGCATGTGGCCGATCACGACGACCCGATGGCGGTCGCGCTGGGCCAGCATGGCGCGATCGACGTGTTCGAGATCGATGCCGCGGTTGCGGTGGTGCGCGAATACCTGCGCCGGATCGAGCAGGAAGGCGCGCAGACAGAGCGTGGCTGGCTGATCAATTCCGGCGATTTCAACGGAATGGACTTCGATGCAGCGTTCAATGCGCTGGCGTCTAAGCTCGAGGCCGGAGGCGCTGGCCAGCGCCGGGTCAATTTCCGCCTGCGCGACTGGGGCGTGAGTCGCCAGCGTTATTGGGGTTGCCCGATCCCGGTGGTCCATTGCAACGACTGCGGGCCCGTGCCCGTACCGGAAGAGCAGCTGCCGGTGTTGTTGCCCGAAGACGTGGCCGACGCCTTCGCCAGCGGCGACGTGCATTCACCGATCAAGGCCGACCCGGAATGGCGCAAGACCACTTGCCCGAGCTGCGGCAAGCCGGCCGACCGCGAGACCGACACCTTCGATACCTTCATGGAGTCGAGCTGGTACTACGCGCGCTACACCAGTCCGGGTGCCCCGGACATGGTCGACGAGCGCGCCGATTATTGGTTGCCGGTCGATCAATACATCGGCGGCATCGAGCACGCGATCCTGCACCTGATGTATTTCCGCTTCTACCACAAGCTCCTGCGCGACGCCGGACTGGTGGGCAGCGATGAGCCAGCCACGCGGCTGCTGACCCAGGGCATGGTCATCGCCGACACGTTCTACCGCGAGGATGCGCTGGGCGCGAAGGAATGGATCAACCCGGCCGATGTGGAACTGGAACACGATGACCGCATGCGCACCACCGGCGCACGTTCGCGCGTCGACGGCATGCCGGTGCAGATCGGTGGCACCGAGAAGATGTCGAAGTCGAAGAACAATGGCGTCGACCCGCAAGCCATGGTCGACAAATATGGTGCGGACACCGTGCGCCTGTTCTCGATGTTCGCCGCGCCACCAGAACACTCGCTGGAATGGAGCGAGGCGGGCGTCGAAGGCATGTCGCGCTTCCTGCGCAGGTTGTGGCGTGATGTCCACGCGCATGCCGCACAGCCGGATCACCCGGACGTCGATCCGATGGCGCTGGATGCTGCGCAAAAGACGATGCGCAGGCATGCCCATGAGGCGATCAGGAAAGTCAGTGACGACTATTCACGCCGGCACAGCTTCAACACCGCCATTGCAGCGTTGATGGAACTGTTGAACCACCTCGGCAAGTTCAACGACATGGGCGAGCAAGGCCGCGCGGTGCGCCACGAGGCATTCGAGGCGATCGTGCTGCTGCTGAACCCGATCACCCCGCACATCAGTCATGCCCTGTGGCAGGTGCTGGGCCATGCAGAGGAATTGCTGGAAGACGTGCCATTTCCGCAGGTCGACCCCTCTGCGCTGGCCCGCGATGCCGTGACCCTGGCGGTGCAGGTCAACGGCAAGCTGCGCGCCACCATCGAGGTGTCACCCGATGCCAGCCGCGAGGCCGCCGAGGCCGCGGCTCTGGCGGAGCCCGCGATCGTGCGGCTGCTGGATGGGCAAACGGTGCGCAAGGTGATCGTGGTGCCTGGCAAGATCGTCAACATCGTGGCGGGATGATCGACCTGCGGTAGCTCATATCCCGGAGGGGCCGCGCGCGGCATTGGATTCCACGGCCTGGGATCATCCTTGATCGGCGCCTTGCGCAAATCACCCCAACTCGGGGGCTGGGACGCGATAGACTCTTGCGCATGAATTCACGCCTTTTCAAAGCCCGCCTGTTTGCCTTCGTCATCGCCGCCGTGCTGTTGTCCGGTTGCGGATTCCATCTGCGCAATGCGCTGAGCCTGCCGGCCAACCTTGGCCCGGTACGCGTACTGGCCAGCGACCAATACAGCGCACTCGCCGAAAACCTGGCCGATGGCCTGCGGCGCGCGGGCGCGCAGGCCGCACCCACGGATGCGACCGAGGGCGTGGCGACCTTGCAGGTGCTTTCCGAACAATGGGCGGATACACCGATCAGCCACGACCAGTTCGGCCGTGCGCAGGAGTTTTCGCTGCGCTACGCGGTGGTGTTCACCCTCCGTCGTGCCGACGACAGCGTCGCGGTGCCGCAGCAGGCCGTCGAACTGGCCCGCGACTACCTTGCGCCGGCGGTTGACTCCATCGGCAAGACCAGCGAGCGCGAACTGCTGGTGCGCGAACTGCGCCGTGACATGGCGACCGCGATCCTGCGCCGCGTGGATGCCGCCACCAAGCATGCCCCGCCTGTCAGCGAATGAGCACGAAAAGTGGGGTCAGAGTCGAATTTCATTGGTGAAATTCGACTCTGACCCCACTTTTCCTTTTCGCGTGACCCCATGGAACTGACACCGGACCGGCTAGTCAGGCAACTGGCGGGCGAACCGTTGCGGCCAGCCTGGCTGGTGGCCGGGCCGGAAACCCTGCTGGTGCTGGAAGCCGCGGACGAGATTCGCAAGGCGGCGCGCGCGCAAGGGATCGACGAGCGCGAAGTGCACGACATGGAAAATCGCGATCCCGATTGGGACGGGCTGTCGGCATCGATCCATGCACCGAGCCTGTTCGCCAACCGGCGCCTGGTCGAAGTGCGCCTGCCGACCGGCAAGCCGGGTGTCGCCGGCAGCAAGATCATTTGCGAGATCTGCGCGGAACTGCCTGCGGACGTGGTGCTGCTGGTGATCGCCAATGACTGGTCGCGCTCGCATGCCGGCAAATGGAGCGAGGCGATTGGCCACGTTGGCCACAGCTGCATCGCCTGGCCGATCAAGCCGCATGAGCTCAATGGCTGGGTCGAGCGCCGCCTGCGCAGTCGTGGGCTCAAAGCCACGCCGGATGCAGTGGCACGGCTGGCGCAGCGCGTGGAGGGCAACCTGCTTGCCGCCGCGCAGGAAATCGACAAGCTGGCATTGCTGGCCGCGTCGGGTGGCGAGCAGACGCTGGACGTGCAGGCAATGGACGCATTGGTGTCCGATTCGGCCCGTTTTGATGTGTTCCGTCTGGTCGATGCCGCGTTGAACGGACACCCCGTGCAGGTATCGCGAATGCTCGCCGGCTTGCGCGCCGAAGGCGAAGCCGTGCCGGCGCTGCTGGGCATGGTTGCGAAGGAATTGATGACCCTCGCCGCGCTGTCGCGCGCGCGCAACCTGGCGGCGGAGTTCAAGGCGCAGCGGGTGTGGGACTCCAAGCAGGCGATGTACACGCGCGCGTTGAAGCGGCATTCACCCGAGCGCTGGCAGCAGTTCGTGGCCGATGTCGGCGCAGGTGGATCGCATCGCCAAGGGCCGCGTGCGGCTCGGCGAAGAATCCGCCGACCCCTGGCTGCAGCTGGAACGCGTGCTGCTTGCCGTCGCCGACAAGGGTGCGCTGGCGTTGCTGGCATCGTGAGCAGTCCGCTGCTTGTGTGCTACGGCGGCACGTTCGATCCGGTGCACAACGGCCATCTTGCGGTCGCACGCGCGGTGCGCGACGCGCTGTCGGCACAGGTCGCCTTGCTGCCGGCACACGATCCGCCGCACAAGGGGCCGACCCGCGCGAATGCGCTGCAACGCGCCGGGATGCTGGATCTTGCGGTCGATGGTGAGCCCGGCCTGCACGTGGATCGCCGGGAGTTGCGCCGCGAAGGCCCGTCATGGACCGTCGATACGCTGACGGAACTGCGAGGCGAACTCGGCAACGACGCGCCGATTGCGTGGCTGATCGGCGCCGACTCGCTGGTGCAACTGGCCAGCTGGCATCGCTGGCGCGAGCTGTTCGAACTGGCGCACATCCTGGTCGTTGATCGTCCTGATGTGACGGTCGAATTGGATGCGTTGCGCACGCAAGCGCCGGCGGTATTTGCCGAGATAACGCCGCGCCGGCGGGATCCGGGTCAATTGGCCGATACGCCCCACGGCGGTTTCGCGCTGGTGCCGATGCCGGCACTGCGGCCGGAATCCTCGACCGAACTGCGCCGCCGCATCCGCGCGGGCGAGCCTTGGCAGGACTGGGTGCCGCCCGCGGTCGCGGCCCATATCGTCCGTTACGGGCTGTATCAGCCAGCCACCGCTATAATGCCCTCACCCTTATCGAGCGACAGCCCTTGACCACCACCGCCCACGTCATCAAGACCAGCCTGCCCAATCCACCGCCATCAGTGGAAACGCTGCTCAAGACCGTCCACGCCGCGGTAGAGGAGATGAAGGGAAAAGACACCACCGAAATCGATGTGCGCGGCAAGAGCAGCGTCTGCGATTACATGGTGGTGGTCTCCGGCACGTCCAGCCGCCACGTCAAGTCGATTGCCGATGAAGTGGTGCGCTTCGCCAAGAAGCTCGACGTCATGCCGCTCGGGGTGGAAGGCGAGCGCGAAGCCGAATGGGTGCTGGTCGACCTCGGTGACGTGGTGGTCCACGTGATGCTGCCGCGTGTGCGCGAATTCTATGCGTTGGAGCGGTTGTGGACCGTGGGTGACCAGCCACCTGAAGCCAAATACTGATCTGCGACCGCGCGGCCCATGAAGGCGCGCCTGATTGCGGTCGGCGAACGTGCACCAGGCTGGGTGGCTGAGGGTTTCGCCGAATACCAGAAACGCCTGTCGCATTGGTTGCCATTGGAGTTGGTGGAAGTTGAACCCGGTCTGCGCGGCAAGGGCCGCGACACCGTGCGTGCCACCAGCGATGAAGGTGCGCGTGTGCTGGCGGCATTGCCGAAGAATGCTTGCGTGGTCGCCCTGGATGGTCGCGGCAAACCTTACGATTCCGAACACCTGTCACGCCGACTCGAGCATTGGCGGCAGCAGGGCCGCGACCTGGCGTTCCTGATTGGCGGCCCCGAGGGGCATGCGCCCGAGGTCCTCCAGCGTGCGGACGAAACCTGGTCGTTGGGGCCCTTGACCTTGCCGCACATGCTGGTGCGGCTGGTATTGGCAGAGCAGGTGTATCGCGCCGCTGCGCTGCTGGCCAATCATCCCTATCACCGCGGCTGATTCCAGGTGCTGCTTGCCCTTCCTTCTCCCGCTAGCGGGAGAAGGTGCCGAAGGCGGATGAGGGTGGAAAAACTCAGTCGCGCAGGCTGAACGCGACGGGCACCAGGCCGATGGCCTGCACCGCCTGTCCGCTTTTCATTGCCGGACGGAAGGTCCAGCGCTTGAGGATCTGGTTGCGCGCTGCCTCGTCCAGTTCACGATTGCCACTGGTTTGCGAGACCGTCACTTCCAGCGGCCGGCCATCGATGCCAACCAGCACCTGCAGCAACACAGTGCCTTCGATGTGCCGCACGAGTGCGCCACGTGGATATCTCGGCGGCGGAGCGGACAGGTACTCAAGCTGCACGGTCATGGGTGCGGTCGATATCGTGGTGCCGGAATCGGTGGCCCGACCGAGGTCATCGGCACTTGTGTCGTCCACGACTTGCTCGGTGCCGGTTGCGGAGATCACGACGACGTTGTTGGCTTCGCTGTGGGCCGGTGCAACCGTTTGTTGCGGCATGACCGGCTGCACGGCGGGGGCAGGCTTGACGGCTTTCTCGACGATTTCCACCACCACCGGTTTGTCCTTCTGGATGTCCCGCACCGGGTTCCTTGCCGTTGGTTCGTCCCAGACTGCCGGTGGCGGCATGGCCAGCGGCATCATCAGCATGCCCAAGGCGATCAGGTTGATGGCGAGGGTGCCGCTCATGGTGAGGATGCGGGCGCCATCGAGCTGGGGCCTGGAGGCAGGCCGCAGCAGGGCGAAGCCGGCTGAGCGGTGCAGTGCCTGGACGAGTGCGTGCGGACGTGGTTGCGACGATGTGCGTGCCATGGTCAACCTCCTGTCAGGGTGTGTACTCCATGCAACGGCCGGGCGCGGGCAGTGGGGTTGATTGCTGTAGGCGCGGTCCCGGGCGATGCATGGAACCAACGTGTTCCTGGCGCGCGGGTACGGCAAGCCGTCGGCGACGATTGGTGGATGGGCGCCGACAAGTGGCATCACCCTTGAGAAGTCAACGCCCGCATGAGCGGGCGTTTGGCCGGTGTGGCGATGCAGACCTCAGTGTCCCAGTTCGAACACCACGTCCAGATTCACCGACAGCGTGGTTTCGCCCGGTGCGACCGAGGTTTCCTTGGCCATGCCGGCATCGGCGGCCATCATCCGCGCCATCGGCATCGGTCGCGGCATGCTCGACCCGCCTTCGCTGATACTGACGATACGGCGCACCTTCAAGCCCAGTGCGTCGGCATAGGTTTTCGCGCGGGCCTGTGCGTTCTTGAGTGCGCCGATGCGCGCCTCGTCGTAGGCCTCGTCAGGCTTGTCGACCTCGAAGCTCGGGCCGTTGACCTGGTTGGCACCCTGTTCGACCAGGGTATCCAGCACCTTGCCCAGCCTGGACAGGTCACGCACCGTGATGCTGACCGTGTTGCTGGCCTGGTAACCGGTGATCGTGGGCGGGGCATTGTCCCTGTAGTTGTATTGCGGATTGAGATTGATGCCGCTGGTCCGGATGTCGCGCTCGGCGATCCCGGCGGCGCGGATCGCTGCCATCACCTTGTCCATTTGCATCGCGTTGGCTCGCATCGCGGCGTTGGCATCTGTTGCCTGGGTGACCACGCCGGTGGAGATGGCGGCAACATCCGGAATGCGCTTGGCATCTGCGCTGGCGGATACCGACAGCAGCGTGTCATCCGCCGGCATCGCGAAAGCGGCGGAGGACTGCGGGTTGGCGGACAAGGTCATGGGCATTCCGAAAGCAAGGGCGGTGGCCAGGATGATGGCGATGTTCGATCGGCGCAGGGGCATGGGGGAACTTCCTTGGGGTCGATAGCGTGGTAGAGGATGCTGGAGACAACGTCAGGGTGTGATGAAACGTCGCTTCATGCGTGGTCGCATGGGTGAACGCATGGTGAGCCGGAATGGGGTTATGTGACGTGGACAAGCAGGCCCGTGACTGGCCGCAGGTTAGACTTCCTGCATGTTGCATCTTGCCTCCCGCTCGCCCCGGCGCGCTGAATTGCTGGCCCGGCTTGGCCTGGACTTCGGCGTGATCGACCTCGACATCCCCGAACAGCAAGGCGTCGATGAGCCTGCCGTCGACTACGTGCGCCGGGTCGCCCGCGAAAAGGCCGGTGCCGGCCTGTTGCAGGTGGTCGCGGTGCCGGCTGCGCTGGTGCTGGGCGCGGATACCGAAGTGATCCTGGATGGCGCCGTGTTCGGCAAGCCGGCCGATGCAATAGATGCTGCATCGATGCTGCGTCGGCTGGCCGGGCGCACCCACGATGTGATCACGGCGCTGTCGGTGGTCTCGGCAGGGCGCGAGGTGCAGGCGGTGTCGGTCTCGCAGGTCACCTTCGGCGCGATGTCCGATGCCGACATCGATACCTACCTGGCCTGCGGCGAATGGCAGGGCAAGGCCGGCGGCTACGCCATCCAGGGGCGCGCGCAAATGCACATCGCGCATCTGTCTGGAAGCTATTCCGGCGTGATGGGCTTGCCACTGTTCGAGACCGCAGCATTGCTGCGTCAATACGGGCTTCTGTCATGAGCGCGTCGTCATGAGTGAGGAACTGCTGGTCAATGTCACCCCGCGCGAAACCCGGGTGGCGGTGGTCGAGAACGGCATGCTGCAGGAGCTGCACATCGAGCGCGGCAGCCAGCGCGGCGTGGTCGGCAACATCTACAAGGGCAAGGTCCAGCGGGTGATGCCGGGAATGCAGGCGGCGTTCGTCGACATTGGCCTGGAGCGCGGTGCGTTCCTGCATGCCAACGACATTTTCCGAAGCACGCAATTGGACGCGGGCGAGAGTGATGACGCACCGGGCGCGATGCCGTTGCAGGTGCAGGTTCCGATCACCGAACTGCTGCGCGATGGTGCCGAGATCGTGGTGCAGGTGGTCAAGGATCCGATCGGCAGCAAGGGTGCGCGGCTGACCACGCAGATCAGCATTCCCTCGCGCTACCTGGTGCTGTTGCCGCGTTCGCGGGTGGTCGGGATTTCGGCGCGGATCGAGGACGAGGACGAACGTGCCCGCCTGAAGGCGCTGGTGGGCGAATTGGCGCCGGCGGGTGCCGTGTCCGGCACGCTCAAGCACGGCTACATCGTGCGCACCAATGCCGAAGGCCAGTCCAGGGAAGCGCTGGCCGAGGACATCGCCTATCTCGGGCGTGCCTGGGAGCTGGTCGAGAAATCCTCGGCGAGCGCCAAGGTCGGCAGTTGCGTCTACGAAGACCTCAGCCTGCCACTGCGCGCGGTGCGCGACCTGATCCGCCGCGACGTCGACAAGGTCATGGTCGACTCGCGCGAGACCTGCGAGCGCCTGCGCGAGTTCGCTGCGCAATACATGCCGGCACTGGCCGAGAAAATCGAGCACTACACCGGCGCGCGTCCGGTGTTCGACCTGTACGGGGTCGAGGACGAGATCCAGCGCGCGCTCAACAAGGAAGTGCCGCTGAAGTCCGGTGGCACCCTGGTGATCGACCAGACCGAGGCGATGACCACGGTCGACGTCAACACGGGTTCGTTCCTTGGCCAGCGCAACCTGGAGGAAACCGTCTACCGCACGAATCTCGAGGCGGCCCAGGCGGTTGCGCGCCAATTGCGCCTGCGCAACCTGGGCGGGATCATCATCATCGACTTCATCGACATGATCGATGCCGAACATCGTCGGCAGGTGTTGCGAACGCTGGAAAAATCACTGCTGAAGGACCACGCCAAGACCACGGTGTACGATTTCTCGCCCCTGGGCCTGGTGGAGATGACCCGCAAGCGCACGGTGGAGTCGCTGGAGCGCCAACTCAGCGAGACCTGTCATGAGTGCGGCGGGCGCGGCACCGTCAAGACCGCGGAAACCGTGACCTATGAAATCTTCCGCGAGATCGTGCGTGCGGTACGCCAGTTCGATGCGCCGCGACTGTTGGTGATTGCATCGCCGAAGCTCGTCACGCGGATCACCGACGAGGAGTCCAGCGCGGTCGCCGAGCTGGAGGAGTTCCTGGGCAAGTCGATCCGTTTCCAGGCGGATGCGCAGTATATGCAAGAGCAGTTCGATGTCGTGCTGCTTTGATCTGCACGCGCTACTGCGCGCGCTGACACCCGCTCGCCACGCGTTCACATTTTCGTGACAGGTACGCCTCCCCGCCGGCGGCTGCGGCTACTTCGCCGTGGCATCGGTTATGGCGCGGCGCTCATGCTGGTGCTGGTCGCCCTGGTGATCGGCGTGGCAAGCCAGGTGCTGCCATTGGCCGAACGCCATCCGGAAAAAATCGCGGAATGGTTGAGCGTGCGCGCCCACAACCCGGTCACATTCGATGCGGTCGAAACGCAGTGGACCCGGCGCGGCCCGCTGTTGCGGCTGGACAACCTGCGGGTCGGTGAAGGCAGCGATGCCTTGCGCATCGGCGATGCGGAAATCCTGGTGGCCCAGTACAGCGGCCTGTTGCCGGGACGATCGCTCACCGAGTTGCGCGTACGCGGACTTGACCTGACCTTGCAGCGCGATGCCGCCGGTCGCTGGCAGGTGCGTGGCCTGCCGGGGCAGGAACAGGACAGTGGCGGCGATCCCTTCGCCACCCTGGAGCGGCTGGGTGAATTGCAGGTCTCGCATGCGCGCTTGCGCGTGCTGGCACCCGAGCTGGGCGTGGACATGCGCTTGCCGCGGATCGACCTGCGCATGCGCGTGAATGGCCCGCGCATCCGCGGCGGCGCGACGGCATGGTTGCGACTGGATGGCACGCCGTTCAGCGCCGCGGTGGATTTCGACCGCATCAATGGCGATGGCAACGCGTATGCGGGGACGCGTGCCGCCGACCTGGCTGAGCTCGCCGACGACCTGCATATCGCGGGTATTTCCGCAGTATCCGGGCGTGGCCGGGTACAGGCATGGGCCGGATTGAGAGGGCATCGGGTGGTCAGCGTGCATGCCGATGCCGCATTGAAGCAGGTCACGTTGCGCGGGACTGAGGCGAATGCCGGAAAGCCGCCGCCCACGCAAGTGCTGGCTGCGCTCGAGCTGGATGCACGCTGGGCCGGCAGCATTGCCCAGTGGCGCGCCGATGCTGCAAAGCTGCGGATCGGCGAAGGCAAGACCGAACAAGTGCTCGACGGACTTTCAGTGGCCGGTGGGCAGCACTACGGCATGCGTGCACGCAGGATCGATGCGGGCCCTTTGCTTGCATTGGCGGCATTGAGCGACGGATTGCCACCGGGGCTCCGCACATGGCTGCTGGCGTCGACGGCGGGGGTGTCCCTGGAGGACGTCACGATCAGTGGCGTGCGTGGTGGCGGATTGCAGGTAGACGCGCGCCTGCGCAACCTGCATTTCGCACCCGTCGGCAACACGCCTGGGATGACCGGCGTCGATGCCAGCCTGCAGGGCGATGCCCACGCGTTGCAGTTGCGGTTCGATCCGCGCGGACAGGCCGTCTTTGATTGGCCCGCCGGCTTCGGCGTGCCCCATGTCATGACCTTGGGTGGGGACGTCCTGGCATGGCGCGAAGGCGATGCCTGGCACGTGCAGACGCCCGGGATGGCCATCGACGGCAAGGAGTTCGCTGTCAATGTGCGTGGTGGCATGGGCTTCCCGAACGACGGCACGCGTCCGCGCCTGGACCTGGCGGTCGACATCGGCGAGGCAAGGGTGACATCGGCGCGCGGGTTCTGGGTGCATCACAAGATGTCCAGGACGACGGTTGACTGGTTGAACGCAGCGCTGCAGGGCGGCACCCTGCGCGACGTGCATGCGGTGGTTGCCGGTGACCTGGACGACTGGCCGTTCGACAGTGGAAACGGACACGCCGGCGCGGGCAAGTTCCGGGTCGATGCGCGGATCGTCGATGGCTTGTTGAAGTTCCATCCGGATTGGCCTGCTGCCGATCACGTGGATGCCGACATCCGCTTCGAGGCCGGCGGCTTCACCATCGACGGGCGCGGACGTCTGGCCGGGGTGCCGATCGAATCGCTCAGCGCGGGTATTCCGCGCTTCGGTCACGCGGAATTGCGCGTGGACGCGAAGGCGACCGGCGATGCCAGGGACTTCCTCGCAATGCTGAGTGCCAGTCCGTTGCACAAGGACCATGGCGAAGTGATGGACAACCTGCAGGTAGAAGGCGGGGCACGCGCCGATTTCCATATGCTGCTGCCGTTCCACCATGACGGGGCACCTGTCCAGCAAATGCAGGGAAGCGTGCTGCTGGCGGACGTGAGCATGCGCGAAAAGCGCTGGAACCTGGTGTTCGACAAGGTGAACGGACAGGCGCAATACGACCGCGGCGGCTTCAACGCCGACAAGCTGCAGGTGCTGCATGACGGCGCGGCGGGCGTACTTTCACTGCGCGCCGGTCCGCACGTGCGTGATCCGAAGCAGGCGTTCGAGGCCGAGCTGAAGGCCAGCGTCGGCATCGACGGCTTGCTCGACAAAGCCGGCAACCTGGACTGGCTGAAGCCCCATGTCGATGGGCGTTCGCCGTGGACGGTGGCACTAGGCATTCCACGCGGTGAGGGGCCGTCAGCGCCAGCCAGGCTGCAATTGCACTCGAACCTGGTCGGCACCGCGATCAACCTGCCTCAGCCCCTCCGCAAGCCGGCCGCAGAGGCGCTGACGGCCACCATCGACATGGTGCTGCCATTGGAGCGTGGCGAGGTGAGTGTTGCGCTCGGCAACGTGCTGTCGCTGCGCAGTCGCAGCGATGCGAAGCAGACCGGCATCCGCGTCCAGTTTGGCGGGGTGGCTGAAGCACCGCCGGCACAGGGTTTGATCGTGGGTGGGCGTGCCGAGCGGGTGGATGCGCTGGACTGGATTGGCGTGTTCGCGGGTGATGGCACCGCTGGCTCCATGCCGCTGCGGCGGATAGATGTCACTGCCAGCCAGTTGCATCTGCTTGGTGCCGACTTCGCCGATGCGCGCGTGTTGCTGGTGCCGGCCACGGCCGGCACGGCCGTGCAGGTGCAGGGCGCCAGCATTGCCGGTTCGCTGCTTGTGCCGCAGCAGGATGGGGCGCAGGTCGCCGGGCGCTTCGATCGCCTGTACTGGCGCAAGCCACCGAAACCATCCGTGAAGGGGGTGCAGGTGGCGGTTGCGACGCAGGGCAGCATGTCGCTCGCGTTCGATCCGGCCAACATCCCGCCGATGTTGTTCGAGGTGGCCGATCTGCGCATCGGCGATGCGGCATTGGGTAGCGCACGTTTTCGCAGTACGCCGGTGGCGTCGGGCATGCGCATGGACGAGTTCAGCGCGCGCAGTCCGAAACAGCGCATGAGCGCGAGCGGAAGCTGGACGGGACGCAACGAAGCCGCGCACACCCAGTTGAAACTCGATGTGGACAGCGACGACATCGGTACCCTGCTGGCGGGGTTGGGTTTGGCGGGCCAGGTCGATGGCGGCAAGGGCAAGCTCGGTGCGCAAGCCGGTTGGCGTGGCGGCCCGGAGGCATTCGATCCAAAGGCCATGCAGGCGAACGTCTCGCTGGATGCGCGTGACGGCAGGTTGCTGGAGCTGGAGCCGGGCGCCGGCCGCGTGCTGGGCCTGCTTGGCATCGCCCAGTTGCCGCGTCGACTGACGCTGGATTTCCGCGATTTCTTCGAGAAGGGCTTTGCCTTCGACCGCATTGCCGGCGATGTGCGCCTGGCCCAGGGCAGCGCGAGCACTGACAACCTCACGATCGAAGGGCCGGCCGCCGACATCCACGTACATGGCACTGCCGACTTGCGCACGCAGCGTTTTGACCAGACCGTGGATGTGTTGCCCAAGTCGGGCGGCTTGCTGACCGCCGTCGGCGCGCTTGCCGGCGGGCCGATTGGGGCTGCGGTGGGCGCGGTGGCCAATGCGGTGCTGGATAAGCCCCTGCAAGGCGTGGGCGCGAAGACCTATCGGGTAACCGGACCCTGGGCATCGCCAACGGTCGAGGTCACTGCGCGCAGCGGCGCGACCCAACCTGCGGTGCCCGCGCAAGCCTCGCCGGTCCAACCCAGGCCAGTCCAATCCAGGCCAGAACCCGCCAGGCTCGCGCCAGTCAGGTCCGCGCCAGCCAGACCTGCAGCCAACGATGCACCGGCTTGATCGCGGCGGCATCGGCACCATCTCCCGACATGACGCATGACATGACTCAACGGCCATCGACACCATGACCCAACTCGCCATTGCCCAATCGCGCCTGCTTGCGCCCACCGGACTTGACCTGGATGCACTGCAAGGTGCCTTCGGCAACCTGCTTGGCCCGGGCATCGACTTCGGCGACCTGTATTTCCAGCACTCCCGGCGCGAGGGCTGGAGCATGGAAGACGGCATCGTCAAGGACGGCACGCATTCGATCGGACAGGGCGTGGGCGTGCGCGCGATCAGCGGCGAAAAAACCGGCTTCGCTTATTCCGACGACATCGACGCACGTGCGCTGATTGCCGCAAGCCAGTCAGCCAGGGCCATCGCCCGCGACGGCAAGGCACATGCGCCGCATGCACTGGTGGCCACTGGCGCGCGTGTCCTGTACCCGGCGCACGATCCGATCGATGCGATGGGCAACGAGGCCAAGGTTGCCGCCCTTCGCCGCGTGGACGGCTTGTTGCGTTCGCTGGATTCGCGCGTGCAGCAGGTGATGGTCGGTCTGACCGGTGGCGTGGACACGGTCCTGGTCGCACGCAGTGACGGCGTGCTGGCCGCGGACGTGCGGCCGCTGGTGCGGATGAACGTACAGGTGATCGTGGAGCAGAATGGCCGCCGCGAATCCGGCCATTCCGGTTTCGGCGGGCGCTATTCGTATGAAGAACTGCTGGCCGACGGCAAACCGGAAAAATTCGCACGTGAGGCGTTGCGGCAGGCGCTGGTGAACCTGGATGCGGTCGATGCACCCGCGGGCGTCATGCCGGTGGTGCTGGGCAATGGCTGGCCGGGCGTGCTGCTGCACGAGGCGGTCGGTCACGGACTGGAAGGCGACTTCAACCGCAAGGGCACTTCGACGTATGCCGGCCGCATGGGCCAGCAGGTCGCCGCCAAGGGCGTGACGATCGTCGATGACGGCACCCTGGAAGGCCGGCGTGGCTCGCTCAACATCGATGACGAAGGCGAGACGACGCGTTGCACCACGTTGATCGAGGACGGCATCCTGGTCGGCTACATGCAGGACAGTCTCAATGCGCGGCTGATGGGGATGGCGCCGACCGGCAATGGTCGGCGCGAATCGTTCGCGCATCTGGTGATGCCGCGCATGACCAATACCTACATGCGTGCCGGCAGTCACGATCCCGAGGAGATGATCCGCTCGGTCAAGCGCGGCCTGTACGCGGTGAATTTCGGCGGCGGCCAGGTCGACATCACCAGCGGCAAATACGTGTTCTCGGCGACCGAGGCTTACCTGATCGAAGATGGCAAGGTGACCGCGCCGGTCAAGGGCGCGACGTTGATCGGAAATGGTCCGGAAACCATGCTGAAGGTGGCGATGATCGGCCATGACCTCGCGCTGGATGATGGCGTCGGCGTCTGCGGCAAGGACGGACAGTCGGTACCGGTTGGCGTGGGCCAGCCGTCGCTGCTGATTTCCGAGATGACTGTCGGCGGAACTGCCGCGTGAGTGCTTTTGCTTTTCATCCCGGATTTTGCCGGGATGACGGCGTTATGGACTGCCGTCTTCCTGCGCCAGCAACTCGCGCAGATCCCGGAACAGTTCGCGGAATGCATGCGGGGGTTTGTTGCGCCGGCGTTCGTCCAGCGTATTGCGGGTCAATTGCCGCAAGTGCTGGCGGTCGGCATGCGGATACTCGGTCAGCAGACTGGTCATCGCCGCGTCGCCGTCGTCCCCGAGCAGTTCGTCGCGCAGGATTTCAACCCGGTGCAACAACGCGGTTTCGCGACGTGCCGCATCGCCGTCCTTGCTCATGCCGTCGCGGATCGCATCCAGCACTTCATCGTCCTGCCGGCGCATCTGCTTGGCCAGGAACGCCAGCTGTCGCTTGCGGGCGCCATGCGAGGGGATGCGCTGGGTGTCGCGGATGTGCGGCAGCAATTCCTCCGGGATCGGCAGTCGCGCCAGCTGTGCCTGGCTCAGTTCGATCAGGGCCTCGCCCAACGCCAATGTGTCCAGCGCCTCGCGCCGGTTGGCGCTGCGGCTCGGGGCCAGGTATTCACCGGTTTTATCGTCGCGTCCACGCATCGCAATAGGGTAACGCATTGAACATCCAGGCCATCAACACACCCAGCAGCGACGACAGCCAGGTTCGTCTGGACCGGTTGTCCGGCATTGCCCAGCGCTTGCTTGAAGACTGCGCCGCACGCGGCGCCACCCAGGCCGAGGTCAGCTGCAACGAAGACAGCGGGCTTGCCGTCAACGTGCGCATGGGGGAGGTCGAGACGGTGGAGGCGACCCGCGATCGCGGGATCGCGGTGACCGTGTATTTCGGCCAGCGCAAAGGCAGTGCCAGCACCGCCGACATGCGCGATGACAGCCTTGCAGCGACCGTGGCGCAGGCCTGCGCAATCGCAACCTTCACCGAAGCCGACTCGGCATCAGGTCTGGCCGATGCCGAATTGATGGCCAGCACCCAGCGCGAGTTCGACAGCTGGCATCCGTGGAACCTGGACGCTGCGCATGCGATCGACATCGCGCTGGCCTGTGAACAGGCCGGGCGCGAGGTGGACGCGCGCATCGCCAATTCCGATGGTGCCTCGGTCAACAGCAGCACCTCGATCAGCGTCTACGCCAATTCGCACGGCTTCCTGGGCCGCGAACGTGGCACCCACCACAGCATCGGCTGTGCGCTGATCGCGGGCGAAGGCGATGGCATGCAGCGCGACAGTTGGTACAGCCTGGCGCTGGCCGCGTCCGATCTCGAATCGGCGCAAGCCATCGGGCGCGTCGCCGCGCAACGCACGTTGGCGCGGTTGCAGCCGCGGCAACTGCCGACCGGGCGCGTGCCGGTGTTGTTCGCCGCTGAAATGGCGCGTTCGCTGATCGGCAGCTATCTTGGTGCGGTGTCGGGTGGCGCGTTGTATCGCAAGGCCAGTTTCCTGCTCGACAGCGTCGGCACGCGCGTGTTCCCGGAATGGTTCGGCATTCAGGAACTGCCGTTCCTGTCGCGCGGGTTGCGTTCGGCATCCTTCGATGGCGAGGGCGTGGCGACGCGTGAGGCGCCACTGGTGGAGGGCGGCGTGGTGCAGCGTTACGTGCTTGGCAGTTACTCGGCACGCAAGCTGGGTCTTGTGACCACGGCCAATGCTGGCGGCGTGCACAACCTGCAGGTCAATGCCAATGCCGGTGATCTTGATTCGATGGTGCGCGGCATGGGCCGCGGCCTGCTGGTCACCGAATTGATGGGCCAGGGAATCAATCCGATCACCGGCGATTATTCGCGTGGCGCTGCAGGATTCTGGATCGAAAATGGACGCATTGCGTACCCGGTCGATGGCATCACCATCGCCGGCAACCTCAGGCAGATGTTCGCGGCCATCGAAGCGGTCGGCAGCGACATCGATCCGCGCTCGCACGTCAGCACCGGCTCGATCCTGGTGGGTGACATGACGGTGGCAGGAACCGGCTGAGAGGCGCCAACCGTGCAGTGAGCAGATTTCCCCTGAGCAGCGCCAATGCAGCGATGGGGCGTGGCGTGTTCGTGCACTGGAGCCCCATGCCGTGACCTGCTGGCTGGCCGGTTGCCGACTCTCGCCACGTTTGACAGGATAGCTGCGGCCATACGCCGTCATTCCGGGGAGACCAGATGGACATCAATGAAACAACCGCTGCACCGCCACCACCGCAGCCGGAACCGTCAACACCGCCGCCTGCTGGTGCGCCAAGCCAGGAAGAGCGCCAATGGGCGATGTTCGCGCATCTGTCGGCGTTGGCCGGCGGGTTGCTGACCTCGGCCTTTGGTGGTTGGGGCTTCTTCATCGGGCCGCTGGTGATCTGGTTGATGAAAAAGGACACGATGCCATTCGTGGCTGATCAGGCGAAGGAAGCGTTGAATTTCAACATCACGGTATCCGCGATCTTCGTGATTCTGCTGCTGTTGACGATCTTCACCCTGGGGCTTGGTGCGTTGTTGACGGTGCCCCTCATGCTGGTGGTCGGGATTGGCGCGTTGGTACTGATCGTGATGGCCGCCATCAAGGCCAATGAAGGCGTGGCGTACCGCTATCCGTTCGCGGTTCGCCTGATCAAGTAGGACTTCATCGCCGCTGGCGGGCGTTTCGTCGCACGCCAGCGGGCTTCGTCGGAAGATGTCCCAGCAGGGCCATTGGTTGGCTTGTGGCGTCCATGAATACCCCCATGATTGGCATTGACCGGACTGTTTCCGGCAGGAGCCGATGATGGAAGCCACCATGCAAGGCACAGGGCAAACCCTGTCCACCACCAGTCTGAGCGACCGCCAGTGGGCGGCATCGGCGCATTTCCTGGCCCTTCTGCTGGCGTTGATGACGGCGTGGATGGCCGGCGTTGCCGGTATTGTCGGCGCGGGCATCATCTATCTGCTCAAGCGAGAGGATTCACCGTTTGCCACCGAACACGCGCGCGAGGCAATCAATTTCAACCTGAGCATGCTGCTCTATTCGGCGGTGGCGGTCGCAATGGGCATCGTGCTTGTCGGCGCCACCGTGTTGACCTTGGGCATCGGCCTGATTGTCACTGTGCCAGCGGGCTTGCTGCTGCTTGCCACGATCGCTGCAATCGCGGTGATGTGGCTGGTCTGCAGCCTGGTTGCCGGGTTCAAGGCATGGAATGGCGAGCACTATCGGTATCCGTTGACCTTGCGCCTGATCGGCTGATCGCGCAGTCAACCCAAAACACGCAGAACGAGAACCACCCGCACCAGTGATGGTGCGGGTCGTGTCGTATCCGGACTGCGAACCCGGAAATCCGGATCCGGATGTTGCGGGCGCACGGCTGAGCCTGCAGATCACTACTCAATTGCGGCTGGTGTACTGCTCCAGGCCCTTGTAGCCGTTGCGGTCGATGCGATTCATGCGTTCGTCCAGCGGCGGATGCGTCTTGTACAGCTGTGCCAGTTGCGCCGATGACGCGCCGAGCGCGGTCATCTTCTGCAACACCGCATACAGCGCCAAAGGATTGAAGCCGGCACGCGCGAGGTAGATCGCGGCGGCTTCGTCCGAACGGTATTCGGCGCCCCGGTCCAGGCTGGTCATCATGATCAGAGCGCCGTGCTTGGCAACATAGTCCTTGGCCATGCTGGTGGCGATGTTGCCGCCCCCGCCGACACGGCTCATCGCGAGCTGGGTGCCGGCGCCCTGCATCTCCTGCTTGTGGATGACCTCGTAGTGGTCACGCTGGACGACATGGCTGATCTCATGGCCAAGCACGGCGGCGACTTCGGCATCATCATTCAGCATCTGGTACAGCCCGCGCGTCAGCAGGATGTAGCCCCCTGGTGCAGCGAAGGCGTTGACCTCGCTGGTATCGATGATGCCGAAGGCCCATGGCAGGTCGGGACGGCTGGTTTGCGAGGCCTGCCAGCGGCCAATCATGTTGACCCGCCGTTGTGCGGCGTCGTCCTGCCACAGGGGTGCTGCACCGAGGATTCTCGCTGCAATTTCCGGGCCGAGCGCGCGCTCTTCCTCGGTGATTTCCTGTTCGGACTTGGGGATGATCTTGTCGGCAGCGCCGAGCACGCCACCGCCGATGTTGCTGCCCAATGCCGACAACATGCCGCGCGCGGCACCAAACATGCCGCGCTTTTCGCCTTGGGTCGCCTGTGAGTTGCCATTCGCCTGCTTTGGCTTGAACTCGGTGGAATAAGCAATGTTGCTGGAACTCCAGCCCTTGCCGGCAGCCGCCTTTGCAGCGGCTTGCGGGCTTACCCGGTACGACTCCAGCTTGGCAAGCTGGACGGCATCGTACGCAGCCGCCTTGAGCTCGCTCTCGTCCAGTCCGCGCACGCCTGCGGTTTCGCTGACCCGGCCCTTGCCGGCCTTGCCGGTGAACAGGGCGCGTGCGGTGCCCCCGCTTTCCTTGCTGGCATAGGCCAGGCGCACGTCGTTGACGCGGACGAAGCCGGCCTTGCCTTCCGGTAGCGCCAAGCGGAACCACAGGCCCTGCTGGCCGGCGACGGTCACCGCGGCATCGCGCTTGAGCGTCGCGATGGTGGGGCTGGCGAAGTCCGGACCGCCATGCACGTCGACAGTGGGTTTGCGGATGACCGCAGGTTGGGGGTTGGTTTCGGCCTGCTTGGCGCTGCTTTCTACCGGCTTGTTGATCGGTTTTGCTGGCTTCTTGGCCTGTTTTTCGGCGGCCGCGGCAGTGCCGGCGGCCAGCAAAACGAGCAAAAGCAGGGCGGATGAAAAATGGCAGGTGCGCATTTCAGGTCTCGATTTACGGTGGGTGCTTCGGGGTTAGATACGTATTGGACGCAGAAAGCGGCCATTCGTCGTTGGCATTCAGATCCTGTCCGAGCAGCTCACGCAGGCGCATCTGCTCGCCTCGATTGTCGTCATCGATATTGTCATCGATCATCGCTGCGGCAATCGCCACTCGCACCATGCCATGATCGTCGATGCACAATGTGTGCTCGTTGAGGCGCTGGTAGATCAAGTCGAGTTCACGTTTGGCGTTGTCGTATGCGTCGGCTTCATCCTTGCCTGTCCAGACCAGCATCATCAGGTCGTCCAGGATGTCGTGCAGCCAACTCTTGCGCTCCACGATACCCTCGATCATGACGGCATCGCTGCCTGAATACAGGAAACGCCGCAATCGCCGGCGATATTCGCGCTTGCGCTTGGTCGCCGCGTGCCCGGTGAGCGAAGGGTCCGGTACATAGCGCAAGCGCGCCATCAGCAACCAGGGATATTTGCCTGCGTCGTACTCGTCGCGGTAGTCGTTGTTGCCGATCGCCCGCCCGCGCTGCACGGCGGCGTACATCCGGCACAGGCCGAAGCACAGGCTGATGAAACCGATGCTGGCGAAGATATCGACGAAGGCACCGAAGAACGTCAAGCCGATTACTGCCACCAGCAACAGCACGACATTGGCGGCGACGAACACGCCGTCGACGTCTTCGTGCGGCTCGCCACGCCAGAACGCGAAGGTCGTCAGCAACACCATGAACGCGGCCAGCAGGTATTTCACCGAGGTTGGCGGCATCCAGATCGCGCTGTCGGTGAGCAAGGCCTCGACCGCTTCGGCATGCACCTCGACGCCGGGCATCATCGGATCGACTGGCGTCGGCTTGGCATCGTTGAGGCCCGCTGCGTTATAACCCACCAGTGCCACGGTGCCTTTCAGGTCCGGCATCGGATCGGCGGCGTCACGGCAGAGGGGTTTTCCTTCGATCAGGTCCGCGGCGCTGATGTTGGGTAGTCGTGTCTTCGTGCGCCAATTGACCCGCACGGAGTCCGGGAACGATGCCGCAGACCTGCCACTGGCGACTGCCGCAAGCCGCATCGACAACGACGGCAATGCCCAGTCACCGACCGTTTGCCGCAAGGGGATGTCGCGCAGCACGCCATCCGAGCTGCGGGTCACGTCCAGGAGGGCACTGTGCCGTGCCATCGCCGCGCCGGTGGGCAGCAGCAGTGCGATTCGCGGACCAGGCCTGGCCGCATCGGGGGTGAGCGGGAATGCACCGGGCGCATCCGCCACCGCGGTCGCGCCTGCCTGGTCGTCGAAGTCCGCATGTTGGCGCGAGGCACCAAACAGGAAACGGCCGTTGCCCGCTTCGGCCATCGCATCCAGCACCGCATCGCCGCCCGGATCCTGTTGCGAGGCATCGATGAACTGTACGTCGTAGCCGACCGCGCGCGCGCCGGCACGATCCAGTACATCCAGCAGGTCTGCATGGCGCTGCCGGCTCCATGGCCAGCCACCTTCACCTTGGTTGCGGTAGTACTCGATCGAGCAGTCGTCGATCTCCACCACCACCGTGCGGCCCGACGGCTTCGGTTCCACCGGGCGCCACTGGACCACCGTGTCGAAGATGGCATCCTCGGCCGCATTGAGCGAACGATCGTGGGTCCAGTCCCATGCCAGCCAGCTCACTGCCGCTACCGCGATCAACGGGTAGACCACGAACTGCACGCGCGTCATCAACCGCGAGAACGGCCGCCGGTAGGCTTGCTCGACCACGGTCCAGGCATCCATGAACGCCACCGCGAGGGTGGACATCACGGCTTCGATCCAGGTCATCAGGAAATCTGCGATTTTTCCCAGCATGCCGCGTCAGTACCCCAGTCCAGGCGGCATTGGCGCCGCTCGCATCCAAACTACCGCAAGTCTCGCCTGCTTGCCGTCTCAGCGCGTGCGTTCGATCGCCAGGCGTCCGAGTGCGGCCAATGCCGTGGTGTCGGCACCGAGCATCGCAAGCGCATCTGACATGGCGGCAGACAGTTGTTCCAGCCGCGCGCGGCTGCCGGCGATGCCGATCAATGCCGGGAACGTCGCCTTGTCCTGCGCCGCGTCCTTGCCCGCGGTCTTGCCGAGGCTGGTGCTGTCGCCTTCGATGTCGAGCAGGTCGTCGCGGATCTGGAAGGCAAGGCCCAGTGCGTCGGCGTAGCGGTCCAGTGCTGCAACACTCGTTGTGTCCGCAGCTGCGGACAACGCACCCAGCCGCACCGATGCACGCAGCAGGGTGCCGGTTTTCAGCGCGTGCAAGCGTTCGAGGTCGGCAAGTGACACCGCGACACCCGTCGCATCGATATCCAGCGCCTGCCCACCGCACATGCCAGAGGTACCGGACGCGCGTGTGAGTTCGGCCAGCATCGCCACCCGCCGGCCAGCATCCAGCGGCGCCGAAGCGAGCACCTCGAATGCGAGGGATTGCAGCGCATCACCGGCCAGGATTGCGGTGGCTTCGTCGAAAGCAACGTGGACGGTCGGTTGGCCGCGGCGCAGGCTGTCGTCGTCCATCGCCGGCAGGTCGTCGTGCACCAGCGAGTAGCAATGGATCAGTTCGACCGCGACAGCTGCGGCATCAAGCGCTTCTTCTTCGGCACCCGTTGCGATGCCGCTGGCGTACACCAGCATGGGCCGCATGCGCTTGCCGCCGTTGAGCACGGCATGGCGCATCGCTGCATGCAGGCGACGTGGCGAAAGGTCGGGCGAGGGCAGGGCGTGATCAAGCGCGGCCTCGACGCGTGTGCGCCAGGCCGCGAAGGTGCGGTCAGGCATCGTCGTTGGCGTCGAACGGCTTGGCCCGGTCGGGATTCGACGGATCGCTGAGCAGGCGCACTCGCAGTTCGGCTTGTTCCAGTGCCTGCTGGCAGTTGCGGTACAGACCGACACCGCGTTCGTAGGCGGCCAGCGATTGCTCCAGCGACATCTCGCCTTCTTCCATCCTGGCGACGAGTTCCTCGAGCGCGTTCATCGATGTTTCGAATTCGGCGACGGGGGAAGATTCAACAGTGGCGGGTGGTTTTCGGGCCATGCCTGCAGTTTACGCGATCGCTGGGTCGCGCCACTCCAGTCGCGCGCCTCGTGCCCCCAGCCATGCATCCATGGAGGCAGAGAGAATACTGTCGCCCGCGGCGTGCAACACGCCATTGGCATCGGCCAGCAATGGCATCCCGATGCGCTGCCAAGGTGGGATGCCTCGATCCTGCAGCACATGCCTCAGCGAGTGACGGTGCGCACGGCGCGGCAGCAGGATGCGTTCGCCACCTTGCCGGGCATGCGCGCGCATGGGCGTGTCGAAGCGCGTAGCGCCGGTCAGTTCGAGCGTCATGCCGGTGGGGAGCTGCAGGATTTCGCGACCGTCCCATTCACACGACCAATCGGCAGGCAGCGCCAACGGAACCCACTGCGCATGCAGGCGCCCACGCCAATGCCGGATGCATGCACCCGCCCATTCGAAACGGGCTTCGCCATCGGCACGTCCGCCGAGCATGTCGCCTTCGATGCGTGCGATGCCGTTCGCCGGCAGTGGCGGCAGTCCATGCTGGATGACCCAGCGACGCAGCACACGCGCACGCCGCGCTGCAGGCATTGCCTGCAGCGCGGCACCGGCCAGCGTGTCCTCGCCATTGCTCGCGCTGGCAAGGGCGATGTCGTCGCCTGCGTCCAGCACGTCTGTTGCCTCGGCGCTCAACGTTGCGGAGCGAGAGAATGCGGTATCGGCGTTTGGCCAGCGCGTGCGCAGCAATGGCATCAACTGTGTGCGCAGGAAATTGCGATCCAGGCTGGCGTCTTCATTGCTGGGGTCTTCGATCCATGACAGCCCATGCCCGACCGCATAGTCGCGCAGCGCATCGCGCGATGTCTCCAGCAACGGCCGCCACAACCAGCCGTTGGCATGGACGCGCCACGACCGCATCGCCGCCAGGCCATCCACGCCCGAACCGCGCAACGCACGCAGCAGGAAGGTCTCGGCCTGGTCGTTGCGGTGGTGGGCCAGCGCCAGTACTTCACCCTCGCGCAGCACGCGAGCGAATGCGGCATGCCGGGCGGCGCGTGCGTCACCCTCGCGACCAAGCCCGGCGTCTTCGACTTGCACGCGTTCGACGATGAGTTCGATGCCGAGCGCATCACACGTCCGTTGGCAATGTGCAGCCCACGCGTCTGCATCGGCATGCAGGCCGTGGTGGACGTGGATGGCGCGCAGACCCGAGGCGCGCATTCCCGGTTGCATTGCCAGCAGATGCAACAACACCATGGAGTCCACGCCGCCGCTGTAGCCCACCAGCAGCGGGCGGCCTTCGTTGCGCATCACCAATGCAGGCAACGCGTGCATGCGACTCAGGCGGCTTCGTAAGCGCCGTAGCTGCGCAGGCGGCGGTAGCGGCGTTCCAGCAATTCCTCGACGGGCACGCCCTGCAGCGCGTCCAGTTCATTCAGCAGCACGGCCTTCAGCCGCTTCGCCATCTGTACGGGATTGCGATGCGCGCCGCCGGTGGGTTCGCGCAGGACCTTGTCGATCAGGCCCAGGTCCAGCAGCCGCTTGGCGGTGATGCCCATCTGCTCGGCGGCGTCCTTGGCCTTGGCGGCATCGCGCCACAGGATCGAGGCGCAGCCTTCCGGGGTGATCACCGAATAGGTGCTGTATTCGAGCATGTTGGTGATGTCGCCCACGCCAATCGCCAGCGCGCCGCCGCTGCCGCCTTCGCCGATCACGGTGCAGATGATCGGCACGCGCAACTCGGCCATTTCCAGCAGGTTGCGGGCGATGGCTTCGGACTGGCCGCGTTCCTCGGCATCGATGCCGGGCCACGCGCCCATGGTGTCGATGAAGGTCAGCAGTGGCAGGCCGAAACGTTCAGCCATGTGCATCAGCCGCAGCGCCTTGCGATAGCCCTCGGGCTTGGGCATGCCGAAGTTGCGACGGACCTTGGACTTGCTGTCGCGGCCCTTCTCGTGGCCGATCACGACGACGCTGCGGCCATCGATGCGGGCCAGCCCTCCCACAATGGCGTTGTCGTCCGCGAACGCGCGGTCGCCCGCCAGCTCCTGGAACTCGTCGCAAATCACGCGCAGGTAATCCAGCGTGTACGGACGCGATGGATGCCGCGAAAGCTGCGAGACCTGCCATGGAGTGAGGTCACGGAAGATGGTCGCGGTGCGTTTGCGCAGCTTGTCCTGCAGCGCGTGCACTTCGGTGTCGATGTTGACGGCCGGGCCATTGCTGGCATGCCGCAGTTCCTGGATCTTGGTTTCCAGGTCGGCGATGGGCTGTTCGAAGTCGAGGTAGTTCGGATTCATCGGTAGGAGTCTAGCCCAGCACCGGCTGCCATACCGAGACGTAGGGCGAGCGGCAGGCGCGCTGCGGTCAGTGCGTCCACGGCTTGCCGAGGTGCAGGTTGACCGCCTGCATGCCCGGCAGGCTGCGCAGCAGACCGGGCAGGGCGGCATCCATGCGCAAGCCACGACCGTCATTGATCGACAGGCGGCCAATGCCGGTGGCGGTGGTGGCTTCGATCAGGAGCGGGGTGGTGCCGGCATGGGTCTGCAGCAACTGCTCGAATTGCTGCAGGGCGCCCGGCGCTCGCAGGTCCAGGCGGATCGACAGTCTTTGCGCCTCCTGACTGCAGATCTGGGCGTAGTCCCAGGCGCGCTTGGCTTTCAGCGAGAAGCCACCACTGAATTCGTCTTCGCGCAGTGCGCCTTCGATCACCAGCAGGCGGTCGCGGGTCAGCAGTGCGCCGAATTCCTGCCACTGCTCGCCGAAGAAGGCACATTCGATGCGCCCGCGCCCGTCTTCCAGGAAAACGAAGGCCTGGCTGTCACCGCGCTTGCGCATGCCGACCACCTGACCGGCCAGCACGACCGGAAATTCAGGTCGCCATCCCACCCGCGCCTCTTTCGGGCGGTTGGCCCAGATGGCATCCAGCTGGCCCAGATCATGGCCGAGCAGGCGCTGCAATTCCTCGCGATGCGGGTCCATCGGGTGGCCGCTGAGGTAGTGCCCCAGCGTGTCACGTTCGCCCTGCAGTTTCTGCGCCAGTGGCCAGTCGTCGACCTCGGGCAGGTCGATCTGCAATGCGGGTGTGTCGGCAGTGGCATTGTCGAAGCCGCCGAACAGCGAGTTCTGGCCGGCCTCACGTTCGCGCGCGAGTTGCTCGCTGGCCTTCATCGCTTCCGGCAATTGCAGCATTAGCGACGCACGGTTGCGCGCCAGTGCATCCATCGCGCCAGCCAGCACCAGTGCTTCAAGCGCGCGCTTGTTGAGGCCGCCAGCCTCCACGCGCTTGCAGAAGTCGAGCAAATCCGCGTACGTGCCAGCCGGAGTCCCTTGCTGCGGCAATCGCCTCGCAGGCACCACGGCCGACGCCCTTGACCGCACCCAGGCCGTAGCGAATGGTGCGCGGGTCGGTGGCTTCGAACATGTAGGTCGATGAATTGACGTCCGGCGGCAACACCGTCAGGCCGAGCGCGCGCGCTTCGTCGAGGAAGCCGACCACCTTGTCGGTGTTGTCCATGTCCGAGGACAGCACCGCGGCCATGAACTCGGCCGGGTAGTGCACCTTCAGCCACGCGGTCTGGTAGGCGACCAGCGCGTAGGCGGCCGAGTGCGACTTGTTGAAGCCGTACTCGGCGAACTTCTCCATCAGGTCGAAGATCTGCGTCGCGATGCGCGGATCCACGCCGCGTTCGGCCGAACCGGCCTCGAACTTGGCGCGCTCCTTGGCCATTTCCTCGGGCTTCTTCTTGCCCATCGCGCGGCGCAGCAGGTCGGCGCCGCCCAGCGAATAGCCGGCCAGTACCTGGGCGATCTGCATCACCTGTTCCTGGTACACGATCACGCCGTAGGTCGGCTTCAGCACGGTTTCCAGCGCAGGGTGCGGATAGCTGACTGCGGTGGTGCCGTGCTTGCGGTCGCACCATTCCTTGTCCATCCCCGAGCCCAGCGGACCGGGACGGTACAGCGCGGCCAGCGCGATGATGTCCTCGAAGCGTGTCGGGCTTCGCGCGCTTGAGCAGTTCACGCATGCCGCGTGATTCGAACTGGAACACCGCGACCGAATCGCCACGCGCGAACATTGCGTAGGTGCCTGCGTCGTCGAGCGGCAGGGTGGTGATGTCGAGGGCTGCGTCACCCTCGGCTGCGCGGCGAATATTGATCGCCTTCACCGCCCAGTCGATGATCGTCAGCGTGCGCAGGCCGAGGAAGTCGAACTTCACCAGGCCGATCGATTCGACGTCGTCCTTGTCGAACTGGGTGACCGGATTGCGGCCGGCGCCCGTGGCCGTCGTGTTCTGCGAACAGCGGGCAGAAGTCCGACAGCGGCGTCGGCGCGATCACCACGCCGCCAGCGTGCTTGCCGGCGTTGCGGGTCAGGTCTTCCAGTTGCAGCGCGAGATCGAGCAGGTCGCGCACGTCCTCTTCGGACTCGTAGCGCTCCTTGAACTCGGCGATCGCGCGGCTCGGGATCCTTCTGCGCGCGTTCGCTGCGTCCCAGCACGTCCGACAGCGACAGCGGATCGGCCGGTTGCAGCGGGATGAGCTTGGCCAGTCCGTCGATCATGCCGTACGGGTAGCCGAGCACGCGGCCGGCATCGCGCAACACCGCTTTCGCCGCCATGGTGCCGTAGGTGATGATCTGGCTGACCCGGTCGCGACCATATTTGCGCGCGACGTAGTCGATCACCTCGTCGCGCCGGTCCATGCAGAAGTCGATGTCGAAGTCGGGCATCGACACGCGTTCGGGATTGAGGAATCGCTCGAACAGCAGGTCGTAGGGCAGCGGGTCGAGGTCGGTGATGCCCAGCGCCCATGCCACCAGCGAGCCGGCGCCGGAACCGCGGCCGGGCCCGACCGGGATGCCGTGCTGCTTGGCCCAGTTGATGAAGTCGGCCACGATCAGGAAGTAGCCGGGGAAGCCCATCGACAGGATCACGCCCAGTTCGGTTTCCAGGCGTGCGTCGTAATCGGCGCGGCTGCGCCCCGGGGCCAGTGGCGCGATTTCGAGGCGCTTGGCCAGGCCCTCGCGCGACTGGCTGCGCAGCCACGATTCGATGGTCTCGTCGTCTGGCACCGGGAACGCGGGCAGGTAATAGGTGCCCAGTCGCAGTTCAAGGTTGCAGCGTTTCGCCAGCGCCACGGTGTTGTCGAGCGCGTCGGGCACGTCGGCGAACAGCGCGGCCATCTCGTCGCCGGATTTCAGGTATTGCTCGGCGGTGTAGTCGCGCGGGCGACGCGGGTCGTCCAGCACGCGGCCGCTGGCAATGCAGACGCGTGCCTCATGCGCTTCGAAACCTTCGGTATCGATGAAGCGCGCATCATTGCTGGCCACCACCGGGATGCCGCGACGCGCGGCCATGTCCAGCGCGAAGGCGTTGAACGCGTCTTCTCCTGGACGCCCACAGCGGGTGAGTTCAAGGTGCAGGCGTTCACCGAAGGCCGATTGCAGATCAGCCAGGGATTGTTCGGCCAGGTCATGCCGGCCAGACGGTGAACAGTTGGCCGGGTTCGGCATTCAGGCCTGCCAGCGCGAACAGGCCCTTGTTGGACTTCAGCCACGCCGGGCGTGCGACCACGCCATCGTGGCGCTGGCCTTCCATCCACGCGCGGGTCAGCAGCTGTGACAGGCTCAGGTAGCCGTCCTGGTCGCGGCACAGCAGGGTGATGCGCGATGCGGCAGCGGAGCCATCGGCAATCAGCACGTCGGCGCCCGCGATCGGCTTGATGCCTTTCTTTTCGGCAGCCTTGTAGAACTTCACCAACGCGAACAGATTGTTCTGGTCGGTCATCGCCACCGCAGGCAATTGGCGGGCCACGCAGGCGTCGACGAGCTCCGGGATGCGGATCGTCGAATCAACCAGCGAGTACTCGCTGTGCAGGTGCAGGTGGACGAAACGGGCTGACATCGGCATACCACTGGATCAACCAGCAGGGTAGGCCGCCACCGCCGGGCGGGCAAGGCTTGACAGGCTGCGCATCCCTGTCATTCGCGCCAGTGCTGATATTGAAGTAGCGGTTGGTGATTCAGGTTGCGGCGAGTGCCCTGCGAACCGGCGCGAAACTGCGGCGATGCTGCGGGCAGGGGCCATGCAATGAGAGCGCCTGCAGGTGCATCGCGCTTGGGTAGCCCTTGTGCCGGTCGAAGCCGTATTGCGGATGCAGGAGATGCAGTTCGCGCATGCGTGCATCGCGCGCGACCTTGGCCAGGATCGATGCGGCCATGATCGCCGGCTCCAATCCGTCGCCGCCGACAATCGCCGTCGCCGGACAGACCAGGCCCTCGGGAACACGGTTGCCGTCGATCAAGCGCATGGCCTGCGCAAGGCGCCAAACCGGCGACCGCGCGACGCATGCCGGTCATGGTCGCCTGCAGGATGTTCAACGTGTCGATCTCGTCGGCTTCGACGAACTCGATCCGCCATGCCAATGCGCGTTCGATGATCAGTGGATACAGCGCCTCGCGCCTGCGCTCGGTCAGCCGCTTGGAATCGTCCAGGCCATCGATGGGTCGCAATGGATCCAGAATGACTGCGGCCACGCTGACCGGTCCCGCGAGAGGCCCACGGCCCGCTTCATCGACACCGGCTACCAGCCGTGCTCGTCATGGCGCCGGCTGCAACAGCGCGGCGATCGCATCGGCGGCACGCGCCGAAGCATCGCGACGCAAGGTTGCATGGATCGCCAGGAAGCGCGGTTGCAACGCGGCCACGGCATCGGCATCGCGGAACCAGTGCAGCAGCGCGGCGTGCAGGTTGTCGGCGGTGCAATCGTCCTGCAGCAGTTCGGGGATCAACGCCTCGCCGGCCAGCACGTTGGGCAGGCTCACGAACTTGCTCTTGAGCAGACCAAGGAGTTTCACGATGCGGTACGTCAGCGGCGATATGCGGTGGCCGACCACGATGGGCCTTTTGCACAACATCGCTTCCAGCGCCGCAGTGCCAGACGCCAGCAGCACCACGTCGCTGGCGATCATCGCGCGCTGCGCGTCGCCATCGAGGATGCGCAGTGCGAGACTCGGAGACGTTCCAGTGGCAATACGCTCGATCGCCGCGCGGCATGGCGCATTCGCGGCCGGGACCAGCATGCGCAGTCCGTTGACATCCTTGCCAAGCCGTGACGCGGCTTCGAGAAACACCGGCAACATGCGCTCGATTTCGCTCAGCCGGCTGCCGGGCAGCAACGCAAGAATGGGTGCATCGTCTGGTTCGCCAAGTGCAGCACGGGCGGCCTGGCGATCAGGTTGCAGGGCGATCTCGTCAGCCATCGGATGGCCGATGAAGCTCGCATCGACGCCATGCCGCGCATAGATCGGCGGTTCCATCGGGAACAGGCACAGCACCCGGTCCGCGCTGGCGCCGATCTTCGCCGCGCGCGATTCGCGCCAGGCCCAGACCGACGGACTCACGTCATGCACGGTGCGCACGCCGCGCTGCTTGAGCCAGCGCTCGACGCCGAGGTTGAAGTCCGGGGCATCGATGCCGATGAACACATCCGGTTTCCAGTCCAGTACGCGCTGGCGGAACGTCCGGCGCAGGCGCAGCAGGCGCGGCAAGTGGGCCAGCACTTCGGCCAGCCCCATCACCGCAAGCTCGCTGGCATCGAACCAGGCGTCCAGCCCTTCTGCACGCATGCCATCGCCACCAATGCCGGCGAATTCGGCATCCGGGAGGCGCTTGCGCAATTCGGAAATCAGGCCGGCGCCGAGCTGGTCGCCGGAGGTTTCACCGGCGCACAGGGCGATGCGGATGGTCACCGCAGCAGCGGCCGCTCGCCGCGTTCGATGAAGTCCAGCATCACGCGGACGTCCTCGCTGCTACCGGCGATCTCGCCAAGTTCGAGTTTGGCTTCGTCGAGTTTGGCGCCGGACATGTACAGCGCGCGATAGGCACGCTTGATCGAGGCGATCCTGCTCGGCATCGAAACCACGCCGTTTCAGGCCTTCGCTGTTGATCCCGCGCGGCTTGCTGTAGCTGTCCTGGGCCACCATCAGGAAGGGTGGCACATCGCCATTGACGAACGCACCCATGCCGATGAAGGCATGCGCGCCGATCCGGCAGAATTGATGCACGCCGGTAAAGCCGCTCAGGATCACGTGATCACCCACGGTGACGTGTCCGGCCAGGGTCGCGTTGTTGGAGAACACACAGTCGTTGCCGATGTTGCAGTCGTGCGCGATGTGGGTGTAAGCGAGGATCCAGTTGCGGTCGCCAATGCGGGTGACCCCGCCGCCTTCGCCGGTGCCGCGGTTGATGGTGACGAACTCGCGGATCGCATTGCCGTCGCCGATCTCCAGCGCCACCCGTTCGCCACCGTATTTCTTGTCCTGCGGCTCGCCACCGATCGCGGACTGGCCATGGAAGACATTGTCGCGACCGATCCTGGTCGGGCCGTGGATCACGCAATGCGGGCCGATGCGCGTGCCGTCGCCGATCTCCACATCGCTGCCGATCACGGCATAAGCGCCGACCCGCACGCTCTCACCCAAGCGCGCGGTCGGGTCGATCACTGCCGTCGGATGGATCGCTGAGGTGGACATTGCCAGGGTCGCTCAGCGCGCTGCGGCGCAGAGGATTTCCGCGCACGCGACCTGCTGGCCATCGACGCGGGCGATGCCGATGTACTGCGCCATGTTGCGGATACGTCGCTTGAGTTCGACATCGAGCTCGAGCTTGTCGCCGGGCACCACCATTCGGCTGAACCTGGCGTTGTCGACCTTGACCAGGTAGAAGGTGTCGTTGCCGATCTCGTCCGGATCGCGCGAAAGCTGCGTCAGCAACCCGCCCGCTTGCGCAAGCGCCTCGACCACCAGGACGCCCGGCATGACCGGCAGGCCGGGGAAATGGCCATTGAAGAACGGCTCGTTGCAGGTGACGTTCTTGTACGCCAGCACGCGCTTGTCCTTCTCGAACTCGACCACCCTGTCCACCAGCAGGAACGGATAGCGGTGCGGCAACAGCCGGTTGATCTCGGCAAGGGTCACGGGCAGGGTCACGGGCATGCGTTCATTCCTTGTCGCCGGCATTGATGCGCCGGGCGAGGCTGTCGAGTTGTTTGAAGCGCGCGGCACTCTTGCGCCAGCTGCGATTGTCCATCAAGGGCGTGCCCGACGAATATTCGCCTGGCTCATGGATCGAATGGGTGACCAGGGTCATCGCGGTGATGACGACGCGATCGCAGACCTCGAGATGCCCGAGGATGCCGGCACCGCCACCCACCAGGCAGTGCCGACCGATGCTGGCGCTGCCTGCCACCGCCGAGCAGCCTGCCATCGCGGTATGCGCGCCGATGCGGACGTTGTGGCCGATCTGGATCTGGTTGTCCAGGCGCACGTCCTCTTCCAGCACGGTGTCACCCAATGCGCCACGGTCGATGGTGGTGTTGGCGCCGATTTCGCAATCATCGCCAACCCGCACGCCGCCAAGTTGCGGCACCTTGATCCAGTGGCCGTGGTCCATCGCGATGCCGAAGCCGTCCGCACCGATCACCGCGCCGGGATGGACCAGGACACGCTGGCCCAGGCGCACGCGGGTGACGAGGGTGACGCGCGCCACCAGTTCGCAGTGGGCGCCGACCGCGCAGTCCTCGCCAATCACGCAACCGGGACCGATCACCGCACCATCGTCGATGCGGCTGCGTGCGCCGATGCTGACGTGCTGGCCGATGCTGGCGGTTGCGGCGATGGTTGCAGTGTCCGCGACCACCGCGGTTGGGTGGACTCCGGCCGTGCGTGCAGGCTTGGCCTCGAACAACGCAGCGATGCGCGCAAACGCGACGTAGGGGTCATCCGCGACCAGCGCAATCGCCGGGCAATGCACAACGTCATCTTCGCGCAAGACCACCACGCTGGCGGTGGTCGTGGCCAATTGGCCGCGATAGCGCGGATTGGCGAGGAAGCTCAGTTGGCCCGCACTCGACGATGCAAGCGTACCGACGCCGGTGACGACGTGGTTGCCGTCACCATGCAGCCGGAGGCCGAAGCGTTCGGCGAGGGACGCCGCCGTGCAGGTGGCGGCGGATGCACTCATGCGGCGTTCCCGGCGTCCATGCGTCGATCAGAGCTGGCCGCCGAAGGTGAACTGCAGCCGCTCGATCTGGTCGCCGTCCTTCTTGCGCAGCGGTAGCGCGTAGCTGATCGACAAGGGGCCCATCGGTGAACGCCATAGCAGGGAGATGCCGGTCGACACGCGCAGATCGCCCGCGCTGAAATTATCCCAGCCGTCATAGACGTTTCCGAAGTCTATGAACGCGGACACACGTGCGGAGGGGCTTTCGATCAGTTTCGGGAAGATCGCCTCGATCGAGCCGGCCAGCAGGAACGAGCCGCCAAGCGGCTGGAGATAACCGGAGCCCGAGTCATACGAGGGCCCCAGGGTATTGTCGACGAAGCCGCGCACCTTGCCGGCCGCAGCGATGCCACCCGCATAGAAATTCTCGAAGAACGGCAATCCGCTGGCCCTGACGGTCTTGTCGTAGTCCGGTGACGTGGGCAGGCATGGTTCGGTCGGGGCCGCTCCCGGGACGGTGGTATCAAGGATTCCGTCACCGTCGCTGTCTGTATACGTCGGAGCCGTGAAGCAGATGTTGCGGGAGAAGTCCTTGCCGTAGGAATCGCCGTATCCGAAATTCATGCCGGTACGCACTACGACAGCGGGGTTGAGCAGCCAGTACTTGGAGATGTCGTACTGCAGCTTGTAGTACTCGACCGTGGAGCCTGGCAGTGCGACTTCCAGCGACACGCTCTGGTTGCTGCCGACGACCGGCATGAAGTAGTCGTTGCGGGTATCGCGCGACCACCCCGCCTGGGTGCGCAGTGCATGGAAGGTGCGGTTGCCGACCGCATCGATGTAATCCAGCAGCGGTGGCGGGGTGGAGCCCGCAAACGCCAGGATTTCATTGGAATCGATGCCGAACATCAGCGAGACCGAATCAGACTCGCTCACCGGCAGGCTCATGAAGACCTGCGCGGCGCCACTGTTGGTCGAGTACTGGGCCACGTTGAAGCTGGAGTAGTCGAATTCGCGCCACCAGAGGTTGTAGCCGAGCGCCAGCCCCTCCTTGGTGAAATACGGGTTCATGAAAGAGAAGTCGTAGCGCTTCTGGTAGGAGCTTCGGCTGACTGCCATCGAGACCCGGTTGCCGGTGCCCAGGAAGTTGTTCTCCGACAGCTGCAGCGACAGGTTCAGGCCCGAGAGCTGGGAATAGCCGACGCCCGCCGAGATGCTGCCGGACGTGGTTTCCTTCACCGTATAGACCACGTCGACGAGGTCGTCGCTGCCGGCGACCTGTGCGTTCTCGACGCTGACTTCCTCGAAATAGCCAAGACGCTGCAGGCGCACCTTGCTGCGATCGATGGCGGCCTGCGAATACCAGCTGCCTTCGAACTGGCGCATCTCGCGGCGCAGCACGACATCGGCGGTGCGCGTGTTGCCCTTGAACACGATCCGGCGGACGTTGACGCGCGGCCCCGGCTGGACCTGCAGGTCGATGCTGACGGTGCGCTTGTCACGGTCGATTCCAGGGATCGGGCTGACCTGGGCGAAGGCGTAACCGATGTTGCTCAAGCGGGCGGCGATGGAATCTGTGGCGAGCTCGACCAGGCGGCGGGAAAACACGTTCCCGGGTTGCAGGAAGGCCGCGAGCTTCTCGACCTCCTCCTTGGGCAGGATCGTATCGCCGGACACGGTGACCGCGGAGATGTTGTAAGCCTCGCCTTCGGTGATGCCGGCGGTGAGGTACATGTCCTTCTTGTCCGGGCTGATCGCGACCTGAGTCGAATCCAGGCTGAAATCGAGGAAGCCGCGGTTGAGGTACCAGGCATTCAGTTTCTCGATGTCACCCGAGAGCTTTTCGCGCGAATACTGGTCGTCGCGCTTGTACCAGCTCAGCCAGCTGCTGGTGTGGGACTCCCAGCCTTCGGTGATTTCCTGGTCGGAATACAGGTCGTTGCCGACCAGGTTGACATGGCGGATCTTCGCGGCCTTGCCTTCCTTGATGTTCAAGGTGATGTCGACGCGGTTGCGGTCGAGCTGGGCCACACTCGGGTTGATCTTGACGCTGTACTTGCCGCGGTTGTTGTACTGGCGGTTCAGCTCCAGGGTGACCCGGTCCAGGTTGAGTCGATCGAAGGTCTCGCCTTCGGCCAGTCCGATGTCCTTCAGGCCCTTGAGCAGGTCCTCGGACTTGAGGTCCTTGTTGCCGACCAGGGTCAGCTTGTTGATCGCCGGGCGCTCGACCACGGTGACCACCAGGATCCCGCCCTGGTGGTCCAGGCGCACGTTCTCGAAGAAGCCCGTCTTGTACAGCGCGCGCAGCGCCTCGGCGGCGCGCGACTGGTCAAGGGTGTCGCCACGCTCGACCGGCAGGTAGGTGAACACGGTGCCGGCGCCGATGCGCTGGAGGCCGTCGATGCGGATGTCGGTGACCGTGAAGGGTGCGAGCGCCGACTGCGCCCAGACTGGCAACGACAGCGCCGACATGAGTGCGAGGACGAGCAGGCGGCGGGACATGGGTCGGGTCATTCTTGAAATCCTGATTGCAAAACATGTCGGGTCGAACATGTTGCGTGGTCGCCGGCAAAGCCGGCAGCGGGGGTATTGCGTCACGACACCAGGTGCAGGATGTCGTTGTAGAAGGCCAGTCCCATCAATCCCGCCAGCAAGGCGAGGCCGAGGTATTGGCCTGCAACCATCGCGCGTTCGCCCAGTGGGCGACCGATGGCCAGCTCGATAAGGTAATACAGCAGGTGACCCCCGTCCAAGACGGGGATCGGCATCAGGTTGATGATCGCAAGGCTGACCGACAGCAGGGCCAGAAAGTTCAGGAACCAGGCCGGGCCCATTTGCGCCGATGCATTGGCGTACTGGGCAATGGTGATCGGGCCGGACACATTCCGCACCGACGCGCTTCCGTTGACCATCCGCCACAGCATGCCCAGCGAATCCCGGGCCAGTTGCCAGGTCGCGCCGATCGCGGCCGGAACCGCTGCCAGCGGCCCGTAGCGCAGCACGGCATCGTGGGCTGGCGCCTGGGTGAAAGCGTTGCCGATGCCGAGCCGCCAGCTGCTGCTGCCGTCCGGGCTGTCGTGTTTTTGCGGCACGATTTCCAGCGCCAGCCGCTCGCCGTCGCGCTCGACCTCGATCATGCCGGGGCCGCCGCGCCTGCCCAGTGCCCGCAGCAGCGGGGCGATGTCCTCGAAGCTGGCGACCGGATGGGAATCGATGGCGGTGATGCGGTCACCCTCCGCCAGTACGCCCCAGGCCGGAGAGTCTTCCTGGATCGTACCCACGAGCGGAGGCAGCAGCTGATAGCGCGGGACCAGACCGGTGGCTTCGACCGCGCGCTGCTCGTTGAACCCGGTGGGCAGCTGGTTCATGGCCATGGTCAGGGTGGCTTCGCTGCCATTGGCCTGGTGCACCGCCAGCGTCACCGGCCTGCGATCCATCGCGGCCACCGTAAGCGCCAGCGCAGCTTCGCTCCATGTCGGCGTGGCGCGGCCATCGATCGACTGGATCGCATCACCCGCCTGCAGGCCGGATTGCGCTGCGATTCCCTCGACCCTGCCCACTACCGCGGCATAGTCTGGGCGGCCGATCACCAGCATCGCCCACAGCAGCGCGACCGCCAACAGCAGGTTGGCCACGGGCCCTGCAGCGACGATTGCGATGCGGGCCAGCACCGGCTTGCGATTGAAGGCACGGTCGAGCTGGGCCTCGGGGACATCGTCCTCGCGTTCGTCCAGCATCTTGACGTAACCGCCGAGCGGCAGCGCGGCGATCACGTACTCGGTGCCGTCCTTGCCGCGGCGCGACCACAGCGCACGGCCAAACCCCACCGAGAACCGCTGGACCTGCACCCCGCAACGCCGGGCGACCCAGAAATGGCCCAATTCATGGAACGTGACCAGCACGCCCAGCGCGACCAGCATCCACCAGAGTGAAGTGGCAATCGTGCTCATGTGCGGGCGTTCGTGCGGGACATGGCGGGGCTGTCGATCAATTTCCGGGCCTGTGTGCGTGCTTGCGAATCCGCTGCCAGCAGCGCGTCGAGCGAATCGGCAGGTTGCATTGGCACTGTATCCAGGGTCGCGTCGACGGTTTCGGGAATGGACAGGAAACCGATCCGCCCCTGAAGAAACGCTGAAACAGCTTCTTCATTGGCTGCGTTCAACACGGCTGGGGCAGTGCCGCCGGCCTGAAGTGCGCGAAATGCCAGGCCCAGGCAGGGGAATGCCTCGAGATCGGGAGCCTCGAAATCCAGCCTGCCGCCCTCGGTCAGCAAGTCCAGCGTGCCGACACCGGATTCGATCCGCTGGGGCCAGCCCAGGCCCACCGCCAGCGCCGTGCGCATGTCCGGCAAGCCCAGCTGCGCAAGCGAACTGCCATCGATGAAATCGACGATTGAATGCACCAGCGATTGCGGGTGCACCAGTACACGGATGTGTTCGCCCGCCAGGCTGAACAGATGGTGGGCCTCGATGACCTCCAATCCCTTGTTCATCAGCGTGGCCGAGTCCACCGAGATTTTCGGACCCATCGACCACTTGGGATGCGCGACTGCCTGCGCCGGCGTCACCTGCGCCAGTTCGCCGCGGCTGCGTCCACGGAACGGGCCGCCAGACGCGGTCAGGGTGATCCGGGAGAGTACGGCGTCGTCGTTGCAGCCCGCCAGGCACTGGAAGATGGCGTTGTGTTCGCTGTCGATGGGTATGATCGTGGCGCCGCCTTCGCGCGCCGCGGCCATCAGGAGTTCGCCAGCCAGCACCAGCGCCTCCTTGTTGGCCAACAGCAGGCGTTTTCCGGCGCGCGCCGCTGCCAGCGTGGACGACAACCCGGCGGCACCCACGATCGCGGCCACCACGGTGTCACAGGCGTTGCTGGCGGTCAGTGCGTCCAGTGCCGGCGAGCCGGCGTGGGCCTGTGTCGTCAGGCCCGCACCGCGAAGGCCGTCGCGCAATCTTGGGTAGAGCGCCTCATCGGCGATCACCGCATGCGCTGGACGATGCGTCCGGCAAAGTGAGACCAGTGCGTCGACCTGGCGCCCGGCCGCGAGCACGCTGACACGCATGCGGCCAGGGTGGCGCGCGACCACGTCCAGCGCGGATGCGCCAATCGAGCCGGTGGCGCCGAGGACTGCGACCTGTTGCATGGTCTAGAACCCCAGCCAGATCTTGCCAAGTGCGAACACCGGCAAGGCCGCCAGCACGCTGTCCACGCGGTCGAGCACGCCACCATGACCGGGGATCAGGTCGCCGGAGTCCTTGACGTTGATGTGGCGCTTGAGCAGGCTTTCAAACAGGTCGCCGACCACCGAAAAGCCCACGCTTGCCAGCGCGACCACGGCCACCGCCGGCAACTGGTCGATCGTCGCGCCAGCCAGTGGTGCGCCAAGCATCGCCACCACCAGCGCCAGCAGCAGGCCACCAAGCAGCCCCTCGATGGTCTTGTTCGGGCTGATCCTTGGTGCCAGCTTGCGGCCGCCAAACAGCTTGCCGCCGAGTTTCCGGCCTGCAAAATAGGCGCCGGTATCGGCTGACCAGACCAGGAACAGGGCCAGCAGCAGCCAGCGGTGCCCGTTGGGCTGGCTGGCATGGATCAGGCCGAGCGCACACCAGGCCGGGACCACGGCCAGGGTGCCAGCGCCCAGCTTGAACACGCGGGCATGGCTGTCATGGTCGGAGGCGAAGCGGTAATGCTTCATCCAGAGCATCGCCAACAGCCACCACACCACGCCCAGGACGACCACCAACTGCAGCAATGCGAATGAGCCGCCGCTGGTCGGGGGCGACGCCCATACCAGCACCACCATCAGTGCAAGGTTCAGAACCAGCAGGATGGTGCGGGCCAGGGTGTCGTCGACTTCAGCCAGTTTCAGCCATTCCCAAAGTGCAGCCAGGAACAGCAATGCGCTCAGTGCAGCCAATATGGGGGTCGGCATGAACAGGACGCTGAGGATGGCGATTGGCGCCATGATCAGCGCGGCCAGCAGGCGCGTTCTTGTCATTCCGTTCCCCTGGGTGCAGTGGCCGCCAACTGCCCGCCAGTCAGGCCGAAGCGGCGTTCGCGCCCGGCATAGTCGTCGATTGCGCGCTGCAGTGTGGCTGCATCCACGTCAGGCCACAACGTCTCGGTGAACCACAGTTCGGTGTAGGCGAGTTGCCACAGCAGGAAGTTGCTGATCCGGATTTCGCCCCCGGTGCGGATGAAAAGATCGGGGGCAGGCAGGTCGGCAAGCGCGACGCGGGCATCGAGTGCGGCCTCGTCGATCTGCTCCGGCCGCAGGCGGCCGACGGCGACGTCCTGCGCCAGGCTGCGCGCGGCATTCGCGATGTCCTGGCGGCCGCCGTAGCTGGCGGCGATGACCAGTTGCAGTCGCGTGTTGCCGGCGGTCAACGCCTCGGCCGCCTGCATGCGGGACAGCAGGACGGCATCGAAACGCGAACGCTCGCCGATGAAGCGCAGGCGGGCGCCAAGCCGGTGCAGCTCGTCGACTTCACGCTCCAGTGCGCCCAGGAACAGCTTCATCAGGCCGCCCACTTCTTCCTGCGGGCGGTTCCAGTTCTCGCTGGAGAATGCAAACAGGGTCAGCGCGCCGATCCCGTGTTCCAGGCAGAACTCCACGCAGGTCCGCACCGCGCGCGCACCGGCGCGATGGCCGATGATGCGCGGCCGGCGACGCTGCTGTGCCCAGCGCCCGTTGCCATCCATGATGATCGCGATGTGGCGCGGGATCGCCTTTGCCGTCGATCCGGAGGTCATGACGCCAGGCCGCCGCCAGCGCGAGCGAAGCCAGCCGGCATCAGACTGCCATCAGCTCGGCTTCCTTGATTTTCACGACTTCATCCACGTCGCTGATCGATGCATCCGTCAGCTTCTGGATGTCGGCTTCGCCGCGGCTGGCTTCGTCCTCGGCCAACTGCTTTTCCTTCAGCAATTCCTTGACCTGCTGGTTGGCATCGCGGCGGATATTGCGGATCGCGACCTTGGCGTCCTCGCCTTCGCTGTGCAGGACCTTGGTCAGGTCGCGGCGGCGTTCTTCGGTCAGCGCCGGGATATTGAGGCGAATCACGGTGCCGGCCGTGTTCGGGGTCAATCCCAGGTTCGAGGCCAGGATCGCTTTCTCCACCGGGCCTACCATCTGCTTTTCCCACGGAGTGATGATGATCGAGCGCGCATCGCCGATCGCCACGCTGGCGACCTGCGACAACGGCATTTCAGATCCGTAGTAGTCAACCTTGATGTGATCGACGATCGCCGTGTTGGCGCGGCCAGTGCGCAGCTTGACCAGGTTGTGCTTGAGCGCCTCGATGCTTTTGCCCATTCGGGACTGGGCGTCTTTCTTGATCTCGTTCAACATCGCGGGCTCCATGGTCTGCAGTTAACCCCGGGATTATATCCGGGAACAGGCGTGAGCCGGCCACACGACTGGGGATGAAAGGCTGCCGCGGGCTATGAATGAGGAGGTGGCAAGTCGTGGTCTGCATGGCCACCGTGGGGTGCGCGGTCATGGTCGTCGTGTTCGCAGGTGGTGCCACGCTCGATCTGCACGGTCGGGTGGTTGATCCCGAATTCCGCGTACAGCTCGTCGTTGAGGCGGTCAAGGAAGGCGTCGTGATCCGCGTCGATTGGTCGCACCAGGTGCGCCGTCATCGCGATCTCGCCCGCTCCCAACGACCAGATATGCAGGTGATGGACTGCGGACACGCCTTGCTGGACACCCAGCCATTCGCGTACCCGTTGCTGGTCGATGTTGCGTGGTACCGCGTCCATGGCGGCGTTGAAGGCATCGCGCAACAGGCTGAAGGAGCCCGCCGCGACCACCACCGCGACCAACAACGCGGTGGCCGGATCCAGCAGGTTCCAGCCGAATGCCCAGATGCCGGCGCCGGCCAACACCGCAGCCGACGATACCGCCGCGTCGGCAAGCAGGTGCACGTAGGCGCCGCGGCGGTTGAGGTCGTGTTCGTGGCCATCCCGCACCATCCAGGCTGCGCCGAGGTTGATCGCGATGCCGATCGCCGCGACCACCATCACCGGAAATCCCGGAACATCGGGCGGTGCGCTGAAGCGGCGGATTGCTTCCCAGCCAAGTGCGCCGGAAAACGTCACAAGCAGCACCGCGTTGGCCAATGGAGACAGCAGGGTGGCGCGCCGCCAGCCGTAGGTGTGACGCTCGGTGGGCGCGCGCTTGGCCAGCACCGCCGCGCCCCAGGCCAGGCTGAGGCCGAGCACGTCGCCGAAGTTGTGCAGGGCATCCGACAACAACGCCAGCGAGTCGGTGGCGAAGCCATACCCGGCTTCGAGCACGGTATAGGCCAGGTTGATCAGGGTCACCCAGGCGAAGGCGCGGGTGCCGTCATGGTCGTGCGCGTGGGAATGCATGCGGGCATGTTGCCCGACGCGGTTGGCGGACGCTATTACGTTGAAGCAGCCAAGCTGCGGCCCTGCACCAGGGTGCCGATCGCCTCGCCCCGCAGCAGCCGCAGCAGCACGCCGGGCTGGCTCATGTCGAAGATGCGCAGCGGCAAGTCGCTGTCCCGGCACAGCGCGAACGCGGCGGTGTCCATGACCTGCAGGTTGCGCGAGATCACCTCGTCGTAGGTCAGGTTGCCAAGTTTGACCGCGTCGGGGTACTTCTTCGGGTCCTTGTCGTACACGCCATCGACCTTGGTCGCCTTGACCAGCAGGTCGGCGCCGATCTCGATCGCGCGCAGCGCGGCGCCGGAGTCGGTGGTGAAGAACGGGTTGCCGGTGCCGGCGGCGAAGATCGCGATGCGGCCTTTTTCCAGATGGCGGATTGCGCGGCGGCGGATGTAGTCCTCGCACACGTCGTTGATCTTGATCGCGCTCATCACCCGCGCCTTGGCGCCGAGTTTCTCCAGCGCGTCCTGCATCGCCAGCGCATTGATCACGGTCGCCAGCATGCCCATCTGGTCGCCGGTCACCCGGTCCATGCCGCCGGCCGCCAGGCCTGCGCCGCGGAAGATGTTGCCGCCGCCCACCACCAGCGCGATCTCGGCACCGGCATCGCGCGCCTCGATCACCTCGCGTGCCAGGCGGCTGATCACCTTCGGATCGATGCCGTAGTCCTCGTCGCCCATCAGGGCTTCGCCGGAGAGCTTCAACAAGACACGGCGATAGGCGAGGGTCGACATGCTGCAAACTCCGTTGTTGGAAGAGGTGCCGGGTGGAAAGCGAGGAACCAAACCCGAAGGATTCTAGCCGATGCGGCGCACTGGCATCTTGGCGCGCAACAAAAAACCCGCGATCACTCGCGGGTTTTTCGTGGATCGGGTGTCGCGGAAAATTCAGACCTGCATCGCCTTGGCGACTTCGGCTGCGTAATCCTCGACCACCTTCTCGATGCCTTCGCCCACCGCCAGGCGGGTGAACGACACCACGTCTGCGCCGGCGGCCTTCATGGCCTGCTCGACGGTCTGGTCGGTGTTCAATACATACGGCTGGCCGTACAGGCTGACCTCGTTGATGATCTTGGCGATCTTGCCGCCGATGATCTTTTCCAGGATTTCGGCTGGCTTGGCCTTGTCCTTCTCGGACATCTTGGCCAGCTCGATTTCCTTTTCCTTGGCCACGAAGTCGGCCGGCACGTCGGCTGCCTTGTTGTACGGCGGGTTCATCGCCGCCACGTGCATGGCCACGCCACGCGCCAGTTCGGCATCGCCACCGGCCAGGTCGACGACCACGCCGATCTTGCCGCTGTGGACATACGCGGCCACGTGGTTGGCGCTGTCGACGCTGATCATGCGACGCACCTGCACGTTCTCGCCGACCTTGGCGATCACCGCGGCACGCGTTTCCTCGATGGTTTCGCCGGACGGCAGCTTGACCGACTTCAGTGCCTCGACGTCAGCCACGCCGGATGCCAGTGCGGCAGCGGCAACAGCATTGGCGAAGTCGAGGAAGTTGTCATCCTTGGCGACAAAGTCGGTTTCGGAATTGACTTCGACCAGTACGGCCTTGCCGCCGTCCTGGGCCATCACGATGCGGCCTTCGGCGGCGATGCGGCTGGCCTTCTTGTCGGCCTTGGCCAGGCCGGACTTGCGCAGGGCCTCGGCGGCGGCGTCGATGTCGCCAGCGGTTTCGGTGAGTGCCTTCTTGCACTCCATCATGCCGGCGCCAGTGCGCTCGCGCAGTTCCTTGACCTGGGATGCAGTGATATCTGCCATGGGATTACCTCTGAATATTGAATGACGTCATCCCGGCGAAAGCCGGGATCCAGCTCTTGGTTCGTTCATTGCAAAAACCGGATCCCGACTTTCGCCGGGATGACGAGGAATAAGCGGCAGCCGCGCTACATGGCGCGGCTGCCAGTACCTTGATTACTCGGCAGCAGGTGCGTCGGCGGCGGGCGCTTCAGCCTTGGCCGGGGCAACAGCCTTCCTGGCTGGTGCGCGGCGGCCCGGCTTCTTGTCGTCGCCTTCGGCGCCAGCGAAGTCTTCCTCGCGGACCGAGGCGGCGGACGGCATGGCGGCCTTGCCTTCCAGCACGGCGTCGGCGGCAGCACCGGCGTACAGCTGCACGGCACGAATGGCGTCGTCATTACCGGGGATCGCGTAGTCCACCAGGTTGGGGTCGTAGTTGGTGTCGACCACCGCGATCACCGGGATGCCGAGCTTCTTGGCTTCCTTGATGGCGATGTCTTCATGGCCGATGTCGATCACGAACAACGCGTCGGGCAGGCGGTTCATGTCCTTGATGCCGCCCAGGCTGGCTTCCAGCTTGTCGCGCTCGCGGCGCAGGCCCATCACTTCGTGCTTGACCAGCTTCTCGAAGGTGCCATCGGTCTCGGCAGCTTCCAGTTCCTTCAGGCGCGACACCGACTTCTTGATGGTCGCGAAGTTGGTCAGCGTGCCGCCCAGCCAGCGCTGGGTCATGTACGGCATGCCGCAACGGGTTGCTTCATCCTTGACTGCATCGCGCGCGCTGCGCTTGGTGCCGATGAACAGGATGATGCCGCGCTTCTGCGCCACGCCGCTGATGAAATTCATCGCGTCGTTGAACAGCGGAACGGTCTTTTCGAGGTTGATGATGTGGATCTTGCCGCGGGCGCCGAAGATGTACGGGCCCATCTTGGGATTCCAGTAGCGGGTCTGGTGGCCGAAATGGACGCCGGCTTCCAGCATCTGGCGCATGGTGATCTGGGGCATTGCATGAACTCCAATGGTGGAACCCGCGCCGGGTTTGATGGTGGCGCTGCAGGCCGGCCGTGGGACAGGCTGCGGGGTTCCGGGGTTGAGCCTCGCTGTCGTCACTGCGTCCGAACTCCTTGCGGAGCACCCCGGCGCAGGGGTTGTCGACAACTGTGGATTTGCCGATAGCGCACGGCATGGCGGCGGTAAAGCCTCGGAAGTATGACGGGAATCCAGGTCCGGAGCAACGCAATGGCGAACTGGCGGTATGGTCGGAGGTGCGGATCGGCAATAATGGCCGAATGACAATCAATCTCAAGACCCCCGCCGACCTCGAAAAGATGCGCATAGCCGGCCGCCTGGCCGCCGAAGTGCTGCAGGTCGTCGCCCCGCATGTGAAGGCCGGTGCCACAACAGAAGAACTTGACCGCATCTGCCACGACCACATCGTGAACGTGCAGCAGGCGATTCCGGCCAACATCGGCTATGGCGGCGGCCATGGCCGCATCCCGTTCCCGTACACCGTCTGCACCTCGGTCAACAACGTGATCTGTCACGGCATGCCGAGCCCGGGCAAGACGCTGAAGGACGGCGACATCCTCAATATCGACGTCACCGTGATCAAGGATGGCTGGCACGGCGACACCAGCCGCATGTACTACGTCGGCACCCCCTCGGTGATGGCCAAGCGGCTGGTCGAGGTGACCCGCGAGGCGATGTTCCGCGGTATCCGCGCGGTCAAGCCGGGCGCGACCCTGGGCGACATTGGCCATGCGATCCAGCAATACGCCGAATCCCAGCGCTTCAGCGTAGTCCGTGAGTATTGCGGCCACGGGATCGGCAAGGTCTACCACGACGAACCGCAAGTGCTGCATTACGGCCGGCCAGGTGATGGCATGGAGCTGCGCGAAGGCATGACCTTCACCATCGAGCCAATGATCAATGAGGGCAACCGGCACACCCGTCTGTTGCCGGACAACTGGACCGTGGTGACCAGGGACCGCAAGTTGTCAGCGCAGTGGGAACACACCGTTGCGGTCACTGCCGATGGTGTGGAGATCCTGACCTGCCTGCCCGGCGACGACAACGACCTGTGACGCCTCCGCCTGCCGACGCGTTGCCGCTGGACGACAGTGCATGGGCGCTGCAGGCACGCGAACGGCTGGTGCGGGCGGACGCGCTGCTGGCGCAGTGTTTCGACCGCAATGAGGACATCGACACCCTGACCAGCCGCCGCGCGGCCGGCATCGATGCGTTGATCCGCGAGGCCTGGAGCCGCTGCATCCACCCGGATGCGCAGATGAGCCTGTTTGCGGTTGGCGGCTACGGACGCGGTGAGCTGTACCCGGGTTCCGACGTCGACCTGCAGGTGGTCGCCGAGGACACGGTTGCGACTGCGCATGCGGAGTCTCTGGCGCGCCTGTTTGCGTTGTTGTGGGATGCGGGCCTGCCGCTTGGCCATGGCGTGCGTTCACTGGCCCAGTGCACGCAGTCGGCTGCGGATGACCTGACGGTGATGACCGCGCTGATGGAGGCGCGCGCACTGGCGGCGTCGGAGACGGATCGGGCGGGACTGGCCGATGCGATCGCACCCGAACGCATTTGGCCAGCGCGTGAGTATTTCGACGCCAAGCGCCAGGAACTGCGGCAGCGCCATGCACGTTTCGGTGACACCAGCGACAACCTGGAGCCCAACCTCAAGGAAGGCCCGGGGGGGCTGCGCGACATCCAGACCCTGCGCTGGATGGCGATGCGGCTGGCGGGTACCCGCGACCTGGAGTCGCTGGTTTCGCTGGGCCAGCTGGGTGCTGATGAGTACGAGACCGTGGTGCGTGCGCGCCGGGAGGTTTCGCGCCTGCGCTGGGGCCTGCACCTGGTCGCGAGCAAGCGCGAGGAACGATTGCGCTTCGACTACCAGAAGGCCTTGGCCGAACGCCTCGGCTTCGTCGACATCCAGGGCAGCCTTGCAGTCGAGCAGATGATGCAGGGTTTCTACCGCGCCGCTGCCCTGATCTCGCGGATCAGCGAGCGCCTGCTGCAGCGCTTCGAGGAAATCCTCGAAGGCGATGCGCAGCCGGTGCCGCTGTCGGAACACTTCGAACTCCGTCATGGTTATCTGGCAGCCTGCGACGACGAACGTGGCTGGCCGCACGCCGCAATCGGCAATGTATTCGGTCTATTCGCGGCGTGGGCTGCCACGCCGCGGGCGCGCGGCTTGCATTCACGCACGGCGCGCGCGCTGGCGGAGTCGCTGCCGCACTTGCCGGCGTTCGACGCGGTCGGCATGGACGAGCGCAGCGCCTTCACTGCACTGCTGCGCGGCCCGATGCCGGTCCTGACCCTGAAACGGCTGGCGCGGCTGGGCGTGCTCGGTCGCTGGATCCCGGCATTCTCGCAAGTCACCGGGCGCATGCAGTTCGACCTGTTCCATGTCTACACGGTCGACCAGCACACCTTGATGGTCCTGCAGAACATGGGGCGCTTCGCCAGTGGCGAGGCCGACGAGCGTTTTGCGATCACCCATGAAGTGTGGCCGCGACTGCGCAAGCCGGAACTGCTGCTGCTCGCCGGCCTGTTCCACGACATCGCCAAGGGCCGCGGGGGCGATCATTCGCAACTCGGCGCAGTGGATGCACGCGAGTTCTGCATCGCGCATGGCCTGAGCGAGGGTGAAACCGCCCTGGTCGCATGGCTGGTCGAACAGCACCTGATGATGTCGATGACCGCGCAAAAGCAGGACATCGGCGATCCCGCGGTGATCCATCGTTTCGCAGTGAAGGTGGCCGACCGCGAGCGTCTCGACCTGCTGTACCTGCTGACCTGCGCGGATATCGCCGGGACGTCACCGAAGTTGTGGAATGCATGGAAGGATCGCTTGCTGGCCGACCTGTACACCGCCACCCGGCTTGCCTTGCGGCGCGGCCTGGAACATCCGGTGCGTGCGACGGAACGGATCTCCGAAAATCGTGCCGCCAGCGCGGCATTGCTGGAACAGGCCGGGCTGGGCCCGCTGGAAATCGAGGACCTGTTCGATGAGCTGCCGCCCGAATGCTTCCTGCGCGGGCGCCCGGATGCGCTGGCGTGGCAGGCGCAGCAATTGCGTGAACTGGCGCCGGGCGACCTGCGCATCGCGGTCCGGCCGCTTGGCGCACAGGCTGGTGCACTGGAGATCTTCGTGCGCTCGCCCGACCGCGATGGCCTGTTCGCGGCGATCGTGGCCACGCTGGATCGGCTCGGCCTTGCGATCCAGCAAGCGCGGTTGCTGGATGGGCCGCATGGCAGCGTGGTCGACAGTTTCGAGGTCATTCCGGCCGAGGACCAGCGCGTGGTGCGGGCCGAAGACGTCGAGCAACGCCTGCATGCTTCGCTTGCGACCAGCGACCTCGACGGCATCCGTCCCGCCAAGCGCACGCAACCGCGGCACTTGCGACATTTCCGGATCGTGCCGCAGGTCGAATTTGCCGACACCGACAATGGCCGTACCTTGCTCAGCCTGGTCTGCACTGACCGCCCGGGCCTGCTGGCGAACGTCAGCCGGGTGCTGCGCAGCCTGCGCCTGCGCGTGCACGATGCGCGAATCGCCACCTTCGGCGCACGCGCCGAGGACATGTTCCAGATCAGCGACGAGCATGACCGCGCGTTGAAGGACGACCACCAACGCCAGGCATTGCGCGACGCGCTGCTGGCCGCACTTGATGGAGAACCGCAATGAGTACTGCCAAGCCCGCATCCAGGAGTCCTGCGAAGGCCGTAAAGAAGGAGACCGGGAAGCGCCCGCTGTCGAAGCTGGCCGCCGCGCGTCTGGTCGAAGCGCAGGAGCTTCGCCTCATCATCGACAGCGCCTGGGAACGGCGCGCGATGCTGACGCTTGAGGAGATCGAAGGCTCGACCCGGCCGGCCGTGGATCGCGCGATCACGGGCCTCGAGAACGGTTGGCTGCGCGTGGCCGAGCCAGACGGCAATGGCGGCTGGCACGTCAACGAATGGTTGAAGAAGGCGGTGCTGCTGTACTTCCGGACGTCAGACATGGAGCTGATGGAAGGCTATCCGGCGCCGTCCTGGGACAAGGTGCCGGCGCGCTTCGCGGACTTCGATGAAGCTGCGTTCCGCAAGCTTGGTGTGCGCGTGGTGCCGGGCGCGGTGGTGCGTGCCGGCAGCCATGTCGGCAAGGACGTGGTGCTGATGCCGAGCTTCGTCAACATCGGTGCGCATGTCGGTGCGGGCACGATGGTCGATACCTGGGCCACGGTCGGCAGCTGCGCGCAGATAGGCAAGCATTGCCACCTGTCCGGCGGTGCCGGCATCGGCGGCGTGCTGGAGCCGTTGCAGGCCTTCCCGACGATCATCGAGGACTACTGCTTCATCGGTGCGCGTTCGGAAGTGGTGGAAGGTTTCGTGGTTGGCCATCACAGCGTGATCGGCATGGGCGTGTTCCTCGGCCAGAGCACCCGCGTCTACAACCGTGCGACCGGCGAAGTCAGCTATGGCTCGGTGCCGCCGTACAGCGTGGTGGTATCGGGCCAGTTGCCGGCGAAGGATGGTTCGCATTCGCTGTATTGCGCGGTGATCGTCAAGCAGGTTGATGCGAAGACGCGCAGCAAGACGTCGGTGAATGAGTTGTTGCGCGGGTTGGCGGACTGACACACGCCGCGTGGAGCAAGGCTGCCCGGCAGGCGACTTTCGCGACACGCCGTAAATACGTCCCTGTAGGCTCATCGGCGACATCCATGTCGCCGAAGGTCGCGAAAATCCCCTGCCGGCCATCCTTCATTGAGTTTGTCGAGTCATGAGCAAAACGATTTACGGCCTCGCCAATTGCGACACCTGCAGGAAAGCCCGCAAGTGGCTTGACCGCTTTGGTGTCGCACACACCTTCATCGACTATCGCGACAACCCGCAATCGCCTGAGACGTTGGTGACTTGGAAGGATGCGCTCGGCGGTTGGGAAGCAATGGTCAACAAGTCCTCCACGACCTGGCGGAATCTTGCGCCGCAACGCAAGACGCCGGGCAGTGATGCCGAATGGAAATTGTTGCTGCGCGAATACCCGCAACTGATTCGTCGGCCCGTGGTCGTGATGGATGACGAAAGCGTGTCGCAGGGGTTCAGTGACAATGGCTTCAAGAAATTGTTTGGAGTTGGCCAGTGAGCGACGTATTCGACCTGACTTGCGACTTGATCGCGCGGCCTTCGGTCACGCCGGACGACGCCGGTTGCCAGGCCGTGATCGCCGCGCGATTGGCGGCTGCCGGTTTCGCAACCGAACATCTGCGGCTAGGCGAAGTCGACAATTTGTTCGCAACCCACGGCGGTGGGGATGGCCCGGTGCTGGTCTTGCTTGGTCATACCGATGTCGTGCCGCCCGGCCCGCGCGAGACCTGGGCCAGCGATCCGTTCGCACCGGAAATCCGCGATGGCGTGTTGTACGGGCGTGGTGCCGCCGACATGAAGGGCAGCGTGGCGGCATTCGTGATTGCGCTGGAGCGATTCGTGGCTGCGCATCCGGAGCATCCGGGTACGGTCGCCTTGCTGCTGACCTCGGACGAAGAGGGCGATGCGATTGATGGTGTTCGCCACGTCGCGAAAATTTTCCGCGAGCGCAGCCAGCGTGTCGATTGGTGTGTGACGGGTGAGCCTTCATCGAAGATCGTGCTTGGCGACCTGCTGCGCGTCGGTCGTCGCGGCACCTTGTCGGCGACGCTGACGGTAAGAGGCGTGCAAGGCCACGTGGCCTATCCTGACAAGGCACGCAACCCGATCCACCAGGCGATACCGGCGTTGAGCGAGCTCGTCGCACGCCAGTGGGATGCGGGGTTCGAGACATTCCCGCCGACCAGCCTGCAGATCAGCAATATCCATTCGGGTACTGGCGCCAACAACGTGATCCCCGGCGAGCTGCAGGTATTGTTCAACCTGCGCTACAACCCGCATTGGGATGCGCTGCGGCTGGAAGCCGAATGCGAAGCAGTGCTGCAGGCGCATGGGCTGGAGTACGAGATGTGTTGGCATCGCGGCGGTGAGCCTTTTCACACGCCAGAAGGCCCGTTGCGTGCGGCGGCGCGTGAGGTCATGGCAAAGTTCGCTGGCGCAGCGCCCGAGGAAAGTACCGGCGGCGGCACCTCCGATGCACGCTTCATAGCGCCGCTGGGCGCGCATTGCGTCGAGATCGGGCCGGTCAACGCCAGCATCCACAAGGTCGACGAAAACGTGAACGTGGCCGACCTGGAACGCTTGCCTGATCTCTATCTCGCGTTGATCGAGCGGTTACTGGCGCAACCATTGCGCGTTGCCGGGATGACGGGTTAAGGTCATCGCATGAGTTTCCTGCGCACCGTTAATAATCTCAATAACGCCTGCCCTCCGTGGGTCGGTGATTAGCGCGCGCAACGCACGCAAATCGAACCGAGGCCCGCACCGAAACGTGCGGGCCTTTTCTTTTTCCGGGTTCATTATTTTTCGAACTGCCACTTCAGCCCCACAAACCCCACGACAGGACTTCCCCATGTGTTCGATCCTCGGTGTTTTCGATCTACGTCCCGGTGCCGACCTGCACCCGCTGCGCCCGCTGGCCCTCTCGCTGTCGGCCCGCCAGCGTCATCGCGGGCCAGACTGGAGCGGGGTGCATGTTGATCCCAATGCGCTGCTGGTGCATGAGCGGCTGGCCATCGTTGATCCGGCCGGGGGCGCACAGCCGATTCGTTCGGCCGATGGCGCGCTGGTGCTGGCGGTCAATGGCGAGATCTACAACCACCGCGAGCTCGAGCGCCGGCTGGCGCAGACCTACGCGTTCCAGACCGGTTCCGATTGTGAAGTCGTCAACGCGCTGTATCGCGATGGCGAAGCGCCGGCAACCTGGCTGGGTCGGCTCAATGGCATCTTCGCTTTCGCTTTGTGGGATGCAGTCGCCATGCGTGCGTTGATCGCGCGCGATCACATGGGCATCTGCCCACTCTACTGGGGCCACGATGCCGAAGGCCGGACCTGGGTCGCCTCGGAAATGAAGGCAATCGCGCGCATGTGTCCCGATGTGGCGGCATTCCCGCCCGGGCATGTGTTCGATACCGCGACCGGCGAACTCACGCGCTGGTACAAGCGCGCCTGGCGCGACTACGACGCCGTGCAGGGCGTGGCTGCCGACAAGGCCGAACTGCGCGAAGCGTTCGAGCGTGCCGTGCACCGGCAGATGATGAGCGACGTGCCGTATGGCGTTCTGCTTTCGGGCGGACTGGACTCATCGCTGGTCGCAGCCTGTGCAGCCAAGTTCGCGCGCAAGCGGGTCGAGGACGATGACAAGGGCGAGGCCTGGTGGCCCCGGCTGCACAGCTTCGCGATTGGCCTTGATGGTTCTCCGGACCTGGCCGCAGCCGAGATCGCTGCCGAGGCCCTGGGCACGGTGCATCACGGCTTCACCTACAGCTTCGAGGAAGGGCTGGATGCACTACCGGAAGTGGTCCGCCACATCGAAACCTATGACGTCACCACCATCCGTGCATCCACGCCGATGTACCTGCTGGCGCGGCGGATCAAGGCGATGGGCGTGAAGATGGTGCTATCCGGGGAGGGCAGCGATGAACTGTTCGGCGGCTATCTCTACTTCCACAAGGCGCCCAACGCACGCGAATTCCACGAAGAGCTGGTACGCAAGCTCGACGCACTGCACAGCTTCGATTGCCTGCGCGCCAACAAGTCGATGATGGCCTGGGGCGTGGAACCACGCGTGCCATTCCTGGACGTGGAATTCATGGACGTGGCGATGCGCATGGATGCCCAGCACAAGATGGCCGGGAACGGAAAAATGGAAAAAGGAATCTTGCGGGAAGCCTTCGAGGGTTTCTTGCCAAAGGAAATCCTGTGGCGGCAGAAGGAACAGTTCAGCGATGGCGTGGGCTATGGCTGGATCGACGGTTTGAAGGCGCACGCCGAAGCCAATGTCAGCGATGCCGCATTCGCCGATGCCGCCACGCGCTTCCCGATCAACACGCCGATGACCAAGGAAGCCTATTTCTACCGCGACCAGTTCGAGCAGGTTTTCCCGGGCGATGCCTGCGCCAACACGGTGCCGGGCGGCAAGTCGATTGCATGTTCATCGCCCGCTGCGATCGCCTGGGATGCCGCATTCGCCGATGCCGCCGATCCTTCCGGACGCGCGATTGCTGGCGTGCACGCGTCAGCCTTGTAAACCACGACGAACACCAGCTCTGGGCGGCGACGAGACTGTGGCGTGCTTGCGCAGCGGCATTTAAAGCCGCGTAGCGAGCACGCCACAGTAGGCGTCGTCGCCTGCTCTTACGCCACGATTAAACGATTGGGAGGCTGCGACAGCCCAGCGCCTCAAGCACGCCATGCAATGCAGAAATCTGCATCAGCCACGGCGCAGCAATCGTCACCAGTCCACTAACAAGTACCAGCAATCCAGCAGCAGTGCGAAACCCACCACGCTGCAGGCGCTGCCCGAAACGCGCGCCGGCCCAGGTGATCGGCACCATCATCGGCAACGTGCCCAAGCCAAATGCCGCCATCGTCAGCGCGCCATGGCTGGCACTGGCCTGCAACCATGCGGCTGCCAGCAGGGTGGTGCTCAAGCCGCAAGGCATCCAGCCCCACAACATCCCAAGCAGGAGTCGCTTGCTGGCGGTGTCGGCCGGGATCAAACGTCGTTGCAATGGCCGCAGCAGCTGCCAGAACCGCGTGGCGGGGCCACCGAAGAAACGTGGCAGGCGCCCCTTGATGTCCAGCAGACGCAGGCCGGCGATGACCAGCACGATGCCGACCGCTGCGCGCATCGCAACACCCAGCATCGGCGCGCGCGCGATGCCGAGCAGTCCACTGCCCAGTCCACCGACAATCGCGCCTGCCAAAACGTAACCCATCACGCGCCCGAGATTTGGCTGCAACGCCTGCCACCAACCGCGATTACCGTTGCCAATACTTGTAGCGATGCCGCCGCACATGGCCGCGCAATGCGCGCCGCCCAACAGGCCGGTGGTCAACGCGGCGACCAGTACCAGCAGGTCAACCGGCATCGTCATTCCGCTTGCCATGTCCATCGACACCCCACTGCTGCGGTGGCGGTGGCGGATCGTCCTGAAGTATGTCCAGCGAAGCGGTATCGAGGTCCTCGAACTGGCCGCGACGCACCGCCCACACGAATGCCCATATCGCCACCCCAAGCAACAGCAGGCTGATCGGAATCAGGAATAGCAGGATTGCCATCAGGGCTTTGCCATGTAAGGGATGGCCATTAAGAGATGGCCATCAGTCGGCCCGTGCGATGGCGGTGGTCGCCATGATCGCAGGTCGTGCTTGCGCAGCGGTGTGTTGGCGCGGTGCAAGCCGCAGCGCGTTGACAGTGACGATCAACGACGAGAGTGCCATGCCCAACGCTGCCAGCCAGGGCGTGACCATGCCGGCGGCGGCCAAGGGCAGCGCGAGCAGGTTGTAGCCCACGGCCCACGCGAGATTTTGCTTGATGATCGTGCGCGTGCGCCGCGCCAGCGCTACCGATTCCGGGATCCGCATCAACGATGGATGCGACACCACCAGGTCGGCCGCGCGTTGCGCCAATGCGGCGCCATCGGCCAGTGCCAGCGAGACGTCGGCGCCGGCGAGTACCGGTGCATCGTTGAGCCCGTCGCCGACCATGGCAACGCGCCTGCCCTGCGCCTGCAGGCCGCGGACGAAGGCGAGTTTCTGCTCCGGCGTCTGCCTTGCATGCACATCGTCGATGCCGAGTGCTTCGCCGAAATGCATCACCGCTGCATGTGCGTCGCCGCTGGAGAGATGCAGGTGCAGCCCCTGCGCACGCAAAGCGGCAACCGCAGCAGCGGCTTCCGGCCGCGCCGATTCCTGTACGCCAAAACGCGCAACGCCGCGCATGCCATCGCCAAGCCACAGCTGGCCATCGTCCGCGCCACTGCTGGCAAAACCGGCATGGCCAAGTCGCCAACTGGCGCCATCGACATCACCCTCGATGCCGGCACCTGGCACCGCGCGTACGTTATTTGCGTGTGGCGCGTCGTCGACATCGGTGAACACATGCTGCAGCGGATGGCCGCTGTCGCGTTCCAGTGCTGCGGCGATGCGCAATGCGTGGGCGGTGTCGAATCCTCCAGATGCGTCCACCGAGCTGCGTCGCGGGCGGCCGTCGCTGAGCGTTCCGGTCTTGTCGAACACCACATCGGTCACCCCGGCAAGCGTCTCCAGTGCATCCGCGCGCAGGGGCAACACGCCAGCGCGTGCCAGCGTGCCATGGGCAACCGCCAGCGCGGCCGGAATCGACAACGACAACGCGCACGGGCAGCTGATCACCAGCAGCGCCAACGTCACCTCAAACGCGCGCGACGGATCGTGGATGCGCCACGCCAGCCACACCAGCAACGCCGCCAGCAACAGGGCGAGTACAAACCAGCCGGCGATGCGATCGGCCAGCCGTGCCAGCGGTGGCCGGTGCGCTTGCGCGTGTTCGACCATCCGCGCGAGTTGCGACAGGCGGGTATCGGCGCCGACGCTGCGGACATGCAGTCGCGCCGGATGCTCGCGGCACACGGTCCCTGCGAACACGTCGGCGCCCGCCTGTTTGCGCACGGGCGTGGCCTCGCCGGTGAGCAGGGCTTCCTCGAAGCTGGCATCGGTATCCAGCAGGATGCTGTCGGCCGGCACCACGTCGCCAGCCGCCACGCGCACGATGTCGTCCACGCGCAGCGCGGCTACCGGCACTGCTTCACGGCTGCCGTCGGCCAACTCGCGCACCGCAATCACCGGGCGCGCCCGCGCCAGTGCATCGACCTGGGCGCTGGCGATGTTGCGCGCGCGTTGTTCCAGCATGCGCGCCGCCAGCAGGAAGAACACGAACATCACCGCCGCATCGAACCAGACATGCGGCCCGCCGCGGATCGTCTCGATCACGCTGGCGCCATAGGCCAGCAGGGTCGCGCTGGCGATCAACGTATCCATGCCCAGCCGGCGTCCGCGCAGTTCGCGCAGCATCCCGGTGATGAACGGCCAACCCGAGTAGAACACCACGGGCGATGACACCAGCAGGGTCAGCCAGCGGAAGAAGTCGCGGGTCGCCAGCGGCATTTCGTTGCTGGTGTCCAGGTACAGGGATCCGGCAAACATCATCGCCTGCATCATGCCCAGTCCGGCGATGCCCATCCGCAGCAGCCAGCGATTTCGCTCGCTGCGGCGTGCCTGCTCGCGCGCCTGTCCGCCACTCAGGCAGGTGCGGTAGCCCAGTGAGGCAATTCGCTCCAGCAGCTTCGATAATGCAACGCGCGTTGGATCCCATGCGATGCGGATGCGCCCGGTAACTGCATTGGCGCTTATTTCGATGACGCCGGCATCGCGACGCAGCGCACGGTCGATCAACCAGGCGCAGGCCGCGCAGTGCATGCCGTCGGACAGCACGGTGATCTCGCGGCCACCGGTGACGGCATGGACGTGGTCCTGCAGCAGATCGTCGCGGTCCCAGCTTGAAAAGTCGACGACGTCCTCGCCGACCTGACCCGCGGGTGCGGTACGCAATTCGTAATAGTTGCCGAGGCCGGCATCGGAAATCCATTGTGCGGCGCCTGCGCAACCCGCGCAGCAGAATGCATGCGGTTGCCCGTCGAGGATCGCGATCACAGGTGGAGATGGAAGTGGTTCGCCGCAGTGGTGGCAGGTGGGTCGATCAGTGCTTGCGTTCACTTCCTGTCCAGCGCGGGCCCCAGGTGCGCGGCGTGCTGGCCCTGGGGCAGGCGCCCACGCAGGCGCCAGCTGCCATCCGTCGTGGTGCCGCCAGCAACATCTCCATCGCTATCGTTATCGCTATCGATGCGGCCATCGCTCAATTGCAGGTTCCAGTCGTGGCCTGGATCGGCGGTGAACTCGACATGCCAACCGAGTTCATCGGGTTCCAGCGTGAGCGACTCGTCTCCATCCTGTTCATGGGGATGCAGCAACTTCAGTCGCAATGGCGCGCCAAGGCGGAACTCGCCGCTTGCGGGAAACACCCGCAGCATGCCTTCTTCCGATTGCAGTACTGCACTGAGCTTGAGTTCTGCGGCACGTGCATCGGGGCCGAGGTTGGTAGTCTGGATCTGGCCGGTACGCTGGACGTCATCGGCCACCGAATCGATGCTTCCGCCACGCGATGACAGCACCACCAGCCAGATACTGGCGATCACCGCGGCCAACGGCAGCGCGATCACCAGCCAGACCATCGGTTCACGCAACGGATGACGGTGTTTGCCCATCACAACGGTCCGAAGAACGTGCTGGCCACGGTTTGTTGTTCCTTCCCGTCGGCGCTGTGGATGACAAAGGTGACGTCCTGGCGGCCTCTGGTCGATGCCGGCGCGCTGAGCACCAGTGGCAGGGACAGCACTTCCTCTGCGTCCGCATGGATCGGTTGCGCAAGTGGACGCAACTCGATGCCGGGCGTCTTCGAGGTGACTTCGACAGTGAATTCGCGCGGCTTGTCGGTCTTGTTGACCAGCTTGAGCGTGTAGCCGTTCTCGACATGGCCGGCATCGGCCAGCCGGTAAAGTGCATTGCGGTCACGCAGCACATCGACAATCACGCTGCTGCGGTGGCCAACGCCCCAGACCCAGGCACCGACCAGAGCCAGCAACAATGCGGTGTATACGAAGATGCGCGGGCGCATGATCCTGGTCGGCTTGCCGTCGATGGCGTTTTGCGTCGAATAGCGAATCAACCCATGCGGGTAGCCCATCTTGTCCATCACGTCGTCGCAGGCATCGATGCAGGCACCGCAGGCAATGCATTCGTACTGCAGGCCATTGCGGATGTCGATGCCGGTCGGGCAGACCTGCACGCAGATCGTGCAGTCGATGCAATCGCCGAGTTGTTCAGGCGCGAACTTCGGCAAGGGTGCCGCTTCAACGCCAGCATCACCCAGCACGATCGTGCCTGCCGCCTGGATGCGGTTATCCGCGGCGCTGGGGTGGCGGCTCGCGCGGAACACGTAGTCGTAGGCAGCGGACATGTCCAGCAGGCCACGTGCGCGCTGCATCACGCTTGCAAGGCCACGCTTGCGCGGGCCGCGCGGTTCCCCGCGCATGGGGTCGTACGCAATGATCAGGGTATCGCGGTCGAACATCGCGCCCTGGAAGCGGGCATAGGGGCACATGTACTTGCACACCTGCTCGCGCAGGAAGCCGGCATTGCCCCAGGTTGCCAGCGCATAGAACAGCACCCAGAAGACTTCCCAGCCGTTCCAGTCGAATGGCACAAGGCGTGCGCCGAGGCTGGTGATCGGGGTGAAGAAGCCGACGAATGTGAACCCGGTCCACAGTGCGAACACCAGCCACACGATGTGCTTGCTGCCCTTTCGCAGGACTTTCTCACCTGTCCACGAGCCGGCGTCGAGCTTCATTCGCTTTGAGCGATCACCTTCGGTCCAGCGTTCCATCCACAGGAACACTTCGGTCCATACCGTTTGCGGGCAGGCATAGCCGCACCAGACACGGCCGAGCAGGGCGGTGGCAAAGAACAGCACCAGTGCCAGGATGATCAGCAGCATCGCCAGGAATGTGAAGTCCTGCGGCCAGAAGGTCAGCGCGAAGACATGGAACTTGCGTGCAGGCAGGTCGAACAGCACCGCCTGGCGACCATCCCACTTCAGCCAGGGGAACAGGTAATACATGCCCAGCAGCCAGAACACGGCCGCCACCCGCAACCGGTTCAGCGGGCCCGAGACATCTCGGGGATAGACCTTGCGCTCACTGACGTAGGCCGAGCCGCCGGCATCGATCACCTCAAGTGGAATCTGTTTGTTAGCCATCACTCAACCGGGGGGAAGCGGCCTGTTGAAACGGCTGGCGGGCCGCAACAAGATCCAGGTAAACAGGCTTGACGATGCAGTTGCCAGCCAGAACACGAAGAAGCCGATGCTGTAGCCAAGGCCGCGGGTCATCGGCAGCGACGGGAACGTCATGTCGCGTAGCACCAGCGGATCGACGAAGGCGAAGAACATCATGGTCGCCACGCCTGCGGCGAAGAAACTCGGCCACAGGATCGCACCGACCCGCTGCGCCATCGGACGCGGCGGATGGTCGAACTTGGGCGCGGTGAAATTCGTCATCAGTGGACTGTCGCACTGGCAGCGTTGGCCGGATGCGAAAGCGACCAGACGTAGGCACCGACCAGGCGTGCACGGGTTTCACCGATGATCGGGCCATGCGGCGGCATTTCACCCATGCGGCCGTTGTTGATGGTCTCGCGCAGCGATGCCGTGCTCGATCCGTACATCCAGTCGTCATCGGTCAGGTCGGGTGCGCCGAGCGCCTGGTTGCCCTTGCCGTCAATGCCGTGGCAGCTCACGCACAAGCCTTCGTACAACGATTTGCCACGCGTAGCTGCATAGTTGCTGGGCGAAGGCGCGTCGCTTTTTTCACCGAGTTGACGCATGTAGGCGATCACGTAATCGGTCGCGTCCTTGCCGCCCATGCCGGCCAGCACCTTGCCCCATGGCGGCATCACGCCGGTACGGCCTTCCATCACCGTCTTCAGGATGTCATCGGGCTTGCCGCCCCATTTCCAGATGGTGTCGCCGAGGTTGGGAAAGCCGATCGCACCCTGTGCGGATGAGCCGTGGCAGGTAGCGCAGGTGTTGTTGAAAATCGCGCGGCCCAGCTTGAGCGCTTCCGGATTGCCTGCAATCACGTCGATCGGCTTGCCGTGATACGGCGCGAAGGTCGCCTCCAGCTTGGCATCCTGGGTTTGCTTGGCGCGATCGTGTTCGCTGACCGAGGTCCACTTGCTGTAGCCCTGGTAAGTACCCAGGCCGCCAAACCAGAACAGGTAGCCAACCCCGAACACCAGCAGCATGTAGAAGCCGTTGATCCACCAGCGCGGCATCGGCTTGTTGTATTCGGTGATGTCGCCATCCCAGTAATGGCTGGTTTCTTCCGGTTTCGGATCGCCTGGCCGACGCTTGGAGGTCCACCAGATCAACCACGTGACACCACCGAGGTTGAGGATCACCAACGCAATGAGGTACCACGTCCAACCCATGCTCATGGCTCGTCCTCGCTGGAGGCGTCATCAAAAGGCAAACGCGCAGCCGCGTCGAAGTCCGCCTTGCGGCGCGGGTTCCAGGCCCAGGCCCAGGCCAGCACGAACAATGCCAGCATGCACGAAGTGATGATTCCGGACAGCATGGTGTCAGCCTCCCCGCGGTGCGTGTTTTCCGAGCGCCTGCAGGTAGGCGACCACGGCGTCCAGTTCGGTCTTGCCGGCAACATCCCTGGTGGCGTTGGCGATCTCGTCGTCACTGTAGGGATCACCAAGCCGCTTCAGCGCGCGCATGTGCGCGGTGACTTCTTCGCCATCCAGCATGTTCTTGGTCAGCCACGGGAACGACGGCATGTTGGATTCCGGCACCACGTCACGCGGATTGGTGAGGTGCACCCGGTGCCAGTCGTCGGAGTAGCGACCGCCGACGCGCGCCAGGTCGGGCCCGGTGCGCTTGGAACCCCACTGGAACGGACGGTCGTAGACCGACTCGCCGGCCAGCGAATAGTGGCCGTAGCGTTCGGTCTCGAAACGCAGCGTGCGGATCATCTGCGAGTGGCAGTTGTAGCAGCCCTCGCGGACATACACGTCGCGTCCAGCCAGTTGCAGTGCCGGGTAGGGCTTGACCCCGGGCAGTGGCTTGATTGCCTCGGCCTGGTACATCAGCGGGATGATCTCCGCCAGCCCGCCCAGTGATAGCGCGATGGTGACCAGGACTGCCATCAGGCCGATGTTGGTTTCGACTTTTTCGTGTCCAAGGTTGTTCATCAGTTCGTCCTCAGACACGCGCTTCGGCGGCATCGGGCGGGAGCACTGCATGCGGCGCGGGATTGCGCGCCTGTTGCGCGGTTTTGTACATGTTCCATGCCATCAGGCACATCCCGGTAAGGACCAGCAGGCCGCCGAACAACCGGCCCAGGTAATACGGATATGTCGCGTTGAGAGACTCGACGAAGCTGTAGGTCAGAGTGCCGTCGGAATTGGTCGCACGCCACATCAGGCCCTGGGTCACTCCGGCGATCCACATCGAGGCAATGTAGAACACCACGCCAAGGGTGTGCAGCCAGAAATGCGCATCGATCCACTTCACGGAGTACATCTGCTTTAGCCCGAGCAGGCGCGGTTGCAGCGCATACAGCGAGCCAATCGAGATCATCGCCACCCAACCCAGCGTGCCGGCATGCACGTGACCAACGGTCCAGTCGGTGTAGTGGCTGAGCGAATTGACCGTCTTGATCGACAGCATCGGGCCTTCGAAGGTCGCGATCATGTAGAAGCTGATCGCCACGATCAGGAATTTCAGGATCGGGTCGGTGCGCAGCTTGTACCAGACGCCCGACAAGGTAAGGATGCCGTTCATCGCACCGCCCCAGCTGGGAGCCAGCAGGATCAGCGAGAACACCATGCCGACCGACTGCGCCCAGTCCGGCAGCGCGGTGTAGTGCAGGTGGTGCGGGCCCGCCCACATGTAGACCGAGATCAGCGCCCAGAAGTGCACGATCGACAGGCGGTAGGAGTAGATCGGGCGCCCGGCCTGCTTGGGCACGAAGTAATACATCATCGCCAGGTAGCCGGTGGTCAGCAGGAATGCCACTGCGTTGTGGCCGTACCACCACTGCGCCATCGCATCGACCGCGCCGCTGTAGATGGGATAGGACTTGGTCAGGCTGGCCGGCATCGACAGGTTGTTGACGATGTGCAGCATGCCCACCGCGATGATGTAGGCGCCATAGAACCAGTTCGCCACGTAGATGTGCTTCACGCGCCGCTTGGCGACCGTGCCGAAGAACAACACGCCATACGCGACCCAGACGACTGCAATCGCGATGTCGATCGGCCATTCAAGCTCGGCGTATTCCTTGCCCTGGGTCATGCCCAGCGGCAGGGTGATCGCGGCAGCGACGATGATCGCCTGCCAACCCCAGAACACGAAGCTGGCCAGCTTGTCGGAGATCAACCGCACGTGGCACGTGCGCTGGACCACGTACAGGCTGGTGGCGAACAGCACTGAGCCACCAAATGCGAACACCATGGCGTTGGTATGCAGTGGGCGCAGGCGACCGTAGCCAAGCCAGGGCGTATCCAGGTTCAGTGCCGGCCAATACAGCTGGGCGGAAATCCACACGCCGACCAACATGCCGACGATCCCCCACAGCACGGTCGCGTAGGCGAATTGGCGGACGACCTTGTCGTTGTAGGTGTTGCTGAGGGCCTGCATGCGGAGCTCCGGATACGTCTTGTTATGGTAGGCAGCGAGGTCCGAAATCGAGTTGATCTGAATCAAATCGGCCCTGCAGATCGACGCGCGGGAGCAACGTGGACGCCAATGATCGATAATAACGCCTTCGCAGCAACAAAGCCGAGGCTGGACACTTGCATGCATGATCCGATTCCCCTCGACCTGGTGCGTCTACGCCGCAGTTGCGCCGAGTGTTCGCTGCAGCAGCTGTGCCTGCCGGCGGGCATCGAGGGCGAGGACCTGAAACGGCTGGAAGCCGTGGTCCAGCGCCGGCGTGCTCTGGAGGCTGGCGACCGATTGTTCCGTATTGGCGACCCGCTGGGGTCGGTGTTCGTCGCCAGCGAGGGAGCCTTCAAGACGATCGGGATCAGCGAAGCGGGCGAGGAGCACGTGCTCGGCTTCCATTTGCCGGGTGAATTGTTCGGACTGGATGCAATTGGCACGGGCTATCATCGTTGCGAAGCCATCGCGCTCGGCAAGGCGCGAGTCTGCGAATTGCCGTTCAATGAGCTTGCGGGTGCAGCCGCACAGCTGCCGAGCCTGCAGTTGCAGTTGTTGCGCGTGATGGGCCAGAGCAGCGACCGCGACCAGGATCACCTGGATGTGCTGACACGCCGCCAGGCCAGCGAGCGCATCGCTCTCTTCCTGCAAGGGTTGAGCGACCGCTACCGGCGCATCGGCCAATCCGGCGATCAATTCCACTTGCCAATGAGCCGCGACGAGATCGCCCGCTATCTTGGATTGGCGCTGGAGACCGTGAGCCGCAGTTTCAGTCGCTTGCACGAGGAGGGCGTGATCGCGGTGCGTGGCCGTCGCGTGCACATCGTCGATGCCACTGCCCTGCATGCCTCGGCAAGTGGCTGCGAGGTTGAAGCCGTGCGTGCAGTCAGGCGACGCGTGTCCGGCTGAGCGTGTTTGACCAGGAAGGGCTCAGCGCAAGGCTTTCTTCACCGCGGCAACGAACTCGGGATCGGGGTCGCTGCCCATCTTCTCCGTGCGCGCGATGATGCGCCCGTTGGCGTCCAGCAAGACAAGCGCACTGCTGTGGTTGAACTCGCCATCGGCAAGCAGGCGATAGCGGATGCCCAACAGGCCGGCAACCTTGCGGACGTCGCCCTGTCGCGGCGATGCGAGCGCCCAGCGCGTGGTGTCCAGCTTGCGCTTGTCCACGATGGCCTTCAGTGCCTTGGGGTCATCACGCTTGGGATCCATGCTGATCAGCAAGATGTCCAGCTTCTTCTGTTGCGTCGCGTTCAGCTGGCGTTCGATCGCCTTGCCGGAATCCACGATCAGGGGACAGATGAATTTGCACGAGGTATAGAACATCGCCACCAGTTGCGGCTTGCCGCGGCGCGTCCGCCAGTCCGCGGTTCGACCATCCTGGTCGGTCAGTGGCAGCGTCAGTTGGTACAGCGAATCTGTCGGCAGCGGAGGCGGTTTACCAGCGGCGAAGACGCCCGCGGAAAACACCGCTCCCGCGAGCAGCAATATCGCCAGGGTGAGCAATCGATTGATGGACAAGCGGTTGTGGATGCTACCTGTCATTTCGCACTCCTTGCACAACGGAAACCCATGTTGGCGGTGGCGTCCGCGCCGCCAAGCGAGGACAGCATCGCGACCCGCATCAGCACCGCGTAGTTGTCGCGGTCGTCCATCGACATCGCGCCCGCGCCACAGAACTTCGCCTTGTCGGCATCGCCTTGCTTGCGGTTGTCGCCGTCGACAAGCAACGCGGAGTAGTCGTCGGTCCATTCCCAGACCAGCCCATGCATGTCATGGACGCCGTACACATCGGGCGCCTGCAGCCCCACGCGAGGCAAGGCGTTGCTGGATGGGCGCGAATACCAGGCAAGGATGCGTTCACGCCAGGTGCTGTCGCTGCGGGCATCGCGACGGGTTTCATCGGCCGCGGCCACGTATTCCCACTCCTGCCAGGTCGGCAGGCGTGCATCGATCGACTCGCAAAACGCGCTTGCTGCGAACCAGCTGACCCAAGTCACCGGTTGCTCACCTTGCGCCGCATCACCCAGCGCTGTGGCTGAGGCCCAATGCGACAGGTAACGCTGCTCGGCGAAGACCGGCGAAACCTTGTCACGTCGCCACTTTGGATTGCGTGCCACGAATTTCAGAAATTGTGCATTGCTGACCGGCATGCGCATCAACGCGAAAGACGCGACCCGACTTCCGTCGGGCGCGTCCTCGTACTTCAGTGAAGATCGAAATGGTCCGCCAACAATGGCTGCGTACTTGATCCCCGCTGCGCCGGCAGCAATGCCGGCGAGCGGGAGTGCGATCAACAGCCCGAGTAGCAGGCGGCGCATCAATCAGTGTCCGTTGGACGCGCCATTGGCCGGCTTTGCGGCGCGTGCGGCCTTGGCTTCGTCGCGGCTGATCTGGCCGCCCGGGTTGCCCCAGCTGTTGAGCACATAGGTGCTGATGTTCGCGACTTCGTCATCGGTCAGCTGCGCCATTGGCGGCATCACCGAGTTGTAGTCCTTGCCGTTGACCGTCACTGGACCGCTCAGGCCGTGGGTGATGATCGAGGGCAGGCGCTTCGTGTCCTTGGCGATGTAGTCGGACTTCGCCAGCGGCGGGAAGATGCCTTCCATGCCGGCGCCATCGGGCTGGTGGCAGGTCGAGCAGGTGCCGGCGAACAACACCTTGCCAGCGGCAATCTGCTCTTCCTTGGTCAACGTGCCTGCCTTGTAGGCGGCAGCGGCGGTGGTGATCGGCGTGCGGTTGGTGCCTGCAGCCTGGTCACCCAGGTAAACCGCATCGACTTCCTTGCCCGAGTAGATCGCCTTGTTCTCTGGGCCATCGGCCTTGAGGATGGCCAGTGCACCCTTGTTGAACGCGCGGAAGATGCTGTGGTCGACCAGCACGTAACTGCCCGGCACCTCCATGTGGAATTCGGCCATGATCGCACCGCCGGACGGGATCAGCGTGGTCTGGACGTTTTCCTGGAACTTGGAGCCGCCCTCGTACCAGACCTTGTCGAAGATCTCGCCGATCACGTGGAAGCTCGACACCAGGTTCGGGCCGCCGTTGCCCACGAACAGGCGCACGTTTTCGCCCGTCTTGGCGGTCAGGGCCTTGTCGCCGGTGAGTGCGCCTTCCATGCCGTTGAACAGGACGTAGGTCGGGTTCTCGTCGATGCCCTTTTCCATGTCGAAGGCCTGGAGGCCCTTTTCGCGATACTTGCCCTTCGTGTAGAAGTCGCCCTGCATCACGTAGTACTCGCGGTCGACCTTGGGCAGGCCTTCCGGCGGCTCGACCAGGATCAGGCCGTACATGCCGTTGGCGATATGCATGCCCACCGGCGCGGTCGCGCAATGGTAGACGTACAAGCCCGCGTTGAGCGCCTTGAAAGTGAAGCGGCTGACGTGGCCTGGCGCGGTGAAGCTGGACGCTGCACCGCCGCCGGGGCCGGTGACGCCGTGCAGGTCGATGTTGTGCGGCATCTTGCTGTCCGGCATGTTGCGCAGGTGGAACTCGACGGTGTCGCCCTGGCGCACCCGGATGAAGCTGCCGGGCACGGTGCCACCGAAGGTCCAGAACGTATAGCTGACGCCTTCGGAAATCGGCATTTCCTTTTCGATCACGTCGAGTTCGACGATGACCTTTGCGGGTGCCGTGCGCCCGGTGGCCGGTGGCACGAATGGTGGGCTGGTAAGCACCGCCTTGATATCCGGTCCCTGCGGCGGTCCGAAATCGCCCTTGGCCGAACCGCCGGTATCTGCGGCTTCCGCAGCAGCGGCCTTGGTGTCTGCGTCCTGCGCCGTCCCACCGCAACCGCCGAGCGCCAATGCCGCCGCGCCCACTAGGCACCACACCAAATGTTTCATCGTCATTCCTCGCATGCTTGGTCGTTGTTGGATGGATTTTCGGGGTTTGAGAATCTCCCGTCGTGATCTGAATCAAGTGCGGCGTCGACGGACGGTTCTTGCCGGTGGATTGCCGGCCTCCTTGCAGGGCCGGGCAGCGTGTTCAACTTGAAACAGACTTGATCCAACTCAAGTTGCCCGGGAGGTGGCCGGGCTAGCATCTCATCGTGGCACGCGATCCCGCACGCCACAACTCCGAGTCGCCAGGCCTCTGGTTCCTTCCGGGAATACGGCCAGTCGACCGCAGCCACCGCGCCATCAGGGCGCGCGGCTGAAGGGCAGACGTGGAAACGCGACCGCCTCCCGTGTTTGGAAAGGAGTCACAACATGGCTTTGCTGGCCGACCGTTATGGTCGGAATTTCCCGTATTTGCGGCTGTCGCTGCTCGACGCCTGCAATTTTCGCTGCAGTTATTGCTTGCCGGGCGGCTACAAGGCGAATGGCAAGTCGCGCTGGCTTGCGCGCGAGGAAATCGGCCGTCTGCTGCGCGGCTTCGCCGCCGTGGGGCTACGCAAGTTGCGCCTGACCGGCGGTGAACCCAGCCTGCGCACCGACCTGACCGACATCATTGCGGCGGCCGCTGCCACGCCGGGCATCGAGACCGTGGCGATGACCACCAATGGCATCCTGTTGCGGCGGCATGTGCAGCGGTGGCGCGATGCCGGCTTGAATGCGGTCAACGTCAGCCTGGACAGCCTGGATCCAGTGCGCTTCCATGCGATCACCGGGCATGACCGGGGCCACGACATCCTGGCCGGCATCGACCTGGCCCTGGCCAGCGGCCTGCGTGCGGTCAAGCTCAACGCAGTCCTGCTGCGCGGGCTGAACGACGACGAGTTGCCGGCGTGGCGCGAGTACCTGCGCGACCGGTGCACAACGCTGCGCTTCATTGAACTCATGCAGACCGGCGACAATCGCGACTATTTCCAGCGCCATCACCTGCGCTCGGATGCGCTTGAACAATCGTTGCTGGACGATGGTTGGGTATTGGTGCCGCGAGCGGCCGATGCAGGGCCTGCGCGAGAGTATGCGCATCCTGAGTATCTGGGCCGGATCGGCATCATCGCGCCGTATTCACGCGACTTCTGCGCAGGCTGCAACCGCTTGCGGGTGACCGCGACCGGCGACCTGCGGCTGTGCCTGTTCGGTGACTTCGGCATTCCGTTGCGGCCATTGCTGCAGTCGGATGAAGGTATCGACGAACTCACTGCGGCCCTGCATGCCCAGCTCGGCCTGAAGAAAGTAGGCCACGGCCTGCATGAGGGCAACACCGGCATTACCCCACACCTTGCTTCGATTGGCGGGTGAGGACATGCCGGCTGGATGGTTTGAAAGTGTTCGAGTGATATCCGGCCGATGCGGTGCGCGCGCGGGCAAGCCAGGAGCGATTCGATGGGCAATGCACGAGACGAAGACAAGCAAATGACGGGTGGCGCTGCGCGGGTCGAGCACGAATCGACGGCAGGCCTGATCCGGTGCGCTATCGCGGCGTCTCGTCCAGCATCCTGGAGCGATCGGCCGCGATCAAGGGCTACCGGATGCTGGTGGTCATGCCAGAAGGCCTGTCCAGCGAACGCGTCGCGATTTCCCGCGCCTATGGTGCAGAGGTTCGGAAATCGCTCGACAAGGCCCGATGTCGCGTTCCTATGACGGTAATAGGCAGCAACCGAGGATCGGCGCCCCACATCGACATATGATAATGATTCGCATTATCATTGAAATGGATTCGGTGATTGCCACGCATGTCCAGCGAAGGAGTTCGAGATGAAGCTACCGAAGTTCTATGCACAGGCCCCCGTTGTGCAGACGCATGATCCGTTGGCACAGTTGCTGGGGGCAGCGACCGGCGGCCGGCTTGACTACTGCTATGCCGATGTCGTGCGCCTCGCAGGTCATTCCTGCCCAACCGTGGCCGGCGCGTTCCTGATGGGGCGTGCAGCATTGCATGCGTTGTATCCGGACGGTCCGGCCCAGCGGGGCCAGGTCGAAGTGACGATGCCGGCACCTGTCAACCATGGCACGACCGGAGTGGTGGCGCAGGTCCTGACATTATTGACCGGCGCGGCCGCCGACAACGGCTTCCAGGGTCTGGGCGGCCGCCACGCACGCAATGGCCTGCTGACATTCGCTGTCCGTCCCGAGTCGGATGCCATCATCTTCCGCCGTCGCGACACTGGCGCGACCGTGGCACTGCAACTGGACATTTCGAAAGTGCCCGGCGATCCGCGACAGCGCGAATTGCTGACTGCCATCATGCAGGATGCGGCCAGCGACGAAGACAAACAGGCATTCGCCGAGATCTGGCAGGAACGCGTGCGGCGCATGCTGATGGATTTCGCGGATGATCCGCAGGTGGTCAAGTTGACGTGGCTTGACGATGCAAGTCCGCCGCTCGGCGCTGAAGTGGCATGAGACTCTGCTGCAAACAAACCGATTCGATGAAGATGTGAACGAATGAAGAACTGCCGATGATCAGCTACACCACTGCGCTCCAGCACATCCTGCTAGCTTGCCAGCCGCTGCCGCCAGAACAATTGGCTCTAGCTCAGGCGGTTGGGCGCGTGCTTGCACAGGACGTGCAGGCGGGTGAAGACCTGCCGCCCTTCGACAACAGCGCCATGGACGGGTTTGCGCTGGCTGGCGATGGCAGGGTCCTGGCCGCAGGGCTTGAATTCGTGGTGGCCGGTTCGCAAGCGGCCGGCGATGGCCTGGCGACCTACGCCTGCGATGCCTGCGAGATCATGACTGGCGCCAGCCTGCCGGACGGGCTGGATTCGGTGGTGCCCATCGAGCAGGTCAGCGTGCTGCAACGGGACGTCGAAGGTCGTCCCTTGCGAATCCGGCTGGAAGCCGCGGTGCTTCCGGGCGCGAATGTCCGCCGCCGTGGTCAGGACGTTGCCATCGGTGATCGCGTCGCAGCCGCAGGGACACACATCACATCGGCATCGCACATGCTGCTGGCGGCGCTTGGCGTGGCCACGTTGGCCGTGCAACCGCAGGTGCCAGCTGCACTGTTCACGACCGGCCGCGAACTGATCGATGACCCGGCGCAGCCGTTGTTGCCGGGCCAGATCCGCAACAGCAATGGCCCATACCTTGCTGATCGGCTGGATGAAGCCGGTGCCTGCGTGGTGCATCGGGAAACCGTGGGCGACGATGCCGCGGCTTTCATCGCTGTACTCGAACGCGGCCTGGCCGCCGGCGCGCAAGTCGTGCTGAGCACGGGCGCGGTGTCGATGGGGCGCCATGACTTCGTGCCGGATGCGCTGCGCGCGTTGGGCGCGACGATCGTCTTCCACAAGGTGGCGATCCGTCCGGGCAAGCCGCTGTTGTTCGCGCGGCTGCCGGGTGGTCAGTTGTATTTCGGCTTGCCTGGCAATCCGGTGTCGTCGGCGGTGGGCCTGCGCTTCTTCGTCGAACCTGCGCTGCGGGCCTTGCTGGGCTTGCCCCAGGAGCAGCCGCTGTTGCTGCCGCTGGCCGCAGAAGCGAGGAAGAAACCTGGCCTGCGGTTCTTGCTGAAGGCACGCGTGGTGCTGGCTGATGGCGCACGATTGCAAGTCGAAGTGATGTCCGGACAGGAATCCTTCCGGATCAAGCCATTGCTGGGCGCCAATGCCTGGGCTGTGCTCGACGAGGCCGCCGACATCCTCCCGGCTGGCACACCGGTGCAGGTCTTCGGGCTGGATGGGCGCGGAATCTTGCTGACGAACGGAGAAGACACAGTTGGATATTGATCTGGAACTGTTTGGCGCCTTGCGTGGACTGGAATCCGGCGATCGTTTGGTGGTGCCGGTCAGCGGCGTGAATGTGGCAGACCTGCGCGCCGCGCTGCAGGCACATGCCGGCGTGCATTGGCCAGGCGCCAGCGCCGGCATGCTGGCCAGTTGCGCGTTTGCGACCAGCAGCGAGATCCTGCGTGATGCGCAGCCATTGCCGGCGGATGGTCGCATGGCGGTACTACCACCGGTCAGTGGAGGTTGAATGATGGGCACGCATTTCGTCCATGTCGCTGATCGCGCGCAGGAAGCCATCGATGTGGCCGCCGCACTGGACTTCGTGTCGGATCCGGCCTTCGGCGGCATTACTGTTTTCGTGGGCCGTATTCGCGACCTCAACCACGGGCGCCGGGTGACCGGGATCAGTTACGACATGTACCGCCCGCTGGCGCTGGCCCGCTTTGGCGAGATCGCCGCGCAGGCGACACGCGACTTCGGTCCGGCGCTGAAGCTCTATATCGCCCATGCCATGGGTCGGCTTGAGGTCGGTGACGTGGCCGTGGTGGTGGCAGCCGGCACGCCACATCGCGATGAGGCATTCCGTGCCTGCCGAGCTGCGATCGAGGCGGTCAAGCACGCCACTCCGATCTGGAAACAGGAACATTTTGAAGATGGCGACAGCACCTGGAGCGAAGGCTGCTCCCTGTGCGATGCCCCGGCCGCAAGTGTGCCCGTGGTCGATTTACCCGTGCATGACCATGTCCACGACGATTGCCATGGAACACATGCATGAAGCTGCAGTTGCAGGGACAACGCGTGCGCCTGCGGATCGACGAGGCTGAACTGGTGCGGCTATTGGCGGGCCAGCCAGTGGTCAACCAACTGCTGCTTGGCACCATGGCAGGTTTCTCGCAGACGTTCGCGCTGGGTCAGGACGCAACGCCGACCCTTGCCGTACACAGCAGCGGTTGGCAGATCACATTGCCGGCTGGCGCTGTTTCCGCATATGTCGGGCAGCTTCCGAGCCGGCATGCGCTCAGCTTCACGCTGGACATGGGCGCTGATCCGGCGGTCCAGCTGGACTTCGAAGTGGATGTGCGTGACAGCCTCAAGGCGCGAGGCCCACGACGGCGCCAGGAGACGCCTGGGTAAGAAGTCATCGGTTCCACTTGCTGCTTGATGTCTGGCAAGCCTCGACAATCACGGTACAGGCCCGGTTCCCGTCGAAAGCGGGTGGACTTGGTCTGCCCAATGCACCGGTTTTTTTGCCCTGGCTGACTTCGATCCGGTATCGGATTGACGCAAATCAATACAGGGTGAATCGGGCCTGCCTATGCTGCGTCCCATCGCCCGGCTACGCCATTGCGGCTTTGTTGGGTTTCCCCGCTCGTGGGATGGAGACGCATGATGACGGTTCAGGCAGGACGGAACGCCCCGCACAAGTCCAAAGTTTTAACCGACTGGCGCCCGGAAGACCCCGTGTTCTGGGAGCAGACTGGCAAGCGCATCGCCAATCGCAACCTGGCGATCTCGATCCCGGCCCTGCTGCTGGCGTTCGCCATCTGGATGCTGTTCTCGGCAGTCACCGTCAGCCTGCCCAAGATCGGTTTTGCATTCACCACCGACCAGTTGTTCTGGCTGACCGCTCTGCCGGGCCTGTCAGGCGCGACACTGCGCATCTTCTATTCGTTCATGATCCCGATCTTCGGCGGTCGTCGATGGACCGCCATTTCAACCGCCTTGTTGTTGATTCCCGCCCTCTGGCTGGGGGTCGCGGTGCAGGATCCGGGCACGCCATTCTGGCACTTTGCCGCGATCGCGTTCCTGTGTGGCCTCGGTGGCGGAAGCTTCGCTTCCTCGATGGCCAACATTTCGTTCTTCTTCCCCAAGGCAAAGCAGGGTTACGCCTTGGGCATGAATGCGGGGCTTGGCAACGTCGGTGTGTCGGTGACCCAGTTCGTCGTGCCGCTGGTGATCACCCTGGGCGTGTTCGGGGCTATCGCGGGCAAGCCGCAAACCACTGCTGACGGTGGCCTGCTGTACCTGCAGAACGCCGGTTACATCTGGGTCCCGTTCCTGGTGGCATGTTCCCTGGCGGCATGGTTTGGCATGCATGACCTGGTCGCATCACGGTCGAGTTTCGCCGAGCAGTCGGTGATTTTCCGGCGCAAGCACAACTGGCTGATCTGCTGGCTTTACATCGGCACGTTTGGAAGTTTCATCGGCTATTCCGCTGGCTTTCCGATGCTGATCAAGACCCAGTTTCCGGAAGTCAACGCGCTTGCGTTTGCCTTCCTTGGCCCGCTGGTCGGCGCGTTGGCGCGGCCCGTTGGCGGCGTGCTTGCCGACAAGTTGGGCGGTGCAGTGCTCACTTTCTGGGTGTTCGTGTTGATGATGATCTCGGTCGTCGGGGTCCTGTATTTCCTGCCAAGCGGTGGTTCGGGCGGCAACTTTGCCGGCTTCCTGGGGCTGTTCATGCTGCTGTTCGTGCTGACCGGCATCGGCAATGCCTCCACCTTCCGGATGATCCCGGTGATCTTCCGCATGCGGCGTGAGCGTGAGCTGGGTCCCGATCCCACCGATGAGGAGAAGGCGGTCGCGATGCGCCGCGCGGGAATCGAATCCGCGGCAGTGATCGGTTTCTCGTCCGCTGTCGGCGGGTATGGCGGCTTCTTCATCCCGAAGAGTTATGGTTCCTCGATTGCCCTCACCGGTGGGCCGGAAGCGGCGCTCTACGGGTTCATTGTTTTTTACGCTACCTGCCTCGCGGTAACGTGGTGGTGGTATTACCGACGTGGTGCGGAAGCGCCGTGTTGAGTCGATGCGTGCAAAATAGCCACTTGCAAGATCGACAGTTCGCGGCGGGTTCCAGCGCAATGACACATGCTGGCCCGATCCAATCCGATATTCGAAAGAGGATGTGACGATGAGCTATTTCCTGGACCGCCTGCAGTTCTTCAAGCGCGAGCGTGAGACCTTCGCCGATGGCCACGGCACGACCCGCGATGACGACCGCAACTGGGAAGACAGCTATCGCGCACGCTGGCAGTACGACAAGATCGTGCGCTCCACCCACGGCGTGAACTGCACGGGTTCATGCAGCTGGAAGATTTACGTCAAGAATGGCCTGGTGACCTGGGAAACCCAGCAGACCGACTATCCGCGCACGCGCCCGGATCTGCCGAACCACGAGCCGCGTGGCTGCCCGCGTGGTGCCAGCTATTCCTGGTACCTCTACAGCGCCAACCGCCTGAAGTACCCGCTGGTGCGTGGCGCGCTGCTGCGGATGTGGCGTGAGGCGCGCAAGTCGATGAAGCCGGTGGATGCCTGGGCCAGCATTGTCGAGAATCCGGTCAAGGCGAAGGAGTACAAGACCCGCCGTGGCATGGGCGGTTTCGCCCGCGTGCGCTGGGACGAGGCGAACGAAATCATCGCCGCGTCCAATCTGTACACGACCAAGCAGTACGGCCCGGACCGGGTCATAGGCTTCTCGCCGATCCCGGCGATGTCGATGATCTCCTACGCTGCCGGCGCACGTTACCTGTCGTTGCTGGGTGGTGCCTGCCTGTCGTTCTATGACTGGTATTGCGACTTGCCGCCGTCGTCACCGCAAGTCTGGGGCGAGCAGACCGACGTGCCGGAATCAGCCGACTGGTACAACAGCCGCTACCTGATTGCCTGGGGCTCAAACGTCCCGCAGACGCGCACCCCTGATGCACACTTCTTCACCGAGGCGCGCTACAACGGCACCAAGACAGTCGCGATTACGCCGGACTACGCCGAAGTCGCCAAGCTGACCGACCACTGGCTGCATCCCAAGCAGGGTACCGATGCGGCACTGGCGTTTGCCTTCGGCCACGTGATCCTGAAAGAGTTCCACGTCGACAAGCAGGTCGAGTACTTCACCGACTACTGCCGGCAGTACACCGACATGCCGCTGCTGGTGCAGCTGGAAAAGCGTGCCGATGGCCGGCTGGTGCCGGGCCGCTTCCTGCGTGCCAGCGACCTGGGTGGGCTGGGCGAGGCCAACAATCCCGAATGGAAAACACTTGCCTACGATGAAAACACCACGCAGGTCACCGTGCCAAACGGCTCGGTGGGCTTCCGCTGGGGTGAAAAGGGCAAGTGGAACATCGAGGAGAAAGACAGCGCCAGCCGCGAAACCCGCCTGCGCCTGACCCTTGCCGATTTCAACGACGGCATCGAGGCGGTCAGCTTCCCGTACTTCGGCGGAATCGAGCATGATCGATGGACCGCTTCAAAGTTCAGCGACATCCTCGAGCGCAATATCCCGGTCCGCAAGCTGCAGTTGGCCGATGGCAAGGAGTGGGCGGTCGCGACCGTCTATGACCTGCTGCTGGCGCAATACGGCGTGGATCGCGGCTTTGGCGGCGGCAATGTCGCCAGCAGCTTTGACCAGGATCTGCCGGGTACGCCGGCATGGCAGGAAAAGATCACCGGCGTGCCGCGTGGCGAAGTGATCGAGATCGCACGCGAGTTTGCCGACACCGCGGCCAAGACCCGCGGGCGCAGCATGATCATCGTCGGCGCCGGCATGAATCACTGGTTCCACAACGACATGAACTACCGCGGTTTGATCAACATGCTGATGATGTGCGGCTGCATCGGTCAGACCGGCGGTGGCTGGGCGCATTACGTGGGCCAGGAAAAACTGCGCCCGCAGACCGGCTGGCAACCGTTGGCGTTCGGGTTGGACTGGAGCCGCCCGCCGCGGCAGATGAACGGCACCTCGTTCTTCTACTTCATGTCCGACCAGTGGCGCTACGAGAAGCTGGAGATGAAGGAGATCCTGTCGCCGCTGGCCGATCCAGCCAAGTACAGCGGCAGCCAGGCAGATTTCAACCTCCAGGCGATCCGCATGGGCTGGTTGCCCAGTGCGCCGCAACTGGACCGCAACCCGCTGGGAATTGCCAATGCGGCAGAGCAGGCTGGCTGCACGCCGGCCGAGTACGTCGTCAGCCAGCTGCAGGAGGGCGCGCTGGATTTTGCGTACGCCGATCCCGACTCGCCACAGAACTTCCCGCGCGCGATGTTCATCTGGCGCTCGAATCTGCTCGGTTCGTCGGGCAAGGGCCATGAGTACATGCTGCGGCACCTGCTGGGTACGCGGCATGGCGTGCAAGGCAAGGATTTGGGTGAGCTTGGTGCAATCAAGCCGGAAGAAGTGCGCTGGCGTGACGAGATTCCCGAGGGCAAGCTCGATTTGCTGGTGACGCTCGATTTCCGCATGTGTACCACTGCCCTGTTCAGCGACGTGGTGCTCCCCACGGCGACCTGGTACGAGAAGAACGATCTCAATACCTCCGACATGCACCCGTTCATTCACCCGCTGTCCAAGGCGGTGGATCCGGCGTGGGAATCACGCAGCGACTGGGATATTTTCAAGGGGATCGCCAAGACGGTCAGCGACATGGCCCCCGGCGTGCTCGGTGTCGAGCGGGATGTGGTGCTGACGCCAACCCTCCACGACACGCCCAACGAACTGGCAATGCCGTTTGGCGCGCAGTACTGGAAGAAGGGTGAATGCGCGCCGATTCCCGGCAAGACCATGCCGTCGATCGCCTTGGTCGAGCGCGACTACCCGAACCTGTACAAGAAGTTCACCTCGCTGGGCCCGCTGCTGGACAAGTTCGGCAACGGCGGCAAGGGCATGAACTGGGATACCCAGGACGAAGTCGATTTTCTCGGCAAGCTCAACCACAGCGTGCGCGAGGAGGGCGTCAGCAAGGGGCGGCCGCAGATCGAATCGGCGATCGACGCCTGCGAGGTGGTGCTGACCCTGGCGCCGGAAACCAACGGGCATGTGGCAGTCAAGGCATGGGAATCGCTGGGCACCTTCACCGGCCGCGACCACACCCATCTGGCCAAGGGCAAGGAGCACGAGGCAATCCGCTTCCGTGACATCCAGGCGCAGCCGCGCAAGATCATTTCCTCGCCGATCTGGTCAGGCCTGGAAGACGACCACGTCAGCTACAACGCCGGCTATACCAACGTCCATGAGCTGATCCCGTGGCGCACCCTGACCGGTCGCCAGCAGTTCTACCAGGATCATGAGTGGATGGTGGCCTTCGGCGAAGGCTTCATGAGCTATCGTCCGCCGGTCGATACCAAGACGGTGGAGTCGCTGCACAACAAGCGCAGCAACGGCAATCGCGAGATCCTTTTGAACTGGATCACGCCGCACCAGAAGTGGGGCATCCACAGCACCTACTCCGACAACCTGATCATGCAGACGCTGTCGCGTGGCGGCCCGATCGTGTGGATCAGCGAGGACGACGCGCGCGAGGCCGGGATCGAGGACAACGACTGGATCGAGTTGTTCAACGTCAATGGCGCCATTGCGGCGCGCGCAGTGGTCAGCCAGCGTGTGATGAATGGCATGGCGATGATGTATCACGCGCAGGAACGCATCATCAACGTGCCAGGGTCGGAGATTACCGGCACCCGCGGCGGCATCCACAACTCGGTGACTCGCGTGGTGCTCAAGCCCACCCACATGATCGGTGGCTACGCGCAATTGTCGTATGGCTTCAACTATTACGGCACAACGGGCACCAACCGCGACGAGTTCGTGATCGTGCGCAAGATGAACAAGATCGACTGGCTGGATGGCGAAGCGCCGGCCAAGACTGCCGAGGAGATTGCGTGATGAAAGTGCGCGCACAGATCGCAATGGTGTTGAATCTGGACAAGTGCATCGGTTGCCACACGTGTTCGATTACCTGCAAGAACGTGTGGACCTCGCGCGAAGGCGTGGAGTACGCGTGGTTCAACAACGTCGAGACCAAGCCCGGCATCGGTTATCCGAAGGAATGGGAAAACCAGGACAAGTGGAACGGAGGCTGGGTACGCACCCGCGCCGGCAAGCTGGTGCCGAAGACGGGCGGGCGCTGGCGGATGCTGGCGAAGATCTTCGCCAACCCGGACCTGCCGCAAATCGACGACTACTACGAGCCGTTCGACTTCGACTACCACCACCTGCACGAAGCGCCGGACGTCAAGCACCAGCCCACCGCGCGCCCGCGGTCGCTGATCACCGGCCAGCGCATGGAAAAGATCCACTGGGGTCCGAACTGGGAGGAGATCCTCGGCACCGAATTCGCCAAGCGTGCCAAGGACAAGAACTTCGACGGCATCCAGAAGGAGATCTACGGTGCCTTCGAAAAGACCTTCATGATGTACCTGCCGCGCCTGTGCGAGCACTGCCTGAACCCGGCGTGCGTCTCGGCATGCCCGTCCGGCGCGATCTACAAGCGCGAAGAGGACGGCATCGTGCTGATCGACCAGGACAAGTGCCGTGGCTGGCGCATGTGCGTGTCGGCGTGTCCGTACAAGAAGATCTACTACAACTGGAAGTCGGGTAAATCCGAGAAGTGCATCTTCTGCTACCCGCGCATCGAGATGGGCGAGCCGACCGTGTGCGCGGAAACCTGCGTCGGGCGCATCCGCTATCTCGGCGTCATGCTGTACGACGCCGACCGCATCCAGGAAGCGGCATCGGTACCGGCCGAGAAGGACCTGTACCAGGCGCATCTGGACATCTTCCTGGATCCGTTCGATCCGAAGGTGATCGAGGCCGCGCGCAAGGAAGGCATACCCGACAGCTGGCTGGAAGGCGCCAAGGCATCGCCGGTGTACAAGCTCGCCATCGACTGGAAGCTTGCGCTGCCGCTGCACCCGGAATACCGCACCTTGCCGATGGTCTGGTACGTGCCGCCGTTGTCGCCGATCCAGTCGGCCGCCGAACGTGGCCGGGTCGGCATGAACGGGCAATTGCCGGACGTTGCTTCCTTGCGGATCCCGGTGCGCTACCTTGCCAACATGCTGACCGCGGGCGATGAAGCACCGGTGGTTCGTGCGCTGGAGCGGATGATGGCGATGCGCGCCTGGCGCCGGGCCAAGAACGTGGATGGCGTCGAGGACCTGGAAGTCCTGAAGCAGGCAGGTCTCACCGTGGCCCAGGCCGAGGACATGTACCGCTACCTGGCGATCGCCAACTACGAAGACCGCTTCGTGATCCCGACTGCGCATCGCGAATATGCCGATGACGCGTTCGGCGAACGCGGCGGTTGCGGCTTCACCTTCGGCAATGGTTGCAGCGGCGACAGCCCGGCCGACCTGTTCGGCGAGCGCAAGACCACCAGCTATGCCGTCCCGCCGAACCGGCAGGAGAAGCACGAGAAGGTGACGTCATGAGCATGCTCAAATTGATCGGCGTGCTGATGGATTACCCGCAGGACGAACTGTGGCAACACGGCGACGAGTTGCTGGACGCAGTGGCGGAATCGGGATTGTCGTCATCGCGCCGAAAAGCGTTGCTGGCATTCGTGGCGGATCTGCTTGCCTGCGATCCGCTGGAAGCGCAGGACGCGTGGCTGAGTCTGTTCGACCGTGGTCGCTCGATGAGCCTGTTGCTGTTCGAACACATCCATGGCGAATCCCGCGACCGTGGCCAGGCGATGGTCGACCTGATCGAGGCCTATCGCAAGAACGGGCTCGAATTGTCATCGAAGGAATTGCCGGACTACCTGCCGCTGCTGCTGGAATATCTCTCGCAGCGGCCCGAGGAAGAGGCGCGTGACTGGTTGCACCACGTGAACCATATCGTCGGCCTGTTGGCCGCCCGCGCGGGCGAGCGCAAGAGCCCGTACGCGCTGCTGTTCGAAATCCTGGTGGAGTACGCGGAGGGCAAGGTCGAACTTGATTCGCTGCGCCACCGGGTCAGCGAAGAGCCGCGCGACGATACACCTGAAGCCATGGACCTGTTGTGGGAAGAGGAGGCGGTGCGCTTCGGCAGCGATGCGCCCGATGACAACTGCACACCCACTGGCCGTCCTCTCCCGCGTTCCCAAGCCGTCAGTGACGCAGAAATCCGCGAGGTGCAGCCATGAGTACATTCAATCTTTTTGCATTCCAGATCTACCCGTACATCGCGCTGGCGGTGTTGTTCATCGGCAGTTGGGCGCGCTACGACCGGGCCATGTACACCTGGCGCACCGGCTCCAGCCAGCTGCTTTCAAGCCGCGGCATGCGGATCGGCAGCAACATGTTCCACCTCGGGATCCTTGCGATCCTGGGCGGCCACCTGGTCGGCCTGCTGACCCCGCACTCGATCTATGAGCATGTGATTACCGCACCGCAGAAACAGTTGCTGGCGATGGTGGCGGGCGGGATTTTTGGTGTCGCATGTCTGGTGGGCCTTGTGATCCTGCTGGTGCGTCGCTTGTTCAACCCGCGTGTGCGTGCGACGGGGACCATGGGCGACACCATGGTGCTGGTACTGCTGCTCGCGCAGTTGCTGTTGGGCCTGTATTCCATCGTTCTGTCCACCCATCACATGGATGGCAGCGTGATGATCATGCTTGGCGAATGGGCGCAGCACATCGTTACCTTCCGCGGGGGTGCAGCCGATTTCATCACCGACGTGCATTGGGTCTACAAGGCGCATGTGTTGCTGGGCATGACCCTGATCCTGATCGCGCCATTCACGCGCCTGGTGCACGTCTGGAGCATCCCGGTCAGCTACCTGTGGCGTCCCTATCAGGTGGTCCGTCGTCGCCAGGCCGCGCTGCGTTACGGTGCCGGGAACTGACCGATGGCTGCCTCGATGAAGACACCGCGGGCGTTGCCGATCACCGTCATCGATTCGTCCAATTCGATGGTCGATGACGCCCATGATCACCATGGCGATGATGCAGACGGCCCGCGCAGTCTGGGCAGGCCGGCACCCTGCGCGCTTTACGTGGGTGACACTCCGATCAGCGAAGCGCAGATCGCGCAGGAGATGCAGCACCATCGCGCGATGAAGCCGGAGCAGTCACGCGCCGATGCCGCGCGCGCGCTGGTAGTGCGTGAACTGCTGCGGCGTGAGGTCGAGCGGCTGGGTCTGGCGGAGATTGCGGTCCCGATCGGTCGCGAGTCAGATGAAGAAGCGGCGATCCGTACCTTGCTGGAAACCCAATTGGAGCCACGCGTTCCCACGCTGGATGACTGTGCCCGTTACTACGAGCAAAATCAGGCACGCTTCCATTCGCCTGATCGAATCCGCGTGCGCCACATCCTGTGTGCGGCAGCAGTGGACGACGTCGATGGCCGGGTCAAGATGCGCTTGCAGGCCGAGGCAATGATCGCCCAGCTCAAGGACGATCCGATGGCGTTCACCGAGCTTGCCATGCGTCACTCCGATTGCCCGTCCAGGGACCAGGGTGGGGAGCTTGGCTGGCTGGAACATGGGCAGGCGACGCCCGAATTCGACCGCCAGGTGTTCCGCCTGCGCGCCGGGCTTGCGGCGTTCCCGGTGGAGTCCAGGTGGGGTTACCACGTGGTCCAGGTCGACGAGATCGCAGCGGGTGAGGAGCAGGATTTCGAAGATGTGCGCGAGCGCATTTCCGACTATCTGGAATTGCAGGTACAGCAGCGCGAAGTCCAGCATTACCTGCAGGAACTGCAGCAGCGCTACGACGTGCGCGGGCTGGATGCGATCGAAGCCGAAGCGGGCTGAGTAGCGCCCGTCACTCTTTTCCCAACGGAATTACATCCCATCGGATTGATTGCCATGCAGGACACCATCAACGTCACCGCTGCCCAACAACAGCGGGCCATGTGGCTGAGCACGTTCGCCTTCACTGTGTGTTTCGCGGTGTGGACGATCTTTTCGATCATCGGTATCCAGATCAAGAAAGACCTTGGGCTCAATGAGACGGCCTTCGGCCTGCTGATCGCCACGCCAATTCTCAGCGGCTCGCTGACCCGGTTGTTCCTGGGTATCTGGGCCGACCAGTTCGGTGGCCGGTTGGTGCTCACCATCGTGATGCTGTGCGCGGCAGTGGCGACGTGGATGCTGACATTTGCGCACAGCTATCCGCAGTTCATCCTCGGTGCGCTGTTCGTCGGCCTGGCTGGTGGATCGTTTTCAGTCGGCGTGGCCTATGTGTCGAAGTGGTTTCCCGCCAACAAGCAGGGCACGGCGCTCGGGATCTTCGGTGCCGGCAATGTCGGTGCCGCAGTGACCAAGCTGCTGGCACCGATGGTGATGGTGGCGGCGGGCTGGATGATGGTGGCCAAGGTCTGGGCGATTGCCATCGCCGTCGTGGCGATCCTGTTCTACCTGTTCAGCCAGGACGATCCATCACTGGCGGAGCGCCGCAAGACCGGCGCGAAGCCGATGCCGTTCCGCGAGCAGATGGCACCGCTGAAGAACATCCAGGTGTGGCGCTTCGCGCTGTACTACTTCTTCGTGTTTGGCGGATTCGTCGCGCTGGCGTTGTGGCTGCCGCACTTCCTGACCGGTGCCTATGGCCTGGACATCAAGACGGCAGGCATTTTTGCCGCCGCGTACTCGATCCCGGCCAGCCTGTTCCGCGTCGTCGGCGGCTGGTTGTCGGACAAGGTTGGCGCACGCACGGTGATGTACTGGACGTTCGGCGTTTCGACGTTGTGCACGTTCGTGCTCTGCTACCCGGACACGCAATACATCGTGAAGGGCATCGATGGCGACATCCACCTGCACCTGGCGATCGGGCTGATTCCGTTCACGGTACTGGTGTTCGTGCTCGGTTTTTTCATGTCGCTCGGCAAGGCCGCCGTGTACAAGCACATCCCGGTGTATTACCCGAATCACGTCGGTTCCGTGGGCGGCGTGGTCGGCATGATCGGCGGGCTCGGTGGCTTCATCATGCCGATCGCGTTCGGTGCGATGAACGACTTGACCGGTGTGTGGACCAGCTGCTTCATGTTGCTGTTCCTGGTGGTCGCCGCGGCACTGGCCTGGATGCACTTTGCAATCCGGCGCATGGAGCGCGCGCGCTTCCCGCAGATCGGCAAGGAAACCGACTTGCCGGAAATCATCGATGCAGCGAAGGGCGACCAAGCGGCTGCCGCGTTTGCACGCTGACGCGTCATGCCCAAGCCGCTGAAAATCCTGCAACCGCTGGTCGATCTGCGCGGCAACGGGACCAGCTTGACGCCCGCGCGGGCGCGTTTGCTGGAAGCCGTGGTCGAAACAGGTTCCATCGCCGCGGCTGCACGTGCAGTGGGCATGAGTTACAAGGGCGCGTGGGATGCCGTTGCTGCACTCAACCGGATGACCGCAATACCGGTGGTGATGGCCGAGCAGGGCGGGGCGGGCGGAGGTGGGGCGCAACTGACCGCACACGGGCACCGGCTGTTGCGCTTTTACGAGGCGCTGGCGATGTTGCAGCAACGAGTGCTGTCGGGCACCGATGGTGGTGATCTGGACCAGATGCTGGCAAGGGTTAACAACATGATGCTCAGGACTAGTGCACGCAACCAATTCGAAGGCACGGTGACCGCGATTACCACCGGCGCGGTGAACAGTGAAGTCAGCCTGCAACTGGATGGCGACGATCAATTGGTGGCGATCGTGACCAACGAAAGCGTGCGCTCGCTTGGCCTTTCGGTGGGTGCCAGCGCGATTGCCCTGATCAAGTCGTCCTTCCTCATCCTGGCGGCTGGTGATGGGCTGCGTGCCAGTGCACGCAACCAGTTACATGGTGTGGTGCATCATTGCCAGCAAGGCGCGGTCAACAGTGAGGTGTTGATCAACCTGTCTGCCGGCAAACAGCTGGTGGCGATGGTCACCGATGACAGCGTACATGCACTGGATCTCAAGCCCGGCACCGCCATCACCGCATTGATAAAAGCTTCGCACGTGATCCTTGCGGTGGCGGTGTAAGGCCACACGGGCAGAGTCGCGCCCGGTGCGGGATCATTCCTCGGGTTCGCCGACCATGCCTGATTCGGGGCCTGAGCCGGGTCACGACCTGCATCGGGCTTGACCCGCATCAGGGCGAGAAAATGAACTGGCGGCGAGGATACGCCCTCCGCCTGGAACGAGCCAATGGCCGATCACGACCTGCGTGGCTTCCTCGACCGGCTGCAACGCGGCGGTCGCCTGCAGCGGATCCAGGTACCGGTGGACCCGGAACTGGAATCGACTTCGCTATGCCTGCGCGCCTTGAAGTCAGGCGGCCCGGCGCTATTGATGGAACAACCTGTCGGTTCCAGCCATGCGTACCTCGGCAACCTGTTCGGCCACCGCGACCGGATCGAGGCCGCACTCGCCGGGCGGCCAATCGCCAGCCTGCGCGAACTGGGCGAATTGCTGGCCGCGATCAAGGAACCACGCTGGCCGTCCAGCCTGAAACAGGCGTTGTCGACCTGGCCCGAACTCGCGCAACTGGCGCACGTCGCGCCGCAAAAGGTGCGCGAAGCCGCGTTCGAACATGAAACCCTGATAGGTGACGACATCGACCTCGCGCGGCTGCCGATCCAGCGCTGCTGGCCAGGCGATATCGCCAAGCTCATCACGCTGGGGCTTGGTGATCACCCGCGGCACCCGCAAGCCACGGCAAAATGTCGCCATCTACCGGATGCAGGTGATCGGTCCCAATCGCGTGATCATGCGCTGGTTGCCGCATCGAGGCGGCGCACTGGATTACGCCGACTGGAAGGCTGCGCATCCGGATAAACCGTTTCCGGTACTGGTGGCGATTGGTGCTGATCCTGCGACCACGCTGGCCGCAGTCGCACCGGTGCCGGACACCTTGTCCGAGTACGAATTCGCCGGCCTGCTGCGTGGCCAGCGCACCCGCGTCTGGCACAGCACACGCACCGGGCTGGATGCGCCGGCGGGTGCGGAAATGCTGATCGAAGGCGTGATCCATCCCGGCGACGAGGCGCTGGAAGGTCCGTTCGGCGACCACACTGGTTACTACAACGCGCAGGCGATGTTCCCGGTGCTGACCATCGAGCGCCTTCACCTGCGCCAGGATGCGATCTACCAGGGCAGCTACATGGGCCGCGCGCCGTTCGACGAACCCTCGGTGCTGGCGCTGGCGTTGAACGAGATCTTCGTGCCGATCCTGCGCAAGGTGTTCCCGGAAATCGTCGACTTCTATTTGCCGCCGGAAGCGTGTTCGTACCGCATCGCGGTGGTGTCGATCCGCAAGCAATACGCCGGCCATGCGCGGCGGATGATGATGGGTGTGTGGTCCTACCTGCGCCAGTTCACCTACACCAAGTTCGTGATCATCGTGGATGAGGACATCGACGCACGCGACTGGTCGCAGGTGATCTGGGCGATGTCGACCCGGGTCGATCCGGCACGCGACACCATGCTGGTCGAGAACACCCCGATCGACTATCTCGATTTCGCCAGCCCGACGCCGGGCGTGGGCTCGAAACTCGGCATCGATGCCACCAACAAATGGCCCGGTGAAACCAGCCGAGCATGGAGCAAGCCGATCAACCTGGATGCCGGCGTTGAAAAATCCGTCGATGCATTGTGGAAACAGGTCGTGGCGGACGCCGCTGGCAAGGCGGCGTCGCGCTAGCGGATCAAGCCGAGTCGATTACTCCGCCGGGGCGGTATCGGCTTTCCATGTCGCGTCCTCGAACATGCGCGGATACAACGCCACCGCATCGCGCATGGAAGCCACCGGGGTAGTGTTGGCCGGGTCGCCCTTGATCGTGGCGGCGCCGGTCATCAGGGTGGCAAGCACACCATGCAGCGCGGCATCCGGCTCCGGTGCCAGCTTGCAGTTGGTGATCATGTAGTTGGCAGCGTCCTGCACCTGTTGCGCGGCGGCAGTGGTCTGGGTGGCATCGAGATGGCCACGTTCGGCATGTCCGAGCGCATCCACCGCGCGATGCATGCGCCGCATGCCTTCGCGCAGGGGCGCGTCGCTCGCCCACGGCGTGGCTGGCGGCGTGGGGAGCGCCGTGATCGCGGTGGCATGCTCGGCGTGCTCATCCGTTGCATGCTCGGCAACGTCGTGCATGGGCTCTGCAGTCGCATCGTGGCCGGCCACGGCGGCCGCTGGCGTGGCGCTGGCCGTGTCTTCAGGGGCGGCTGCGCGGTCGCTGCAGCCGGAGGTCATGGCAATGACCAGTACCAGGGACAGTGCCGTCATGGGCAGTAGGGGGTTGCTAGCGTGCATGGACATGCGGGCCTCCGGCGGGTGATCCCCGCACTGCGTGAAAACCCCATCTTAGCTGCGTGCTGATACGGGGTGACCTGATCCAGGTCAACGACGCGCGCGATGCTGGCGTCGACCATGCCAGGATTGACGTTGACAACATCGTCGCAGCCTGGAGCGAGCATGCAGCTGGTATGTCCCGCCGGCAATTTGCCGGCACTGAAGGCGGCAGTCGAAGCCGGTGCGAATGCGGTGTATGCGGGGTTCCGTGACCAGACCAATGCGCGTGCCTTCCCCGGCCTGAACTTCAACGACGATGAGCTGAAAGCCGGCATTGCATTCGCCCACGCACGCGGTGCCAAGGTCTACCTGGCACTGAACACGTACCCGGACAGCGTGCGCCTGCCGCAGTGGTATGCGGCGGTGGATCGTGCTGCGGAGTTTGGTTGCGATGCGATCATCGCCGCCGAGATGGCGGTGCTCGATTACGCCGCGCATACCCATCCGACGCTGCCGCGGCACCTGTCGGTGCAGGGTTCGGCAACCACCGAGCCGGCATTGCGCTATGCCTACGAACGATTCGGCATTTCCCGTGCGGTGTTGCCGCGGGTGCTGTCGATCCAGCAGGTCGAGCGCCTGTGCGAGCGTGCGCCGATCCCGCTGGAAGTGTTTGCGTTCGGCAGCCTGTGCATCATGGTCGAAGGTCGTTGCCAGCTCTCCAGTTATGTCACTGGCGCCTCGCCGAACCGGCACGGCGTGTGTTCGCCGGCGAAGTTCGTGCGCTGGGATGAACACGAGGACGGCCGTCGCAGCGTTCGTCTCAACGATGTGCTGATCGACAAGTTCGATCCCGTCGAGCCCGCCGGCTATCCCACCGTCTGCAAGGGTCGTTTCGAGGTCGGTGGCGAGATCTTCCATGCGCTCGAGGAACCGACCAGTCTCAACACCATCGAGCTGATCCCGCGGCTGGCACAGGCCGGCGTGGCGGCGCTGAAGATCGAGGGCCGGCAACGCGGGATTGCCTATGTGGGCGCCGTGACAAAGACCTGGCGCGCGGCGCTGGACCGCTACCGCGATCACCCCGATGGCTGGACACCGGACGCGGAAGGGCAACGCACGCTCGCGGCGCAGTCCGAAGGCCACCAGACCACCCTGGGTCCCTATCACCGTGCCTGGCATTGATCCGATGAAACTCAGTCTTGGTCCCCTGCAGTATTTCTGGCCGCGCGAGCGCACGCTTGCGTTCTACCGCGAGGCGATGCATTGGCCGGTCGACACGATTTATCTAGGCGAAACCGTGTGCAGCAAGCGCCGTGAGGTCGGCACCCGCGAGTGGATCGAACTTGCCGACGAGATTGCCGACACCGGCAAGGATGTGGTGCTGTCCAGCCTGTCTTTGATCGAGGCCGAATCGGAACTCGGTGTTCTGGCGCGGCTGGTCGCCCACGGCAGGTTCTGGATCGAGGCCAATGACCTGTCCGCGGTGCAGTTGTGCCGTAGCGCGAAGTTGCCGTTCGTGGCCGGGCCAACGCTCAATGTCTACAACCAGCGTGCACTGGCAATGCTGGTCGAGGATGGCCTGCGGCGCTGGGTGCCCGGCGTCGAACAGGGCCATGCGCTGATATCCGAATTGCGCGATGCACTGGTCGAAGAGGGTGGGACGATGCCCGAACTCGAGGTGATCGCCTGGGGCCGGTTGCCTTTGTCGTTCTCGGCGCGCTGTTTCACCGCGCGCGCACTGGACGTGCCCAAGGATCAGTGCGGGTTCCGCTGCATCGATTATCCCGACGGCATGCCACTGGCGACCCGCGAAGGCAGGCCGTTCCTGCGCATCAACGGCATCCAGGTGCAGGGCGAGGAAGTGACCGACCTCGCACCCGAATGGGAGCAACTGTGCACGCTGGGGGTGGACATGCTGCGCCTGTATCCGCAAGCGGAAGGCATGCAGGAGGTCGTGATGCGGTTCGATGCGATGCGCCGCACACGTGAAATTCCTTCGCGTATTGGTGCCCGCAACGGTTACTGGTTTGGCGAGGCTGGCATGCGCATGGATGAAACACCGGCCTGAGCGCATGTCATCCGTCAGCTGAAGCTGCCGCCTGGACCCCAGACATGCCAGAATCTAGTTATCTATCCGCCGCTGGCGAGGTGGACGATGGCCTTAGCGTAGCGTCCGCGCGCCAGTGCGCACCGAGACTTTGCTTGCGCCGGCAGGCACAAGCCAGCAGTTCCTGCGCCAGTCGCGCTTGCCAGCCGAGCCGCACCAGTGGCGCCAGGGTTTCGCTGGCCTCGCGCAGACCCTGTCCCGTGCGGATCGGGCCAGCCGCTTGGCCCATCGTGTCGCGCAGCAATTGCAGGGCTTCGTGGTCCAGGCCAGGTCCGCGGGTAACCAGCTCAAATGCGGTTGTGCTTCCATTGCTCGCGTGCGGCGAAGCCGAGTGTTGCTTGCGCAGGTACGCGCCCAGGCGACGGCCGAACATCACGCACTCCAGCAGCGAATTGCTGGCCAGCCGGTTGGCGCCGTGGACGCCATTGCAGGCGACCTCGCCCACTGCGTGCAGTCCGGCGATGCTGGTGCGCCCGATGTCGTCGGTGCGCACGCCGCCCATGTGGAAATGCGCCGCTGCGGTGACCGGAATCGGCATCGAGCGCGGGTCGATGCCATGTTGCAGGCAGGCGGCCAGTACCGTCGGGAACGCGCGCTCCCAGTCGATTGCCAGCCCGCGTGCGTCCAGGGTGACAGCGCCGGTTTCGCGCCGTGCCTGCCAGACACGGCGGGCCACGATGTCGCGCGGCGCCAGATCGCCCAGCGGGTGCGCAGCGGCCATCACCAGTCGGCCTGCACCATCGCGCAAGCGTGCCCCTGCGCCGCGCAAGGCTTCGGTGACCAGCGGCAGCGAGCCTGCGCCAACGTCCAGCGCAGTTGGATGGAACTGCACGAATTCCAGGTCGCGCGGTGTCGCGCCAGCGGCAAGCGCCAGGGCCAGGCCAGCGCCATTGGCGCCCGGTGGGTTGGTGGTGGACGGGAACAATGCGCCGATGCCGCCCGTCGCCAGAACCACGTCCGATCCGGGTAGCGTCTCGCTGCGTCCGCCGATGTCCACCTGCACGCCCGCGATCCGCCCATCGTGCAGCACGAGGCCATCGACCTCGACATCACTGCGCCATTCGGCATGCGTCGCCGCAGCGACGGCTGCCGCCAGCGCAGTGGTGACGCGCAGTCCAGTGGCATCGCCGCCGGCATGCACGATGCGCGCAACCCCGTGGCCGCCTTCGCGGCCGAGTTGCAGCCTGTCGCCATCCTGGTCGAATACCGCGCCCTGCAATTGCAGCCAGCGGATGCTGGCCGGGGCGGCCGCGGCCAACAGTTGCACGCAATGAGCGTCGTTGTGCCATGCGCCGGCGCGCAGGGTGTCGGCGACATGGGCCTCGATGGTGTCGCCGGGATCGATCGCAGCCGCGATACCACCCTGCGCAAGCATGCTGGCGCTGCCGACGGCATTCAGGCCACGACTGAGCAGCAGCACCGGCCTGGGCGCCACTGCCAACGCCGTGCACAGCCCGGCAAGGCCGCTGCCGACCACGATCACCGGACCTTCGTGCACCATCAGATGCGTTCGCGGCGGCCTACGGCCAGCATCCGCTCGAGCGCGGCGCGCGCGCGCGCGGCCACGTCCGATGCGACTTCCACTTCGTGTTTCAGGTCACGCAGGCAGGCATGGATATTCGGCAAGGTGATCCGCTTCATGTACGGACACAGGTTGCAGGGCTTGATGAATTCGATCTGCGGAAACTGGTTGCGCAGGTTGTCGGCCATCGAGCATTCGGTGATCATCGCCACCCGCCGTGGTTGTTCCTTTTCCAGCCACTTGCCCATCGCCGATGTTGATCCGACGAAATCGGCCTCGGCCAGCACGTCCGGTGCACATTCCGGATGCGCGACGATCCTTGCATCGAAGCGCTCGCGGGTATGCCGTGCTTCCATCGCGGTGAACTTCTCGTGCACCTCGCAGGTGCCGTGCCACAACACCAGTTCGACTTTGGTCTGGGTGGCTACCCAGCTGCCGAGGTAGCGATCGGGCAGGAAGATGACCTTGTTCGCGCCCATCGCCTCGACCATCTGCACGGCGTTGGCGGACGTGCAGCAGGCATCGGATTCAGCCTTCACTTCGGCCGAGGTGTTGACGTAGCTGACCACCGGCACGCCCGGGTGGCGTTCGCGCAATGCCCGCACGTCTGCGCCGGTGATCGAGGACGCCAGAGAGCAGCCTGCCTCCAGGTCCGGGATCAGCACGGTCTTGTCCGGCGCCAGGATCTTGGCACTTTCGGCCATGAAGTGGACGCCGCACAGGACGATCAGGTCGCTGTCGCAGGTGGCCGCCGCCTGTGCCAATGCCAGCGAGTCGCCGGTGACATCGGCCACGCCGTGGAAGATCTCCGGCGACTGGTAGCTGTGCGCCATGATCACCGCGCCGCGCTGCTGCTTCAGCTGCCGGATCGCATCGATCCATGGCAGGTGCAGCGGCACTTCCAGGCACGGCATCACCTGCGCCAGCGTGTCCGCCAGTCCGGCGTATTCCTGTTCAAGGCTAGGTCGCCATCGTGGCGTTGCCGGCAGGGGGGATTCGATCATGGGTGTCGCGAGGTTCGGGTCAGGCTTGATCATCATGGTAGGCGGCACGTGCCGCTCGCGCCAGCCTGGCGCCACGGTTCAGCGCGATGCGCAGGCCCAGTGGCACCGACTCCCATGGCAGGCGCTCCAGCAGGTTGCGTATGGTCAGGCCGAGTTCGGTATCCCCGGTCAGGATCAGGCGGCGCTGGAAGAACAGGCTGTCGGCATCTTCCAGACGACTGGCCAGCAGCAGCAAGTCGGTGGTGGTGCCGCGCACGCTGGCTTCGGCGGGCTCCGAGCAAACCACCAGCCGGTTGTCGTGGCACAGGATCACCCAGCGCAAGTCGAGGTCGGTGACTTCGATGCCCAGCCGGCGTCCCTGCATGAATTCAAGCTCGCCGGTCGCCAGCGGTTCCGCCAGCACCCGCGCCATCGCCCGCTCCAGCAGCTGCCCGCGCACCTGTTCCGGCACCAGCCGCAACAAGGGGGCCAGCCGGGCAGGTGGCGGCAGCAAGCGCAGCAGCCTCTGGCTGCCGGACGATGTGGCGTGGGATGCGTGGGAAGTGCTCATGCTGGTGGTGAGCATGCCGCCTTGAGCGGACGGCTGTCGTTGATCCAGATCATCTGCCAGCCCTTGTTGCCGGCAGGCATCGGCGATGGCCAGTTCGATCAGGCGCTGCGCGGTGGCATCGGCAAGCCCCAGATGCCGCGCCAGCCGCCGTGCACGGGCATGGATCGCAGCTTCTCTCGCCTTGTCGCGTCCAGACTGCCCGGTCAGGCGTTTGAGCCTGGCGGCACGCCGGACCAGCGCGCCACGGCCCGCAAGCAAGGCCAGCAGGGCATCGTCGACGGCGTCGATCGCGTGGCGCACGCCCGCCAATGCCGGTGCCGTGTGGTGAGGGACTGATACCATCACGAGGCGATGTGTCCGGGTCGGTGGAGTTTCCAGATCCCATGCAGCATGCCCGAAAGCGTGGCCAGCCATGCCGCCAGGGCAAGCACCAGGAACACACCCGGCACCCAGCTCAGGAAGTCGAACTCCAGCGCTCTCAACATGGCGTGGGTGGCCGCTGCATACATGCCAAGCGGGAATACTGCGCCCCAATACAACGGGTCGTAGCGTAGCGGGAACCGGCGATAGACATGGCGCCAGATTCCCAGCAACAGCAGCATCGGGATCCACCACGTGCCGGTGGCCCAATAGAACACGGTGAAACCCTTGATGAAGGGTTGCAGGGACAGCAGGAACGGCGCGTGTTCGACGTTGACGATCAGCAGCGAGCCGGCAAGGGTGGAGATCGCCATTGCGCCCATGTTGATCCAGTACGGCGGCGACAGGTCGCCAGGCTCGAAGGTGAAGAAGGTGTAGCGATAGAAGATCAGCGACATCATCCAGATGTAGAGCATCCCGCCCCATAGCCACATCGACAGTGCGAAGAAATTCAGCTCCAGTTTCGAAGGCTGCCCGATTCTGGCAGCCAGCAATGCGCCCAGCACCGCGAGGGATTGGGTCGCGACCACAGCCAGCAGCCAGCCGCCATTGATGCCGCGCTGAAGTCGCGGCTTGCTGCGCTTGACCGTGAAGATGGTGAAAATGGTGTAGGTCAGGATGACCCATAGCCCGATCGCCAACCACCACAGCACCAATGCCAGGCGCAGGTTATTGCCCAGCAACAGGCATTGGCTGCCAAGCACGCTGGTGGCCGCAACACTGGTGAAGTAGCCCGGCGCACGCAGGTGATCGACGATGTCATCCAGCATCGCCTTCGGGTACCACAGCAGGCGCAGCCCGAACAGCGCCCACACCGCAACATAGAACACGAAGTTGATCAGGTACAACGCTTGCGCCAAGGCTTCGAACCCCAGCCGGTGCGCGGCGATGGAGATGATCCCGGTGGACATCACCATCGCGAAATACGCAGGCGACAGGCCCGCCAGTCCGGGCATTCGCACCGGAGGCAATTCCATGTCGGTTGCTGGCGGCATGGCGTCCCGGTGCCGGGTGCCGATCAGATCGAAATCGGCAGGATGATCTTGCCCATGTGTCCCAGCAGCAGGAACAGCGCAACCATGACCGCATTCAGCGCCCAGGCGACGGTGAGCCAACGAGCCAGGTAGCCCCATAACTCATTGCGGACGTTCAGTGCATCCACCCAGATCGTGTGCATGATCCAGGCCGTGTAGACCAGGAAACCGGCAAGCATCATCCCCACTACCGGCGTGCTGACCTGGCGGTACAGGTGCAGGATCGTGCCGAACATGACATGGCTGGCAAGCACGCCATACAGCCAGAACACCACCCACAACCGGGTGTGGCCACGTGGTTCGACAGGCAGTGGCGGTGCGGTCATGGCGAGCTCCAAGGAAGTGAATGGTCGGTGACGGAAAGTGCACCGTCAGAGTAACGATGTTGCATGCGCGGCATTATTGCCGCTCCAGCTGGACCAGGTCACCGTGGCGATCCACGGCAAGGAATTCGCTGATCCGCCCGCCCTTGATTGCTTCCACCATCAATTGCAGCGGCTGCACGGCTTCGTCGCTGTTGGGCGGATGGCCACCGCGGCCGGACATCGCCGCCACGAACATGATGTCCCAGTCGATGCCGGTCAAGCTTGATTCTTCAACCAGGCCGGCGAAGTCGTGGACCTCTTCGGGTGCCTTGTCCACGCACAATGCAGGTGCCAGCGTGCCACCTTCGCCGCGCTCGAAGCGCGCGATTTCCTCGGCGCTCGCATCGCGAGGGAGTTCTGCATTGGCGAACACGAACAGCAGGCGTTGCGGTTCCGGTTGGGAGCGCGCGGCCTGCAACAGGCTGGAAAAATCATGCAGGGACATTGTTTGCGACCTCCTGGAGGCGGATGGCATGACAACCCATGCCGACCGCCATCATCCGGATTCTCGCGCTCAAGTGCGAGGTCGGCATTGATCCAGATCAGATCCGCGTGCCGTAGGTGGCGTGCGGCATTGCAGCAAGAATATGAGGTTTCAGGCTCGACAGGCCCTGCTTTGTAGTTTCGCAGGGTGACTTGAGTCAGTTGCCGGCTTCTTGAGATCCCATTCGAATCTGGACGGGCGCACGTACTTTCCGCAGGCGACGGAAGATCCAGTGGACTGCCGCCAGCGCAAGCGCCGGTGCGGCCACCGCCGCAAACAAAGCCGGCAGCGACACCGGGACGAAACCGAACCATTGCGCCGGCGCTGGAAGCAGTGTCAGGCATGCCAGCAGGGCGAGTGCAATGATCAGCGTGATCCAGAAGGCGATATTGGTGGGGCGCGCGATGCTGATTTGCGAAGGGGCCAAGTGCCAATGCACCAACGCCACATTGCACGCCACGAGCGACGCGAACGTCAGCGCTGCGATCTGCGGTGCCGGCAATGTCGCGCGCGACGCAGCCAGGTAAACCAGCAGCACCAGTGCGAATGCCGTTGCGCCGAGCAGCAGGCTCCCCGCGACCATTCTCAATGCGAGCAACGGGGTGCCTGCTGGCCGCGGCGGGTGGCGCATCAGGTCCGGTGCGGCTGGCTCGCGCTCGAGCACGATGGAGCATGCAGGGTCGATGACCATCTCGAGGAACACCACGTGCAGTGGCAGCAGGATCAGGGGCGTCCCCAGCACCAGCGGCAGCAGCGCCAGGCAGGCGATCGGCACGTGCACCGCGACGATATACCGGGCTGCGCGCTCAAGGTTGGCGTAGATCGTGCGTCCCATCCTGATTGCGCGCACGACCGAGGCGAAGTCGTCATCGAGCAGCACGATGGATGCCGCCTCGCGAGCGACGTCGGTGCCGCGTCCACCCATCGCCACGCCGACATGGGCGGCCATCAACGCCGGCGCATCGTTGACGCCGTCGCCAGTCATGGCCACCACTTCGCCCGCATCGCGTAACGCCTGCACCAGGCGCAGCTTGTGTTCGGGGCGCACCCGTGCGAACACATCCGTGCCCACCATCAGTGCCCGCAGCCCATCGGCATCCAGTTTTTCGAGGGTGGCGCCGAGTGTCACTTCAGGGTGATCGGAAATCCCGGCGGCGATGGCAATCGCGCGTGCGGTTTCGATGTGATCGCCGGTCATCAGCACTACCCGCACACCCGCCGCGCGGGCTTCGGCGACCGCAGTCGGCACTTCTGCACGCAGCGGATCGGCGAAGCCCAGCAGTCCCCGCCAAGTGAACGATTGTTCCTCAAGGCTGTCAGGCGCATTCGCATTCGTCGTTTGCGCATCGGCCGCCGCAAGCACGCGCAGTCCCTCCGCAGCCATCGTCGCTGCATGCGCCAGGACCCGTGTGCGGTCTTCTCCTTCCAGCTTGCACAGTGTCGCAACCGCTTCCGGCGCACCCTTGCAGGTGAGCAGCAGACCGGGCTGATCCTTGCGACGCCAGGCGGTTGCGTAGGCCGGGAGGGCCGGCGTCACCGGATAGTGCTTGAGGTATTCCAATTTCTCTCCGGAGCAATCCGCCGGTCGCGCCGATGCGACGACATGCACTGCGCGGTCCATCGGGTCGAAGCCATCCGCATCGCTGGCCAGCGCCGCACACCGGAGCAGCGACACGTTGTCGCTGTCAAGCTCGTCGTAGGGCGCGCGCGGTTTTCCGCCTTCGGTCAGCAGCTGCGTCAGTGCCATCCGGTTTTCGGTGAGCGTGCCGGTCTTGTCGGTGCACAAGACAGTGACCGATCCAAGCGCTTCGATCGCTGGCGGGCGCCGCACCAACACGCGCAGGCGCGCCATTCGCCAGGCACCCAACGCCAGGAACACCGTGAGTACGACGGGGAACTCCTCCGGGATGGTGGTCATCGCCAGGGTGATGCCGGCCAGCAGTGCATCCAGCCAGCCACCACGAAGCCAGAGATACAACCCGAACACCAATGCGCAAGATGCGATGCTGGCTGCCGTGAACCACAGCACCAGGCGCCGAATCTCGTGCTGCAGCGGTGTGGCCTCCCTGCTCAGCGCGCCAAGGCTGGCGCCAATGCGGCCCATCTCGGTGCCGGATCCGGTTGCGGTCACCTCCGCCAGAGCCTGGCCGCGCACCACCAGCGTCCCGGCGTGGATGCGCGTGGCTTCATCGCCAGCACCGGACGCGCGTGCCACGGGAACGGATTCGCCGGTCAGCAGCGATTCGTCGACATGCAGGTCGCTGCTGTCCAGCAGCCTGGCGTCGGCCGGCACGCGATCCCCTTCGGTGACTTGCACCACGTCGCCAACCACCAGCGAGGTTGCCGGCACGCGCTGCGGCTCGCCATCTCGCCACGCGATAGCCCACGGAGTACTGAGGTCACGCAGCGCCTGCAAGGCATTCTCGGCGCGGAGTTCCTGGTAGAGCGTCAATCCAACAACCAGCAGCACGGAAAGCCCCAGCGTCGCAGCATCGCGAGGTTCGCCGACACTCAGGTAGAGCACGCAGGCGCCGATGAGCAGCAGCAGCATCGGCTCGCGCAGCACGCTGGCCAGGATCCGTGGCCAGTGCCGCTGATCCGGCTGCGGTTGCGCGTTGGGACCGTCACGCGCCAGCCGTTGCGTGGCCTCCGTCGTGGACAGGCCGTTCATGGTGTTAGGCAGTCGATGGGCAGTCGATGGATGGTCATGGCGTGCTGCCCGGCCCGCCTGCTAGGTCAAGAGCGCCTGCATGCGTCGAGCGAGATATTTGAAATACAGGTCGATGTAGCTTATGCCGTTCTCGCGATCCTGCAGGTATGGGTTCATCAGGGTATGCCGCAGGATCATCAGGCGGTCGTCATTGTCGCCACCGAGTGTCGCCGGATCGATGTCCAGTGCAAGCAGGATGCGCTGCATCTCGGTATCGCCCAGGACTTCGGGCCGTAGCGTGGTGACCGAGCCGAAGAACTCGCGACTTTGCACCGGCTGGCGCGGATCGCTGCGTAACTCATCGTGCAGGCGCCGGACGAAGGCGTTGGCACGGCCCAGGTCACGGTTACCGGTCGGGTTGAGCGCCAGGCAGACCAGATTGCTGTCAGGCGTGAATGGCACCACCACCCGGCATAGCCCAGTCACTTCACCGGCGAACTGTCGCGCACGCGTATCGAATGCTTCGGTGGCGACAATCGTCTGCGCCTGCAAGCGGCCAAGTCCAGCATGATCCAGCGGTAACACCTTGTGGGTTACATACGCGGCGGCGGCGGCGGCGCCAGGCTTGGAGCCTTCTGGTATGAACTGGCCCAGGCTGCGGTAGCGTGCCAGGTAATTGGCCGGTGTCGCGTCGTGGAACACGTAGTCCGCCGCTTCGCCCAGTAGTGCAGTTGCGCGGTGGTCACGGCAGATGAAGGCGCCCGAGCCATAAGGCAGGTAGCCGAGCTTGTGCGGATCCACCGTCACCGAATCCGTGCGCGCCAGCGCGCCGAATGCCGCATGCACTTCGGTGGACGGGAACATGCCGAAGCCCGCGCCCACTTCGTCGCGTGTACGCAGGCTGCCGTCTTCGTTGCGGAACAGGGTGGCGAGATAGCCGCCCCATGCACCGTCCACATGCACGCCAAAGCCGAACCCACGCGCAGCGAACCGATCGCGCGCATCGACCACGCCATCGACCGGGTCGATGGTGCCGTATTCGGTGGTGCCCAGCACCGCCACCGCAAGCAGCACCGGTTGGCGGTCGCGCTCACAAGTTTCCAGTGTGTCCTGCAAGGCATCCAGGTCCAGGCGCATCCCGCGTTCGGGAAGCAATTGCAGCTGCTTGCGCCCCAGTCCAAGCAGCTTCAGCCCCTTGCTCCAGGAGTAGTGCGCGGTGATTGGCGCCAGTACGTGTGGCACCTTCAGTTGCGGATGCGCGGCGAAGAAGTCGGCGATGCCGCGATGTTCCAGTCGCTGCGACTCGACTTGCGCAGTCCAGCGTCGGCGGGCCGCGACCGGTTGCAGGGCAAGCCATGCCTGCCAGCGGTCGAGCAGGTCGATGCCGGCATGTGGCGCCAGGTTGAAGGCCGCCCAATCATCGGCGGGCAGCTCGATGTCGGGCACGCCCGCGGCACGCAGTGCGACCGGAAATGCCTTCAAGGCCAGCGCCAGCCGCAGCGCCTGGTAGTTGGCCAGGGTGCCGCCGGAGGTCAGATGACCGAACGCACAATCCGGTTGTTCCGGATCGTGCGGATAGCCCAGCATCCGCGCCAGTTGCAGGCCGACCTGGACTTCCAGGTCGACGGTGACAGGCGCTGCGTCTTCGCTGACGTTGTTGGGGTTGTACGGCAGGGTCAGGATCTGCGCCGCCAGTCCGGGGATCAGCAGGTCCGACACCATGTGACCCATGTAGCGCGGGCTGTGGAAAGGCACCGATTTCTTCAGCGACGCAGACAGCTGGTGCAGTTCGCGGCGCAGACGTGCCTCGAAATCCTGGTAGCCGGGATCGTGATGGGCATGAGTAGGGATCGCGGGTGGATCCTCGGGATGGAAATTGCGTCGCCAATAGACGTGGTCGCGCAGGAATTCGACGACGAGTTTTTCCAGAAGTGCGTCGTTTTCGCCATAGGGACCGAGGAAACAGGCGTCCAGCGCGTGGCGGCTGCGCTTGGGTGCAGGGGAGGATTGCATGGGGGCGTTGGTCTGGTCGCGACGGCAGTCGGCAGGATCGGGCGTGTGGCCAGTGCCGGCCTTGACCCGGATCAAGTCGGGCCACATAGGCCGCTGATCGGGCGTGCAGCACCCGCACAAAACAGTCGTTACTTGATCTGGCTCAACACGCGCCAAGCGGCAGGCGCAGATGCTGTGCGCATTATCACCAAGGCACACCGCAATGGCTGCGATTTCGCGTATTCCTGCGTTGCTTTGCCTGAGCTGCCTGCCGCTTGTTGGTATTGCGCAATCGGGTTCGCAACCGGCCACTCAACCTGCCATCGGTCCGGTCACGGTCGATCCGACCTGGAACGTGCGCCTGCGCCATGAGCAGGTGGACGATGCCGCATTCACGCGTGATGCCAATGCCGGCACCCTGCGCCTGCGTGCAGGCCTGAAGTTCACGTTTGCCGACGGCTGGTCGGCCTTGCTGGAAGGTGAGGGTGTCGCCAGTTCTGGCAACCATTACAACAGCGGTGCCAATGGTCAAATCAGCTATCCCGGGGTCGTTGACCCCAACGGCGCGGAACTCAATCAGGCGTGGATCGGCTGGAGCGGTGCCAAGGGCGCGGCGAAGATCGGGCGCCAGCGCATCCCGATCGACAACCAGCGATGGGTCGGCAATGTCGGCTGGCGCCAGAACGAACAGACCTTCGATGCGCTGGCACTGGAATACAAACCTGCGGCTGGCGTCAGCTTGCGCTACAACTGGCTGGACCGCGTGCATCGGGTCAGTGGTGACGACGCGCTCAACCGCTTGGCACGCGAACGCGATCTGGATACCCACTTGTTCAATGCTGCCTGGAAACACGGCAAGCAACAGCTGGTGGGCTATGCATATCTGCACCGTGACCAGGATGTTGCAACGGCATCCACGGCGACCTACGGCCTGCGCTGGACCGGTGACCGGCTGCAGGACGGCAATGGCTGGGGCTGGACCGCCGAAGCTGCACACCAGGTCGAATACGGCAACAACCCGCAGAATTTTGCGCATGGGTACTGGCTGCTGGAGCCTGCCTACACCGTCAGCGGCAACACCTTCAAGGCTGGTTGGGAACACCTGGGTGGCAATGGCAGCCACGCCTTGCAGTCGCCGCTGGCCACGCTGCATGCGTTCAATGGTGCGGCCGATATCTTCCTTGCAACGCCGGCCGGTGGCTTGAACGACCGCTACTTGTCCGCCAGCGGGAAATTCGGCCACGTCCGCGATGGCCGCTTTGCGTGGGCACTGGCTTGGCACGATTACCGCGCCGATACCGCATTGGCGGGCATGGGCCACTATGGCAGCGAGTGGAATGCTTCTCTGGGATTCCCGCTTGCCACGCGCCTGCAGGCATTGCTGAAGGTCGCCGACTACCGCGCCGACCACTTTGCGCGCGATACCACCAAGATCTGGCTGCAACTGGAGTGGGCCAGCGCGAAGTGACGTCGCACATCACGGTGGCGGGCGCTTGATCGGGATCAATGCGACCCGGTGCCGTGATCACGATCATGGCCAGGCGATGCCGAGCCGGCATCAACTTCAAGGATCACGCAATGGAATTCCACGTTGACGGCCTGTCTGCTGCGGTAGACATGGCAGCCATTACCGATGCCATTTACGCCATCGACCCGGCGGCTCTGGTCGACATCGACCCCGCTACCGGTGCATTGCGCGTCAATGCGGCGATGAGCGCCGCCGACCTGACCACCGCGATCGGCAGCACTGGCCAGGAGGTCAATGGCTTGCTGGTCATGCAGCTGCCTTCCAACTGCTGCGGCGGCTGCGGCGGCTAGTTCGCCTGCGGGCTCCGACCCGTCATCCCGGCGTTCGCCGGGATGACGGGCAAAAGACGTGTGCCGGGCAGACGAATCAAGGGGCCTGCGTCTTCAGACGCAGCCGATACTCGCGCGCACCGCTTTAAGCGCTGCGGAAGGATTCACACCCCTCTCCGCCAGCCAGGCAGGGTCGAACAGGGTTTCGCCGGTAGCGCTCGCCACGGTCGCACAGCAGGGTCACGATGCTGCCGGTTTCGCCGCGCTCGCGCATGGCGGCGGCCAGCCGCAGGCATGCGGCGAAGTTGGTGCCAGACTGACCCGCCATAGCGGCAGCCCAGCAGGTCTTCCAGCAGCCACGCCGCAGCGATCGAGTCGGCATCGTCGACCTGTTCCACCGCATCGACCACTTCGAAAATGAAGCCCGGTTCCACGCAAGACCGGCCGATTCCCTCGATCAGCGTCGGTTGGCTGGCCAACACGCTGCGGTTCCGCGTTTGCCAGCCGTTTGCGAATGCGGCGCCGGTGGGCTCGGCCACGCACAGTCGCGTGTCCAGGCCGCGATAGCGCAGGTAGCGGCCAATGGTCGCCGAGGTGCTGCCGGTGCCGGCGCCGCACACGATCCAGGTCGGCACCTTGCGTGGTTCCAGCGCCAGCTGGCCGATGATCGATTCGGCGATGTTGTTGTTGCCGCGCCAGTCTGTGGCGCGTTCGGCCAGGCCGAACTGGTCCAGGTGGCATGCACCCCAACGCGCATGTTCGGCAGCACGTGCATGCACGGTGCCGGCATCCTCGACCAGGTCGCAGCAGCCACCGAGCGCCTGCACGTCGCGAATCCTGCGCGGCGCGGTGCACTGCCGGCATCACCGCGGTGAAGGTCAACCCGAGCATCCGCGCGAACCAGGCTTCGGAAATCGCCGTGCTGCCCGACGACGCGTCCACCACGGCTTGTCCTTCGCGCAGGCGGCCATTGCACAACGCATACAGGAACAGCGAGCGCGCAAGCCGGTGCTTCAGGCTGCCCGACGGGATGCGCCGACTCGTCCTTGAAATAAAAGGCGATACCCGGGATACGCGGGCAGTTCGACATGCAGCAGATGGGTGTCGGCCGAGCGCGCGGCTTCGCGCTTCAGTTGCGCAAGCGCGCCATTGACCCACGTGCGTCCTTCGGTCTGCTCGGGGTTGGTGGTGGGGGTCGTCATCGCAGCAAGAGTAACCAGCCGAACGGGGAATGCATGCGCGCGATGCCGTACATCGCCACGTAGGTGGCCAGTGCGGCCAGGAAACAGATTGTGCGCGTGCGTGGTGTTCGGCCACGCTTGAGTGCGAATGTGCCCAATGCCACATAAGCCACGAGCAGCACGAGTTTGGTCGTGAGCCAGCCATTGGCGAACAGTGCGCCTGGCAGGATGGTCAGCAGCATCAGCGCGGCGGTGAGCAGGGTGGTATCGATGGTGTAGCTCAGGTAGCGCACGGGCGCGGCCATCGCGATGCCGGGCTTGCCGGCCTGCACCAGCAGCCCCCGCAGCAGGAACAGCGAGCCGCTGCACAGCACCGCCATGATGTGGACCCACTTGATCTGTGCGTAGAACTCGATCATCGAAACATGCCCTGGCTACGACGGATTCAGCCGGGCTTGCCGTCGGCACGCGGCGACAGGTAGATGCGGCCGATGCGCAGCACCCAGGGTGCGAACGCGACCAGCCAGCCAAGTGCGGCAGCGGCTTGCCAGGCCAGGTTGTCCGGCACGACCTCGGCAACGACGCGCATCACCGTGACGACTTGCAGGCCGATGAAGGCGAACCACGCTGCGGCCGGCATCTGCATGGGCCGCCCGGAATGGCCCTGGGTGACGCGGGTGACCATTGCCACCAGTGCACTGGCGAAGAAGCCGATGAACAGTGCGTGTGCCGGTGCCCGACCCAGCCAGTAGATGCCGGTGGCGGCATAGGCCAGACTCTGCGCGGCATACAGGGCGAAAGCGATCGGTAGCCAGCTCAGGGCGAGGAACAGCACGCTCAGGATTCCCGGCTTGGGTCCGCGCGGCCACCAGCGCCACGCCATGGTCGCGGTGAGTGCGAGCAACGGCAGGTCAGCCAGCCACAGCAGGCCATACCCGTGCACCAGTTCCAGTCCCAGGTGCACCAGGCACAGTGCCCAGAACACGCCCAGCAGCCACATCGGCCGCCACGGTTTGTAGCCCGGCACCACGTTGCCGGCGAAGAACGGGAACATGCGATGTGCCACCGTCACGTAGATCGGGAGCACCAGACCGAAGGTGCCGATCTTGATGGTGGCGAACGCGAAGATCGGGGATGCGCCCAGCAGCACCGCACCCCAGGCCAACAGCCCGAGTAGCCCCAGGCTCAGGGCTGCGATGCATGAACGTGCATGCCATGTCGTGCCGCGCTCGCGCCACAGGTGCGGCGCCAGCGTGGCCAGGCCGGCGATCCAGCCCGCCAACGTCATCCAGTAGCCAACCACCATGCCGGCGTCGAAGCCCATCGCGCCGAGCAAGGTCGCAAGTTGCCCGCCGAACATGCCGATGCCGACCGGCAGGTAGCGCCAGCGCGGGATGTCCGGCAGGCCCATCCAGCGCGGGAAGGTGGTCAGCAGGAAGCCGAACATGAAGCTGGGCAGCATCTGGTACTGCATCACGAAACCATGCAGCCAGCCGGCATACGGCGAAGGCTGGTTGAGCGTGAACAGCTGCCATCGGGTCGAGACCAGCCATGCCGCCCACCACAACATCGCCAGCAACAGGTTGCTGGCGCCGATGAAGAACATCAGTCGGTGCGGCGCACTCGCAAGCTGTTGCACCGAAGCACGGGGTTTTGATGGAAGTGGACGCGGTGTCGTGTTCATGCGAATCATTCTCAGGCCGGAGTGATGCGCCGGCATTGATCCAGATCAGGTTCCCACAACGGCAAACCCCCGGCATGGTCGGGGATGTCGGAGTGTTTCTACACAGGCCTCGCGATCATCTGGGCGTCAACTTGAGGCTGTATTCGGTCTTCCCCGGCAGGAACGGCGTCGCACGTCCATGTACCCAGTCATCGTGGCCTGCGCCCCAGAACGGTGACAGCGGGTTGCCGCTCTGGCCGCCTGGCATGTGGATGATGCCGTCAGCTTCGTGGCCTGGCGAGACCACCATGCGTTCGCTGGCACCAAAGTCCGGACCGGCGACGAGCGGCATGTCACTATCGCCAGGCAGCTGGTCCGGCGCCATGCATAGCCAGCGCTTGCCGATCAGGGGGATTGCTGCCGCCAGCGGGTGGCAGATGCGCGCGGTGTTCCGCTCGCCCCAGGTCCTTTGCTGCAACGGGCCCGTTTCGGCGAAGTGGACGCCGGTTTCGTGCGCCGCATCCTCCAGCAATGCATCCCAGCCGCGCAACTTCTGACAGAAGTCCGGGGACGCTTGCTTCGGTAGTCCACAGGCCGCATAACGACGGGGCAGCAAGTGTGCCGGGCGTTGCGTCAGTAATGGCCAGGCCAGGCCTTCGAGCTGGGAAATCCTGGGTATGCTGACGTCCTTGCCCAGGGCCGCCTTTGCAGGTGCCGTCAGGCCGTCTTCGATACGGGAGAGGACGTTGATGCGCCAGCCGCGCAGCAGCCGATAGCTGGCCGAATCGACGCTGGCGCGTTCGGGCCGGGTGCTCGCAGCGTTCGCCAATGCCTGCAATGCCGGCGAATCGGTGCGCTTGGCAGTGTCCTGCAGCTGCGTCCACCAGCGTTGCAGGAACAGGGCGCGGTCGTCGAGCTGGATCGCCAGCAGGTCGCGTTCACTGAAGCGGTCTTTCGCGTACAGGTCGTCGCGGATCTGTCTTGCGCGCGCGCCGAGCGCGTAGCCGGCGTCACCGATGCGATCCAGTTCTGCACCATCCAGGGTGCGGTTATTGGCGCTCCAGAGGCGACCGCTGGCGGGATCCATGTCGACCGGCGCGCGATTGGTAACTGCGCTCCATGGACTGCATGGCTTGGGCGGTCCGCTTGTGGAAGGCGGGCTGTCGTCCGGCGCTTGCTCCAAGGTGCGTGTTGCCGATGGCTGTGTTTGCACGCTTGCTGCCATTTCGATCAGGGTCTGTGCCGAGCAGGGTTCAGTCCGGCCAGCCAGCGCGCCGAGCAGTCGCCATGAAATCCTGCCGTGCTTGTCGACGGCGAGAAGGTTCTGGCTGGGCATCGCCGTCCGATCCGCAATCTCCATCAATTGCTGCAAATCGGCGGCAATGGTGAAATCAGCGAGGCCGAAGTTCATCGAGTTCGGCAGGTGCGCGACCCAACGCAGCGCCAATGCGCTGCCATCCGGTTCGTCATGCAGGATCGGCCCCCAGGAAACTTCACGCACTTCGAGTGTCGTGGCCTCGGCACCCGCCACACGGATCGTTTCGCGATGCGTCTCCACGGGCGCGCAGCCGGTCGGCGCACGCGTGTCGCCGGTACATGGCCTCACCCGCATCCAGTCAGCGGAGTCGACATAGCTGTTGGTGAACCCCCAGGCCACGTGCCCATTGCTGCCCACGATCACGCCGGGCACGCCGGGCAGGGTGAATCCGGCGATATCGACCTTGCCGCCCGGCGCACGTGCATCAGCGTAGCGCAGGCGCGCCCGGAACCAGATGTTGGGTGCACGCAGGCCCAGGTGCATGTCGTCGGCCAGGATTGCGCGACCGTCGTCGGTGTGCGCGCCGGATACGGCGAAATTATTGCTGCCGACCGCAGGTTTCGCGGGCGGGTCTGCAGCGTTCGCAACGGATGGCATCGGCAGCTTGCGCAGGTCGAGCTCGTCCGCGGTCGGCAGCACCGCTTCGTTTCGCGGTTGTCCCATCAGTGGCGCATCCCATGCCGTGCCGTCTCGTGTCAATAATCCGAATAACGCCGGGGGTACGTGCTGCCGGATTCGCCACAGTGCCAGTTCGCGCGTGTTGGTCGCGCCTGAGCCCTGAAGGTCGAAGTACATCGCGTCACCGGCCAGCATGGCGTCCACAGGCAACCACTGTCGGGGTTGCTGACGCAACACGAGGTAGGGCCATGGCCGCACATCGAGATCTGACAGGCCGGCATTGATGCCGTCGGTATAAGCCTGCAGCAGTGTGTGCTTGTCGCCTGTGATCGCATCGAAATCGCGTATCGCCCGCACGCGCAACCGGTGCACGCGGTGCTGTTTGTCCACGTCGAGCGCTGCCGATCCAAACAGTTCAGCCAACTCGCCGGCTGCGCTGCGGCGCATCAGGTCCATTTCGAAATAGCGTTCCTGCGCGTGCACGTAGCCGAGCGCGCGGATGGCATCGGCCTCGTTGGCCGCGTCGATCGTCACTACGCCCAGCGCATCGCGCTGCAAGGTGACGGGAGCGGATAGTCCGTCAAGCGAAAGCTTGCCGTTGAGCTCTGGCAAGCTGCCACGCAACAACCACCAGATGGCCACGAATGAAAGAACCACCAGCACCAGCAACGCAAGCAGGATGCGCTTGACCCAAGTCAGCATGATGTTCCCCGTTATTCCCGGTCGATACCCTAGCAGCTGCAGCGTTTGGCTCAATGCGTGGAGTCCGGAAACCGGGCTCGGCGTTTTGGTAAGCCCTGCCCGGCAACCAGTTCAATTCCGGCATCACTTTCCTGAACTAGTGACTGATTTCGGACTCGTCTTCTTCCAGAGCTGCGCGACGCGGCGCGATCCACAGTCGCAGCACGAACCAGCACAGGGCAAACGCACCGACACTGAAGATGGTGTCGCCCGGAACGCGCATCCACACCAGCAGTTCGATGATGGGCCGCTGCATGAACTCGGCCGAGCGCGCATACCAGTAGCCATGCTCAAGCGCGGCCAGCAGTTGCATCAAGCCAATCGGCAGGAGGGTGAGCAGGGCCATCAACGACAGGCCGATATTCAACGCCCAGAACGACACCTTGAGTGCACGTGTGTCCCAGATCATCTGTCCACGCAACCCGCGCAGGCAGAACAACGTCAGCGCGATGCCCAGCATTCCGTACACGCCGAACAACGCGGTGTGGCCATGCAGCGGCGTCAGGTTCAGGCCCTGCATGTAGTACAGCGACAGCGGCGGGTTGATCAGGAAGCCGAACAGGCCCGCACCTACCAGGTTCCAGAACGACACCGCGATGAAGAACATCACCGGCCAGCGGTAACGCGCCATCCACGGCACCGACTTGCCCAGCTTCCACGTGTGGTATGCCTCGAACCCGATATACGCCAGCGGCACCACTTCCAGCGCACTGAAGCTCGCACCCAGCGCTACAACCGCAATCGGCGTACCGACGAAATACAGGTGGTGCAGGGTGCCCAGCACGCCACCAGCCATGAACACGATGGTGGCGAACAGCACTGCAGCTGCGGCGGTCGTTGTCTTGATCAGGCCAAGGCGACTGAAGATCAACGCCATCACTGCGGTCGCAAACACTTCGAAGAAACCTTCCACCCACAGGTGAACCAGCCACCAGCGCCAGTATTCGACCTCGGAGATATGGGTGTGTTCGCCCCACATCAGCGCAGCGCCGAAGAACAGGCCGATCGCAGCAGTTGATGCAAACAACAAGGCGATGATCGAACGCGAGGCACTCGCCGGTCCGCGCAGTACAGGCCACAGTGCACGCCCCACCAGGGTCACCCACAGCAGCAGGCCGATGAACAGGTACCACTGCCAGAAACGACCCATGTCGGCGTATTCCCAGCCCTGGTGGCCGAACCAGAAGTTGTTGTCCAGGCCGAGTTTCTGCATCACCGCCAGCCATTGCCCGGTGAACGAGCCGATCACGATGATCAGCAGCGACACGAACAGGAAATTCACACCGAGCCGCTGGAACTTCGGTTCATGCCCGGATAGCGCCGGCGCGATGTACAGGCCGGTGCCAAGCCATGCCACCGCGATCCACAGCACCGCAAGCTGGGTATGCCAGGTGCGTGACAGCGAATACGGCAGGATTTCGGAAAGCGCGAAGCCATAGGCCTTCTGGCCTTCGATCTGATAGTGCGCGGTGATTGCACCAAGCAGGATCTGCACCAGGAACAGCGCAAGCACGACCCAGAAATACTTCGCCACCGCGCGCATCGACGGGGTAATTTTCAGCGTCGCGAACGGGTCACGCACCGGGATCTGGTGTGGCGCTTCACCGCGCGCATGGGTCACGGCATGGTGCCAACCCAGGATGGCGATACCGGCAATCAGGAACAGCACGCTGAAGGACGACCACACCCACAACGCAGGTGGCGGCGTGTTGCCCACCAACGGCTCGCTTGGCCAGTTGTTGGTGTAGGTCACCTTCTTGCTGGCGATGCCGCCCTTGCCCGGGGCCATGGTATCGCCGTCACTTGCACGCTCGGTGGTGGCTGCCCATGCGGTCCACCAGAAGAACGCGGTCAGTGCGCGCCGGTGCTCCATCGTGTCCACCGTGTCCTGCTTCATCGCATACGCATCGCGCAGCGCCAGCGTGGTCGGGTCATTGCCGAACAGGCTTTCGTAATGTGCGGCGACGTTGGACAGCGATGCCACGCGATCCTGGGTCAGGGTGATCGTGCTCGTTTTTGCATCGTAGGTATTGGCCCGCATCATCGCCTGCAGGCGGGCACGCAAGGCACCCTGCTCGGCTTCTGGGAGGTCGGCGTAGGTAATCATGCCTCCATCGCGGCGCGCCCAGATGTCGAGCACGCCAGTGGCTTCGCGATGCAGCCAGTCCGCGCTCCAGTCGGGCGCCACGTAACCGCCGTGGCCCCAGATCGAGCCCAGCTGCATGCCGCCGATGGATTGCCATACTTGCCGGCCGGTCTCGATGTCGGCGCTGGTGAAGACCACGCTGCCATCTTCGGCCAGCACTTTTTCCGGCATGGGCGGTGCAGCGCGGAAGATTTCGGTGCCTGCCCACAGCAATACGCTGAACGAAAGCGTCAATAAAACCAGCAAGCCCGACCAGAGTTTTTTCGTGCTGCCCATGCACCATCTCCATTTGTCGCAGGCATCTTGATGCTGCATGTGCACATCAACCCTGATGCAGGTCAAGTCGGGATGGAATGAATTTCGGCGCGCTTTTGGAGGCGGGATGTGGTCGCGACTCAGGCGAGAAACTTCAGTCGCGCAGGATGGGTGCAGCCAGCGCTTCGATGGTCGTGCGGTCCAGCAGTTCGACATCGCGTCGATCCACCTGCAGCCAGCCTTCCTGCTGGAACCTGCGCAACACCCTGCTGACGGTTTCCGGCGCCAGCCGCAGGTAATTGGCGATGTCGGTGCGAGCCATGTTCAGCGCGAAGCGGTTCGCGGAAAAACCGCGTGCGGCCAAACGCCGTGAAAGGCCGATCAGGAATGCCGCCATGCGCTGGTCGGCCGACCAGTCGCCGGCAAGCAGTGCGGCGCGGCCGATGTCGCGGCTGAGCAGGCGGAACAACTGCTTCTGCAGGCCGGGCAGACGGCTGGCCAGCATCGCGATCTTCGGAAACGAGAACCGGCACAGCATCACGGTGTCCAGCGCCACCGCATTGCAAGGATAGGTATCGCCGTCGATCGCGTTCAGGCCGATCACCTCGCCGGGCAAGTGGAAGCCAAGCACGTGTTCGTGGCCATCGCGATCCAGCACATAAGTCTTGACCGTGCCGGCGCGCACCGCTGCGATTGCCTCGAACGAATCGCCTTCGCGAAAGATGTGTTCGCCTGCATGCAGTGGGCCGACGTGCTCCACCAACACGTGCAGGTCCATCAGCGCGGCCTTGTCCATGCCTTCGTTCATGCAGGCCTGCGAGAACGCACAGGTCGTGCAGAAATTCAGATCATCGCCGTCATCGGCCAAGGTGCACGGGCTTTGCCGCGGGAACGGCAATTTGCTCAAGTCACCCATCAGGCGGGACTCGATTTAGCCGGGATACGCCGGGCACGGCTCAGATCGCGCGTGAAAAGCGCGGCTGGGCATTGGTGACGGGTTGGTCGAGGTATCGGTCGAAGCACATCGCAATGTTACGCAACAGCAGCCTGCCGCGCGAGGTCACCGTGATGCGATCTGCTTCGATGCGGGCCAGTCCGTCGTCCACCAATGGCTGCAATTTGGCCAGTGCATCGGCGAAATAGTCGCTGAAATCGATGCCATGGCGGCGTTCCAGCGACCGCATCGGGATTTCGCCCTGACACATCAATTGCTGGATCAGGTCGGCGCGCAGCTGGTCGTCTTCGTCCAGGCGCATGCCTCGGAACACGGGCAGGTGGCCGTCATCCAGCGCGGCCTGCCAACTCAGAAGATCGCGCGGGTTCTGGCTGAAGCTGTCGCCGATATGGCTGATCGCGCTCACCCCGAGCCCCACCAGGTCGCTGTCGGCGTGCGTCGTGTAGCCCATGAAGTTGCGATGCAGGCTGCCGCGCGCCTGCGCCAGGGCCAGTTCGTCGTCGGGCAGTGCGAAATGATCCATGCCGATGTAAAGGTAGCCGGCGGCAGTCAGGCGTTCGATCGCCAGCTGCAACAGGCCCAACCGGGTCTCGGCATCGGGCAGGTCGAATGCATTGAGCTGGCGCTGCGCCTTGAACAGCTGCGGCATGTGCGCATAGCCGTACACCGCGACCCGGTCAGGGCGCATGTCGGCAACGATGTCGAGCGTGCGCGCGAAGCCCTCGAGATTCTGCTTCGGCAAGCCATAGATCAGGTCGACGTTGACCGACTTGAAGCCATTGGCGCGGCAGGCGTCGACCACGGCGCGGGTTTCCTCCACCGACTGGATGCGATTGACCGCGACCTGCACCTCCGGATCGAAATCCTGCACGCCGAAACTGGCACGGTTGAAGCCGGCACGGGCCAATCCGGCGATGTCGCTGGCATTGACGAAGCGCGGATCCAGCTCGATCGAGATGTCGCGTTCTTCGGAATCGGAGAAGCGGAAATGGCTTCGCAGCGTATCCACCACGTCGTGCAGTTGCGCAGGTGTCAGGAAGTTCGGGGTGCCGCCGCCGAAATGCAGCTGGATCACCTCGCGGTCGCGGTCGAACAGTGAGGCGGCCAGTGCGATCTCGCGATACAGCCGCACCAGGTAGGCTTCGCCACGCGCAGTATCGCGGGTGATGATTCGGTTGCAGCCGCAGTAGAAACAGGGGCTGTTGCAGAACGGCACGTGCACGTACAGCGACAACCGGCGCGGGATCGGATCGCCATTGCTGGCCAGCGCGACATCGCGCAGTGCCTGCTCGCCAAAGCTGCTGCTGAACTGCGGCGCGGTTGGATAAGAGGTATAGCGCGGCCCCGGCCGGTCGTGCCGGCGCAACAGGTCAGCGCTGAAGGTAAGTGGTTGCAACTCCATGGCCGCAGCTTATGCAGCAGCCGGCCGGCATATCTTGATCTGGATCAACCATCGCGCAGGCGTCGTTCAGCGGCGTTGCAGTCCGTACACAGACGTATCCAAACGACTCGCGCCACTGACAAACCCGGGATGGCCGGCTGGAATTGGCCTGCGATCGAACAGTTCGACCTGCCATGACGGCGCATATTGTTCGCGCACTTCGCTTTCACTGATGGCGAACGGTGGGCCCTCGCGCTCCGCTTGCGGATACTCAAGCGTGATCAGCAATCCTTGGCAGCCGGTGGGCAGGCGTGCATACACCTCGGCCGCATACCGTGCACGCATCGGCGGGGGCAGCGCGATCATCGCGGCGCGGTCGAAAACAGCCGTGCAATCGGCAAGCACCTCCGCGTCCAATCCGAATGCATCGCCTTGGATGATCTCGATGCCGCCGGCGCGGTAATGCGTGCCGTAGCGGGATTCGTGGATCTCCGGCTGCAGGCCGTGCTCTGCAAAAAACTGCTCTACCGCGAGCTGAGACAACTCGACACCCAGCACCTGATGTCCCTGCGCTGCCAGCCATGTCATGTCCAGTGACTTGCCACACAAGGGCACGAATACCGTTGCGCCGGCTGGCACACCTAGCGTTGGCCAATGCTTGAGCAACAAGGTGGTGGGCGCGGGTTGATGAAAACCGATCTGGTTGTCGGCCCAGCGTTGGTGCCAGAAGTCGGGTTGCATTCGTTTTATTCCTGTGTGACTGCGTCGTTGCTTTTTTGCCGTCATCCCGGCGTACGCCGTGGTCCAGTTTTTGACTCAGAGACTGAAATTGCCCCAGACAGCATTTTCCAGAAACCCGCTTCGGCGGGTTTCTTTTTGCCTGCGACATTGAAATCACCAATCGCGCAAACGCAGGCGTAGTTCGATAGCATCATCGGCCAATGGCTCCGCATGGCTGTCGCGCTCGAGCATCGCAGCCAGCGCATCCGGCAACGACACCTCACCGCCGATCAGCGGTTCGACAACTTCCGGGAACTTGGCCGGATGCGCGGTGGCCACCACGCACCAATCGTCCTCGGCGCCGCGTTCGCGCAGGCGTTGCAGGACGGCGAGCGCGCAGGCGGTGTGTGGGCAGATGGTTTCGCCGAACCGTGTGTGGGCATCGATAATGGTTGCGCGGATGTCGGCATCGCTGACGGTGTCGGCGCTGACAGCCGCACGCAGGGTGGCAACGTCCGGATACAGCCACTGCAGGCGTTCGAAATTGTTCGGTGCGCCGACATCCATCGCATTGGCCAGCGTGGCAATCGTGGGGAGTGGTTGGTAATCCTGCCCGGCGAAGAAGCGCGTCAAGCCGTCGTTGGCGTTGTTGGCCAGCACCATGTCGCCGATCGGCAGGCCGCAGTGCCTTGCCAGCAGGCAGGCGACTGCGTTGCCAAGGTTGCCGGTGGGCACCACGACATTCAATTGGCGACCGGTGGAGCGCCAATGCTGAAGTGACGCGTATGCGTAGTAGGCCATCTGTGGCAACAGGCGGCCGATGCTGATGCTGTTGGCGGAACCGAGTGGTACTTCGTGACGGAAGCCGGCATCGCCCAGCACGTCCTTGGCCAAGCGCTGGCAGTCATCGAAACTGCCATCGACCCGAAACGCGCGCACGTTGTCGCCGAAGCAGCCCAAGCTGGTGCGCCTGTCTTGGCGAGACGCGACCATCCGGATACAGGATCGCGACGCGTACACCCGGCTTGCCGTGGAAGGCCGCGCCGACGGCCGCGCCGGTGTCCCCAGAAGTCGCGACCACTATGGTGAGTGGCTTGTTGCCCTGCGGCAGCGCGGACAGGCAGGCGCCCAGAAAGCCCGCACCGTAGTCCTTGAACGCGGCGGTGGCGCCGTGGAACAATTCCAGGATGTAGTCGTCACGTCGAGCCGAATGGGCGCAACGGCGGTTCGACCGCGAACGCGGTGCGGCAGATGTCTTGCAGCGACGCTTCGAGGGCATCGCCCGCGAAGAACGGCTGCAGCAACCGATAAGCGACATCGACCAGGGTGGTGTCGGCTGCGAAGTCGTCCGTTGCAAATGTCGGAAACGATTCGGGCATGTACAGCCCGCCATCGGGCGCGGGACCGGCGGCAATCGCGCTACTGATGTTTACGGCAGGCGCGATGCCGCGCGTGCTGACCATTTTCAGGACGGCATGGTTCATGCGAGAACACTCGCGGCTGGGCCAGCAATCGGGCTGACGTGCACGTCGCTGGCAAAACCTGCTGCAGCGAACGCAGCGGCCATCGACGCGCCAGCGCGTTCGGCAGCGTCGCGATCCTCGCACCAGGCGAACACGCTGGGACCCGCGCCGGAAATGCTGGCACCCATCGCGCCGGCAGTCCAGCGCAGCGTTCTTCACGGCGGCGAATCCGGCGATCAGTGGCGCACGACGCGGCTCCACCAGCAGATCTTCCAAGCCCGCGCGGACCAGCGCTGCATCGCCGCGTTCGCAACCCAGCAACACCTGCGCCAGCTGCGCGCTCTGCGCCACGAATTCGCGTAGCGCATACGAACCGGAAAGTGCTTCGCGCGCGCGTCGCGTTTCCAGCACGGCGTGCGGATGCACGACCACGCAATGCCATGCACCAGGCACGTCGATGCGGATCATGCGTTCCGCAGTGGCCAGCACCAGTCCTCCGAGCAGCATCGGGCCGACGTTGTCACCATGCAGGCCGCCGCTGGCGACTGCTTCGCCGGCCAGTGCGTGCGGATACAGCGCGTGCACATCCAGCGGCGTGTCCAGCAAGGCATTCGCGGCGACCAGTGCGGCGACGCATGAGGCAGCAGAGCCACCAAGCCCTGATCCCAGGGGAATGCCCTTTGTCGAGTTCGATCTCGAATCCGAACGGCAGTTCCAGCGCCGCCCGCAGCGAGATCAGTGCCGCACCGGCGGTGTTGCGTTCGGCCTCCAGCGGCAGGTCGGTCACCGTGCCGCGTATCGCTGTGATGCGAACGGTTGGTTCATCGATGCGGCGCACGGTGGCGATGTCGCCGATGCCGGCGATGCTGTGGCCGATGATGTCGAAGCCAACGCCGATATTGCCGACCGAGCTTGGCGAGAAGGCGCGAGCGACCATTCGGTTTTCGGCATTCACAAGCGTGCCCCCAGGCTTGATGCCAGACGCAGCAAGTCCGAGAACACGCCGGCGGCGGTGACTTCCGGTCCTGCGCCTGGGCCTTGCACGACCAGCGGGTTGTCACGATAGCGATGTGTGGTGAATTGCACGCAGTTGTCTGTCAGTCGCAGATGGGCGAAGGCATGGTCGTTCGGCAGTTCCTGCAACGCAACCTTGGCAGCGCCATCGGCTTCCAGCCGCGCGACGTAGCGCAACACGCAGCCCTTGGCACGTGCTGTATCCAGGGCGGTCTGCATCGGCGCATCCAGCGCCGCCAGTCCGGCCATGAAGGCGTCGCGGTCGGCATCACGCAGTGCATCCGGCACCAGGCTTTCCACTTGCACGTCGGCCAGCGACAACGACAGGCCAGCTTCGCGCGCCAGGATGACCAGCTTGCGCGCCACGTCCATGCCCGACAGATCGTCGCGCGGATCGGGTTCGGTATAGCCCAGTGCATGCGCCTCGCGCACCAGTTCGGAGAACGGCTTGCTGCCGTCGAACCTGTTGAACAGCCATGCCAGCGTGCCGGAGAGGATGCCGTCAATCGCGATCAGCTCATCGCCGGTATCCAGCAGGTCGCGCAGGGTGGAGATCACCGGCAGGCCTGCGCCGACCGTGGCCTCGTAGCGGAAACGCGCGCCGCCGTGTGCACGCGCTTCGCGGATCGCGCCGTAGCGTTCCAGCGGGCCGGCGCCGGCCTGCTTGTTGGGCGTGATGACGTGGATGCCGGCGGCCAGCCATGCCGGGTAGTGCTCGGCCACCGCATTGCTGGCGCTGCAGTCGACGATGACGGCGTGCGGCATGTGGGTGTCGAGCAGGTGCGTGCCGAGCGCAGACAGGTCGGTGGCGATGGGTTCGGCCTGCATGCGCACGCGCCAGTCCTCGCTGCCGCGGTATTCGCAGTGCCAGGTCTTGCTGCTGGTCGCCAGCGCACGCAGGCGCAGGTCGAGGTTGGCATCGCGGCGCAGCCGCGGCAGCGCGGCCTGCAACTGGTCGAGCAGGGCGGCACCGACATTGCCCGGGCCGATCACTGCCAGTGCCATGGTCTGCGGCGACAGCCAGAACGCCGCGTGCGCTGCGCGCAGCGCGCGGGTGGCCTCGCTGGCGGCAATCGCAACGGAGATATTGCGTTCCGATGCCCCCTGCGCAATCGCACGGATGTTCACCCGTGCCCGTGCCAGCGCGCCGAACAACTGCGCAGCGACGCCGGGTGTGCCGGCCATGCGGTCGCCGACTGCGGCCAGCACGCAGATGCCTTCGACGACCTGCACGCCCTGCACCTGGCCACTGGCCAGTTCGCGCGCGAAGGCGTCCAGCAACACGTCATGTGCACGCATGGCATCGGGCTCGCGCACCACGGTGCAGATCGAATGTTCCGAGGATCCCTGCGAAATCATGACCACCGAAATCCGCGCGGCATGCAGGGCCGCGAACACGCGTTCGGCGGTGCCGGGCACGCCGATCAGGCCGGCGCCTTCCAGGCTGACCATGGCCAGCGCGGCGTTCAGGGTGAGCCCTTTCACCGGGCCACTGGCATCGCCGTCGGTACCGCCTTTCGCGTCGATGCGGGTACCGGCGAACCCGGGGTTGAAGGTATTGCGCATCAGCAATGGCAGGCCGCGCGCCATCGCCGGGGTCATGGTCTGCGGGTGGATCACCTTGGCCCCGAAGTAGGCCAGTTCGCAGGCTTCCTCGTAGCTCAATGCCGGCAGCGAGACAGCTTCCGGCACCAGCCGTGGATCGGCCGAAAGCACGCCATCGACATCGCTCCACAGATGCACTTCATCGGCATCGAACAATGAGGCGAAGATCGCGGCGGAAAAATCGCTGCCATTGCGGCCGAGCACGGTGGGTTGCCCGTCTGCATCACTGGCGACAAAGCCCGTCACCACCACGCGCGGTTGCGGATGCGACGTGCGCCATTCGGCCAGGCGCGCTGCGCTGGTGTCCCAATCGACGATCGCGCCGAGCTCGCCGTGGCGCACGCGCAGGACCTCGCGCGCATCCAGTCGTGCGTAGTCGCCACCGCGTTCGCGCAGGCAGGCATGCAGCAGGTGCGACGACAACACTTCGCCCATGCCATGGATGCGTGCCAGCGCGGCATGACCCGACTGCCGCAGCAGGGCGATCGCGCGCAGCACTTCGCCAAGCTGCTCGAACTGCAGATCCAGCCATCGCCGCGTGGCGTGGCTGTCGTCAAGCAGCGCTTCGGCGGCTTCGAGGTGGCGCGTGTGCAGGTTGTCGAGTGCAGGTTGCCAGTCGCCGCCGTGCGCGGCCGCATCGCCAATCGCAATCAATGCATCGGTGACACCATGCATGGCCGATACCACGACCGCGTGCCTGGGCTCGTCCGCGGCCAGCATCAGGTCGGCGACATGGCCGATGCGGCCAGCGTCGGCCAGCGAGCTACCGCCGAACTTGTGCACGCGGCAGGCCACGCGCGCGACGCTGGCGAGCGAATCCTGGGGAACGTGCTGAAACGGTGGTGCGTCCATCGAGCCTCCGGAAGAGGCCTCGCATCGCAACTGTGGAAGGCGCTTGGATCGGCCCGCCTCAGTCGAGGTGCGGGGCCGTGGTTGGATGTTTTATCCGCGCATGACCGACCGCACCGGGCTGGTACCGGTGGTAATGGTCGTAGTGGCGATCGTGCGAATGTGCATGGCTGCACTGTGCTGCAGTGCAGCGAAGGCTGTCAAGGGGCGATTTCGCATGCAACTACTGCTTCGCAACAGGTCGCACTGTGCTCGGTGGCAATGGCGTCAGATCGCTTCGGTCTTGGCGTCCACATTTCGTGTAGCCACCACCGCTGTCGCAGTCATGTCGGCGGTGACATTTCCGACGGTCGCCAGCACGTCCGGGATTGCATCGACTGCCATCAGCACCGCCAGTGGCGCGATCGGCAGGCCCATGGCCTGGGTGATCGGCAGGTTCGTGGCCAGGAAGATCGCCTGCCCGGGCAAGCCGACCGAGCCCATGCTGACCAGGACGGACAGCGCGACGCCAGTGGCCAGTTGCGCAAACGTCAGGTCGACGCCAAGTGCCCACGCAATGAAACTGGCAGTCGCGATGTACTGGATGGGCGAGGTGATGCGGAACAACGACACCGCCATCGGCAAGACCAGGCCGGATACGCGGGCCGGGTAGCCAAGCTTGTTCTGCGCGCTGTCCAGCATCGCCGGCAGTGTGGCCAGCGATGACTGGGTGCTTGCCGCCACGGCCTGCACCGGGACCAGTCCCGGACATGAAATGGCCGACGGGTTGACGTCCGAAGGTCACCGCCACGCCGATCAGCAGCGCGATGGCAAGCACGTACAGCGCGCACTCCAGCAGGATGTAGATGCCCAGTGCCTGCAGCATGCCCAGGCCGGCGCGCGCAGTCAGTGCGAACACCAGTGCGAAAATGCCCACCGGCGCCGCCCACAGCACCCAGTGCACGATCACGATCATGGTGTCGCTGATGGCTTTCATGAAGCCGATCACCTGCGCGCGCGGGGCTTCGTCGATTCGGGTCAGGGCGAAGCCGAAAAACAGTGCGAACGTCACCAAAGGCAACATCGCGCTGGCAGCCGCTGCAGCAATCGCATTGCTGGGGATGATGGCGATCAGCGAATTGGCCCAGCCACCACCGACCTGCGGCTGCTCGACGATGTGCCCACCGATTGCCGCAGCAACTGCCGGATCCGGCTGGATCATCGAAAGCACGAGCGGTGCGAGCACGGCCGTCATTACTGCGGCCGCGGTCAGCAGGACGATGAAGGTGATGATGGCGCTGCGCGCGACGCGACCGGAGTGGGCGGCATCGCTGGCTTGGTTGATACCTACAACGACCAGCGCAAACACCAGCGGTACCACGGTCATCTGCAAGGCATTCAGCCATAGCTTGCCGAATGGTTCGACGATGCCGGCAATCTGCAAGCCGAGATCCGGTGATTGCCAGGCCAGCAGGATGCCGAGCACGATGCCGGCGACCAGGCCGGCCATGACGCGTTTGGTCTGGCTCATCGTGCGTGTTCCATATTGATGACGTGCGGTAGATTCCATTCGGTGCGCAGTTGCATGTATTGCGCTTGCGGAAGTTGCACGAACACCGGCTTGCGCTTCTCGTCCAGCCACGCCAGCAGCGCGTCCATGCTGGCCGGCTGCCATCGCGGTGCAGCCCGCGGTGGTGCTGCCTGGCGCGGCTCCACAGGTGGGCGAAGATGCAGCTGCCGGCGTTGCGCGTATTGGCGGCGTTGTGCTCGATCACGAAGCCTTCGCGATAGCGCTGGTCGCCATCGGCATGGATGTCGCGGCGCATCGGTTCGCTGGACTGGTCCAGCAGTGGCGCCTTGACCACGCTACGGTCGATGATCTGGTTGTAGAAAGGCGAATCTGGCACGTCGATGCACCAGTCGTTCTGTCCCATCGCCTTGTAGTCCAGGCCGGTACGCGCGCTGTCCGCATAACCGAACGCGGGTCCGATCGAGAACACGCCGGCGGGTGCCTTGCCATCGCCCTCGCGTTTGACTGGGCCTTCTCCGTGCTCGGCATTCAGGCCAATACCCCAAGCGGTTCCGGTGCGCCCGACCACGATGTCGCTGGCATCGCCGATTTGCTTCCAGCCTTTGCCGTCGCGCTCATATCGGCGCAGCTCGCCGGTGGTGCTGTCCCAGTCGGCGGTGGTGACCAGCACCATTTGGCCGGCATCGTTCCAGTGGCCCGTCGCATTACTCGTAGTGTTGGATGGCAAATGCGTGCAGGCGGTGGCCAGCAAGAGTGGCAACAGCAACGTTGCGGTCCGGCGGATCGGCATGGTGATGTGGCTCCGGAAAGGTGTTGCGAAACTGGCGGCAATCATGCACGAGCGGCCTGCCGTGGTCATCCGTCAGGATTCGAGCAGGGGCTGGATGCGCGCCATTGTTTCCTGCAGGCGGGCCCGACGCTCGCCATCGGCATCGCAAAGCTGGATGAAGACGCGGTCCAGCAAATGCTTCAGTGCGGAGTGATAAAGCAACGGTTCGATGTGCGGTCGCTCGTCATGCGCGGATACCAGCAGCGGCACGTCGGCGTGCGCACGCAGCGCGTTGGAACTGTGCCGGGTGATGGTCACCACGCGGCCCTGCTGTTCGCGGAAGTACCGGCCCAACTGGCACAGCGCCGGTTGCATGCCGTGTTCCGAGAACATCAGCAGGACGTCGCCCGCTGATGCCGCCGACAGGCTGGCGGTCATGTGCGCAGGATCGAAGTTGTGCACGGTCAGGATGCCCAGCAACGCCAGCCGCAGCGCGAACGAGCGTGCATGGATGTCGTCCTCGCCAAGTCCGATGATGAAGACAGTTCGCGCACTGCCGATCGCCTCCGCCGCGGCAACCAGGGACTTGGGCGGATTGATCAACCGCGTCGCTTCTTCCGCCTGTGTCTTGCAGTGCCAGAGGTCCTGGCCCGACACATCCAGCGTGCTGGCACCGGTTGCCTTTGCTGGCGTCCCGCCATGGCCGTTATCGGTGCGGATCAGGGCTTCGCTGATCGACAGCTTGAGGTCCGGATAGCCCTTGAAGCCGAGCTTCTGGCAGAACTTGACCACGCTGGACTGGCTGATACCAACCGCATCGGCCAGTTGTTGCGAGGAGTAATCGCGCAGCAGGTGCGCGTTGTCGAGTACGAAGTCGGCGATGCGTCGTTCGATCGCCGACATCCTGTCGCGCTCGGAGCGGATCTTGACCAGTGCCGACATCGCCAGGCCTCAGGCGGCGCGTTCGGCGAGCGGCATCAGGCCGTCGATGCCGCGGATGCCCAAGCCCGGGTGCATCGGTCACGCTGATTTCGGATTCGTTGAAGATGACGCCGCCGGCAACCGGATCGAACATGCACAGCGACGGACCGTCCAGGTCCACCTTGCTGATCACGTCCGACTTCGCCACCGCCAGATGTACCGCCGCGGCCACGCCAATGCTGGATTCCAGCATGCAGCCGATCATGCAATCCACGCCGTACAGCCCGCAGATGTCGGCAATGCGCACCGCGTTGGAAATGCCGCCGGTCTTCATCAGCTTGATGTTGACGATGTCGGCGGCGCGCATGCGGATCAGTTCGATCACTTCCATCGGCCCGAACACGCTTTCGTCCGCCATCACCGGCGTGTGCACGCGTTCGGTCACGTAACGCAGGCCTTCCAGGTCATGCGCCTTGACCGGTTGTTCGACCAGTTCGAGTTTCACGCCCGCGTCTTCCAGCGTCTGCAGGGCATACACCGCCTGCTTCGGGGTCCAGCCCTGGTTGGCATCAAGCCGGAGCAGGGCGCGACCTTCGACCGCGGCATGGATTGCTTTCGTGCGCTCGATGTCGACGCCGATGTCCTTGCCGACCTTGATTTTCAGGGATTCGAAGCCGCGTTCCACCGCCGCCATCGAGTCGGCCACCATCTTGTCGATGTAGTCGACACTGATGGTGATGTCGGTGGTGATCACCGGATCGCCACCGCCGAGCAACTGGTACAGCGGCGCGCCGTACAGCTGGCCCCAGAGGTCGTAGACCGCGATCTCCACGGCGGCCTTGGCGCTGGTGTTTTTCTCCATGGTGGACTGCACCAGATGGGTGATCCGGTTGAGGTCGGCGATGTCCTGGCCGATCACGCGCGGCGCGATGTAATGGCGTACGGCATCCATGATCGAGCCATGGGTGTCGCCGGTGATGACGGCGGTGGCGGGTGCGCTGCCGTAGCCGACGTGGCCGGTGTCGGTATGCACCATCACCACCACGTCCTCGACCTGTTCCACGGTGCGAAGTGCGGTCTTGAAGGCGGTCTTCAGCGGGACCCGCAGCATGCCGAAGCGGATTTCGGTGATTTTCATGGACTGCGGCTCGATGGGATGCGGATCAACGGGGCAAGGCTCATTTTCTGAGGCTCATCTGGTACGGCTGATTGGGTGCCGCTCACGGGGTCTGGACCACGCGCACGATATTGGTGATGCGGTCGATGTAGTCGGTGTCAGCATCGAAATGCAGTGCCGTCACGGAGACGCCGTTGAGTTTGAGGGATTTTGGCACGCCATTGGCATCCAGCACGGTGCCGCCGTTGGTGTCATGGATCACGTAGGGCGTATCACCGATGCGGCCGATGTACATCATCACGTGGCCCGGGATGTAGATCAGGTCGCCCACGTCCAGCGTGTTGATCGCGGCCATCCGCGTATCGCGCCCATCGGTGTTTTCGAAATGGATGCGCTTGAACACCGGACTGACTGCCTGCGCACTGGTATTGCGTGGCAGCATCAGGCCCATGCTGGCGTAGATCTCCGACACGAAACCGCTGCAGTCGCGGCTGTTGTAGTCGTGGCCCCAGCCGTAGCGTTCGCCAAGGAACTTGAAGGCCTGGTTGATGATGTTGGCGCGGGTCAGCGGCAACGGGCCCAGATGGCTGTCGGCGTTGCGCGGGAGCAGGCCCAGTGCGAAATCCAGACTGCCATCATCGAGCCGCTGCGGCACGCGCACGGTCCAGTGGTAAGCCGGCGCCTGGCTCTGAATGGTTGCGGCACGCGTGGTGCCGCTGTCCGGCAGGCGCGTGCCCATGTCCAGTTGCAGTTCCGAAAGCGCCGCGTTGTCTGGCGTGTAGACCAGTCGCGGTTTGGCGCCGGTGATCACGCGATACGGCGCTTCATCGGTGTAATACGCCAGCACTTGTTCGCGCGAGCCTTCGGCAACGAACTGCGCTGGCATCCATGCGGCATAGCGCGGGCTGATCACGAACAGCCACTGACCATCCGCAGAGGCATGTGCGATTACCACCGGCGTACCGGGGAATTCGGCGCTTTCCTGCCAGCGGTTGATGTCGGTATCGCCCAGCCTGGAGAACACGCGTTGCAGCGTGGGGAAGCTGCGCATCGTTGCGCGCGCCACCACCAGGCCGAAGCGGGTGGATTGGCTTGCGGGAACGGCGTCCAGCGCAAGATTTGCCGTCAGCGCATCCAGTGTGGATGCCGGCACAATCTTGCCCTGCATGTCGTAAAGCGTGCGCGTGGGCCTTGAGGACATGCCTTCAATCCAGCCGCGCACCTGCGTGCCGGTCAGCGTCGAGGGCATGGCAGCGAGGTCGTGCATCGACGCATCGCGCGCAAACAGATTCGCATTGCGTGCGGCCACTGTTGCGGCGTCCAGCAGCGGCGCGTCTGCGGACGGTTGGCGCTGGATCCAGAAGCCCGGGTCAAGCTGCGCTTCGGTGACACCGGGCACCCCCAGTGTGGTTTGCGGCATGGCCTCCACGCGTGGGCTGGCCACGGGTTGGCTGGTGCAGCCGGCGACGAGCGTGAATAACGCGAGCGCGGTGGCCAGCGACAACGTGCGCATGCGCGGTGTCGGAGGTCGCATGCATGCATTGGAGTGATTGCGGTGCTCGCTCATGTTGTGTCGCATCCCTACATTGATTGCGTTCGAAGTCGCGCCGTGGATCGACCAGAGGGCAAAGTGATTGTGCAGTGCGGAATAACTGATTCAGTAAATTTATACGCCAAGAATAAATTATTGACCAGCCCTTGCCTGCGTGCTAAACAAGACCTGACTGCACAGATCGTCGGGGAAGGCGTCTGGTGCGCGATGTTTCAAGTCATTTTGCCAGTGCCATGAATGTCACAACCATGAAGCCACACACATCAAATTCCACCGGGGAGAGGTCATGAGCAACACGCGTACCACATTGCGCAAATCCGCCATCAGCATCGCGATGGGGCTATGCCTGTCGTCGCTGGCCATCGCCCCCGCGTTCGCGCAGAGCGTCACCGGCGCAGTCGCGGGGCGTGCCACTGCCGGAGAGGTGATCACCGTCACCAACAGCGCGACAGGGGCAAGCCGCACCGCCACGGTCAACAGCGACGGCAGCTACCGCATCGGCCAATTGCCACCGGGTGATTACAGCCTCACATCGGGTAGCGGTGCCTCCGGTTTCGGTGAGTGTGTCGCTGGGTGGCACCACCACCGTCAATCTTGGAAGTGACGGCGGGTTGACCAACCTGGCTGCGGTCCAGGTGCAAGGTGACCGGGTCGTCAATCGGGTGGACGTGTACTCCACGGAGTCCGCCACCAATGTCACGCGCGAGGAGCTTGCGCGATTGCCGGTCGATCAAAGCCTCGGAGCAGTGGCATTGCTGGCGCCCGGCGTGGTCGAGTCAGGTGCATCGTTTGGCGGTCTCAGCTTTGGTGGTTCGTCAGTGGCCGAAAACGTCACTTACATCAATGGCCTGAACGTCACCGACCCGTATCGCCGCCAGGGCTTCTCATCGGTGCCGTTCGCCTTCTACGAAGAGTTCCAGGTCAAGACCGGCGGCTATTCCGCGGAGTTCGGCCGCAGTACGGGTGGTGTCATCAATGCCGTCACCCGCTCCGGCGGCAACGAATTCCATGGCGGGATGCAGGCCACGTTCGAACCCGCGGCGTGGGAGTCGAAGGCCGAAGATCGCTACTATGAAAACGGCGACCTTGCCGCCAGGAATCGCACCACGCGCGATGCCAGTCCGTTCTACAAGGCGAACATCTGGGCCTCCGGTCCGATCGTGAAAGACAAGCTGTTCTTCTTCGCGATGTACGAAAAGCGCAAAAGCGATCCGCGCGACATCGACACGACCCAAGCATGGTTTACCAAGAGCACCAATGACTTCTGGGGTACCAAGTTCGATTGGCGCATTAATGATGACCACCTGGTGGAGTTTCTGGCCTTTTCCGACAAGGCAGATTCCTCTACCAGCAACTATAAATACGCTTGGGATACGGAAGTCGTTGGAGCATTGAACGGCGTCGGTACGTCAGGTTCCGGCGGCAACAATTGGTCGCTCACCTACACAGGTCATTTGACCGACAACTTCGTCGCCAAGGCCATGTATGGCGTGAACAAGCGCAGCGCCTTGGGCGGCAGCACGTCGGACGCCGATTGCAGCATCGTTACCCGTGCGGGTAGTTACACCTCCGCATTTGGTGCGGAAACCACGCGAGAAGGCTGCCATCCGACGGAGTCAAGCATCAGCAGTCGGTATGACGAGCGTGTTGCGACTCGCCTGGATTTCGAATGGACGCTGGGCAATCATTTGCTGCGCTTCGGCATGGATCGCGAAATCATGGATTCCGAGCAGTTCCGTGGTGTATCCGGGCGACGGCGTCAGCTACCAGGCGCAAGCGATCACGGCTGGTAGCGTGCTTCCGAACGGTGCGATCGTCCCGGTTGGGGTGAACCGCATCATCGATGCGCGTCGCTACATCACCGGCGCGCCGGTTTCGACCGAGGCGCAGGCGTTCTACATCGAGGACAACTGGAACGTCACCTCCAACCTGCTCCTGAGCCTGGGTGTGCGTGCAGACAAGTTCGAAAACACCCTCGCTTCGGGTGCCACCTTCGCCAAGGCGGATTTCAGCGACATGATTTCCCCGCGCCTGGGATTCAGCTGGGACGTGAAGGGCGACAGTTCGATGAAGATCTTCGGCAACGCGGGTCGCTACTACATCCCGTTGACCAACAAGCTCACGGATTATTTCGGCGGCGGCACCACGGACGAGCACACCTATTACGTGCTCAATGGCTGGACCGAAAAGACCAACCCGGTCACTGGCAGTCCCTATCTGTTCCCCAACCTCGGCCCGCAACTTGGTCCTGTCAATACCGATGGCAACACACCTGCTCCCACTGATGTCCGCACGGCAGTCGCCCGTGACCTGAAGCAGGTATTCCAGGACGAGTACATCCTCGGATTCCAGCAGGCGCTCAACCCGGCATGGTCGTACGGCATCAACGCGACGTATCGCAAGGTCACCCGCGCCGTGGAAGACGCGCGCATCAGCCATGTCGAGGGCTGCCCGTGGTATTCGGGCGATTGGCCCATCATCAATCCGGGCGAGACCAACACGTTGTGGTGCCCGACCACCAATGACTGGGTGACCTTCGACAGTTCGGTGGATGGCTACAAGGCGACCGGCAGCGGCATCATCATGGGTTACAAGAAGCCGCGCCGTACCTACAAGGCGGTCGAATTCCAGTTGGACCGCGCCTGGGATGGCAAGTGGGCATTCAATGCCAGCTACCTCTGGTCCAAGTCCGAGGGCAACGTCGAAGGTCCGGTCAACTCCGACACGGGCTACGCCGACACCAATCTGGTGCAGTACTTCGACCACCCGGCCGTCAACGAGCGCTACGGCGTCCTGTTCAACGATCATCGCCACCAGATCAAGCTGCGCGGCAGCTACAAGCTCAACGAGATGTGGAGCTTCGGTGCCACGATGTCGGCGACGTCGGGCGGGCCCATCACTGCATTTGGCGTGCGTGCACCCAACGATGACCGCGCGGCCGGTGGCACCAGCGAATTCAGCGGTGGTGGTTCGGGTTGGTTGTGCGTGTCCGGCTGCTCCGCTGGACGACGCGGCAACTGGTGTACACGCCGCTGGGTGCATTCGGTCGCATGCCTTGGGTGACCAACGTGGGCGCCAATGTCACATTGACGATCCCGGTTCCGACTGGCGAACTGACAGCGCGTTTCTCCGCCTACAACCTGTTCAACAGCCAGGCGGTGGTCAACGTGCATTCCCGCTACGAAACCACGCCCGGAAACATGCAACCCCACTTCGGTGAAGCCAAGGGCTGGCAGTCGCCGCGCTACATGCAACTGGTCGTGACCTACGGGTTCTGACTCTCCGGGTTCCTCCAAGGGCGGCCCGGTTCCCGGGCTGCCTTCTTTTTTGGATGGCGTCATGCTGGAAGACGATGTGCGTGATGTCTTGACTACGTGGGAGGACGTGGACCTGGCGGCGCTGGCGCGCAACACGAAGGCACGCCGCTTTATGTGTATTCGGCAGATGCCATCCGCAGCCGATTGAACGCGTTGCAAATCGCGCTTGACGGGCTGGATGCCGGCATCTGCTATGCGGTGAAGGCCAACAGCAACGGCGCTGTCCTGAGGTTGCTGGGAGACATGGGTGCGGGCGCGGACATCGTGTCCGGTGGTGAATTGCAGCGCGCGTTGCGGGCCGGCATTCCTGCGGATCGCATCGTGTTCTCCGGGGTCGGCAAGTCGGCCAGCGAAATCGAACAGGCGCTGGAGGCCAGCGTGGCCCGCTTCAACATAGAGTCCCGCGCAGAGCTTGATTCATTGCAAGCACTGGCGTCGAAACGAGGCGTGGTGGCACGCGCGTCGGTGCGGATCAATCCAGACGTGGACGCCATGACCCACGCCAAGATTTCCACCGGCAAGTCGGAGAACAAGTTCGGCGTGTCGATCGATGAGGCACGCAAGTGGTTCGACAAGCACGCGCGCTGGCCGGCCGTGCGGCTCGACGGACTGCACATGCACATCGGCTCGCAGATCCTCAGCATCGAGCCGATCCGCCAGGCGTTGCAGCGAATGGCCGCGCTGTGGCGGGAACTCGACGCTGCCGGCCATGCCATCGCCAGTATCGATGTGGGTGGCGGTTTGGGCGTGCGCTACCGGCATGGCGAGCAGGCGATCAGTGCCGAAGACTACGTCGCTGAAATTCGCAATGCATTGGCTGGCTTCAAGGGCCGCATCCTGCTGGAACCGGGTCGCTGGTTGCTGGCCGAGGCCGGCATCCTGCTCAGTCGCGTGCTGCTGGAAAAACACGGTGAAGCGCGTCGGTTCCTGGTGCTGGATGCAGCGATGAACGATTTGCTGCGGCCCAGTCTTTACGACGCGTGGCATGACATCGTCCGTGTGGGTGAAGATGGAGAACAGCGACCGCAGGTGACGTATGACGTGGTCGGCCCGGTCTGCGAAACCGGCGACACGTTTGCGGTCGGTCGCGACTTGCCGCGCTGCGATGCCGGCGACCTGGTCGCGATCCTCGGTGCCGGTGCCTATGGCGCCTCGATGGCATCGAGCTACAACTCGCGCCCGCTGCCGGCCGAGGTGCTGGTCGAATGGTGATCGCTACGCCGTGGTGCGGCGCCGGCAATCCTTCGATGAGATGATCGCCGGCGAACAACCGGCCAACGATTGGAGACAGGCATGAGGCATCGCGCTGGAGTTACTGCGGGTGTGTTCGCCGCACTCATCGCGATGGCACTTGCATCGCCATTGCAGGCGGCAGAACCGCAAGCCGGTCCGACGCCGGAGGCGGTCGATGCCGCAGTGCGCGCCACGGTTGCGCGCTACCACTTGCCGGGCATTGCAGTCGGCGTGATCGAAGACGGCAAGGTCGTGTACGCGCGTGGATACGGCGAAACCGTTGCAGGCTCCGGTGAGAAAATCACCAGCAAGACCCTGTTCAAGATTGCATCGAACAGCAAGGCGATGACCGCCAGCGTGCTGGCGCGGCTGGTGCAGCAGGGCAAGCTGGATTGGGACGATCCGGTGATCAAGCACCTGCCGGCATTCGCCATGCATGACCCGTGGGTGACCGCGCACATGACCGTGAGCGACCTGCTGGTGCACAACAGCGGTCTGCCCGAGGGCGGCGGCGACCTGATGCTGTGGCCGGAGCCCAACAACTTCACCCGCGACGACATCGTCCATGGCCTGCAATTCATCAAGCCGGCGTATGGCTTCCGCGCCGGTTATGCCTACGACAACCTGTTGTATGTCGTTGCCGGGCAGGTGGCTGCGGCTGCAGGCGGGGCATCGTATGAAGAACTGGTGCGTCGTGAACTGTTCCAGCCATTGGCATTGAATGCGTGCCGCGTCGGCGAATTCCGCATGGGTGATGCCGGCAGCGTTGCCCAGCCGCACTATGTGGGTAAGGCGGGCAATGTGGCGATGCGCCAGGACGGCGAGGTGGTGCCGATGATTGCTTCCGCGCCGGCTGGCGGCATCCGCTGCTCGCTGGATGACATGCTGGTATGGGCCAGCAACTGGCTGCAGCCCACGTCTGCGCAACTTGAATGGCTCGACGAAAAACAGCGCGCCGAGATGTGGAAGGCGCGCACGCCGATGCCGATTTCGCAGCAGCGCCGCCGCTGGGACAGCACGCACTACTACGCTTACGCCTACGGCTTCCGCCTGGCGGATGTGGACGGCCAGTGGACGGTCTCGCACACCGGCACGCTGGGCGGCATGTATTCGATGATGATGCTGTTGCCGGACCGCAAGTCCGGTTTCGTGCTGATGATCAATGGCGAGGGTGGCAATGCACGCACCGTGCTTGGCGAAGTCTTGCTGAAACTCTTCACGGCACCTGGAAAATCGCTGGGTGTTGAGGGCTATGCAGACGAGATCGCGAAACCGGCGCAGGTGAGCTCAACATCCAGGACCAAGCCACCCTTGCCTGATATCGCCAAGCGCAAGCCCGTCTCTGCGAATCAGATGCAGGAATGGCTGGGTACCTGGCGTGATCCGTGGTTTGGCGAGGTGCGCATCTGCAAGGTCGGCACTGGCGTGGAGTGGCGTTCGGCGAAGTCGCCGAAGATGCACGGCACGATCAGCACGCTGGATGGCCGCTACCTCCTGCATTGGGACGATATCGCGGTGGACATCGACGCCTGGCTGGACTTCTCTGACAATAGCGAGTCGGGCAGGGGCGACGCACGGCAGCTGCGCATGGCCAAGACCGACCCCGATGGCGATTTCAGTTCCGACTACGAGGACCTGGCATTCAACCGGGTCGGCGGATGTGAGCAGGCTCGCAATGAGTAGCGTGCGCGCGGCTGTCATCGCGTTACTACTCGCCACCTGCGGCTGCGCGGCAGTGCCTTCGGAACCCGTCGCGCCCTCGAAACCGACCGTGATGACGTCGCCCGCTACCACCGAAGCGCAGGCGGGCCTGGTCGATATCAGCACGCTGGCGCCGGATGTCGACATCGACATGCGCTATGCCGGCACCCACAACTTCACCGGCGGGATCGTCGAAGGCTACGACGCACCGCGTTGCCTGCTGTTGCGTCCCGCCGCCGAGGCACTTGTCAACGTACAGGCCTCCTTGCGACCGCAGGGCTTGCGGTTGCGCATGTACGACTGTTATCGCCCGGTGCGCGCGGTGCAGGCGTTCATGCGGTGGATCGACGATGCCGAATCGCGTGCGACCAAGGTCGAGTTCTACCCGGACCTTGAAAAAGCCGCGTTGCGTGGCGTTTATATCGGCTCAGTGTCCGGCCATAGCCGCGGTGCAACCACTGACCTCGGCCTGCTGCAGTGTGATGCGAATGCCCATTGCGAACCGCTGGACATGGGCACGCCGTTCGACTTCTTCGGCGAGCGCGCGAATACCGACTTCCCCGGCATCACGGAAGCCCAGCGCGACAACCGGCAACGCCTGCGTGTTGCGATGGAAAGCGCCGGTTTCGCCAACTATCCGATGGAGTGGTGGCATTACACGTTCAAGCCGGAACCCACGCCCCTGCTGCAGTACGACGTCCCGATCACCCGCCCGGAAACCACCATGCTGCAAGCCAAGGTCGACCGTCTGATGCAACGCTACGACGGCGACGTTCCCGGCGCTTCGTTGCTGGTCCTGAAGGATGGCGAAGCCGTGGTGCGTCGCGGCTATGGGCGTGCCGACGTGGAACAGGGGATTGAAGCCGGGCCGGCCACCGACTATCGCCTGGCGTCCGTCAGCAAGCAGTTCACGGCTGCATCGATCCTGCTGCTGGCGCAGGACGGCAAGCTCGGCATCGATGATCCGATCAGCAAATGGTTGCCATCGTTGCCACCGGCCACTGCCGCAATCACCTTGCGCCATGTGTTGACGCACACGTCAGGGCTGGTCGATTACGAAGACCTGATGGGCGACGACTACCGGGGCCAGATACGTGATGCCGGCGTGCTCGACTTATTGGCGAAGGAAGACAGACTGTATTTCGCGGCGGGTACCGCCTACCGCTACAGCAACAGCGGCTATGCGCTGCTGGCGCTGGTGGTGGAGCGGGCTTCCGGCTTGGACTATCCGGCGTTCCTGAAGCAACGCATCTTCCGGCCGCTGGGCATGCATGACAGCGTGGCCTTCCTTGATGGTGGGCCGAAGGTCGCACACCGTGCGTATGGGCACAGCGAGGCAGACGGCCACTGGCGACGCACCGACCAGAGCACGACCAGCGCGGTGCTTGGCGATGGTGGCATCTATACCTCGATCGACGACATGGCGCGCTGGGATGCCGCGCTCTACGACAACCGCTTGCTGAGCGATGCCTCGCGCAAGATGGCGTTCAGTCCGCAGGTCGCCGTCACCGGCGAGGCGAACAAGACATCCTACGGATTCGGCTGGCGGATCAGCGGCGACATGCTGTGGCATACCGGCGAAACCATTGGTTTCCGCAATGCGATCCTGCGCTGGCCGAAGCTGCACCTCACAGTGGTCCTGCTCAGTAACCGCAGCGAACCCGGCCCCTACGACACGGCGCTCGAGATCGCCAAGCTATTCATGGCGAAGTGAGCTTCGACGCATCGCCGGCATCGAGTTCGGCGATGACCTGCGCGGTATGTTCGCCAAGTGCGGGCGAGGGTCGCGTGGTTTCCAGCGATGCATCGGAAAACAGGATCGGCGTGCGCACGCCGGGCAGGCAGCCGTCGCGATGGCGGGGTGCGACAAGGTCGAGTTGCAATTTTCGATGGCACACCTGCGGATCGTTGAACACGTCGTCGAGATGATTGATCGGCCCGGCCGGCACGCCATGTTGTTCCAGTTGCGACAGGATTTCATCGCGCGTGTACTGCAGGAAGGCGACTTCGAGCAGTGGAATCAGGCGCTCGCGATGTCGTACGCGGCCGGCATTGTCGGCGTAGTGCGGATCTCCGGCCAAGTCGGGTAGCTCAAGCACGCCACACAAGCTGGCGAACTGCGCATCATTGCCGACCGCCAGCATCAGATGCCCATCCGCAACCGCGAACACCTGATAGGGAACGATATTGGGATGTGCATTGCCGTGTCGCTGCGGCACCTCGCCTGAGACCAAATAGTTCAAATTCTGGTTGGCCAGCACTGACACCATGCAGTCCAGCAGCGCGATGTCCACGTGCTGGCCGGTGCCGGTGTGCTGGCGCTGCGCGAGTGCGGCCTGGATCGCGATCACGCCGTACAGGCCGGCGAACAGGTCGCCGATTGCAACGCCGGTTTTCTGCGGAGCGCCGTCGGCTTCGCCAGTCAGCGACATCATCCCGCCCATCGCCTGGATCATCGCGTCGTAGCCGGCGCGATGGGCGTAGGGACCGTCCTGGCCAAAGCCTGTGACCGAGCAATACACAAGTCGGGGATTGAGCGCATGCAGGCTGGCGTAATCCAGCCCGAATTTCTGCAGGCCACCGACCTTGAAGTTCTCGATGAAGACGTCGGCGTCCTGCGCGAGCCGCGTTGCCAGTACGCGGCCTTCGGGCGTGCGCAGATCGGCGACGATCGAGCGCTTGCCGCGGTTGCACGCATGGAAATAGGCGGCGTCGATGTCCGCCCCGTGCGCGTCCTGCACGAACGGCGGTCCCCAGCGGCGAGTGTCGTCACCTTCCGGCGATTCGATCTTGATCACGTCGGCGCCGAGGTCGGCCAGCGTCTGCCCGATCCAAGGGCCGGCAAGGATCCTTGCGAGCTCGACTACCTTGAGGCCAGCCAGTGGTGCCGGTCGTTCGTTCATGTGTCTCCAGGGGTTCGGATGACGGGCTATTGGATGAAGCGCGCGGACACGCCGTATCCCCACGCAGGATTCTGCCGCAACTCGCTGCGATTTATTGCATCGGGCGCCAGACGATCTGGCACCATCCATTACCAGAATCTGGTGCTATGGCCGGATCTGCCCCGGATCGACACTGTCCATCAAACTCTGGAGCAACTGCATGACCAGCAATGCAAGCCTGCTGCAACGTCGACTGGCCGCCATCCCGAACGGAGTGGGCACCGCGCTGCCGGTGTTCGCCGCGCGCGCGTTGAACGCCGAGTTGTGGGATGTGGAGGGGCGTCGCTACATCGACTTCGCCGCCGGCATCGCCGTGCTCAACGTCGGTCATTGCCATCCGCGGATCGTGGCCGCGGCACGCGTCCAGTTGGAGCAGTTCACCCACACCGCATTCCAGGTGACGGCGTACGAGTCTTACATCGCGCTTGCCGAACGCTTGAACGCATTGGCGCCGATCGACGGTCCGGCCAAGACGATTCTGTTTTCCACCGGCGCTGAAGCCGTCGAGAACGCGGTCAAGATCGCGCGCAAGGCGACCGGCCGCTCCGCCGTGATTGCGTTCAGTGGCGGCTTCCACGGGCGCAGCTTCATGGCGATGGCGCTGACCGGCAAGACCGCGCCGTACAAGCGCGGCTTCGGGCCGTTGCCGGGCGAGGTCTACCACCTGCCGTTCCCGGTCGAGCATACGGGCGTCAGCGTCGAGCAAACGCCTCGATGCGTTGCAGATGCTGTTCAAGGCCGATGTCGCAGCCGATGAAGTGGCCGCGATCATCATCGAGCCGGTGCAGGGCGAGGGCGGCTTCCACGTGGCGCCGCCGGCATTGCTGCAAGGCTTGCGCGAAGTCTGCGACAAGCACGGCATCCTGCTGATTGCCGATGAGGTGCAGACCGGTTTCGCGCGCACCGGGCGCATGTTCGGCATCGAGCATTCCGGCGTGAAGCCCGACCTGATCACCGTGGCCAAGTCGCTGGCCGGCGGGTTTCCGCTGTCCGGGGTGATCGGGCGTGCAGCCGTGATGGATGCGGTGGAGCCGGGCGGACTTGGCGGCACCTATGGGGGCTCGCCGGTCGCCTGCGCGGCGGCGTTGGCGGTGCTCGACGTGATCGAGGAAGAACACCTCGTCGAGCGTGCACGCGCATTGGGTGCAAAGGTTGTCGCGAAACTGCATGGCATGGCGGCACGCACGGACCTGCGGCCGATCGGGCATATCCGCGCGGCGGGTTCGATGATCGCGTTCGACCTGCTGGCCGTTCGCAATGGCGACCAGGTCGATCCCGCGGCCACCCGCGAGGTGCTGGCGCGCGCGCATGCGCTGGGCCTGATCCTGCTGGGCTGCGGCGCGCAGGGTGAAGCGGTGCGCTTGCTGTTTCCGCTGACGATTGCCGACGCCGTGCTGGACGAGGGGCTCGCCCTGCTGGAACAGGCGCTGGCCATCCCGGCTTGAGCACGGCCTGATCCTGGTTTCGTGGGCATGACGGCCGGCTGGTGCCGACACGCTGGTATGCTCGGATGAGCACACAGGCGCCCGCACGCGGGCGCAAGCCGGGACGGATGGATGACCTGAACATCGTGCTGGATCCGGACAGTCCGCTGAGCCTCCAGCACCAGTTGCGACAAAAACTCGTCGATGCGATCCACAGCGGCGTGCTGCTTCCGGGGCGGCGCCTGCCGTCTTCGCGCAGCCTGGCTGATCGCATCGGTGTGTGTCGCAATACCGTGAGCCTTGCCTACGATGCCTTGATCGCCGAAGGCCATATCGCCAGTCGTGCGCGCAGCGGCATGTTCGTGGCCGCCGACGTGCCGGGCGTGCGGATCGCCGTGGCCAAACGCGAACGGGTGCCTGGTTCGCCGCTGGCGACACGCCTGCCGGCAGCGCCGGACGACAATCGCTTCCGTTGTCCCGGCAACTGGTTCCAGTACCCGTTCCCGTTCATCGATGGCTGCGTCGATCCCGAACTGACGCCAAATCGCGAATGGCGCGAGGCCCTGCGACTGGCCGGCTCGCGGCATGAAGTGGACGGCTGGAACCACAGCGTGCGCGACACCGACGACGCTGCGCTGGTCGAGGAATTGCGCGGCAAGGTGCTGCCAACGCGCGGCATCGATGCCAATGCCGACGAATTGCTGGTCACGCTGTCGGCGCGGCATGCGCTGCAACTGGTCGGCAACCTGCTGGTCGCGCGCGGCACGCCAGTCGTGCTGGAAGCGCCGACAGACGCGGAATTCGAGCTGCGCATGCGCGAGCGCAATGCGGATGTGACGATGCTCGATGCCTGGGCGGATCGGCCATTGCCGAGCGGCGCGGTGGTGGTCACCAGTGCGCGGCGTAGTTATCCGGCCAGCTCGAAGCTTCCGCGCGCGCTGCTTGCAAAGGTGGCTGCGGCAGACGGCGTGTTGGTCGAGCACGACATGCCGCCCGGAACCCGCGACGGCAGCCATGCCGCGCCGGCCCTGCGTGCATTGGATGACGGTGGCCGCGTGGTCTATGTGGGCCGGCTTGCACCGGCGGTGTCCTGCGGCGAGCCGCTGGGCATGGTGGTGACCGTGCCGGCGTTCATCGAACGATTGCGGCAACTTCGCCGCATCCAGGGCACCTCGCCGCCGCTGTTGCTGCAACGCGCCTGGGCCTACTTCATCGGGCTTGGCCATTACTCGGCGGCGCTGGTACGCGCCGGTCGTGTTCTCGATGGCCGGCGCACGGCACTGCGCGATGCGCTCAACCATTACCTGCACCAGCAGGTCAGGATCGAAACCCTGCCGGGTGCCAGTGCCTACTGGGTGCGACTTCCGGACCACATCGACATGCATGGCTTCGTGCGCCGTGCCGCAGCCATTGGCGTACTGGTGGAGCCGACAGCGCTTGAAGGTGGGCGCGAGGCCCTGTGCATGGGTGTCACCGGGTTGGCCGAAGCGCGGGTGCGCGCCGGCGTGCAGGCATTGATGCGGCTGATCCGCGGTGACCTCGCCGATGCGCCCAGGCACCTCGACAAGGAGGTGATCAAGCCGCTGCACGGACGTGCACTGCTCAGGAAGATGGCCGGCGCCACGCTGCTCTACAACACCGTCTATGGTGAACCCGCCACGCTGGAGGTCCGTGCCAACGGCACTCTGGAAGGCACCGCCGGCTATGCCGGCGAGGACTGTGATCGAGGCTGCTGGTGGATCGAGGGCAACCGCTGGCATCGTCAATGGCAGCGCTGGGCCTATGCCGAACCCACCGCCTACACGGTGGTGATCGATGGCGACCAGCTGCGCTGGTATGGCGATGACGGCCTGCTGGCCGACACCGCGGTGATCACCCGCAAGTCGCGCCGCAACGACGGCATGGGCGGCTGACCGCATCGGATATGGGTCGCCGATGTTTCGAACTGGCACCACGCGCCAGTGTCGACTGGCTCTAAGCAATGTCGGCAGTGAGGGCTAACGTCAGGTCGTCACCCGACTTTCACAGGTACTGCCTTGGCACAGCAACCAGACACTTCGCACCGCGCTGGAGCAGATGCCTGTTTCGGTATCGCCGGACTGCAAATGGCGTTTTCGTCAGGCGACAACATCGGCCGGATCATCGCTGAAATGGCGTCGGTCGCAAAACGCTTTCCCTGGGTCAGGATGGTGGTTGCCGGCGAGTTGTGCGCCTTTGGCGCAAAGGCTGACATGGCCCAGTGCATGCCGGGCGACGCCGAGGACAGGTTATGCGCCGCCGCCCGCGAACATGGCCTGTGGCTGATCCCGGGTTCGCTGTACGAAAAGCGCGACGGCCAGATCTTCAACACCACGCCGGTGATCGATCCCGACGGCAAGGTGGTAGGGCGCTATCGCAAGATATTCCCGTTTTTCCCGTACGAGCGCGATGTCGCCCCGGGCGGCGAATTCCTGGTCTTCGACGTGCCCGGCGTGGGGCGCTTCGGCGTCTCGATCTGCTACGACATGTGGTTCCCGGAAACGACCCGTTCGCTGGTCAGCCTGGGCGCTGAAGTCATCCTGCATCCGACGATGACCAATACCATCGACCGCGACATCGAGCACGCCATCGCGCGGGCAAGTGCTGCGACCAACCAGTGCTATTTCGTCGACATCAACGTGGCCGGCGACCTCGGCGTGGGCCGTTCGATCATCTGCGGGCCGGGCGGGGAAGTGATCTACCAGGCCGGCGAAGGCCGTGAAGTGATTGCCTTCGAGGTCGACATGGGCTACCTGCGGCGCTGCCGCGAGCGTGGCTGGCAGGGACTTGGCCAGCCACTGAAAAGTTTCCGCGACAACCCGGTCGTTTACCCGGCGTATGCCGCCAGTCGTGCGCCATCGGAGCGCTTGTCGCGGTTGTCGGCACTGACCTTGCCGCAACGCGAGTGAGTGGCTGCCAGGCACGCATCGCCGGACCGAACGCTTCCACTGCCACTGCAATGCACGAAACAACAACACGGGGATTTCCAGCATGAGTACGCAAGCCACCCGCAACACCGCAACGACTGTCCGACGCCTGCGTTATTCGCTTCTTGCCGCCTCCGTCGCCGCCAGTCTTTTCGCAACAGCCAATGCGCAAGATGGTGCACAGCAAGCCAAGCCCGCCGAACCGCAGGACAAGGTCACCGAGCTGGACAAGATCACCGTGACCGCGCAGGGCCGCGAGCAGGACATCCTGGACGTGCCCTACAACATCAGTGCAGTGTCCGGCGATGAAATCGAGCAGGCCAGCATCCTCGACACCGCGGAGTTGATGCGCAATATCCCCGGCGTGGGCGTGGTGGACCGTGGCGCACGCAATTCCAGCGTGGTCAACGGCATCCGCATCCGCGGCCTCAACGTCGACAGCTCGGCGCTGGGCGACTACGCGGTGTCCGCCGCGGCGACCGTTGCGACCTACGTCGACAAGACGCCGCTGTACGCCAACTTCCTGCTCTCGGACATCGAGCGGGTGGAAGTGCTGCGCGGCCCGCAGGGCACGCTGTATGGCTCCGGTGCACTCGGCGGCGCGGTGCGCTTCATCCTGCGCCAGCCGGAACTGGGCGTGTTCGGCGGACGGGTCAGCTTCACCGGTTCCAGCGTCGACAACTCCGGCAGCATCGGCAAGTCCGGCTCGCTCACGCTCAACGTGCCGCTTGCCGACACCTTGGCGTTCCGGTTCAACACCACCCTCAATGACTATCCCGGGTGCGACCGACTATCGCAACGTCTACAAGCTCGATGCCCAGGGCATTCCGACCAGGCCGAGCGGTACGTTGTCGACTGCAGCCGAATACGAAAACCGCAAGGATGCCGACACCGTCGATCAGTCCTATGCACGTGCCTCGCTGTTGTGGAAGCCCAATGACACCTTCGACCTCACCCTGAGCTACATGGCACAGGCCGATCGTTTCGGCGGACGCCGCGGAACGAGTCTTGGCAACGACGGTTGGGGCGTGCCGTATGGCGACCTCGAAGTCGGCTCGGTGCAACTTGAACCAGCCGCGCGCCACGTCAACATGACCAGCCTGGAAGCGAACATCGACCTCGGCTTCGCAACGCTGACTTCGAGCACCTCCGACTACAACCACGTCGGCGACATCACCAGCGAGAACACCGGCTTCTACGCGCAGAACGGCTGGCTGGGTGCGTTCTACTACAACTACCCGCGGCCGATGGCCTCGGCCGTGCGCAGCTACGGCGACAAGGCGCTCACCCAGGAATTCCGCCTGACTTCGAAACTGGATGGTGCGTTCGACTACGTGGCTGGCCTGTTCTACCAGGACCAGAAGCGCAACAGTTCGCAGGACAGCTTCCTGCGCGGCTTCAAGCAGTGGTGGGATGCGGCGTACCCGGCATTCGCCAGTGCGGTGATCAACGACCAGGATTATCTGTACCGGCAGAAGGAGCACTTCAAGGAAACCGCGGTCTATGGCGAGCTGACCTGGCACGCGTCCGAGACGCTGCAGTTCACCGGCGGCCTGCGCCATTTCAGCAACAAGTCGGATACCGACGTGACCCAGGTCACCGGGCTGTATTCGGGATTCCACGTCGGCTCGACATCCAGTACCCGCGACAAGGACTCTGGCACGCTGTTCAAGGGCAATGTGTCGTGGACGTTCGCGCCAGACAACCAGCTCTACGGCACGGTGTCCGAAGGCTATCGCCGCGGCGGCACCAATGGCACGCCCGACGACCGGCTTTTTCGCCGAAAGCGCGGCATGGACGACCTACAAGTCGGACACGGTGCGCAATTACGAACTCGGCGTGAAGGGTCGCACGGGCCGGATCACCTACAACGCCGACGTGTTCTACGTCGACTGGAAGGATCCGCAGATCAACAGCGCCACCACCAACTGGGGCTTCTTCGCGGTGCAGAATGCGGACAAGGCCAGCACGCGCGGCGTCGAGCTTGAGCTCGCCGGCAGCATCGGCCAGGGCTTCAGCTATGGCCTGGGCTACACCTATACCGATGCGCAACTGGACGCCGATGCGGTGGCGGCCGATGGCGCCTATGTCTACGGCCACAAGGGTGATCGCCTGCCCGGCGTGCCGACCAATCGCTTCAATGCAAATGCCAGCTATGCCTTCCAGGCGTGGTCGGGTTGGCTGACGCTGCGCGCCGATGCCTACTACCAGTCGCAGACCGCAGAATGCGCTGAGCCTCAGTCCGCGCTTCCGCTACGAGATGGACGCCTTCTCGCTGTTCAACCTGTCGGCTACCTACAGCAACGACGACTGGGATGCGACCTTGTGGATGAAGAACGTCACCAACGAGGCCGGGATCACCGGCGTCTACACCACGCAATACATGGGCACGTCGCCGGCGCAGAACTACTACGGCAACGGTTCCAAGGCCCTGGTGACACTGCCGCGGACCGTGGGCCTGACGGTCAGTTATCGTTTCTGACCGGGCGACCGACGCCGCATGGGATGACCTCGATGAGCGCGCAGCCGCACGGCTGCAGTCCGGCTTGCGCGACATCGAGGCCTGCTGCGCGGCGGCGAGTCAGCCGCGGCCGAACGCGCGGCGCAGGCATTGGTCGCGCAATGGCCCGCCGACATGCAGGCACAGGTGTTGCTGGGCCATGCCTTGCGGCAAGGCGGGAAGGGCGAAGCCGGCCTGGTCGCCGCACGGCATGCAGAAGCGCTTGCGCCCACGCATCCGGCGCCGCGCATGCTGCTGGTCGATCTGCTGCAGGAGCAGGGACAGCATGCCGTCTGCCTCGACACGCTCAATGCGTTGATCGCCGACAGCGCCGGGTTATCCGGCGACGCTGCTGCAGGACATCGCCCAGCGCTGCACGATGCTCGGCCTGCATGTCGAGGCCGAACGCCTGCAGGCGCGGTCGCTGGCGCTGCAACCGGACAATCCTGCCTTCCTCTACAACCATGCGACTGCGCTTGATCGCACTGGGGCGACTCGACGAGGCGGAAGCCGCGCTCGACCGGGTGATCGCACTGAAACCCTCCGATGGCGATGCCTGGTACAACCGCGCAACCCTGCGCAGGCAGACGCTGCTACGCAATCATGTGCCGCAACTGCAGGCGCGCTTGCGCGACGTGCCGGGCACGTCGCCGGAGCGCACCGCGCTGGGCTACGCGCTGGCCAAGGAACTGGAAGACCTGGGCGAATACGCGCAGTCCTTTGCTGCGCTGAAGCAGGGTGCCGACCTGCGCCGCAGCCGGCTGCGCTATCGGGTCGAGGACGACATCGAAACGATGCAGCTGATCGCCGAAGCGTTCGACGCGGACTTCTTCGCCACGCCACACGCGGGGCATGCAGACGAACGTCCGTTGTTCATCGTCGGCCTGCCACGCAGCGGCACGACCCTGGTCGATCGCATCCTCAGTTCGCACAGCGCAGTGTTGAGCCGTGGCGAAACCAGCGACCTGGCAATGGCGTTGGTGCGAACCGCAGGGCCGTCGCGGGCAAGGCCGACCTGGTCAGGCGCTCGACCACGCTGGATTTCGATGCGCTGGGCCGGCAGTACTGCGCCAACCTGGTCGACGGCACTGCGCTGCGCCAGATCGACAAGTCACCGGTCAATTTCCTGTATCTGGGCTTGATCGCCGCGGCGTTGCCCAACGCCCGCATCATCCATCTCCGGCGTAATCCGATGGATGCCTGTTATGCGATCTACAAGACGCTGTTTCGCATGGCGTATCCGTTCTCCTATGACCTCGGCGATCTTGGCCGTTACTGGCTGCAATACGACCGGCTGATGGCGCACTGGAAGCAGGTGCTGCCTGCCGACCGTTTCATCGAAATCCATTACGAAGCAACTGGTTGCCAACCAGGAAGCCACCAGTCGCGAGCTGCTTTCGTTCGCAGGACTGCCGATTGGGAAGACGCGTGCCTGGCATTCGAACGCAACCCGCAGCCGTCGTTGACGGCCAGCGCGGCGCAGGTCCGGCAGCCAATTTACCGAATCGTCGGTCGGCTTGTGGAAGCGCTACGCAGCGCGAACTTGCGCCGCTGCGCGAGTTGTTCATCGGCGCCGGCATCGTGCATCGATACAGCCATTGAAGGGGATGCCGCGTGACCGAAGCAAACGTGAGTGCCGTGCCCGAACCGCGTCAGCCCGCGGCCAGCGACAGCCTGTGGCTGTATGCGCTGTTCGCATTGCTGGCAACGGCGGGCTTCTTCTACGTCAACATCATGTCGGCCATTGTCGACGGCCTGATCACGGGCCTTGGCTTCAGCAACGCGCAGGCCGGGATGGTCGGGTCGGCGAATATCTACGGCGCCAGCGTGGGTGCGCTGGTATCGGTGTTCATCGTGCGCCATGTGCAATGGAAGACGGCATTGGGCGTGCTGCTGGGGCTGCTGCTGCTGATCGACCTGGCGTCGACATTGATTCATGTGCCGGCGGTGCTGATTCCGGTTCGCGCGGTACACGGCTTCATCGGCGGCATGTCGGTTGGCGTGGTCTATTCGGTGATGGCGCGCCTGCGCTCGCCGGACCGCGCGTTCGGCATGTTGCTGGTGCTGCAGTTCGGGCTGGGTGGCCTGGGGGTGATGTTCCTGCCGTCGCTGGTGCCGGTCTATGGCGCGAAGATCCTGTTCCTGGTGCTGGCCAGCCTGACCGGCATCGCCCTGCTGTCGATGCTGTCGATCCCGCGTGCGATCGCAGCCAACAATGCCCCCCGGATTGCCGATGCGCTGCCAGCAAGCTATCGCAGGGCGACGGTGCTGCTGGCCTTGCTGGCGATCTTCCTGTTCCAGGCCGGCAACATGTCGCTTGGGGCGTTCATCATCCGGCTGGGCGAGGAGTCGGCGCTGTCGCGCGACTTCATCGGGCAGGCGCTGGGCTGGGCGACCTGGATCGGTGCTGCCGGTGCCGGGCTGGTGATTTTCATGGGCACGCGCTTCGGCCGGTTCCGGCCGATGCTGGCGGCCATGTTGTTGACCCTTGCCGGCACCGCGGGCTTTTTCTGGGCGGGCAGCAAGCCGGTGTACTTCATCGCCAATGTCGGTACGGCGATCACCTGGTCGTTCATGATCCCCTATCTGTTCGGCATGATTTCAAAACTCGATCCCTCCGGACGGTTGGCGGCATTGGGCGGGTTCGTGTCCAAATCCGGGCTAGCGACCGGCCCGCTTGTTGCAGGCTTCATCCTGGGCAAGGGACACTTTGATTCCCTGATCTGGGTGGCCATTGCCACCTTGGCACTTTCGGCGGTGGCTGCACTGTTCGCGGCCAGCCAGATCGATCAATTGGAGCAATCTTCATGACCAAGAACACGATGCCTGCAAACATCCATTCACCCTTGTTCCAGAAGCTTGCCGATCCCGACCTGTTGCGCCAGCAATGCCTGATCGACGGACAGTGGCGTGACCAGGTCGACAACGCCACCTGCGATGTCGCCAATCCCGCCAGCGGCGAGTGCCTTGGTACCGTTCCCGACATGGGCGCTTCCGAAACAAATGCCGCCATCGATGCGGCGCAGGCGGCGTTTCCTGCGTGGGCGCGCAAGACTGCCAAGGAGCGCGCGCAGGTGCTGCGCCGCATGTACGAACTGATGCTCGAACACCAGGATGACCTGGCCATCATCATGACGGCGGAGCAGGGCAAGCCACTGGCCGAAGCCAAGGGCGAAGTGGCCTATGCCGCGGCGTTCCTGGAATGGTTTGGCGAGGAAGCCAAACGCATGTACGGCGACATCATTCCCGGCCACGCCGCCGACAAGCGCATCATGGTGCTGCGCCAGCCCATTGGCGTGGTGGCGATGGTCACGCCTTGGAATTTCCCATCGGCAATGCTGGCACGCAAGGTCGGCCCAGCGTTGGCAGCTGGCTGCACGGTCGTTTGCAAGCCTGCCTTGCAGACACCGTATTCCGCACTGGCGCTGGGCGTGATTGCAGAGCGCGCCGGGCTACCGGCGGGCGTGCTGAATATCGTGACGGGTCACTCTGCGTCCGAGATCGGAAGCGCAATGACCTCGCATCCGAAGGTGCGCAAGCTCAGCTTTACGGGTTCTACCGAAGTGGGCAAAAAACTCATGGTGCAGTGCGCCGAAGGCATGAAGCGGGTGTCGCTGGAACTCGGCGGCAACGCGCCGTTCATCGTGTTCGACGATGCCGACCTGGATGCGGCGGTGGAGGGCGTGATTGCCAGCAAGTACCGCAACACCGGGCAGACCTGTGTCTGCGCCAACCGCCTGTTCGTGCAGGACGGCGTATACGACGAATTCTCGAAGAAACTCGCTGCGGCTGTTTCGAAATTGCGCGTCGGTGACGGTCTCGAGGGCGTGACCGATCAAGGACCATTGATCGACGAGAAGGCCTTGGCCAAGGTCGAGGAGCATGTGGCCGATGCGCTGGCCAAGGGTGCGACGCTTGCTGCCGGTGGCAAACGTCATGCGCTCGGCGGCACCTTCTTCGAGCCCACGCTGCTACTCGAGGTGAACGCGGACATGTTGCTTGCGAACGAGGAGACATTCGGCCCGGTGGCACCACTGTTCCGGTTCACGACCGAAGCCGAAGCACTCGAAATGGCCAATGCCACCGAATTCGGCCTGGCCGGTTATTTCTACACACGCGACCTCGCTCGCAGCTGGCGCGTGGCCGAAGCACTGGAGTGCGGGATCGTCGGCATCAACACAGGTTTGATCTCGACTGAGGTCGCGCCGTTTGGCGGCATCAAGCAATCCGGCACAGGCCGCGAAGGATCCAAGTACGGACTGGCCGATTACACCGAGCTCAAGTACACCTGCGTGGGAGGTGTGTGAGATGCGACAGTGGGGGGTGTGCGTGCTGTTGTTGCTTGCATTCACGCCGCCTGCCATCGCACGCGACGCGCTCGATTTCGACAGCATGGCTTCGGGCAAATACCGCAGCAGTGTCGATCTTTCAGCCTATGCTCCGGGCCCCGATGCCCGCTCGCCATCGCACCGTTTCGAAGGACGCCTGGCGCTTGCAGGAACACCCTCCACGCGTACCTTGGTCGCAGACACGGACTTCGTGCGCGATGCCGACATCGCCCAGGCACGCACGCTGCCGACAGACTTCGACTATGCATTCGTGCAGGACGGTGACGCACTGATCCCGGTCCGGCGTGGTCCGATCCCGAGCGGTCATGGCTGGTGGGAATTCGTGCTGGAACCCGGGCGCGTCTGGGATGAGCCCGGCGACCATGGCTATACCCGCGCCGCGATCCCCTTTGCGCTGGTCCAGAAGAATGCCAATTGCACGCACAACGGCGTGCTGATGCTGCTGTTCAACGAGAAGGGCGCGATGGCGCGCGCCGCGATGCAGGTCGGCAGCGAGACCTGCCAGTACCTGCAACTGGACATGTGGGGTTGGCTGCAGGCCCGCTACACGCCTGCGTCCGTCGAGGGTTCCGCCGAGCTCATCGCGAACCATCGGCGCGAACTCGCCGCGCGCCTGCCCACACGTTCGCTGTCCGCATTGGCGATCGATCATCCCGGCATCGACATCGCCAACCTGGCGATCGGCGACACACGCGCCAATACCCGCCATGGCGTGCTGGTGGATGGCATCCACTATGTTTCGGCGTGCACAACCCGGCATGGCGACTACCCGTATTGCGACGTGCTCGACGTGCCATCGTTCTCGGTGGCCAAGACGGCGGTGGCCGGTGTTGCCTTGATGCACATGGAATTGCTGGCGCCCGGAACGGCCGCCAGAACGGTCGCCGACTTGGTGCCTGCAACCGGTTGCCGCACCGACGCATGGCGTGACGTGACGCTGGTCAATCTGCTCGACATGGCCACCGGCCACGACGATTCGCCGATCTACATGGCCGACGAGGATGCGTCCAAGGTGGCCACTTTCTTCGGTGTGCCAACCCATCCGTACAAGCTCGCGTTCGCCTGCGAAGCGTATCCGCGCAGGCAGGATCCGGGCACGCGCTGGGTCTACCACACCTCAGATACCTACCTGCTCGGCGTTGCCCTCAATGCCGAACTGCGCAGCAAGCCCGGTCAGGGCCAGCAGGACATCTTCCGCGACGTGCTGGTGCCTGACATCTACCAGCCGCTGGAACTCAGCCAGACCGCATTGGTGACTCGGCGCACCTATGACGCAACCGCGCAGCCATTCTTCGGCTGGGGGCTGACCCTGCATGCCGACGACATCGCCAAACTGGCGCGTTTCATGGGCTCGGATCATGGCCGGATCGATGGACAGCTATTGCTGGACCAGACGATGCTGGATGCCGCGATGCAGCGCAATCCGGATGCACCCGGCCTGCAGGTCGCCTCGCTGGAACGCTACCGCTACCAGCACGGCATGTGGGCGCGCAACCTGCAGCGCGAACTTGGCTGCAACGGCGAAACCTGGGTGCCTTTCATGTCCGGCTTCGGCGGGATCACCGTCGCCATGTTTCCCAACGGCGCGGTCTGGTACAGCGTTGCTGATGACGGCAAGCTGGCGTCGATCGATTTCGCCAAGCCCGCCATCGAGATGGTGAAGCTCGGCAGTTATTGCCGATAGCTGCGTTGGACCTGCAACAAGAAAAAACCGTCCAAAGCCGGGAGTTCTCAATAAAAAACCGGCCAAGGCCGGGGAGTGCCCATAAAAAAACCGGCCAAGGCCGGTTTTTGCTTTTCTCTTCTTGCGACATCCCACCACTTTGAAGTGGTGGAGCGAAGGGGGATCGAACCCCTGACCTCCACGATGCGAACGTGGCGCTCTCCCAGCTGAGCTACCGCCCCATGACAACAACGCCGCCGATTATACGGGGGCAGCTGGACTGTCGCCAGTTGCCAGCAGCGGCGCCAGTATGGGTTCAAGCAGCCTGCGCCGCCACCCTGAAAGGGGGCCGGGCCAGTTCTGGCCATCCTGCAGCGCTTCCAGCCATTTGCGCGAGGCGAGCAGGCCGTCAGGCAAGCCCAGTTCCGCTGCGAGGCTGGCCACTGCCTCCTGCATCGCGCGCAGCTGTTTCTTGTCGCGATCATCGCCGCATGCCAGCGGCGCATCCGTTTCGTCGCCAAGTGGCGTCGTCAACGCCTCGAACAGGACATCGCTCAAGCTGCGCGGGGATTTCGGGGTGGCGTCCAGCAGGCTGCGCAACGCGTTCGCATTGGCGGGGTTCTGGCGGGCGATGGTCACTGCCAGTTCGTTGTCGAGGATCCAGCTGCGCGGCCGGTCGCTGCGGCGCGCGTGGACTTCGCGCCAACGCAGCAGGCGCAGCACCCGCATCTGCGCATCACGATCCAGGAACTGTGCGCTGCGCAAGGGCAGGTGCGGCCAACGCTCGCCTTCGCCATTTGCAACGCCGGTCAGCAGGCGCGTGCAGTCCTCGGCCAGCCAATCGCTGCGACCGAGCGTGGCAAGCGCCTCGTCAAGCTGGCGATGCAACGCGTGCAGATGGCGCACATCCTCCGCCGCATAGGCCAGTTGCGATGCCGACAACGGCCGCCGCAACCAGTCCGAACGCGTTTCGCCCTTGTCCACGCTGATGCCGGTTTGCGCCAGCACCAGCTTCTGGTAGCTCAGCCCGCCACCCACGCCCGCCAGGGAGGCGGCGATCTGGGTATCGAACAACGCGGTCGGCGCTACCCCGCAGGCATGCTTGAACGCCACCAGGTCCTCGCTGGCGCTATGCATGACCTTGACCACCGTCGGGTCAGTCAGCAGTGGAGCCAGCGCCTCGGTCATGCCCGGCGCCAGTGTGTCGACCAGCAGGATGCCGTCGTCGCTGCTGTCCAATGCGATCTGCACCAGGGCCAGTTGCGGCCAGTAAGTGCGTTCGCGGATGAATTCGGTATCCATGCCGATCACGGCGGGGGGCTGCGCGATGCGTTCGCGCAGCAGTTCAGGGCTGTTGATCCAGTTCGTCATGCGTCCATTATGCGGTTGCCGGGGCGGATGGCTTACCCTTGCTGCGATGTTTTCCTTGCCAGCATTGGCGGACACTGACGGAGAGCTGGATTTGCGCGCAGGCTGGACTGCCATCGTCATCGTACTGCTGCTTGCCGCGTGCGAACCGGAGAAGCGTGCGCCTGTGCCGGACAAGCCGCCATCGGTGGCCGTGGTGGCGTCGGTTCGCGCCGGTAGCGTGAGCATCAGTGGCGACGATGCGCTGGCCCAGGTCCTGACCTGGTCGCTGCCGGTGGTCGAGTTCGAGAAGGATGGCGCGCGCGCGGCTCGACGCAAGGTGAAACATGCGCTGGAAGCCGGCGATCTGTTCGAAACTGCGGAATCCGCCATTCCGCTGCTGCTCGCATTGCAACGCCTGCAACCAGATGACGCTGGCTTGGCAGTGCAGGTGGAAGAGGCGCGCGCGGCGCTGATCGAGCAGGGTGATGCGGCCTTGATCGGAGGGGATTCTGATCTTGTCGCGTTGCGTGCAGCACAGCGCCGCGCGGCGGTGCTGCGCAAATTGTGGCCGGGGGATGCCGATGTGTTGGCGTACCTGGCGCGGGTCGAGCGCAGCGAGCGGGCATGGGATCACAACGCCGGGGCGGATGCCCTGCTTGCGGCAGGCCAATTGGGTGAAGTCGCTGGCGGTGCGCTGGCGGGATATCGCGTGGCGTTATCGTTGCGCCCGGGTCAGCAGCGGGCATCACAGGGCATCGTGGCGGTCGAAACCGCGCTGATCGGACGTGCGGAAGCTGCCGCGAGGAAGGGCGATTTCAACCACGCACAGCAGCAACTGGCCCATGCCGCGAAGGTGCGCTCCGACCCCGGCACGATCCCGGCTGCATTGCGCCGGATCAATGCGATCCGCGACGAGCGCGTGCGACGCCTGCGCGATGAAGGGCTGATAGCCCTGGGCGATGCGGATGGGCTGCGCATCGCACGCGAGCGGCTTGCGGAAATGCTGCGGATCGCCGATCCCAGCAATCCCGCCAGCGTGGAACTGCGCCAGCGCATCGACCTGGTCAGTCATTACGGCCTGTTCCGGCCAGGCCAGATATTCACCGACGAACTGCGCCATGGCGGACGCGGTCCGCAGCTTGTAGTAATCCCGCACGGCACCTTCCAGATGGGCGCGGCGGAAGGCGAGGAGGACGCAACGCCCGCCGAGCAGCCGCAACATCAAGTGCGATTGGAACGCGGTTTCGCATTGGCCCGAAACGAGATCACGGTTGGCGAGTTCATCCGCTTCGTGACCGCTACCGGGTACACGCCGCGCGCGACCCTGCGCGGGCATTCGATCGCGTACGACGCACGCAGCGGTAATTTCGTGCGGGGTAGCGGCATCGACTGGCGTTCCACCTATGACGGCAAACCTGCGACGTACGGGATGCCGGTGATTCATGTCACTGCACGTGATGCCGAAGCCTATGCGGAGTGGTTGAGCACGGAGACCGGTGCCCACTACCGTTTGCCGAGTGAGGCTGAATTTGAATACGCCCTTCGCGCGGGCAGCCAGGCGCGGTACTCATGGGGCAATGGCCCGCCGCCGCCGGGTAGCGAAAACCTGACCGGCGGACTGGATCGTTCCCCGCAAGGACGAAGCTGGAGCAATTCTTTCGCCGGCTACCGGGACGGTTGGTGGGGCCCCGCCCCTGCGGGAAGCATGGCGGCAAATGCATATGGCCTTCACGACATGGCGGGCAATGTGAGCGAATGGGTCGCCGATTGCTGGCACAAGGGCTATCGCAGGGCACCGACAACCGGGGTGGCCTGGGTCAATCCAGGTTGCCGAAACCGCATGTATCGCGGAGGTTCCTGGGCCAGCGCACCGGCGCAAGTGCGCTCGGCCTGGCGTGCTGCGGGCGGCATGGACGTGACCAACGCACGCGTCGGGTTCCGGTTGGTGCGTCAAATCTGACTACCCGACTCGCGCGCAGCGCAGGGAACATGCGAGGGCGCAGACGGCCGGTGCGCATTGGACGAAGACTTTATCGGTTGAAACGAAATATGGGCCATCAGGCCCGTTTTTTCTTGAGGCAACTACGCTCCTGATTCCCCACGTCACGCATCCGCCTTTGCGAGCGTGCAGGGCAGCGAAAGCGTCCGCGCGGCGATGTGCACTCCACGGCTGCCACGAGCGTTGGGTGCGGCCAGAAAAGTCGGGCGCGCTTCAAGCCTCGGGGCGATACAGTACGACCCGGTTTCGCCCTTCTTCCTTGGCGCGGTAGAGTGCCTGGTCGGCGCATCGTATGAGTTCGGCGAATACCTCGCCGTGCAGCGGCGAGCTGGCGATGCCCATGGAGACAGTGGCCTGCACGCCGATGTCGCCCAACTGCACGATCTCCCTGGCGAACGCCGTGCGCCACTCGTTCGCTCGCAGCAACGCGTTAGCAGGCGGCATGTTCGGCAACAACAGCAGGAATTCTTCGCCGCCGTATCGGCAGACCACGTCAGTAGCCCGGACTTTTTCCAGCAACAGGCTCGCCAGCCTTTTCAGGACCTCGTCGCCTGCTGGGTGCCCGTAGGAGTCATTGACCTTCTTGAAGTGGTCCACATCGACCATGATCACGGCCAGATGTTTGCTCTCACGCTTGCAAAGGGCCAGCTCCCTGGCCTCGATGATGTCCAGGAAGCGCCTGTTGTAGAGGCCGGTGAGCTGGTCATGGGTGGCCTGTTCCTGGAGTTCGTCCCGCAGCACCTGGATTTCGACGAGCTGCTGTTTCAGGGCTTGTTCGCTCAACTGCAAAGCCTCGCGCGTCCTGCGCAACTGCTGGTTGCGGATGTATGTGGTGACGCCGATGGAAGGCATGTAGAGCATGTTGCCCACCACGCACAGTGCGGTCGCAGGCCATGCGGTATCGGGCGACGGGTGCCAGCCGAACATGGCGACCGGCACCAGTGCACCGCCAAAGAAAAACAGCTGCGAACGCAGTAAGCCCGGGACCCCGCAGTTGATGGTGATGTTGACCGTACTGGCCAGATATACGGTGAAAAAAATCCATAGCGGGAATTGCAGGACGGCCACCAAGAGGCCGAACAACAGGCAGTCGACGGCCAGGTTGTCGATTTCTGCCAGCTGCGAATCGCGGGCGCGCCGCGCGCGCCAGAAAGCAAAATGCGGGTACACGAGGAGCTGCAGTGCAATCAGGCTCCAGAGCAATGGGCTATAGCCCTTGCTCCACCCATGGAACACGACGCTGGCGAAAACGATGAAGTACGAACCGGCACGAAACCGATAGTTCGTTTTCACCGTCCAGTGAACAGGCCTGTTGTCTGCGATTTCCGACGATGAAAGGGGCAAGGACATGTTGCCTCCGTCGTGAAATTGAGCCAGCTAGAGCATGGCTGCCGAAACAGGACGCATTCACTAGCCATACAAGTTCGCAACGATCAAACTCGCAACATTGGATGGGTAATGTGGGGAAGCAGGACTTCAGCTTGGCGTCTTAGCGACCGCGCGGCTTGCCCTGTTCGCGCGTGTCCTCCGGGCGTGGCTTGGCCTGGCTGCCAAGACCGCCAACCAGGTTTTGCTGGAAGTCCTTCCACATCTCCATGTTGCGCTCGGTCAGCTGGTTGAGCATGGACCACGGAGTTTGCCCGATCAGCCCGCCCATCTGCTGGCGGAACTGCTGCTGTTGCTCCAGGAACACCTGCATCGAGCGCTCAAGGTAATTGCCCATGAAGCCCTGCAGCGAATCGCCATAGAAACGGATCAACTGGCTCAGCAACTGGGTGGACAGCATCGGCTGCCCGTCCTGCTCGTGCTCGGTGATGATCTGCAGCAATACCTGGCGTGTCAGGTCATCGCCGGACTTTGCGTCGCGCACCTCGAAGGATTCACCATCCACGATCAGCTGCCGCACGTCCTCGATGGTGATGTAGCTCGAGATCTCGGTGTCGTAAAGGCGACGGTTCGGATATTTCTTGATGATGCGGATTGCAGTCATTGAGCAAAAACTCTAGCGGCGCTGCTTGCAGCATGGCGCAGCGCAACACGGCTTGCAACTGCAGAAAATGAATAGACTGGCGATGCCGGCCTGTTGTCTGGCAACCCAGCCCCCTGAGTCAGGGGGCGATTCGCGCCGAGGCGCGAATTTCCTCACCAGCCCATGTGGTGTCCGCCATTGATGTCGAGATTGGAGCCAGTGATCCAACTGGCCTGTTCGTCGGCGAGGAAGCCGACGCCGTACGCAATTTCTTCCGGCGTCCCGAGGCGTCCGGTCGGGATGTCGGCGACGATTTTCGCGCGGACCTCCTCAGGTACCGCCATCACCATGTCGGTGGCGATGTAGCCGGGCGAGATGGTGTTGACGGTCACGCCATTGCGGGCGTTCTCGCGTGCCAGCGAAATGGTGAAGCCGTGCATGCCGGCCTTGGCCGCGGCGTAATTTGCCTGGCCATACTGGCCCTTGAGGCCATTGATCGAGCTGATCTGGATGATCCGGCCCCACTTGCGGTCGCGCATGCCTTCGATCACCGGGCGGGTGACGTTGAACACCGAGTTGAGATTGGTGTTGATCACGTCCGTCCACTGGTCGGCCTTCATCTTGTGGAAGGTGCCGTCACGGGTGATGCCGGCGTTGTTGACCAGGATGTCCACCGGGCCGATGGTGGATTCCACTTCGCGCACCATGGTTTCGGCTTCCGTGGGTGAAGTCACGTCGCCCTTGACCAGGGTCACTTCGTAGCCCTGGGCCTTCATGTTTTCCTGCCAGGCGCGCGCGCGTTCCTCGTTGCGGTAATTGGTCGCGACCTTGTGCCCCATGTCGGCCAGGCGCTTGACGATGGCAGTGCCAATCCCGCCGGTACCACCGGTCACGAGGGCGATTCTGGATGTCATGGAGTTCTCCTGGAAGGTGGTGCGGAAGCGACCATTCTAGTCGCGTGATGATGCCGCGGTGTTGTGCACTGCGGCGTATGCGGGCAAGGCCTGGCGCGGGATCAGATCGGGCTGGAATGCCTGCACGGCAGCGTCGAGGAACCCACCTGGCGTCCGCGTCGAGACCTCGGCCAATGGCGCTTGTCCCAGGCAGCGCCACAGCGCAAGCAGGACAGGTATCGGGTCGCTGGCGTCCACCGGCAATGCGGCATCGGACTTGGAAAGCTTGCGGCCGTCGGTGTCCAGCAACAGCGGCAGGTGGGCGTAGCGTGGTGTGGGCAGGCCCAGCGCACGCTGCAACAGGATCTGGCGTGGGGTGGAATCGAGCAGGTCGGCGCCGCGCACCACGTCGGTGATGCCCTGCGCTGCGTCATCCACCACGACTGCCAGCTGGTAAGCCCAGAGTCCATCGGCGCGCATCAGGACGAAGTCGCCGACCTCGCGACCCACGCACTGGCGAACCCGGCCATGCACGAGATCGTCGAAAGCAATCTCGCAATCGTCCTGAACGCGCAGGCGGATCGCGGGATCCGGTCGCGGAGAAGCAGTCACGCAACGTCGATGGATGCCGCCCGTCGCGGCCAGTTCCGCGCGGCTGCAATGGCATTCGAAGGCCAGTCCGCCTGCGATCAATCCATCGATGGCTTCGCGATACAAGGTGCCGCGTTGGCTCTGGATGACGACTTCGCCATCGTGCCGCAAGTCGAACCTGGCCAAGGTGCGCAATTGCGAAGCAGCAGCGCCTGCGACTTCGCGAGGTGGGTCCACGTCCTCGATCCGCAGCAGCCAATCCCCGCCCGCTTGCCTGGCCAGGAGCCAACTGCCCAATGCGGCCAGCATCGAACCCGCATGCAAGGGGCCGGTGGGCGAGGGTGCGAAGCGCCCACGGTAGGCGGGGCATGGGCGTGAAGTTGGCATGGCGATGCCGGTGGCGCGCGACTCAGCTGAAGTCGTAATTCATTTCCGGCCCGGCCGGGGCCAGGAAGTCGCCTTGCACGAAGTCGATGCCGGCCGAGAACAGCATGGTCATGCTGGACGCATCCTGCACGTGCTCGGCAATCGTGCGGATATTGCGCGAAGCAGCCTGGCTGACGAGGTCGCGGATCTTTTTCTGCGAATCTGCACTCTTGGCGAGATCGTCCATGAATTGCGGATCGAGCTTCATCAAGGTGGGCTCGAAATGTTGCAGCAGCTGCAGCGAATTCAGGCCTGCACCGAATTTTTCCAATGCCGTGCGCGCTCCGAAGCCGGCGACTGCGCTGGCGAACTCCTGCGCTGCACGCAGGTTGGTGAAGACCTTGGCCTCGGCGATCGCCAGTACCAGTTGTTCGCCTGGCACACCGGCATCCGCCAGCGTGGTGGCAATGAAGTCGGCCATGCTGGAGTCCTGCAAGGCTTCCTGCGACAGCGACAGCAGCAGGCTGGTGTGCTTGCCCGATGCTTGGCGCCGGCCGATCAGTTTACTGCGCGGGTGACCGCCCAGCGGTCGATGTCGCCCAGCAATGCTGTGCGCTCGGCGATCGGCAGCCAGCGGTCGGATGCCACCGGCTCGCCGTCGCTGCCTTGCATGCTCAGGAAGACTTCGTACATTTCGCTGCCGTCGCCCTGCAGTGCGATCATCGGCTGGAAGTCGAGGCGGAAACCGTCTTTGTCCAGCGCGTCGCGGATGCGCTCGACCCAGGCGGCAATGCGTTCTTCCTCGACACGGTCCACCGCGCCCGGATCGAACAGCTCGAAGCGGTTGCCACCAACGCCGATCGCCGACAGCACGCCCTGGTTGGCCTTGGCCAAGACCTGGCTGGTACTGGCGATTTTCTCGCCGATCTGCACGCCACCAATACTCACCGTGGCGTTGAGCGAGCTGTCGCCGACTTCCAGCACGTGGTCGGCGAACGCGGCGCATACGCGGCCGGCAAGCGCCTTGGTCGCGACATGGTCACTGTTGCGGGTCAGCAGGGCCAGTTGATGGTCGCCGAAGCGTGCCGTCATGGCGCCTTCGGCCACACTGTCCAGGCGCTGGGCCATCGGCGCAATCAGGTCGTCGGCGGCGTCCAGCCCAATCACGTCCAGCAACTTGGCGTAGTGGTCCGGCTCGATCAGCAGCAAGCCATGCGCGGAGCCTTGCGCCGCGGCTTCGGCCACCGCGTCTTCCAGTGCAGCCAGGAAGGTCGCGCGGTTGTACAGGCCGGTGGCCTGGTCGCGCTGCTTGAGTTCCATGACCTGGCGTGCCAGTTCCGGGTCCTGCTCCTGTTCCTGGCGCCGGAAGATCACCTGCTGGCAGGCCTCGCCCTCGTAGGTCGCGGCGGTGAACTCCATGACCGCGGGGAAGCCATTGCCCTCGATGTCGCGTGCGTCAGCTCGTAGCTCGGTGGCGGCGGCTCGCCCTTGGACAGGCGCTTGAGCAGTTGCTTGAACTCGGCGACATCCGCACTGGACACCAGGTCGAGCAACGACATGCCTTCGATTTCGTCGAAGGTCTCCAGGCCGAACATCTCCAGATAGGCCTGGTTGGCGCGGATATGCATGCCTTCATGGATGTAGGCGATTGGTTCGCGTGATGAGTCGATCAGCGCATCGCAGCGTCGTTCGGTCTCGCGCTTCTGGGCTTCCAGGCTGCGCTGCGAGCGTCTGGAGTCGAGGTCGTGCCATTCGGTGCGCACGGTCTTGAGGAATTGCTGCGGACGGCCCCGCAGGGCCACTGCTTGCGCACCCAGCGCCTGTACGCTGTCCAGGATCTCGTCGGTGATGCCGTCCAGCACGGCCAGCAACGGCACGTCGCGGCCACAACCCATCACGATCGCCGCCACTTCGTTGAACGGCAGTTGGCTCGATGCATGCTCGGCCAGTACCAGGTCGACGGTTTGCTGGCCCAGCATCTGCGCCAGTTCGTCCAGCGATTCCGGCCGCAACGGTCGTACCGCGATGCCTGCATTGCGCAGGCTGCTGACGATGGCCTCTGCCTCGTTGACCTGGTCGTCGACGAGCATCAATCGAAGTGCTGTGTCCTTGTCGATCGCCATGACGTCAGAAGCTCTGCAATCCGTGCCTGAGGGGAAGGCTACATCATCGCGCGGCGGTTGCGTGCCCTTTGTGGGCCACCAACGGGGTCTTGCCGGGCGCCCCAGCGACTTCGCGCACGAGTCGCGGCAGCAGGTAGCCGGGCAGGCGCGCCGCCAGCGCGGCATGCAGTGCCCATTGCGCGAGCGTCATCGACCTCGAAGTGCGCAGCGCCGGCGACCCGGTCCAGCTGGTGCAGGTAGTAGGGCAGCACGCCGGTCTGGAAGCCGCGTTCGCACAACTCGGCCAGGGCATCCACGGAATCGTTGACCCCGCGCAGCAGGACTGCCTGGTTGAGCAAGGTGGCACCGGTCGACGCGCAATGCGGCCAGGGCGGCATCGACCGAGGCATCGAATTCGTTGGCATGGTTGGCGTGGAGCACCACCGTGACCGGCCACGGCAAGCCGCGCAGCCAGACCAGCAGGCCGGCATCGACACGTTCGGGCAGCACCACCGGCAGCCGGGTGTGGATGCGCAGGCGACGGATGTGCGGGATGGCGCTCAGGGCATCGGTCAGTTCGACCAGCTTGTGGTCGGCCAGCGACAGCGGATCGCCGCCGGACAGGATGACCTCGTGCAGCGAGGGGTCGCCGGCGATGATCGCGACCGCCTCGCGCCAGCCAGCTGCGGCGGCGGTGTCCTCGTGCATAGGGGTAATGGCGGCGGAAGCAGTAGCGGCAATGCACCGCGCAACTGCCAGTGGCGATGAGCAGGGCGCGGCCCTGGTATTTGTGGATCAGCCCGCCGCCGCGGCGGGCTTCGCCGTCGCCGACTGCGTCGCAGCCCGAATCCGGGCACGATGCGATCTTCATCGTCCAGCGGCAGCACCTGACGCAGCAGCGGGTCGTTGGCATCGCCATGGCGCATGCGGGCGACGAAGCCGCGCGGCACCCGCAGCGGGAACTGGCGCTGGGCTGGACAGATCGTCCGGCCAGTGACTCCAGGCCCAGCATCCCAGCAGTTCGCGCGGGTCGCGCACGGCATCGCGCCACGCCTGGCGCCAGTCCTGCGGGGCGCCGACTGGACTGGGAGCGCGGCGCCTGCAGGGCGGTGGGGCCAACGGTTATCATGTGCGGCTTGGATCCAGGGTGGTTGCGGTCATGCCGGAACCGCGAGCCCGGATTTTAACCCTTAACCAATAGCCGCCCTGCGGGCAGCGACGAGGAGTTCCCATGGCCACTTTGGGCCTGAACGATGTCAAGAGCGGACAGAAAATCCTGATCAACAACGATCCCTGCGTCATCACCGATTGCGAATACGTCAAGCCCGGCAAGGGCCAGGCGTTCACCCGCATCAAGTTCCGCAACATCAAGAACGGTCGGGCGCAGGAATTGACCATGAAGGCAACGGACAGCCTTGAGCTGGCCGACGTGGTCGATACCGACATGCAGTACCTGTATGCAGACGGCGAGCATTGGCACTTCATGAACCAGGAAAGCTTCGAGCAGTTCCAATGCGACAAGGCCGGCATGGGTGGCGCCGAGAAATGGCTGAAGGGCGAAGAAGAGTGCGTGGTGACGCTGTGGAACGGCAGCCCGATCATGGTGAACCCGCCGAACTTCGTCGAACTCAAGATCACCGAGACCGATCCCGGTGTGCGTGGTGACACGTCTGGTGGCGGCGGCAAGCCGGCCACGCTGGAAACCGGGGCGGTGGTCCGCGTGCCGCTTTTCGTCGGCCAGGAAGAGACCATCAAGGTCGACACCCGCAGCGGCGAATACGTGTCACGGGTGAAGTAAGTCGATGACTGAAGCCGCCCGGCAAGCCTGCGATGTCCTCATCGAAGCCGGCTGGGTCGTGCCGGTGGTTCCGCACGGCCTGGTCCTGGAGGATCACGCCGTGGCCATTTCAGGCAAGCGGATCCTCGCCGTACTGCCTACCGCCGAGGCGCGCGTCCGCTTCGCGCCGGCCGAGACGGTGTCACGCCCGGATGCGGCATTGATCCCCGGCCTGGTCAACGCGCATGCCCACAACCCGATGACCCTGCTGCGCGGGATTGCCGATGACCTGCCGCTCAAGGTCTGGCTGCAGCAGCACATCTGGCCGGTTGAAGCGGCCGTGATGGGCCCGGATTTCGTCGCCGATGGCCTGACCCTGGCCATTGCCGAGATGCTGCGTGGCGGCACTACCTGCTGCAACGAAAACTATTTTTTCCCCGACGTGCAGGCCGCGACCTACAAGCGCCATGGCTTTCGCGCACGTGTGGGACTGCCGGTGATCGATTTCCCGACTGCCTGGGCACGCAGCGATGACGAATATTTCGACCGCGCCGGCGAGGTGCACGATGGCTGGCGCGATGATGCGCTGATCACCACCGCGTTCGCCCCGCATGCGCCGTACACCGTCAGCGACGCAAATTTCGAACGCGTGCGGATGCTGGCCGATCAACTCGACGTGCCGGTGCACCTGCACCTGCACGAGACCGCGCAGGAAGTGCAGCAGTCAGTCGACGAACATGGCCAGCGGCCGCTCGCGCGGCTGGACCGGCTCGGGCTGGTCAACGACCGTTTGATTGCGGTGCACATGACCCAACTCACCGATGCCGAAATCCACCTGTGTGCCGAACGCGGGGTCAGCGTGGTGCATTGCCCGGAATCCAATCTCAAGCTGGCCTCCGGCTTCTGTCCGGTCTGCGCGTTGCAGCGTGCCGGCGTGACGATCGCGATCGGCACCGACGGTGTCGCCAGCAACAACGACCTGGACATGTTCGGTGAAACCCGCACCGCTGCCCTGCTGGCGAAGGCGGTGGCCGACGATGCCGCCGGCTTCAGTGCGCATGAAGCCCTGCGCGCGGCGACCCTGGGCAGCGCAACGGCGATGGGACTGGATGAGCAGATCGGCAGCATCGAACCGGGCAAGCAGGCCGACCTGGTTTGCATCGACCTGTCTGCGCTGGAAACCCAGCCACTGCACAACGTGGTGTCGCAACTGATCTACGCAACCGGTCGCCACCAGGTCAGTGATGCGTGGATTGCAGGCGCTGTGAAATTGCGCCAGCGCGTGCTGGTCGACATCGACCTGGATGGCGTACTTGCAAACGCGCGCCAGTGGCGCGAACGGATCGCAATGGTGAGGACGGGATGAGCGCACATGGCAACAACTTCAGCCAATCCCAGCTCGACAAGTTCGACGAACTGGCCCAACGCTGGTGGGACCCGCAAGGCCCGCAGAAAGCCCTGCACGCCCTGAATCCTGCGCGGCTCGGCTACGTGGCAGAACGCACGACGCTGGCCGATGCCGCCGTGCTTGATGTTGGTTGCGGTGCTGGCCTGCTCAGCGAGGCAATGGCGCAAGCCGGTGCGCGCGTCACTGCGATCGACCTGGCGCCGAACCTGCTCAAGGTCGCACGCCTGCATGGACTCGAAACCGGAATCAAGGTCGATTACCGCGAAACATCGGTGGAGGCATTGGCCGATGCGTCGCCTGCCGCTTTCGATGCCGTGATCTGCATGGAAATGCTCGAGCACGTACCGGATCCGGCATCGATCATCGAGGCCGGCGCACGCTTGTTGAAGCCTGGCGGGTGGCTGTTCGTGGCCACCGTGAACCGCACGCCGGCGGCATTCGCGCTGGCAATCGTCGGCGCCGAGTACGTTGCCCGCTTGTTGCCGAAGGGTACCCATCGGTACCGCGATTTCATCAAACCCTCTGAACTCGCCCGCTGGTTGCGTGCGGCAGACCTGGTACTGGAAGACGTCAGTGGCCTGATGTACGAACCCTGGCGCAACAGCGCACGGATCGTGTCGCGCACCGACATCAATTACCTCGCCTGCGCGCGCAAGCCGGAATGAACACCGCGAGCGATGCCGCGATGAGCGACGAGATCGCCACCCGGAAATTTCCGCAGCTGGTGCTGTTCGACCTCGACGGCACCTTGCTGGACAGCGCACCAGACATGCTGGCCACGGTCAACCGCATGCGCGCCACGCGCGGGCAGGGGCCGATGCCGTTGAGCGAGTTGCGCCCGCATGTGTCGCGTGGTTCGCGGGCAATGAGTGCAGCGGCATTCCCCGAACTTGGCGGCGATGTGTCGCCGGTGATGATCCGCGAATTCCTCGATCTCTACGAACAGGAACTCGGCCGCAACAGCATGTTGTTCGAGGGTGTAGCGGAACTGCTGGAGGCCATTGAAGCCGACGGCACGCGCTGGGGCATCATCACCAACAAGCCGGAATATCTTGCCAAGCAGATCATGCCGCAACTCGGCTGGGAATCGCGCTGCGCGATCCTGATTGGTGGCGACACCTTGCCGCAGCGCAAGCCGCATCCATTGCCCTTGCTGCATGCAGCGGAGGTGCTTGGTGAGTCCATCGACGACTGCATCTACGTGGGCGACGACCAGCGCGACATCGACGCCGCGCGCGCGGCAGGGATGCGCTCGGTGGTGGCACTTTGGGGATATCGCGGCGACGACGAACAGCCTCAGGCGTGGGGCGGGAATGCCATGGCGGCCACGGTGCATGCGATGCTTGAAGATGGCTTCTGGCGGGCATTGCGATGAGTGGCCGCGAGGCATTGCAGGGCTTTACCGACAAATGGCTGGCGCAATGGCCGGAATGGGCCGTGGCCGAAGTCTTCGTGCCGGTCGAACAGCGTGAACTGTCGCGGGCCTGGTTTTCCCTGCGCGATGAACTGGCCGAAGCGGCCTGGGGTGGTGACGACCCGCGCCCGGGCGAGGCAAAGCTGGGCTGGTGGGCGGAAGAACTCGATGGTTGGTCACGCGGCGTGCGCCGGCATCCGTTGGGGCTTGTCTTGCAGCCGAGGCCAGGGGCGTGGGCAACTCTTGCCGCCTGCCTGCCGGCACTGCGCATCAGTCGTGAGCGCCCCCATGACCTGGATGCCGCACTGTTCTCGCTGCAACCCTATGCCGAGGCGCTTGCAGGCGCAGCCCAACGCTTGTTCGATGCGAAGACGCCGGCGCCTTCACGCAGCGTGGTGGTTTCCTTGCTGGCAGAGCGCTTGCTGCGGCAACCAGACCACGCCACGCCACTGGGCGACCTGGATGCCCGCAGCTGGGCCGGCAAGCTGCTGCAGCAATGGCCGCCACCTGGCCAGGGCACCTGCCCGGGCCGCATCCATGCGGCGATGGTGCGCGGCCGCCTGCAACGCTTCGCTGCTGGCAAGCCGCCGGTACTGCCGCGTCTGTCGGCACTGGCCAAGGCGTGGCGCGCGGCGCGCGCATAACCGCGAAGGCAGGCCGGCTTGCGAATGAAACGCCGCGTTGCATTGGTGTTGGCATGTGCCTCGTTACAATGTGCCGATGACAGATTCCGCTTCTTCGTCCATCGTCCGGGCGCGCTCGCACCCGAATCCTGGCCCGGCATTGCCTGATGTCGCCACTCACCAGCCCGCGCTGGCCCGTGCGCTGGACTGGGTTGGCATGGATGGCATCTGCCTGCCGATCCGGCTGCTGGATTCAGTCGGGCAGGTGATTCAAGTGCCGGCGCAGGTCGATGTCGCGGTTGACCTGCGGGATCCGTCGGCACGCGGCATCCATATGTCGCGCCTGTATTTGTTGCTGCAGGAATCGCTGGCGGGCGAAGCACTGAGTGCACCGGGTTTGCGCCATCTGCTGGACGCCTGCATCGCCTCGCAGCAGGGCCTTTCCAGCGCTGCGCGACTCACCTTGCGTTACGAACATCTGCTGCTTCGCAAGGCATTGTCCAGCGACAAGGCGGGCTGGAAGGCATATCCGGTGATGGTGGAAGCGGTCTTGCTTGACGGGCACCTGCAACTGTCGCTGGACTTCAGCGTCGAATATTCGAGTACCTGTCCGGCGTCGGCGGCGCTGTCGCGTGAATTGAACGCGCGCCGCTTTACGGAGGACTTCGCCGGCACGAATACCCTGTCGAATGCAGCCACCAGCGACTGGCTTGCCTCCGAACGCGGTATGGCGGCGACACCGCATGCGCAGCGCAGTCGCGCCGAGGTGCGGGTCGAGTTGAGGCCTGCATTCGACGAACTGCCGTTGCAGGCGTTGGTCGATGTCGTGGAAGCCGTGCTCGCGACTCCCGTCCAGACCGCGGTCAAGCGTGAGGACGAAATGGCGTTCGCCGCGCTCAACGCGGCCAACCTGATGTTCTGCGAGGACGCTGCGCGCCGGGTCGCACATGCCGTGTCGGGTGATGCACGGGTCGGCGCCTGGAAGATCCGGGTGGCGCACCACGAGAGCCTGCATCCGCATGATGCGGTGGCGAGCGTCAGCGGGCGCAACGCCTAGGGCATTTCGTGACGGCGGCAGGTTCCATCGCTGCGGGGCCCACTTACTTTCTTTCGAGTACCAGCAGTGGATCGATCCGGGTCTCGAACCACGACATGCCCCAGTGCAGGTGTGGCCCGGTGACGCGCCCGGTTGCGCCCACCGCACCAATCATGTCGCCCTGCTTGACGCTGTCGCCGACCTTCACGTCGATCCGCGACAGGTGCAGGAAATTGCTGCTGATGCCGTGGCCGTGGTCCAGCACCACGGTGCCGCCGGTGAGGTAGAGGGCGGAGTCGGCGAAGGTGATCACGCCATCGGCGGGTGCCTCCACTGGCGTACCTGTCGGCACCGCGATGTCCATGCCCGAGTGCGGGGATTTCGGCGTGCCGTTGTACACACGCTGGTTGCCGAAACGGCCGCTGATCCGCCCCTTGAGCGGCCAGATGAAAGCCTGGGCGAAGCCGGTACGCTCGTCGTCGCGGGTGCGGGCGGCCGACACGCGCGCCTGTTCTCTCTCGATGCGCTCGGCAATGGCCTTGGGTGGATTCACCGTCGCCGGCGGCACGCCCTTGATGTTCTCGATCGGCCAGTCCCGCGCCGTCACCGCGATTTCGATGGTCTTTGCGGGCGCATTCGGCGCCAGGATGCTGACCTGCAGCGGTCCCGCTTCATCACGGCCCACGCCAAACACGACGCTGCCGTAGGACGTGACCCGCAGGTTGCGGTCGGCATGGCGCACCACGCTGCCAGCGGGCACCTTGCCGATCACCATCGCACCTTGCGCCACCGATGCGGGGAATACGATGCCGAGTACGTCGGCGGCATCGCGCAGCGTCGGTGGCGGCGGCAGGGCCGTCTCTGCGCGCTGTTGTGCGGATGCGGCGACTGCCAGCAGCAGACCGAGCAGAAACACGCTGGCGGGTGAACGTTTCATCGGTCGAACTGCAGGCGCTGGCCGACTGGCTCACCCAGCAATGCCGAACCGTCCCAGGCCAGGTGGCCGTTGACCCACGTCGCTGCGATCCGGCTGTGGAACGTCGTGCCTTCGAACGGCGACCAGCCGCATTTGCTGAGCACGTCGCTGCGCTGCACGGTGTACGGCGTGTCATCGACCAGCACCAGATCGGCGGCATAGCCTTCGCGCAGGAAGCCGCGTTGGCTGACATCGAACAACTGCGCCGGTGCGTGCGCGAATTTCTGGACGACTTGTGCAGTGGTCAGCTTGCCCTCGTGAACGAGTTCCAGGGCCGCGTTCAGCGCGAACTGCACCAGCGGCAGCCCGCTTGGCGCGCTGGCATACGGGCGCGCCTTTTCCTCCAGCGTGTGCGGGGCGTGGTCGGTGGCCAATACGTCGATGCGGTCGTCGCCGAGCGCGGCGATCAGCGCGTCGCGGTCGCTGGCGTCCTTGATCGCCGGGTTGCACTTGATCAGGTTGCCAAGCCGCGCGTAGTCCTCGCGTGCGAAGCGCAGGAAATGAATGCAGGTTTCCGCGGTGATGCGCTTGCGGCTGCCATCGGCGCGGATCAGCGCGCCTTGTTCGAACAGCGCCAGTTCGTCGGCGGTGGAGATGTGCAGCACATGCAGGCGGGTGTCGTGGCGACGTGCCAGCGACAGGGCGAGCAGGGTCGACTTGATGCAGGCTTCGCGCGAACGAATGTCGGGATGGCACTCGACCGGGATGTCTTCGCCGTATTTCGCCTTGAACAACGCCAGGTTGGCATCGATGGTCGGCGTGTCTTCGCAGTGCGTGATGATCGGCACCGGGGTGTCGCGGAAGATGCCGTCCAGCGTCTCCGGGTTGTCCACCAGCATGTTGCCGGTCGATGCACCCATGAACACCTTCACGCCGGGCGTGGCCTTCGGGTCGATCACGCGGACATCGGCCAGGTTGTCGTTGCTCGCGCCCATGTAAAAGCCGTAGTTCGCGCGGCAGCGACCGTTGGCCCGGCGATATTTATCCTCCAGCGCGTCCCGGTTCAGGGTTGGCGGGTTGGTGTTGGGCATGTCCATGAAGCTGGTCAGGCCACCGGCGACCGCCGCCGCCGATTCGATCGCCATGTCGGCCTTGTGTTCCATGCCGGGTTCGCGGAAATGCACCTGGTCGTCGATCATGCCCGGCAACAGGCGTCGGCCGGCGGCATTGACCACGGTGTCACCCTGTCGGGCGGCAAGGCCACTGCCGATCTGCGCGATGCGGCCATCCTGGATGCGCAGGTCACCGTCGAACTCGCGGCCTTCGTTCACGAGGCGGGCATTGACGATAAGTGTGGCGTTCATGAGTTGTCCTTTGCCTCGGAAGGTGGCACTGAAGGTGGGATCGGGTCATGCCCACCCGGGTGCAAGGGGTGGCAGCGGCCGATGCGCCGCAGTGCAAGCCAGCTGCCCCTGACTGCGCCAAAGCGTGCGATAGCCTGCATCGCGTACTCGGAACACGTCGGCACGAACCGGCAGTTGTTGCCGAGCAGGGGGCTGATGAAACGCTTGTATCCGCGCAGCAGCGCGAGGAGCAATTTGTCGATCACGGTGTGTGCACGGCACCCTGCACAGGCTGGCGCGGTTGCCGCTGTGTGCCTGGCAGGGTATAACAGCGCGCTTTCCCCTCTCAAGGGAAGATGAGGAATATCTGTTCGTGGCAGCGAAAAAACCCGTGAAAAAGGCCGCCAAGCCGGCCCCGAAAGCCGCCGCCAAGGCGCCTGTGAAGAAACCCGTCGCGAAAAAGGCCGCCAGCAAGGCTGCGCCCGCGAAGAAGCCGGCCCCCACCAGGAAGGTGGCACCCGCGGCAAAAAAGGCAGCCGTGAAGAAGAAGGCTGCGCCCGCCAGGAAGGTCCCGGTGAAGAAGGCCGAGCCCGCCAGGAAGGTTCCGGTGAAGAAGGTCGAACCGGCCAAGAAGGTCCCGGTGAAGAAGGCCGAACCGGCCAAGAAGGCCTTGGCAGCCAAAAAGGCAGCGCCGGCGAAAAAGGCCGTGCCTGCCAAGAGGCCGGCACCGGCCAGTAAGGCAGCACCCGTCAAGCACGTGGCGCCAGCCCCCCCGAAGCCAGCTGCGGTTGCGGCTGCCAAGCCGGCATCGGCCGGCAAATCCGGCAAATCCGGTAAATCCGGCAAGTCCGCCAAGCAGGCGGAACCCAAGGCCGTGGTGGTCTCAAGTGCACAGAACGTGCCGCGCAAGCCGGGCAAGGTTGCGGTGGCGCTGGTCGCCAAGCCGGCGGCGCCGGTGCCCAAGGGCAAGTTCAAGCTCGTGCCATACCGGAGCGACGCCGCCAGCGGTCGACCGATCGTGCCGAATGGCTACAAACCGGGTGCCGACGAGGAATACATGAGCGTGTTGCAGCTCGAATATTTCCGTCAGCGCCTGCTCGACTGGCGCAGCGACCTGGTCGAGGAATCCAAGCAGACCATCGAGAACCTCAAGGAAGAAGTGCGCGATGTCGGCGACGAAGCCGAGCGCGCCACTCGCGAGACCGAAAACTCCCTGGAACTGCGTACCCGCGACCGTTACCGCAAGTTGATCGGCAAGATCGACAGCACGCTCAAGCGCCTGGACAACGGCGACTACGGTTACTGCGTGGACACTGGCGAGGAGATCGGCCTTGACCGGCTGGAGGCGCGCTTGACTGCCGAGCGGACGATTGACGCGCAGGAACGCTGGGAGCACATCCAGAAACAGATGGGTGATTGACCTTCTGCGGTCGGTACGACTGCGAACGTCGCCCAAGGTTTGCGATGCAAGCTTCGGGTCCCATGTCGAGCTTCCGGACCCCCGAATCGTGCTTTGCACGATCCGCTATTGGGGGCATGCCTAGAGACCCCGCTTCGGCGGGGTTTTTCGTGGGCGTTCCAACCTTGTCGGGAGAGGAGTAGGCTCGGGCGCAAGGGGGATCTGCATGACGCCATCTGGCATCAGGGCCAGCAGGGATCAGTCGCCGTCTGCGGTGCTTCCGTTGCGCGTGGCCGGGTTCGAACTGCCCTTGGCCGTATTCCGGGCCGAAACGCCTCAAGCCCTTGCCGATGCCATGATCGCGATGCTGGTTGCGATGCCCGGTTGCAGCAATGTCTGTATTGAAGCGGTAGCAGCGAGTGGGGCGGCACCGGATCCAAATCCGGAGCAGCAGGATCCGACGCATGATGGTGGTGCCAGGGTATCGATCCCTTTGGCGGGTGACCAGGTGCTGGCTTTCGATTTCGCCGGTGATCCTGATGTGTTTCACGATGAACTGGCGCAACCGCTCGAAATCGTGCGGCTGCGAATGGCGCGCCTGCAGCGGGTCGAGCGGTTGCAGGCATCGTTGGTTGCCGCCGAGCGGCACGAACACCTGCAACAGGCCCTGTATGCGATCGCGAGCCTGGCAGACGCCAGCCTGGACCTGCACGACATGCTGGCCAAGGTGCATGTGATCTGCGCCGGGCTGACCTATGCCAAGAACCTTCTGATCGTGATGGCTGACCGCGATTCAGGCGTGATGCGCGTGCTGTATTACGCCGATTCCGTCTCGCCGCATGCGTTGCAGGAAGGCCAGGTGGTTGCGTTTTCCGAATTTCCGAACAGCCTGACCCTGGCAATGTTGCGCAATGGACAACCGTTGCTCGGCAGCAGCTGGGAGCTTCGCCAACGCCTTGGCCTTGTGGTCGACCCGCGCCTCGGCGGGGAGAGTGTGCACTGGCTTGGCGTACCGATGATCGAAGGTGGGCAGGTGCGCGGCGGGGTCGTGGTGCAGAGCTACGACAGTAGCTACCGTTTCCACGATGATGACGTGGCGTTGCTGACCTTCGTGGCCCAGCATGTACTCACCGCACTGACCCGCAAACAGACCCAGGACAGGCTGGAACGCGAGGTCCGCAAACGCACCCAGGAGCTTGCCCGGGTCAACGATGAGTTGCGCAAGGAGGCATCCGAGCGCGAGCGTAGCCAGAGCATGCAGGCTGCGTTGTTCCGGATTGCCGAGCTCGCGAGCGCGCACGGCAGCCTCGATGCGTTCTATGCCGGCGTGCACCAGGTCATGGGCGGTCTGGTGGACGCCCGCAATTTCTTCATCGCGCTGCTGAACGAGCAACGCGACATGCTGGAATTCCCCTATTTCGTCGATGAGCGGGACGAGAACCTGCTTCCCAGGTACCTCACCAAGGGGATCAGCGAATACGTGATCCGCACCTCGCAGCCGCTGTTGGCCCGCGGCGATCACATGCAGGCGTTGATCGATGCGGGCGAGATGCTGATGTTCGGCACGTTGCCGGAGTGCTGGCTCGGGGTGCCGCTGCTGCTGGAGGGGCGCTGCCTGGGCCTGATCGTGGTCCAGAGCTACGTTCCCGAGCGGAGTTATACGCTGGAAGATCAGGAAGTGCTGTCGTTCGCCTCGTACCACATCGCCGCGGCACTCGAGCGCAAGCAGGTGCATGAGCGACTGCAGCACGCCTACTCGGAACTCGAATTGCGGGTCGAGGAGCGCACCCGCGAGCTCAAGCATGCGAACACGGCATTGCACGCCCAGATCACGGTGCGCGAGAAGGTCGAGTCCAGGCTCAAGCACCAGGCCATGCATGATGCACTGACCGGCCTGCCAAACCGCGCCGCGCTGCTGGAACGGCTATCGCAGGTGCTGGATCGCTACCACCGGGATCCATCCCGTCCGTTCGCATTGCTGTTCATGGACCTGGATCGATTCAAGGTCATCAACGATTCTGTCGGCCATCCGGTGGGCGATGAACTCCTGATCGAAGTTGGCCGCCGGATTGCCACCTGCATCGGTCCAGGCGACCTGGTGGCGCGGCTGGGTGGCGACGAGTTCACCATCCTGCTCGAGTCGATCCGGTGCGAGGAGGATGCCCGCCAGGTCGCGGATGGGGTCATCGCATCGCTGGCCGGTCCGGTCCTGATCGGTGGCAAGGACATCTACACCTCGGCCAGCATCGGCATCACCGTGTCCGATCCACGCTACCAGCAACCGGACGAACTGCTGCGCGATGCGGACGTTGCGATGTATCGCGCCAAGGCGCGTGGCCGGCAACGCCATGAGGTCTTCGACCGGGAGCTGCATGAAGAGGCGTTGCGGGTGCTGGACATGGAAAGCGACCTGCGCAGTGCGATCAACAAGGACGAATTCGAACCTTACCTGCAACCGATCGTGCGCCTGGACGACGGAGCGTCGGTCGGTTACGAAGCATTGCTGCGCTGGAACCATGCCAAGCGTGGCCTGCTCCTGCCTCGGGACTTCCTGAGCCGGGCGGAAGATGCGGGCAGCATCGAACAGATCGACTGGCTGTTGTTCGAAGCCGTATGCAGCCAACTGGCCCGACTGCAGAACCAGCACGGCTACGTCGGCATCAATGTATCGCCGCGACATTTCCGCTCGCCGCGCCTGGCCGAGCAGTTGCTGGAATTGATCGATGCCTACAAAGTGCCGCCGCAGCGGATCCGGATCGAGGTCACCGAAGGTGCGTTGCTCGACAATCCCGACCAGGTCAAGGCCACCATGTTCCGGCTGCGGGATGCCGGCGTGCTGGCCATGCTGGATGACTTCGGCACCGGTTATTCCTCGTTGTCCTACCTGCACAAGTTTCCGTTGCATGCGCTCAAGATCGATCGTTCATTCGTGGCCGACCTGCAGCCGGACCTGGGCGGGAGCAGTGCCGCGGTGGTGCGCGCGATCCTGGCGTTGGCGGGATCGTTGGGGATGGAAGTGATCGCCGAGGGCATCGAGACCGTGGTCCAGCGCGATGCGCTGCGCGAGCTCAAATGCAGGATCGGGCAGGGCTTCCTGTTCGCGCGCCCCGGGCCGCTGGCCGAGTTCGCTGCCTCATAGCTGTGCCTGCAGGGCGCTTGCCGCCAGCTGGTTCTCAATGCAGATCGCGCAGATCCAGCCGACGCAGTTTCGGAGCCTTCCATGCAGTGATGCCGACGATGCCGATCGTCACGCAGCCACCGAGCACCACCGACGTGACCATCCCCAGCAGGCGCGCCATCGAGCCGGCATAGAACGCACCCAGTTCGTTCGACGAGCTGATGAACAGGCCATTGACCGATGACACCCGCCCGCGCATCTCGTCCGGCGTGGCCAGCTGCAGCACGGTCGAGCGCAGCACCACCGAGATGCCGTCGAACACTCCCGACAGCAGCAGGAAGCAGACCGAAAGCCAGAACACCGTGCTCAGGCCGAATCCGATCATGCAGGCGCCGAAACCCGCGACCGCGGCGAGCATGATCTTGCCGGCGTTCGCCTGCAGGGGCCAGCGAGAGAGGCACAGGGCTACCGCCACCGAACCAAGCGCAGGAGCCCCGCGCAGGATTCCAAGCGCTTCCGGCCCCGCGTGCAGCACGTCCTTGATGAATGCCGGTGCAAGCGAGATCGCGCCGCCGAACAACACCGCGAACATGTCCAGCGCCAGCACGCCCAGCAGGATCTGGTGGCCGAACACGAAGCGCAGGCCCTGGCCAATGCTGGCCAGCACCGGGCCGCGTTGCAGTTGCAGCGGGGGTTCGGTGACCGGCATGCGCAGCAGCGCGAGTGCTGCTGCAATCGCGAACGCTGCTGCCAAGCCATATGTCACGGATTTGCCGACTACCCCGATCAGTACGCCGCCCACCGCCGGGCCTAGCACCATGCCAGCCTGGAACACCACGCTGCCCATGCTGGCGCCGCGGGCGAACTGCTCGCGCTTGAGTGCGCGCGCGAACAACGCGTTGTAGACCGGGCCCAGGAAGGAACGCCCGATGCCGCCGACCGCGATGGCCAGGTAGATTGTCCACAGGTGGTCAACGCCCACCTCATGCGCGGCGATCAGCGCCAGCGCGCCCGCGTTCACTGCTAGCCCGATGCACGCAACGGCGCCCAGCTTGCGGCGTGGCAGGGTGTCGACCAGGTGGCCAGCAAACGGCGCCACGCAGAAATACGGGATGACCTCGGCCAGGCCGATCAGGCCCAGCGACCACGGATCGCCGGTGAGTTCGTACACGTGCCAGCCCACCGTCACCGCCACCATCTGGTAGGACAGCAGGGTGCAGATGCGATACAGCAGTAGCCAGCGGAAGCCGGGAACACCTGCAGGCGACATCGTCAGCGTGGCGTCGACGGCGTCGTTCATTCCGTTGGCATCGCCGTTTGACGCTTCGCTCATGCGTCCAGCGTGCTTCGTGCGTGATCTTGGATAAAGGCCAGCAGCGCGGTCAATCCGTTGCTGCGCGTCGGCGACAGGTGTTTGGCCAGGCCGATGGCACTGATGAAGTCCGGCTCTGTCGCGACGATGTCGCTTGCACTTCTGCCGGAGTAGACGCGCAGTGCCAAGAACACCAGGCCGGATACGATCACCGAGTCACTTGCGGCAGTGAAGTCCAGACGATTGGCGTCACCCGAGGGAACGATCCACACCATCGACTGGCAACCAAGCAGGCGGTGTTCCTCGATTTTCAATGCCTCCGGAAATTCCGGAAGCTTGCGGCCGAGGTCGATCAAGTACTGATAGCGCTCCGACCAGTCACCGAAAAACGCGAACTCCTCGGCGATCACGCGTTGCGCGTCGGCAGGGGTGGGTTCGAGTGGAAAAGGGGCGTCACTCATGCCCGTTTCCAACGCACGCCTTGGGCGGTGTCTTCCAGCAGGATCCCTTCGTCGGCCAATTGCTGGCGGATCGCATCGGCACGGACGAAGTCACGGGCCTGTTTGGCAGCAGCGCGTTCATCGACCAGTGCCTGGATGCGCGACATCGTCATCGCCGGAAGCGCCGCGTGCGAACCAGTCCGCAGGTGTTTGTTGCAACAGGCCAAGCGCCAAGCCAGCGCCCAGCAAATCCGACTTCAGTCGTCGTTTGTCGTCAGCGGACTCGGCTTTGCGTGCCTCACTGGCAATGCGCGCCAGTTCGGCCATCGCCTGCGGGGTGTTCAGGTCGTCGTCGAGCGCGGCATCAATCCCGCTCGGGATCACGGCATCAACATCGACATCGGCCAGGTCACGCAAGGTGCCGTACAGCCGGTCCAGGGTACGCACGCTCTGTTCGATCAACCCATCCGACCATTCCAGCGGCTGCCGGTAGTGCGCGGAGAGCAGGGCATGCCGCAACGCTTCGGGTGGATGCGCGCGCACCAGGTCGTGGACTTTTTCGATGTTGCCCAGCGACTTGCTCATCTTGGTGCCGCCGAAGTTGAGCATGCCGTTGTGCAGCCACCAGCGCGCGAACGGTGCGCCGTCATGCGCGCATTCGCTTTGCGCAATCTCGTTTTCGTGATGCGGAAACTGCAGGTCGATGCCGCCGGCGTGGATGTCGATGGTCGCGCCCAGGTGAGCCTCGGCCATCGCCGAGCATTCGATGTGCCAGCCCGGACGTCCAACGCCCCAGGGCGAGTCCCAACCGGGCAAGTCGTCAGTCGATGGCTTCCACAACACGAAGTCCCCGGCATCACGCTTGTACGGAGCCACATCGACCCGCGCGCCGGCCAGCATTTCGTCAGGATCGCGGCGCGAGAGTTTGCCGTAGCTGTCGAAGCTACTGACTGCGAACAGCACGTGGCCTTCGGCAGCATAGGCATGGCCGGAGGAAATCAGGCGTTCGATCATCGCGATGATCTGGGCGATATGTGCGGTGGCAGCGGGTTCGATGTCGGGCGCGAATGCGCCGCTGACGCCCAACGCGTCCATGTCCTCGCGGTACGCGGCCGCATATTTGTCGGTGATCGTCGTGATTTGAGTGCCAAGCTCCCTGGCCGCCGCGTTGATCTTGTCGTCGACGTCGGTGATGTTGCGCGCATAGCGCAGGCCGCCGTGACGGCGCCGCAGCAGCGCCGCCAACACGCCAAACACCACCGGCCCGCGCGCATTGCCGATATGCACGTAGTTGTAGACGGTCGGCCCGCACAGGTACATCGTCGGGGAAGCAGGGGCGAGCGGTGTGAACAGCTCGATTCGCCGCGTCAGCGTGTTGTAGAGATGCAGGCTCATGGCGTCACTTGCAGGGGATGGCGCATTGTAGCGGGCCGACGGCCGCGACCGGGCCCGGCCAGCGCCATGACAGCGGCGATTCAGCCCCTGTAGCTTGCGCATCGCTAGACTTGCGCCATGTCTCCGTACCTTCCGGTTCCAAAAGCCAGCCTGGCCGCCGCATTCCTGTTGCTGGTGATGCCGGGCGTGCATGCGCAAGACGCCACGGCCGAGGTGGTCATCCCGCAGGAGAACGTGCGCTACGACTACGCGCAGGTGCTGGGTGTGGATCCGGTGTACCAGGTGTTGCGGACCTCGCGGATGGAGCAGGTTTGTGACGTGGTGAAGAAGCCGGTTGCCAACAACAGCCTGTCGCGCGTGGTCGGCGTGGTCAAGGAGCGACTGGGCGGCAAATCTTCCGGGGGCGATGATGACGAGTTCGAGAACTGCCGGATGCAGCCGGTGGTCCGGGAGTTCCGCCGGCCCATCGCCTATGACGTGGACTATGTCTACAAGGGCAGCAAGTTCCGCACGCGGATGGCGCGTGATCCTGGTAACCGGCTGCGCGTGCGGGTGTCGATCACGCCGCAGCCCACTCACGACCGTTGAGGCATTTGTCGGGATCTGCCCGGACTCACTCATGCGGCTTGCACCCGTGCGGATGGCATGCGAGCATGCGCGCCTGATGAACACGTACCTCTCCACGCGCCACGCGAACAGTGCCCGGATGGCCTCGGGCATGACGTCGCGTGCGCGCCGACCGGAAACCTCACCTTTCACTGGGTAGCCGGAGCGCAACACTGTTGCAGCAAACTTCCGAACCCAGCCAGCGTGCTGGGTTTTTTCGTTTTCGATGTGCATGGATGCACAAGTGCCGCGATCGCAGGATGCGCAGGAGCGGCATGAGGATCGAACCACATGAAGCATTTCTTGAATACGCAGGACTGGAGCAGGCCGGAGCTGGATGCCTTGCTGGCGCGCGCGGCAGAGTTCAAGCGATCCAGGCTTGGCGACGAGCTCAAGGGCAAGTCGATCGCGCTGGTGTTCTTCAACCCGTCGATGCGGACCCGCACCAGCTTCGAACTGGGCGCGTTCCATCTCGGCGGCCATGCCATCGTGCTGCAGCCTGGCAAGGACGCCTGGCCGATCGAGTTCGACCTGGGCACGGTGATGGACGGCGATACCGAGGAGCACATCGCCGAGGTTGCCAAGGTGCTGGGTCGTTATGTCGACTTGATCGGCGTGCGCGCGTTCCCGAAGTTCGTCGACTGGTCGCGTGATCGCGAGGACCTGGTGCTGCGCAGCTTCGCGAAATATTCGCCGGTCCCCGTCATCAACATGGAGACGATCACCCATCCATGCCAGGAACTGGCACATATCCAGGCGCTGCAGCAGCATTTCGGCAGCACCGACCTGCGCGGCAAGAAGTACGTGCTGACCTGGACCTACCACCCGAAGCCGCTCAACACGGCTGTCGCCAACTCCGCGTTGACGATTGCAACGCGCATGGGCATGGACGTGACCCTGTTGTGCCCGACGCCGTCCTACATCCTGGACCAGCGCTACATGGGCTGGGCCGCGCAGAACGTGGCCGAAAGCGGCGGCTCGCTGGCAGTCAGCCATGACATTGAAAGCGCCTATGCCGGCGCCGACGTGGTGTATGCCAAGAGCTGGGGCGCGCTGCATTACTTCGGCAACTGGGCACCCGAGAAGCCCATCCGCGACCAGTACCAGCACTTCATCGTCGACGAAGCCAAGATGGCGCTGACCAATGATGGCGTGTTCAGCCATTGCCTGCCGTTGCGCCGCAACGTCAAGGCGACCGATGCGGTGATGGATTCGCCGCGCTGCCTCGCCATCGACGAAGCCGAGAATCGCCTGCATGTGCAGAAGGCGATCATGGCCGCGCTGATCGCCCAGTAAGTCATTCCGAATCATCCCCCGAATACAAACGCCAGGCATCCTCCCCACATGAGCAACCAAGACATCGTCCTCGCCTTTTCCGGCGGCCTCGACACCAGTTTCTGCGTGCCTTACCTGAAGGAAGCCGGTTGGAGCGTGCATACCGTGTTTGCCGACACCGGGGGCGTGGATGCCGACGAACGCGTCTTCATCGAGCAGCGTGCGGCGGAACTCGGCGTCGCCTCGCACGTCACCATCGATGGTGGCCCGGCGATCTGGGACGGCTTCGTCAAGCCGTTCGTGTGGGCTGGCGAGGGTTATCAGGGGCAATACCCGCTGCTCGTGTCCGACCGTTACCTGATCGTCGATGCGGCGCTGGCGCGTGCAAATGACCTGGGCACCCGCGCCATCGCGCATGGCTGCACCGGCATGGGCAACGACCAGGTGCGCTTCGACTTGGCGGTGAAATCCAGCGGCGACTATCAGATCGTCGCGCCGATCCGCGAGATCCAGAAAGAGCACACCCAGACCCGCGCCTATGAACAGGCTTACCTGGAGGCTCGCGGATTCGGCGTGCGCAGCAAGCAGAAGCAGTACACGATCAACGAGAACCTGCTGGGCTTGACCATGTCCGGTGCCGAGATCGACAGCTGGGAAGCGCCGGGCGATGGGGCACGCGGTTGGTGCGCACGCCGCGAGCAATGGCCAACCGAAGCGATGCAGGCGACGTTGCGCTTCGTCGCAGGCGAAGCGGTCGCGCTGGACGGCGTCGAGATGCCCGGCGACAAACTGCTGGCTCGCCTCAACATCATGTTCGCGCAGTACGGCGTGGGCCGCGGCATGTACACCGGTGACACAACCATAGGTTTGAAAGGCCGCATTGTGTTCGAGGCGCCGGGCCTGACCGCGCTGCTGGTCGCCCATCGCGCACTGGAAGAAGCGGTGCTGACCAAACAGCAGAATCGCTTCAAGCCGGATGTCGCGCGCAAGTGGGTCGAGCTGGTCTACGAGGGCTTCTTCCACGATCCGCTCAAGACCGACCTGGAGGCATTCCTTGCGTCGTCGCAGCGGATGGTCAATGGCGAGGTGGTGTTGCGCACCAACGGCGGGCGGGTCGATGCGGTGGCGGTGCACTCGCCGCACATCCTCAATTCCAGGGGCGCGACGTATGCGCAGTCCGCCGATTGGGGCGTGGAGGAGGCCGAGGGCTTCATCAAGCTGTTCGGCATGAGCAGCACCTTGTGGGCACAGGTCAACGGTACGACCAATGCGTGATTTGTTGCCGCATGTGTTGCGCCATCTTGAAGCACTCGTGGCGTTCGACACCCGCAATCCGCCGCGTCTGATCGGCACCGGCGGCATCTTCGACTACATCCGCGCGAAGCTGCCCGGCTTCCGTATCGATGTCACCGATCACGGCAATGGTGCGGTGTCGCTGATTGCGGTGCGCGGCACGCCACGGCGAGTGTTCAACGTGCACCTGGATACAGTGCCATCGTCGGAAGCGTGGAGCGCGAACCCGCACGTGCTGCGCGTGGCTGGCGACCGCGCAATCGGCCTGGGTGCGTGCGACATCAAGGGCGCCGCCGCTGGCTTGATTGCAGCAGCAAACGTGACGAGCGGCGATGCCGCGTTCCTGTTTTCCAGCGACGAGGAAGCCAACGATCCGCGTTGCATCGCTGCATTCCTGAAGAGCAATTCCCTCGTCAGCGACCATGGCTTCACCGAGGCGATCGTCGCCGAGCCGACCCTGTGCGAGGCGGTGCTGGCGCATCGCGGAATCAGCTCGGTCCTGCTGCGCTTCAAGGGCGAAGCGGGGCATGCATCCGGCGCCAATGCGCTGCAGGCCAATGCCTTGCACCAGGTCATGCATTGGGGCGGCAATGCACTGGCGCTGGTCGAAGGCGAAGCCACGTCGCACTTCGGCGGCCTGACCGGTCTGCGTTTCAACATCGGCAAGGTCGAAGGCGGGATCAAGGCCAACATGATCGCGCCAAGCGCCGAGGTGCGGTTCGGGTTCAGGCCACTGCCGTCGCACGATATCGATGCGATGCATCTTCGTCTCGGCAGTTGCGCACGGGTCGGGGCATTGGAGCGCTATGAAGAAACATTCCGTGGCCCGTCGTTGCCTTCCGGCGATGTTGCGGCTGCGGAAAACCGGCGGCTGGAGGCACTCGATCTTGCCGATGCACTCGGATTGCCGATCGGCAACGCGGTGGATTTCTGGACCGAAGCCTCGTTGTTCTCGCAAGCCGGCATGACCGCAATCGTGTACGGACCCGGCGACATCGCCCAGGCGCACACCGCTGACGAATGGGTTGCGCTGGAACAACTGCAGCGTTACGCCGAATCCATCACCCACATGCTCGGGAAACACACGCCGTGACCCCAATGTTGAATCAGCACAGCGTGCATGACCCGCAGACCCGGCAGACGATTGTTCGCTTGCTGTCGAGCATGGGCAGCGCCAAGGAAATCAGCCAGTACCTGAAGCGCTTCTCGCAACTCGATGCGGCCCGCTTCGCGGTGGTCAAGGTGGGTGGCGCGGTTTTGCGCGATGACCTGGGTGCGCTGGTGTCCTCGCTGGCCTTCCTGCAGGACGTGGGCCTGACCCCGATCGTGATCCACGGCGCGGGCCCGCAACTTGATGTGGAACTGTCTGCAGCCGGCATCGAAAAACAGACGATCGATGGCTTGCGGGTGACCTCGCCGGAAGCGCTGGCCATCGTGCGACGCGTGTTCCATGCGCAGAACCTCAAGCTGGTCGAGGCGTTGCAGGCCAGCGATGCACGCGCCACCAGCATTGTGTCCGGCGTATTTGAAGCCGATTACCTGGACCGCGAACGCTTCGGCATGGTGGGCGAAGTGAAGCGTGTGGACCTGGCCCCCATCCAGGCCAGCCTGCAGGCCGGCTCGATCCCGGTGATCGCGTCGCTGGGCGAAACGATTGGTGGACAGATCCTCAACGTCAATGCCGATTTCGCTGCGAGCGAGTTGATACAGGTGTTGCAGCCCTACAAGATCGTGTTTCTGACCGGGACCGGCGGCTTGCTGGACGAAGCGGGCAAGGTGATCGATTCGATCAACCTGTCGACCGAGTACGAACACCTGATGCAGCAACCGTGGATCGAAGGCGGCATGCGGGTCAAGATCCAGCAGATCAAGGACCTGCTGGATGGCTTGCCGCTGGCGTCGTCGGTGTCGATCACCAAGCCTGCGGAACTGGCCAAGGAATTGTTCACCCACAAGGGCTCCGGCACGCTGGTGCGTCGCGGCGAACGGGTACAGCACGCCAGCACATGGGGCGAACTGGACCTGGAGCGCCTGCGCGGGCTGATCGAATCGGCCTTCGGTCGCACGCTTGCGCCGGATTATTTCGAACGCACCACGTTGCAACGCGCCTATGTGAGCGAGAACTATCGTGCAGCAGTCATCCTGACCGCAGAGGACGCCGGCACCTACCTCGACAAGTTCGCGGTGCTCGACGATGCGCAGGGCGAGGGGCTGGGACGCGCGGTGTGGCAGCTGATGCGCGACGAGAACCCGCGCCTGTTCTGGCGCTCGCGGCGCGGCAACCCGGTCAACGCGTTCTACTGGAGCGAGTGCGACGGCAGCCTCAAGCAGCCGAAGTGGAAGGTGTTCTGGTACGGCATCAGCGACTTCGATGCGATCGCACAATGCATCCGTCATTGCGAAGAACGCCCGGCGACGCTGTTGGATCGACCTTCAGGGGGACATGCCAATGACTGACACCACGCCAATCCGTCTCGGCATCGTGGGTGCCCGGGGGCATGTGGGTGCCGAACTGATCCGGCTGATTGCCGCCCATCCACGCTTCGAACTTGCCTATGTCTCATCGCGCGGACTGGATGGCGAACGCGTGGCCGACCACAACAACGATTACGTGGGCGAACTTCGCTACAGCGCGCCATCGCATGAAGAACTTCCGTCATTGGGTGCCGATGCGGTGGTGCTGGCATTGCCGAACGGCAAGGCGGCAGACATCGTGCATGCCTTCGATGATGCCGGTGTCGATCCGGTGATCATCGACCTGTCCGCCGATTACCGTTTCGATCCTTCCTGGTATTACGGCTTGCCGGAACTGACGCGCAAAACCTATGCAGGCCAGCGCAGGATCAGCAATCCAGGGTGCTATGCGACGGCGATGCAACTGGCGATCGCGCCGATGTTCAACGTGCTTGAAGGCCCCGTGCAATGCTTCGGTGTATCAGGCTATTCCGGCGCGGGCACCACGCCGTCGGACAAGAATGATGTCGAGCTGCTGCGCGACAACCTGATGCCGTATGCACTCACCGGGCATCTGCATGAGCGCGAGGTGTCGAAACAGCTGGGTCATCCGGTCGAGTTCATGCCGCATGTCGCGCCGCATTTTCGCGGAATCACGCTTACCGCCAACCTGCATTTGTCGATTGCGTTCGACCAGGACGAAGTGCTGGCGCGATACCGCGGGCGTTATGCAAACGAGCCACTGGTACGCGTGCTGGACGACGCGCCCTGGGTCAGCCGGATTGCCGGTGCCCAGCATGTCGAACTTGGCGGTTTTACCCTGAGCGGCGACGGCAAGCGGCTGGTAGTGGTGGCGACCGAAGACAACCTGCTCAAGGGTGCGGCCACGCAGGCGTTGCAGAACCTCAATCTCGCATTCGGTCTCGACGAGTTCGCCGGTATTCCCTTGCAGCAACATCACGTGGAGATCGCCGCATGAGCGACCTGCTGTGGCAAAAACCCGGTGTACAAGTTGATGCGCGGATCCAGGCATTCCTGGCCGGCGATGACGTGATCCTGGATCGCGAATTCTTCCTGCATGACATCACCGCCAGCGCGGCGCACGCAGAGGGGCTGCAACGCATCGGCATCCTCACCAGCGATGAGCTGGAAGGCCTGACGCGTGAGCTGGCTGTGCTTGCGGATGATTTCCGTAACGGTGATTTCATCCTTGATGAGCGCTTCGAAGACGGGCATTCCGCCATCGAAGCCCGCCTCACCGAGCGCCTCGGGGATGCCGGCCGCAAGATCCACACCGGTCGAAGCCGTAATGACCAGGTGTTGGTGGCGACGCGGCTGTGGTTGAAGGAAAAACTGTCGCGTGTGGCGCAACTTTCACGCGACATTTCAAAGGTCGCGCTGGATCGCGCTGATGCCGAAAAAAATTTGCCGTTGCCGGGTTACACGCATATCCAGCGCGCGGTGGTGTCGTCGGCGGGCATGTGGTGGGCGGGCTGGGCCGAGGCCTTCATCGACGATGGGATTCGTGCCGTCGATACATTGCTGTGGGTCGATGCCAACCCGCTTGGCACTGCCGCCGGTTACGGCGTGAACCTGACGCTTGATCGCGAGCACACGACGCAAGCGCTCGGTTTCGACCGCATGCAGGTCAGCCCGATTTACGCGCAGTTGTCGCGCGGCAAGTTCGAGCTGGCGGCGCTGGAAGCACTCGGAAGTGCCACGCTGGACCTGCGCCGGATCGCCTGGGACCTGTCGCTGTACACCACCGCCGAATTCGGTTTCATCGCGTTGCCGGCGCAGTACACCACCGGCAGTTCGATCATGCCGAACAAGCGCAACCCCGACGTCATCGAGCTGATGCGCGCCACTCACGCCAGCGTGGCTGCGGCGCGCACCGAGATCGAACAACTGCTGTCGTTGCCTTCCGGCTACCAGCGTGATTTGCAGTCTTCCAAGGGTGCGATCGTCCACGGTTTTGGTCGCGGCCTGGCCGCGCTGGAACTGTTGCCAGACCTGCTGGCCAACCTGGAGTGGCGCGAAGATCGGCTGCGCGCGGCGATCGACTCCGGCATGTACGCCACCGATGTTGCAGTGGAAGCCGCCATTGCCGGCGTGCCTTTTCGCGAAGCCTACAAGGCCGCAGCGGCCTCCGCCGATTCGGCAGGGCATGGACGCACGCCCGAAGGGTCGCTGGCCGCGCGCACCTCGCCCGGCGCGGCTGCTGACCTGCGGCTGCAGGAACTCCATGCACGCTTTGAACTACTCGCAACGGGCACGTTGGCCTGAGCATGGCGACCTTCGCAGCGCAATCCTTGCCGAACTGGCGGCGTGCGGTGCTGAAGGTCGGCAGCAGCCTGCTCACCGGTAGCGGCGGGCTGGATCCGGTGCATGCAAGTGCGCTGGCGCACTTCATCGCCGATGCCCGCACGCAGGGCCGCGAAGTCGTGCTGGTTTCTTCCGGTGCGGTGGCTGCAGGACGCGGACGCATCGGTGCTGCCGGCAACGGCATCGTGCAGCGTCAGGCGCTGGCCGCGCTGGGACAGGCATCGCTGATGGGTTTCTGGCAGGCGCTGTTCGAGATGCCGGTCGCGCAGGTGCTGCTGACCCATGACGACCTGCGCAATCGCCGCCGCTATCTCAATGCGCGCACCGCGTTGCAGGAACTGTTGAGGTTGGGCGCGCTGCCTATTGTCAATGAAAACGACACCGTCGCCGTGGATGAACTGAAGCTTGGCGACAACGACAACCTGGCCGCTGCGGTCGCCTCGCTGGTTGAAGCCGACCTGTTGCTGATCGCCACCGACATCGGCGGCCTTTACAGCGGTCATCCGCAGCGCGATCCCGATGCTCGCCCGATCGAGCGCGTGGATGCGGTCACGCCGGCATTGCTGGGCATCGCTGGCGATGCCGGCACGCTCGGCACCGGCGGCATGCGCACCAAGCTGGAAGCTGCCTCGAAGGCAGCCACTGCCGGCATCGCCACTGCATTGTTCTGTGGGCGTGATGCCAGTGTGGTGGCTGCACTTGGCGAAGGCGTCCTGCATGGCACGTTGGTGGCCGCGCAGGGCAACCGGATCAGCGCACGCAAGCAATGGCTGCGGCATGCGCCGGCATCGGGCGTGCTGCAGGTGGATGCCGGTGCGTGGGCAGCGTTGCTGCGTGGTGCCTCGCTGCTGCCGGGTGGCGTGCGCAAGGTGAGTGGCGATTTCCGGCGTGGCGACGTGGTGGACGTTCAGGCTGATGACGGCGAACTGCTGGCACGCGGACAGGCCCAGTACAACGCGGGTGAAAGCGTGCGCATCGCGGGTCGCCACAGTCGTGACATCGAGGCCGTGCTCGGCTTCCGCTACGACGAAGCGATGATTCATCGCGACGATCTCGTGTTGTTGAACAGTGTGGAACAACAACCTTCGGAGAAGACGGCATGAGTGGTTACGTGCGTGGATTGGCGCTAGCAGCTCGTGAGGCGCAAGTTGCGATTGCCACGGCAGATGCCGCGACCCGAAGGGCGTTGATCGAGGGCATGGCCGATGCATTGCAGGCCGGACAAGCGGCAATCCTTGCCGCAAATGCCAGTGATGTCACTGCAGCAGTCAGCAATGGTGCAAGCAAGGCCACGCTGGATCGCCTGGCGCTCGATCCGCAGCGCGTGCAGGGCATGGCCGATGCCTTGCGTGAAGTCGCCGCGCAGGTCGACCCATTGGGCCAGGTCACCCGCAGTGAGATACGCCCGAATGGCCTTGTGGTCGAGCGCCAGCGCATCCCATTGGGGCTGGTCGCGATGATCTACGAGGCGCGCCCGAACGTGACTGCGGAAGCGGCCGCGCTGTGCCTGAAAGCGGGCAACGCGGTGCTGTTGCGTGGCGGTTCCGAAGCCGTGGCCAGCAATGCCGCGATTGCCGGTTGCCTGCATGCCGCGCTGCGTGATGCAGGCTTGCCTGAAGCAGCGGTGTCGCTGGTGGCGGACACTGCCCGTGAACACGTGCTGGAATTGCTGCAACTGTCCGACCTGATTGACCTGGCCATCCCGCGTGGTGGTGAAAGCCTGATCCGCTTCGTCGCCGAGCACGCACGCGTGCCGGTGATCAAGCATTACAAGGGCGTCTGCCACCTCTACGTGGATCGCGCCGCCGACATCGACAAGGCACTGGGCTTGCTGGTCGATGGCAAGACCACGCGGCCCGGCGTGTGCAACGCGCTGGAGACCCTGTTGGTGCATCGCGACATCACGCCCACGTTCCTTTCGCGCGCACTCGCAGTGTTGCAAGCGCATGGCGTCGAAGTGCGTGGTGACGATGCGACACGCACGTTCGATGCTTCCATTGCCGTTGCCACCGAAGACGACTATGACGCCGAATTCCTCGACCTGGTGCTGGCTGTGCGTGTGGTCGACGGCCTGCCGGAAGCACTTGCCCACATCGCGCGTTTTGGCTCCGACCATACCGAGGTGATCGTGACCGAGGATGTGACCGCGGCCGAATCCTTCGTGCGCGGCACCCGGAGTTCCGCAGTGATGGTGAATGCGTCCTCGCGCTTCAACGATGGTGGCCAGCTCGGGCTGGGCGCGGAGATCGGCATTTCCACGACCCGTCTGCATGCCTACGGCCCGATGGGTGTGGAAGCGCTGACCATCGAGCGCTTTGTGGTGCGTGGTCAGGGTCAGGTTCGACACGCGGCCTCCGACTGATCCAGGCGTTCCAGCGCCATGACAGTGCGCTGCTGCCGAGCGATTCGGTTCGTGCCGTCGCCCCACGATGGCGAAATGCGTTACTGCGTGAGCCGGTTTGTCTCCTGATTGCGCATAGACAGGTACGGGTTGTGTTGTCAGGGGTCTATGTCATTTGGTCGATATGCCTGCCAGTGGAAGCAGCACTACCCTCCATGGAGCCATCGATATGCTGATTCCTGCAGAAATCGAACGTTGTAGGGGGACGGGCAATGAAAAATTCAACTCGATGCGCAAGGCATCGCGGGTGGTCGTTGCTGGCCGTTTTTGGTGCATGCTGGATGGCAGTGGCCAGCCCCTCCACCTGGGCCAGTTGCGCGCCTGACGGTCGTGGTCAGTCGGTGGGCTCTGGCCCTACTGCATCGTTGCAGTTGCCTGCACAGGATGCGCCGGTGTCGCCGCCGTCAGCGGTGGCCGCCACGGACATCCAGGACGAGGCGCGCCGTGCACTGGCGGCGATCGAGCGGATCGAGGATGCGGACACGGCGTTGTCGCTGGCGGCCGATGGCGCGGCGTTGTACGACCGTGAGCCGGTCAAGCTGGACGGCTATGCCTATTGCAGCCAGGCCATTGAACTGGCGGAGAAGGGCGAGTTCCGCGAGAGCGCACAGGCAGCGAGCAAGGCCTTGCACGTGGCGCTTTCGACCAACAATACCGACCTGCTGGGCAAGGCCTATCGGGATCTGGCGATTGCCTTCAGCTACGCCGGCCAGCTGGAGCGTGCCGAACAATTCGCGAACCTGGCGCTGAAGTATCCGGGCGTGGACCCGACCCAGGTCAACGGACCGGCACGCAAGACGCTGGGCGATGTGCGTACCCGGCAAGGCCGCTATGCCGAGGCCATCGCCCACTACGAGCAGGCGCAGTCGGAGAGCTCCGAGCGCTTCCGTCCGCTGATCGATGCCTCGCTGGCCAATGCATTGATCCTGTCCGGCCACCTGGAACGCGCCCGCAGCACGCTGGACGCACTGGCCACACCGTCCGATCCGGCCGAGTCGGCGCAACTGCAACGCACCCGTGGTCGGCTGCTGCTGGCCGAGAACAAACCCGCCGAAGCACTGACCCTGTACCAGCAGTTGGCCAATGCGCCGGTGACCGGTGACGAAGGCTTCTACCGCGCCTGGGCACTGGACGGCATCTCCAGGAGCGAGGCCGCGCTCGGCCGTGATGAACAGGCGGTGCAAGCGCTGGACCAGGCGTTGGCGGTGTTCGACAAGGCGCGTTCGAAGTTCCGCAGCGACGAGTTCAAGATGGGTCTGTTCTCGGACCTGCAAAACGTGTTCGAGCGTGCGATCAACATGCACGGCAAGCTTGGCCAGTCGGCGCAGGCGTTCGACATCAGCGAGCGCAGCCGCGCCCGTGCGTTGCTGGATGCCGTGGCCGGGCGTGCGGACGTGGACAACGACACCGCCGCGGTGATGGATGCGGCCAGCCTGCAACAAATGCTCAAGCCCGATGAGGTGGTGGTGGCCTACCACGCGTTGTCGGACCGGCTGGTGGCCTGGGTGCTGTCCAGTGAGGGCGTGCGCGAGGTCAAGTTCGCCACGCCACTGCCGCGCAAGGACCTGGCGCGGTTGGTGGATGCCTATCGCGACACCCTGATCAGGCTCAACCCCAATGCCTCCGGGATTGGCGACCAGATCGGCCAGCTGCTGTTGGCGCCACTCGGGATCGAGGCGGGCAAGCGGCTGATCATCGTGCCGCACGGCCCGCTGCACTACCTGCCGTTCCAGGCGCTGCGGCTGGATGGCAAGTACCTGATCCAGCGCAACCCGATCTCCATCGCCCCTTCGATCAGCATTGCCGCCAGGCTGGCAACGCGCACGCCGACCACCACGGCGCAATTGCTGGCGTTCGGCAATCCGACGATCAACCCCGCCGTGGCCGACCCACTGCCCGGCGCCGAACGCGAAGTCCGCGAGCTGGCCGGGCAGTTCCCGGGGGCCAAGCTCTACTTCAACGCCGAGGCCAACCAGACCAACTTCCGCGCCACGGCGCCGCAATCCAGGCTGGTCCACATCGCTGCGCACGCGACGGTCGACCCGCTGGACCCGCTGCACAGCAAGGTGCTGTTGGCCGACGAGAACGGGCAGCCGAACTACCTGCAAGCCAAGGACGTGCTGGGCATGAACCTGCACAACGTGGCGATGATCGCGTTGTCGGCCTGCGAGTCGGGTCTTGGCCGGGTGGAGGATGGCGACGAAGTGCTGGGCTTTACCCGCTCGTTCCTGTCGGCAGGCACCTCGACGATGCTGGTCTCGCTGTGGCCGGTGTCCGATGCGGCCACCGAGACGTTGATGACGACTTTGTACACCGATCTTGCCAAGGGCGATCAGGTACAGGACGCGATGCGTGAAGCGCAGTTGGCAGTGATGGCAGATCCGGCCACGGCGCACCCGTTCTACTGGGCACCGTTCAACCTGATCGGCAATTGGCGCCTGAGGGTCGTCAAGTGAGCGCGGGCATGCGCGACACGACAATCACCCACCTGGAACGCGACAGGGCCACCACGATGCATATGCAAACGACACGGCGCGTGCCGCCATCGATGACCCTGCTGGCGACGGCCGTGCTGCTGGCCTGCACCTGCCTGGCACAGGCCAGTGAAGGCGTGGTTGGTGCGACGGCCAGCAATCCCGCAAGTGACCCCGCCAATGACGCGGCGCAGGACGCAACACCGGCCAGTGCAGAGCCGCAACAGGCGCAGGCGCTGCCGGAGCCGCAGATGGTCGCCCAACCCGGCTTCGTGCTGCAGGGCGTGGCGTTCGATGGTGCCACTGGTGTGCCGGAGAGCGAGTTGCAGGCCGCGGTGGCCGACAAGATCGGCAGCACCGTGACCTTCGCCGACCTGGAGCAACTGGCGGCGCGCGTGGTCGCGCTCTACCAGCAACGGGGCTTCGGCCTGGTGCAGGCCTTCGTGCCAGTGCAGGAAGTGATCGAGGGGCAGGTCAGGATCACGGTCAGCGAAGGCGTGCTGGGCACCGTGAGCATCGAGGTGGTCGACGGTGCGCCGGTAGAGAAGGATCGCATCGCCAGGACGCTGGCGATCCTGGAGCCGGGCAAGCCACTCAACGGGCGCAACTACGAACGCGCGATGCTGCTGTTGTCGGACCTGCCGGGGATCAAGCCGCAATCGGCGATCTCCACCGGAGCAACATCGGGCACCACCGATCTGTTGGTCAAGGTGGGCCAGCGCGATCGCCTGCAGTACGGGCTGGAGCTGGACGATTACGGCACCCGCGACTCCGGGCGCCACCGCATCACCGGCAGCCTGCGCTGGGCCAGTCCGTTCGGGCGTGGCGACAACCTGGACCTGCGGCTGATGGTGGCGCAAGGCGCGCATACCGCGTTCGGGCGCATCTCCTATGAGACGCCGGTGGGGTATCGCGGCCTGCGCATCGGCGGCGGCCTGGCGCGGGTGCAATACGAACTGGGCGGGCCGTTCGCACCGCTGGAGCCGACCGGCACCGGCAATGTGGCCGATCTGTCGTTCAGCTATCCGCTCATCCGCCAGCGGGCGACCAACCTGTTCCTGCGCGGGACGCTGGACAACAAGGACCTGACCGACCGCTTCGAGGCGGTGGGCTTCGAGACCCGCAAGCGGATCCGCGGCATTGGCGTGGGTATCTCGCTGGAGCACCGCGACAAGCTGCTGGGCGGTGGCTATACCAGTGCCAATGCGTTGTTGTACCGCGGCGAGCTGGACATCAAGGACGCGCTGAGCGAAGCGTTCGATGCGCCGCCGTTCGGGTATGGCACGCAGGGCGGCTTCAGCAAGTTCACGATGCAGCTGGCGCGGCTGCAGTACGTCGCGCCGAAGGTCAGCCTGTTCATGGGCACGGGCCTGCAGCGTGCCAGCAAGAACCTGGATGCGTACGAGAAGTTGTCGTTGGGCGGGCCGAAGGCGGTGCGCGCGTATGCCACGGGCGAAGTGCTGGCCGATGACGGCTGGCTGGGCACGCTGGAGCTGCGTTATGCGGCGACGAAGGAAGCCACGGTGTTCGGGTTCTACGACGCCGCCCGCGGCGACTTCTTCCACGATCCGCGGCCGTTCGACACGGTGACCTCGCGCAGCCTGCGCGGTTACGGGCTGGGCTTTAACTGGAGCAAGCCGGGCAAGGTGACGGTGAACCTGACCCTGGCCTGGCGCGACACCAGCCCGGGTCTGACCGATGGCGGCGACCGCAATCCCCGTTTGTTCTGGTCCATCCAGAAAGCGTTCTAGGAGAACACCCATGCGCAGCAACCACAGCAGCACGCGGATCCGCACCTTGCGCCGGCGTCGCCTGGCATTGGCCCTGGTCACCGCGATGGCGGCGCCCATGGCGATGGCGCAGAGCCTGCCATCAGGTGGCAATGTGACATGGGGTGACGCAATGATCGGTGGCTCCGGCACCGAGATGACGATCACGCAGACCAGCAGGGGCGCGATCATCAACTGGTACGGCTTCAACATCGGTGCCGGGTATGGCGTGACGTTCGACCAGCAGTTCGGTGCCAGCAGCGTGACCTTGAATCGGGTGCTCGACTCCACCAGTGCCTCGCTGATCAATGGCACCCTGAGTGCAAACGGCACCGTGTTCATCATCAATTCGGCAGGAATCGTGTTCGGCAGCGGCGCGCAGGTGAATGTTGGCGGACTGGTCGCATCGGCTCTCGATATCGAAGATCAAAATTTCCAGGATGGGGTGATCTCGGGTAATTACGACTTCACTTCATTCGGTACCACGGCTGGTGCGATCTGGAATGACGGCCAGTTGACCGCAGCTGATGGCGGGACAATCGCGTTGATCGGTTCACAGATCAACAATGCCGGCACCATTTCCGCGACCAATGGCAGTGTGGCATTCGGCGCGACTAGTGATGTAACTCTGGACTTCTTCGGCGACGGGTTGACCCAGGTCACCGTGTCCGGCAATGGGTTGGGAGTCTCGAACTGCACGTACAACTGCAATGGTGGCATCACCAGCAGCGGTAACGTGTTCGCCCAGGGCGGCCACATCGAGATGCGCAGCAACACCATGGATGGCGCTCCGGCCGGCAACGGCCTGTTCGTGGATCCGGCCAACGGCGGACGGATCTGGATCAGCGGCAATGTCTCAGCCCGAACCTCCGGTAGTCGCCGCGGCTCGGTCATCATCGATGCCGGCATGGGCAATATCGATCTGGGCGGCGTGGCAGGACAGGTCGGAAACGTCAGCGCCAACGCGAGCAATCCAGGCGAGCAGGCCGGCACCATCGAGATCAGCGGCAACCAGCTGTTCACCCATCTGTGCGTCTGGACGAATGGGCTCTGCGAAAACAACAACCAGCTCGGCCTCATCAACGCAAGCACCTATGGCGACGGCGGCCTGGCCGGCGGCACGATCACCATCGATGTGGGGCGCTTCTACCACGCTGGCGTGGTCCAGGCGTCATCCGCAACGGGTGCGGGCGGCACGGTGAACATCAATGCCGACAGCGCCGAGATCTACAACCTGGTGTTCGCCGAGGGATATGGCGGACCCGGTGGCACGATCAACCTCAACGCCAATAACCTGCTCCTGCATCGCGGGCAGACGCCTTGGCTGGGCGGCCCAGGCACCCTCTACTCGCTGGCCACGCTTTCTGCATTTGGCGCGACTTCCGGAGGCACGGTCAACCTGGACGCCGGCAGCCTGTCCATGGTCGATCTCGGCAATGTATCGCCGGATACCGTCAACCTGGACCCGGCCTATCGTCCAACCATCAACGTGAATGGCTATGACGGGAACGGCGGCACGATCAACGTCGACACGAGTGCTTTCGCCCTTTCACCCTGGCAATATTTCGAGGCGACTGGTACCCAGGTCGGCGGCAATATCGCGATCACCGCCGACTCGATCAACCTGGCCGGCGGCCTGGTTGCAACCGGCGCGACCGGTGGCACCGTCACCACTACCACGACCGGTTCCTTGTTCGCCGCTGCCACTGCCTACATCAAGGCAGGCACCTGGCTGGTGCATGCGCCGTCCGTGCAGATCATGCCGACCTCCGGGGCCGTCTCCGGGACGGGTGCGGTGCTGACCGACGATGCATTGAGTTCGACCCTGGATGGCGGCACCCTGATCCAGTTGTATGCCGATGCCTCCATGGTGTCTGGCGCGACCGGCAACATCTACATCGGCGATGGCGTCAACATCGTGCATGCCACGGGTGATGCGGCTGCCCTCGAGCTGCGGGCCACGGCCGGCATTTACGGTAGCGACTTCAGCATCCAATCCACAGGCGGGCCGCTGGATCTGTCGTTCACCGCGAATGTCCATGGCTCAAACCAGGCCGAAGGCTACGTGTCGTTCTCGAATGCGGCGTTGACCAGCAATGGCGGTGATATCGCGATGACTGGCGACGGGCAGGGCGTCTACCTCGAATACAGCCAGCTTTCGAGCGGCGCTGGCGACATCAGTGTCACCGGCACGGCGACGGGGAGCGGATCGACCGGCGTGAGCGTGAATGACAGTGCATTCGCAAGCACCAGCGGCAGCATCACCATCACCGGCAGTGCTGCGTTGGGCGAGGGTGTTTCCTTCAACGGCAGCAGCAACGGCATCAACACCACCAGCGGCGCCATCGTCGTCACCAGTACGGGCTTGTCTGGGCTGCATGTCGCCGATGTCCCGTTCAGCACTGATAGCGGCGACATTACCCTGGAGGGCACGGCGCTGGGCGACGATGTCGGTGTCTACATCGGGGCCGGTGGAATGAATACCAACGGTGGCGACATCACGATCATCGGACACAGCACATCGCAAGCGGGCGTCTGGGTTTACGGTGGCGGCATCGCAAGCCATGGCGGCGACATCACCATCAGTGGCCACAGCGATTCGGATCGGGGCGTGTTCATGTCGCACGGAAGCAGCATTGCAAGTGCTGGTGGCGACATCCGCATCGCGGGCCTGGGGGGTGACGGAGCGGGCTTTGCCATCGATGCCGATTCCAGCATCGATGCGGGCAGCGGACTGGTCGAACTGAGCGCCGGCAACGATGGCGGCAGCGATGCCATCGTCCTGCAAGGCAACATCGCCAGCACGAAAGCCGTCAACCTGCGTCCAATCAACGAAGCCGACGCCATCCTGATCGGTGCGGACAACGGGTTCTCCCTCAGCAACGCCGAACTGGCAATGATCAATTCGCCGCTGCTGGTAATCGGCAGCGCCGAGCACGCGGGTGCGATCCGGGTGCTGCAGGCAATTGACCGCGATGGAAACCTGACCCTGCAGAACCAGGGTGGCAACGGCGGCATCGACATCCAGGCAGCCCTGGACGTGGGTGATTACACGCTGGCACTGGCCAGTGGTGGCAACATCAGCCAGACCGCGGCCGGTGCAATCACTGCGCATAGCCTGCTGGCGAGCGCGGGTGGCAACGTGGCATTGACCGCCGCGGAGAACAATCTGGCCGCGAGCAGTCTGGCGGGTTCGGCGGGTGGCGGTTTCGCCTACCAGGACATGGACGACCTGGCGATTGGTACGGTGTCCTCGTTCGGATACAGCGCAATCGACCAGACGGGCCTGGTGTCGTTGTCGGCAACCGGCATCGTCGCCCAGGGCAATGTGCTGGTGCGTACGGCAAGTGGTGACCTCATCCTTGATGCAGACGTCAGCGGCAGCAATATCGATCTGGTGGCGGCCAACGTCTTCCGGAACCCGGCGGGAGCCGCCCTGAATGCAAGCAACGACTGGCGGATCTGGGCACGCACCTGGGAGGGCGAGGAGCGTGGAGGATTGCAGGGGGACGGGCTGTTCGACATCTACGGGTGCGCGTTCGGCCAGGATTGCCTGGGCATTGACGGGGGCAATCGCTTCATCTATCAGGAGCACCGTTTCGTGCAGGCGCCGATCGCGCCAGAGACCGTGGCCGAATGGCTGGACGAAGATGATCTCGACGGCACCGCAACCGATTTGCTGGTGGCGGAACTCTGTCCGGTCGCCGATTCTTCGGCCGATCTGCTGCAGCAGGTGACGAGCAAGGATGAGCTTGCACAGGAATGGCAGAAATCACGCCGTCGTCTGCAACTCAGCAATTGCATCGACAGCAAGAGCGTTCCGGGATGCAGGTTCTGAGGGGTGCGTTGGTTGCCACACGTCTGTTGAAGCCGAAACAGGACACGGTTTGCTAAGCAATTCGCGCTATGTCTTATCGCGAATAGGCTAGGGCAGGGGTGGTTCCTAGACTCCATGGGATCAGCGCGGATATCCATCTGCGCCTTGAACCCATTCGTGGAGCCACCGTATGCCTCATCTTGCGCATCCAGCCGCCCGCTTCGTGCCGCTATTGCTGGGGCTTCTGGCATTCAGCCCCACCACCTGGGCCAGTTGCGCCCCCGAAGGAGGCGGCCAGTACATCGGGTCGGTTGCTTCGATGTCGTTGTTGGCGTCCGCACAGGACGCAGCGCCTGTGCCGGCTGCACCGGCTGCAACGGACATCCAGGACGAGGCGCGCCGTGCACTGGCGGCGATCGAGCGGATCGAGGATGCGGACACGGCGTTGTCGCTGGCGGCCGATGGCGCGGCGTTGTACGACCGTGAGCCGGTCAAGCTGGACGGCTATGCCTATTGCAGCCAGGCCATTGAACTGGCGGAGAAGGGCGAGTTCCGCGAGAGCGCACAGGCAGCGAGCAAGGCCTTGCACGTGGCGCTTTCGACCAACAATACCGACCTGCTGGGCAAGGCCTATCGGGATCTGGCGATTGCCTTCAGCTACGCCGGCCAGCTGGAGCGTGCCGAACAATTCGCGAACCTGGCGCTGAAGTATCCGGGCGTGGACCCGACCCAGGTCAACGGACCGGCACGCAAGACGCTGGGCGATGTGCGTACCCGGCAAGGCCGCTATGCCGAGGCCATCGCCCACTACGAGCAGGCGCAGTCGGAGAGCTCCGAGCGCTTCCGTCCGCTGGTCGATGCCTCGCTGGCCAATGCATTGATCCTGTCCGGCCACCTGGAACGCGCCCGCAGCACGCTGGACGCACTGGCCACACCGTCCGATCCGGCCGAGTCGGCGCAACTGCAACGCACCCGTGGTCGGCTGCTGCTGGCCGAGAACAAACCCGCCGAAGCACTGACCCTGTACCAGCAGTTGGCCAATGCGCCGGTGACCGGTGACGAAGGCTTCTACCGCGCCTGGGCACTGGACGGCATCTCCAGGAGCGAGGCCGCGCTCGGCCGTGATGAACAGGCGGTGCAAGCGCTGGACCAGGCGTTGGCGGTGTTCGACAAGGCGCGTTCGAAGTTCCGCAGCGACGAGTTCAAGATGGGTCTGTTCTCGGACCTGCAAAACGTGTTCGAGCGTGCGATCAACATGCACGGCAAGCTTGGCCAGTCGGCGCAGGCGTTCGACATCAGCGAGCGCAGCCGCGCCCGTGCGTTGCTGGATGCCGTGGCCGGGCGCGCGGACGTGGACAACGACACCGCCGCGGTGATGGATGCGGCCAGCCTGCAACAAATGCTCAAGCCCGATGAGGTGGTGGTGGCCTACCACGCGTTGTCGGACCGGCTGGTGGCCTGGGTGCTGTCCAGTGAGGGCGTGCGCGAGGTCAAGTTCGCCACGCCACTGCCGCGCAAGGACCTGGTGCGGCTGGTGGATGCCTATCGCGACACCCTGATCAGGCTCAATCCCAATGCCTCCGGGATTGGCGACCAGATCGGCCAGCTGCTGTTGGCGCCACTCGGGATCGAGGCGGGCAAGCGGTTGATCATCGTGCCGCACGGCCCGCTGCACTACCTGCCGTTCCAGGCATTGCGGCTGGATGGCAAGTACCTGATCCAGCGCAACCCGATCTCCATCGCCCCTTCGATCAGCATTGCCGCCAGGCTGGCAACGCGCACGCCGACCACCACGGCGCAATTGCTGGCGTTCGGCAATCCGACGATCAACCCCGCCGTGGCCGACCCACTGCCCGGCGCCGAACGCGAAGTCCGCGAGCTGGCCGGGCAGTTCCCGGGGGCCAAGCTCTACTTCAACGCCGAGGCCAACCAGACCAACTTCCGCGCCACGGCGCCGCAATCCAGGCTGGTCCACATCGCTGCGCACGCGACGGTCGACCCGCTGGACCCGCTGCACAGCAAGGTGCTGTTGGCCGACGAGAACGGGCAGCCGAACTACCTGCAAGCCAAGGACGTGCTGGGCATGAACCTGCACAACGTGGCGATGATCGCGTTGTCGGCCTGCGAGTCGGGTCTTGGCCGGGTGGAGGATGGCGACGAAGTGCTGGGCTTTACCCGCTCGTTCCTGTCGGCAGGCACCTCGACGATGCTGGTCTCGCTGTGGCCGGTGTCCGATGCGGCCACCGAGACGTTGATGACGACCCTGTACACCGATCTTGCCAAGGGCGATCAGGTACAGGACGCGATGCGTGAAGCGCAGTTGGCAGTGATGGCAGATCCGGCCACGGCGCACCCGTTCTACTGGGCACCGTTCAACCTGATCGGCAATTGGCGCCTGAGGGTCGTCAAGTGAGCGCGGGCATGCGCGACACGACAATCACCCACCTGGAACGCGACAGGGCCACCACGATGCATATGCAAACGACACGGCGCGTGCCGCCATCGATGACCCTGCTGGCGACGGCCGTGTTGCTGGCCTGCACCTGCCTGGCACAGGCCAGTGAAGGCGTGGTTGGTGCGACGGCCAGCAATCCCGCAAGTGACCCCGCCAATGACGCGGCGCAGGACGCAACACCGGCCAGTGCAGAGCCGCAACAGGCGCAGGCGCTGCCGGAGCCGCAGATGGTCGCCCAACCCGGCTTCGTGCTGCAGGGCGTGGCGTTCGATGGTGCCACTGGTGTGCCGGAGAGCGAGTTGCAGGCCGCGGTGGCCGACAAGATCGGCAGCACCGTGACCTTCGCCGACCTGGAGCAACTGGCGGCGCGCGTGGTCGCGCTCTACCAGCAACGGGGCTTCGGCCTGGTGCAGGCCTTCGTGCCAGTGCAGGAAGTGATCGAGGGGCAGGTCAGGATCACGGTCAGCGAAGGCGTGCTGGGCACCGTGAGCATCGAGGTGGTCGACGGTGCGCCGGTAGAGAAGGATCGCATCGCCAGGACGCTGGCGATCCTGGAGCCGGGCAAGCCACTCAACGGGCGCAACTACGAACGCGCGATGCTGCTGTTGTCGGACCTGCCGGGGATCAAGCCGCAATCGGCGATCTCCACCGGAGCAACATCGGGCACCACCGATCTGTTGGTCAAGGTGGGCCAGCGCGATCGCCTGCAGTACGGGCTGGAGCTGGACGATTACGGCACCCGCGACTCCGGGCGCCACCGCATCACCGGCAGCCTGCGCTGGGCCAGTCCGTTCGGGCGTGGCGACAACCTGGACCTGCGGCTGATGGTGGCGCAAGGCGCGCATACCGCGTTCGGGCGCATCTCCTATGAGACGCCGGTGGGGTATCGCGGCCTGCGCATCGGCGGCGGCCTGGCGCGGGTGCAATACGAACTGGGCGGGCCGTTCGCACCGCTGGAGCCGACCGGCACCGGCAATGTGGCCGATCTGTCGTTCAGCTATCCGCTCATCCGCCAGCGGGCGACCAACCTGTTCCTGCGCGGGACGCTGGACAACAAGGACCTGACCGACCGCTTCGAGGCGGTGGGCTTCGAGACCCGCAAGCGGATCCGCGGCATTGGCGTGGGTATCTCGCTGGAGCACCGCGACAAGCTGCTGGGCGGTGGCTATACCAGTGCCAATGCGTTGTTGTACCGCGGCGAGCTGGACATCAAGGACGCGCTGAGCGAAGCGTTCGATGCGCCGCCGTTCGGGTATGGCACGCAGGGCGGCTTCAGCAAGTTCACGATGCAGCTGGCGCGGCTGCAGTACGTCGCGCCGAAGGTCAGCCTGTTCATGGGCACGGGTCTGCAGCGTGCCAGCAAGAACCTGGATGCGTACGAGAAGTTGTCGTTGGGCGGGCCGAAGGCGGTGCGCGCGTATGCCACGGGCGAAGTGCTGGCCGATGACGGCTGGCTGGGCACGCTGGAGCTGCGTTATGCGGCGACGAAGGAAGCCACGGTGTTCGGGTTCTACGACGCCGCCCGCGGCGACTTCTTCCACGATCCGCGGCCGTTCGACACGGTGACCTCGCGCAGCCTGCGCGGTTACGGGCTGGGCTTTAACTGGAGCAAGCCGGGCAAGGTGACGGTGAACCTGACCCTGGCCTGGCGCGACACCAGCCCGGGTCTGACCGATGGCGGCGACCGCAATCCCCGTTTGTTCTGGTCCATCCAGAAAGCGTTCTAGGAGAACACCCATGCGCAGCAACCACAGCAGCACGCGGATCCGCACCTTGCGCCGGCGTCGCCTGGCATTGGCCCTGGTCACCGCGATGGCGGCGCCCATGGCGATGGCGCAGGACTTGCCGACAGGTGGGGTGGTGGCCTCGGGCGCGGCATCGATCAACACGTCGGGCACCGACATGACGATCACCCAGTCGGCGCAAGGCACGATCATCAACTGGGGCACGTTCGACATCAGCACCGGTTACTCGGTGACCTTTGCGCAGCCCAATGCAAGCAGCGTGATCCTGAACCGGGTGCTGGGCACAATCGGTTCGAATATCGACGGCGCGCTCAATGCCAATGGGCATGTGTTCATCATCAACACCAACGGGATCACCTTCGGCAGCGACGCGCAGGTCAATGTTGGCGGCCTGGTCGCCTCCACCCTGGCGTTGAGCAATGCAGATTTTCTCACTGGCGTTTCGACTGGCAGCTACCGGTTCGGCGGGACGACAGGGACTCCGACATTGCGCAACAATGGCAGCATCACTGCCGGCGCGGGTGGCGTGGCGTTCGTCGGCACCACGCTCTGGAACCGAGGTGCCATCACTGCCAATGGCGGCAACATCGCCTTCGGTGCGGGCGATTCGGTCACCCTGGATTTCGTGGGTGACGGCTTGACCCAGGTCACGATCAATGTACCGCCCACCACCGACTCGGGAATCGTCCAGGATCGCTTTGGCTCCATGACCGCCGATGGCGGCAAGATTCTGTTGCGTACCGCGGCAACCGCGGGTGGGACCGGTGGCGTGATCTACGCAAGCGGCATCCTGCGAGCGCAGTCGATTGCCAACGTGAACGGCAGGATCGAACTCACCTCGGCAGGTGGGAGCGTCATGGTGGGAGCGCCTGGCATTTTTTCGGATGCAGGTTCTCCATTCACCTACGGCAGCATCGACGTTACCGGTGGCCCCGGTGAGACCGGTGGTTCGGTGCTGATCACCGGCAATGGCGTGTTCCTGGTCAACGACGACCCCACTCCGCTGGCACCGACCTATCCAGGTTCTGTCGGCAGCAGCATCGATGCAACCGGCCAGGCGGGTGGTGGCAGCATCACCATTACCTCGACCGGCGCCATCACGGCGCTGGGATTGACGCGAATCGATGCGAGCGGCAATTTCACCGGAAGCGGCGGCAACATCGACATGCTCGCCGCTGGCGGAAGCGTCAATCTTCTCGGCGACATCCTCGCCGCAGGCGGCAAGGTCGGTGGAGATGGCGGTCGTATCCGCATCGGCGCGCGAGACGACATACTGCAATACGACGGCAGCATCGGCGCGTTCGCCTCTGTTGGCAACGGCGGCCAGATCGGATTGATCACGTCCACCGGCGATATTTCTGTCATTGACCTGAACGTGGGCGGGTTCGGCAATGGCGGGACCATCACGGCGACGTCTGCTGGGGACATCAATCTCTATGGCTATGCTTACGCAAATGGCCTGAGTGGCGATGGCGGAAACATCTCGTTCGTCGCGCAGGGCCTGTTCAGCGGGTACGGCACGCTGGATGCCTCCGGCGGTATCAACGGCGGCAGTATTTACCTCGGTGGAGCCTCGGCCGACACATATATTGCCGCGGTGGAAATGTTGGGTTCGATAGATGCTGGTGGTGGCAGTGGGAATGGTGGAAGCGTGGTGCTTGAAGGCAATGGCGGCGTCCATGTCTCTGGCGACATATTTGCCAGTGGTGATGTGAACGGTGGCCAGGTCCACCTGCATGGAACCGATTCGTTCTACTACGGAGGGGTCTTCGTCGAAGGGACGGTGGATGCGAGCGGAGCCAGCGGCGATGGTGGCCTGATCGACTTCTATGGCATCGGCGATGTCTATGCGATCGATCTGCTCGCATCGGGTGGACACGATGGCGGTGACATCTCCCTCGTTGGCGCCGGCGTCGATTTCAGCTCCGCAATCGCCTATGGCACCACCGGACAGGGCGGCGCCGTCAGTGTCACGGCGGACGATATCTACATTGTGTCCAGCGGCAATTCAATCGATGTCCATGGCGATACCGGTGGTGGCTCGATCGACCTGGAAGCCCGCAACAGCTTCGTGCTTGGCGAAAACAGCAGTTTGTCCGCCAATACCGGAAGCAGCGGCACTGGCGGGTCGATCCATCTGTATGCCGGCAATAGCCTGGTGGTGTATGGCGACTTGAGTGCACGCGGCGTGGATGGTGGTGGCTCGATCTATACGGGAAGTGGCGGCGGTATCGATCTCAACGGTATCGGCATCGATGCTGGCACTGTTGCCGGCACGGCAGGGGCGTGGACCATTGCCGCACCGCAGATGACTGTCCTCAATGGCGCAACCCAGGGCACCGTGGGTTCCGGACCCATCGTGGTGACCAGTACCGACATCCAGGATGGCGACCTCAACAATGCGTTCGCCACCGGTACCAGCATCGTGTTGCAGGCGACGGGTGGCGATGTGCAGTTCGACGATGCGCAAATCCTGGCCGCGTTCTCCTCACCGTTGTTCCTGCACGTCAATGCAACGGGGGCAATCTACGGATCCGGGTTCTCGATCGGCAGCAGTGGCGGCGCGCTCGACATGTTGTTCAACGCGGACTCCGCCGGCGGCAATGACAACGGTGGTTACATCGATTTCAGCAATGCAAGCCTGTCCAGCAATGGCGGCTTGATTGCGATGTTCGGGCAGTCGGATCAGGCGGGCGGTTTCGCCACAGGCTATGGGAACGGCATTGGTCTGGTGGGTGTCGATATCGACAGTGCCGGCGGTGATGTCGTCCTGAGCGGCCATAGCACCGGTGGTGGCTCGGGGACTGGTTACGCGGGTGTTTACCTGGATGGCAGCTACATCTACTCGAGTGGCGGCAACGTCGACATCTACGGAACCGGTGTGGGCTACGCCAGCGGCGTGATCGCCAGCAACGGGTTGATCGGGAGCGGTGGCGGCGACGTTGTGGTGGAAGGCATCGGCGAGGGCTACGACGGCATCCGCCTTGACGCCAACAGCATCGACAGCGCGGGTGGTGGCATCGCATTGCTCGGGTATGGTGGTGGCGCCGGCATATATGCTTCCTACAGCGACCTGAGCAGCGGCGGTGGCGACATCCTGGTGCATGGTGAAGGCGGCACGGGCAACGGTGCCGACATCGATGGCTTGATCGACAGTGCCGGTGGGTTCATCACCCTGTATGGCCACAGCGCTGATGCGACCGGGCTGGATTTTGGCGGCTACAACAGCGCAATGATCAGTGCGGGTGGCGACATCAGCCTGACCGGAATCGGTGAAACCGGTGGCGTGGCGCTGCATTCGTACTACACCACCGATCTCGACAGTGAAGGTGGTCAGCTGGCGGTGGCGGGCACAGCCTACGGGCTGGATGCCGTTGGCGTGTATCTGGACGGCATGCGCCTGGTTGGCGGCACCGGCGAGGTGACCATTGATGGTTCGGCGCCGCTTGGATCCGGCATCCTGTTTGCCAATGGTGCAAGCGTGAGCACGATGTCCGGTGGAATCAGCCTGATTGGCGAGGGCGCGAACTTCGGCCTGGACCTGGGTGATGGCGCGCTGGATACCGACAGTGGTGATATCTATCTTTACGGCAACGCATTGTCCTCGGGTGCGACTGCCGGCGTCCGCATGCTGAGCGGTGGCCTGAATACCAACGGCGGCGACATCACGGTGACCGGCAATAGCGCTGGCGGCGTGGGCGTGCAACTGGGCGATGGCGGCGCGTTTGCCATCGGCAGTGGTGGCGGCGCGATCGCGATCAACGGGACTGGCGTGACGGGTGGCGTGCAGTTGACCGGCGCGACGATGGCCAGTGGCAATGGCGACATCGACATCGAAGGCACGGCCTCGGGCGTGGATGCGCTGGGTGTGTCGCTTGACGGCATGGCCGTCAATGGCGGAGCGGGGGATGTGACGGTCAAAGGATCGGCTGCGCTGGGATCCGGCATCCTGTTCGCCAACGATGCGGGCATCAGCACGACCTCTGGTGCGATCACGCTGATCGGGATCGGCGACAGTGTGGGTCTGTCGCTGGATGGCGGTGAGTTCGTCACCGAAAGTGGTCATATCGACCTGCGAGGTCGTGGGCTTGGCGCAAATTCCGATGGGTTGCTGATTGGCAGTGGCATCAACATTGCCACCAATGGCGGTGGCATCGAGCTCAGTGGCGAAGGTGGCAGCGGCGCCGGTCTCAGTCTGGGATCCGGTGCCACGGTCGATGCCGGCAACAGCCTGGTCGTGTTGCGTGCCGCCAATGACGGCAGCAGCGATGCAATCCGCCTGCTAGGTTCCATCCACAGCGGTCTCGGCGTGAACCTGCGGCCGGGTGGCGTGGATGCCAATGGCGGGCTCACCGAGCGCGTGGATGACGATATCCTGCTTGCTGGCGGCACGAGCGGTTTCGCCCTCTCGGGGGCCGAACTGGCAATGATCGACGCGCCCGAACTGATCATCGGCAGCAACCTGCATGCGGGGGCGATCCAGGTGCTTGGTGCGCTCTCGCGTGATGGCAACCTGACCCTGCAGAACGACGGCGGTTCTGGCGGCATCGACATCCAGGCCACGCTGGGCGTGGGTAACGGCACGCTGGTACTGTCCAGTGGCGGCTCGATCATCCAGACCAGTGCTGGTGCGATCACCGCGCACAGCCTGCTGGCGACTGCGGCTGGTGACGTGTTGCTGGCGAATGCCCAAAACAACGTGGCTGCGACCACGTTGGCGGGTTCCGCCGGTGGCGCATTCGAGTTCCAGGACGTGGATACGTTGGCGATCGGCACTGTCTCTGCCATCGGCTTCGATGCGACTTCAGGCGGCTTGGCCAGTCTTGGTGCCACCGGTATCGATGCGGATGGCAACGTGCTGGTGCGCAACCTTGCGGGCGACTTGATCCTGAATGACGATATCCAGGGAAACAATATCGACCTGGTCACCGCTGGGCGCTTGCAGAACCTCGGTGGAGCAAGCCTGATCGCCGTGGGTGACTGGCGCGTCTGGGCCAATACCTGGGAAGGCGAGACGCGTGGCGGCCTGGCTGGCAGCGGTGATTTGCCGAACCTTTACGGTTGCGCGTTCCTCGGTAGCTGTGGGGTGACGGTGCCGGGCGTGGACAACCACTTCATCTATATCCAGCAACCGACGGCGTTGATCACCTTCGCCGATTTCAGCCGCGAATACGGATTGGCAAATCCGCTGTTCACCTACACGGTGGCCGGTGCGATCCTGGGTGACACCGCAAGCAATGTGGCTGTCGGCGCGGCTGGCACCAGTGCGACGATCGCCAGCGACGTCGGCAACTATGCGATCACCGGCGTGTTCACTTCGGCAGCGGGGTATCGGATCCAGTTGATCCCCGGGATGCTGGCCATTACCCCGGCGATGCTGTTCTTCACGGCTGACTCTGCAGTGCGCTACCTCGGATCGCCGAATCCGAACTTCACCGGCACGGTCACCGGCTTCCGCAATGGCGACACCGTGGAAGGCGTGTTCGGAACGGGCAACATCTGGTCCTCACCGGCCGGGCTCTTTTCGCCGGTAGGCTTTTACGCGGTCAATGGCGGCGCCAGCGCGAAGAACTATGTCTTCGCCCAGGCACCCGGCAACGCAACTGCACTGCAAATCATTCCGTTGCCGCAGTTGTCATCCACGCCGATCGACCTGGTCCGCGAGACGATCAATACCTACGTGTACGACCGCAACTTCGGTGGCGCCCCGGTCTGCGCCCTGAACACATCGCTCGCTGACGAGCAGCTTGCATCGACCGGGGACGAGCTTTCCACCGAATGGTCGAAGGTGCGCTCACGCCCCAACCTGACCAATTGCTTCGATACCGAGCGCAAGGACGGTTGCGGCAGTTTCTGATGCCTGATTGCGGTTCGCGTGGCGCTGTCTCAGGCGGCGCCACGCAGCGCCAACGAGCTGCGTGGCGAGAGCAGGGCGCGCAGTTTCGATGGCGGGGCGGGTCGTGGCAACGCTTGTGCCCCGTGGCGCGAGATCGCTTCCAGCAATGCCGGGCTCGGGATGGAATAGAGCACGATGCGGGTTGCCTGGGCATTCCTGGTCCTGGCCATATCCATGAGTTGCCAGGCAGGGTCGTCGGCCGAGTCGATCGCGCACAGCACGGCATGTAATACACCGACGCCGGTACCAAGGCTGGCCAACGCCGTATCGAGCGTGGGCTCGGCATGCACGGCATACCCCCACGAGGTGAGCATCGCGGCAAGCGCTTCGCGCTGTCCGGCGTCATGATTGAGGATCATCGCGCGAGGCGGACGCTGCATGACAGACGCGCGGGGCAAGTCGAGCCAGAAACAGCTGCCGCCATGCAGGCGCGAGCGCAGTTCGACCCGTGTGCCCAGCAGCGCGGCTAGCCGCGACACGATCGACAAGCCGAGACCGAACCCCTTGCGATGGTCGCGTTCGGAATTGCCGACCTGGAAGAATTCGTCGAAGACCCTGGGTTGGTGGATCGGTGCGATACCGATGCCGTTGTCGCGTAGCTGGATGCGGATGCAATCACCGCGTACCCGCGCCGAAAGCAGTATTCGCCCGCCGTGTGGCGCAGCCTTGATCGCATTGACCAGCAGGCGTCCAAGCAGGCCACCCAGCATGCCCGCATCGGTGAACACTGCATGGCTGCCGGCGTGGGCGTGCAGTGCGACCCCGGCTTCGCGCGCGGGGCCTGCCTGGGCGTCCAGCAGTTCGCCGAACAGTGTATGCAGGTCGCAGGCTGCGGCCTGTGCCTGCAGGGTTCCGGCGTCGAGTTGCGACAACAGCAGCAAGCCGTCCAGCGCCTCTGTCATCGTTCGCATGCCGGCGGCCAGCCGGGCAAGCTCCTGGCCATGCGCTGGCAGGGCGTCGCGCCGCAGTTGATCAAGAGCCAGTTCCATCGCCTGCAACGGCTGCCGCAGGTCGTGGTTGGCGGCGGCAAGGAATCGATCCTTGGCGCGCATTGCACCATCGCTTTGGGTCATCAGCCGAACCATGTCAGCCGCCATCTGCCGGCGTTGGGCGTCGCTGTCCTCGCCTTGTGCGACGGATACTTCGATGCGTTGCCATGCAGCGGCCAGCAGCGGTGCCAACCGGGGCATGCGGGTACAGGGAGGCGATGCTGCCGATTCGATCATCGTCGCGAGGCGAATCGCTTCCCGTTGCAACCGCAGGCGATACAGGAATGCCGACACGACCGCACCCAACAGCCCGCCGCCGACGGCGATGCCCGAGGCCAGCACCAGTGGCTGCAACGGCTCCATTCATGCTCCTGGATTCGCCTGTTCAGCGTATGTGCAGGCGATCACCGAAGCGATACCCCATCGGCGCTATCCGGAGTTGGGCGGACGAGGCGAAATGGGCTTCGGCTAGGCCGAATGTGGTATCGAAATCGCGCTTGCGGCGGTGCAAACTGAGCTACAAGGATTCGCGCGCCTTGTCGCCGCACTGGCATGCCCAAGGTATGCGTGCGGCATGCGCGGAAGGCTTCCCGGCCGACCTGGCCTGATCTACATGACTGAGGACTGACATGAACACGACCAACTTTCTTCGTCCGGCGCTGGTGATTGCACTTCTGGCCGCCTGCGGTGGTGCCTATGCGCAGGACGCGCAGGATCCGCCTTCCGTGGATTCCATCATCAACAGCCTGAAAACGGATGCGCCTGCGGTTGAACAGGGCCAGACGCGCGCCCTGCGCCCGGGTGCCGCCTCGATGTCGACCGCGCCGGCGCCGGCGCCGGTGGCCAAGGCGGCATCGATCAACATGCAGATCAATTTCGAGTACAACTCGGCGGCGATCTCCGGCAGTTCCGAGCGCACCATGGCGACCCTGGCCAAGGCACTGGCTTCGCCGCAGCTGGAAGGACGCAAGTTCACCGTGATCGGTCATACCGATGCCAAGGGTTCTGATTCCTACAACAAGTCCCTGTCGGATCGCCGCGCTGCGGCCGTGCGCAGCTACCTGATGAACAATGGCGTGGCTGCTTCGCGCCTCAAGGCGATGGGCAAGGGTGAAAGCCAGTTGCTCAACGCCGATGAGCCGGCTGCCGCAGAGAACCGCCGGGTCGAGATCCAGGCCACCGGCGGCTGAGCTAGCCGCTGTGCCGACCCAGGTTGTCAATGGTGCCATGCTGATGTGCAGCTTCGGCATGGCGCCATCGTCTCTGGTCGTGTTGCCGGTCAACCGGACCCTGTCTGGCAACCAGCCTGCGGCCAATATCATGGATCACGTACCGATGCTGAACATCATGCCGTTCGGCATGTGCAACACACCATCGAACCCGGCGGTGGCGACGGCCACTGCAGCGGCTTCCGGAGTGCTGACCCCGATGCCGTGCATCCCGATGACGGTTTCGCCATGGGTACCTGGCGCGCCAACCTTGCTGATCGGCAACATGCCGGCGTTGGATAACACCCACACCTGCATGTGCACTTGGGGTGGGGTCGTCACCGTGAAATTCCCCGGGCAGGTGACCGAAATGATCCCCTGACTCGAGTTGTTTTCGCAGGACATGAAAAAGGGTGGCCATGGCCGCCTTTTTCATTGCATTGGATATTGTGGACGCGCGTCCGTAAAGGGGTGGCTAGCGTCCAGGGCGTTGCTGGACAACATGTGATAGTTCATGGGCCGCCATCGCGCCATTGCCTGCGGCATTGCCGAAAGACGACACCGCACTGCCCATCGCAATTGCTGCACCCGCTGCTGCGGACTGCGCCGCACCCACGGCACCACCGGCAGCCCCGGCAACTGCAGTTGATGCCTCGCCGATCGATGATTGCGCACTTGCGATTGCACCCTGTGCTGCTTCACCCGCGCTTGCTGCCGCTTGTTGAGCGGCGTTCTGGGCATTGTTCAGTGCCGTCTGCGCAGCGCCGCTGAGCGCTTGCTGCGCTTGTTGCGCGGCTTGATTGGCTTGTGCCAGGCCCTGCTGCGCCGCCTGGTTGGCTTGTTGCTGGGCCTGTGCCGCAGCCTGTTGTGCACTGGCAATGGCCTGTTCTGCAGCATCACCGGCCTGCTGTTGCGCGGAATCCACTGCGGCCATGGCTTGGTCGACAGCACCTTGTGCTGCCTGTTGCGCCTCTTCCTTCATGCCATTGACGGCGTCCCTCGCCTGGGTGATCGCCGCTCCGGCCTGTTCGCGTACTGCCTGCTGGGCTTGCTGTACGCCTTCCTTGGCGGCGCCAAGGGCCTCTTGTGCCGCACTGTTGGCAACAGCCTGAGCTTCATCGAGCGAGTTCATCGCGTCGTCCATCGCGCTCAATGCATCGTCGGCCAGGGCATCGGCCTGGTCCAGTGCACTATTGGCCTGGTCCAGGAGTGGGCCTGCGATGTTGTTCAATGCATTCACGCCATTGCCCAGCGCATTGTTGGCCTGCGCTGCGCGTCGTGCGAGCTCGCTCTGCAAGGCGCGCACGTAAGGGCAGTCCGAAGCCGGGAAGTTCACCGGCAGGTTCGGGAAGCTGGTGGGTAGCGAGGCAAGCGCATTTCCGATCGCGCCGAGCACGTCGCGGGTCTGGTCGAGCACCGCAGCACGCGCCTGCTCGATGGCAGTGGTGGTCGCGTCACGTAGTGCCGCCTGGGCCTGGTCGATGGCATTGTTGGCGGCATCAAGTGCATTGCCAACGCCATCTTCGATCAGGGTCATGGCGTTGTCGACCATGCCCATGGCGCTGTCCAGTGCTTCCTGCGCAGCCTGCTCGGCGGTGTCCATCGCCTGGTCCAACGCCTGTCCGGCCTGGTCCAGCGCACTTTGCACCACGGCTTCGGCCTGGTTCTGGGCCTGGTCCACTGCAGCCTGTGCCTGCGAAAGTGCCGTCTGTGCCGCCGCGCCGGCCTGCTGGCTGGCATTTGTCAGGGCCTGGTTGGCCTGGGCCAACGCATTTTGCGCCATGTCGTTGGCGCCAGCGCGTGCAGCATCCAAGGCCTGGTTGGCCTGGGCAATCGCCCCCTGCGCGGCGGCGCCTGCTTGCGTGGCAGCCTGTTGCGCAGCCTGCTGTGCCTGTGCCACAGCGCCATTGGCGGCGCCTGCGGCCGCCTGGGTCGCATTGCCCACGGCGGTTTGTGCTTCGGCGATCGCGCCCTGGGCAGCGGCGGCTGCCTGAGTTGCTGCGGCTGTGGCGGCCTGCTGTGCCTGTTGCACGGACTGGCCGGCGGCTGCTCCGATGTCTGTCAGGCCTTCGGTCAATGACTCGAACATGTCAGCCTCCCTGCGTCCGGCGGAAATCGCCATACGCGGCTGCGGTCCACATCTCGATCAGCAGTGCGCGATCAAGCTGGGAGCTGGTGCGATCGGCGAGGATCCCCACGATCGACGGATCTTGACCTACGCGGTCATTGCCGAACAATGAACAGGCGAGGGCATAGGAGGCGACAGCACGCTGGCTGCGCAGCCCGGCCTTGCGACAATGCGCGATCACTGCGTCCAGCTCGGCGTCAAGCTGGTCTAGCTGGAGTGGCGTCTGGCCACCCAGGTGGAGATTGAGGAAGTCGGCAAGATTGTTGCGAAGCTGGACTTCGCCGATTTCGGTCATCTGTTTGCGTTTGACGGCAAGCACTGCAGACTCCTTCAGGCCGCTGCCGGCAACGCCAGCGACTGTGGTTCGGGCTTGCCATCACGCGCGAAATACAGCGCGGAATCGGGCGTCCTGCCTTCTACGTAGACGCCGTGGATCGGACCGAAGAATTCGCGCCTGACTGCGGATTCCAGTACCGGGATCACCGTGCGGAAGGCGCGTGGGTCGTAGAAGCGGAACAGCATGCTGGTGCCATCGGGCGCGGAGACGCGCAGGACCCGGCGCAGGTGTGCGCGCACTGCGCGCAGGTCCAGGCTGGCCTCGGTCAACAACACGATGCCCCAGTGGGCGTTCCAGCCTTCCCTGAGTGCCAGGCGCGTGGCGTCGGTCTCCGGATCCAGTTTCATCACGTAGGGCGCGGCGGCACTCAGCATGGGGTCGAGCGAGCCTTCGAACAGGCATGCCGCATCGGGTGCCACCTGGGCCAGCCGGGCGGGCAACCCCTCGATCATGGCACCGTCGAGGACAGCGTACACAGCGTGCGCGGGGTGGCCAAAGACCATCCTGTGCAACGCCTCGTACTGGCCTTGTGGAATCACCTGGTCCTGTCTCCAGCGGCTCATTGGCAGGGGTCGACGCGCGATTCCCACGCCACGATCCTGCGGGGTGGAAGGCGTAATCCTTGGCTCGGACAAAGGAGGAATTCCATGCCCGTGCAAGAGTACATACGCGGATTGGCGGCCAGAGCGGTCATGCCATCAATGCCTCATAGGCGGCGCGGGCGGCTTCGCACTCCGCGCAGAACGGTTGTCCCTGTTGCGCTGCATTGACCAGGGCCTGGGCCTGCAGTTGCTGGCCGGGATCGGTGATCTTGCCGTCTTCGGTGGAGTGCGCACCCTGCGCGAACTCTGAAATCTGCTTTTCGCTTGTGATGGCCGCGCTTGGAGCGCCTCCGGAATTCTGCTTGATGATCGGGCCGACCACGCTCACGCCGCTGGGGTCGATGACGATGCCACTGGCACCGACCTTCAGACTGATCTTCGTCAAGGCCTCCATGACGAGTTCTTTACCGCCATGCACTTGAATATTGCCCTTGGAAGCGATCTGCACCTGCTGCGAACCTAGCAGGCGAGCCTCGTCGTTGGACAGGATCTGGAGAGGGCCCTTGCTTCCAATCTTGCACTCGCCCTCGACTCGCCTGGACGAGTCCCCGACGACCACATGGTCGTGAGTGCCTTCGATCATGGTGCGACCATAGCCGGCTATCTTGAGATCCGAGTTGCCACCGATTCCCTCGTGCTTCGACGCCTTGATATTGACGTTCAGATCCTTTTCCGCCTGCAGGAACACTTCCTCGCTGCCCTTCTTGTCCTCGAAGCGCAGTTCGTTGGTGCCACCGCCACCCTTGGATGACAATGTTTTCAGGGTGGATCGTGTGGCATTGGCGGGCAGTTCGTAGGGCGGCTTGTTGACGCCGTTGTAGACGCAGCCAGTGACCAGCGGCTGGTCCGGGTCGCCGTCCAGGAAGTCGACGACGACTTCCATTCCGATCCGCGGGATGAACATGGTGCCGTAGCCATTGCCCGCCCAGACCTGGGCGACACGTACCCAGCAGGAGCTCTTGTCGTCGTATTGGCCCTGACGGTCCCAATGGAACTGCACCTTGATCCGGCCGTACTGGTCGGTATAGATCTCTTCACCCGCAGGTCCCGTGACCAGAGCGGTCTGCGGTCCACGCACCAAGCCACGGGGCGTGGTCAATGGCGCGCGGTAGGTGACCTCGTGCGGGTGCACGACGAATCCGTTGCCGTAGTCCGAGGGGCCGTCACCGGTCAGGTTGTTGCGGCCGTGGTGCCAGACCGACAACACCATGTATTCGATGTTGAAGGCATCGAACGGGTGATCGTAGAGGGTGAAGGTATGTCCCGGGGCGAGGGTGCGGATCTGGCTTTCGCCGCGCAGGCGCAGGTGGCTCGCTTCCTCCGCCTCCATGAGCATTCTGGACAGATGCTGGCCGTCGGTCGACTCGACGAATCCGCCGGGGTAACGATAGCGTTCCAGTCCGTGGTCCTCGCCGATATCCAGCACCGTGGGCGTGTTCTCGCGGACCAGTCGCTTCTTCTCGAAGTCCCAGTCGCCCAGCGTGACCTTGCGGGTCCGCATCTGCTGTTCCAGAGTCAGCTTGCGGATTGCATCGAACTGTTCCGCATGGCCGTCGTGGTGGTACGGCAATTCGTCCGGGTCAAGCTTCGGGTTGCTGTCGTTGTTGTCGGTGAATACCAGGATGTGCTTGGAGTCCTCGTGCTCGTTGTGGCGGAAGTAGTAATGGATGCCTTCGCGCTCGATCAGGCGCGAAATGAAGTCGAAGGTCGTCTCGTGGTATTGCGTGCAGTACTCCAGCGTCGGATGGGCTTCGGTCAGTTCCATCTTGAAATCGCTGTAGTTGAATTCGGCGAAGATGGTCTCGATGATGTCCCGCACCGTCTTGTTCTGGAAGATGCGGCAGTCTTCGTGCTGGGTCATCAGCCAGAACCACGGCACGATGTCGCATTCGTAGGTGTACAGGTCCTCGCCGTCGACGGAGTGGTTGCGGCCGGAACGGGCGAACCGCGAGACGTAGCCGTTCCAGTGGCGTTCGCCGCCCATGTGGCCGCTGTCGTAGGTCTCGATCCGCAGGATGGCGGTCTTGCCGATGATCCGGCGCACGTCGATGTCGTCGCGACTGGAAATCAGCCGCAGCCGGAACTCGAACAGCTTCGACACCGACTCGGCACCTGACATTTCCTGGATCAACAGGTCGTCTTCCCCGAATTCCTGCAGGGTGAGGAAGTACATCCGGTTGCTGGTGGAGAAGTTCGCAGACATGCCTGTTCACCGTGTGTCGACGCATATCGTCCGTCACCGTGCGCTGCGGCGACATTCGTCCGAAGTGCTATCCGTGGCCGATGCGCGGGCCACGGATAGCGCGAAGGGCCTAGTCCGGTTGGCGGTCAGGCGACCGTGTAGGTGAAGCTGCCGTCCTCGCCAACACCCACCTGGATCGACGTGATGCCGCCACCCTCGACCATCTTCTCGAGTACGTACCCGGACACTTCCGGCAACAGGGTGCCGGTGAGGATGTTGTCGATGTTGCGGGCGCCGGAATCGACCTCGGTGCAGCGCTTGGTAATGGCATCGACCAATGCGTCGTCGAACTGGAACTCCGCGCCGTGGTTGGCCTTGATCCGCTTGCCGATCTTGTTGAGCTTCAGACGCACGATCTTGCGCATGTTCTCGTCGCGCAGCGGATAGTACGGGATCACCGCGGTGCGGCCGAGGAAGGCGGGCTTGAAGGTGCGGTTGAGTTCCGGCTTCAGCAGGTCGTTGAGGTAGGCCACCGTCGGCAGCTCCTCGGATTCGTTGCAGGCCTTCATCACCAGGTCGGTGCCGGCATTCGAGGTGAGAATGATCAAGGTGTTGCGGAAGTCGATCTCGCGTCCTTCGCCATCTTCCATGCGGCCCTTGTCGAACACCTGGAAGAACAGTTCCAGTACGTCGGGGTGCGCTTTCTCGATTTCATCCAGAAGCACCACCGAATACGGACGCCGACGCACGGCCTCGGTCAGCACGCCGCCTTCGCCGTATCCGACATAGCCCGGGGGCGAGCCCTTCAGGCTGGAAACGGTATGCGCCTCCTGGTATTCGGACATGGCAATGGTGATCATGCTGCGCTCGCCGCCGTACAGTGCATCGGCCAGTGCAATCGCGGTTTCGGTCTTGCCGACGCCGGAGGTGCCGACCAGCAGGAATACGCCCTTCGGCTTGTCCGGGTCCTCGAGATTCGCGCGCGAGGTGCGCACGCGTTGCGCGATGGCGTCCAGCGCATGGCTCTGGCCGATGACGCGTTCCTCCAGCGTCTCCTTGAGGCGAAGTACGGTCTGGATCTCGTCGGCGACCATCCGTCCGACTGGAATCCCGGTCCAGCCGGCGATGATCTGCGCGATCGCATTGGCATCCACGACGGGCAAGGATCATCGGCTCGAAGCCCTGTAGCGCGGACAGTTCGGCGCGCACGGCATTCAAGGTCGCCAGCACATCGGCACGGGTTGGGTCATCGATGGGCAACGCTTCGATCTGGTCGAGCCCGGCATGGACTTTCGCAACCAGTTCCTTTTCGATGACGAAGCGCGCTTCGTCGGCAGCCAGCGATTCGCTGAGTGACGTGGTTTCCGCCTCGATTTCGGCCAGACGCTTGCCGTGATCGCTGCCGCTGGCCTGTTCCTTGTCCAGTTGCCCGCGTTCGGCGGCCAGGATATCCAGTCGGCGCCGGGCGTCTTCGAGCTGGGCCGGGGTGGCGTTCTGGCCGATCGCGATCTTGGCGCAGGCGGTGTCGAGCACGCTGACCGCCTTGTCCGGCAATTGCCGACCGGGGATGAAGCGCGAGCTGAGCTTGACTGCCTCGGTGATTGCCTCGTCGAGGATGCGCACCTTGTGGTGGGCGGCCATCGCCTGGCCGACGCCACGCAGCATCGAGATCGCTTTCTCGTCGTCGGGCTCGTCGATCTTGACCACCTGGAAGCGGCGGGTGAGGGCGGGATCCTTCTCGAAATACTTCTTGTATTCGGACCAGGTGGTCGCGGCGATCGTGCGCATCTCGCCACGCGCAAGTGCCGGCTTGAGCAGGTTGGCGGCATCGTTCTGGCCGGCTGCGCCGCCGGCACCGATCAGGGTGTGCGCCTCGTCGATGAACATGATGATGGGTTTCGGGCTGGACTTGACCTCTTCGATCACGCCTTTGAGCCGGTTCTCGAATTCGCCCTTGACGCTGGCGCCGGCCTGCAACAGGCCGAGATCCAGCGACAGCAATTCCGTGCCGTGCAGGATCGGCGGTACGTCGTCCTGCGCGATGCGCATGGCCAGGCCTTCGACCACCGCGGTCTTGCCGACGCCTGCTTCGCCGGTGAGGATCGGATTGTTCTGGCGGCGGCGGGTGAGCACGTCGATCATCAGGCGGATCTCCGCATCGCGTCCCAGCACCGCATCCAGTTGGCCGTCGCGCGCGCGCTGGGTCAGGTTGACGCAGTACTGGTCCAGGTTCGGGCTGCGACTCGGCTTGCCGCCGGTGTTGCCGCCAGCACCAGGCGTGGCGCCGTCGCCTGCCGCGCCACCGCCGGCGGCATCGCCGAGTGCACGTGCGTCGCGTGCTTCCGTGGAGGCTTCGACCAATGAATGGAAATTCTTGGTCAGGGTTTCCAGGTTGATCTTTTCGAGCGAACGGGCGCTGAACGACTGACCAGTCGGCGCAGTTCGTAATCCGCGAGCAGGGCGACCAGCAGGTGGCCGCTGCGGACCTTGGCTTCGCCGAATTCGATCGAGGCCCAGGTCCAGCCGTGTTCGAACAGCTTGGGAATGGTCGCCGACAGGGCGGGCGTGCGCTGGTTGCCGGTCTTGAAGCCGTCGAGCGCCTTGCCAAGTTCGCGTTCCAGCGCTTCCGGCGCGATCTCGAACTGGCGCAGGATGCGGCGGATGTCGCTGTTCTCGACTTCCAGCAGCTTCAGCAGCAGGTGTTCGACCTCGACGTCGTAGTGACCGCGCGACATGCAAAGGCCGGCGGCGCCTTCCATCGCGCCGCGGCAGGTGGTGTTCAGACGTGCGACGAGCGAACGCAGGTTCAGTGCCATGATTGGCCTCCCATTGCGGAAAAGTGGAATTCGCAGTCCTGTGCCGGATGCGGGTCCGTGCGCCCGCCCAGCCAGGTGTTCCAGCCCAGACGCGGGCGGTCGACATTGCGTGCGCCCAGCTGCAGTGGCGGTACCTGGTCGGCGCGCAACGACAGCCGGATGCGCAGGTCCAGCGCCAGCCCGGTCAGGAAGCGGCTGAGTTCGATGATGTCGGGCAGCATCGAGCCGCTCGGAAGCAACGCATTGAACAATTTGCGGTCGATCGGACCGATGGTCAGCCGCAGCGTGGTCTGGCGGTCCCAGTAGCGAGTGCCGAGCACGCAGCCATGGCCCAGCCGGTTGGCATTGCTGCCAAGCCGTGTGCGTACGTCGCGGCCAATGTCCTGCCAGGTGCCGAGGCAGCCGTTGGCACGTACCGGCGCCCCGACGACCGCGGAGACTACCTGTGCGAGCGACACTTCGCCGTGCGGACGTTGCGCGATCAGGCCGGAGAAGTACGTCATGGCCGCGCCGGGCAACGGCTTGCGCGAGGTCGAGCCGGTGCGCTTGCCGGGATGCAGTTGTGCCTGCAGCGCCGGCGTGCCCATTCCGACGAGATGCTCGAGGTAGCGCAATACCGAATTGTGGAAGCCGAACTGGCGACCGATTTCCGGACGATGCTTGGCCCAGGCGAGCCAGAACAGCGCAACCAGGCGGTGGTTGAACAGGTCCAGGAACTCTTGCGCGCTGCGGTCGCGGTGGCTCTGGCGAGCGATCAGCAGCTCCGTGTACGTGCGAGGCATCACGCCGGAGGGGCCGGTCAGGCCGAGGAAGTTCACGCAAACGCGCGTTGCCGCGTCGCTGCGCGTGATCGAGTGCAACTCCGCGGGCGGGAATGACAGCGAGGCAGGCGTGGTGAAGCGCAGGGGGCCGGGACGCGCGCCAGTGCCGCGACCGTCGAACCCGTTGTCGCCATACAGCAGGCGCACGGCCTGAAAGAAGCCGAACCGGCCCGGGTCGTGCAGCAGGCGCTCGATTGCGGGCTGCATCGGATCGTCCGCCGGGACATGCTCCGGTACGTAACGCGCATCCGGATCGCGGGGTGTGTCGGGCGTGCCTTCACTCATTGCGGCTGGCTCATCGTGACTGGCTCAGATAAGCGGCTGAGCGCCACTGCGTGGCGGGAATTGCACCATCCAGCCTTCGCGCTGCTGCGTGCGCACGCTCAGGCGGGTGTAGGAATTGGCGGTGCAGTACAGGCCGAAAAAATGATCCAGCACGCAGGACATCAGGTAGACCCCTGAACCCACGTACTGATTCTCGTCGAACTCCAGTTCGATCTCGGTGCCGCGCACGAATGCCTGGCGTGGCGCCTGGCCGATGCGGGTCACTGAAGGGCCGCCGGAGACACTGCTGATGCCTGCGATCTGTTTCCGCACGGTCACCGAGTCGGCAAAGTTGTACAGGCTCAGGATCTCCAGCAATGCTTCACGACCACCATCAATGATCGACAGGTGGTTGAGCGAGAGATGCGAGATCAGCCGCCATTGGTTGGCCATGCGCATCGGTGCGCGCCAGGTTGCACTGGGCTTCTTCAGCATGCGTGTGCTGGCGATCACGCCCCCTTCTTCCAGTTGCAGTTGACTTTCCTCTCCGCCGAATGGGAGCGACGAGGGCAGGTCACGGTTGGTGCAGGTCAAACTCAGCGAAAGCGTGTCGACGACCGGTGCGCGCGGGTTCATGTCGCGATCGACCAGGCTGATCATCACGTCGGTGCCCTCGTCGTTCGGCGAGAACGAGGGGCGTCGCTGCAGGTACCAGTAATGGCCGTTGCCATCGTCGTGCAAACCATGCTGCACCGAGTACGCCGGGTGGAACTCGATAACGTCATTGCCGGTGGGATTGCGGCTGAATTTTCGCACCCAGTCGACCGAATAGACCTCCAGCCCAAGCGGACGGCGCACGTCCGGCACGATCTGGTATTCGTGGCGTTCCTGCGAGATCCGGATCGGCTCGCCCTGCTGCTTGAACAGGTTGATGATCGGGGTGCAGAACAACTTGAAAGTGTCGGCGGTGACGGTCTGTTCGAGCCGCTGCAGGCGATCCGGGCGTCCGAACGCACTGAGTTCGATGGTGATTTCCGCAACGTTGCCGAAGGGCGAGAAGTCCAGGCCGACGAGATCGACGAACAGGAACTTCTCAGGCAACACGAAGAATTCCTGGATCAGCCGGTAGCCGAGGAATGAGCGCGGGTCGTATTCGAGCAGGGCGTCGTCGTCGCCGAAGCCGACAGGTTGCAGGGCGGAGGCAGGCAAGCGCAACGGCGGCACCTGCGGCGCATCGTCAGGTGCGCGCAAGGTGATGCCGGCGACCGAGTTGAGCAGGATCTCGTGCATGGCGTGCACCAGCGGGCTTTCGCCATCCAGGTAGATGCGCAGGCGTTCGATCGGCAGCTTGGACAGCTCGGCCTGGCCGGTGGCTTCGATGCGCAGCCGCAACGTCGCCACGGTCTCGTCCCGGGTCACTGCGAAGGCGGAGCGCTCGGCGGCTTCCAGCCGCGCATCTGCAATGCGGATCGGCCAGACCTCGACCGGGTAGCCGGTGCGATAGCGGATCGGCAGGCCCTGCACTGGCCGCGACAGCAACTGGCTGTGGCGCGGCAGCTCCTGCATCGTGCTGATTTCCGCGCCCGGCGCGAGTTGCAATTGTGCGATCGACATCGACGGCACCGGTCGCAGGAAATGCGGATACAGCACCGACAGCATCGCCTCGGTTATCTGAGGGAATTCGTCGTCGAGTTTCTTGTGGATGCGCGAAGTGAGGAACGCAAACGACTCGATGATGCGTTCCACATGCGGGTCTTCGCAAACCTCGCCTTCCATCTGCAGGCGCGAGGCGATCTTCGGGTACTTCGAGGCGAACTCCTTGGACAGGCGTCGAAGGTAGGTCAGTTCGTTCTCGTAATACGGCAGCAGATCTTCGAGCATGGCGATCCCGCGCGTTGCCGGGCGGTGCGGCATGCGCGCCCGATATCAGCACAGGCTAGATAGCCGTCGGCGACGCGGCCATTCGCCGGAAGGTGTATGTCATCTGGATTCGAGCGGCAGAAGGTCGAGGAGGTGGCCATCCATGGCCACCCTTTGCTACTCGACGTGCGCCTCAATCTTCGACGCAGAATTCTTCATCCGGAACTGCGCAGTCGCGCAGCTCGGCAGGGCCGCCACGCGTCTTGATGCCGCTGGCCGCGGCGCTGCCCGCCACTGCCTTGGGCAGCAGCAGCCACATCTGCACCGGCTGGTTGGTCGCCAAGGCCATCTTGCCGGCCTTGTCGCCGAAGCCCCAGAAAAAATCGCCTCGCACGCTGCCGCGGATCGCGCCGCCGGTGTCCTGGGCGAACACCAGGCGCTGCATCGGGCCTTTGCCGCCGGGCTGCTGGCCATTGATGAAGACCGGTGCGCCCAGTGGCGTGGCACGGGGATCCACGGCCATCGACCGGCCCGGGCTGAGTGATACGCCGAGTGCGCCTATCGGGCCTTCGGGACCATCGCCGATGCGGCGGAAGAACACGTAGCTGGGGTCGGTGATGCCGGTCTTGGGCACCGCAGCGCCTTCGCCAACCGCCTGGCCCGCGGCCTTGCCGCTGCCACTGCCTTCGTATTCGGACATGTCCATGCGCGCGCCGACCAGATGACTTGCCGCGGCATCGGGACGAACGGCCGAGGCAACGATGTCCTCTTCGGGAGGCATGTATTCACTGTCATCGGCGACCGGGGCGGCGAGCAGCGCGGCAATCATCGCCTCGACTTCGGCGGATTCGATGTGGATCGGATCGGCATCGACTTGCCGGCCTGTTGCCTGCTTGGGACGCGACGCCGGGCGCTTGCTCGACTTCTTGCCGCTGCTTGATGGCCTGGATACCGGTGCGGAGGTTGATCGCGGATCCGTCACCGCCACCGGACAAGCGCAGCCACGATCCGCGCGACTTCGTCATCCACGGCCGAATTGCCACCCGACTTGCGCGCGCCGCGGGTGCCACCGGGAATATCGATGGTCACCGGTTGCGACAATCCGCGTGCCTTGATTGCCTGCAGCATGGTGTCGGAGTCGCCGCGGGTCGCGTTGGGCATGAACGGGAAGCCGTTCTGCTCGGCATAGGCCAGGCGGATCAGGCCGCCATCCTTGAGCTGGATCTTGCCCGAGCCCTGGATCTGCATCGACCACAGCTTGAACGGATCGGCGACCCATGCCAGCACCGGCGCGTCGATGCCGTTGGCATCGATCTCCTGGCGGTTGAGGTAGGGGCGGATGGTGTCACCGATGATGCGGACGCGGTAACGCTTGTCGCGATTGTTGGGGCTGACCCCGGACAGGTCGATCTTGTACTGACGCGCGCCTGACGCGCCGGCATCGGCACCGACCAGCTTGCCTTGCGAGACTTTCATCCAGCGGCTGGACTGGCCGGCGATCGTGCGCGAATCCACCATGTACATGTCGTTGGGGATGCCGTAAAGCGGGTATTTGTAGGCGCCCTGGCGGTGCAGGGAGCCGGAGATCATCGGCTCGAAGTAGCCAGTCAGCTTGCCGGTGGCGCTGCGGGTCGAGGTCAGCATCTGGTAGGCGTAGAACTCGTCGTGCATGAACTGCTGCAACGCCGCGTCGGTCTTGGGCAGCTCGGCCAGCCTGGCGCAGATCGGCGCCCACGCCGAGCGCCGCTTCATCGCCTTGCAGTTGTTGGCGAAACCGGCCGTGGTCTCCTCGAAGCTTTCGTCGTTCCAGCCGGGGATCTCGTCGAACAACACCGGCACGTAGGCTGCGGTCTTGGTCGCGAACGCCGGCCCCAGGTTCGGGTTGACCGGCGTGGTCGGGGTATCCGGCGCGCTTTGCGCGGCGGCAAGGCTGCTGATGGCGATGCCCAATGCCAGCAGTGGCGTGCGCAACCGGTGCTTGATCGAGGTGCTGGCGTTGATCGAAACGATGCGATTCATGACTCGTGCCTCCGCGGCCTCGAAACCGGGCCGCGCGTCTTCCATCAGGCTGCGCTGGCGTTGTAGTGGCGACAATACGGCGTACGCACTATGGCCCGCGGCAGGCCTTGTCCAGGCCTGATTGGCGCCTGGACGCAAGCGCCTTCGATCCAAAGCACATTCAGGCTTCAGAGGCCCTGCAGCTTGCGCGATGCGACCACGGCTTCGACCCGGTTGCGCACGTTCAGTGCGCGGAAGATCGCAGCCAGGTGGATCTTCACCGTGCCCTCGCTGATGCCCAGGTCACGTGCGATCAGCTTGTTCGGCTTGCCCTGCGACAGCAGCCGCATCACGTCGATCTGGCGTTCGGTCAGCAGGGTGCGCAGGGCATCCAGCGAGCGGGCGGAATCGAACCCCTGCGGCGCGCACGCCGCGTCGACGGGTTGCCAGCCATGCGCCTGTGCATTGGCCAATAGCGAGTGGCGGGATATAGACGCCGCCGGCCAGCACCAGACGGATGGCCGAGAGCATGATATCGGGCGAATAGGCCTTGGGAATGAAGCCGAGCACGCCCAGGTCGAGCAGCGAGCGCATCAGTTCCGGGTCTTCCGAGCCGGACAGCACGATCACCGGAAGCGAAGGTGCCTGCGCGCGCAGCTTGGCGATGTGTTGATGGCCCTGGGTGCCGGGCATGGCGATGTCGACCAGTGCCAGGTCCAGCTGGTCGGCGTGTTCGGCGACCGCACGATCAAGTTCCTCGATGTTCATCGCCACCACCGCCTCGACGTCGGGATCAAGTTCGGCGAGCTTGATCTTCACGCCTTCGATGATCAGGCGATGGTCATCTGCGATCAGCACCTTCATGTACAATTCCCCGGCGCGCGGCGTTGCGAACGCAACTGCGCTCGATGACAGTGACGATATTCCGCAACCATTGCGGCCAGCAATGGCAAAGCGCCGTTCCTAAGGCATAGCTCCGACGACATATGGTTGCAGGTGGCGCGCACCCGAAGAATGAAAGACATCCGCGCCTGCCGGCGCAGCCCATGAGTGCCATCGAGTTCCATGCATTCCAATGACTAGGGCATCACGCCAGCGCACTGACCGGCAGCACTGCGCGCAAGCGTGCGTGGAGATGCCGTGCGTGGCGATCCAGGCCTGTCGCGGTCCATGGCATTGTTCGCGATGCTGGCGTCTGCCGATGCAAGGCAGCAAGCGAGCGTCGTGCAGGATCCGTTGCCGGCCGAAGCAACCACACAGGATCCCGTGGCAACGCCGCCTGCAACTCGCGGCATTTCTCGCGCAGGCGGCCAATGAGGCAGTGGCTCAGCTCGAACCAGCCTCGCAGGAAGAACAGGACAAGCAGGACGCACGGGATGCCAGGCAGCAGGCATCGGCCGCGTCGGTGAATGACGCGCTGGAGCTTGAAGCGCATTCAAGCGTTCCGATGCCGGTGTCTCTACCTGATGCAGCGACTGCGGCGCCGCATCGCCGTCGGCGCGATACGTGGCGTGCTGTTCCGGATCTTCCCGCCGATGCCGACGACGCTGCCCGGCCGAGCTCGCCGATGGCCGGCGCGGTGAACGTGGAGAGTGCCTCGCAGGCGAATGCAACAGCTGCTGCAACGGACCCGGCATCGCTACCCGTGCAAGCCTCGCCGGTACCAGCAGGGTTACCGGCGCCGCAACAGGCCAGTTACCTGCTTGGCACCATTCATTTCGGCACCCCGGAAGAACAGGGCATCGATTACGCGATCCTCGAGAAGGCACTGGCGGAGCGTGGACACGTTCGTCAACGAGGCCAACCTCGACGAAGCCTGGAAACCGGACTACGACGACTACCGCTGGCTGTCGTCAACGCAGCCACTGTCGACGATGGTCAGCAAGGACAGCTATGCGATGGCACGTTCGCTGTTGCCGAACGTGCGCGCGCAGGATCTGCTGCGGATGAAGCCGTGGTCGGTGCTGGCCCTGCTGGAAGCGCGCGGCGAGACTGGCGACGACACCACCATGGACGCGCGCCTGCAACGCATCGCGACTGCGACCGGCAAGCACCTCGTGCACCTGGAAACGCTGCAGCAACAATTGCAGGCGCTGGATTGCGTGCCGGCAACAGAACATGCGCTGGTGCTCGACGAACGCCTGCGCGCGCCGTGGATCCTGCGCGACGAATCCGCAGCGGCGATGCGCTATTACCGTTCGCGCAACCTGGAAGCATGGTTGGCCGACATCGACCACATGTACGGCCTGAGCTATGCGGGCAAGGCGATCGAGCAGCGTTCGCGCCATTGCCTGCTGGAAGAGCGCAACGCACGCTGGGTCGGGCAGCTGGAGACGCTGTTCCAGGACGGGCCGAGCTTCGTCGCGGTCGGTGCAGTGCACCTCGTGGGTGCCGAAGGCCTGCTTGCGGTGCTGCGTCGCGATGGGTATCGGATCGAGGAAGTGCCGCTATGAACGGTTTTTTGCGTTTACGGGAATGCGTGGCACGCACTGCGCCACGAACATCGTTCCATGCGTGTTTTCAGGAGCTATTCCGGGAGTGTCGGGGATGAGTGGAGAGCGGCAGGTTCATTGGGGGCAGGGCGCCTTCCTCAGTCCACAGCATCTGCAGGCGCAGGACACCTGGCAACAGGCCGGTCGGCATGCCTTGCATCTGCGGCTGACACCATTTCCGTGGGGCTATGAAGCGCTGCGCTTGCGCGAGGATGCACTGGGCAGCGGCATCGTCGATGTCGAACGCTTCGTGTTGGTCACCCGCGAGGGAGAGCGCCTCGTTGGTGGTTCGGTCCAGACCGATCCAGGAAACACCCGCGTACTCCAGCGCAACATCGCCGAGCTCAAGGTCGCCGGCAACGATCCGATCCCGGTGTGGCTGGTGTTCAACCGCGAGCGTGCATTGCAAGGCCTGTCCGCGCGCGATTCCGAGCGACTGCTGGCCAGGCATGCGCTGGCCACCGACAACATGGCCGATCCCTACGATCCGCAGGCGCCAGCGGCCGATGTGGATTTCCTGTTGTACCAGCCGAACATCGTGACTGGCCTGGACGAGAACGCCGAAGCCATCGTGCGGTCCTCCGACAGCTACAAGTTCGCCGAACTGCTGCCGGCGGGGCCGGGGAAGTTCAAGCTGTCGCACGATTACATCCCGCCGACCACCGCGATCACCGCGTCGCACAACCTGTCGCGCTGGACGCGCGCGTTGCGCGATCTGCTGGTCTCGCGTGGCCAGGACTTCGCCTCGGTCAAGCGCCAACGTGGTATCCGCGCCGCATCGACCAGTGCACAGGAAGTCATGCGGGTGGTGATGATGCAGACCTTCGGGCGCTTCATCACCCTGTTCCAGGAACACGCGCGGCTTGGAAATATCGGTGCTTATGCCGATGTACCAGGACCTGCGCCGGTTGGTGGCGGAATTCTCGGTGTTCTCCGAGGACATCGGCTACTTCGGCGAGCTGGCCAGCAAGCCCCGCGAGACCGAACTTCCCGATTACGACCATGAAGACCTGCGTCGTTGTTTCCGGATCGGCTTCGACCGCGCTGAAGCATTGATCAAGGCGTTGACCGTGGGCGCCGAAGTGGGGATCACGTTGGCCTATGACGGGCGCTTCTACCGCGCCGACCTGCCAGCCAATCTGTTCGAGAACGACAAGACCCGCTTCTACCTGGCATTCGAATCCGAACAGAAGGGTGCCGAACTGTTCGCGCGGCTCTCGCGCACCGGCAAGATCGCCTCGATGGACGAGATGCCGCGACTGCTGTCGGCGGCACTGTTCGGCCTGAAGATCGACCTGCTGCCGGTACCGCCGGAAGAGCTTCCGCAGAAGAGCCCGAACACCACGTATTTCCTCGTCGATACCACCCATCCTTTCTGGCAGATGATCAAGAACGGCCGCAACATCGCGGTGTTCTCCGACTTGCCGGCCGACTCGACCGTGATCAAGCTGTTCCCGGTCGCCACGCAGGACTGAACGCATGGCTCGACTGCTGCACCACTTCATCCCCGTGTTCTCGTATGGCCTGGCGCTGGACGAGAAGGTCAGCGCCGACCAGGCCAGCGAGACGGGTGCTGCCGTCGTGGCTCGCGCGCGCGAGCTGATCGACCGCGCCAAGGCAGCGGCGCAGGCCGATGGCAAGCGAACGGAGCAGGCGGATGGCGCTGCCTTCGCGGTGGTCGCGTGGATCGACGAGATCATGGCGCGCAACCCGGTCTGGCTCACCGGCAGCATTCCGCTGCAGGTGACGATGTTCAACACCAACAATGCCGGCAATGAATTCTTCCAGCATCTGTCTGCGCTGAAGCAGGACCAGGACGAAGTGCGCGAGGTCTACTACCACGCGCTGCTGTGCGGCTTCGTCGGCCAGTACTACTACGAGAACGGCGACACCGGCGAACTCGGCAAACTCAAGGAATTGCACGCGCGCCAGCTTCCGATCGCGCCGGCACCGATCCATACCCTGCGTGAGGAAAAGATCACCCCGCAGCCCTATGGCGTGGCTGATCCAGCCGGTCCGAAATACCCGCGGCAGTGGGATCGCACGCTGCTGCGCATCGGCGCACTGATCGCGCTGCTGATCCCGATCCTCTACCTGGCATATCTGCTGATCGCCGCGCCCAAGCCCAGCGGCTTGTCGATCCAGGTGCTGGTCGACCAGGAGCTGGCTGCGTTCCCGTGTGCCGACCTCACTGCCACCGTCACCGACAAGGGCGTGGCCAGCATCGAGGGCTATGTCTCGCGGCCCGACGACATCAGCGCGGTCAAGCAACGCGTCAATGGCGTGGAGGGCGTGAAGTCGTCCACCGTCGACGTGCAATTGCGGATCTGGCCGCATTGCGAAGTGGTCAAGTTGCTTGAGCCCTACAAGGCACGCAATGGCGACAGCGGCTATGGCCTGAACATCACCCCGAGCACCGGCCATTCCGATCGCTTCATCGAGAACGAAAACGTCATCGCCAAGCTGCAGCAGGCCAACTACGACGGCTATGTGTACGTGGACTACTTCACCGTGACCGGCCAGGTCGCGCACATGTACCCGAACACCGGCGAGCCTGATAGCGGCCGCCTGATCCGCTCGAGTGAACAGTTCGAAGTAGGTGCCACGCCAAGCAAGACCTGGACGGTGGCGCCGCCCTTCGGCCAGGAGCTGATCACGGTCATTTCGTCGCCGACGCCGCTGTATCCGGAACCATTGCCGGAAATCCAGACCGCGGAGGAATACCTGCCGCGGATGCGGCAGATGCTGGAAGCCAACAAGGGCAACGGCAAATTGGTGGCGACTTACCTGTTCATGCAGACGGAGCCTGCACGATGAGAACCCGCTGGATATGGTCGAACGCGTGTTCTGGGGATTCCGCACGGTCTTCTCCAGGATTGGCTACATGTACCAGCCGGTGGCCGAAGGCGCGAAGAAGCCCTGGTTGCGGCGGATCCTGTTGAGCCTGGTGCTGTTGGTGGTGCTCGTGGGCCTGGTGATCCTCGGCATCGCGTTCGTCCCGCAGGTTCCCATGCGTTTCTGGCAGGTGCTCGGCATTTGCGTGGTGGCGGTGGTCGTCCTGTGGTGGTTCGCCTCCGGTCAACGCAAGGCGTCGCTCAAGGGCCGTACTCGCAAGCGCATGGGCGACCTGGGCCCGGGCAACGCAGAGGACGAGCATGAGCCCTTGCAGAAAATGGCTGCGGCGATTGACGAGGCCAAGCGCACCATTGCCCGTTCGCCCGATATCGACAAGGGCCGTGCACCGCTGTACCGGATCCCGTGGATGATGTTCATCGGCGACGATGCCGCGGATGTCGATGGCCTGCTTCGCGCTGCGTGCGACGTGTCGCCATTCCCGCCGCCCGAGCGCGAGAGCATGGACGCCGACGACGTCTGGCGCTGGTGGTTCTACAAGTCGATGATCGCCATCGAGATGCATCCGCGAGTGGTCTGCGACAACGGCGCGCGGCTGGACCGCGGCCTCTGGTACCAGTCGTTGATGAAGCTCGCCGATGAGCGCGAGAAGCTGCCGTTGAACGGGATCGTGGTCGCGGTCGCTGCGCAGACCCTGATGGGTCCGGCGGATGCGCTGAAGGATACCGCGACCCGCTTGCGTCGCTTGGTCGACGAGGCCATGGAGCATCTGCAGGTGCAGATGCCGGTGTACTTCGTGGTCAGCGGGCTGGACCGGTTGCCTGGCTATGCGCAAGTTCGCGCGACTCTACCGGCTGAGGCATTCAGTCAGGCGTTGGGGCATCGTTTTGCCGACCACGAGGTGGTCAGCGCGGTCAGCAGCAGTCGCGTCGAGGATGTCATCAAGCCGATCGAGGATCGCCTGCATGCCTTGCGCATGACCGCGATGCGCGCGCAGGCCACGCCGCCGTCGCGCACGGGCCGTGTTCGATTTCGTCGAGATCGCTGCGCCAGGCGGGCCAGGGACTGTCGCTGTTCGTGACTCTGATGCTGGAAGACAATCCGTTCCAGCGCACGCCCGCGCTGGCGTGGCCTGTACTTTGCCGGTAGCGCGGACAGCGCGCATCGTGGCGGCGCATTCGTTGCCGACTTGTTTACGCGCTTTCTGCCCAGCGATCAGTCGCTGGCCGGCGCCAGTCTGCGTGGCAAGGCGGGGCGCCTGGCCATCGCCGGCTTGGGCGTGTTGGCGATGCTGGGCTTGTCCGCATCACTGGCCTATGGCTTGTCCAGCGCGCGTCGCGACGACACCGTGTTGCTGGCCAAGACCCGCAGTGCCTGCGCCGAGGTCGCCGATCGCACGTCCAGCGGGCGCATCAACTGGGTCGCAGGATGCGGGCGCACCATTGAATCGCTGGAGGCCGCGGCCGACACCACGCTGCTGAGTTTCGGCATCCGCCGCGCCGACAGCGACATCGAGAAACTGAAGCAACGGGTGATCGAGGACTTCGCCAACCTGATCCTGGCACCCGCGGACCAGATGCTGGCGACCGACATTGATCGTCGCCGCGCCGGCATCGAACATGTGCTGGCCATTACCCAGCGACTGCGCCTGCTGGATGAGTGCCGCAGCAGCAATGACGCCTGCCGCAAGCGTGAAATGCCGAACAACGTCAGCTTCGATGCGCGGTCGCGCCTGTTTGCCCCGTTCGTCAGTCCCGACCATGACACCCGGCGAGACCGGGACAACGCCGAAGCCCTGTTCGCCACCTACCTCGGCTACTTGCGGTGGCAAAAAAAAAACGTCCTTGATGCTGAGCATGGCCGGCTGGAAAACCAGCTGAAGAAATTGTTGGCCGGCTACACGCCACGTGCCGCCGACCTGAAGCAATGGGCCGATGCACGTGGAACCGGCATCAACCTTGGCACCTTCTGGTTACCGGAAGGCGCCGTGGTAGGAGGCGAGGAAACTGCCGATGTGGCGATCTCCAGCGCCTATACGCGCGACGCGTGGGAGGGTATCGTGCAGCCGATGCTGTCCACCTTGAAGGACCAGGACAGCGCGCAACCAGCGCGCATCGAGGAATTGCGCAGCGGGTACTTCAACGATTATTTCGCCAGTTGGGCCAAGTTCCAGGCACGGTTTGCGGATGGCACCCAGTTCTGGCGTGGCCATTACAAGGACCTGCAGGAACGCGCCAGCGGCGCCGACAATCCTTATTCACTTTTTTTTCAATCCGCCCAGCGCAACCTGTATGAACTGCCGCTCGATTGGCCGGCATCGTCGCGCTGGGCGGCTAGCTGGTCACGGATGAAAGCCAAGTGGTTGTCGTCGTGGCGTCCGTTCGGACGCTTCATCGCGGGGTCCTTCAAATTCTTCGGCGACAAGGTCACGCCGCCGGTCTGGCTGCTGGCGATGCACGACACCCAGGTGCGCGTGCTGGCGGGGGAGGAAGGCGATTTCGCCCGTGCCTACCTCCGTTTGCAGGCGGAAGGCTCCGGGCAGGACGTGTACCAGATCGCCTCGGACCTGTTCACCAGCAAGGGCCGCGCGGACAAGCCGCCAGCCAGCGAATACACCGCATTGATCGATGCAGTCGACAAGCCGCCGGAAAAATTCGCGACCCAGTTCAAGGGCGACGACCTGGGCGCGTGGGCGATCGTGCGCGGGCCTTCCAAGTTGCTGCTGTTCCTGACCGTTCACCGGGCCGGTGAATACGTGCAGGAGCGCTGGCGCGAAAGCGTGGTCAAGCCGCTCGCCAGCTTGCCGCAGGAACAGCAGGTCGAGGCGCTGTACGGCGCGCAGGGCAAGCTGGGCGCATTCGTCAACGACTGGCTGAAACCGTTCATTTCCGAGAAAGAACGCTTGCCGATGAAGGTGGCTGGCGTGGCGATGCCGCTGACGCCGGGTTACCAGTCGATGGTCGCCGCCGAGCGCAAGTTCCTGCCGGTACTCGACAATGGCGCGCCATTCCTGGCGGGCAGTTTCACCCTGACCCAGCCGACAGTGCTTGGTGCACTGGACGAGGGCGAAGGCGGTACCGCGTTCGAAGTCGAGTGCCGCGAACGCGTGTATCGCGCCACGTCCGCCGGGGAGTCGCTTGCCGATGCAACTGCGAAGGTGTTCTGGTCGGCCAGCAGCTGCCTGCAGGCACGGATCCGCATCAGCATCGCGCCGCCTCCAGAACCAGTCAGCGAGGTGGCAATACAGGAATTCGACCCGGACACCAGTGCAGATGCGTGCGGAAACGCTGCCGCCGGAGCCGCCGATCAACCTGACCATGCTCTACGACGGACAGGAAGGCTTCGCCCGGATGGTGACCGACTTCGCCAGTGGCAGCCATGCGTTTGGCCTGGACGATTTTCGCGACAGTTATAGCCCGGCGCAATGGAGCGAGCTTCGTGGGCGTCTGGCGACGGCGAAGTTCCGCAGTGCACGGGTGTTCCTGCAGGTCGACCTGTCCGATGAAATGAAACTGTTCCTGGGTGCGCGCACTGCGCGCGCCGAGGTTCCCAACGTGATCCTCGAGTAGAGCCTCGGAAAGAGGTTTCGCGCAGGTCTCCCGAGCAAATCCTCGACCAACTGAGCCAACCGGAGTCACAGCATGGCCATCGATGTCAACGAGCTTCTTGCCCCAATCCCCGGCAGCGATCCGGCCGGCAGCGACGAGAGTTTTTCCGATCAGTTCGACCGCATCCGCGAGGCGCGGCGTGCGGATGATCCCAACCTGGCCCAGGGGGAGTGGCAGACCGAGTTGAAGGTTGCCGACTGGCGTGAGGCGCAAAGCCTGTCGGAAGACATCCTGCGACGCAGCAGCAAGGACTTGCAGGCCGCCGTCTGGTTGGGTGAAGCGGCGATTTCGCGGTATGGGCTGGAGGGTGCCAAGGATACCTTCGAGCCTGCTGGCGGGCATGCTCGACACCTACTGGGAAGGCTTGTATCCGCGTGCGGACGATGGCGACCTGGAGGAGCGGGCCGGCAAGCTGGCATGGTTCGCCACCTACGGCGCGCGTGCGCTGCAGATGATGATGTTGAACAGCGATCCGCAGGCAGCATTGACCCTGGCCGACTGGATCGATTCGCGCGAGGTCGACAATCTCGGTCGCCAGAACGCGGAGGCTTACCAGTCAGCCATGGATGAGGGGCGGATCAATGGGGAGACATTCGATTCCCGCATCCTTTCGACCGATGATGCTTTCATCCGCGAGCGCATCGAACAGGTGTCTGTCGCACGCGAGGCGTTTGCCCGCTTCAGCAGCCTGTCCGACGGAAAGCTTGGTCGTGAAGCACCCAACCTCGCATCGATCGACGATGCGCTGAAGAAAATCCAGCAGGTCTATGCGCGGGTTGCCACCGCCAAGGGCATGGGCGGCGTTGTCAGCGTGGATGAGGCAGGCGAGCCGGTCGTGAGTGGATCGAGCAATGAAGTCGCTGGCGCTGGTGGGGGAGGGGGTGGCGGTGTTGCACTCGAGTTGAGCGCGGGTAGTCTGGCCTCCAAGGAAGCGGCGCTGCGCGCAATCACCGAGATTGCCGGATTCTTCCGCAGGACCGAGCCGCACAATCCCGTGGCCTACCTGCTGGATCGCGCCGTGTACTGGGCCAACATGCCACTGGAACAGTGGTTGGCCGAGGTCGTGCGCGACGAAGGCACGCTGTCCTCGATCCGCGAGCGGGTCGGCTTGCCGCCGTCGTACTGACCGCGATGCAGCATTCGCGAAAACATTCCCGGGACATGCCCACGCCGGTGCGTGCGCCCTCGTCCGCGTTGCCGTCCCCCTCAAATGGCATATGCCCAATTCTGGCCGTCCGACGGATGTTGCATCCGGGCTGCCATTCCTAGACTTGTTCCACAGCCGGGGTCTGGCCTTCGTGGCCGTTCCCCATACCAGCACCAACCAGTCAACGCGTACGGGGATCGTCATGGCCAAGAAGGAAAGCACCCAGCACAAGCTCGACCGCGTACGCGCACCGCGCGTGCAGCTCACCTACGACGTTGAAGTAGGCGATGCCATCGAAAAGAAGGAGTTGCCCTTCGTTGCCGGCGTGGTCGGCAATTTCAGCGGACAGCCCGCGGAACCGCTCGGCAAGCTGAAGGATCGCAAGTTCGTCAACGTCGACAAGGACAACTACGACGACGTGCTCAAGGGCATGAAGCCGCGCGCACAGATGCAGGTCGACAACAAGCTGGCCGATGACGGTTCCAAGCTCGGGGTCGAGTTGACGTTCCGCAGCCTGGAGGATTTCTCGCCGGAGCGCGTTGTCAACCAGATCGAGCCGCTGCGCAAATTGCTGGAAGCACGCCAGAAGCTGGCGGACCTTCGCAACAAGGCGGCCGGCAACGACAAGTTCGAGGACCTGCTCAACGAGGTTCTGCAGAACACCGACAAGATCGCGCAGTTGACCAGGGAAGTCGGGCCGAAGTCCGAGGAATGATCCGGCGAATGAGCCACGCGTCGCACTGACCTGTCGACTTGACGATAACGAACCAGCGAGTACAACACCATGGCCAATACCGAAACCCAGGCGGCTGGCGCCGCAGTTGCAGAAGCTGCCGAAGGCGGTTTGCTCGACCAGATCCTCACCCAAAGCAAGATCGCGCGCTCCGATACCGAGCGCGTGCGCGCGCGCGACCTGATCGCGGAACTTGTCGCGCAGGTCAGCGATGGCGCGTTGGTGGTGTCCAAGGACGCCATCGGCGCATTGGACGCGCGCATCGCCGAAATCGACCGGGTCCTGTCCGAGCAGCTGTCCGCCGTGATGCATGCGCCGGAATTCCAGCAGCTTGAAGGTAGCTGGCGTGGTCTGAAATACCTGGTCGACAATTCCGAGACAAGTACCAGCCTCAAGATCAAGGTGCTCAACACCACCAAGAAGGAACTGCTCAAGGACTTCAAGAACGCATCCGACTTCGACCAGAGCGCGCTGTTCAAGAAGTGCTACGAAGAGGAATACGGAACCTTCGGTGGTGCGCCGTTCGCCACCATCATTGGTGACTTCGAGTTCGGCCGGCATCCGGAAGACATGTACCTGGTCGAGGAGATTTCCCACGTTTGCGCTGCCGCGCATGCACCGTTCCTGAGTGCGGCATCACCCGAGTTGCTGGGCTTCGACAGCTTCACCGAATTGTCCGGCCCACGGGACCTGGCCAAGATCTTCGATACCGTCGAATACGCGAAGTGGAAGAGCTTCCGTGCTTCCGAGGACTCCCGTTACGTGGGCCTCGCGATGCCGCACGTGCTCGGCCGCCTGCCGTACGGGCCCGACACCGCGCCTGTCGAGGCGTTCAACTTCGTCGAGGCGACCACCGGCACCGACCACAACAAGTACCTGTGGATGAATGCGGCTTACGCGCTTGGCACCAAGGTCACCGATGCATTCGCCAAGTACGGATGGTGCGCGGCGATCCGCGGCGTCGAGGGTGGCGGCCTGGTGGAGGGCCTGCCGACACATACCTTCGCAACCGACGACGGCGAAGTGGCGCTCAAGTGCCCGACCGAGATCGCAATCACCGACCGTCGCGAAAAGGAACTCGCGGACCTGGGCCTGGTCCCGCTGGTGCATTGCAAGGGTACCGACTATGCAGCGTTCTTCTCGACCCAGTCGGCGCAAAAGCAGAAGGAATACAACACGGACGCCGCCAACGCGAATGCACGCCTGTCTTCGCAGCTGCAGTACATCTTCGCGGTCAGCCGCATTGCGCACTACCTCAAGTCGATGATGCGCGACAAGATCGGCAGCTTCGCCTCGAAGTCGAGCGTCGAGATGTTCCTCAACAACTGGATCGCGCAGTACGTCCTGCTGGACGACAACGCCACGCAGAGCATGAAAGCGCAATACCCGCTGCGTGAGGCCCGGATCGAGGTCACCGAAGTCCCCGGCAAGCCGGGTGCCTTCAAGTCGGTTGCCTTCTTGCGCCCGCACTACCAGCTGGACGAGCTGAGCGTGTCCTTGCGCCTGGTCGCGGAATTGCCGAAGTCGGCCCGCTGATTCATTACCCACGGCTATCGAACAACACTTTTCATTCAATCCTAAGGAGTTACGATCATGGCATCTGACTATCTGCTCGAACTTGATGGCATCAAGGGCGAGTCGCAGGACAGCAAGCACAAGGAATGCATCGAGATCGATTCGTTCTCATGGGGCTGCACCAATGCCGGCAGCATGGGCCGTGGCAGCGGCGGCGGTACCGGCAAGGTGTCGTTCCAGGACATCCATTTCATGAAGCAGACGGACAAGTCCACGCCCGTCCTGGTGCAGGCCGCCTGCACCAACAAGGCTGTCAAGAAAGCTGTGCTTTACGCACGCAAGGCAAGAGCCAGGGCGGTCAAGTCGAGTATTACAAGATCACCCTGCAGGACGCGATCGTGTCGTCCTATCAGTCGTCGGGTAATGCCGGTGACAGTTCCGTGCCGACGGATTCCTTCAGCCTGAACTTCACCAAGTTCAAGCTGGAATACTGCGCCGCAGAAGCCGGACGGCAGCCTGGAAGGTGCGGTGGTTTCGGAATACGATCGCGCAGGCAACGTGTAATTACTTGCCATGCCGGGCCTGCCGTCGGGTTATCCCTGGCGGCAGGCTTGTTTGTGTTCATGGGTGCATCGTTGCATGCCGAAGTAGCGTGGGCTGCATGCGTTGTGGCTGATTCTTTCAGCGCGTTACGAAGGACTTGGATCCACGATGCGTGGATTCATGGAGCGGCTGGTCGATGAACCTTGCCGGAAGATGGCGGCAAGCGGGTGCCGATGGAAGCGGTCAGGAACAGTGTGTCGCGCGACCTGGAAAACCTGCTCAACACCCGTTCGGAGGCTGCACGCCTGATCCCGGATACCTTCAAGGAATGCCGCGGATCTTCGCTGACCTACGGCATTCTCGACTTCTCGTCCTACAGCTTGCTCAGCCCGCAGGATCGTGATCGGATCCGTCGTTCGCTGGAACAGGCGATCGGCCTGCACGAGTCCCGCCTGACCCGGGTACGGGTGGCGCTGGAACCGCAGCGTGAGCTGGATCGCGCCCTGCGTTTCCGCATCGATGCCCTGATGGAACTGGGCGATAACGACGAAAAAGTGCAGTTCGATGCAGTACTGCAGCTCAATACGCAGACCTACGTGGTGCGCTGAACCTGGTCTGTCGGCTCTATTCCGCGACCAGCAGCGCCATCCTGGCAGCCTGTTCCAATCCCTGTTCCAGTTGCGGTGCGAGCATGTCATGCCACCAATTCGCATCGCGTGCAGGTTCGCCTTGCGGTGGAGCCAGTGCTGCCATGCGCACTGAAAGTTCCTGCAGCAATGCCGGGCGTTCGCGACTGCCATCGAGCAGCAGCAACAGCTCGCGCGTGACCACGCTTTCGATGTTGATCATGCCCGGTCGCAGGCTGAAGATGACAGGTGACGACGCCTCAAGTTGCAGGCGGGCCAGCGGGCTGAGCCGCGGCATGGCGGTGGCTTCACTGGCGTACTCGGGTGCATCGCACACCAGGGTGATCAGCCCGTGGCGGAAGCCGCGGCTGAGTGCTTCGATCAGCGCAGCCTGGTCTTCTTCGCTGCATGTCGAACCGGCTGCCCCGGCGCCGAGCAGGTGCGGGACCGAAATCGGGGTGGGGAACTCAGTGGCGATGCGTGCGAGCGCGGCCTTCACGAAGGGGTGATCGGTGGTGATTGCGGCACCGGCGGCGCTCACGAAGCGAACGACATCGGTGGGAGGCGCATCGGCGGCTGTCTCCTGCGCGCTCAGGTCGCCGGCCACCGACAGTGATGCAACGGCCTCGCCGTCGATGGTGCGGTGCAGGCCGGACGCTGCGTGGCATAGCAGGGTTTGCCGGAAGCGGCGGCCCTTGAGGTAGTCCCGATATTGCTCTTTGCGCAGCGGGTCGCCATCCGACAATGCTTCCAGCCTTGCTATCGCGTCGCTGCCAGCAACGGCATCGCTCATCTCGCAGTAGTCGGCCTCCGCCAGGAACTGCAGGTCGTGCTGCCTGGCAACGTCCATGAAGTCTTCAAACGAGTATGGCTGGTTGATCTCGGCCAGGTCGTCGTGGAACAGCACCGACGTGTGGGTCCGCTGCAAGAGATCCTTGGCCTCCGAACGGACTGCCACGGAATAGGAGCCATCCCCCAATGACATCCTGCGCCAACCATTCGAGGAATTTTTGGGCTTCGGCAATCCTGCGCTGCAGGGGTCTTCGATGCCTTGGACGTGGCTGCGCATCATGTCCCAGACCATTCGCCGCAGATGGCAGCCCGGAAATGCGTTGTAGCTGATATAGGCCACGCCCTGTGGCGCCATGGATTGCTGGCATAGCTGCAGCAGTCGGATGCGCACCGGCTCCGGCACCCAGGAGAAGAACCCATGCGCCAGGATGTAGTCGAAGGGCGTCTCGCCCGGATCCCATTCCATCAGGTCGGCGGCGACCAGGCGCAGGTTGTCCAGGCCAAGCTGGCACGCAGTGCTTCACCACGCGCGATGGCCGCGGTCGACATGTCGACGCCGACGAATCGACTGTCGGGATACGCCATCGCCAGGGTGATGAGCTGCAACCCATCCCCGCAGCCGACCTCCAGGAGGTGGCACTTGCGAGGCGATGCGGCCTGGACGCCATGGACCCTGGCAATCGGGGCGAGCAGGGCCGGCAGCATTTGCTGATGGATGTGCGCCGGATATTTCAGCAGGTCGTATGCGAAAGCCTCGTTCATCGAGTTGTCGCCCGTTTGTCTTGATAGTTCTGGATTGGCGCGGGCCGCGAAGACCGATGCCAGCATGGCCTCCCGCAGCTTTTGCGGTGATACCGGCTTGAACAGCACGGGGATCCGACTGGCGGCGATCTCGCCGATGCGATCACTGCGGGTTTCGCCGGTGACCAGCAGGCGGGCGAACCCGGGGCTTTGCGGATCCTGCCCGTAGTGGCGTGCCACGGCGCGCAGGACGTCCACGCCACTACGTCCTTCGCGCAGGCGCAGGTCGCTGATCGCAAGGTCTGGCGCGCGATCCCAGCCCGACAGCATCTCGAGCGCCTGTGCTTCGCTCTCGGCAGCGCGGATATCGCAGCCCCATTGCTCGAGCAATGCACGCAAGCCTTCGAGGATGCTGGGTTCGTCATCCACCACCAGCACGCGCAGACCGCTGATATCCAGGGGGGTGTCAGCCTGTTCGGGAATCCGCGATGCGCTAGCGGCGGATGCCGGCGCCAGCAGGACCGAGATGCGGGTGCCGCGTTGTGGCCAGGAGGCCAGCTGCACCTCGCAATCCACGATTTCAGCCAATTTGCGCACTGTCGCAAGGCCAAGCCCCAGGCCGCGCTGGCGTTCGCCCTGATGCTCGTGGTTGCGGGCGACCTGGTAAAACTCGTCGAAGACCCGCTGCTGGTGCTCCAGTTGCAATGCCGCGGCCGCTGTCCCAGACATCGATCCGGACTTGCCCCGAATCCTGGTGGCGCACACCCAGCAGCACGCCGCCCTCGTCGGTATAGCGCAAGGCATTGCTGATCAGGTTGTTGAGGATACGCGCCAGCATCGTACGGTCCGTGCGTACCCACGCATCGGTCTTGCGCACGATCAGGCGGAGACCGCGGGATTCAGCCATGATCCGGAAATTGCGGCTGACTTCTTCGAATACATCATCCAGGCGCACGTCGGACATCGCCGCGTGCATTACTCCCGCTTCCAGCCTGGACAGGTCCAGCAGTTCGGAGAAAAGCTGGTCGAGCGAAGCGACGCATTCCTCGATACGCAGCACCCGTGTCAGCTTGGTCGGGTCGGTCTCGCCGGCCCGCAATGCGGAGGAAAACAGCGTCAGGGCATACAACGGCTGGCGCAGGTCATGGCTGGCCGCGGCGAGGAAGCGTGAGCGCGACTGGCTGGCGGCCTCAAGCCGTCGCGTTCTTGTCCGCCAGATCCACCGAAGTGCGCCCGAGTTCGCTCTCCATCCGGTTGCGCGAACGCGCCAACGCCTGCGATGCCTCGTTCACCCCACGCTGCAGGCGACCAAGGATTTCACCGCGTTCGACGTGCAGCCGGACTTCTTCTCCTTCGCCGATGCGTTCGATCGCATGGGTCAATTCGGTGATGGGTCTGATCGCGCGCATCGCGATCCACCATCCTGACACCACGACGACAGCCAGGCTGATCAGCAGCAGGATGCCGTTGCGCCAGAGTGCAGCGGCCAGTTGCGGGCTGAAAGTGGCGTACTGCCTGCTGGCGTCGTAGGCCAGCAGGCAGAACAGTGCAAGCGTGACCAGCAGCATCGGCAGGATGATCCGCAGCACAAGGTGACGCAGCACGGGTGGGCTGTACCCATCGCGGCTCGCAGCGGTCTCGTGGTCGGGGTTGTCGCTATCGGGGCTGGCTTGCGGCACGCAGGAACCTGCAAGAAGGTCGTGCTTGTCCAAACGCATAAAACGCGTGGAACTGGACATGTGCCGGCATGCTGCAAACCGCGAGCATGAAAAAACCGCCTCGCGGCGGTTTCGTCGTAACTGCTTGAATCCATTGGTCGGGGAGACAGGATTCGAACCTGCGACCTCTACGTCCCGAACGTAGCGCTCTACCAGACTGAGCTACACCCCGACGGTGTAGCCGCACATTGTAGGGAAACAGGTGCGGGTTCGGCAACTGGATTTTCAAGGCCGGCATCACACATGGGCGGAACCGCTAAACTTGGCGGCTATCTGCGCCGGAGCTACTTACTTGATCAAGCCACGCACACCGCCCGGGGTCATGGAGCTGCTGCCCCGTGACCAGATCGCCTTCCAGCGCATGCTGGACACGATCCGCCAGACCTTCGAGCGTTTCGGATTCCTGCCTGTGGAAACACCGGTGATGGAGCTGTCCGAGGTGCTGTTGACCAAGACTGGTGGCGAAACCGAGCGCCAGGTGTATTTCGTGCAATCCACTGGTGCGCTCGGCAAGCTTTCTGAGAGCGGGACGGGCGATGGCCTGCCTGAGCTGGCCCTGCGCTTCGACCTGACCGTGCCGCTGGCGCGATACGTCGCCGAGCACGAGCACGACCTCGCGTTCCCGTTCCGCCGTTACCAGATGCAGCGCGTTTATCGCGGCGAGCGTGCCCAACGTGGCCGCTTCCGCGAGTTCTACCAGTGCGACATCGACGTGATCGGCAAGGACAGCCTGTCGCCACGCTTCGATGCGGAGATCCCGGCGGTCATCTCGGCGGTATTCGAACGCCTGGCCATCGGTGATTTCACCATCCAGCTCAACCATCGCAAGTTGCTGCGCGGTTATTTCGAAGGCGTGGGCATCGAAGGCGACCAGCAATTCGCCGTGCTGCGTGAACTGGACAAGCTGGACAAGCGTGGCGAAGACGCCGTGCGCGAGACACTTGCAGGCGAAGGCTTCAACCTGCAGGCCGATGCCATCGACAAATTGATGGCCTTCGCGCGGGTGCGCTCCAGCGGTCATGACGATGCGCTTGCGCGAGCTGGACGCGCTTGGCGCTGGTACGCCGCTGTTCGAGGAAGGCCGCGACGAACTGCGCGGCCATCCTGCAGCAACTGCGTGCACTGGGCGTGGCCGAGTCGCGCTATGCGTTGAACCTGTCGATCGCACGTGGCCTGGATTACTACACCGGCGTGGTCTACGAGACCACGCTGGATGCGCATCCGCAGATCGGCTCGATCTGTTCCGGCGGCCGTTACGACAACCTGGCCAGTCACTACAGCAAGTCGAAGTTGCCGGGCGTCGGCATTTCCATCGGCCTGACCCGGCTGTTCTATCAGTTGCGCGAAGCCGGCCTGGTCACGACCGCGGAAAGTTCGGTCGATGTGCTGGTCTCGCTTGCTGGACGACGATGGCCTGGCGCATGCGTTGGCACTGTCGCAGCGGTTGCGCGCCGCCGGCCTGAACGTGGAAACACAGCTCGAACCGCGCAAGCTTGCCAAGCAGATGCAGTACGCCGACCGCGCCGGTATCCGCTTCGTGGTGATCCGCGGCGAGGACGAGGCCGCGCGTGGCGTGGTCGCAGTCAAGGACTTGCGTCGCGGCGAACAGTTCGATGTGGTCGAAACCGAGCTTGCCGCGACGCTGCAGGTGGAGCGCGAACAATTGCGGACCCAGGGGCTGCCGGCATGAGCGACACGAGCATCGCCAGCGTCGAGCTCGACGGTGTTTCGCTGACGCGCGAACAATTGGTTGCGGTGGCCAATGGTGCGCAGGTCACCCTGGCCAAGGCGATCGCTCGAGGCCGTGGAGCGAGCAGCCGAGTTCCTGGCCGAACAGGTCCGCCGCGAAGAACCCATCTATGGCGTGTCCACCGGCTTCGGCAGCAATGCCGACAAGCTGCTGGGCGCGCATCCGCTGCGCGATGAATTGCCGGGTGCCTCGCGATCTGGCCGTTCGCTGCATGTGGAACTGCAGCAAAACCTCATCGTCACCCATGCGGTCTGCGTGGGCGAACCGTTCGCGCCGGACGTGGTGCGGGCGATGTTGTGCATCCGCATCAATACCTTGTTGCGCGGCCATTCCGGCATCCGCGTGCAGACCTTGCAGGCGCTGACGGCGATGCTCAACGCCGGCATCGTGCCGGTGGTGCCGCAACTGGGTTCGGTGGGCGCCTCGGGTGACCTCGCGCCGCTGTCGCATCTGGCTATCGTGTTGCTGGGCGGCGGCGAAGCCTTCGTCGATGGCCAGCGCATGCCGGGTGCGCAGGCACTGGCGCAAGCGGGCTTGCAGCCGGTCACGCTTGTCCTACAAGGAAGGCCTGGCGCTCAACAACGGTACCGCGCAGATGCTGGCGACCGGTGTGCTGGCGCTGCACCAGCTGGACGAATTGCTGGACACCGCCGACCTTGCCGCAGCAATGACCATTGACGCGTTCGCAGGTCGCCTGGGTGCATTCGCGCCGGAAGTGCATGCACTGCGCCCGCATCCGGGGCAGGTGCGCGTCGCAGGGAATCTGCGCACGTTGCTGGACGGCTCGACCTTGGCCGATATCGCCTACCACCTGGTGCCCAAGTTCCGGCAGTGGTTGCCGACGTCCTGGGATAGCCCGGAAGCACGGCAACTCAGCTTCGACATTGGCTGGGACTGGGTGCCGTTCGGCCAGCGCCATGGCCGCGAGAAGTTCTATCAGCGCTTCCGCCCGTTCCGCGGCGGCAAGAAGCACCAGCCGCAGGACAGCTATTCGCTGCGCTGCATCCCGCAGGTGCATGGCGCCGTGCGCGATGCGGTGGAGCAGGCCAAGCGCGTGTTCGATGTCGAGCTCAACGCGGTCACCGACAACCCGCTGGTTTTCCCGGATGCGCAGTCCGAGCATGTCGGAGCAACAGGTGATCTCGGCCGGCCATTTCCATGGCATGCCGCTGGCGCTGGCGATGAGTTACGTCAAGGCGGCGATCCCGGTGCTGGCGTCGATCTCCGAGCGACGCCTCAACAAGCTGGTCGATCCCGCCACCAATGATGGCCTGCCGGCATTCCTGATCGGCAACGAGGACGGCACCGAGTCCGGCCACATGATCGTGCAGTACACCGCTGCAGCCATCGTCAATGACCTGACCAGCCGCGCGATGCCGGCATCCGTGTATTCGATCCCGACTTCGGCCAATGCCGAAGACCATGTCTCGATGGGCGCCAACGAAGCGCGCCACGTGCTGGCCATGGCGACTGATCTCGGCAAGGTGCTGGCGCTGGAGCTGTACACCGCCGCGCAGGCGCTGGACCTGCGCCGCGACATGATCAATGCCGCGCGCGATCTGGCTGATCGTGCGGATGCGCAGGCATTCGCGACGAAAGTGCAGGGTGGCCCGTTGCCGGGTGACCCGCAGCATGCGCGCTTCATCGACGAAGTGGACGCGCTGCGTGCCGAGCTGGCTGCAGCAGAGCCGTTCCGGCCCAGTCCTGTCGTCGCTGCAGCACATGCCGCGATCCGCGCACGCCTGCCGTTCCTCGATCGCGACCGCGCACTCGATGGCGAAGTGGCCACGATCGTTCGGATGGTGGCCGATGGCGATGTACTGAAGGCAGCACGGGGCAGCAGTACCGGCTGATCAACTTCGCCCGGACAAGGGTGGCTGTTAGCCCGGGCAAACCAGCAGAAAGAATCCAGACGCCGAATCCGATCCAGCCTGGCCTGGCCATGGGTTGACGGCATACCAATCATTGCTTTAATGTATTAACACGTTATTACATTAATTCATTCTGATTGACTGTCAACCAGGCCCGCACCTCGCATGAAGCAACGCCCACAACCCTTGCCGGACTATGACGTCGCCACCGCGCTGGATGCGTTGGCGCACGCATTGGCGTCGTTGAAAACGGGAGAGGAAGTGCGTTCATTCCTCGAGGACCTGTGCACCCCGGCCGAGCTTGAATCGATGGGTGACCGCTGGAAGGTCGTGCCCTTGCTGCTACAGGGCATGCCGTACCGTGAAATACATGACCGTACAGCGGTCAGCGTGACCACGGTTGGTCGCGTGGCGCGCACCATCGACCGTGGTACCGGTGGCTACACACTTGCAGCGCGTCGCCTGCGCCTTCCCCTCGCTTCGCATTGAGACAGCCCCATGACTCCCCCCGCCAATCCGGCGGTGCGTGATCGCCTGCGCATCGCCATCCAGAAAAACGGCCGCCTCAGTGACCCTGCGCGCGCACTGCTCAGCGCCTGCGGGCTGAGCTGGCGCGAAAGTCGCGACCGCCTCTTCTGCTACGGTGAAAGCGCGCCGATCGACCTGCTGCTGGTGCGCGACGATGACATCCCCGGTTTGATCGCAGGCGGCCTGTGCGACCTCGGCATCGTCGGCCGCAACGTGTTGCTGGAGCAAGCCGGTGAGCGCGAGCAAGCGGGACAGCCTCCAGCATTCCGTGAATTGCGACCGCTCGGTTTTGGTGGCTGCAAGCTCATGCTGGCGGTGCCGGATGAATGGGATTGGCAAGCGCCGGAACAGTTGTCCGGCAAACGCATCGCCACGAGCTATCCGGCATTGCTGCGCAGCTGGCTGAAAGAATCATCGATCGATGCCGATGTGGTCACCTTGTCGGGTTCTGTGGAGATCGCGCCGCGACTTGGGCAGGCTGATGCGGTGTGTGACCTGGTGTCCAGTGGTGCGACGCTCGCCGCCAACCACCTCAAGGCAGTGCACACGATCCTCGAAACCGAGGCCGTGCTTGCCGCGCCCGCGTTGCCATTCGGCGATACGCGTGCGGACCTTGCCGATATGTTGTTGCGCCGCCTCGATGGCGTGCTGCGAATCCGCGACAGCAAGTTGCTGTTGTTCCAGACTTCGCGCGACAGCCTGGCCGAGGTCATCAGCCTGCTGCCGGATGCCGAGTCGCCGACCATGCTGCAGGTCGATGGCAGCGACTCGATTGCACTGCAGGCGCTGTGCCACGGTGTGGTCACCTGGCAGCGCATGGAAGACCTCAAGCGTGCTGGAGCGCGCGGGCTGATGGTGCTGCCGGTCGAGAGAATGCTGGCGTGAAGCGCATCGAATGGTCTGCACTGGACGACGCCACCAAGGCGCAGGTTCTGCAGCGCCCGGTGCAGGCAGTTTCCGCGACCGTGCGTGATGCGGTCGCACGGATCCGCACACAGGTCGCAGCCGAGGGAGACGCGGCCCTTCGTGCGCTGACCCTGCAGTTCGATGGCGTGCTGCTGGACAGCTTCGAAGTCAGTGACGCCGAATTCGCCGCTGCAGAAGCTGCAGTCCCCGCGGCGTTGCGCGATGCAATGCGTGAAGCCGCCGGACGCATCGAAGTATTCCATCGTGCCGGAGTCGCCGCATCGTATGCGGTCGAGACGGCGCCGGGACTACGCTGCGAACGTATCCAGCGGCCGATCGCACGCGTGGGCCTGTACGTGCCCGCCGGAAGTGCGCCTTTGCCATCGACGGCATTGATGCTGACGATTCCTGCGGGTCTTGCCGGTTGCCGCGACATCATCCTGTGCACGCCGCCGCGTGCAGACGGCCAGGCCGACCCTGCCGTGCTGGTCGCCGCGCGGATGACGCCGGGCGTGCGCGTGTTCAAGCTTGGCGGTGCACAGGCGATTGCAGCCATGGCGATCGGTACCGAAAGCGTGCCTTGCTGCGACAAGTTGTTCGGGCCGGGCAATGGCTATGTCGATGAAGCCAAGCGGCAGGTGACGCAGGAACTTGGTGGTCCCGCCATCGACATGCCTGCCGGGCCGTCGGAAGTGCTGGTGATCGCCGATGCCGGCGCCGATGCCGCGTTCGTCGCGGCCGACTTGTTGTCGCAGGCCGAGCATGGACCGGATTCGCAGGTACTGCTGCTGACCGATTCGGCGCCATTGCTGGATGCGGTGCTGCTGCAGATGCAGCAGCAACTTGAGACGTTGCCGCGTGCAGACATCGCACGCGTGGCGCTCGGTGCTTCGCGCGCGGTGCTGGTGGACACGCTCGACACCGCATTCGACATCAGCAATGCATATGCGCCTGAACACCTGATTCTGGCCTTGCGTGATCCGCAGGCCTGGGTCGATCGCGTCACCAGCGCCGGCAGCATCTTCCTGGGTGACTGGACACCGGAAGCGCTCGGCGATTACTGCAGCGGCAGCAACCATGTGCTGCCCACCGGCGGCGCCGCACGTGCATGGAGCGGGTTGAGCGTCGCCAGTTTCCAGAAGGCAATCACGGTGCAGACGGCGAGCCGCGAAGGCATCCTCAACACCGGTCCCTGTGCCGCGACGCTGGCCCACGCCGAAGGCCTGCAGGCGCATGCGCGCGCAGTCGAGCTGCGGCTGGAGCGTGCCAAATCGGAGGTGAGTGCGTGAGTACGGTTTCGAATTTGCTGCGCAGCGACCTGCGTGATTTCGGCGGGTATCGCTCGGCACGCACTGACAAGCTCAATGGCGATGTCTGGCTCAATGCCAATGAATCGCCGTGGGCGAATCCGGGAACAGCCGGCAAGTGACCTGCGCCGCTATCCATCGCCGCAGCCGGAACGCCTGCGCAGTGCGTTGGCAGGCCTGTATCAGGTCAGCCCCCGAACAGTTGCTGGCCGGGCGTGGCAGCGACGAAGCCATCGACCTGCTGCTGCGGACGTTCTGCATGCCGGGCCTGGATCGCATCGTGATCGCGCCGCCGGTGTTCGGCATGTACGCGGTTTGCGCACGCCTGCATGGCACGGCCGTGATCGAGGTGCCGCTGGTCGATGGCGCCGGCAGGCCTGAATGCCGATCTGGATGCGATGGTCGATGCCGTCATCGCAAATGACGCGCGCCTGTTGTTCCTGTGCTCGCCGGGCAATCCATCGGGCGAAGCGTTGTCGCTGGATGCGATCGCAAGCGTGGCTGAGCGACTTCGTGGTCGCGCGATTGTCGTCGTGGACGAAGCTTACGCCGAGTTCAGCGAGCAGCCTTCCGCGACTGTCATTGCTGCATGCACACGACAACATGGCCGTCTTGCGCACGTTGTCCAAGGCGCACGCACTGGCGGCGGCACGGATCGGTTGCGTGATCGGATCAAACGAGATGATCGATGCACTGCGCCGCTGCCAGGCACCGTATCCAATCCCGCAACCGTGTGCCGATGTCGCCTGCGAGGCGCTGTCGGAACAGTGCCTTGCTGGTGACGCGCGAGCGTGTTGCCGACACTATTGCGGAGCGCTCGAACGTCGAAAAATTCCTGGCGGCATTGCCGGGCGTGCGGCGTGTGTATGCCTCACAGGGTAATTTCCTGCTGGTGCGGTTCGATGATGCAGAGGATGCATTCCAGCGCCTGCTGCAAGCGGGTGTGGTGGTGCGCGACATGCGCAGCCAGCCGCAACTTGGCGATGCCTTGCGCATCACGATTGGCAGTCCTGAACAAAATTTGCAGGTGCTTGAAGCGCTTGCGCCAGCCAAGGTGGCAGCAGCATGAGCAAGGGCACACCCATCCTGTTCGTTGATCGCGACGGTACCCTGATCGAAGAACCCGAAGACTTCCAGATCGACCGCCTCGACAAGCTGCGTTTCGTCGCCAATGTCATTCCGGCGCATGCTGCGTCTGCGCGATGCGGGCTACCAGTTCGTGATCGTCAGCAACCAGGACGGGCTGGGTCAGCCTGCTTATCCGCAGGCATCGTTCGATGGCCCGCAGGCCTTGATGATGCAGGTGTTCGAAAGCCAGGGCATCGCGTTTCGCGAAGTGCTGGTCGACTGCAGTTTTCCTGCGGACAATGCGCCGACGCGCAAGCCGGCCTTGGGGCTGGTCCAGCATTACCTGAAGGATCGCGGCATCGACTGGACGCGCAGCGCGATGGTCGGTGATCGCACGACCGACATCACCTTTGCCGACAACCTCGGCATTCGCGGCTTCCAGTTGCGCACGCCGCAGTTCGGTGGTGAATGGGACTGGGACGGGATTGCCCATGCGCTGGCCGATGCGCCGCGCACCGCACAGGTGAAACGCGATACCAAGGAAACCAGGATCGAGGTCGAACTCGATCTGGACCGCAGCGCAGAGCCCGACATCAAGACCGGGCTTGGCTTCTTCGACCACATGCTGGAGCAGCTCGGCAAGCACGGCGGCTTTGCGTTGCGCGTGCGTTGCGAGGGCGACCTGCACATCGACGAACACCACACCATCGAGGACACGGCGCTGGCGCTCGGGCAGGCGCTTGCCGAGGCGCTGGGCGACAAGCGCGGCATCGGTCGTTACGGCTTCGTGTTGCCGATGGACGAGTCGCTGGCCAGCGCCGCGCTGGATTGTTCAGGGCGGCCGTGCTTCGAGTTCAGTGGGTCGTTCGCGCGTGAACGCGTCGGCGACATGCCGACCGAACTGGTCCCGCACTTCTTCCAGTCGCTGTGCGATGGCGCGCGCCTGAACCTGCACCTGACCGTGACGGGCGACAACGATCACCACAAGATCGAAGCCTGCTTCAAGGTGGTGGCGCGCGTGTTGCGGCAGGCATTGCGACGCGAGGGCAGCGAATTGCCGAGCACCAAGGGCATGCTGTGAAATATCGGGCAATCGCGAACGACGTTGCATTGATCGATGCCGGCGGCGCCAACCTGGGTTCTGTGCGTTATGCGCTGGAGCGGCTTGGCGTGGACGCACGCATCGTGCGCGATGCCGATGGCCTGCACGGTGCGCAGCGGGTGATTCTGCCCGGTGTGGGTGCGGCGCCGTTGGCGATGAAACTGCTGCGCGAACGCGGGCTGGATGTCGCCTTGCGCGCACTTGAAGTGCCCGTTGATCGGTATTTGCCTGGGCATGCAATTGCTGTTCGACGCGAGCGACGAGGGCGGTGTCGACGTGTCTCGGCTTGCTGCCGGGCACGGTGCGCCGGATGCAGGGCAGCGCCGGTCTGCGGGTGCCGCACATGGGCTGGAATACGCTGGAAACCGTTCGTGAATCTGCATTGCTGGACGGCATCGCGAAGCCTGCGCATGCCTACTTCGTGCATGGCTATGCCGCGCCGGTCACCGATGACTGCATTGCCAGCTGCACGCATGGCGAACCGTTCGCCGCCTGCGTCGAACGCGGCCGCATCGCCGGCATGCAGTTCCACCCCGAGCGCTCGGCCGATCTCGGTTCGAAGTTGCTCGCCAATTTCCTGCGCTGGGCACCTGCAGAAAATCCCGCATGAGTACGCTCCTGTATCCGGCCATCGATGTGCGCGACGGACGCGTGGTGCGCCTGCAGCAGGGCGACTACGCGCGCGAGACGCGCTATGCCGATGATCCCTTCGAACTTGCATCCCGCTATGCCGCCCACGGTGCGACCTGGCTGCACCTGGTCGACCTGGATGCCGCGCGCGATGGCGGCTATGCGCAGCTCGACCTGCTTGCGCGGATCAAGGCCGCGACGTCGCTCAAGGTGCAGACCGGCGGCGGCATTCGCGACGAAGCCGGCGTTGATGCATTGTTCGCCGCCGGCGTTGATCGCGTGGTCGTTGGTTCGCTGGCGATCCGCGAGCCGGAGCGGGTCATGAATTGGCTCTGCACACTACGGCTGCCGAGCGCATCACCTTGGCGCTGGATGCAAGCTGCAATCCGACGAAGGCGAATGGCAGCTGCCCTCACATGGATGGACGCGCGCCAGTGGCGCAAGTCTGTTTGCGCTGCTGGATGAATATCTCGATGCCGGTGCGCGCCACGTGCTGTGCACCGACATCGCCCGCGACGGCATGCTGGCCGGGCCGGCACTGGATCTGTATGGCGCAGCTGTTGGCGCGTGCGCCGCAGGTGCAGTTGCAGGCGTCTGGCGGCATCCGCAGCGTCGAGGATATCCGTGAGGCGACAGCGCTGGGTTGCGCCGGCGTCGTGCTGGGCAAGGCACTGCTGGATGGCCGCTTCAGCCTGGTCGAGGCGCTGGACGGAGTTGCGTCATGCTGAGCCGCCGCATCATTCCGTGCCTGGATGTGCGCGATGGCCGCGTGGTCAAGGGCGTGCGCTTCCGCGACCACGTCGACATGGGCGACATCCTGGCGCTGGCACGTAGTTATCGCGATGCCGGCGCCGACGAATTGGTTTTTTACGACATCACCGCCAGCCCGCAAGGCCGCAGCGTCGATCGCGCCTGGGTGGAACAGGTCGCGCGGGTGCTGGATATCCCGTTCTGCGTGGCCGGTGGCATCCGCAGCGTGGCCGATGCACGCGCGGTGCTGCATGCGGGTGCGGACAAGATTTCGATCAACTCGCCTGCGCTGGAACGGCCGGCGTTGATAGAAGAGCTTGCCGATGCCTTCGGTGTGCAATGCGTGGTGGTCGGCATCGATTCGCAACGCGAAGCAGACGGGCAATGGTGCGTGCGCAGCAACACCGGCGATCCGGAGCATATGCGTGCGCCGGGAAAGCGCACGCTGGACTGGATCAGCGAGGCGCAGTCGCGTGGTGCCGGCGAGATCGTGCTCAATTGCATGGACAGCGACGGCGTGCGCAGCGGTTTCGACATCGACCAGCTGCACGAAGTACGCGACATCTGCCAGGTGCCGCTGGTGGCGTCCGGTGGCGCGGGCACGGCGCAGCATTTCATCGACGTGTTCCGCGATGCCGATGTGGATGCGGCGCTCGCGGCCAGCGTGTTCCATTCGGGCGCACTGGCCATTTCCGATCTCAAGCATGGCCTGCGTGATGCAGGCATCGAGGTGCGCCTGTGAGCAACCAATGGATTGATGATCCCTGGCATGGGACAAGCAGGGCGGATTGCTGCCTGCGGTCATCCAGGACGCGAGCACGCTGGGGTGCTGATGCTGGGCTACATGGATCGGGCGGCATTGCTGGCGACCATTGAGCATGCGGCGAAGTCACCTTCTTCAGCCGTAGCCGACAGCAGCTGTGGCGCAAGGGCGAGCAGAGCGGCAACGTGTTGCGACTGGTTTCGATCGAGACCGATTGCGACCAGGACACGCTGCTGGTGATGGCCGAACCGGCCGGCCCGACTTGCCATCTCGGCAGCACGAGTTGTTTCCCGAATGCACCGCATGATGTGCTGTCGGCGCTGGATGCGCGCATTGCCGAGCGCGAACGCGAACGGCCTGCGGGCAGCTACACCACCACCTTGTTCCAGGCCGGTGTGCGCCGGATTGCACAGAAAGTCGGCGAGGAGGGCGTGGAGACGGCGCTCGCGGCCGTGGTGCAGGACGATGCTGCCTTGCTTGGCGAGGCGGCAGACCTGCTCTATCACCTGCTGGTGTTGTTGCGGGCGCGAGGGCTGTCGCTGGCGGATGCAAAGGTCATGCTGAAATCACGCGAAGGCTGAGTCACTTCCTGCGCCATGTCGAGGCCACGCGTGGTGTCAGGCGGCGATGACCGAATGCCGCACGCAGTTGCGGCCATCACCCTTCGCCCGGTACAGGGCTTCGTCAGCGATCCGGATCACTTCTTCCGGAACCGTTTCGCGGCTGGCATCGAGCGTGTGCACGCCGATGCTGGTACTCATGCGGATGCTGGTGGTTGCGTGTGGCGACTGGCGCCTGGTGGATGCACAGGCGTATCGACTCGGCTACCTGCAAGGCTTCCTGCGCGTTGGCAACGGGAAGTGCCACCACGAATTCTTCGCCGCCAAAACGCGCCACCAGCCCGCCGCGCGTGGCAACCCCATCCTCCAGGCAGCGCACTGCATGGCGCAGGCAGTCGTCACCGGCGAGGTGCCCGTAGTGGTCATTGATTTGCTTGAAGTGATCGAGGTCAAGCAGCAGCAGGGCCAGTGGCTTGCCATTGTCCTGGCGCGCAAGCAGCAACTGTTCGAATGCCTCGCGAAAATGACGGCGGTTGTAGACACCGGTCAACGGATCGCGCTGGCTGTATTCGCGCAGCTGCACGTTGGCCTCGCCCAATTGCGCCATTGTGGTACGTAGCTGCTTGGTGCGATCGATCATGCGGCGTTCCAGCTGTTCGTTGGATTGCTGCACGATCCTGATGTTCTCCACGCGCAGGCCGGCATAGCGCGACCCCAGTGCCAGCGACAGCAACAGCATTTCCAGTGCAGAACCGATCTGCACACTATTCAAGGTCCAGAAGTTGCGGGGCACCAACCCGAATGCGAGCAGGGTGAACATCGTGGTGCCCGCCAGGAACAGGGCCCATGCCAGCAGGAACAGCCGCGCTGGCTTGTAGCCACGGCGCAACATGATGATCGCGGCAACGATGATCCACATCACGCCGAGCAACACCGCCTTCGACGCCAGCGGGCGTGACCACGTGGTATTCGGCTTGGGTCGAGACGATCGGCGAGAACCGCGAAGAACGCGCTGATGCCGAGGCTGATCGCATTGCCGACCGGCCAGCGTTCCCGCAGCTCCAGGAAACTTCGCGCGAACAGTTGCATGCCGATCAATGCCAGGCAGATCGACAGCGGTACCGCGGCATCGGCCATCCACGGCCATTCCGGCCAGAGGTACTCGAAGCCATAGCCGTTGAGCGTGAACAGCACCAGGCCGAATGCGGTGACATGCAGCAGGTACCAGAAGTAGCCCGAATCGCGCAGCATCAACCACAGCACCAGGTTGTAGATCAGCAACGCAAGCACGATGCCGTAGTACAGTCCGGTGGAAAACTGCGTATCGCGCAGCAGCTCGGCGAATGCACGCGGTGTGTACAGCACCAACGGCACCTGCATCGAACTCTGGCTCTGCACCCGCAGCAGCAGTTCGACCGGTCTGGCCCTGTGGCAGGTCGATGCTGAAATTCGGTTGTCGATAACGGATGTAACGCGTTGTCGAACGGCACATGATCGCCGCTGCCCTGGTGCACCACGTGTCCATCCGGATAACGCAGGTACAGGTCCAGGTTGTCGCTGAGGGCATATTCCTGCACCAGTACCCAGCGCGACTCCTCGGGATTGCGGTTCACCAATGTCAGGTGGAACCAGTAGGCGCCTTTCTGGAAGCCGAGGCTGGAGTTGCCACCCGGCAGGGGTGCGTACTGGCCTTCGCTTGCGCGCTGGAAGGCCATGCTGACACCGTCGCTGGCCTGCACGTCGTGCCGATAGGCAATTCGTGAGGTGAGAGGAACGGTCGATATGCCAGGATCGAGTGCCACTGGCTGCGCGGCTCGCACGACGCCGCTGGTGGCGAGCAACAGCAACGCCAACCCGAACCACCAGCGATGAATCACACGCATCATGTTACGCAATCGCGGTCCGCCCCGAGGCTCCCCCGCCTTGCAGGATTCTAGTGCAAATCCAAGGCGTTGGTCTGCACGGCATAATCGGGACTGGAGGTGCCCATGCGCACGATGTTCGCAGTGTTTCTCGGCTTGTGGATGTTGGCTGGTAGCGCACAGCCGCGAGCGGACGCATGCACGCCGGTCGTGGTCGAGTCCGGCAATGCGCAGTCTCGCACCACCGTGGTGCGGACATCGGCTGCCTGCATCCGTTACATCCCGCGGCCTGCAGGCCCTGCATCCGGCGTGCCGCTCGAGGTGCTGGTGTTCGGCGACCCGCAGCCCAAGTCGGCGGTGGATGCCGACTATTTCAGACGTGACATCATCGAGCCATTGCGTGGACGCCAGAAGGCCGGGCTTGGGCTGTCACTGGGCGACATCGTCGACGATGCGCCCGCCGTATATCCATTGGTGAAGGCGGCGACGGCTGAACTTGGCCTGCCGTGGATGTACCTGCCCGGCAACCACGACATCGACATGGATGCGACTGGCGATGCGGATTCGCTGCACAGCTTCCATCGCGCATTCGGTGCCGATACCCATGCACGCGAAACTGCGTTGGCCACGTTCATCGCGCTCGACGACGTGATCGCGCTGCCGGGCAGCAAGCCGGCCTACATCGGTGGCTTCCGCGACGATCAATTCGGGTTCCTGGAAGCCTACCTGCCCACGTTGCGCAAGGATCGGCTGCTGGTGCTTGCCATGCACATCCCGTTGTTCGAAAAAGAGGGCAAGGACAGTTTTCGCGATGCCGACCGCGCGCGCCTTTTCGAACTGTTGCGTGGTTTTCCGCACCTGCTGGTGCTCAGCGCACACAGCCACACCCAGCAACACGTCTTCCACGATGCCAGAGATGGCTGGAACGGCGTGCAGCCGCTGCATGAATACAACGTCGGTACTGCCTGTGGCGCGTACTGGTCCGGAATCAAGGACGCCGACGGCATTCCCGATGCAACCATGGCCGACGGCACGCCGAACGGTTACGCGGTGCTGACCGTGCAGCCAGGCGGCACGTATGCACTGGCCTGGCACAACGCCCGTGATGCCGCCGATACCCAGATCGGCCTGCATGCACCCAAGGTCTTGCGCCGCGGTGCATATCCGGCCTGGGGCGTGTACGCGAACGTCTACATGGGCATGGACGACAGTCGCGTGGAGTATCGCGTCGATGGCGGTGATTGGGCACCGATGCGCAAGGTGCTGCAGCCGGATCCGGCATTGCTGGCGGAAAACATGCGCGATGACGCAGCGGACGCCTTGCGTGGCTACGATCGTTCGCCCGAAGCCGAACCCTCGCGGCATCTGTGGCGCGCCGCCTTGCCGACCACGCTGGAGGTTGGCGAACACCAGGTCGAGGTGCGCACGTTCGATCGCTGGCGCGGCGAGTTGCGCGCCAGCACGACCTATCGGCTCGACGATGCGGCGCCTTGAGGCATTGCCAAGCTAGGGCGTGATCTCCGCGAACGACTCCACCCGCGCGTGGCCGTGGGTGTCCTCGCCGATGCGCGGCTCGGGGTAGTCCTCGCGGCGATCCAGCAGGACCGTGCGCATGCCGGCATCACGCGCGGCATCGAGTTCGGCGACCACATCGGACAGGAACAGGATGTCGCCAGGGCTGCGATGCAGCGAGTCGGCAATCAGCCGATAGCTGTCGGCGTCGCGCTTGTGGCCGACTTCGGTGTCGAACCATGCGCCGAACAGGGCAGACAGGTCGCCGGCATCGGAATTACCGAACAGCAGCTTCTGCGCAGGCACCGAGCCAGAGGAATACACCGCGAGCCGATGTCCGGCCTCATGCCACGCCTGCAGTTGCGGCGCCACGTCCGGATACATGTGCGCGGTGAAATCGCGGCTGCGGTAGCCGGCCATCCAGATCATGCCCTGCAGCGCCTTGAGCGCGGTGTGCTTGCGGTCCTGGTCGATCCAGCCCTGCAGGGTCTCGGCGATGACAGCGTCGTCGCAGATCGCGCCGTGTTCGGTAGCCACCACATCCAGCCAGTGGCGCACGCCGGGCTCATGGCCGTGTTCGCGGACGAAGTGCGGCAGCTCGCGTCGTGCGTACGGAAACAGCACGTCCTTGACGAAGGAGATCGACGATGTTGTTCCTTCGATATCCGTAAGGATCGTGGTCTTCATTCGCGTGCCGCTCCTACTTCATAACGCGGAAAACGCTTGGCGATGTCGGTGCCGGTGAAGTGTCCGACCCAGCCATCCGCCTCGGTGAAGAAACGGATCGCCACGAAGCTGGGCTCGGGGCCCATGTCGAACCAGTGGGTCATGCGGTCCGGCACCGAGATCAGGTCGCCGGCCTCGCACAGGATTTCGTAGACCTTGTCGGCCACGTGCAGGGTGAACAGGCCAGAGCCAGCGACGAAGAAACGCACTTCGTCTTCCTTGTGGAAATGCTCATCGAGGAATTTGGCGCGCATCGTCTCGCGGTGTTCGTTGTCGGGGGCAATACTGACCACGTCCACGCTGCGAAAACCGTTGGCGTAGACGAGTCGGTCGATGTCGGCGCGATAGGCGGCCATGATCATGTCCGGTGCATCGCCAGGCTGTACGGCTTGCGAGACTTTCCATTGCTCCAGTCCAACCCCGATCGCAGACAGTTCGTCCACGATTTCCGCCACGTCCGTGGTTGTCAGCAGCGGAATGTCAGCTGCGTGCTTCTGGAAAAATCCGGAGCCGGCTCATCGCTGCAGCCTCCGCAGTTCCAGTTCGCAGGTCAGCAGGAATTCGAAGGCTTCCAGGTGTCGGCGTGCCTCGCCCATGTCGCGGCCCCAGGCGTACAAGCCGTGGCCGTCGATCAGGTAACCCCACATGGATTGCTGGTCGAGCAATTCGTCAACCTGCGCTGCCAACCGCGCCATGTCCTGGGTATTGGCGAGTACCGGCACGTCGATCGCGGTTTCATGCGTGGTGTTGCCGGCGAATGCCTTGAGCAGTTCGTAGCCTTCCAGGCGGATATGGCCATCGCCGGCATGCAGGCGCGAGGCAATCGTCTGCGCCTGCGAGTGCGTGTGCAGTACGCAGCCGACTTCGGGAAAACGATGATAGAGCTGCGTATGCAGCAGGGTTTCCGCAGACGGCCGGTGCTCGCTGCCGACCGGGTTGCCGTGGAAATCCACGACCATGATGTCGGCTTCGGTGAGCTTGCCCTTGTCGCGACCGGAGACGGTGATTGCGGCGTGGCGCTGGTCCAGACGCAGCGAGAAATTGCTGCTGGTTGCAGGCGTCAGGCCCGCACGCGACAACTCGCGCACGTTGGTGATGATCTCGCCAGCCAGATGGCGCAGGTGTTGCACGTCGTAGGCATCTTTCATGCGTGCCAGTGTAGCGAATCAGGTGTTGTGCCTTCTGCATGGGCAGGCAACAAAAAACCCGGCCGGAGCCGGGTTTTCTGGTTTATCCGTGACCCTGGAATCAGGCCTGCGGACCTTCGTGGAACGGAGGTTCTGGCGGCATGGTCGGGCCACCTTCAGGGCCAGTGATACCGCGCGCCATGTCACTGCGGGTATAGCCGTAAAGGCGGTACACCACCAGGCCGATGGCTGCCCAGATGAAGAACAGGCTGATCGTGTACACGGACAGGTTCATGAACAGCAGCAGACAGCCGGCGACCGCCAGCGGGCAGACCACCCACACCAGCGGGGTGCGGAATGGGCGATGCCGGTCGGGTTGCTGCTTGCGCAGGATCATCACGCCGATCGCCACCATGATGAAGGCGAACAGCGTGCCCGAGTTGGAGATATCCGCAAGGATACCGACCGGGAACATTGCGCCGAACAGCGCCACGAACACGCCAGTGATGATCGTGATCACGTACGGGGTCTTGTACTTCGGGTGGATCTTCGAGAGGCGCTCCGGCAACAGGCCATCGCGCGACATGGTGAAGAAGATGCGGGTCTGGCCGTAGATCATCATCAGTACTACGGAGGGCAGGGCGAGTGCTGCCGCCAAACCGATCGCATTGCCGACCTTGCCGAAACCGACCATGCGCATCACGTGCGCCAGCGGTTCCTTGCTGCACACCAGCGCATCGGCATTGGAGGCCATCGCGCAGACTGCGGCCATTTCCGGCGTGCCCGGCGACAACACCACGCCGTCGGCGCCCACCATCGGCGCCGAACCAGCGGCACCCACTGCTCCGTAACCGACCAGCAGATAGAAGATGGTGCAGACCAGCAGCGATCCAAGCAGGCCGATGGGGATGTTGCGGTTCGGGTTCTTGGTTTCTTCGGATGCCGTGGACACGGCATCGAATCCGACATAGGCGAAGAAGATCGATGCCGCCGCGCCCAGCACGCCAACGCCGCCCATTGGGCTACCCCAGCCGGTCGGGAAGAACGGCTCGAAATTCTGGTTATTCACCGCCGGCAGTGCGATTGCGATGAAAGCGACCAGTGCGGCAATCTTGATCATCACCAGCACGGCGTTGACCTTGGCCGATTTGGATGTGCCGATCACCAGCAGCCAGGTCACCAGCAGCGCGATCCCGAACGCCAGGATGTTGAACGTGCCGCCGTCATACGGGCCGGTTTGCAGCCAACGCGGTAGTGATAGCGATCCGGCCTCCACCAGTCCGAACAGATTGGTATGTGTCAGCAGCCCGTTCATGTAACCGGACCAGCCTACCGACACCGCACCAGCCGCGACGGCATATTCCAGCACCAACGCCCAGCCGACGATCCAGGCCAACGCTTCGCCCAGCACGCCGTAGGTATAGGTGTAAGCGGAGCCTGCGACCGGGATCATCGAGGCCAGTTCGGCGTAGGCCAGCGCAGCAAGTCCGCACACGACCGCAGCAATGACGAAGGCGATCATCATTGCCGGACCCGCCTTCTGGCCGGCCTCGGCGGTCAACACGAAGATGCCGGTGCCGATCACCGCACCGATGCCCAGCATGGTCAGCTGGAATGCGCCAAGCTGGCGCGTCAGCGCCTTCTTTCCGGCAGTTTCAAGAATCTTGTCGAGCGGCTTGACGCGCCAAAAAAGCATTGTGTTCTCCCCAAACAATTCGGACCAAGCACGATGAACCGTGCACCTTGATGCAAGTCGCCGACCTTACCGGGCGGGCGGGGTGATGCACAAGCGCCAATCGGCCATTCAGCGGCGATAATCAACGCTTCCGACAATGATGCGACGCAGCATGCCCGCTACCGATCTTGCCTTTTCCGATGATTTGTCCGTCTATGCGCAGCGGTGGCCGCTCGAACGCGAGACGGTTGGACTTTTGCAACAACTTCTGATCGATGTCGAAAATCCGTTCCGCCGCGAGCGGTTGGCAGGCCACTTCACCGCATCCGTGTGGCTGGTCAGTGCCGATGGCGGCCGCGTGCTGCTCACCCATCATCGCAAGCTGGGCATGTGGTTGCAGCTTGGGGGGCATGCCGATGGTGAGCGCGATCTGAAGATCGCGGCGCTCAAGGAAGCCGAGGAGGAATCCGGATTGACGGACTTGTGCGTAGAGCCTGAAATTTTCGACCTTGACCGCCATCGCATCCCCGAACACAAGGGCGTGCCCGAACACTGGCATTACGACGTGCGCTATGTCGTTCGCGCGGGCGTAAACGAGCACTACATCGTCAGCGATGAATCGCATGATCTGGCCTGGCGCGATATTGCCGAGCTTGCCAAATGTGCGGACGTAGATGCGTCGGTGCGTCGAATGGCGGGGAAGTGGATTGTCCAATCATTACAAGTTGGATGAATGAACCTTGATTCGTGTCGGGATGACCGACAGGGCTCAATCCGCGCGTCCGCCAAACTCGCCAGTCGTGGTGCTGACCCAGACCATTTCGCCATTGGCGATGTATTCCGGTACCTGGATCTCGATGCCGGTGGACAGCTTTGCCGGCTTGGGTCGCTTGGTCGCGGTGCCGCCCTTGAGTTCCGGTGGCGTCTCGATGACTTCCATCACCACGCTGGAAGGCAGCTGCAGCGCCACCGGCAGATCGTCGATGATCTGCACGAAGCAGCCGGTGAGGTTGTCGACGATATAACCTGCGGCATCGCCGATGACGTCCGCATCAAGCGTGTACGGCGAGTAGTCCTCGTCGTCGAGGAACACGAAGGCGTCGCCATCGCGGTAGGAATACGTCACCTGCCGGCGTGACAACTCGACTTCCTTCAGGTCGTCGTCGCCGCCCAGGCTGAGGTCGTACTTCACGCCACCCGGCACGCTGTACATGGTGAAACGGAACTTGACGTTGCCGCCGCGGCCCTGCGGTGAGCTTCGCTCGATGTCGCGGATCTGGTAGACGGTGCCGTTGTGTTCGACCACGTTGCCTTTCTTGGTGTCGTAAGCCTTCATGCGGGGTTCCGGTGCGGGTTGAGGTTGCGGAAGATGCGTTCGTTGATGGCCCAGGTGAGCACGCCCCAGACCAGGCCGCCGACCGTACACAAGCCTGCGGCCACGCCCAGCAACAGGCCGAAGCGCGGATGCTGTGGGCCGAATTTCACCCAGATCATGGCAATCGAGAGGGCGAACATCAGCCCACCCCAAAACGCCAGGCCGCGCACCAGCACGAAATGCGCCATGCCCCTGGCGCGGATTGCGGGCCAGCGCCGGGCGATCCAGCTATTCGTCGGCTTGCCGTAATCGATCACTTGGGTGCCAGCCGGGTGGCGCCATCCAGGCGGATGGTCTCGCCGTTGAGATAGGTGTTGCCGAGGATATAGGCGACCAGGTCGGCGAACTCCGGTGGCTGGCCGAGCCGAGACGGGAACGGGATCGAGGCCGCCAGCGATTCCTGCACCGAGGCCGGCATGCCATCGACCATCGGCGTCCAGAACGTACCGGGTGCAACGGTCATCACGCGGATGCCGAAACGGGCGAGTTCGCGCGCCATCGGCAAAGTCATGCCGACCACGCCGCCCTTGGACGCGGAATACGCGGCCTGGCCGATCTGGCCTTCGTAGGCGGCGACCGATGCGGTATTGACGATCACGCCGCGTTCGCCGTCGCTTCCTGGCGCGTTGTGCTGCATGAGGTTCGCTGCGGCCTTGGCCACGTTGAAACTGCCGACGAGATTGACGAGTACCGTCGACTGGAAATTGGCCAGCGGCATTGGCGCCTCGCGGCCGAGCACGCGTCCGGCACCGAGGATGCCGGCGCAGTTGATCGCGACATTGAGTCCGCCCAGGAATGCGCGTGCGGCATCGACATTGGCGGAGACGCCGGCTTCATCGGTGACGTCGGTCCTGAAGTAGCGGGCGTTGGTTTCGCCGAGCGCGCTGACTGCAGCGGCGCCCTTGTCGTCATTGACGTCGAACAGGGCGACCTTGCCGCCGTGCCTGACCAGGTGTTCGGCGACGGCGAGGCCGAGGCCGGAGACACCGCCGGTGATGACGGCGCGGACGTTGGCGAGTTGCATGGGCAAGACCTGAGGAAGGAAACGGGAATTCGGCATTTTACCGGAAGCTGGGGTGACGACGGCTAAGGACGACACACTCCGCGCGAGCTGCCGCGGCGCCTACCGTCGGGTGTTCACTACGCGGCTCGAAATGCCGCTTCGCGAACACCCGACGGTCTCGCCGCTGCGTCCGGCCGATTCACCAAGCGAAGTTTTTCTCGCTATGAAAAAGTGAGCAGGTAGAACGCATTGCACCCGCCGTGGCCGGTCGCGCCCATGGGGACTGTGATGCGCTGGAATCCGCTGCGTTCGTACAGGCGCATCGCCGCGTCCATGCCTGCCAGGGTTTCCAGGTAGCAACGCTTGAAGTTGGCGGCGCGGGCTGTGTCCAGGCAGCGCTGCATCATCGCTGCGCCGGCTCCAATGCCGCGTGCCTCGGGCAGGAAGTACATCTTGCGCAGTTCGCAGGTGTCGGCGTCGCCACCGATCAACGGGGCCACACCGCATCCGCCGAGTACGCGGCCGTCGGCTTCGACCACGAAATAGGCATGGCGCGGTTCTGCGTAAGCTCTGCTCATCCAATCCACTTCCGGATCGGCGATCGCGAAACCGGATCCGATCGCACCGAATTCCGGCATTACCGTGCGGATGATGCCAGCCATGGCCGGGTCGTCCTCGTGACGGATGAGGCGAAGTTGGTAGGCGCCTGCTTGCATCATGCAACGTCCTGTTGAGCGGCGACCCGTTTGGCGAATTCACCCGGCAGCAAGCCGGGCGCAAACAGGAAACCCTGGCCGGTGGTGACCCCCAGCCGCAACAGGAAATCCCGTTGTGCTTCGTTTTCCACGCCTTCTGCAACCAGCCCGAGCCCCAGGCTCTGCGCAATTCCCGCGACTGCCTGGCAAATCGCGACGTCGGACGGCGTGCCTGGTACACCCTTGAGGAACAACTGGCTGAGCTTCAGTGTGTTGATCGGCAACCGGCGCAGGTAATTCAGTGCGCTGTAGCCTTCGCCGAAGTCATCGATCGACAATTGCACGCCAAGCGCCCGCAACTGGTCGAACACGATCAGGGTGTCTGGACCATCGTCTACCAGCACGCGTTCGGTCAATTCCAGTTCCAGTGCCGAGCCGGGTAGGTCGAATTCCTCCAGGGCGCGCCGCACGCTCTCGCCGAGATTGTCGCCGGTGAATTGGCGGTAGGAGACGTTCACTGCCACCCGCTGGATCGCCAGGCCTTGTTCGCGCCAGCGCCGCATCTGGTCGCAGGCTTCGCGCAGGACCCAATTGCCGATGCGGACGATGTCGCCGGTGGTCTCGGCGAGTTCGATGAAGCGGTCCGGGCGCATCACGCCAAGTTGCGGATTGTGCCAGCGCACAAGTGCTTCCGCGAACAGGATGCGGCCGCTGTGCAGGTCGACCTGCGGCTGGTAGACAAGGTGAAACTCGTCGTTGTCCAGTGCCCGTCGCAACTGGGTCTCCGTCTGCAGCCGTTCCTGCTGACGCTCCGCCAGGTCGGGCGAGAATGCCTGCCAACCGTTGCGATGGCGGCGCTTGCTGGCGTACATCGCCACATCGGCGCACTGGATGAGTTGCTGGGCTGACTTGCCATCCACCGGTGCACAGGCAATGCCGATGCTGGCAGTGACGTTGAACTCTTCGCCCTGCAAGCGGAACGGATCGGTGAACGCATGCTGGAGACGCTCCGCGAGGTGCTCCGGGCGTTTGCCATCGTCGTCAATCTCGCAGACCACCACGAACTCGTCGCCGCCGAAACGGGCGATCATGCCTTCGCTGCCGATCGCCTCGCGCATCCTTCGCGCCGCCGACATCAGCAGTTCGTCCCCGGCATTGTGGCCAAGCACGTCGTTGACGATCTTGAAGCGGTCCAGGTCGATGTAGAGCAGGGCGATCCGGTTGTCGACGGGATTTCCAAGGCGGATGTCCAGTTGGTCCCGGATCGCGTCGCGGTTCATCAGGCCCGTCAACGCATCGGTCTGCGCCTGCAGGCGCAGGGATTCTTCCGCGCGCTTGCGGTCGGTGATGTCCTGCAAGGTGCCAGTGAGCAGGTCGGTGCCCGGTCCGCCGGATTCGGATTCGCCGATCATGCGGATCCAGAATCGAGTGCCGTCATCCTGCGTCCCTTGCAGTTCGACTTCGAAGCCGGTGCCCTGGTCGATCCTGGACAGCAGGTCGTGCAGGCGGCACCGATCAGCATTTTGCAGGCAGTCCAGGAAGTCTTCCATGTCGCGCGGTGGGGTGAATGCGCCAAGGATCCGCACGGCTTCCTCTGTCAGATACATCTCGTCGGCGGCGCGGTCCCATTGCCAGCCGCCAATCTGGGCCAGGGCCTGGGCACGGTCAAACCAAATGACATCGCGCTTGAGCCCGGTGATATCACTGAACAGCAACAGCAGTTGGCTAGGCGTGTCCTCGCCTGGGGTGTATTGCGGCACGACCGTAACCGTGATCCAGAGCAGCTGCCGGCGTTGCAGGTGGAACAGGCCCAGCACGGTGCTTTCGACGGCCCGCCCGCTTCGCAGCGCACGTGTCACCGGATGCTGATCCAACGGCATCTCGTGGCCATTCTCATGCAGGAATCTCCAGCGCCTCAGGTCCAGTGCATCCGCCAGCGACTCGCTGGCGCCGATGCCGAGGATGCGCATCGCCGCGGAATTGCCGTACACGCATTTGCCGTCGCGTTCCTGGATGATGATGCCCTTGTCGATCGCCTCCATCAGTTCGCGGTAACGGACCTCGGCGTCGTACCTGGGACTGAGGTCTCGGGCAACCGCCACCAGTGCGGGTTGCCCGTCGTAAACCACGCTGGCCGAATGCACTTCCACCGGGAAGCGCGAGCCATCGGCGCGCATGTTGGTGACTTCGATGACATAGGTTTCGCCGCGATCGAGCGACTCCAGTACCGGCACCATGTGGCCGCGCGGCAATTCCGGATTGAGCAGTTCGATCGGATGGTGGATGATCTCCTCGATCGTCCGGTTGTACGCAACCAGGCCAGCCTTGTTGACGTCCAGCACCGTGCCGTCGCGCGCCAGCACGCTCACCGAATCCGGGACTGCATTGAACAGGGCACGATAGCGGTCGCGTTCGGCATCGATGGCATCGCGCGCTGCGCGCAGTTCACGCGCGGAGTCCAGCAGCAATGCCTGGGTGGCGTCGGGCACGGCGCGCGCGCGCGCAGCCTCGAGCAACGACTGCACCAGCGAATCCAGGGCAAGGCTCTCCGACATTGCTGTGGAATCTGCCTGCGTTGGTCGCTGTGGTGCGTTCATCGTGCCGCCAGCGCCTTGCCAACCTTGCTGCCGGTCTCGCGCCCGAGCAATGCAGCGAGCCAGCGGCCAATTTCAGCCAGTGCATCGAGATCGACGCCGGTCTGGATGCCGAGCCCGTGCAGCATGTACACCACGTCTTCGCTTGCAACGTTGCCGCTGGCGCCTTTCGCGTAAGGACAGCCACCGGCGCCCGACACTGCGCTGTCCACCACCGCCACGCCTTCCTCAAGGCAAGCCAGTACATTCGCCAGCGCCTGCCCGTAGGTGTCGTGGAAATGGATGGCAAGCGCAGCGATCGGCACCTCGCTGGCAACCGCCTTCAACATCGCGCGCGCCTTGGCTGGCGTGCCCACGCCAATGGTGTCGCCCAGCGAGACCTCATAGCAGCCCATGCCGTGCAGGCTGCGTGCGACCCGCACCACGTCCGCGACCGGCACCACGCCCTGGTAGGGACAACCGAGCACGGTGGAGACATAGCCGCGTACGCGCACGCCATCGGCCCTGGCACGCGCCAGTACCGGCTCGAACCTGCGCAGCGACTCCTCGATGCCGGCATTGGTGTTTTTCAGGTTGAAGGCTTCCGACGCGGCGGTGAATACCGCGACTTCCCGGGCCCCGGCCATGCGTGCGCGCTCATAACCTTGTTCGTTGGGCACCAATACTGGATAGCTGATGCCGTCACGGCGGCTGATGCCGGCAAGTACCTGGCTGGCGTCGGCCATCTGCGGCACCCATTTCGGGCTGACGAAGGCGGTCGCCTCGATGCTGCGCAGTCCGGTGGCCGAAAGCTTGTCGATCAACCCGATCTTGTCGACGGTACTGATCGCCACCTTTTCGTTCTGCAGGCCATCACGCGGCCCGACTTCCACGATGCGGACTTCGGCAGGCTGGGCCATCTACTGCTCCGGTGCTGGCGGAACGGCTTCGGCAGGTAACGCCGCATCGGCCGATATCGGCAGGCCGGCAGCGCGCTGCAGCACGATCAGGGGTTCGGTATTGAACAGTTCCGCACGTCGGCGCAGCACTTTTTCGATCTGCTTGGCGTCGCCAGCGATGAAGTTCCGGTGGATCGGTTCGCTGGTCTTGAGCTTGCCATCGGCGCGCTCGCTGAAGCCATTGAGGCTGCCCTTGGCGATGGCGGCAGCCACCCTGGCGTGGTCAGGGTCATACAGGCGAATGGTGTCGCCATCGCGTTCGTAGCGCAGCAGCACGTAGCCGCAATGCGTCTTGCCGTCACCAATGCAATCCGGTTCGCCGTTGTCGTTGTGGACCTGCAGGTATTGGCCGGACTTGGTGCCGATCAGGGTCAGGTGCATGGGCTTGGGCTCGCCCTTGGTTGTCGCGGTCTTGCAGTCCGCGGAAATCTCCAGTGCATCCTTTGGCTTGACCGCTTCGTCGGGCGGCTGGCCGGTTGTGGCGTCCGGCTGCCAGCGGCCAGGCCAGGCCGGATCGCAGTCGGTGGTGGTGCCGGAGGGGATAGTTTCGAACACGGTCGTCGAGCAGCCACCGAGGCCCAGCAGCATGACAAGCAACAACAAGCTGGACAGTCGGTACATGGTCATTTCTCCAGGGTCGCCAACACGGAGTCAGCCTCGACGAATTCGCCGGCCGTCGTGCGGATTTCATCCACCACGCCATCGCGCGGGGCCTTCAAGGCCAGCTCCATCTTCATTGCCTCGATGACCAGCACCACGTCCCCCGCGTTCACTGCATCGCCCGGCCTGGCTTGCACCAGCACCACGCGTCCCGGCATCGGTGCGCGGATGCGGTGCTCGGCTGCATCGCCGCCGGCATCCTGCCGACGATACACCTCCACCGAATGCAGACGCAGCCTTTGCCGGCCGTCGTGGACCAGCACGCGCGCGGCGTCCGCGCTGGCATGGAAGCGCTGCATCGCACCGTCCATGCGCAGGCTGAGCACGCCGTCTTGCAGGCGTGCACCGCCGAGCTCATGCGAGCCGCCGTCGAACTCGATCCGGTAGTCGCCGGCATGGCCGTGCGCGACCAGTTCGATGCGCCGGCTTTCACCAGGCGCGCCACCATGCGCGAACGCCAGCCGGCGCGCGCCGCCGTGGCCGAGCCGCCAGCCATCGGCGATGCCCCATGGTGATCCGGGATCGCTGCTGCCTGCGGCGCGCTCGCGGGCCTCGGCTTCCTGAACCAACAGGCGCGTGGCCGCGGCGGCCAGCAGCAGGTCGCGGTCGAGTTCGGCGGGTGTCAGGAATTCATCCAGGTGCCGGTCGAGATAGCCCGTATCGATGCGGCCTTCGGTCACCGCAGGGTGGCGGGTCAGGCGTTCCAGGAACCCGATGTTGGATTTCGGCCCGGCGATTTCGCACGTCGCCAACGCGTCGCGCAGGCGTGCCAGGGCCCGCGGGCGATCCTCGTCCCAGACGATGAGCTTGGCGATCATCGGGTCGTAGAAAATGGTGACGCTGTCGCCTTCGATCACGCCGGAATCGACCCGCACATGCCGTGATGCCACAGGCAGGCGCAGCGTCTCCAGGGTACCCGAGCCTGGCAGGAAGCCGGCATCCGGGTCTTCCGCATACAGCCGGACCTCGATCGCATGTCCGCTCCGGGTGACCTGTTCCTGCGCCAGCGGCACCTGTTCGCCGGCGGCGATGCGCAGTTGCCATTCGACCAGGTCCAGGCCGGTGACTTCCTCGGTGACCGGATGCTCCACCTGCAGGCGGGTATTGATTTCCATGAAGTAGAAATCACCGTGCTGGTCTGCAATGAATTCGACGGTGCCGGCATTGGCATAGTCGATGGCATGCGCAGCCTGTACCGCCGCGGCGCCCATGCGTGCGCGCAGCTCGGGGGTCAGGAACGGCGAGGGCGATTCCTCCAGCACCTTCTGGTAGCGGCGCTGCGCGGAGCATTCGCGTTCGCCCAGGTGGATCGCGCCGCCATGGTGGTCGCCGAATATCTGGATCTCGATATGCCTTGGTTGTTCGATATAGCGTTCCAGCAACACGCGATCGCGACCAAACGCGCTGGCCGCCTCGCGCTGGCAACTCTCGAGGTTGGCCGCGAATTCGCCGACTTCGCGGACGATGCGCATGCCCTTGCCGCCGCCGCCGTGGGCAGCCTTGATCATCAGCGGATAGCCGATCGTGTCGGCCTCGCGTTGCAGGAGGCCAGGCGACTGGTCCTCGCCGGTGTAGCCGGGTACCACCGGCACGCCGGCTGCGGCCATGAGCTCCTTGGCGCCGGCCTTGCTGCCCATCTTTCGCATCGACGCGGCCGCCGGGCCGATGAAGGCGATGCCCGCGGCCTCGACTGCCTCGGCGAAGTCCGCGTTCTCCGACAGGAAGCCGTAACCCGGATGGATCGCCTGCGCGCCCGTGCGTTTCGCGACATCGATGATCACGTCGCCACGCAGGTAACTGTCCTGCGGGCGGGCGCCACCGATGTGATGGGCTTCATCGGCCAGCCGCGCATGCTGGGCATCGGCATCGGCATCGGAGTACACGGCAATCGTGCGGATGCCGAGCCGGCGTGCGGTACGGATGACCCGGCAGGCGATCTCGCCACGATTGGCGATGAGGATGGTGTCGAACATCAGGCGCTGAACTTCATGGGCGAATGATCACGGGGGCGAAGCTCATGAGGCGGTTTTCATTGGGTGATCCAGTCGGGCGTGCGTTTGTCGAGGAATGCCGCCAGGCCTTCCTGGCCTTCCACTGACACCCGCAGCCGTGCGATCAGCGCGGCGTTGTCGGCATCATGGCGGCTGCCATCGGCATGCGCGCACACGGCGCGCACCAGCTGCTTGGCCGACGCCGACGCGACCGGGCCGGCCTTGAGCAGGAGCGAGACTTGCGCCTGCACCGCCGCATCCAGTGCATCGGCATCCACCACCTGGTGCAGCAGGCCGATGCGCATGGCTTCGGCGGCATCGAAGATTTCCGCGGTCGCGAAATAGCGGCGCGCCTGGCGCGGGCCGATCGCGGCGATCACATACGGCGAAATCACCGCCGGCAACAACCCGAGTCTCGATTCGGTCAGCCCGAATTTCGCACGCCCGGCGGCAATCGCGATATCGCAGCACGCGACCAATCCGACGCCGCCACCGAAGGCCGCGCCTTGCACGCGGGCTATGGTGGGCTTCGGCAATTCATCCAGCGTGCGCATCAGGCGGGCGAGGGCGAGCGAATCGGTGCGGTTGGCTTCTTCGCTGGCGGCGGCCATGCCGCGCATCCAGTTGAGGTCGGCGCCGGCGGAGAACGAAGCACCTTCGGCTTCCAGCACCAGCACCCGCACGTCGGCATCGTCCGCGACCTGTTCCAGCGCCGCAGTGAGTTCGCCGATGAGTTCGGCATCGAAGGCGTTGTGGACCAGCGGCCGGGTCATGCGCAGGCGCGCAACCAGCCCGTCGCGGCGCAGTTGCAGGCGGTCGCTCATCGCATCTCCAGGCAAGGCCGTCCCCACGGAAGTTGAACGCACATGATAACTGGCGTGGCGCGCTCGGCAGCACGTTGCATCATGTGGTGCGAGTGAATGCTAGAATGCGAACAATTCCCATTTGGCTTCCGCCGTGAGATTGAACCAGCTCGCCCGGCGCATGCCGGCCATCGTCGAGTGCGTCGAAGACCTCACGCCCAACGATGCAGTGGCACGCCGTTTGCGCGAGCTCGGGTTCGTGGCTGGCGAGGAAGTGCAGGTCGTTGCCGCCGGCCCACTCGGCGCCGAACCATTGCTGGTCCAGGTGGGCTATACCCGGTTCGCCTTGCGCCAGGTCGAGGCCGCACGCATCCGCCTGCGCAGCAGCGGATACGGCGCATGACCCTGATGCCGGTATGGTCGCCCTGATCCCCCGCATTGCCTTGGTCGGCAGTCCGAACTGCGGCAAGACCGCATTGTTCAACCTGCTGACGGGCAGTCGGCAGAAGGTCGCGAACTATGCGGGCGTGACCGTGGAGCGCAAGGAAGGCCAGCTGCATGCGCCGTCCGGCCGCCACTATGCCGTGCTGGACCTGCCGGGTGCGTACAGCCTCAATGCGGCCAGCCTGGATGAAGCGGTGACCCGCGACCTGATTCGCGGTTTCTACCCCGGTGAGCGGGCACCTGATCTGCTGGTCTGCGTGGTCGATGCCACCAACCTGCGCCTGCACCTGCGTTTCGCGCTGGAGCTGCGCCAGCTTGGACGGCCGATGGTGGTCGCACTCAACATGGTTGATGCTGCGCAGCGTCGTGGCATCGGTATCGACGTGGAAGCCCTGCAGCGCGAACTGGGCGTGCCCGTGGTGCAGACCGTGGCAGTGCAGCGCGATGGCGCTTGCGCCTTGATCGACCAGATCGAGCAGGGTGGTGCCGACGTCCACCCGCCACGGGTGCAACTGGCAGAGGGCGCCGAGCTGCATGCCGACCTGCATGCGGAGACCCGCCGCCTGCTGGCACTGGCGGTGACGATGCCGCGGAAGACTGCTGCAATCGACGATGCGCTCGACCGCTGGCTGCTGCATCCGGTATTCGGCCTGCTTGCGCTGGGCGTGGTGATGTTCCTGATCTTCCAGGCGGTGTATGCCTGGGCAACCCCGATGATGGACGGCATCGAAGCCGCGACCAACTGGCTGGGTAGCAGCGTCGGTGCAGCCCTGCCGGACGGCCCGCTCAGCAGCCTGCTGGTGGACGGGATCATCGCCGGTGTTGGTGGCGTGATCGTGTTCCTGCCGCAGATCCTCGTGCTGTTCTTCTTCATCCTCGCCCTGGAGGAAAGCGGCTATCTGCCGCGTGCGGCGTTCCTGCTGGACCGGATGATGGCCGCCGCCGGCCTGTCGGGGCGCAGCTTCATTCCGCTGCTGTCCAGTTTTGCCTGTGCGGTGCCGGGGATCATGTCCACGCGCTCGATCCAGGATCCGCGCGATCGTCTCGCCACGATCCTGGTCGCGCCGTTGATGACCTGCTCGGCGCGATTGCCGGTGTATGCGCTGCTGATCGGCGCGTTCATCCCGGCGCGCAAGATCGGCTGGTTCAACCTGCAGGGGCTGGTACTGTTCGGTCTGTACGCTGCGGGTATCGTCAGTGCACTGGGCGTGGCCTGGATGATGAAGAAGTGGCGGCGTGACAAGAGCGAACATCCACTGCTGCTGGAGCTTCCGTCGTATCGCGTACCACACTTGCGCGACCTGGCCATTGGCCTGTGGGAACGCGCTGCGATCTTCCTCAAGCGCGTCGGCGGGATCATCCTGGCCATGACGATCCTGCTATGGGTCCTGCTGTCGTTCCCGGGTGGTGGCATCGAACACAGTTTCGCCGGGCGGATCGGCACGCTGATGACCTACGTGTTTGCGCCGGTCGGATTCAACTGGCAGATCTGCATCGCGCTGATTCCCGCCATGGCCGCACGTGAGGTAGTGGTGTCCTCGCTGGCCACGGTGTATGCGCTGTCGGTAGCCAGCGACGATGCTGCGACACAGGCGCTGTCGCCCATCATCAGCCAGGGCTGGTCACTGGCGACTGCGCTGTCGCTGCTGGTGTGGTTCATCTATGCACCGCAGTGCCTGTCCACGCTGGCCACGATCCGCCGCGAGACCCATTCCTGGAAACAGACGGCGTTTGCCACCATTTACCTGTTCGCGCTGGCCTACCTGGCCTCGCTGCTCACCTATCAGATCGCCGTTGCGATGGGCGCCGGATGATGGACGCGGGCCTGCTGGTGCAGTACGTACTGGTTGCATTGCTGGTCGCGGCGAGTGTCATGGTGGTCATGCGCAAGCAGTTCCCCGGTGCAACCCGGCGTCTGCGCATCGCGATGGCATTGCCGTTGCTGCGCGAGGGTTCGCCCGCGCTCATGAAGAGAATCGGTCGCTGGATCGCGCCTGCGCCGGTTGCAGGCGGCAAGGATTGCGGCGGCTGCAATGGCTGCTGACAGCGCCTGATTGAAGCCTGCGTGTCAGTGCCGGCGTCGCTTGCCCGCAGAGGCCGGGACGGCTTCCACGCTGACGTTGAAGCTGCGTGATTCGCCGGGAAAGATGGCGCCGACGCCAGCCACGTGGCGGCCGATTTCCCTGCCGTTTTCGTCGCGGATCACCACGACCATGGTGTACTCGAACGCGCTATCGGCGGGCGCGTTGATGGTGCCTTCCACCTGCAGTGGCACCAGGCGCTCGGAGGCATCCACCGCTGGGGCATCGAAACGCAGATGGCCACGGCAGGCCGGACACACGGCCGAACTTTCCAGGATCACGGCCTTGCAGTGCGGACAGGTGCGGGTGGCACCTGTCGTTCCCGGTCGTGCCGCGTTCATGCGGCGCCGCCGTTCTCCACTTTGCTCGAGGCGCTCGCCGAAGCGGCCGACGGGGTCACCGCCTTGCTGTCCTTGTCGCTCCAGCCGCATTCCACATGACCACGGATGCGCGAGCCGGCAGCGACGGTGAGCGAACCGGTCTTGAGGTCGCCATTGACCACACCGGTCTGCTGCAACTCGATCTGTTGCGCGGATTCGACGTTGCCGTTCAGTTCGCCTGCCAGGGTGACCTTGTTGGCGCTGACGCCGCCACTCACCTTGGCTCCCTGTTCGATGGTCAGGTTGCCCTGCACGCGCACGTCGCCCTTGAACTTGCCGGCGATGCGGATGTGGCCGGCACCTTCGATCTTGCCTTCGATCGTGAGGTCGGCGGCGATGACGGATTCACGCGTGGCTGACTCGACTGCGCGCATCGGAGCAGGGGCAGGCGTCACTAATGCCGCCGGTTCTGGCTTGGGTGCGGGCGGATCGAAGCGGTGCGGTTCGGGCTTTGCAGCCGGGGTCGGGTCTTTCCAGATGGCCATCGGTCGGGCTCCACGGGGGTGGGTCGTCGAGGCTATCACTACTTTGCGGCGATTTCCTGCATGAATACGTCAACTGCGTGCCGCAAGTGGCTGTCCATGCAGGAAACGTGCGCTACATCCGGAATACGCCGAAGCGGGTGCGGTCGTCAATCGGGGCATTCAGCGAGGCCGACAGGCCCAGGCCCAGCACCCGGCGGGTATCGGCCGGATCGATGATGCCGTCGTCCCACAACCGCGCGGTGGCGTAGTACGGGTTGCCTTGCGATTCGTACTGGTCGCGCAGCGGTGCCTTGAAGGACGCTTCTTCCTCCGGCGTCCACACACCGCCCCGGGCTTCAATCCCGTCGCGCTTGACCGTGGCCAGCACGCTGGCTGCCTGTTCGCCGCCCATGACGCTGATGCGTGCGTTTGGCCACATCCACAGGAAGCGCGCACCGTAAGCGCGGCCGCACATCGCATAATTGCCGGCGCCGAAACTGCCGCCAATCACCACCGTGAACTTGGGCACGTGCGAGCAGGCCACCGCGGTCACCATCTTCGCGCCGTCTTTTGCGATGCCGGCCTGTTCGTATTTCTTGCCGACCATGAAGCCGGTGATGTTCTGCAGGAACACCAGCGGGATGCCGCGCTGGTTGCACAGTTCGATGAAATGCGCACCCTTGAGCGCGCTTTCGGCGAACAGGATGCCGTTGTTGGCGATGATCCCGACCGGATAGCCATGCACGTGTGCGAAGCCGGTGATCAGGGTCTTGCCGTAGCGCGCCTTGAACTCCTGCAGCTCGCTGCCATCGGTGATGCGCGCGATGACTTCGCGGATATCGAACGGGCGGCGCGCGTCCTTCGGCACGATGCCGTACAACTCTTCTGCCGCAAACAGTGGCTCGCGCGACGGCTGTACCGTCACCGGCAATTGCTTGCGCCGGTTCAGTGTGCCGACGATCCCGCGGGCGATTTCCAGCGCATGGCGGTCGTCCTCGGCGAAATGGTCGGCCACGCCCGAGATGCTGGTGTGCACGTCGGCGCCGCCCAGTGTCTCGGCATCAACCACTTCACCGGTGGCGGCCTTCACCAGTGGCGGCCCGCCGAGGAAGATCGTGCCCTGTTCCTTGACGATGATCGATTCGTCGCACATCGCCGGCACGTAGGCGCCGCCGGCGGTGCAACTGCCCATCACCACCGCGATCTGCGGGATGTTTTCGGCGCTCATTCGCGCCTGGTTGTAGAAGATCCGGCCGAAGTGCTCCTTGTCAGGAAATACCTCGTCCTGCAGCGGCAGGAAGGCGCCGCCGGAGTCGACCAGATAGACGCACGGCAGGTGGTTCTCGCGGGCAATCTCCTGTGCGCGCAGGTGCTTCTTCACCGTCATCGGCAAGTAGGTGCCGCCCTTGACCGTGGCGTCATTGGCCACGACCACCACTTCCTGCCCCATGACCCGGCCGATGCCGCAGACCATGCCGGCTGAGGGTGCGGCGCCGTCGTACATGCCCTCGGCGGCGAGTGGGGCGATTTCCAGGAAGGGCGAACCGGCATCGAGCAGGGCGCTGATGCGCTCACGCGGGAGCAGCTTGCCGCGTTCCGTGTGCTTGTTGCGCGCCTTCTCGCCACCGCCGGCGGCGGCGTGGGCCAGCCTGCGGTCGAGCTCGGCGACCAGTTCGCGATGCCAGGCGACGTTGTCCTTGAATTCCTGCGAGCGTGGGTCGATCTGTGAGGTCAGCGCGGGCATCGGTCAGCCATCATCGTTCAGCCATCTGGCAATGCCACAGGATAACCGGTGAGGGCACGTGCTTTGGCGACCCCACGATGGCGCACCAAATAGAAAAGCCCGCCGAGGCGGGCCTTTCAGGTGTCGCGATGCCAAGAATATTAGTTCTTGGCTTCTTCAGCGGCAGGAGCAGCTGCTTCGGCAGCAGGAGCAGCTGCGGCATCGGCGGCAGCTGCATCAGCAGCAGGAGCAGCAGCATCGGCGGCAGCAGGATCGGCGGCAGCAGCATCGGCAGCAGGAGCAGCGGCATCGGCAGCAGCGGCAGCAGCGGCATCGCCGGCAGCAGTGGCAGCATCGGCAGCGGCGGCACCGGCCTCATCGGCGGCAGCGGAAGCTTCAGCGGCTTCGTTCTGGGTGGAAGCAGTTTCGTTCTTGCAGGCCGACAGGGCGAGGACGCCAGCGGCGAGGAGCACAACGAGCTTGGTATTCATGGGGTTCTCTCCTGAGGAAATATTCGGAATGGATTGGATTGTGGTGAAGCTGACGTCAGTGAACTTTGTGACCCGATGTGGAGCCGGTGGACCGTTTTCTGGCAGGCTTGCAACCGGTAGTGCTTACGAAAAAGCCGTCGGAGTACCGACGGCTTTTTCGATCTTTCGATATCAAGGATGGGCGGCAAGCCGCACCAGGTTGATATTACTTCTGTGCTTCGGCCGGAGCGGCTTCCGGAGCGGCTTCAACTGCGCTTTCGGCAGTATCGGCAGCATCGGTTGCAGCAGCGGCTTCGTCTGCGACCGGAGCGGCGTCAGCAGCCATGGCGGCAGTGTCAGCAGCTGCCTGGGCAGCGTCGGCAGCAGCCATGTCACCGGTAGCGGCTTCGTCAGCAGCAGGTGCGGCGGCATCGGCAGTAGCAGCAGCGTCAGCAGCCGGCTCCTGATTGCTGCAAGCGGTCAGGGCCAGGCCCAGAGCCATTGCCAGCAGGATCTTGTTGATCGACATGATACGGTTTCCTCGTCGTAAGTTATTTGGCAACGCGCAAACTGCGCGCCCCTAACATGATGACAAGCCATTGTCCGGTGTCAAGCGGTTGGCCCGTTTTTTTTCACTTTTCCGTTCAATTTCTTCAAAGCAGCTCGATGGCCATGGCCGTGGCTTCGCCGCCGCCAATGCACAGGGACGCCACTCCGCGACGTCCGCCATTTGCCTGCAGGGCGTTCAGCAAAGTCACGAGCAGGCGTGCCCCGGATGCCCCAATCGGGTGTCCCAGCGCCAATGCACCGCCATTCACGTTCAATTTCTCGTGCGGAATACCGAGGTCGATCATCGGTGCCATGGCGACGCAGGCGAAGGCTTCGTTGATCTCGAAGAGGTCCACGTCAGCCACGCTCCAGCCCGCCTTGGCCAGCACGTTCCTGATAGCGGTCACGGGGGCTGTGGTGAACCACTCAGGGGCCTGGGCATGGGTGGAATGCGCGACAATCCGGGCCAGCGGCGTGGCGCCGGCGGCCTTGGCGGCCTCGGCCGACATCACCACCAGGGCGGCCGCGCCATCGGAAATCTTGGAGGAGGAGGCCGCAGTCAGTACGCCGTCCTTGCCGAATGCCGCACGCAGGCCCGGGATCTTGCTGGTGTCGATCTTGCCCGGTTCCTCATCCTGGTCCACGACCACCTCGCCCTTGCGGGTCTTGACGGTCACCGCGGCGATTTCGGCGGCGAATGCGCCGGAAGCCTGCGCGGCCTGGGCGCGTTTGACGCTTTCCGTCGAGAAGCCGTCGAGCCTGGCACGGTCGAACTCGTACTTGTTGCAGGCGGTGTCGCCGAACACGCCCATCGCCATGCCGTCGTCGGGATTGGTCAGTCCGTCGTACGCCATGTGATCGAGGAACTCGGCGTTGCCGAAGCGGATGCCGGTGCGCGAACCATTGAGCAGGTGCGGCGCATTGGTCATTGATTCCATGCCGCCAGCAATGACCGCGCGTGCGCTGCCGGCCTTGATCAGGTCGTGGGCCAGCATCACCGCCTTCATGCCGGAGCCGCAGACCTTGTTGACGGTGGTGCAGCCGACGGCATCCGGGATGCCCGGCGGCACGTGACGCCTGGCGCGCGGGCGCCTGGCCGAGGCCGGCCGGCAGCACGCAACCCATGATCACCTCGTCGATGCTCGCGGCATCCACGCCGGACTGCGCGAGTGCGGCGCTGATCGCAGTGGCGCCCAGGGTGGGGGTTGGTACGCCGGTGAACTGGCCGAGGAAAGAACCGATGGCGGTGCGCTTGGCACCTACGATGACGACGTCACTCATGGAGATCTCCCGGGTCGTGGGGCCGGCTGGGCCGGATAGGAAAGAGTCGGAATATCCGATTATGGCGCGAAATGGGGATCGATGTTGCGCTGCGGCAAGATAGGCTTGTTCAGCATGGAACCATTGAGATGCGGCGCCGACTGGCATACAACATCCATCTACGCGAGCACACCGGACCTGGGTTTCCGGCGCGGAACCGGAGTGGGGAATGACGACGCGCAAAAAGCATCAAAGGCGCAACAGCTGGTTGATTTCGGCATTGTTGCCAGTCGCAATCACACTGGCGCTTGTCGCTTGCGGCGGCGGTGGCGGCGTGCGTGCCACACCGCCAGTCACGCCGACCACGCCGCCCAGCGGCGGGCTCGATTTCACTCCGAACGTGGCCAATGACGCAAGCCTGGTGGTCAATCCGCCCGCGATCCCGACGCAAGCTGCGCCAATCACGTTTTCCAGTCCAAGCCTCAATCGGCACCTGAGCCTGATCAATGCGATGGGTGCGTTGGGTGCCGGCTTGAAGGGGCAGGGAGTGACGATCGGGTTTCTCGATAGCGGCGTCAACCGCAGCCATCCCACACTCAGCGGGCGGGTCACCAGCAGTTTCATCCATGTCAGTTCACCCCCGAACAACCTGAGCGTCGACGACGTGGTGGGCCATGGCACCACGGTGGCATCACTCGCCGCTGGTCGATCCGCGGTCGGTAATTATCTCAACCAGGATGGAACCAATTCAGGCAACACCGGCGTCTGGGGTGGCGGCGTCGCCCAGGACGCCAACATCGCCTCGACTCGCTTCATCAGCGATGCACGTCCGGATGACGATGGTTCCGGCGAAGGCAACGAGATTTTCGCCGGCGAAGGCTACGGCGATTACTTCCAGTCACTCAACGCGGAACTTGCGAATGCGGGTGCCAAGATCATCAACAATTCGTGGGGTGGCTTGTACTGGAATGACCCGGCATTGACGCTGGAATTGGCCAGCGCGTGGAAGGACTTCGTGGTCAACCGCGGTGGGATCGTGGTCTTCGCCAACGGCAATAGTGGTGATGACCCGAGATATCTCGGCAACCCCTCTGACAATGCGGCACTCCCGACGATTGCCAACGATGCTGCACTTGAGAAGGGATGGCTGACTGTTGGCGCGCTGGACCCCGATCATCCCACCCAGTTGACCAGCTATTCGCAGCAATGCGGCATCGCGATGAATTACTGCCTGGTCGCGCCGGGCAATGTCGTGTTCATCGATCCTGATGCCACGTCGCAGGCGACAAGCGGTCTCTACCAGGGGGGCGGTACCTCGTATGCGGCCCCGCTGGTATCCGGCGCTGCCGCGGTGGTGTGGTCGGCGTTCCCCTACTTCAACAACGACCTGGTCAGGCAGACGCTTCTGGCGGCGGCGAAGGACCTGGGCGCGCCGGGTGTCGATCCGGTCTTTGGGTGGGGTCTGCTGGATGTCAGCAAGGCCGCCAACGGCCCCAGCAATTTCGCCTGGGGCGATGTCAGCGTGTCGTTCTCCGGCAATTCCGTGTGGCGTAATCCGATCATCGGCAGCGGCGGCCTGACCAAGGCTGGCAGCGGCATCCTGACCCTGGCCGAGGCCGCCAACTTCACGGGTGCCACCCAGGTGCAGGCCGGCGGGCTGGATATCCGCAAGGGCTTGCGCTCCAACCTGTCGATTACCAACGGCGCCACGGTCTGGGCCAGCGGCAGTTTCGGCGGCAACGTCAGCAACAATGGCCGGTTCTTGAGCGGCGCCACCACACCAGCGAGCATTGCCGGCAATTTCATCCAGTCCTCGACCGGCAACCTCGGTGTCTGGCTAGGCAGCACGTTGAAAGTCACCGGCACGGCGACGGTCAACGGGACGATGTCGATCCTGGGCGTCAAGAGCGGGTACACCACCACCGCCAAGGAAACCCTGCTCAATGCGGTTGGCGGTGTCAGCGGCACCTTCAGCACCTTGAAGGCAGCACCGAACGTCTTCCTCGATGCCAGCCTGGCCTACGACCCGAGCAACGTGTTCCTCAACATCAATCGCATCGACGTGTCGAAGGCGATCGCTGGCATGGGCTTTGGCGGCGCCACCCTGGCTTCGGCCGTGCGCGTGGAATCGGCGATGACCGCGATCGACGGCCAGCTTGCCGGCTTCGCACCCGCGGGTATCGGCAGCCGCTTCATCGATGCCGCGGGTGGCCTGCAGCAATCGAGCAGTGTTGCCAATGCCGACTTCTCCCTGCGTAGCTTGTCGGGCGAATTGCATGCAGCCTCGGCGGCGATGACCTTCGATGGCATCGATGCCGGACGGCGTGCGCTGGATGGGCGCATCGAGCGCCTGGCGCATTCTCGCAATGCAACGAATGGCGTTGGTGGCTGGTATCGCGATCTGTCCAGCAGCGGCACGCTGGCGCAATCGGGCTACGACAGCATCGGCGTGGATGCCGTGGGCGAGATGATCGGCAATGATTGGCAGGCTGGCCAGAACACCGTGGTCGGCATCGGCATGAACCGGATCGAGCAATCCAGCTGGTTGGGAGCATTCGGTGACCGCAGCCGTGGCCGCCAGCGCGAGATGCAGTTGTATGCCGCCAGCTGGCGCGGTGACTGGTATGGCCAGGCACAACTTGCGCTGGGTTCGTTCAACCGTCAGTTGCAGCGCAACCTGCTGCTTGGCTCATTGCAGGATGCGGCCGCAACGCAACTGTCAGGTAGTTACACCAGCGTGTCGGCGGAATTCGGCCGGCGCTTCGAGGGCGCCCGCGGCATCTCGCTCACGCCGTATCTCGGCAATCAGTTCGTGCGCATCGGCAATGATGGTTTCGCCGAGGCCAGCGCAACCGGGTTCGGCCTGCGCGCCGACGCCTGGGACAGCAGCCGCTGGCAGGGCTTCGCCGGCGTGCGTGCCGATCGTGGTTGGCGCATGGGCGGCATCAACCTGCGTGCCGATGCGCGCGCCGAGTGGCAGCAGACGCTGGCCTCGCGCGGTGACGTGTTCGATGCAAGTTTCATGGGCGTGACCCAGTGGGCGCCGTTGCAGGGCATCGCGCTGGGCAACCGCAGCAGCTTGCTCGGGCTGGGGATGTCGGCCAATGTCGGTGGCAACACCGCGTTCCGCTTCGACCTCAGCCGCCGCTCGGGCGGGACGGGTGACAGCACGATGGCATCGTTGCAGGCGCTGTACCGCTTCTGAGGGAAGAAGCCCCTCACCCGCCTTCGGCACCCTCTCCCGCATGCGGGAGAGGGGAGACCAGGCATCAGCTGTTGCCGGCGAACAACTCGCGGCCGATCAGCATGCGGCGGATTTCGTTGGTACCGGCGCCGATCGCGTAGAGCTTGGCATCGCGCAGCAGGCGGCCAGCCGGGTATTCGTTGATGTAGCCATTGCCGCCCAGCGCCTGGATTGCTTCCAGCGTCACCTGCACGGCGGCGTCGGACGCATGCAGCAGGCACGATGCAGCATCGACGCGACTCTTGTGGCCGGCGTCGTAGTCGCGTGCGACCTGGTAGGCGAACGCGCGGCTGGACTGCAGCGCGGTGTACATGTCGGCGATCTTGCCCTGCATCAGCTGGAAGGTGCCGATGGCCTCGTCGAACTGCCTGCGTTCGCGCACGTAGGGCAGGGTGATGTCGAGCGCAGCCTGCATCAGCCCGATCGGGCCGCCGGACAGCACCAGCCGTTCGGTGTTCAGGCCGCTCATCAGCACCTTGACGCCCTGGTTGACCTCGCCGAGCACGTTCTCGGCCGGAATCGCGCAATCCTCGAACACCAGCTCGCAGGTGTTGCTGCCGCGCATGCCCAGCTTGTCGAGTTTCTGCGCGGTGGAAAAACCCTGCATGCTCTTTTCGACGATGAAGGCGGTCATGCAGCGACTGCCGGCATCCTTGCCCGCGGTGCGCATGTAGACGACCAGCACGTCGGCTTCGGGGCCGTTGGTGATCCACATCTTGTTGCCGTTGGCGATCCAGACGCCGTCCTTGCGTTCGGCGCGGCAGCTCATCGAACCCACCACGTCCGAGCCGGCACCGGGTTCGCTCATCGCCAGTGCGCCCTTCCACTCGCCGCTGCACAACTTCGGCAGGTATTTCGTGCGCTGGGCATCGTTGCCGTTGGCATGAAGATTGTTCACGCACAGGTTGCTGTGCGCGCCATAGCTCAGGCCGATCGAGCCGGACGCACGGCTGATTTCCTCCATCGCCACCATGTGCGCGAGGTAGCCCATCTCCGAGCCACCGAATTCGCTCGGCACGGTGATGCCAAGCAGGCCCATCTCGCCGAGCTTCGGCCACAGGTCCTGCGGGAAGGCATTGTCTTCGTCGACCTGCGCCGCGCGCGGTGCGATCTCGGCCTCCGCGAAGCGGCGCACGGCATCGCGCAGGGCATCGATCTCTTCACCAAGGGGGAACGGGCGCATGACGTTGGTCCTGTGTTCGATAAAATCAAACGGGGCCGTGGGGCCCCGTCATTATGCCGCGCCGTGATTTTCACCGGCTCCCGCAGGAGCGCCGTTCACGGCGCGACTTGAGCAATCAGTGCCCCCTGATGCGCCCCTGGAAACGCGGCTGTGCGCGACCCAGCGGCAGTTTCAGCTTGCCGATCTTCTCGATGCGCTCTTCGGCCAGGCGGTCGGCGGCCATGTAGGTCGGGATTGCGTCGCGGTCGGAGATTTCGTAGATGCGCGCAAGGTTGTGATAGATCGTGCGCATCATGCGCATTGCGCGTTCGCGGTTGTAGCCGTCGATTTCCAGCGACACGTTCATCACGCCGCCCGCGTTCACCGCATAGTCCGGTGCGTACACGATGCCGCGCTTGGCCACTTCGTCGCCGATCGCGTTGTTGGCCAGCTGGTTGTTGGCCGCACCGCAGATGACCTTGGCCTTGATCCGGGGCAGGGTCAGTTCATTGACGGTGCCGCCCAGCGCACACGGCGAATAGACATCGGCCGGCACGTCGTAGATCTCGTCCAGACCGACCGCTTCGGCGCCGAACTCGCTGACGGCCTTTTCGACCAGGCCCTTGTTGATGTCGGTGACGAAGATCTTGGCGCCGCGTTCCTTCAGCAGCTTCACGAACTCCATGCCGACATGGCCCAGGCCCTGCACCGCATAGGAATACTTGCCGACGTCTTCATCGCCGTACTTCTTGTTCAAGGTCGCCATCAGGCCCTGCAAGGTGCCGTATGCGGTGAACGGGGACGGATCGCCGGATCCACCGTGGACCTGATGCACGCCGGTGACGTACTGGGTTTCGCGGTAGACGAATTCCATGTCGTTGACGTCGATGCCGACGTCCTCGGCGGTGATGTAACGGCCACCGAGCGATTCGACGAACTGGCCGAATGCGCGGAACAGCGCTTCGGACTTGTCGCTGGCCGGATCGCCGATGATCACCGCCTTGCCGCCGCCCAGGTTCAGGCCGGCCACCGCGTTCTTGTAGGTCATGCCGCGGCTCAGGCGCAGCACGTCGTTCAGGGCTTCCGCCTCGGTCTGGTACGGCCACATGCGGGTACCGCCCAGGGCCGGGCCGAGCACGGTGTTGTGGATCGCGATGATGGCCTTCAGGCCCGCATCCTTGTTATGGCAGAAAACGACCTGCTCGTGGCCGGTAGTGTCGAGGGTTTCGAAAATCATCGGGTGCTCCCAGTCTGGACGAGGTCCGCATGGCGGCGTCTGCCAGTGTGTGTTGAGTCGCTGGAACGATTAGGAATTCGTGGTGTCGAGCGACGATAGGTGCGAGGTTCTGATCGCGGCGCGCATTTTACGCAGGTCGGCTGGCAAAAGCGCGGTTGGCGGCACGCAGAACCGGCCACGAGTTCCATACGCAGGCGTCCGGGGGGCGTCCTGTGTGCGCCTCTGCGCGGTGGATGACACTCCTCAGCCGGGGATCGGCTGGCCCAACTTCTGGCCGAGGTCCTTGCAAGGATCCGGGCGCTCGAGGGCGGGGATGCGCCGTTCGGCGTCGTACTCACCGGCGACACCGGCCTGTTCGTCGAAGCCAATGCTCCACGTCGCCAGGCCTTGCGCACGTAGCCAGAACGGCACCGCGATATCGCGGCGCACATGGCCATTGCCGGCGATCAGCGCCACGCCGTTCCCTGCATGGGTGCGCAGGGTTTCCGCCATCACCACGTCGCGGGCGATCTGCGCGTTGGCCATCGGCGACACCATCGGCTCCGGCAGCATCCCGCAATGGCTGTCGCGAACTTCCGCTTCCTGCGCGGTCAGAATTTCGGCGGGCAGGGCATCGAGTTGATAGCGCGCAATGAGCTCGGCCGGCAGCGCAGCGGCAAAGCCGTCCTTGACCACCTTCGATGCATCGCTGCGGGAAAGGTTGGCCGCGTACAGTGGCAGCTTGTATTCCATCGCCAGCGCAATCACCGGCTTGTAGAAGTCCCAGTTCCAGCTGGATTTCCCGGGCGCCGCGCGCGTCACCACACAGTCGGCATCGCTGCATTCGCGCATGGCTGCGTCCAGCAAAGCCTGGTTCTCGCGGTCGAACTGTTCCATCGCGATTGCGGGCCGCCAGCCAGCCTCGATACGATCGCGCAATTCATTCGCGCGCAGCTGGTGGCCCTCGCCGTTGTCGTGCTTTTCCCCGAGCAACAACACATTGGCCGATGCCACGGGATCGCCGTGCGCACATCCCAGCAGGATCAGCGGGAGCAGGGCGGCGAGCAGGCGGGGCTTGGGTGTCATGGTGGGGTCTCGGGTTGGGATGTTCGGCAAGTGGGACAGGATAACGCGCGCGCTACAATCCACGGTCCCCGCGATGACTGATGCCAGCGTATGAGCATGCCTGCCGAAACCGTCCCTGCAAGCCAGCACGAGCATTCGCCGCTGCGTTTTGTGACCGCCGCCAGCCTGTTCGATGGCCACGATGCCGCGATCAACATCATGCGCCGGCTGATCCAGGCGCAGGGCGCCGAAGTGGTCCACCTGGGTCATAACCGCAGCGTCGAGGACGTGGTCCGCGCCGCGCTGCAGGAAGACGCCGACGCGATCGCGCTGTCCAGCTACCAGGGCGGTCATGTCGAGTACCTGAAGTACATGGTCGACATGCTGAAGGAACGCGGCGCCCCGCACATCAAGATCTTCGCAGGCGGCGGCGGCACCATTACCCCCGAGGAAATCCGCGAACTCCAGGCCTACGGCGTCGAGCGCATCTACCACCCCAATGACGGCATGAAGATGGGGCTGGTGGAAATGATCGAAGACGTGGTGAAGCGGGCAGGCGAAAACCGGGAAAACCGGGAAAACCGGGGTCAGAGTCGACTTTCACCAAGTAATGCTTCCAACGTCTCGGGTGAATCGTCGAAAGTCGACTCTGACCCCGGTTTTCCCGCCATCGAAAACGAAATCGCCATCGGCCGCGCACTGTCCGCGATCGAAGACGACACACTCTCCGAAGCCGAATTGTCGATGCTACGGAAGCAATGGCAACTCGCCGGCGGCAACACCCCGGTCATAGGCATCACCGGCACTGGCGGCGCAGGAAAATCCTCGGTCACCGACGAACTGCTGAATCGCTTCCTCGCCAGCTTTCCGAAGATGCGCATCGCGGTGATTTCGGTTGATCCCACCCGACGCCGCAGCGGTGGCGCGTTGCTGGGTGACCGCATCCGCATGAACTCGCTGCGCAGCCATCGCGTGTACATGCGCTCGATGGCCACACGCCGGCAGAACGTCGCGACGAATGCCGTGCTCAAGGATTGCATCGGCTTCCTCAAGAGCCTCGGCTACGACCTGGTCATCGTCGAGACCGCCGGCATCGGCCAGTCGGATTCGGAGATCGTCGACCTGGTCGACTTCCCGATGTACGTGATGACCAGCGACTACGGCGCGGCGAGTCAGCTGGAGAAGATCGACATGATCGACTTCGCCGAACTCATCGTGCTCAACAAGTACGACAAGCGCGGCGCCGAAGACGCCCTGCGCGACATCCGCAAGCAGTGGAAGCGCAACCGCGTCGCGTTCCAGACGGCGGATGCAGACGTGCCGGTGTATCCCACCATTGCCAGCCAGTTCAATGACCCCGGCATCAGCTGGATGTTCAGCAATCTGTGCCGCCTCTTGAGGGAAAAGTGGGGTCAGAGTCGACTTTCCAATCAGACGGCAACAATCGCAGGGCGAGACATGGGGAAAGTCGACTCTGACCCCACTTTTTCGAGTCGACTTTCCAATCAGACGGCAACAATCGCAGGGCGAGACATGGGGAAAGTCGACTCTGACCCCACTTTTTCGCTGAAAGAGCCGCGCGCCACCGTGCTGATCCCCGGCGCCCGCACGCGCTACCTGGCCGAGATCGCCGAGCAGGGCCGCAGCATCAACCGCCAGATCGAAACCCAGGCCGAAACCGCCGACCGCGCGCAGTCCTTGTGGCAGGCATTGTCGGAATTGGACGATGGCAAGTTACCGACGGCTCTGGAAGTCTATCCACATTCGGACGTCACCCCGGCGAACGCCGGGGTCCAGCCTTTGGAGCAAGAGCTGGATTCCGGCGTTCGCCGGAATGACGAGCCTTTGGTCGACCGCAGCCTGCTCACCCTGCGCCAGCGCTACAACGACGCCATCCAGTCGCTCACCGCGGAAAACCTCAAGCTGCTGCGCGCATGGCCGGCGCGCCTGAAGTCAATCACCGACGAGATCACCGAGTACAAGGTGCGCGACAAGACCATCCGCGTGGAGAACTACACCACCTCGTTGAGCCATCAGAAAATCCCCAAGATCGCCGCGCCCACCTATCGCGGTTGGGGCGACCTGCTGACCTTCCTCGGCAAGGAAAACCTGCCGGGCAGCTATCCGTACACCGGCGGCGTATATCCGTACCGCCGCACCGGCGAAGACCCGATCCGCATGTTCGCGGGCGAGGGCACCCCGGAGCGCACCAACCGCCGCTTCCATTACCTCAGCGTCGGCCAGCCCGCCGCGCGCCTGTCCACCGCCTTCGACAGCGTCACCCTGTACGGCGAAGACCCAGCAAAGCGGCCGGACATCTTCGGCAAGATCGGCAACTCCGGCGTCAACATCCCCACGCTGGACGACATGAAGAAGCTGTACTCCGGCTTCGACCTGTGCGCGCCCACCACCAGCGTGTCGATGACCATCAACGGGCCAGCGCCGATGATCCTGGCGATGTTCATGAACACCGCCATCGACCAGCAAATCGAGAAATACCTGAAGGCAAGATCCCGCGCGCTGGGCAGCCGCCGAAAAGACCATGGCCAAATTGTTCGATGGTCGCGAACGCCCGACTTACTCAGGCGAGTTGCCGCCGACCAATGACGGCCTCGGCCTTGGCTTGCTGGGCGTGACCGGCAATCAGGTGGTCGATGCCGACACCTACGCCCGCATCAAGGCGGACACGCTCAAGACCGTGCGCGGCACCGTGCAGGCCGACATCCTGAAAGAAGACCAGGCGCAGAACACCTGCATCTTCAGCACCGAATTCGCGCTGCGGATGATGGGCGACATCCAGCAATATTTCGTCGACAACGGCGTGCGTAATTTCTACTCGGTCAGCATCTCCGGGTATCACATCGCCGAAGCCGGGGCCAACCCGATCAGCCAGCTCGCCTTCACCCTGAGCAATGGCTTCACGATCGTCGAGTACTACCTGGCGCGCGGCATGTCGATCGACGACTTCGCGCCCAACCTGAGCTTCTTCTTCAGCAACGGCATGGACCCGGAATACACCGTGATCGGCCGCGTCGCCCGCCGCATCTGGGCGCGCGCCATGCGCGAGCGCTACGGCGCCTCCAGCCGCAGCCAGATGATGAAGTACCACATCCAGACCAGCGGCCGCTCACTGCACGCGCAGGAAATCCAGTTCAACGACATCCGCACCACGCTGCAGGCGCTGTACGCCCTGTTCGACAACTGCAACAGCCTGCACACCAATGCCTATGACGAAGCCATCACCACGCCGACCGAAGAGTCCGTGCGCCGCGCGGTGGCCATCCAGATGATCATCAACAAGGAACTGGGCCTCAACTTCAACGAGAACCCGTGGCAGGGCAGCTTCGCGGTCGACTACCTGACCGACATGGTGGAAGAGGCGGTCTACAAGGAGTTCGAAGCCATCAGCGAGCGCGGCGGCGTGCTCGGCGCCATGGACACCATGTACCAGCGTGGCAAGATCCAGGAAGAGTCGATGTACTACGAACACAAGAAGCACGACGGCAGCCTGCCGCTGGTCGGCGTGAACATGTTCCTGCCCAAGGAACACGCCGGCGAGATCGCCACCGAGATCGAGCTGATCCGTTCCACCGAAGAAGAGAAGGGCCAGCAGATCGCCAACGTCAAGGGCTGGCAGGACTCACGCAATGGCCTGGCGCCGGTCGGGGAGACCGACGCACGGGCATATGATCGAAGACGAGAGCGGGGCGAGCCGAAGCCGCATGACGGGCATGGGTTGGGGTATTTGCAGCAGACGGCGCGGGATCGCAAGAATGTGTTCGAGGCGTTGATGGAGGCGGTGAAGACGCATTCGTTGGGGCAGATCACGCATGCGCTTTATGATGTGGGTGGGGAGTATCGGAGGAATATGTGAGAAAACTAGCTGCTTGCCGCGATCACTATTCAGATTTGACGGGAGTTCTGCGTAATGGCTTGGACGAATGAAGAGCGGGAGCGGCAGTTACTCCGGGTTTTAAGCAATATGAAGGAGATCTTTGAGCGCAATCCTGAGGCTGCTGTTCGAAGTCAGGAGTTCATCAAAACCTTCCACCGTTTCATTGCTGAAGACTTGGAATCCTTTCTCACCCCAAAGGCTAGAAGAGCGGGTATTCGCATAGTTGAGGAGGCAGCCATATTTGGCTCGTACAAATCGAAAAACGTGGATGTCGCGGTGATTCATCCCACCAATGGACCGCTAATAATGGTGGGTGTTCGTAGTCAGATGAGCTCAGTCGGGAAGAACGTTCTCACCTATTACCAAGACATTGTTGGCGAGGCGATTTCCTTGCAGGAGCGCTTTCCAATGTGCACTGCCGGGTATGCTTATCTGCATCCGCTCGAGGTAAGGCCGTGGGAAAAAAGGAATGGGGGTTGGACCCAAGCGGAGAACCCGAAGCATAAGCGGTATGCACGCTTATATGCCGCGATTGGCCAGCGGGATGATCGGCTCTATAAACACATGACTGGTTCATATGACCAGTTTGCGTATTGCGTAGCAGACTTCCACGGTGATCCGATTGGCGTACGTGATGACATCGTAAAGGGCTCGGTCAAGGACTTGGACCTTTCTATACGTACATTTGTGCCGCGACTCATCGAGACTTTTCACTCGCGAAATTTGTGGGTAATGGACATCTTTGAACCGACGCATACCGAGGACTTCCCCGATGAAGATGCCGATGGAGAGGGTCTGGATGAGACCTTAGTCGAGGCAGCAGCTCACGCGGACGACTGACTCTTCCGCCATCCGACAAGGGTCTCGATGCCATCCCAAATTGCTGCCAAGCCATTCTTTCCGACTATCTTTTGCACTGACCGAGAACCGCTAGCGTAAGCAGCGCTGGGATCTCCCGAGCGGAGTGCGGCATCCAGCTTATCGTTGTCAATTCTTAGGGTGGATTTCTTATTGAGCAATTGAACAGAGTCAGCCTCACCGGGGACCGCAATCATCACGCCTCCGCCAAGAGAATGAACCTGTATCTCGGTACTCAACAGCGTTAGGGGGGTATACCAAGATGAAATAAATGCTTCAGGAGCTTCGCCTGGCCGCATAAATCCTCCAAGTACGCTGTTGGAAGCGACCCATTCGGCATCGTTAATGTGGAGGCGGGGCGAGTCGCTAAAAGTGGTCAAAAGAAGGTCTGGGACTTTGATACCGGGAACCTGATACCACGGTTTCCTAATCCGGCATTTGTAGGCCATGTCAACACCGTCCCGCTCCCCTGCGGCGACGTAACTTTGCTCTCCCTTGGTCAGACGGTTCGTGGGATTCCATAAGGCAACGGTGGATGGTATGACGCTGGTGCGCAACGCTTGGCGAGAGAGTTGGCGAGAGGACGCTAGCGTCGGAATCAGGGACCGAGGTGGAAGCTTGAACTGCTCAATTGCGGCGGTGTTAGGGTGGAAGAAATTCTTGTTTCCAGACACATAACCAATATTGAACTTCGCCCGTTCATGGGCACGACCGATGTGATTAGCAAGCGACGCTAGTGTTTCCTGAGTATCTCGAGGCAGAAGCGCATTCTGAAATGCTCGCTCGCCAAGAGAGATTGAGTCAATTGGGATGGCGACACCTTTGCCGATTTCCGCATCAGAGAGCTCAGCCAATCTCCCATGCGCGATTAACTCGACAGTTTGAGTTGTACGTCCTTTCTCATCGGCAAGGAGGATCAAAACATTTTGCAAAATATCCGGAAAGACTCGCTCCCGGAATCTGAGAACTCTGAGGCTTCCGTAAGACTTGCCGAGGAAATTCCAAAGTGGCCGTGCATACCGAACGTACGTGAAATCAAGTGGTAGAACAAAGGCGAGACGACCACCTTCCTTAAGGTGGTTGGTTGCTTTCGCGACAAATGGCATCCAGACACTCCCAGAGCCATCCATCGAGATACCCATCGCTTCGGTCGCCGCACTGAGCGCATTCTGCTGTAATCGGCTATCCAACTCCCGCACCCGGACGTAAGGTGGATTTCCAATTACAACGTCGATCCTTGGCAGGTGCTTCGCGGCTAAGAAGTCGCCTACGTGAAGTCGATCTGCGGTAACGGCGCCGGTTCGCACCGCAGTGGCTGCTATATCGGCATCAAGCTCACAGGCATGCAGGTCGAGTCTCGACCAACCTCGGGAATCCGCAAATTGGTTTGCTGCCAAGGCGAACTGGCCATCACCAAGACTGGGTTCGAGGACAACGTCATGCCCGCTTCGAATTGCCCATCGGGCCATTAAACTGGCTGCTGCATTCGGCGTGAAGTAAGCGCCGAGAACGCGCTCCTTGGAACGGGTGCCTCTGGCTTTCAATGCAATGTCTCGACCGAAGTTTTCGATCTCTTCCGCGAGATAGACTTGGCCGTTTAGAGTTGCAACTGGCTTTGGCATGGAGGCGGCGATTCCGCTCTTCGCACTTTCTGATCGGCTAGCCCAAACCTTGAAGGTGTTTGGGGAGACTCCTAGCATGGCAGCAGCTCGCCGGCTATCGACGAGACCATGGACCGAGCCATCACTTTCTTGGTTACTCATGTTCGTAATGTAACAGAGAATTGCACCTGTCTTGAGTGAATTGATTGATGCCTCTGAAAAAAGTTCTCTTTGCGTAGGACTGCAGGACTGTCGGCGTGCCATGGTGAGGCTCAGAACGAAGTTGTCCCATACTTGCCGCGCACTGATTCGAATGGACATCGGCCATAACCCCGACCTCGGGTAGGTAGAAAAACAAAAAGGGGGTCAGGTAAAAGGCCAAAAAAGGGGTCAGAGTGAACTGCCCCGGATTCCACAGACAGGTAGTCAGGATACAAACCTGACCGTTAGATAGTCTTGTTCTGCCTGCAAAAAACGGGGTCAGGTTCACTTATCCCGTCGTAGCCGTTGACTTGGCCGGCCGATGCGCCGGCCTCGCGCTGGCGAAGCGTTTGGTCTTGGCTTGGACCATCGCTCGGAAATCGTCGCGGCCGTAGGCGCGTTGCTGCTGCAGGTAGAGGCGGGAAAAAAGGGGTCAGGTACATTTTTCCGTCTCTTTCTTTGGCCGTCCCCGCGGTCAGAGAAAAGGGGTCAGAGAACATTCCCGTTTGAAACGCACCTCGATGTGAGGGCGCTTTGGGGAAATGTTCTCTGACCCCTTCGCTAATGTTCTCTGACCCATTTGTGGTTAGAGGGAATTAGGCGCGCTTGATTCCCTCCGTCCACTTTTTTGGTTGTGATGCCTATTTGCAGATATGCGAGGGTATTAGCGACACACCGAGAGTCGGTACTGGCTGCTCGCGCGCTTCATTGAAACCTAGACGTTCGACAGGCTGATGCCCAAGTGGTGGTTGCTTCGCGTCACCAGCCTTGCATGCCCCAATCTGGATATTTGGGGCGCTCGGGTCAGCGAAAAAGATCGGCCAAGTGGTGCCTGGCGCTATAGTCCACAAGTTACCGCGATTCTGGGAGCACTCGTTGGCATTAGAACACCACGATGCGGCGATAGGATAGCTGCAATTGTTGCGCATGCGATACCGCCCTTCCGTACCCCACTCCATTTTCACGCCTGTTGGCTCTACCCGAATACAACCAGTCGCGTCGTTCGCGCGGTTATGAATTGTCCGCTGGCGAGCGCCATCAACTTTGTCGGCATTTTGGTCGACTTGCCGTTGAAGTAATTCGACTTCAAATTGGGTGGCAGCATTCTCGTAGTTGCTTTTCATCTTGCTGCTGGGTTCGCTAGCCCCCGGCTCGCCAGCTGGATACTCCGCCTTGCAATTCGGGCATGCCGCTAGACCCGCATTTCGAAGCCCAACGGCTGAATTATACAATAGATCAAATTCTTCTTTTCCCATCTCCGCCCTGCGCTTCTGCACTAATTCCATGGCGCGGGTACCTGCAAAAACATTCCATTGATTGTTTTCTAGCGCACTCCATGCTTTATAAGTTGGATGTTTATCTCGAAACGCTTTATAATCAGCACGCCAGGCATTGACTGCAGTCAGGCGCTGTTGATCAGTTAATTGGCGTGCGACGGGGGCTGGCTGCACCGGCGCCACCGCAAGGGCGGTCTGTTGGCCCTGAAGCAGAGCCTGCGCGCGTCGAACGAAACAAAGTTCAGTGGGCTCATGAAGCGGTCGGCCTGCGCCTCGCGGCGTAGCCTCTACTCGAAAAACCGTGTTCCTAAACCACGCTGGCTCCCCGTTCCGTGCTTGCCAAAGTTCACCTGCTATAGTTTGTAGCAAGTAGGCATAGGTGCTCACGAAAACTTGCTTGGCAGTCGGCACGATAAGGGGTGTGGCATTGATCTCGGACTCACAACTCGCAAGCATCGTGCGCAGGTCCGCGGCCAGGGATGCGTCGTAGCCGCGGCGATTCAACTCGAGAAGGATTTCGGACGCGAATGGCCCCAGCGGTGGCTCGTCAGGCAAGGCAGCACCCGGCACCCTAGCCAACGCGGTCGAAAACATTAGGTAGGCAGCCAGCGCCGTCGAAGCTCGATCTCGCAGCATTTTTCGCTCCCTTGCGTTTATGGTTGTTCGATACATCAAGGCACCGAAGCTGTCAACCGGGACGCCCACAATTGACGCCGAGACCAAAGCCTCCAAAAACAGGGGTCAGAGTCGACTTTTTCAAGTTGAGTCGGGGCTGAGGTTGCTCGGCAAAAACGGGGTCAGGTTCACTTATCCCGTGGTGGCGGTTGATTTGGCCGGGCGATGCGCCGGCCTCACGGGGGCGAAGCGTTTGGTCTTGGCTTCCAAGAAAAAGAGGTCTAAAAAAGGGGTTAAAAAAGGGGTCAGGTACATTTTTCCGCTTCTTTCCTGGGCCGGCCTCGCGGTCTGACGATGACCTCGCGCTTGGCGAGCGCCTCTAAAAAGCAAAAAAGGGGTCAGGTACATTTTTCCGCTTCTTTCCTGGGCCGTCCCCGCGGCCGGACGAGTACCTCGCGATTGGCGAGTGCCTCGACCTGCAGCCGAAAGCGTTCGCTGCCCCAGGTTTTTTGCTGGTTGGTTGCCAGGCGCAACCCGTCCGTGTCCATGTCGGGCAGACCTTGTTCGAACAAGTCTTGGTAGGCCTTGTGGCGCTCCGTGTCGGTGGCACCAAGTGCGGCGTAGGCGGGATGCGGTTTGATCCGGGGCTCGTCGACGCCGTTCGCGTTGTGGGCATGGCTTGACCAGCGGTAGTCGAGGGCAGTGGCCGCCATTCCGGCGCGTACCGGGTTGAGTTCGATATATCGGTAGCAGGCAAGGACGTACCGCTCGCTGTCTACCAGCGCTGATTTGAACCGGCCTTCCCACAGCGTGCCTGTGCGCCGGTAGCGGGCGTTGAAGCAACCAACATAGCGGCGGCCGATGGCCTGCATCATGAAAAACAGGGGTCAGAGTCGACTTTTTCAAGTTAAGCAGGGGCTGAGTTTGCTCGGTAACAAAAGTCGACTCTGACCCCTGTTTTGCCTGTTTTGCTCTTGCGGTTGTTTCCTGGGCCGCCCAATCTTTTGTGGCCCCACGGTTCTTCCTAGCTGAGCCTCGATCGCCAGCCTGAAGCGATCCGGACCGTAAGGATGCTGGCGCTGCAGGTGGAGGCGGATGGCGTGCACTTCTTCGTCATCAACTGCCGCCATCACCATGGCGCGGTAATGCTGCTGACGTTTGGCGGGATCGGTCGACAGCGCCAGGTAGTCCGGATGCGGCGTGAGTAGGCTGTCAGTCTCGCCAAAGGCCAGTTCACGATGGCTGGACCAACGATAGTCGCGAGGATCGGCGACCATCGCAGCGCGCATGGGATTGAGTTCGATGTAGCGGTGGCAGTGCATGAGGTAGCCGCCGTCGCCGACCAGACTGGATTTGTAACGTCCTTCCCACAGGGTGCCGCTGCGGTGGTATGCGGCGTTGATGTATCGAACATAACGCCGCCCAAGCGCCTGCATCAGGCGTGGGACGGCGCCGGTCGCCGTTGGCGTCAGCAGCAGGTGGACATGGTTGCTCATCAGTACATATGCATGGATCGCGCAGCCCTCGCGGCGGGCCATGTCACGCAGTTCGCTGCGGTAGCACAGGTAGTCATCGTCGCTGAAGAAGCACGGCTGTCGGTCGTTGCCTCGCTGGACAACATGTTGCGGAATGCCGGGAAGATCTATGCGCAGTGGGCGAGGCATGACAATTGGCAGCGTGATGAGTCATACGCAGGGTGCCTGGCAACGCTTAACAGGCCCATCGGGCAAGTTCGTTTGCCGAGGTCAGGAAAGTCGACTCTGACCCCGCTTTTTCCTAAGCTAGGACCATGACCACGCCACAAGATGCAAAGCTCGACCGAATCGTTGCCGAGGCCCGGCGCAACGCCGAGCAGCGCGACCTGGGGTATCGCGAGCGTGCCCTTAAGATGTACCCGTGGGTCTGTGGCCGCTGCGCGCGTGAGTTCAGCCGCAGCAACCTGCGCGAGCTGACGGTGCACCACCGCAACCACAACCACGCCGACAACCCGCCAGACGGCAGCAATTGGGAGCTGTTGTGCGTGTACTGCCATGACAACGAACACTCACGCCAGGCCGACTACACCGGGGTCAGCGCCCTGGCCGCCGAGGACAAGCCGCGCGCAGCCACGTCGAACGCATTCGGCGACCTCAAGTCGCTGCTGGGAAAGGTCTCGCCGAAGGACGGGTAGCTGAGCAAAAGTGGAAAAAGGGGTCAGAGAACATTTCCGTTTGAATTGCGCCGCGACGTGAGGCCGCATCGGGGAAAAGTTCTCTGGTCCCTTTTGGGGCGCGATTGAACCTGGCTATTGTGCCGTTCTGATCACGGATAGACACCATGACGAAAAGCTACGACCCACCACTTGCTTCGGCTCCGCACAGCCCTCTCTATCGCGTCGATAAAGCGATCAAGCTGGCCCAGCAACGGCTTGATGCCGCTGTCGACGCAAAGCGTCATCATACCAACCAGAATTTGGCCCACCAGGTCATCAAAGAGGCGCGCGAAGCACTCAGGAAGTCCGAGAAAATGCGTACGCTCAAGATCATGGAACTCGCGGCTTCAGCCAGAGATGGGTAAGCCGCCAAGAAAGTGGTCAGAGGATATTTCCGTTTGAATCGCGCCGCGGCCCGGGACACCAGCATGCTTCAAGTACTTCGAACGCCCTATTTGTTGTTTCTGGGGGACGTGCAGATCGCCACCGATGCAAAGACGGGAGCCGGCATTGCGTACTGGCGCCCGGACCGGTGCTGTGGCCAATTGCGTTTGCCCGGCTGCAAGGCCGACATCGGATTGCCCGATCTCGACCTGGAGCAAGCCAGGCAGGCCGGCGCGCAAAGCCTGATCATCGGCGTCGCCGCGATGGGTGGTGCATTCGAGCCACAGTGGATCGAGACCATTCGCGCTGCTGCACGATCGGGCATGGACATCGTCAGCGGCATGCATGCCTCGCTGAACGACATTCCCGGCTTGACCGAGCTTGCCGCGGCGCATGGGTCGCGGCTGATTGACGTACGCGTGCCGCCGCGCGGGCTTCGTGTTGCAAACGGCGCCAGGCGATCCGGCCTTCGTTTGCTCACGGTGGGCACCGATTGCGCGGTTGGCAAGAAATACACCGCCCTCGCCATGGATCGCGCGCTGCACGAACGTGGCCGCAAGTCTTCCTTCCGTGCCACCGGCCAGACCGGCATCATGATCGCCGGCAACGGCATTCCGATCGATGCGGTGGTGAGCGACTTTGTCGCGGGTGCGGCCGAGGCACTTTCACCGGCAAACGCGCCGGACCACTGGGACGTCGTGGAGGGGCAGGGGTCGTTGTTCAACCCCTGCTATGCCGCAGTCACCCTCGGCCTCGTGCACGGCACCCAGGCCGATGCACTGGTGTTGTGCCATGACCTGTCGCGCACCGCGATCGAGGACGTGGAGGGTTACCCGATTCCACCCCTGGCCGTCTGCATCACGCGTTACGTCGAAGCGGCGCGGTTGACGAATCCCGGTGTGCGCTGCATCGGCATCGCGGTCAATTCGTCCGGGTTGTCGGCAGGCGACTACGCGAAAAGGCGTGCCGAGATCGAGGCCGAAACCGGCCTTGCCTGTGTCGATCCCATCCGCGACGGCGTGGATGCCCTGGTCGCAGCACTCGATGCCGCGTTTGCCACCGCGTCGCCTCGGGTATCGACTCCGGCATGATGAGTACACCCCGATTCGGCCCGCTCGGCCTGCGTGTCGCCATCGAGAATTTCCCGCTTCGGGAACCTTTCAGCATCACCGGCAGCACCATGTTCGACACCGACGTGGTGGTGGTGACGTTGAGCAAGGACGGGCATACGGGTCAGGGTGAGGCGTCCGGCGTCGACTACCTCGGCGAGGATGCACCTGGCATGGCCAGGCAAATCGAGGCAGTGCGCGCCTCGATTGCGCAGGGGCTTGATCGAGATTCCCTGCAGCGGTTATTGCCTGTCGGCGGTGCGCGCAATGCCGTGGATTGCGCGTTGTGGGATCTCGAAGCCAAGCTTGCCGGGCGCGCGGCGTGGCAGATCGCCGGGCTTGAACCACCGCGGGCCTTGCTGACCACGTTCACCGTGGGTGCGAATGATCCGCAGAAGATGGCCGCCGACGCGCGCGCCTACGGGCAGGCGAAGGCGATCAAGATGAAATTGACCGGCCAGGCCGCGGATGCCGACCGGGTCCGCGCCGTGCGAGCGGCACAACCGGATGTGTGGCTGTGCGTCGATGCGAACCAGGGGTTTACTGCCGAATCGCTGGCCAGCCTCATGCCCGTACTGCTCGAAGCGCGCGTGCAACTCATCGAACAACCGTTTCCGGTTGGCCAGGAAGCACAGATGGAGGGCTTGAGTTCGCCCATCCCCTTCGCTGCCGATGAGAGTGCCCAGGGGCTGGACGATTTGCCGAAGCTCGCGGGGCGATTCAAGGTCGTCAACATCAAACTCGACAAATGCGGGGGCCTCACCGAAGGCCTGCAGATGGCGCGTCAAGCGCGCCAGCTCGGCCTTCAAGTCATGGTCGGGAACATGGTCGGCAGCTCGCTGGCGATGGCCCCGGCCTTTCTCGTTGGCCAGTTGTGCTCCGTCGTGGACCTCGACGGTCCGTTGTTGCTGAGCAGGGATCGGTCAAATCCCGTTGTTTATGAAAACGGGAAGGTATCGTGCCCGGAAGGGTTGTGGGGCGGGACGTAGCCCAGCCGGACGCAAGCAAAGTGATCAGGATGTACAAGTCGCTTGTAGTTGGTTTGACATTGGCGCTCCTGATCGGGGAAAAAGCGGCCACTCCAAGTTCATAAAAATCGAAAATTGTTGTCAGGGTCAATTCCAGACGCTGTGGTCACCCGTTTTTCAGCGGCGTGCCGAACTCAAGAAGATCCACCCTGATTACGCTTCACGCGCTTGCGGTACTCGCGCACGTTGTCGCCGCTTATGCGTGTCTCACGCGTGCCCTTCACCTCGTCGACCTTTTCGTCCGAGCCGGTTACCGGCCTGGCTTCGACGGCCGTTTCGCGTTCGAAGGCGTGCGATTTGTCGGTGTTGCGGTAATACCGGTACAAAGCCCAATACAACCCCGCTGCACCAGCCGGGCCGAGCAGGAGTATCGCCAGACCACCATCGTCGCTCATGACTAGTTCCCCACGATCCAGAGTGCAATGACTTCGAGAAAGCTGCCGACGGTGAGCGCGGCCAGCAGCAGTTTCCACTGCTGCACCGGCACGCTGCCCATGGTCTCGCCGGTGCGACCGTTTACCGCGATGTAGTGGAGCAGGCCGCCGTTGCTGTCCGGTTGGTGGTACGAATAGAGCCATACCGGCAGGTACATCGACACCCAGCGCGTGCCGTGGACATCGAGACTTTCCTGTTCCCAGCGCACGCCTCGATCATAGGAACTCACCGAGTTTTCGACCTGGGCGCGGGCAATCGACAGCAGCTGGTGTTCCAGGCGCGGGCGTAATTTTTCCACGTCGCTGTCGCGCTTTTCCGAGGTGACACCCACCAGATAGGACGCGTTCCACTTGATCGCGTTCTTGGTGTCGAACGGCAGGATCGTGTTGATGATGTTGTTGGTGTTGGTGCGCGTGTCCAGGTTGCCGCGTTCGGTGGACGATTCCAGCGGCAAGTCATCCACGGTGAAGTCCACGTGCCTGTCCACCTGGTACACGTCGGCATCGTAATAGGTCTTTTTCTTGTCACCGCTGCCTTGCGTATATTCGCGGGTTTTGACCTCGCCGCGGCCAGCGACGTCGGCGCTCGCCTTGCCATCCACGATCATGTACGGCAGGTAGACGCAGATGACATTCTCGGGCGTGAACTGCTCCTTGAAGGCTTTCAGCGCGAACATCTGGCGCTTGCCCACGAACTGGCGGATGCGTGCCACTGCATCGTCCTTCTTGATGTGGAAAGGCAGCACCGCATCGGGCACCGCGCCGTTCGCCACTTGTTCGTTGACACCGAAGACATGCCTGCACCAGTGGCAACGTGCGGTCATCGAGGTCTCTGTATTGACCGTGACCTCGGCGCCGCACGCTGTGCACTTGTAGCTCATCAGACTGGCGATGTCGGCCTGGATATCCCGTGCACCGGACGCGATGACCGTGCCGGTCAGCTGGTCCAGGCCCTCGCCGAGTCCGAACTCCTCCTCGACCCCTTCGCCATGCCATTCGTTGCGGCAGTACAGGCAGATCAACAGGTCGGTACCTGGCTTGTGCCGGATGTCGGTTGCGCCGCATTTCGGGCAGCGGTTGGCACCGTCCTTGAGTTCGGCCGATGACGTGTCGATGGCGACCGGATCGGGCGCCAGCAGTTCATCACGGATCGGTTTTGGCAGCGTTTCCGGGTCAATCGGAAAACTGCCGGGTGCAGGCGGGACATCCTGCGGCGAGCCTGGACCGTTAGGTGGCGTCAGCGGTGGCGGATTGGTGGCGTTCGACATGATGAGTGCGCCGTTGCTGGCTTACAGACCCAACGCCTTGGCTTTCAGCGCGTCGTAGTCGGCCTGGGTGATCAGCTCGAGATCCAGCATCTCCTTGGCCTTCTTCAATTTGGCAATCGGATCATCGGCAGCCGGCGTGGCCGGCGCAACCGGCTGCTGCAAGCTGCCGATGCCGCCCATCATGCCCGATGCCATGCCCAGGCCCATGATGCCCGCCGCACCGCCGTTTTCGCCGGCCGACTGCATGCCTGCAGCAACGCTGGCTTGCAAGTTCGAGTTGCCGCGTGCACCGGCCAGCGCGTCGGCGCGCTGCACGGTCTTGAGCAGTTCCTTCGTGTTCGCGTCGTATTCGATGGAAATGATGGCGGTCTTGACGATGGCCAGGCCGCGATCGGATTTCCATTGATAGGCATGCTCCACCGCATCGGACAAGCTCTTGGCGAACCCGACCGAATCCTGCTGGAGCTTGGTGATCCGGTTGCCCTTGACCGGGTCGTTGGTGTACAGGCTGAAGGCCGGCGCAAGCGAGCCCACCACTTCGTTGAAGAGCTGGCTGGCTGCGGCATTGTCGATGTCGGTGAAATCGAAGACCTGGCCGGTCTGGAGATACGTGGCCGGCACGAAATTCTTCACAAAGAGGATCGGATCGACGATCTTCATCGTGTAGGAGCCGCGCGTCACCGCACCGACCTGGGTGCCCAGGAAGCCGTCATCCCAGTAGATTTCGGATTGCGTACCAAAGCGGTTGTCCGGCAGTTCCTTGAGCGAGACGAAGAACGCGGCCTGCTGCGAACCCGGCTGGCCGCCGAACTTGAAACGCTCCCAGCTCTGCTTGATGAGCGGCGCCAGCAGGCCGTCGCCGGCGAAGATCGATTTCGAGTTCAGGTCGTCCGACCGCCATTCGTAGCCGCCTGGCTCGGCAGCGAAGCCGGTGATCGCGCCATCCTGGAACAGCAGCAGCCCGTAGCCTTCGGGAACCATGATCTTCGAACCATTGGTGATGATGTTCGAGGAACCACTTGTATTCGACCCGCGCCCTGCATTGGTGCCACGTGGCACCGCGGCAAACAGCGCCGCCGTCGCAGGCAGTCCGTCCGGAACGGTGTAGAAGTCCTTCCATTGGTCACCCAGCATTCCGCCGACCGAACCCACCACTGCTTGAACAAGACCCATGACATCATCTCCGCGAATCGTGGCCGGGCACCGTGCCCACCATGCCTGGCGAACTATACATTCCCGCGTCGATGGCATCGAAAAGGGCAGGTTCATTTGCCGGCTGACGTTGGCGTTCCGGCAGGCCCCTGATGCTTCGTGGCACCAGCAAGTGCGTTGTGTTCAAATTCGGGCCAAATCCTTGATCCCGACGATTGGAGAACCTCATGAAAGACTTTCCAGCGCAATACAACGAACTCAACGCCTGGATGGAGACGCTGGGAGTGGCGATCCCGGGAGTCATGCAGGGGTTTGGCGCACTTCACCAAGCCGCCCTGGAACCTGGAGCGCTGGATACAAAGACCAAGGAACTGATTGCGTTGGGGATAGCGATCACCGTTCGATGCGATGGATGCATTGCGTTCCATGTGCATGATTCGCTGCAGGCGGGTGCAACCAAGGAGGAAATCGCGGAAACGGTATCGGTGGCCATATTGATGGGTGGCGGACCATCGATGGTGTACGGCATCGAGGCAATGCAGGCCCTCAGCCAGTATCAGGCGCAAGGCGCATGATCCCTCCTGTTTTTGCCCGCGTGCCTGGCATCGGTTGACATCCCTTGCTTCCCGGATGAGATCGCTCAAGCATGCCTTGGCGCTGTACGCAGCGCCTTGCTTCGCCTCGATGGCGAGTACGTTGTAGTGTGCCTGCATGCCGACATCGCCCGTGCTCGCCGGCTCGTGGTGTCGGGTCCGCACCGACGGTCGCGAACTCGCACTGGCCACGCCTGATCGGCATCACGTTCCCGGACAGGCAACGGAGTAGTCTCGGTTCAAACCCACCGAGGAAGACGCCATGAGCATGATGAAAGCGGCAATTTTCGTTGCCCCGGGCCGCATCGAGCTGGCCGACAAACCCATCCCCGAGGTCGGTCCCAACGATGCCTTGGTGCGCATCACCACCACCACCATCTGCGGCACCGACATCCACATCCTGAAGGGCGAATACCCGGTGGCGAAGGGCCTGACCATCGGCCACGAACCGGTGGGGGTGATCGAGAAGCTGGGTAGTGCGGTGACTGGTTACCGCGAGGGCCAGCGCGTCATCGCGGGCGCCATCTGCCCGAACTTCAATTCCTATGCAGCGCAGGACGGCGTGTCCTCGCAGGACGGCAGTTACCTGATCGAAAGCGGACGCTGCGGCTGCCATGGCTACAAGGCCACGGCGGGCTGGCGCTTCGGCAACCTGATCGATGGCACCCAGGCCGAGTACGTGCTGGTGCCCGACGCACAGGGCAACCTGGCGCCGATCCCCGACGGCCTGAGCGACGAGCAGGTGCTGATGTGCCCGGACATCATGTCGACCGGGTTCCGTGGCGCCGAGAACGCCAATATTCGCATCGGCGACGTGGTGGCTGTGTTCGCGCAGGGGCCGATCGGCCTGTGCGCCACGGCCGGGGCGAAGCTGCTGGGGGCGTCCACCATCATCGCCATCGACGGCAACGCCCATCGCCTGGGCATCTCCAAGGCGATGGGCGCCGACATCACGCTGAACATCCACGACTGCGACGTGGTGGACGAGGTGATGAAGCTCACCGGCGGTCGCGGCGTGGATGCATCCATCGAGGCACTGGGCACGCAGGGCACGTTCGAATCGGCGCTGCGCGTGCTCAAGCCCGGTGGCACGCTGTCGAGCCTGGGCGTGTATTCCACCGACCTGACGATCCCGCTGTCTGCGTTCGCCGCCGGCCTGGGCGATCACCGCATCAACACGGCGCTATGCCCGGGCGGAAAGGAACGCATGCGCCGGCTGATGGAGGTCGTGGCCTCGGGCCGCGCGGACTTCGGCGCACTGGTCACCCACCATTTCAAGCTCGACGACATCGTGGCCGCGTACGAGTTGTTCGGCCATCAGCGCGATGGCGTGCTGAAGATCGCGATCAAGCCGGGCTGAGCGTTGCCCGGGGAAAGGTCATGTCGGGGTCAGAGTTGCTCGGCAACGCAAAGTCAACTCTGACCCCAGTTTTGCTCAGTTTTGCTCCCTGTTTTCAGGGCCTCATAGATTCGTCGCTGGTCCGTTCACGCCCGCGTAGCCACTGCCGCAACCGGTGCTGCAGGTGGTGGTGAGCATTTTGCGCACGATCAGGCCGGTGTTGGCCAGCGAACGGAAATGGCCGACGCCATTGCTGGTGTCGCCGCCGCCCGCGTTGTAGGGAATGCCGTCGCTCCAGTTCCAGTCGTAGCTGTAGGCACTACTGCCGAAACCCACGCCGACCTGCGCGATGACATTGCTGCGGGCATTGAACAACGCGCCGCTGGTGCAGGTCCCGGCGTAGTTGGTGGTGAAGCAGTGCACCTGGTCATGGAGGCCGGCAGTAATCGTGTAGAAGCGGATTGCAGTCCAGCTGGCGGGCAAGGTGCGCATCGAGCCCGAGCCGCTGCCGGTCCAGCGGTTGTAGCCGTAGTACAGGTAGCCGCTGCTCGGGTACAGGCCGAAGGTGTAGTAGTTGTAGGGGTAGATGTAGGCTTCGGCGTTGCAGGTTTGCGCCAGCGGGTTCTGGTACCCGGTGTAGAGGCAGGTCTGCAGGCCGCGGAGGCCGCCGCCGATGTTGACGAAGCGCCGCACGCTGCCCTGGTAGCTCTTGTACTTGATCATGGCCAAGGCCATCGAGCTGCCCAGCGAATGCGCCACGATGTCCACCTGTGACTTGCCGGTGTAGGCCTTGACCTTGTCGATGAAGGTCTTGAGCAGGTTGTAGGTATAGGGCTCGTGGTAGTTGATCTGCGGGTTCGCGCGTTCGTCAGCGGAAAGATAGGTGACGCCGAACAGTTCGCAATCGTTGTAACCCGCGGCCTTGAGTTCTTCATAAGACGAACGTGATGGGGTGGCATAGCCGGATACCGCACCGGGTGGCATGTCGAAGCTGATGGCGCTGTCGCCGTTGCCGTGGATGAAGATCACCGGGTTTTTGGTGGCGGTGCAACTGCCGCCACCGAAGCCGCCGTAGCCGACGCCAGGATTGAAATCGCCGGCATATTGATTCTGCGTGCCCTGGCAGGCGTAACCGTTGTTGGTGCCGCATTCGAGCGCGGCAGCGGTGCCGGTCCAGCACGCGGCCAGCGCGAGGATTGTCGCGACTGTACGGCGGACGGTGCGTTGCAGAGTGTGCAGGCGCGAAACGGCGAGCGGATCGTAGGTCATGGCATGCCCTCCCAGGCGCGGTGTAAATCGCACCTGATGCTCCACCTCTGATGTGGGCCGAACTACTGTACGAATGGGCATCGCCGTGTTGCGGTGCAGCGCAACATCAGAAAAGCCCACTCTGATCCTGCTTCCGCGCCCCCGCTTCCAAGCGGTGACACCCAAGGCCCATGCCACGCGCAAGCATGAAGTTTTTCTTTATCCTCGACACATGAATACGAAAACCATGCTGAAATTCCTGGTCGGCGGATCCCTGGTGCTGATCTTGGTTGCTGCGGTCTTGAAGTTCTCAGACGGGCGAAAACCGTTTGAGCCGGCGGCTGGTTCGGCTTGGGTCGAGCCAAGCACCGGAATGCAATTCGTGTGGGTGCCGAGCGGCTGTTTCAACATGGGTTCGGAAGCGCTGGAGGATGACCAGAAACCCGTTCATCGCGTCTGTGTGAAAGGCTTCTATCTCGGCAAATACGAGGTCACGCAACGCCAGTACGAGAAGATCGTCGGGAGCAATCCCTGCAGCCAGAAATGTATTCCTTATCTCGGGCCAGATCGGGCGGTGACCGGCGTTCGCTGGGAAGAAGCCACGCGCATGGCCGAGGCGCTCGGCAGCAGCTCCGGCAATCAGTTCAGGCTTCCCAGTGAGGCCGAGTGGGAATACGCCTGCGTGGCAGGCGGACAACACAAGGTCAATTGCGGCGATGGCCGGCATGATGACCTGGGCTGGATGCAGCAACATCGTTACGGCCCGAAATCCAACCGCCCGCAAGACGTCGGCGGCAAGAAGCCCAACGCCTGGGGCCTATTCGACATGACCGGAAATGTGAGCGAGTACGTGCAGGACTGCTGGCACGGCAACTACAGCGGTGCGCCAAAGGATGGCAGTGCCTGGATGACCGATGGCGACTGCTTTGCGCGGTTGTATCGCGGTGGAAGTTGGGGGTCTGGTTATTTTCCGACCGCGACAACTCGTGTTCACATCGAGTTCGACGGTGATCCCGGCAACTGGGAATACAGTGGCTTTCGCCTTGTCAAAACCCAGTGAACGGATGCAAGGCGCGACACGCAGTTTCCGCTTTTAAGCCCACCGAAAGGTTACGTATGTCCATTGTCATTCGCGCTTGCGTGTTGCTGCCCGTTTTGGCCTTCGGCTTGGCTGCGTGCAAGCCGGGCGCGGGGGCGGCAGCAGCGCTACCGGAAACCACCAACAGCATCGGCATCACCATGGTCGCCATTCCCGCCGGTCGCTTCACGATGGGAGAAACCAACCGCGCGGATGCGACGGGTCAGTGGAACAGCGCATATCCGGCGCATGACGTCACTGTCCAAGCCTTCCAGATCGCCAGGACCGAGGTCACCGTCGGTCAGTACAAGAAGTACCTCATGGCAACGGGACGAGACGGGCAAAGGGAGCTGCGAAGTACTGATTTCATGAAATACAACACGTTGGATGACGAGGCACCCGTCATTAACCTGCGCCAGTACGATATCCCCAGGTTCATTGAATGGCTCAATAGCGTAGATGGAGGCGGGTACCGCTTGCCCACGGAGGCCGAGTGGGAATATGCCTGCCGCGCGGGCGGCAATGACACCTATTGCGGTGGCAACGAGATTGATTCACTCGCCTGGTACGGCGATAACAGCGGTGGCAAGGCCCATCCCGTCGGGCAGAAAGAACCGAACGCCTTTGGCCTCCACGACATGACCGGCAATGCCGCGGAATGGGTGGAGGATTGCTGGCATTCTGGCTACGAGGATGCCCCGGCAGATGGCAGCGCATGGGCAACCAGTGATATCGAGTGCAAGCATTTCGTGATGCGTGGAGGCTCCTGGGAATATTTACCCGGAGGGGCGCGCGCGACTATCCGGAATTACGCATCGCCAATTTGGAACGAACGCGCAGTAGGATTTCGTCTCGCAAGATCGCGTTGAACTGACCCGGTTTTTCGCACAGAGTAGGCACTGGCGGGTCATTGACAAGGGTGAGCCCATGGTTGCACTGAAGTCGTTTGTTCGGGCGAGTCCCTCGACGGCGGACGCGTTGGCGGAGCTGGACCGTGCCATCGGCAGCTCGGGCATCGATCCGGCGCTCATCTTCGTGTTCTACGACGGTGCGCACGACGACGCGTTGATATTCCAATACGCCCGCGATCGCTTTCCGCACGCGGCGCTGCTCGGGGGCACGTCCTGTGGCGGGGTCATGAGCGAGGCCGGGTTGGGCGGCGCCGGCTCGATCGGCATGTTGCTGATCGAAGATGCTGACGGTGACTATGGTGCTGCCGCTGTGCGGCTGGGTGCGGACCCGGCAGCCCAGGCCGAACAGGCGCTGCATGCGGCGCTGGCAGCGGCCGACTGTGCCGGAGAGCTGCCGGAGTTGATCTGGATCTATCAGGCGCCCGGGCAGGAGGAAGCCGTCATGGAGGGTCTGCGGCGCGTGGTGGGTGACCGATGTCCGATCATGGGAGGCAGCTCCGCCGACAATGAGGTGACGGGTGCATGGCGTCAGCTGGGTCCGGCTGGCCCCATGGACGACGGCCTGGTGGTGGCGGTGCTGTTTTCTTCCGGGGGTATCGGAGTTTCGTTCCAGGGGGGGTACGCGGCCAGCGGCAGCAGCGGGATCGTGACGCGCGTCGGCGTCGATCAGTCATGCGAAACCGGGCTGAACGCGAAGGCAAGCGGTCGACAGATACTGACGATTGACGACGAGCCGGCGGCGGATGTCTACAACCGCTGGATTGGTGGCGTCCTGTCGGAGAAACTCGATACGGGCGGCAGCATTCTCGTCGATACCACCATGTATCCGTTGGGCATCGATGCAGGTGAAGTCGATGGCGTCACGCATTACCTTCTCGTCCATCCCGACAGGATCCTGGCCGATCGAGCGCTTTCAACGTTTGCGTGCATCGAGGAAGGAACCCGTCTCTACAGCATGCGCGGGGAAAAGACCCGCTTGATCATGCGCGCGGGAAGGGTTGCCTCGGCAGCGACGGCAACCCTTGCAGGCGGCATCGAGAATCTGGCGGGTGGACTGATGGTCTATTGCGCGGGCTGCATGCTCGCGGTGGGAGAGCAGATGCCCGAGGTTTCCGAGGCGGTGTCATCCAGCTTCGACGGCATGCCGTTCCTGGGGTGTTTCACGTACGGCGAACAGGGGGCGGTGCTCGAGAAGAATGCGCACGGCAATCTGATGATTTCCGCCATCACCTTCGGACGTTGACGGAAAGCCGTCGTGGAAGGATCCGAAGAGCTTCTCGAAACGCTGGTGGCGATGCGCCGGGAGGTCGGCATCCTGCGGGTCGAGGCCACGCATGCCAATCTGTTGCTCGAGGCACTGGATTCGATGCTTGACGCGGATGCGCAGGATGATCCGTTCGTCGGCGTCTTCACGGCGTTGTTGCCGGTGTTTGATTGCACCGGTGCCATTGTCCTGATGGATTCGAGTGATTCGCAACGGCTGGAATGCGTTGCGTCGAACGAGCCGGTCGTGGTCGGATCGTCCTGGGAACGGAGCGAAAAGCTGGAAAAAGTGCTTGCCGGCCGTATTGTCACGACGATTTCCACGAGGGGTGACGAGGGCTGGCCGGAGACCGGCGGGGATGATGGCGTGCGGCCAACCCTTTATCTGCCACTGGGTGTGCGCAATCGGCGCGGACTCATGATGCTGCTGCGCGATCATGGTTGCCCGGGCTTTGATCGGAGCGATGTGGCACTGGCCGGCAAGTGTGCCGTGTTGGCCTCGCACGCCTTTGCAGTCACGCACGCCAGCCAGACCGAAGCGGAAAGTCATCGCCTGCAGCAAATGACCCGGCAGTTGAAGACCAGCCAGGAGGCGCTGACCTACCGGGCGAACCATGATGGACTTACCGATCTGCCCAATCGGTTGCATGTCCAGGAACTCGTCGATTCACTGATTGCGAGCAAGCAACCTGGTCAGAAGCTTGCTCTCGCATTCCTGGATATCGATGATTTCAAGCGGGTCAACGACTTTCATGGTCATGCAGTGGGCGACGCGCTCTTGAGAAGCGTGGCGAACAAGCTGCGTGGCGAGATTCGCCAGACCGACATCGTCGGACGGCTCAGTGGTGACGAGTTCGTCGTCGTGTTCGATTCGTTCGAGCGCACCGAAGAACTCGCTGCCGTCGTGAACCGGATCAGCAAGCATCTGCACGAGCCTTTCAGGATAGAAGGGCACGACATCACCATTTCAGGCTCGATCGGCGTCGCGCTGTGGCCCGAGCAAGGGCACGATTACGATACGCTGCGCAGTCATGCTGACACGGCCATGTATCAGAGCAAGGCCGTGTGCAAGGGTAGTGTCACCTTCTTCCGGCCATCGATGGAGCGCGAGATATCGGAGCGTCTGAAGCTCGAGTTCCAATTGCGAGAGGCGCTGGCAAAACATGAATTCCAGTGTGCCCTGCAGCAGAAGGTCGACCTTCGCACGCACGAGATCGTTGGGTTCGAGGCGCTGGTGCGCTGGGTGGACAGCAAGGGCACCATTCATCCGCCCGCCAGGTTCCTGAGGCTCGCCAGTGAACTGGACATGCTTGACAGCATCACCGGCATCGTCCTCGACAACCTGTGTGCAGCGCTGCCATGGCTTGATGACCGGTTCGGAGCGGCAGTCAGGTACAGCATCAACATATCGCCATCGCAGGCGACAAGATCGTCCTTCATGCGCAAGCTTGTGCGGCGCATCGCGGATACGGGACGTCCTCGTGATTTCCTGCTCGAATTGACCGAGGAAACGTTCCTGGCGACGGGCGTGTTCCAGTCGCAGAGCTTGCCCTTGATCCGGGAGGCGGGCGTCGGGTTGTCCATCGACGATTTCGGGGCCGGCTATTCGTCACTGGCGATTCTTGCCGACATCACGGCCGATGAGCTCAAGGTGGATCGCTCGCTTATCTCATCGATAGCCCGGCGTCCGCGCAACCAGGGCATTTTGCGCGCCATCGAATCCCTCGGCAGCAACCTGGGCATGACGGTTGTGGCCGAGGGTATCGAAACCGTCGAAGAGAAGCACTATTTGCTCGAGTCGACCGGACTGTTCATCGGACAGGGTTACCTGTTTCACAAGCCACAGCTGATCAGCCAGATGATCGCGCCAGGGAAGGGGCCTGCAAGAAAAGGTCAGTGACGATTCCCGTTCGAGGCGTGCAGCTGCTCGGGGATGCGCCACGGGGTTGTCTCCTGCGCTGTGGACCATACGCCCAGCTACCTGTGGGAAAGCGCGTCGCGTTCCATCTCCGCCGCGCGTTATTCTGTCCATTCCCGTATCTCCGTCCCCGTATGGTGTGCGACATGCCCAAGTTGCTCCTGAACCTGCGAAACGTGCCCGATGACGAGGCCGACGACGTACGCGCGATGCTCGACACGCATCGGATTTCGTTCTACGAGACCACGCCAAGCTTCTGGGGTGTCTCGGCAGGCGGGATCTGGGTAACGGAAGACGCTGACTTCGCGGACGCCAGGCGCGTGATGGCGGACTACCAGCAGCAGCGCGGCGTCCGTGTCCGCGCCGAATACGCTGCTGCCAAGCGTGCGGGCACCACGGAGACATTCGGATCAGTCGTGCGTGCACAGCCGGCGCGAGTGGCCCTGCTGGTACTGGCGATCTTCCTCGTGTTGGGGCTGATGGCGCTTCCGGCCATCCTGTTGCGCGGATAGCGGGTCAGTGGGCGGCCGGAGCCGGTTGCCTCGTGCTGGCGAAGCCTGCCCGCCCATGTGATGGAATCCGGCCCGGACTACTGGTAGCGTGGGCACTGGAACATGCGCTCGGCCGCGCCGGGCAGCGCATTGCTCCCCATTGAACGTCTATGGGGATGTCAGGTGCAGCTGCTGATCGACATGTCCTGCATTCGCCCGCGGTGGCGTTTGACGGAGTATCAGGAGATCCATGGAAAAAACTGCATCAGGATTTCCGGGCGCCGAGAATCAGGCGATCCTCGATGCGAGCCTTGATCCAATTTTCATCCTCGCTCCGGGTGGCCGCATCCTGAATGCGAATCTGGCGGCCGCCCAGTGCTACGGCTACACCGTCGAGGAGCTCAGGCAGCGCAACGCAGCCGAGCTTGCTGCGCCGGAGATCAGAGGCGCTGCGGCAACCAGGATCAATGGCATGCACACTGAGGGGGCGAAGTTCGAATCGCGCCACCAGCGGCATGACGGCAGCGTGCTTGACGTGGAGATTCACGCGCAGCCGATCTCCTTGCATGGCGAGCAGGTCATATTTGCCAGTGTTCGCGATATCAGCGAGCGCAAACAAGCCGAATCATGGCTCGAGCAACGGAATCAATTGCTGGAAATGATGGTCGCCGGTGCCGAGTTGCCACTGATCCTGGCGACCCTGGTCAGCGCGATCGAGCGCCAGTCACCGGGCATGCTCGGCTCGGTGTTGCTGCTGGATGAGGATGGCGTGCATGTGCGCCACGGAGCGGCGCCAAGCCTGCCCGCCGAATTCACCGCCGCCGTGGACGGGCTGCCGATCGGGCCGCATGCAGGGTCGTGCGGCACGGCGGCATTCCGGGGTGAAGCGGTTTACGTGGAGGACCTCAGGACCGATCCTCTGTGGGACGACTACCGGGCGTTGGCAATGCCGTTGGGCCTAGTGGCCGCCTGGTCGCAACCGATCATGGATGGCAGTGGACGCGTGCTGGGCACGTTTGCCATGTACCTCCGCCACCCGGCATTACCCGGGCCCAGACATCTCTGGTTGATGGCGGCGGCCACGCACATGGCTTCCATTGCCATCAGCCGTCACCGGGAACGGGTGGCGCTGGAGGTAATGGACGCGCGGCTGGTCACGGCGCAGAGGGTGGCGTGCCTGGGCTTTTTCGAGTGGAACCTGAACACCGATACGATGTTCTGCTCGGACGAGGCGTATCGCCTCTGGGGACTCCAGTGTGAGGCGGGATTTGCGAGCCCGGACATCATCGCGAAAGTGGTCCACCCGGACGATCTGGAAATGGTGCAGGATGCGCTCCAGAAAGTCATCCTGGGGCTGGACACATACGACATCATTCACCGTATCGTCCACGCTGACGGGCGTGTCATCTGGGTGCGGGCGCAAGCGGAGCTGGCCCGCGATCCGCACACGGGTGCCGATGTGTTGCTGGGCACCATGTTCGACATCACCAGGCGCATGTTGGCGGAAGCGGCACTGGAGCGCATGACGCGCCTGTATGCCGCGCTCAGCCAATGCAACCAGGCGATCGTGCGGTGCGAGAGCGAAGAGGTGTTGTTTCCGACGATTTGCCGTGTCGCGGTGGAGTTTGGCGGCATGCGCATGGCATGGATTGGCAGGATCGACGAGTCCACGCGCATGATCCAGCGGGTTGCGTCGTTCGGGGAGGGTGAAGCGTATGCCCATTCGCTGGAGATTCCGCTGGATGGCGACGGCCCGGAGAGTCGTGGGCCGACAGCCACGTCCATTCGCGAGAACCGACCCTACTGGTGCCAGGATTTCCAGCACGACCCGTGCACCGTGCCCTGGCGGGAAAGCGCAGCCAGCATGGGCTGGAATGCATCAGCTTCGCTGCCCCTGTACCAGCGGGGCGTGGTGATCGGTGCGTTGGCGGTGTATTCGGAATGGCGCGATGCCTTCGACAAGCCTTCGCAAGATCTGCTGCTCGAGATGGCGGCGGACATCAGCTTTGCACTGGATCGCTTTGCCAGTGAAGCCGATCGCAAACTCAGCAATGAAAAACTGCGAGCGAGCGAGCTGCACCTGCGCACGATCATCGAAACCGAACCCGAGTGCGTCAAGGTAATCGGGCGGGACGGCGAGCTGCTCGACATGAACGCCGCCGGCCTGGCCATGCTGGAGGTGGATTCGCTCGAGCAGGCGAGGGGTCGCAGCTTGCCGGCGTTCCTGCTTCCAGAGCATCAGCAGGCATTCATGGCGCTGCACCAACGCGTGATGAGTGGCGAAAGCGGCATGCTGGAGTTCGAGATCGTCGGGCGCAAGGGCACGCGGCGCTGGCTTGAAACCCATGCGGCGCCGATGCGCGATGCGGACGGGAAGATCGTGTCCCTGCTCGGGATCAGTCGTGACGTCACCCAGCGCAGGCTTTCCGAAGAACGGATCCAGTATCTGGCGAATTACGATGCGCTGACCGGGCTGCCCAATCGCAACCTGCTCGCCGACCACCTGCAGTACGCGATCAGCCTGGCCAAGCGCGGCAATGGCCAACTGGCGGTGATGTTCATCGACCTTGATCGCTTCAAGGAGATCAATGACACGCTGGGCCACAGTGTCGGCGACGCGTTTCTGGTCGAAGTCGGCACGCGCCTGAAGACCGTGCTGCGCGAGTCGGACACCGCATCACGCCGTGGCGGTGACGAATTCATCCTGGTGCTGCCGGACACGGATGCGCAGGCGGCGGCGGCAACCGCGGAAAAATTGCTGCAGGCGATCGCCCTGCCGTACCAGCTCGAACAATATGCCCTGATTGTCACTGCCTCGATCGGCATCGCCATCTATCCGGATGATGGCGAGTGCCCGGAGTCGCTGTTGCGAAGTGCGGATACGGCCATGTACCGGGCCAAGGCAGGGGGCCGCAACGGCTACCGTTTCTTCACGGCGGAGATGCAGGCCGAAGCCACCCGGCACATGCGACTGGTGAACGCCCTGCATCTGGCGCTGGAGCACGAGCAGTTCCACCTGCAATTCCAGCCGCAGTTTTCCATCGGCGAGAGCCAGCTCATCGGGGTAGAGGCGTTGCTGCGCTGGGAACATCCGGAGTTGGGCGCGATTTCCCCGGTGGAGTTCATTCCCGTCGCCGAGGAATGCGGTCTTATCCTGCCGATCGGCGAGTGGGTAATCCGTACGGCAGTGCGTCAGCTCAAGCAGTGGCTGGATCGCGGTGTACCAGCGATGATCATTGCGGTGAATTTGTCGGCCGTGCAGTTTCGCCATCGCAGCCTGCCCGACCTGGTCAGCAGCATCCTGGCCGATGCGCAGCTGCCGGCCGGGCTGCTCGAACTGGAGCTTACCGAGAGCGTGGCGATGCACGACCCGCAGGGCGCGATCGAGGTGATGGACAATCTGCATGCACGCGGTGTCCGCATGTCCATCGATGATTTCGGCACGGGCTATTCGTCGCTGAACTATTTGAAGAAATTCCGCGTCTACAAACTCAAGATCGACAGATCGTTCATCAAGGACATCAGCACCGATGGCGAGGACCGGGCGATCGTGGCGGCGATCATCAGCATGTCCAGAAGCCTCGGGTTGAAGACCATCGCCGAGGGTGTCGAGACCGTCGAGCAACTGGCGTTCCTGCGCGAGCAGGGTTGCGACGAAGCACAGGGCTATTACTTCAGCAAGCCACTACCGGTGACCCAGATGGATGCCTTGCTTGCCGCGCGCCTGGCGGATGCATCCAGCGGCTGAGACCGGCGCGCCCGTAAATCGCAGCGACCATCACCGCAAGCAAGGGGCAGGTTGATCGGGTCCCGATTCCGGAGTTTCAGCGTCAGCACCCGTGGCCCGCTGGCGCTTGGCCTCATGCGGTGGGACGTCAGGACCATCAGGATCTTCATTCGTCGTTCCATGCAGGGTGAGCAACCGTCCTAAGGATGCGCGCTTCAGCACTGTGTGAAAGACAGCGCCGGTCATCGCGCTGGAAAAACCATGCGGATTCAAACCACACAGACGCATGTCCGCTGGTTTTCGGGGGCTGATCAGGCGTGGCGCTCGTCCAGTTCGTGGTGGATCAGCACCACGCATTGCGATGCAAACAGCATCATCTTGCCCAGCGTGATCTTCTTTGCCCCGAGGCGTTCGAGGCTGGGCAGGATCTTTTTCGGCATCGGGACATGGTCGGTCAGCAGGAAGCAGGGGTTGCCTGCAAACACCTGTTCACGCATAGGCGATCCTTTGGGGTCCATCACGAACAGCTGGTGATCTTCGGCCAGCTCCTGCACCAGCCGTTCGAAGCTCAGCGTGCGCACTGTCACGCCCGATTCCACCGGTCGCGTTTCTTCCTTGCCCATGCCCCTGGACACGTCCAGCGCCTTCGCGACCTTGCCCAGCAGCGCCTGTTCGTGGAAGCCGCCAATGGCATGCATGGCGTTGGCATCGAAGCGGATCGTGCGGGAGAAGTCCAGGGTGCTTTCCAGCACCAGGTACACCGTCACCTCCGCGCGATGCGACTGGGCCACGAAGATGGCGTTCATCAGCGTATGCGCCAGGATTTCCGAATGGGCCTCTTTGCCAACCGAAGCCAACAGTTTCTGGCTATCCGTAGGTGCCGCCCGCGCTCGCAGTACAAAGGTCCGCATGTTTGTCGTGCCCGATTCTTGAACCCTTGCGGGACACGTGGTCGTGCCGCCAGTACATTGTCCACGAACAGCGACAACGATGGGGCGCGCGTTCGCGTCTGGCAAACACGGCAGAAAGCGCCGGGAATGGTGCCAGGGACAATTTCTCGGCCGCCTAGTCGATCTTGATCGGCTCGTCGTGGCCCGGCAGCTGGCAAGCGACGCCTTGCTGCTCCAGCACTTCCTGCAAGGCGTGCATGCCACGGTCATATTCGCCGTGCACCAGGAAAACCTTGCGCCGCGGAATCTTGCCCAGCCATGCCAGCAGCGATGGCTGGTCGGCGTGTGCGGAGAAGCCATTGATGGTCCATACCTGCGCGCGCACCGGGATGTCCTCCCTGAAGATGCGCACGCTGGCGGCGCCATCGACGATGCGCCGCGCCAACGTACCCTCGGCGGCATAGCCGACGAACACGATGCTGCAGCGCTCGCGCCAGAGGTTGTGCTTGAGGTGGTGGCGAATGCGACCGCCATTGCACATGCCCGAGCCTGCGATGATGATTGCGCCACTGTCGATGTTGTTGATCGCCATCGACTCGCTCGTCTCGCGGGTGAAATGCAGGCCCGGCATCGCAAACGGATCGCCATGCTGCAGTTCGTCGAGGAAACTCTTGTCGAAGCACTCCGGGTGGCGACGGAAGATCTCGGTGACGGAGATCGCCATCGGTGAATCCAGGAACACCCGCACGTGCTGCGGGATCGCACCGCTGCGGATACCTCGGTGCAGGTAGTAGAGGATCTCCTGGGTGCGTTCCAGGGCGAAGCTGGGGATCACCACGTTGCCGCGACGGGCCACTGTTTCGCGGATCGCCTGGTACATCTCGTCGACCGAATCCGGTACCGAGCGATGCGGACGGTCGCCATAGGTGCACTCCATCACCACGTAGTCTGCAGCAGGTGCGGGCGTTGGATCGCGCAGGAGCGGGCGGCCCGGATTGCCCAGGTCGCCGGAGAACACCATGCTGCGCTGGATCTTGCCGTCGTCGATTTCAAGCAGAATCGAGGCCGAGCCGAGAATGTGCCCGGCGTCCAGGAAGCGTGCGCTGATGCCATCAGCCACCTGCACGGTTTCGCCATAGGCCACGTCCGGAGCGAAGTAATCCAGTGCATGCAGCGCGTCGTCCAGCGTGTAAAGCGGCGGGGCAGCCGGTTCGTTCCGGCGATTGGTGCGTTGTGCCCGCCGCGCCTCCTCTTCCTGGATCCCGGCCGAATCGAGCATCACGATCCTTGCCAGTTCGCGGGTGGCGGCAGTGGTGATGATGCGGCCGCGAAACCCTTGCTTGACCAACAGCGGAATCCGACCGCAATGATCCAGGTGGGCATGGGTCAGCAGCAGCGCGTCGACGTTCGCTGGATCGAAATCGAACGGCTCGGTGTTGCCGCGCTCGACCTCCTCACTGCCCTGGAACAAGCCGCAGTCGATCAGCACGCGGCTGTCGTTGCAAGTGATCAGGTGGCAGGAACCGGTGACCTGCTTGGCGGCACCGTGGCAGCTGTAGATGATCATGCGGATGTATGTCCTTGGTTTCGCAGTTTCCCGAACTTTCGCACGAAGCATGAACAAGCGAATTGAGCGGCGTCAACACGGACGCCAGGCGTCCTTGAGACTGGCATAAGCCAACCATCACAACTGGAGTCATCGCATGGCGATCCCGCTTGACCCGGAACCCAACGTCCACGTCTTCGACGCACGTGGCATCGCCCGCCGTTTCCGTCACTCCGCGATTTTTGGCGCACCTGGTGCGCTGCGCAACGGTGAAACGATGCGCTTCATCAACGGCCACGATCCGATTCCGCTACGCCTTTCGAATAATTTCTTGTGGCAAATACATGGCAATCCTTATGCTGAGGAATGACATTCTTCAATTAGTCCACTACAAAAAAACGTAGACATTCAATAATCATTCACGACTTTGGTTGCCGTTACAAATCATTCAATTACACGCCGTATGGTATCCACACGTTCTTGACCTGACTTGCATGTGCGAGCACTTCTCGCCCACCAGCCTGCTTTATGCTGTACCAGTCGCGCCCTTTGCCGCCACTCACCCAAGTGCGTTTCATCGACTCGGCCGAGAGGACTTCAACTTCGGCACAACCGGTCGCAGAGCCATCATGCCGCCAAACTGAATCAACATCTGAATGTGAGGAAAGAGTGCGTGCCAATTCGTCTGCACTACCACTGACGATATTAACCACGCCACCCGGTAGATCCGATGTATCGAACACCTGATACAAATCCAGCGCGGCAAGTGGATGCATTTCAGAAGGCACCACTACGACGCAATTGCCAAGCGCGATAGCTGGTGCTGCCAGTGAAACAAATCCAAGCAACGGTGCTTCGTTTGGGCACACAATTCCAATGACACCAATCGGTTCATTAAGTGCGACAGTAATGCCGTGCATTGGCGGCTGATGCACCAGACCTTCATATTTATCAGCCCAAGCTGCGTAATAAAACAGTCGCTCTATCGATGCCTGTACTTCTTTTTCAGCATTCTTGGCGCCGGTCATTTTGGACAAATGCTGAGTAAATTCCTCAGCCCGTATCGCCAGATTTTCAGCAATGTAGTACAGCACTTGTGCACGATTGTGCGCAGTTGTTCTGGCCCAGCCAGAAGCCTTGTGCGCTGCTTCCACCGCATTGCGAATATCTTTGCGATTTCCTTCACCAACATCGGCCAGAAATTCGCCATTTGCGCCCATAATCGTCCTGCTATAGGCTCCGTCAGGTCGAGTCTGCTTGCCACCAATATACAGTTTGAAAGTGCGATCAATGCCAAAGGGATTGTCTTTCTCCATCTCCTTTATCGCGTCATTTACTTCCACTACCGGAGAGGAGGGTCGCACATCTTCTGACAATGGCATCATGTATTCGAACATGCCTTCACGGCCACCTTCGCGGCCAAAACCTGATTCGCGATAACCACCAAATCCACAAGCAGCATCGAACTGATTGGCTGTGTTGATCCATACCACGCCAGCCTTGATTTTCGGTGCGATGGCGAGCGCGAGGCTGATCGATTCTGACCATATGCAAGCAGCCAAACCATACACTGTGTTATTGGCTAATTGCACCGCTTCGACTGGTGTGCGAAAACTCATTGCTACTAATACCGGTCCAAAAATTTCAGCTTGTGCCACTGCCGCAGAAGTTGAAGCACCAGTGATTAACGTCGGCGGAAACCACGAACCATCTGCTGGTATCTCACATTCAGGTTGCCAGATCGTGCAGCCTTCGGCACGCGCTGCTTCCACCAAGCCGGCAACACGTTGCTGTTGCACCGAATCTATCATCGCGCCCACATCGATAGACTTGTCGAGCGGCGAACCGAGACGCAAGTTTTCCATGCGCGTTCGAACTTTTGCTAGGAATCGCTCCTGTATCGATTCTTGAATTAATAAACGAGAGCCAGCACAGCACACCTGTCCTTGATTAAACCAAATCGAATCGACCAAGCCTTCGACGGCAGCATCGAGATCGGCGTCTTCAAACACGATGAAAGGCGACTTACCCCCCAATTCTAGTGACAGTTTTTTTCCACTCCCCGCAGTGGCCTTGCGAATCAACCGTCCCACTTCGGTCGAACCTGTGAACGCAATTTTGTCTATGTCTGGATGCTGGACGATTGCTTCACCCACGCGACTGTCACCAGTCAAAATATTGACAACACCAGCCGGCAAACCTGCCTGCTGGCAGATTTCGGCGAACAGTAAAGCGGTTATAGAAGTGGATTCGGCTGGCTTGAAAACAATTGTATTGCCGGCCGCGAGCGCAGGAGCAATTTTCCATGCAAGCATCAGTAAAGGGAAATTCCACGGTACGATTTGCCCTACTACGCCCACTGCGCGGTAATCGGGAAATTCTTCCGACTGCAATTGTGCCCAGCCAGCATGGTAGTGAAAATGGCGCGCGGCAAGTGGCATATCAATGTCGCGTGTTTCACGAATAGTCTTGCCATTGTCCAGTGTTTCAAGCACAGCGAAAAGGCGCGCATGTTTTTGCAGCAGTCGTGCCAATGCATACAAGATACGCGCACGACCATGCCCACCGATCGCAACCCAACTCGGTTGTGCACGACGTGCCGCAGCGACAGCACGCTCAACATCAAGCGCGTTTGCTTGTGTAAGTTGTGCCAGTTCGACGCCTGTAGCGGGATTGTGAGTGGCGAAAGTTTCACTACCCGCTTCACTCCAAGCGTTGTCGATAAACAATCCAAAACGTCGTGCATGCTGAGACAACCATGCTTGCGCTTCTTTTTGGCTTTCTGGTGCCGGTCCGTAATCCATAGTGGTGAGAATTTCGTTGATTGTTGGCATGATGAGCCCGTTAGTGAGCTGAAACGATTAAGTTTGCGTGTGGCGGTGGTCGGCCGAATAATTGCCGGTGACGTAGTGTTCAATTTGGCGTTCAATGTCAGTAAGAAGGCTTGAAGCACCGATACGAAATAGATGTGGCTCTAGCCAATCGCGCCCTAGCTCTTCCTTCATCAAGGTCAAATAGGCCAGCGCACTTTTAGATGTGCTCACTCCACCGGCAGGCTTGAATCCGATCTGAAAGCCATACCGTTGGTGGTATTCGCGAATTGCGCGCACCATCGTTAGCGCAACAGGAATAGTCGCGTTGACGGCTTCTTTGCCAGTCGAGGTCTTGATAAAATCGGCGCCGGCCATCATGCAAACCCAAGATGCTTTTGCCACATTTTCAAGTGTGAGTAAGTCACCAGTCGCCAGTATGGCTTTGACGTGCGCATCACCACAGGCCTTTCGGTAGCCTAGCATTTCATCGTACAGAGTTTGCCAATTGGCATTCAAGACGTGTTGACGTGTGATCACGATATCAATCTCTGTCGCGCCGGCGGCAACTGACAACTCAATCTCACGCAGCTTCGTTTCCATGCTTGTCAGTCCAGCAGGAAAACCGGTCGAAACGGCAGCAATGGGCAGGCGACCAGCTATAATTTTGGCCGCCGGCGCGATCATCTCGTGATAGACACACACCGCACCAGTCGAAAACTCAGTTAACCCCAGCGCGTTCATTAGATCAGCGCGCAGCGGGCGCAAAGCTTTCATGCATAAACGTTCGACACGACCTGGCGTATCGTCACCGCCCAAGGTAGTCAGATCGATGCATTGAATCGCTTTTACCAACCATGCCGCCTGATATTCCTTCTTCACAGTACGTCGATTGGCCAAACTGGCGGCACGACGGTCGGCCGCGTTGCGATTGACTTTAATCTGATTAATCCAACCAAGGTCAAGGTCCACTGCCTCATTTCGCTTGATTGCGTCGTTGTGATTCATAGTAAATTTCTTCCAGGTACAGGAAATTCAGACACCCTTTATCTTGCAGTCTGTCGGGTAGGCGACGGCCGCGCAAGCGGCGGTTTGGGCAAGAATCGGGCCTGCGCGAGCGCCATTTCGGCATCAGCTGGGCGCGCAGCCTGGTCGTCCGTGGCCATTTCTCACTGAAACCCGGCGTCAGGCCAAGCGCGCCCCTGCGGGATCGTCGCCGCATGTGATGGCTGTTGGTTTTCGCAGATGGTGGCGTGGCCGATGTTGCGATTACGCGGCCATGGCCACGGCCGGTGGCCCGCGCGGCGCGGGGCGTTAGTGCGCCTGGTCCAGCGCGCCGTGCTTCTCGAAGTGGGCGCGGATGGCGCGGATGGCTTTGGGTTCTTCGATGCCGGCGACGATGCGCACCGAGCCGCCGCAGTGGAGGCAGGTGCTCACGTCGATGTTGAAGACGCGCTTGAGGCGTTGCGCCCATGTCATCGAGCGACGGCGCTCAATGGGAGTGCGAGGGTCTGTGCTCGCCTCGGTCGATTCCGCGTCGGTGAGAGGGCGTTTGCCGTGCCCCGATGGTGTCAGCTGCGCACGCAGATTGGCGTTGGGCGCGAACACGCCGTGGAACCGGGTCAGGTGCGCCCGCGGCGGTACGGGGCTGCAATACAACATCATCGACCGCCCGCCTGGCACGCAGGCGCATATCAGGGTGCCGTCGCCGGATGAAGTGAACAGGGTGCTGCCGGCCGCTGCGGGCGTGGTGCAGCTGGTCCTTGAAATGCCGCATGCGCAGCGGTTGCATTCGATCAACAACTGGCAGCAGCTCCGCGATGCGCTGGAGGCGTTGCCCGACGTCACAGTGGTGTCGCCGCCTGTTTCCGGGCCGGCACTGGCCCGTCGCGGCGAGGCGGTGGAGTCCGTCGCGCTGGTCACCCGGCCGGTGTTGCTGCTTGCAGCCCGTATTTTCAACAGTGTGGCCTGGCCGAGGTGACGGCCTCGGCCTTCAGAAGACCTCTCGCCTGCCGAGGTGCCAGGTCATCGCGATCAAGGCGATGCAGCCGCCGGCAAATCCGATCAGCAAGGCCAGCTGCGCGCGCGAAGGATCCGAGGCGAGCTGGTTGACCGGGATCTGCCACGGCAGGAACGCGCCGATTTTCGCCGAGGTCGCGACCACGGCGAAGAACGTGCCGCCGATGCCGGCCGCGAGCGCCGGCACGAAGCTCGCGTAGCGCAGTGCAATCCACAACTGCACGGCGACCAGCAACCAGGCGGCCAGGAATATGCGGCCGAGCAGCAGCAGGTAGGCCGCGATGTCCGGCGTGCCGGTCGCGGCAATCGCAGGCTTCAACCAGCCTGCCGCTTGCACCGCCAACGAGGTCAGCAATGCAAGCGCGAGGCTCATCGGCCACGACCACGCCGAGCACGCAGGTCGCCTTTGCGGCATACAGATGCCAGCGCGGCAGGGCAAGGCGCGCAGGTGATCCCAGGCGCGCGGACCGTGCTCGCTGTTTGCGACCAGCGCGGTGAGTGCGGTCACGCTCATCGGCAGCATGAAGAAAGCCCAGATCGCGGCGGTCGATCTGCAGCGTCGATGTCCCATGGGCCGCCGCTGTCGATGCGCAGCAGGTTGAAGAACACGAACACGGCGATCAGCAGGCGGCGCGACCGCTGCCAGCAGCAGGGCGAGCGAGCGGCGCAGTTTGTAGGCTTCGACCGCCAGTGCGGTGCCGAAGCGGGGCGTATGGATGCATTGACATGGCAGATTCCGATCAGGACAGGGCAAGGCGCAGGCGTGGCAGACAGCGCTGCCTGGCGATACAGGGTTTCCAGCGTGCGTTGGCGCGGGGCGAGCGCATGGATGCGGATGCCGGCCATGCACAGCACGTGGTTGAGCGCCGCGGTGCCGGCGCGGGCTTCCTCGCCGGGCGCGAAGCGGGCGATCAGTGCATCGTCGGCCTGGGCGACATCGAAACCATGCTGCGCGCGCGATCGCCATGGCGCGCTCTGGCGTGTCGGTTTCAACCGCGACCTCGGAGGCCAGTCCGGCCTTCAGTTCGTCCAGCGCGCCTTCCAGCACCAGCCGGCCCTGGCTGAGGATGCCGATATGGGTCGCGGTCTGTTCGATCTCGCCCAGCAGGTGGCTGGACAGCAGCACGGTGGCACCGGTGCGCGCAGGCAGTTCGCGCAAGAAACCACGCATGTCGGCGATGCCTTCCGGGTCCAGCCCATTGGTGGGTTCGTCCAGGATCAGCACCGGCGGCGCACCGAGCATCGCGCGAGCCAGTCCCAGGCGCTGGCGCATGCCCAGCGAGTAGTCGGCGACGCGGCGACGGCCGTGCGCGGTCAGTTCGGTCACCTCCAGCACACGGTCGATTTCGCTGGCCGGCAGGCCGAGCAGGCGACGGCTGAGGTCGAGGTTCTCGCGGCCGGCCAGATTCGGGTAGAAGCCGTGCGCCTCCAGCAATGCGCCGACCTTGCGTGCGGCGCCCATGCGATCACGGGCGATGTCGATGCCGGCCACGCGTGCGCTGCCGGCATCCGGGCGCAACAGGCCCAGCAGCAGCTTGATGGTGGTGGTCTTGCCGGCACCGTTGCGGCCGAGAAAACCGTAGATGCTGCGTTCCGGTACGGTCAAGCTGACGGCATCGACCGCGGTGCGGTTACCGAAGCGGCGGGTGAGGCCCTGGGTTTCGATGGCGTGCGACATGCTGGAATCTGCGGTAAATTTAAGTAAGAGATAAAGTAATTCATCTGAAAACTTTAAGTCAAGGTTAAATTTCACCACGCCACGATTGACTGCCACGAGTCCCTGACAATGCCCATGCCCGACCGTTTCCAAGCCCAATGCCGATTGCTGCGCATTGCCACCCTCGTAGTGTTCTTCGGTTTGGCGCCGATGCCGCTGCTGGGCTTGATTGGCCTGCCGAGTTGGCACACGCAGGAGATTCCGGCTGGCAATGGCAGCCGCGAAGCCATGCTGATGCTGGTTCCGGTACTGCCCGCGCTCGGCTACCTGTGGGCGTTGTGGGCGGTGCAACGCGCCCTGGCCGATCTTGCCGGCGGGCGTCTGTTCCATGCGACCGTGGCACGGGCGATGCGGCAGATCGGCATTGGCGTGTTGGTCGGTGCGCTGCTCAATGTCTTCGTGGTGACCAACCTGACCCGCGTGCTCGCGGGCGGGCATGGCAGCTACCTGTATTTCGACCTGTCCGGCATCGTGCTCGGCGTGGTCGGCACGGCGCTGATCCTGCTTGCGCGCCTGGTCGATCAGGCACGCGCACTGCAGGCCGAACTGGACGAGATCGTCTGATGCCGATCCGGGTGACGCTCGATGAAATGCTGGGTCGGCGCGGCATGAAGGCGCGCGAACTTGCTGCGCAAGTCGGTATCAGCGAGACCCAGATGTCGCTGTTCCGCAGCGGCAAGGTCAAGGGGATCCGGTTCGGCACGCTGGCCAAGTTGTGCGCGGTGCTCGAGTGCACGCCGGGTGACCTGCTGGCCTACGACTACAGTGCGGACGATCTGCAGGGTGGCGAGACGGATTGAGACGGCTGCTGTGCTTTGCCATCAGCAGCGCCGCTTGTGGAAGTACACCTGTTCCGCCGCCCAGCGCAGCGGAGGCGAATGCAGCAGCAGGTCGAACGGCCAATCGAATTGCAGGCGGTCGTAGGCCCAGCGCAGGGCGCGCTTGGTGCGAAAGCGCGGTGCGGCATCGATGGCGACCTGTTCCGGTGGCGGTCCGTTATCGCGCAGACGCGTGGCGATGCCGCGTCCCACTGTCCAGCCGTGGTCCCAGGCCGAATGGATGCCGCCAGCAGTGACCGGCGAGACGATGCCCGCGGCATCGCCAGTGAGGATCGCGCGATCACGCGCAAGCATGGACACCGGCCCGCTGCACGGGATCAAGCCGGCACGGGTTGAGCCGGACCTGAGATGGCGTGGCAAGCCACCAGCCATGCCCACGCGCAGCAGGAAGCCGTCGATATCCGGCACGCGTGCGTTGGCGGGGTCGTGGCGCAGGGCCAACCCGGCCTGCACGCCGGTTGGGTTTTGCGCAAGCCAGCCGATATAACCGGGTGCATAGCGCTTGCTGATGAAGCAGTGCAGGGCATCCGGCATGGCCAGTCGCGCACCCGGGAATTCGTATTCGATGCCGTACAGGAACTCGCGCACTTCACCCAGGCCGCAACGCCGCGCCACCCGCGAGCGCGCGCCATCCGCACCGACCAGGTAACGCGTGCTTCCTGCACCATGGATGCGCCAACCCTCTTCGATGCGTTCGGCTTCGGTGAAGGCACAGCCCAGTCGCAGGTCCACCCCATGCGCGCGCATCGTCTCGGCCAGCCAGCGCATGACCGCAGGCGTATCGGTGCCCAGGAAGTAGTAGCCGGGTGCGGCCAATGCCACCTGTTTCAGGCTTGGTGCATACAAGTGCACCGCCTCGATGCGCCGGGTCATGTGCGCGGGCAGCCGGTGCAGCAGGGTGTGCTCAGCGGCTTCCTTGACGATGATGCCGGTGGTGCTCAGCTTGTCGCCTGGATCGCGCTTGCGCTCCAGTACGCATACCCGCAGTCCACGTTGGGCGGCGGCAATCGCGCAGGCGGCACCGGCAAAGCTGGCACCGACAATGACCACGTCGAAGTCGAATGCGGATCCGGGTTCGGATCCATTGTTTCCTGCATCGGCCTGCATGCTGTTTCCGGTGTTTGGCATGGTTGGCAACGATGCCCGAACGACATGGGCTGGGGATGGCGGCTGCGTGAAGCGGATTTGAAGTCCTGCACCTCCGCAATGCGTTGCGGGAGTGCTGAAATGCATCAGAAAATGCACGTCGCTCGGGCGATGCTCCTTCGGCATGGCTTATCCTGCACGGCGGCAGGCTGGTTTGTCCCCGGTCCTGACGCCATGTGCAGGGAGCGCATTGATGCGACGCTACGCGATTGTCCTTGTTTCACTGTTGATGCTCGTTGCAACGTTGGCTGCAGGCGCCCAGCAGGGCCGGCCGTTCGTGATGGAGCACACCTTCTGGGTCAGGCCTGGCAAGACCAGCCAGTTCATCGCGTTGTTCAGCAAGAACAAGCTGCCGGCACTTCAGGCGGAGAAGGCCAAGGGCCGCATCCTGTGGATCCGCATGACCCAACCAAGGACCAGCGCCGGCAACGAGCAATGGGATTTCCGGGTGACGGTCGGCTGGCGTGATGTACAGTCAGCGTGGGATCATGATGAACTCACGCGATCCGCGAACGGCAGTGGACGTGACGCGCAGCGCCTTTCCATCGAAGACTCGCTGAGCGAGGAGCTGATCGTCGAACGAACCGATGTGTTGGTACAGGAGTCCTCCGAATGAACGTCGTGCAACGCTTCACACCCGCCCTGCGCCGCCTGCATTGGCTGATGGCACTGCTGGTTGTCGTGGCCTATGTGCTGATCGAGCAGCGCGGATTGTTTCCCCGCGGCAGCGTCGAGCGCACGGCGATGGTGCAGGGACATTTCTGGACCGGACTGACCATCTTCGTGTTGGCCTGGTGGCGCTTGGCGATACGCCGACGTCATGGCGCGCCGCCGGTGGCGCCTGCGCTGGATCGTTGGAATGCGCTCGCGGCCACATCGCTGCATGTGGCGTTCTACCTGTTCTTTCTGGTGATGCCGATGCTTGGGCTGGCCACCGCCTGGTCGGATGGCAAGGACCTGATGATTCCGTTTACCGGGATCACGCTGCCCGCCCTGTTGGCAGAGAACAAAGATCTGGCCCACACCCTGGAAGACCTGCACGGCACCATCGGCGACGTTTTCTACTGGGTCATCGGCCTGCATGTGCTGGCAGCCCTGTGGCACCACCTGATGCGCAAGGACGACACGCTGAAGCGCATGCTCTAACGGGTTTGCTTGCCGGCTGCGGTGTCCCACACGTCGGGATCCTGCAACAGGCGGCCATCGGCATCCACAAGCAGTCTTACCCGTCGATCGCCCAGGTAGAAACTTGCCCGATACTGGCCGGCATCTTCATCAGTTCCGCGCTCGCACAGCACGCTGATCTTGCCGTTGTCGAGCAAGCGCTGGAATTCGGTGGCATCCAATCCAAGCCCGGGCGCGACCAGTGCCGAATCGATTTCGATTGAAGGCAAGACCACTCTTCTCGTTGGATTCAGCCTGAAGGTGTCCATGCGGTTCGGATCGTGATTTCGGGGTTCCAGCATGACCTCGATGCCGTTGATCGCCATTGACCTGGATCAGTCGTCGTTTAATTCCATGCGTAGCCGCAGCAAGGCAGGTCGCACCTGCTAGCGTTTTGTGCCCAGCACGCCGTCCAGTGCAAGTTCTGCCTTGAAGCCGGCTTTCTCCAGCCGCTTCTGGACTTCGCGTGGCACATCGCGGCCGCTGGTGAGCTTGTTCGGACTGCCGGTGTAATGGAATAGCCGGCCACCACGTCGCAGCACGCGCGCCAGCTGCTCGTAGAACGCGAGTGAATACAACTCGCCGGCGATGCCGAAGCGTGGCGGGTCGTGCAGCAGTGCATCCATGCTGGCATCGGCAATATCGAGAATGGCCGCGGTCACATCGCCATGGTTGAGCTGCAATCTGCCGCCACTGGCGGGTGCCTCCGGGTCCGGCGACCAAGGGTTGAGCGTGCGCAGCCACAGCACGTCTTCATTCTTTTCGAACGAATGAATGCGCGCCACGCCGGCATCCAGGCAGCATGCGGCGAAGTAGCCAAGCCCGCCGCAGGTATCCAGCACGACCTTGCCTTGCGGTTGCACCAGCGCCACCTTGCGGCGCGCGTCATCAAGCGGCGATTCCTTCGAAGTCGGCAACATCTTGATGCCGTCGATCTCGAACGTGGGTGCGCCCCAGTCGGTCGGCACCAGTTTGATCAGCGTCCCCGCATACCGCGACACTGGCGTGAAGTCCTCGCCATCCCGGTAATAGATCGTGCGGTCTTTCAGTCTGGCCGGGTAGGGATGGTGCTGGCCCCGCCACTCCCAGGCCTCCGCGTGCAACGTGACATCGTCATTCGACAGGCCGAGGTCGAACGAGCCGTTCCAGGTGCCTGCACCTGTATCGCGTGCAACGAGCAAGCCATCGGCGAGCGCATGGGTGAGGAGTGGGCCTGAATAGCGCGACATCGATGCGGCAGGCTCGAAAAGGATGATGCAGGGTACAGCGGGGCAATGGTGTTGGGCATGGCCCACGGCCCGTCCAGTGATTGATCACGACCAGCGGTGGGGTTTGCTGCAACAATGCACGCCCGTTCCGCGTCGCCAGCGCCCGCACCCCCCGATCCCATGAAAACCCCAGAAGCCCTGCAGGCGCTGATCGATGACGGCGTCATCGACGAAGTGCTGCGCCCGCTCAAGAGTGGCAAGGAAGCCGCGGTGTATGTCGTGCGCAGTGGCGACGACGTGCGTTGCGCGAAGGTTTACAAGGACATGGCGCAACGCAGCTTCAAGCAGCGCACGCAGTACCAGGAAGGGCGCAAGGTGCGCGGCAGCCGGCAGGCGCGGGCGGTCGGCAAGGCCAGCAAGTACGGCCGCAAGCAGGAAGAAGCCGCCTGGAAGAACACCGAGGTCGATGCGCTCTACCAGCTGCGCGAAGCCGGAGTGCGGGTGCCGGAGCCTTACGGCTACTTCCACGGCGTGCTGGTGATGGAACTGGTCACGGATGCTGGCGGTTTCTCGGCATTGCGACTGGGCGAGGTCGAGCTCACGGCTGACGAAGCCCGCGACTATCACCAAATCCTTGTGCGGCAAGTGGTCAAGATGCTGTGTTGCGGCCTGATCCACGGCGACCTGTCGGCTTACAACGTGCTGGTCGGGCCCGACGGCCCGGTGGTCATCGATTTCCCGCAGGTGGTCAGTGCCGCCGGCAACAACGCTGCGCGCGCGATGCTGCTGCGCGACGTCAACAACCTCACTGCAAGCCTGGGCCGGTTTGCGCCCGACTTGCTGGACACCTGGTACGGCGAGGAGCTATGGGCCTTGTACGAGGCCGGCAGCTTGCTGCCCGACGCCGAGTTGACCGGCTTCTTCGTGCACGATGAATCCACGATTGACCTGGACAGCGTGCGCCACGCGATCAACGATGCCCGCGAAGAAGCGCTGATCCGCGAACAGGGCAGGCAGGCAAAAGTGGAAGCCGAAGCCGAGGGATAATCGCGGCGTTCCGGTTACGCTCGATTGTTTGCGATACTTGGTTCATGAACAGACCTCTGCTGGCTTTGGGCTGCGTTTTCCTTGCATTCGCCATCAGCGTACCGGCGCCTGCCGCTGAGCCGGAAGCACCGGCGATGCGCACGATTGTGCTGGTGCGTCATGGCAACTACGCGGCCGACCCTGCAATCGACGAGAAGATCGGTCCGCAACTGTCGCCGCTTGGGGTAGCGCAGGCGCATCTGGCCGGTGCTGCGTTGCACGGCCTGCCGTTGCATTTCGATCATCTCTATTCCAGTCCTATGCAGCGCGCACGCGATACCTCGGCGGTCATCGCCGGCGATTTCCCGGGCCGGCATTTCGAAGTCGTCGACGATCTTGCCGAGTGCACGCCGCCGACCCGGCGCACCGAGGTCACCCAGGACGAAAAGCCTGCCGATCTCATCGCCTGCAAGGATCAACTCGATCGCGTGTTCGCCCGCTTCTTCAGGCCAGCCACCGCCGGCGACCAGGCCGACATGCTGGTCTGCCATGGCAACGTGATCCGCTATATGGTCACCCGCGCGCTGGGCGTGGAGACCTCGGCCTGGCTGGAGATGTCGGTGGGCCATGCCGGCATCACCACTATTCGTGTGGAAGCCGATGGCCACTTCAAGGTGATTGCCATCGGCGATGTCGGCCATATCCCGCCGAACATGCGCACCGGAGCGACCGGTGATCCCGGGCGAAGCCTGGTGATTCCATTGCTGCCCGAGGCTGGGCCGGCCCATTGAATGCCAAGCACACGTTTCTGACTTGATGACACCGAAGGCCCGATGACATGACGACTGTTTCCAGCTATCCAGTTGGTATACCCGGCCAGCCTTGGGGCGAAGCCGAGAAAGCTGAATGGCGTGCAAGACAACGCGTGCAGCGCAGCTATGCCGATGACGTGGTGGCGGTCATCGACGGCCTTCGCGCCGAGTTCGACGTCGAGCAATACGGCGAACTGGATTACCCGGCGGGTCGCTTGCCGTTGTTCGCGATCAGGAGCCGCGATTGGCAGGATGACCTGCCGGTGATGCTGGTGACGGGTGGCGTGCACGGCTACGAGACCAGCGGCGTACACGGTGCGCTGCAGTTCGTCGAACAGCATGCGGCCGACTATGCGGGGCGGATCAATCTGCTGGTGGCACCTTGCGTGAGTCCATGGGGTTACGAGCGGATCCAGCGCTGGAACTCGGATGCACTCGATCCCAACCGTTGCTTCCACGCCGACAGCCCGGCGCAGGAATCAGCCGCCCTGATGCGGCTGGTTGCGCCGCTCCGCGAGTGCGTGCTCATGCACATCGACTTGCATGAAACCACCGACACCGACGAGTCCGAGTTTCGCCTGGCATTGGCCGCGCGTGACGGCAAGCCGTTCGAACCTGACCTGATTCCCGACGGTTTCTACCTGGTCGACGACAGCGAGGCGCCGCAACCCGCATTCCAGCAGGCGATGATCGATGCCGTCGCGAAGGTCACCCATATCGCACCGGCTGATGACAAAGGCGAGATTATCGGCTCACCCGTGGTCGCGCCGGGCGTCATCGAATACGCACTGGAGGCGCTGGGCCTGTGCGCGGGGATTACCGGTGCGCGCTACAAGACCACCACCGAGGTTTATCCAGACAGTCCACGCGCGACGCCCCAGCAGTGCAACGACGCGCAAGTGGCAGCGGTACGCGCTGCGCTGGATTTCGCGTTGGAGTAGTCACTCACCGCCGCCATCCCGGCAGTTGTGGGCGAATCACCGTGAACGCGATGCAAGGGGTTGGCTCCGAGAACCGCCCACCCACCCACCAGGGCAATGAAGATCAGCAGGATCGCCATCCACACCGCCAGGATGCCGCCGGTCATGCGCCAGTTGCGCGGTGGCAGTCCCTGGATCAGGAACATCGCGATCCCGGCCACGTTGATGCAGATGAGGTTCGTGGCGAACAGCATCAGCGCGGAAGCACCCAACGAGCCATGCCCGCTACCGAAGAACAACCCCGCAGCCGCCAGTGGCGGCACCAGTGCAACGGCGATCATCACCCCGACCAGCGCGAGTGATGCGCCCTGGCTGAAGGCCAGGACACCTGCGGCGCCCGAGGCCAGTGCCAGTGCAATATCCGAAGGCTGCACCAGCGCGCGATTGCGCAGCTCCGGGGTGTTGACGTCGATCGCGATCAGGTGGCCCAGCATGACCGTGAGCGCGAGCACGACGGCCACGCCAACCCCGAGGGTTGCGAGTGCACGGCGGCCCAGCTGCCAGTTGCCTACCGTGGCGGCCAGTGCCATGCCCATGGTCGGCCCGAGCAATGGTGCTATGACCATGGCGCCGATGACCACGGCGGTCTGTCCGCTGCGCATTCCGAGCGCGGCGATGATCGCCGAAAACGCCACCGTCAGCAGGTAGGCGGGGCGGACCAGGACACTGTCGGCGATGTCGTCATACAGCTCGTCGGTGCTGATCCGGTCACGGCTGAAGAAGTGTTCCAGGCGCGTCGGAGCAGGCAAGTCGGGCGAACAGGGCAGGGCAGTCTCCACCGATTCGTCCAATGGCGGCAACACGGCTTCCAGCTGCAGGACCAATGGTCGAGAACCCTTCCATCGCACCGAAACTCGCATTTAGATCGGCAAGCAGCCGCTCGACATAGCGTTTCTGGACGATGCAGGAAAATTTCTCACCGGCACCGGGCACGCTTTCCTGCCAGTGCCGCCTGGAGTGGCGTGCGATCAGGGTGCTGGCACGCGTGACTTCTGCATCGGGAACAATGATCTCGACCAGTCGGGCGGACATGGGGGCATTCCCTGCGATGGGAGCGCCAGATTAACCGAGGTCGAGCCGCGCGGATCTGTGAAATCGAGAAGCTGCATCTCCACGCCTGCCTGCAGGTCGTTTGTCCGAGTCTGGGTACGGCCTGATACCCAGCCGTGCAGGCAGGCGTTGCCGTCCGCCTGGCTGTCAGAACCGTTCGCCAACCGGCAGGTAACGCCAGTGACCCGGCGGCATCGCGCCATCGGGACCCTTGCCGATCGGCACCTTGCCGATCCGCAGGCGACGGATGGCCACGACATCGAGCCCGACCTGCGCACACATGTCGCGCAGCTGGCCGCCTTGCACACCCTTGATCGCGAAGCGCAGGCGAATCTCGTTTTGCCAGCTGACCTTGCACGGCGGCAGCGCACGACCGTTGTAGTGCAACCCGTGGTTGAGCTTGCGCAAGCCATAGGGCGCGATCGCGCCGCTGACCTCGACCAGGTATTCGTGTTCGATTTCGTCGCCGTCCTCGCTCAGCCGTCGCCATACGCGACCGTCCTGGGTCAGGACCATCAGGCCGGTGGACTCGGCATCCAGTGGCACCAGTGGGGTCAGGCGATGGAAATGGCGCTGCAGCGGGCGAATGCCGGAGGGGTCATCGGTCCAGTGCGTGTCCGGTGTCACCAGCGCAGCGGCAGGGTTCGCGCCGCTGATCGCGTCGTAACCCTTGGGCTTGTGCAGCAGTATCGTCGCCGGTTCCACCGGTTCAAGGCGAGCGCCGCCGTGCAGATTGACCAGCTCGACGGTGACTGGATGTTGCGGCGCTTCCACTACCACGCCATCCACGGTAACCCACCCATTGCGTATGTAGTGTTCGGCATCGTCGCGCGAACAACCGAACAATTGAGCTACGCGCTGGTTCAGGCGCAGTGGGTCGGAAGTGGGGTCAGGCATCGGGAAAAGCCGGTGAACAGGGCAAACAGTGTAGCGAGCATGGTGGGTGCCATGCTCGCCGCAAGGTTCACTGGCTCATTCGGCCAGGAATACCGATGTAGTGGATCACTCGACGCTGATCGTGCCCTTCATCATCGAACTGTGGCCCGGGAAGCTGCAGAAGAATTCATACGGACCAACACCCTTGATCTTGCTGGTATCGAACGTCACCGAGGTGTTTTCGCCGCCGCCGATGATCTTGGTATGGGCAATGATGCGGGCGTCATCAGCCTTGACGTAATTATTGGCAAGGCCGGCAGTCATGCCTGCAGTGGCGATGCCCTGCATATCCGCCTTTGAGCTGATCACGACGTTGTGGCCCATTGCCCCCGCTGGCATCTTGCCGGAGTGGCTCAGGTTGATGGTGAATTGCGCGCAGGAGGCCGGCACGCTGATCGATGAGACGTCGAACTGCATCGCGTCATTTCCAGCGATCGTGGTGGCGCAGTTGCTTACGACTGCAGCGCCTTTGCCAGCAGCTGCAGCGACGGCCGGAGCGACTTCAGCTGCAGGCGCTGCCTCGACCGGTGCTGCGGGTACTGTTTCAACGGCCGGTGCGACGGGTTCAGCCGGCGGTGCGGTGTTGTTGCTGCATGCGCCAAGTGCCAGCGCGCAGGCAGTCGCCAGAAGCGCAGTGCGAAGAATATGCATGACGGGGAACTCCAGTTGTAGGGGGTAAGAGTGTGTAATGGGCAGTGGAAAGAGTATGTGAATAATTCTCAGTTGCAATGCCAGATTCGATGATGGACCCACTGCACATGGTTGGTCTTGATGCAGGTCACCATTGCCTAAACCGCATCCAGCGCCTGCGACAAGTCTTGCCACAGGTCGTCCGCATGCTCGATGCCGACCGACAGTCGCAGCAGGCCCGGCGTGATCCCGGTGGCGGCCCTGGTCGCCTCGTCCAGTACGCGATGGGTCAGGCCGGCGGGATGCTGGATGAGGGTGTCCACCGAGCCCAGGCTGACCGCCGGCGTCATCAGCTTGACCGATGCCATCACCCGCGCTGCCGCAGCGTGGTCGCCGTGCAACTCGAACGCGATCAGGCAGCCCGGACCGCGCATTTGGGTGTTCACCAGTTCGGCGTTGCGAACGGTACCCAGGCCCGGATAGAACACCTTGGCGACCGCAGGATGATTGGTCAGACGTTCGGCGATGGCCATGGCATTGGCCTGTGCGCGCTCTACCCGAAGTGCGAGTGTCGGCAGGCCGCGATGCAGCAGATAAGCGCCGAGCGGATGCAGCAAGCCGCCGGTGGCGGCGCGCACCTGGCGCAGTGGTGCGGCGTCAGCCTCGCTGCAACACAGCACGCCGGCGATCACGTCGCCATGGCCGCCGAGAAACTTGGTCGCGCTGTGCAATACATAGCGTGCACCGAGCAGGGCAGGTTGCTGCAGCACCGGCGTGGCGAAGGTGGAATCAACCACCACCGGCACGTTGCCGGCTGCCGCGACCACGGCGCGGATGTCGACCAGGTCCAGGGTTGGATTGGCCGGAGTTTCGATCATGACCAATGCGGTGTCATCGCGAAGTTTGCCGGCGATTTCATGCGCACGCACGAATTCGGCATCCAACCCGGTCAGGCCGCAGGCGAGCAGATGGTCGGAGGTGCCATACAACGGCCGCACCACCAGCACATGGCGACCACCCTGCATGCGCATCGCGCCCAACAGCGCGGTCAGTGCCGCCATGCCGGAGCCATAGGCCACGCAGGCTTCGGTGCCTTCCAGATCAGCCAGCGCGCGTTCGACGCGGGCCACGGTCGGGTTGTACAGGCGCGCATAGATCGGATTGGCTGCGCTGGCCTGGCCGGCGACCAGTGCATCGAAGCTGGCAGTGCCGATGTCGAGGTCGGGGACCGGATAGGTGGTCGACAAGTCAATGGGCGGTGCATGTACGCCCAGGCTGGTGAAGTCCTCACGGCCTGCATGCACGGTGCGGGTTTCGAAGGCGTTTGGCGTGGTGGCAGACATGGTGTACCTGATTTGGCTGGATCCGCAAATCATGAAACATGCTGCGATACAGCATTCCATGCACGAATAATATTTCGTTTATGCTCGATTCAATGGAACTTGACCGAATCGACTTCGAACTCCTGAGGCTGTTGCGGAAGAACGCACGGCTGGCCAACAAGGATCTCGCCGAACATGCGGGAATTGCGCCTTCGACCGCGCTGGAACGGGTGCGCCGGTTGCGCGAGGCAAACGTGCTGCAGGGCTTCCATGCCGAGGTCGCGGCGGAGGCCGTCGGCATCGGATTGCAGGCCTTGGTCGCGGTGCGCATGACCCGCCATTCGCGCGAGCTGCTCGACAGTTTCCACGCCCACTTGCGCACGTTGCCCGAGGTGCTGGCCTTCTACCATGTCGCAGGTGCCGAGGATTTCCTGGTGCATGTCGGCGTGCGCGACAGCCAGCATATGCGCGACTTCACCCTGGCCGCGTTCACCGAGCGGCCGGAAGTGGCGCACATCCAGACCCACCTGATCTTCGAGTTCCAGCGCAATACCGAACTGGCCAACCTGTTGCCGCGCTAGAGAGCGGGCTGCTGCAACTTGCTGTCAATTCGAAGCAGACGGATCCGATTCGCCCTTTGCAGCCTTGGCGGCTTCGCGCTCGGCACGCTTCTTCGCGTCTTTCTCGTCCTGTTTCTTCTGCTTGGCCAGTTCGCGCTGGCGCTTTTCGAAGGAATAATTCGGCTTTGCCATCATTCAACCTGCTTGCTCGGGGGTAACTAGTGTAGTGCACGCGCCTTGCAGGGTCGCTGAAAACACGTGCAATGCCGCTGTCAGCGCCCCAACCAGGCGCGCAGCCATGACGTATTCAAGCGTAGTTCCGAAGCAATTCCGGCATCGGCTGTGCGCGTGCACATAGCCAGCCCTGGCCAAACCTGAACCCGTGTCCGTGCAGAACCCGTGGAGCAGTTGATGCCAGTATCGGGTCGAGGATGCGATCGGCTTGGGCCGGGGGGCTACTTCGACGCCAGCGCACTTACCGCGTCGAGGGTTTCCTTGACGTGCTGGTTCGGATTCATTGCCGAATAAGCGTGTGCAATCTTCCCGTCCTGCCCGATCACATACGAAGTGCGGTCTGACCAGCCCGGCTTGAGCTTCAGCAGCGCATCGTATTGGCTGGCGATCTTCGCGCCGCGGTCAGCCGCCACTGCGAACTTGCCACCACAATGCTCGGTTTCCTTCGAGAAGTCCGCGAGCTCATCGATGTTGCCGGCGGTCACCCCGATCACAGTCGCATTCCTGGCCTTGAATTTCTCGATGGCCTGCGAAAACAGCGACGCCTCGACGTTGCATCCCGCGGTGTGCGCGGCGGGGAAGAAATAGACCACGACGGGCCCGGTCTTCAAGGCGTCTGCGAGATTGAAGGTGAACGGTTTACCCGGCGAGATAGGCCGGGGCGCTGAAATCGGGGGCCGTGGCGCCGACCTTGAGTGCAGCGAACGCGGCGGATGCAAATGCGAGGGTGCCGATCAGACCCAACGTGGCCAGGCTGCGGATGACGGTCATGGGGGGCTCCAATGGAAGGCTCAGTTATACCGTGATTTCGTCGCCATGGCGTGTTGACGCGCACGAACACCGCGCGCGCCAATCTCAAAACGCGCATACTCGAATGCCCGACATGAGTAGCCGGATGAATTCCCAGATCGAATTGTTCAAGTTCACGTTGGGCAACGACCAGAGCATCAGCCCGAGTGCGTTGCAGGCATTGTGGGCGCGCGCCTGCCAGACCTCGAAAGTCGCAGTCAGCCGGCATATCCCGGGCGGGCTCGGTGCCGTTGAACGGCCGATCTATTCGCTCTATGGGCCGCAGCAGGTTCATGACCTGCCGCAGATTGAACGACGCCTGCGCCAGTTGCTTGAAGATGCCAGCCTGCGGGTTTCGTTGATCGCGTTGCATTCCTGACGATCGCGGCGCGACGACCCGCGCGGTTGCATTGCGATGCACTGATCCCGGAAGCACGCCGCAAGGCGATGCCAGGTGTGCGGCTGTGCGTGCCATGCCAGGAAGCGCATGACCTTGATGCGGGATCCGCTGGCTACAACCGCAGGGGCAGCAAGGACAGCCAGTTGCGTTGACGCCATGAACAAGAACGCCCGGCCATTGGCCGGGCGTCAAGGACTGTCTGGTGGTGCCGGATCAGTAGTTCTGGAAGCCAAGGATCGCAGTCAGGATGACCGGCAGGATGACCGCCAGGCCATTGCGATTGTCGTAGTGGCCGTACTGGTTGCGGCCGTAGTAGGCATCCCTGTAGCCACGTTCGAAGCCCTGCCGGAAGTAGTAGCGATAGTCGTTCGCGCTCACGTAGTAGCCGTTGTAGCCGTAGCTGCCGTCCGTGTATGCGTAGCTGTTGCGGAAATCGAAGCGCCACCGATCCTGGCGGTCCGCACGCCCGGCGTAGTAGCCCTCCTGGTAGCCATCACGCACTGCTTGCTGCAGGAGGTTCGCGCCGTATTGGTTCGTGTTGTACCAGCGCCCGCCGTAGCCATAGCGATAGTTGGATGCGGTGTAGTAGTACGGGTCGTTGTAGTAGTTATGGCGAGGTGCATTCCAGCGTGCCTGCTGGGCCAGCCAGCGCCGGTAGTAATCCTGCTGGTAACGGGATTGCGAATGGCGCCGCTGGCGCTCCAGTTCGTGTGAGCGTCGTTCGATCTGGGAACGGCGAGTCTGTCTCGTTGCGTTGCCAGTTGCTGGCCTGGCTCCGCTGCTGGTCGATCAAACGACGCTGCTGGTCGCGTGACAGCTGCTCGCGCGAAGCGTCCCGCGATGAATCGTTGCGATGGTCGCGGGTGGCCTCGCCACGATCGGCGTTGCGGCGATCGTCGTTGTCGCGATCATTTCCGGGGCGATCGTCGCGAGGACGGTCAGTGTCCCGGTTGCCTGCAGGAGTGCGCCAGTCATTGCCACGTGCTGCGCTGCGTTCATTGCGGGAACGCTGCTCTCGCAGATGCACGCTGGCTGGCTTCTGCACGGGCTTGGGTGTCGCGCGCAACCTGCTGCTGGTCGCTGCTCCTGCGCTCAGCCTGCGTGCGTTGCTCGGCCATGCGCCGGGACATGTCGTCTCGCTGTTGTGACTGGCGCTGGAGTTCGGTCGCGCGTCCGGTATCGACCTGCGCATTTTCAACATGCTGCCGTGCCTGCTGCCTCCGCTCTTCGCGGTGCTGTTGCAACTGCTCGCGCTGGTCCAGGTTGCGTTCCGTTGTTCCCGCGGCAGGTTCGGCACGACGTCGTTCAGCCTGTTGCCCGGCTTGCTCGCCCCGGATTTCATTGCGTTCCGGTTGCGGGCGTTCCACGACCTGCTCTGGCATCCGGCGGCGCCTGCTCGCGCTGCGGAGCCTGCTTGCGCTGCTCGGCACGTTGTTCCTGGCGCTGCGCTCGCCGATCCTTGGGAGTTTCCTCGTCGGCGCCGTCATGTTGCTGCGCGAAGGCAGGCGCGATGCTGCCGATGGCAAGCATCGCGCCAAGCACTGCCATGGTCAGGGTGCGGGTGGACACACGGGTCATTTCTTTCTCCAGCGGCGCGAAACGTTCGCGCCCGTCACCATCAGTTAACGGTTGTCTGGATGAATCGATGCTGAGATTCGCGCGTGGTAGGCCTTAAGGCCGAGCCCATGAAAGCGCGCATTCAGCTTTCGAAACGCGTGCCAGGCCAGCCTCGATATTGCCGCACGGCAGGATCATGCTTTCTCGTTCTCAAGCCAGCGTACCGCGGCACGCGCCGCACGCAGGCCGCTGGCGAAGCAAGCGGTGAGCAGATAGCCACCGGTCGGAGCTTCCCAATCCAGCATCTCGCCGGCGCAGAACACACCGGGCAGGTTGCGCAGCATCAGATCGTCGTCCAGTGCCTCCAGGCGCACGCCGCCGGCACTCGAGATTGCTTCTGCAATCGGCCGTGCAGCCGTCAGCCGCAGTGGTAGCCGTTTCAGGGTGGCGGCGATCTGCATCCACGTCGCGCAGCTGATCCTTGTCCAGCACTTCGTGAAGCAGGGCTGCCTTTGACGCCGCTGATGCCGACCTGCCGGCGCAGGTGTTCGCCCAGGCTGCGGCCGTTGCGCGGTTTGCCCAGGTCGCGTTGCAGTCGCTCCAAGCTCGCGCCCAGGCACCAGGTCGAGCGTGAGCCAGGCTTCGCCATCACGAGCGATTGCATCGCGCAGGTCTGCGGATAGCGCATAGATCAAACTGCCCTCGATGCCGGTTGCGGTGATGACGCATTCGCCTTGCCGGGAATGTTCGATGCCGTTCGCATCGCGCCAATGCGCGACCACTGGTTTCAATGGCGCACCCGCATGGCGTTCTGCGAGATGCGCACTCCAGCCGATGTCGAATCCGCAGTTGGCCGGTTGCAGCGGGGCGACATCGACGCCGCGTTCGATCAATGCCTCGACCCATGCACCATCCGAGCCCAGTTCCGGCCAGCTGCCGCCGCCCATCGCCAGGACCACGGCATCGGCGGCAACGCATCGTTCGCCGTCCGGCGTGGCGAAACGCAGGCCTCCGTCATCGTCCCAGCCCAGCCAGCGATGCTGGACATGGAACGCGACGCCGGATTCGCGCAGTCGCCGCACCCAGCCGCGCAGCAGCGGTGCGGCCTTGCGATCCATCGGGAATACGCGGCCTGACGTGCCGACATAGGTTTCGATGCCGAATCCGCGTGCCCATTCGCGCAGGGCATCGGCATCGAAATCGTCCAGCCAGCGCCCGACATCGATCGCGCGTTCGCGATAACGCGCATCGAACCCGGGCCGCGCTTCGGAATGGGTCAGGTTCAGTCCGCCCTTGCCGGCGATCAGGAACTTGCGCCCGACCGAGCCTTTCGCTTCGAACACATCCACCGCAAGGCCCGCTGCGCGCGCGACTTCGGCGGCCATCAGGCCGGCCGGGCCGCCGCCGATGATGGCAAGTCGCTTGGGAGAGATTGGTGATGCAGGCATGTGCACATGATTCCACGGCAAGCCACGAATGCCGATGGCAGCATCGGGCCACGTCCGTACAATGGACCCATGTGGACCGCCATTACCCGTGAGGTCAGCCCTGCGCTGGCCGGTTGTGAACTCTCCTTCGTGCCGCGCAGCCCGATCGACGTTGCGCTGGCACGCCGTCAGCATGCGGCCTACTGCCGCGCGCTCGAATCGCTCGGTTGCGATGTCATCGAGCTTCCGGCGCTGCCCGATTATCCGGATTCGGTATTCGTCGAGGACGTGGCACTGGTCTTCGACGAAGTCGCGATCGCCACCCGTCCGGGTGCCGAATCCCGTCGTGGCGAGGGCGATGCGGTGCATGAAGTGCTGGGCAGCCTGCGGCCGCTGCTGCGGATCGAAGCACCCGGCACGCTGGATGGTGGCGACGTGCTGTGCATCGGCAAGCGCGTGTTCGTCGGCATCTCCGCACGCAGCAACGAAGCGGGCAGGGTGCAGTTGCGCGAACTGCTGGCGCCGTATGGCTACACGGTGGAAGGCGTTGCGACACGGCGAGTGCCTGCACCTGAAATCGGCGGTGACCCAGGTCGCCGACGACACGCTGCTGGTGAACCCTGCATGGTTGGCGGATGCCTCGCCGTTTGCCGGCTATCGGATGATCGAGGTCGATCCCGACGAGGAACACGCGGCGAATGCCGTGCGCGTTGGCGATGCGATCCTGTATCCGGACTGTTTCCCGAAGACGCTTGCGCGATTGCGTGCGGCCGGCATCAACGTCACCACGGTCGATGTGTCCGAACTGCAGAAAGCCGAAGGCGCGGTGACCTGTTGCAGCCTGCTGCTGCGCACCGCGACAACCGCATGATCCTGAATATCGCGGCCTATTTGTTTGTCGCCATCGACGATGCCGATGCGCTGGCGATCCGGGTGCGCGAACGGGCGGAGGCCGATGCATTGCGTGGCAGCGTGCTGGTGACGCCGGAAGGCATCAACCTGTTTCTGGCTGGCGATGAAGCGCCGTTGCGCGGGTTTCTCGACTGGCTGCGGGAAGATTCGCGATTTGCCGGCATCACCATCAAGGAAAGCTGGAGCGAGGCGCTGCCATTCGCGCGCCTGAAGGTGAAGCGCAAGGACGAGATCATCGCGTTCCGACGGGAAGCTGCGGTGCCGCTGGATCGCGAGCGAGCGCCGGCGGTGGATCCACAGACGCTGGCACGCTGGATCGACCAGGGCCATGACGATGCCGGCAAGCCACTGGTGATGCTGGACACGCGCAATCGCGAGGAAGTCGGCTTCGGCAGTTTCGCTGGCGCACTGACTGTTGCCGATCGACAATTTCACCGAGCTGCCGGATGCGCTTGCGCCGCATCGGGAATCACTGCGTGATGCGACGGTGGTGAGTTTCTGCACGGGCGGCATCCGCTGCGAAAAAGCTGCGCTGTTTCTGCGCGATGACGGCATGGACAACCTGCTGCAGCTGGACGGCGGCATCCTGGGTTATTTCGAACAGGTCGGTGGTTTCGGTTATGAGGGCGATTGCTTCGTGTTCGATGAGCGCGTGGCGCTGGATGCTTCGCTGCAACCGTTGGTGGATGGCGATGCGACAGTTTGAGTTGGCGGCACTGCGGCAAGGAATCCGGGCATGAGCTGGATTGCCATCATCGCGATCATCCTGGGCATCTGGCTGGCCATCAAGGTCGTTGGCGCGGCGTTCAAGCTGGCGGTGTGGCTGGCGGTGCTCGGCGTTGGCTTATTGGTTCTTGGCGCCTTATCTGGGGCTTCCGCAGCTTTTCTGATGGCTTCGCGGGCTCGAAGCCATCGGGCAAGCGTGTTTCGCGGGATCGCGGCGCCTAGCGACGCGTGTTCGCTACGCGGCTCGAAATGCCGCTACGCAAACACCCGACGCTCTCGCCGCTGTGGAGATTTTTGCGCGTCATGTCTCATTCAAAGTGCGCTGCCTGCTGCGTGTCCCGATGCCCACGCCCACTGGAAGTTGTAGCCGCCCAGCCAGCCGGTGACATCGACCACTTCGCCGATGAAATACAGGCCCGGCACAGTGTCGCGACATCATGGTGGCCGATGACAGGCCGTCGGTATCCACGCCGCCCAGCGTCACTTCTGCGGTGCGATAGCCTTCGGTGCCGCTGGCGATCAAGCGGCCATGACGACAACAGTTGCTTGATCTCGCGAAGCTCCGGCTCGTTGTACTGGCGCAGTGGTTTGCTGGAGATCCAGTGTTCGCACAGGCGCTGGGCGAAACGCTTGGGCAGCACTTCACCCAGCAGCGTTTTCAGTTCCGCGTCACGTCGTGATTGTTGCCATTCCTGAAACAGTGCGTCGATGTCGTGATCAGGCAGCAGGTTCAAGCGCAGGTCATCGCCGGGTTGCCAGAAACTTGAGATCTGCAGGATCGACGGCCCGCTGATCCCGCGATGGGTGACCAGCATGAAGTTGCGAAAGCTCGTGCCGTTGCAGCGCGCTTCAACCGGCAATGACACGCCGGCCAGATCCTGCAGGCGCTCGGCATGCTTGCCGGTGAGCGTCAGCGGCACCAGCCCGGCGCGGGTCGGCAGACACTCATGGCCGAACTGCTTCGCAAGCGTGTAGCCAAAACCGCTGGCGCCCATGCTCGGGATCGACAGGCCGCCGCTGGCGACCACCACGGCATTCGTATCGAACGTGCCTTGCGAGGTGTGCAGCTTGAAGCCGCCGGCATCGGGCTGGACGACGCGTTCGATGCTGCAACTGGGTGCGCACTTCGACGCCGACCGCCGCGCATTCGTCCAGCAGCAACTTGACGATCTGCTTCGACGACTCGTCACAGAACTGCTGGCCGAGTTCCTTCTCGTGATACGCAATGCCGTGGCGTTCGACCAGTTCGATGAAATGCCAGGGCGTGTAGCGGGCCAGCGCCGATTTGCAGAAATGCGGGTTGGCCGACAGGAAGTTGTCGGGCGTGGTGCCGGTATTGGTGAAGTTGCAGCGCCCGCCGCCGGACATCAGGATTTTCTTGCCGACCTTGTTGGCATGGTCCAGCACCAGCACGCGCCGGCCACGCTGGCCGGCGGTGAGTGCGCACATCAGCCCGGCCGCGCCGGCGCCGATGACGATGGCGTCGAACTGGCTAGCCACTGACTCAGAGTTGCCTCAGCGCGGCGGACGCGGCTTGAAGCCGCCGGGCTTGCCCGCGCCCGGCTTGAAGCCACCCGGCTTGCGCGGGCCGCCGCCGGGGCGGTCGCCACCACGTGGCGGACCAAAGCTGCGCTTGCGTGATGGCGCGTCGATGTCGGCGGCCTCGGCAACACGCAGGCGTATCGGCCTGCTAGCGATGCGCACGCTCTGCATATGCTGCATCAGGTCATCCGGCATGCCTTCTGGCAGGTCGACCAAGGTGAAGTCGTCGCGGATGTCGATGCGGCCGATGAAGCGTGCTTCGAGGTCGGCTTCGTTGGCGATCGCGCCAACGATGTTGCCCGGCTGCACGCCATGCTGGTGGCCGACGTCGATCCGATAGGTCTGCATCCCGATTTCCGGCGCGCCACGATCCCTGCTGTGTTCGCGTGGTGCACGTTCGCTGCGCTCGCGTTGCGGGCGTTCGCCATGCTCGCGCGTGCCTGGTCGCGAACAGGCCGCGCATCACGTGCTTCGCGCGGCTCGAACGCACGTTCCGGGCGCGTCGGCTGGGCCAGCAGCAGCGGTGTCTTGCCTTGGACCATCTGCGCCAGTGCGGCAGCGATCTCGACCATCGGCACGTTCTTTTCCTGCTCGTAGCGTTCGACCAGGCCACGGAACACGGACAGGTCATCGCTGGCCAGCGCGCCTTCGATGCGCTCGACGAACTTGGCGACACGGCGTTCGTTCACCGCATCCACGCTGGGCAGGTTCATCTGCTCGATCTTCTGCCGGGTCGCGCGCTCGATCGCGCCCAGCATGCCGCGTTCGCGCGGCGCCACGAACAGGATCGCCTCGCCCTTGCGGCCTGCACGGCCGGTGCGGCCGATGCGGTGCACGTAGCTTTCGGTGTCGTACGGGATGTCGTAATTCAGCACGTGGCTGATGCGGTCCACGTCCAGCCCGCGCGCGGCCACGTCGGTCGCGACCAGGATGTCGATCTGGCCGTCCTTCAGGCGCTGGATGGTGCGCTCGCGCATCTTCTGGTCGACGTCGCCATTGATCGCGGCGGCGCGAAAGCCGCGTGCGGCGAGCTTCTCGGCCAGTTCATCGGTGCCGAGCTTGGTGCGTGCGAACACGATCATCGCCTCGAACGGTTCGGCTTCCAGGATCCGGGTCAGCGCATCGAGCTTGTTGATGCCGCTGACCATCCAGAAGCGCTGGCGGATGTTCTCGGCAGTGGCGGTCTGCGACTTGATCGAGATCTCGACCGGATCCTTCAGGTAGGTCTGGGCGATGCGCTTGATCTGGGACGGCATGGTCGCGGAGAACAACGCAACCTGGCGGGTTTCCGGGGTCTTCTTGAGCACGGCCTCGACATCGTCGATGAAGCCCATCCGCAGCATTTCATCGGCTTCGTCCAGCACCAGGCAGCGCAGCTTCGACAGGTCCAGCGAGCCGCGCTCCAGGTGGTCGATGACGCGTCCGGGAGTGCCGACCACGACATGCACGCCGCGCTTGAGCGCCTGCAGCTGCGGGGCGTAACTCTGGCCGCCATAGATCGGCAGCACCTGGAATCCCATGATGTGGGTGGCGTATTTCTGGAACGCCTCGGCGACCTGGATTGCCAGCTCGCGGGTTGGCGCCAGCACCAGCACCTGCGGCTTGCCGGCGACGGGATCCAGCTGGGCCAGGGCGGGCAGGGCGAATGCGGCGGTCTTGCCGGTGCCGGTCTGCGCCTGGCCAATCAGGTCGCGGCCCGCCAGCAGTGGCGGGATGGTCAGCGGCCTGGATCGGGCTGGGCACTTCGTAGCCGACCGTGCGCAAGGCTTGCATCAGGGACTCGGGCAGGCCGAGGTCGGAAAATTTGATTTCAGGCGTGTTTTCGGCGCTCATATGCGTCCCATGTAACTCAGTGGTGGGCGTGACCGCCGCGGATTTGAACCGAACAGTGTACGCCCGCTGACCAGAGCCGAGACTCCAATGTGCGCCGGGCTACCATGCGCCATGCACTTTCCTCGCCACGTTCGACAACACCTTCCTTCGTGCATTGCCCGGTGATCCCGAGGCACGCGTATATCCACGCCAGGTGCAGGGTGCAGTCTGGTCGGCGGTCGAAGCCAGCCCTGTCGCGGAGCCGCGTTTGCTCGCGCATTCGCGTGAAATGGCGGCTGAGCTTGGTTTCAGCGAGTCTGATGTCGCCTCACCGGAATTTGCGCAGGTATTCGGCGGCAATGCGCTGCTGCCGGGCATGCAGCCGTTCGCGACCAATTACGGCGGCCACCAGTTCGGCCATTGGGCGGGACAGCTGGGCGATGGTCGCGCGATTTCGCTGGGCGAAGTGCTGCTGGATGGTGGTCAACGCCGCGAACTGCAGCTGAAAGGCGCCGGGCCAACGCCGTATTCGCGCAGCGCCGATGGCCGCGCGGTGCTGCGTTCGTCCGTGCGCGAATTCCTGTGCAGCGAAGCCATGCACCACCTCGGCGTCGCCGACCACGCGCGCGCTGAGCCTGGTCGGAACCGGCGAGGACGTGGTCCGCGACATGTTCTATGACGGTCATCCGCAGGCCGAGCCGGGCGCGGTGGTCTGTCGCGTCGCGCCGTCGTTCCTGCGCTTCGGCAACTTCGAATTGCCGGCCATGCGTGGCGACATCGAGTTGCTGCGCACGCTGGTCGACTTCTGCATCGCCCGCGATTTCCCGCGTATCAACGCAACAGGCGAGGCGCAAATACGCGGACTGGTTCGGCGAGGTCTGCGAACGCACGGCGCGGCTGGTCGCCGAATGGATGCGGGTCGGCTTCGTCCACGGCGTGTTGAATACCGACAACATGTCGATTCTGGGCTTGACCATCGATTACGGTCCCTACGGATGGGTCGAGGACTACGATCCCGACTGGACCCCGAACACCACCGATGCGCAGGGCCGTCGCTATCGCTTCGGCTGGCAGCCGCGGGTCGCGTACTGGAACCTTGGCAAGCTGGCGCAGGCGCTGTCGCCGTTGTTCGACGGACCCCGATGCCCTGCAGGCCGGCCTGCAGCGGTTCGCCGATGCCTACGCGGAGGCCGAACGGGCCATTACCGCGCGCAAGCTGGGTTTCGCCGAATGCCGCGATGGCGACGTCGAGCTGATCCGCGACCTGCACGGCCTGCTGCATGCACATGAGGTCGACATGACCTTGTGGTTCCGTGCGTTGGCCGAGGCTCCGCCTGCGCCATCCTGCGCTGCAGGGCTTCCAGCACGCCTTTTACGATGAGGCCAAGCGCATTGCAGGCGAGAGTGCCTTCAGCGACTGGCTGCTGCGTCGCGACGCAAGACTGCGGGATGACACATTGTCGGCGGAAGCGCGCAGTGAGGTCATGCGCAAGGCGAATCCCAAATTCGTGCTGCGCAACTGGCTGGCGCAGCAGGCAATCGACCGTGCGCACGCTGGCGACATGGCCGGCATCGGCGAATTGCTGGACGTGATGCGGCGGCCGTATGACGACCAGCCGGGGAACCAGGCCTTTGCGGCCAGGCGCCCCGACTGGGCGAAAGTGAAGGCGGGTTGTTCGATGCTGTCCTGCAGTTCCTGACCTGCATCGGACCGCGTTGCCAACAAGCAAGACAGGGCTTACTTGCCCTTCTTGTCCTTCTTGGCGGCGCGTTTTTCCTTCAGTGATTTTTCCGGTTTCTTCTTTTCGGTCTTCTTCTGGTCCATGCCCTTGCTCATCGCGATTTCCTCATGAGGTGGTGGGGTCGTGCAGCGGCCTGATTATGGATCTTCCAGCGGCGCGTGGCGCATCCCCCGTACAATATTCCGATGTCATTGATTGCCCTGCACGGGGTCGACTTCAGCGTCGGCGGCCCGCTTCTGCTTGAACACGTGGACCTTTCCATCGAGGCGGGCGAGCGTATCGCCCTGATCGGTCGCAATGGCGCCGGAAAATCGACCCTGATGCGCCTGCTGGCCGGCGACATCAAGCCGGATGACGGTGAGGTGCGCCTGGAAGGCGGTCGCCGGGTCGCCAGACTGGAACAGGAAGTGCCACTGGGCGCGGCCGGCAGCGTGTTCGACGTGGTTGCCGAAGGGCTGGGCGAGATCGGCCAGTTGCTGGCCGACTACCACCACCTGATCCATGCGGACGAGATCGACGTCGATGCGCTGGCGGAGGTGCAAACCAGGATCGAGGCCGCCAACGGCTGGGGCCTGGACCAGCGTGTCACCGAAACCCTGGAGCGGCTGTCGCTGGATGGCGATGCCGACTTCGCGCGCCTGTCCGGCGGCATGAAGCGCCGGGTGCTGTTGGCGCGGGCGTTGGTCTCGCAGCCGGACCTGCTGCTGCTGGACGAGCCGACCAACCACCTCGACATCGCCGCCATCGACTGGCTGGAGGGCTTCCTCAAGCAGTGGAACGGCGCCCTGGTATTCGTCACCCATGACCGTCGCTTCCTGCGTGCGCTGGCCACTCGCATCGTCGAGATCGATCGCGGCCAGCTGACCAGCTGGCCCGGCGATTGGGGGAACTACGTGCGCCGCAAGGAAGAGCGGGCGAACGCCGAGGCGCAGGAAACCGCGCGCTTCGACAAATTCCTTGCGCAAGAAGAGATCTGGATCCGGCAGGGCATCAAGGCGCGCCGCACCCGCGACGAAGGCCGCGTGCGCAGGCTCGAGGCCATGCGCGTCGAGTTCAGCCAGCGCCGCGCCCGCACCGGCAACGTCAAGCTGGCCGTGTCCGATGCTGGTTCGTCCGGGAAGAAGGTGATCGAAGCGATCGACGCCACCTTCGCCCATGGCGACAATGTGCTGTTGCGCGATCTGTCGACGCTGATCATGCGTGGTGACCGGATCGGCCTGATTGGCCCGAATGGCAGTGGCAAGACCACGTTGCTGAAGCTGCTGCTGGGCGAGCTAGAGCCGCAATCGGGCGAAGTTCGTCGTGGCACGCAGTTGCAGGTCGCGTATTTCGACCAGTACCGGGCGACCCTGCGCGAAGACTGGAACGCGATCGAGAACGTCGCAGAGGGCCGCGAGAGCGTCACCATCAATGGCAAGCCGAAGCATGTCATCGGCTATTTGCAGGATTTCCTGTTCACGCCAGAACGTGCACGTGCGCCAATCACCCGCCTGTCCGGTGGCGAGCGCAACCGCCTGCTGCTGGCCAAGCTCTTCGCACAGCCGTCCAACCTGCTGGTGATGGACGAACCGACCAACGACCTCGACGTGGAAACCCTTGAGCTGCTGGAAGAATTGCTGGCCGACTACCCGGGTACGTTGCTGCTGGTCAGCCACGACCGCGACTTCCTGGATCAACGTGGTGACCTCCACCCTGGTGATGGAGGGCGATGGCCAGGTAGGCGAATACGTGGGCGGTTACTCGGATTGGTTGCGGCAACGCGTTGCTCCGGCTGCCGAGGTTGCGTCCAAGGCGGTACTGGCGGCGGTGCCAACGACTGCGACAGCGGCCAGGGCCAGGCTCAGCTTCAAGGATCAGCGAGAACTGGAGGCGCTGCCCGCGCGAATCGAGCAGCTCGAGGCAGACATCGACGGCTTTGGTGCGCGGATGCTTGAACCGGATTTTTTCCAGCGCGATGCTGCGGCGATCAATGCAGACAACGCCACGATGGCCAGCCTGCAGGCGGATCTTGACGCCGCATACCAGCGCTGGGAGCGGCTGGAAGGCAGGTGATCAGCGTTGATCGCCTGCTTTCGTGGCGCATCGTACATTCGGGTCTGGCCGTTCCAGACCCGTCCCGGCTACAATATTGCTGATAAGTGAGCGGCTCCGGCCGACACACCCCACAACAAGACCGAGGCACGCGTGCTGGCCGAATACTTGCCAACTCTGCTGTTTTTGATCGTTGCCACCGGGATCGGGATCGCCCTGATCATCGTTGGCAACGTGCTGGGCCCCAAGCGGCCGGGTGCGGACAAACTGTCGCCGTACGAGTGCGGATTCAGCGCATTCGAGAACGCGCGTTCACAGTTCGACGTGCGTTATTACCTGGTCGCGATCCTGTTCATCGTGTTCGACCTGGAAATCGCCTTCGTGTTTCCGTGGGCGCTGGTGTTCCGCGAGCTCGGCGTGTTCGGCTTGATCGAGATGGGCGTGTTCATGTCCCTGCTGGTGATCGGCTTCATCTACGTGTGGAAGAAGGGAGCGCTGGAATGGGAGTGAGCGAGACCATCTCAGGGCTGATGCACAACCCGGTTCCGGAAGGTCGGCTGGACGATATCCTGCGTCCGGAAGGCCTGCTGTCAAAAGACAATAACCCGCTGCTGCAGAACGGTTTTGTGACCACCAACCTGGACACGCTGTGGAACTGGGCGCGGACCGGGTCGATGTGGCCGATGTCCTTCGGTCTGGCCTGCTGCGCGGTCGAGATGATGCATGCCGGCGCCGCGCGCCTGGACCTTGACCGTTACGGCGTGGTGTTCCGCCCGTCGCCGCGCCAGTCCGATGTGATGATCGTGGCCGGAACCCTGTGCAACAAGATGGCCCCGGCGCTGCGCAAGGTCTATGACCAGATGCCGGACCCGAAGTGGGTGATCTCGATGGGCAGTTGCGCCAATGGCGGCGGCTATTACCACTATTCCTATTCGGTGGTGCGCGGTTGCGACCGTATCGTGCCAGTGGATGTCTATGTGCCGGGCTGCCCGCCGACCGCCGAGGCGCTGGTCTACGGCATCCTGCAGCTGCAAAAGAAGATCCGCCGGATGGAACAGAATCCCTTTTCGAAGGCGCCGCGCGTCGAAGGTGCGCGCGCGTGATCGCCGATTTCGCCAACCAACTTGCCGCACGATTCGCGGCTGCGAGCATCGAAGTCGCGCAACCGCGCGGCGAGACCTGCCTCGTGGTCGCGCCCTCCGACTGGTTCGACACGTGCCGCACGCTGCGCGACGAATTCGGCTTCGACACCATCATCGACCTGTGCGGCGTCGACTACCTGAGCTACGGCAGTGACGAGTGGGACACCGACGGCGTCTCCGCCGAAGGTTTCAGTCGTGGCGTGGAAGGTCAGGGTCCGGGCCGTTTCAAGTGGGGCGAGCAGCCAAGTCATCAGATTGCTGAGCCCGGCAGCGTGGCAGTCGACGAGTTGGCTGGCACACGCTACGCCGTGGTCCTGCATCTGCTATCGATACAACACAACCAGCGCGTCCGCGTGCGTTGCTTTGCATCCGACAACAGCATGCCGGTAGTGGCTTCGGTCACCTCGGTGTGGCCGGGCGTGAACTGGTTCGAGCGCGAGGCCTTCGACCTGTTCGGCATCATCTTCGAAGGCCATCCGGACCTGCGCCGGATCCTGACCGACTACGGGTTTGTCGGCCATCCGTTCCGCAAGGATTTCCCGCTGATCGGCAATGTCGAAGTCCGCTACGACGCCGAGAAGCAACGCGTGGTGTACGAACCGGTGACCTCGGTCGAGCCGCGCGTCGGCGTGCCGCGCGTGATTCGTGACGATGCCGGCTTGCGCACCGCCTTGGGCGAGCGCAGCAGCCGCATCCTCGACCGGGAGGGTCGGCGATGAGCGCCGTGCCAAGCAGTGAGGCGTTCGCCAGCAGTCCGGCAGAAAGCCAGCAGGATGCTTCTCAGCAAGAGATTCGGAACTACACGTTCAACTTCGGCCCACAGCATCCCGCCGCACATGGCGTGTTGCGCCTGATTCTGGAAATGGACGGCGAAGTGGTGCGTCGTGCCGATCCGCATGTCGGCCTGCTGCATCGCGGCACCGAGAAACTGGCCGAGTCCAAGCCGTTCAACCAGTCGATCGGCTACATGGATCGCCTGGATTACGTGTCGATGATGTGCAATGAGCATGCCTACGTGCGTGCCATCGAAACCCTGCTCGGCGTCCAGGCACCGGAACGCGCGCAGTGGATCCGCACGATGTTCGACGAGATCACCCGCATCCTGAACCACCTGATGTGGATCGGTTCGAACGGACTCGATCTCGGCGCGATGGCGGTGTTCCTGTACGCCTTCCGCGAGCGCGAGGAATTGATCGACTGCTACGAGGCGGTCAGCGGCGCGCGCATGCATGCGACCTATTACCGTCCCGGCGGCGTCTATCGTGACCTGCCGGACCGGATGCCGAAGTACAAGGAATCGCCGTGGCGCAAGGGCGCCAAGCTCAAGCGCTTCAACGAGTCCCGCGAAGGGTCGTTGCTGGATTACCTGGAAGCGTTCACCAAGGATTTCCCGGAGTCGCGTCGACGAGTACGAGACCTTGCTCACCGACAATCGCATCTGGAAGCAGCGCACCGTCGGCATCGGCGTGATCAGCCCGGAGCAGGCCAAGGCCTGGGGCATGAGCGGGCGCGATGATTCGCGGTTCCGGCGTTGCCTGGGACCTGCGCAAGAAGCAGCCTTACGCGAAGTACACCGAGGTCGACTTCGACATCCCGGTTGGCGTCAATGGCGACTGCTACGACCGCTACCTGGTACGCGTTGCCGAGATGCGCGAGTCCAACCGCATCATCAGGCAATGCGTGGCTTGGTTGAAGGCCAATCCGGGCCCGGTGATGGTCAACAATTACAAAGTTGCGCCACCATCGCGAGAAGCGATGAAAACCGATATGGAAGCGCTGATCCATCACTTCAAACTGTTCTCCGAAGGCTATTGCGTGCCGGCTGGCGAGACCTACGCGGCAGTGGAAGCGCCGAAGGGCGAATTCGGCTGCTATCTGATCAGCGACGGCGCCAACAAGCCGTTCCGTTGCCATCTGCGCGCACCGGGCTTTGCTCACCTGTCGTCGATGGACGAGTTCGTGAAGGGGCACATGCTGGCGGATGTCGTCGCCATGATCGGCACTTATGACATCGTGTTTGGTGAGGTTGATCGATGAAGGCGACAGGTAATTTCGAGGCGTGCCGCAATGTCGATCCGATGCTGGCGTTGTCGGATGCGACACGCGCGCACATCGACCACTGGTTGACCAAGTTCCCGGTCGATCGCAAGCGCTCGGCGGTGCTGCAGGGTCTGTTTGCGGCGCAGGAACAGAATGGTGGCTGGCTGAGCGATGAGCTGATCGCCGCGGTGGCCAGGTACCTTGATCTGCCGCCGGTGTGGGCCTACGAGGTGGCCACCTTCTACTCGATGTTCGACACCGAACCGGTTGGCCGCAACAACGTGGCGTTCTGCACCAACATCAGCTGCTGGCTCAATGGTGCCGAAGATCTGGTCGCGCATGCCGAGAAGAAGCTGGGCTGCAAGCTGGGCGAATCCACCACTGATGGCCGCGTTTACCTCAAGCGCGAGGAAGAATGCGTCGCCGCGTGCTGTGGCGCGCCGGTGGTGGTGATCAACGGGCATTACCACGAGAAGCTCGACGCGGCGAAAGTCGACGCGCTGCTCGATGGGCTGAAGTGAGACAGGGCTGAAGATGGCAGGTCATTCGCACAATTCGGAAGGCTACGGCCCGGTCGGTCCCGCACCGGTCGAGCACAGCGTTGTCTACACCACGCTGCACTTCGACAAGCCGTGGTCGTACGAGAACTACCTGAAGACCGGTGGGTACAGCGCGCTGCGCAAGATCCTGGAAGAGAAGATCGCGCCGGCCGACATCATCGACATGGTCAAGGCCTCCGGCCTGCGTGGTCGCGGCGGCGCAGGCTTCCCGACCGGCCTGAAGTGGAGCTTCATGCCCAAGCACGAGGGCGAGAAGTACATCCTCTGCAATTCGGATGAATCCGAGCCGGGCACCTGCAAGGACCGCGACATCCTGCGCTACAACCCGCACGCGGTGCTCGAGGGCCTGGCGATCGCCTGCTATGCCACCAATACCAAGGTGGCCTACAACTACATGCGCGGCGAGTTCCACCACGAACCGTTCGAACATATCGAGGAAGCCCTGGCCGAGGCCTACAAGCATGGCTGGCTGGGCATGGACATCCTCGGCAGCGGCATCGACATCGACATCCACAACGCGCTTGGCGCGGGTGCGTACATCTGCGGCGAAGAAACCGCGCTGATGGAGTCGCTGGAAGGCAAGAAGGGCCAGCCGCGTTACAAGCCGCCTTTCCCGGCCAACTTCGGCCTGTATGGCAAGCCGACCACGATCAACAACACCGAGACCTATGCCTCGGTCCCGGCGATCGTGCGCAATGGCGCCGAATGGTTCGCGAACCTCGGCAAGCCGAACAATGGCGGACCGAAGGTGTTTTCGGTGTCCGGTCATGTCAACAACCCCGGCAATTTCGAAATCCGCCTGGGTACTTCGTTTGCCGACCTGCTGGCGCTGGCGGGTGGTGTGCGCAACGGACATACGCTGAAGGCGGTGATTCCGGGAGGCTCGTCGATGCCGGTGTTGCCGGGCGAGGTCATGATGGGCCTGAGCATGGATTACGACGCCATCCAGAAAGCAGGTTCCGGCCTGGGTTCAGGCGCGGTGGTCGTGATGGACGAGACCACCTGCATGGTCCGCGCCTGCCAGCGCATCTCGCGCTTCTACTTCAAGGAAAGCTGTGGCCAGTGCACGCCGTGCCGCGAAGGCACCGGCTGGATGTACCGGATGCTGACCCGCATCGTCGGGATGCAGGCAACGATCGATGACCTCAACATGCTGCGCGCCGCCGCTGGCCAGATCGAAGGCCACACTATCTGTGCGTTCGGCGAAGCCGCGGCGTGGCCGGTGCAGGGCATGCTTCGTCATTATTGGGATGAATTCGAATACGCCATCGTCAACCAGCGTTTCCTGGTTGATGACCAGCGTGACGGAACAGTGGTACCCAGGCAGATGACGACAAAGCAGGTGGCAGCATGAGCGCACAGCCCGTGAACCCGAACCTGCCGCCAGACCACGTCACTGTCTTCATCGACGGCCAGGAACTTGCCGCGCCGAAGGGCTCGATGATCATCCAGGCTGCCGACAAGGCCGGCATCCCGATTCCGCGTTTCTGCTACCACGAGAAGCTGCCGATCGCGGCGAACTGCCGCATGTGCCTGGTCGATACCGAAGTGGGCGGGCGCGCGGCGCCGAAGCCCGCACCGGCTTGCGCGACGCCGGTGATGGATGGCCTGAAGGTGTTCACGCGCAACGACAAGGCGCTCAAGGCGCAGCGCAACGTGATGGAGTTCCTGCTGATCAACCATCCGCTGGATTGCCCGGTCTGCGACCAGGGCGGCGAATGCGAACTGCAGGACCTGTCGCTGGGCTATGGCCGTTCGGTCAGCCGCTTCGTCGAGCGCAAGCGCGTAGTGGCCGATGAAGACCTGGGTCCGCTGGTCGCCAGTGAAATGACCCGTTGCATCCATTGCACGCGTTGCATCCGCGTCACTGCGGAGATCGCCGGAACCTATGAACTGGGCGGCATGGAGCGTGGCGAGGACCTGAAGATCGGGACCTATGACGGCAAACCGTTGACCACCGAACTGTCCGGCAACGTGATCGACGTTTGCCCGGTCGGCGCGTTGACCAACAAGGTGTTCCGCTTCAAGGCACGCCCGTGGGAATTGATCGCCAAGGCCTCGCTGGGTTATCACGATGCGCTGGGCAGCAACCTGTTCCATCACGTGCGCCGCAACGAGATCCTGCGCAGCGTGCCGCGTGACAACGAGGCGGTGAACGAGTGCTGGCTGTCGGATCGCGATCGCTATGCGCATGAAGGCCTGTATGCGGATGATCGCGCCACGGTGCCATTGATCAAGGATGGCGAAGTCTTCAGGGAAGCCAGCTGGGAAGAAGCGCTGGCGAAGACCGCAAAGATCCTGCGTGACAACGCCGGCGACAGCCTGGGCATGCTGGTGCATCCGTCGACCTCGAACGAGGAGGGTGCCTTGCTCGCCCGCCTGGCCGAAGTGCTGGGCACCGGCAATATCGACCACCGCATCGGCCAGCTCGACCTGTCCGATGGCGCCGCTGCGCAGGCGTTCGCGATGCCGGTCGCCGAGATCGAACAGGCCGATGCCATCGTCATCTTCGGCAGCAACGTGCGCCATGAAGTGCCGCTGCTGCACGCACGCGTGCGCAAGGCTTCGTTGCACGGTGCCAAGGTGCATGTCGTCAATCCGGTCGATTTCGATTTCGCCTTTGCCATCGCCAGCAAGCACATCGTTCCGCCGTCGCAACTTGCCGGTGCGCTTGCCTCGCTTGAGTTGGGCGACGCTGCGCATGTCGCGTTGATAGTGGGCGGCGTGGCCGAGAACGGCCCGCATGCCGCGGATCTGCGCACTGCAGCCGATGCCTTCGTCGCTCGTACAGGTGCCAGGTTTTGCCGCATCCCGCAAGGCGCGAACGCGCTGGGGCTGTCGCGTCATGGCGTGTTGCCATCCGCACGCGATGCGCAGTCGATGTTGCGCGAGCCGCGTTCGGCCTATGTGATCCACGGCATCGAGCCTGGCCTTGATTTCGCCGATCAGCGTGCTGCGCTGAAAGCACTTGGCAATGCACAGGTGGTGGCACTCAGCCAGTTCGCCTGCAAGTCCACGCGTGCCGTGGCGGATGTGATCCTGCCGATTGCCGCGCTGCCGGAAATCGAGGCAACCCTGACCAATCTGGACGGCTTCGACCAGCGCACTGCCGCTGCCGGCAAGCCGCCCGGTCAGGCGCGTCCAGGCTGGCGCGTCTTGCGCGCCTTGGCGGAGGCGTTGGTAGTGCCAGGTTTCGAATTCACCGATATTGCCGGCCTGCGCGCCGGGATGACAGCCAAGGCAGTGCAGCCCAGCAAGGGCCAGACACCGGTGACCGCGGGTTCGGGTCTGGAGGTCGTGGTGTCGCAGGCGATCTATCGCGTTGATGGCGTGATCCGTCGCTCGCAGGCGCTGCAGGCACATCCACTCAATGCAGGTCCGCGTGCGGTCCTGAATCCTGCCGATGCGGCCAATGCCGGTCTGAGT
>CAVQPZ010000007.1:0-215427 GCA_963714905.1 uncultured Gammaproteobacteria bacterium
CTCGATCAAACTCTGGGGGGCCGCCTGATGAACAGCGCCGTGGTGCAAAAAGAAGAAAGCATGGTGCTGCAGAAGAAGATGATCGGCGAGCATTTCGAGACCCTGTCCAGGGCCGCGGAAACCGGCCGCAAGGTGGTGTACACCTTCGTGCCGGGCAATCTCAACGAGCTGATCCTGGCCTTCGACCTGCTGCCGGTGCATCCGGAGGTCAATGCCCTGCAATCGGGCATGCGCAAGATGTCCGGCGACTACATCCAGGAGGCGGAAAAGTACGGCCACTCCGAGGATGTGTGCACCTACGTCAAGTGCGACATCGGCATGCTCAAGAAAGGCAACATCGGCCCGACCGGCGAGAAACTGCCGCCGCCCGACCTGTTGCTGCTCAGCTACACCGGCTGCTTCACGTTCATGAAGTGGTTCGAGCTGCTCAAGCAGGAATACGGCTGTCCGGTGGTGATGCTGCAGGTGCCCTACCAGGCCGATGGCAAGATCACCGCGACCCAGCGTGAATTCGTCGCCCGCCAGTTGCGCGAGGTGGTGGTGCCGGCACTGGAGAAAGTCTCGGGCAAGAAGCTCGACGAAGACCGCCTGCGCGAGTTGCTGGCCAGCTCGGCGCGTGCAGAAGACGACCTGGTGTACGTCTGGGAATCGGCCAAGCACAAGCCCTCGCCAATCGATGCCTACTTTGGTGGCGTCTATTACATCGGCCCGATCTTCACCGCTTTCCGCGGCCTGCCCGGTTGCGAGGACTACTACCGCTCACTGCGCAGCGAAGTGGACTTCCGCATTGCGCATGGCATGGGACCGACGACGCCCGAGGGCGAATTGCGCCAGCAGAAATACCGCATCGTGGTCGAAGGCCCGCCCAACTGGACCAGTTTCCGCGAGTTCTGGAAGATCTTCTACGACGAGGGCGTAGTGATGGTGGCTTCGACCTACACCAAGGTCGGCGGCCTTTACGAGCAAGGCTTCCGCCACGACCCGGAGCATCCGTTCGAAACCCTGGCCGAGTATTGCCTGGGCTGCTACACCAACCGAAACCTGCCTGCGCGGGTGGACATTCTCGCCAAGTACGTCGAGGACTACGAGGCCGACGGCATCCTGTTCAACTCGATCAAGAGCTGCAATTCGTTCTCGGCCGGGCAACTGATGATGCTGCGCGAACTCGAGAAGCGCACCGGCAAGGCCGGCGCCTTCATCGAGAGCGACCTGGTCGATCCGCGCTATTTCAGCGCGGCCAACATCAAGAACCGGCTCGAGTCCTACTTCCAGATGCTGGAAGCCAAGCGGCAGGCGGCCTGAAGGAGCAGATCATGGATTGTTGCTACATCGGCATCGACCTCGGTTCGACCACCACCAAGGCGGTGTTCCTGGACGAGAACGAACGCATCATGGGGCGCGGGATCACCAATTCGCGCAGCAACTACGCACTGGCCTGCCAGGTGGCGCGCGAAGAGGCCGAGATCGACGCGCGCTTCGGCCTGCTGCGCGCGCGGCTTGAAGCCAGCCCCCAGATCGGTGCACTGGCCGAACCGCTGATGGCGGTGCTGACCTGCAACTACACCCTGGCCCAGCACCTGGAACAGCTCAAGGCGCTGCAGGCCGAATGCCAGGCGGTCGCCGATGCGCACGGACTGCAGGCAGCCGAGGCCGAGGCCTGCACCCAGGCGCTGGCCAGCATTTTCGCCGCGCTCGGCGCCCAGGCCGAAGTGGACTTCTACCCCGGCAGCAGCGCCGCCAGCAACTTCTTCCGCGACCTGGCAACCAGCCAGTACCTGAAGCAGGCCGAACGCGTGACCCGCGAGCTGGACGTGTCCTTCGACCGGCTGGTGGGGCTGTTCGACGCGGCGATCATCCGGGTCGAAAATCGCAGTTTCGCCGGGCTGTATCGCGACTACCTCGAGTTCGCGGCAGGCCGCGCCAACGCCGACCCGCGCTTCGCACCCTTTGCCGGCGAGATCGCCGCGGCGGTGACCGAAACCGCCGAACGCCGCTTCAACGTGCTCAACACCGTCGGCACCGGCTATGGCCGCCTGACCCTGCCGTTTGCGCGCGAGCAGATCCGTTCGGAGATCCTCTGCCACGGTCTTGGTGCGCACTACATGTTCCCGCACACGCGCACCGTGCTCGACATCGGCGGCCAGGACACCAAGGCGATCCAGATCGACGAAAACGGCATCGTCACCGGCTTCCAGATGAACGACCGCTGCGCCGCCGGCTGCGGCCGTTATCTTGGTTACATCGCCGACGAGATGAATATCGGTGTGCACGAACTCGGTCCGCTGGCCATGCAATCGACCAAGACCGTCAAGATCAACTCGACCTGCACCGTGTTCGCCGGTGCCGAGCTGCGTGAGCTGATGGCGATGGGCGAGAAACGCGAGGACATCCTGGCCGGCCTGCATCGCGCCATCGTGCTGCGTGCGATGTCGTTGCTGGCCCGCTCGGGCGGCGTCAGCAGCGAGTTCAGTTTCACCGGCGGCGTTGCCCGCAACCTCGCGGTCACCTCGGCGCTGGAGCATCTGGTGTTCGAGAACTACGGAAAGATGACCATCAACATCAGCGCCGACAGCATTTTCACCGGTGCGGTCGGCGCGGCGTTGTTCGCCCACCGCGATCCCAAGGGTGCGATGGCGGATCTGGATGTCAGCAATCTCGCCACCGGCGCCCTGGCCTGCGGCAAGAGCACCCCCTGCCCCGTTTGAGGAGTCCGCCATGTTCCACACCGTCGGTATCGATGTCGGCTGCGATTCGGTCAAGACCACCCTGATGGCCTTCGACGACGATGGTGGCCAGCCGCGCCTGCTGTTCAAGGACCTGGACAAGATCCGCAAGCGCAACGTCAAGGATGTGGTGCGCGCCGCGTTCGAGCGTGCGCTGGCCCGGCACCAACTCGACGAATCCGACATCGCCTACATCGCCAGCACCGGCGAAGGCGAACTGGTCGACTTCCGTCGCGGCCATTTCTTTTCGATGACCGCGCATGCCCGCGGCGCCATCTTCCTCGACCCCGATGTGCGCGCCGTGGTGGATTGCGGGGCGCTGCATGCCAAGGCGATGCTGGTCGACGAGCGCTCCAAGGTGCTCGCCTACCGGATGACCTCGCAATGCGCCTCGGGCTCGGGTCAGTTCCTGGAGAACATCGCGCGCTACCTGGGCGTGGCGATCGACGACATTGGCGAATTGTCGCTGCGCGGCGACTCGCCCGAACAGGTGTCCGGCATCTGCGCGGTGCTCGCCGAGACCGACGTGATCAACATGGTCAGCCGCGGCATCTCCACCGCCAATATCCTGCGCGGCATCCACCTGTCGATGGCCAAGCGACTGATCGGCCTGATGCGGATGATCAAGTCCAACGGTGCGGTACTGGTGACCGGCGGGCTGGCGCGCAACCCGGGTTTCGTCGCGGCGATGCAGGAAATGGCCGACAAGGACAAACGCCTGAAGGCGATCATCAAGGTGCATCCGGACTCGGTCCATGCCGGCGCGATCGGTGCCGCGATCTGGGCCGGCTACCGGCATGTGCGTCTGGAACAGCAGGCCACCAGCCCGGCACCAGAACGCTCCGCCGCCTGACCCGACCCTGGAGGCAAGAGCCGAATGCAAATCCTGCGCAACGACCGCGAATTGGGCGAACCGGTGGTCAACATCGGCCGCCTGCTGCTGGACAATGCGGCCCGCTTCGCGGACTCGCCAGCGTTCGCAGAACGCTGCGCCGACGGCTGGCACTACCGGAACTGGCGCGAGCTGGGCGAGGACGTGCTGCGGCTGGCGGCTTTCCTGCTGCGCCACCAGCACCGCGGTGGGCGCATCGCCTTCGTCTCCGGCAACTGCTATGCGCGCCACGTCTGCGAACTGGCGGTGATGGCCGCCGGCCGCACCAGTGTGCCGATCTTCGCCGGCTACCCGGCCGAACTGATGGGTGAGCTGCTGCGCTTTTCCGACACCGATCTGCTCATCACCGACCAGCCCGACAAGGTGCTGGCGCTGGCGCCGGACTGCCTGCCGCCGCACCTGCTGTTGCTGGCCGAGCCATTGGCGCACGACACGCACGCATTCGAAGATCGCGGTGGGAGCGTTGATCGCTACGCCGACGTGATCGCCGGCGCACCCGGCCCGGACGAACGCGCGCGCGTCGAGGCCATGCTGCGGGCGCTGCCAGCCGAAACCATCTGCCTGATCATGTACACCTCGGGCACCAGCGGCTTCCCCAAGGGCGTGCAGCTGACCCATCGCAACCTGCTCAGCCAGCAGCGGGCGCTGGAGCTGTGCTGGCAGCCAGAGCCCGGCCTGCGCATGCTCTGCTACCTGCCCTGGCACCATAGTTTTGGTGGGCTGTTCGAACGCTTCTTCGCAGTCGCTTTCGGCGGCTGCCTGGCGCTGGACGATGGCTGCGGCAAGGATGTGGACCGGCTGCTGGAGAATTTCGCCGAGATTCGTCCGCACCTGTTTTTCAGCGTACCCAAGATCTATCAGGAAATCGCCGCACGGGTGCAGGCCAAACCAGAGGTCGAACGCGCGTTTTTCCATTCGGAACTGAAGTTCGTGTTTACCGCCGCGGCGCCGCTGCCGATGAGTGCTTCGGAGGTGTTCCGTGACCACGGCATACCGGTCGTGGAAGGCTGGGGCCTGACCGAAACCTCGCCCTGCTGCACTCTGACCGGCTTCAGCCTCGACCGTACCCCGGGCGTGGTTGGCCATCCGATCCCGGGCGTCGAGCTGGCGCAGGCGGCGGATGGCGAAATCCTGGTACGCGGACCAAACGTGATGGTCGGCTATTTCCGCAACGAGGCTGCGACTCGCGCCGCCTTCACCGACGATGGCTGGTTCAAGACCGGTGACATCGGCGAGTTCGGGCCGGAAGGCGTGCGGATCGTGTCGCGCAAGGAACGCATGTTCAAACTCAGCAACGGCGAAAAAGTGTTCCCGGCGCAGATCGAATCGCGCATCCACGCCCGCTGCCAGTTCGTGAAGTACGCCTATGTGTTCGGCTCCGGCCAGCGCACACCACACCTGCTGGTGTTCCCCAACCGCCAGGCTTTCGAAGGTTGCGGAGGGGCCGGTGGTGGCGAATGCGCGCAGCCGACCGAGCCCGCCCAGCTGGCGCATTGCCTGTCGCGCTGCATGACCGAGATCAATACCCGCCAGGCGGCCGGTTTCGAGGCGATCCGCCGCGCCGTGGTGGTGGGCCGTGAGCTGTCGATCGAGGACAACGAATTGACCCCGTCGTTCAAGCTGATCCCGCGCCGCATCGAGGAGCGCTATGCCGACTGCATCCAGGCGATGGAGCTGGGCCGCTACGACCAGTTACCCGATGACGTATTCGTGCTGACCCTGGAGGAGATCAAGTGAGCATCCACTACGGCGTAGTCGGAACCGGACCGGTCGGACGCGTGTTCGCCGGCCTGCTGCGGCAGGCCGGGCATCGGGTGACGGTGCTGTGCCACCACACCCAGACCCAGCAGATCCTGCGCCGGCGTCCGGTGGTGGTGAAGGGCAAGTTGCGCGCCTACGCCGAGCTCGACGAAGTGCTGCTGGAAGCGGCCGACTTCGTCCGCGCCCAGCCCGACGTGGTGATGGTCTGCACCAAAAGCGTGGACACCGCGCACGCGCTCACGACCTTGCAAGAGCACGGTCCGAAGCCTGACACCTTGTTCGTGTCCTGCCAGAACGGCATCGGCACCGAGGACGTGATTGCCGGCGTCGTCGGCCGCGACCGCGCGTTGCGCATCGTGCTCAACATGGGTTGCGACGTGTCCTGTGGCAACGAGGTGATCGTCACCTTCTGCACCCCGCATGTGTTGTCGCAGCCACCGCTGGTCGATCCCCGGCGCGTCGCGGAGATCGCCCACGACCTCAACCAGGCCGGCATGCCGCTGCTGGTCAGCGCGGACTGGCGCAACGACGTGTTCAAGAAGGCACTGCTCAATGCCACGCTCGGCAGCATGTGCGCGGTGACCCGCCATTGCATGGGCTGCGTCATGGACCAGCCCGAGGCACGCGCGCTGGTCGAGGACATGCTCAAGGAAGGCATCGCCATCTGCACGGCCGAAGGAATCGACCTGCCGGTGGATTTCCTTGACCAGGCGATGCATTACCTCGATCAGGGCGGCGAGCACCGGCCTTCGATCCTGGTGGATGTGGAGAAAGGCAAAGTCACCGAAAACGAATTCCACTGCGGTGAACTGGCGCGGCTGGCGCATCGCCACGGCGTGCCCGCGCCCACCATCGGTTTCATAGACAAGGTGCTGCGCTGCACGGAGAACTACTGATGCGCGACATCCGCACCGTTGCCGTGGTTGGTGCCGGCACCATGGGCTCGGCGATCACCCAGCATTTCCTGATGAAGGGCTTGCGCGTGCGCCTGCTCGACAACAACGCCGACGGACTGGCGCGTGGCCAGCGCCTGATCGCGGCCTCGCTGGACGAGGCGGTGACGCGCCGGCTGCTGGATGCCGCCGCCCGCGAGGCAACCCTGGCACGACTGCATCCGACGACCGATGTGGCCGAGTTGGCCGATGCCGACCTGGTGGTCGAGGCGGTGTTCGAGGATCTGGAGCTCAAGCGCGAACTGCTGGGCCGGCTTGAGGCGGTGGTCGCGAACGATTGCGTGCTCGCCAGCAATACCTCGTCGTTCCGGATCGGCGACGTGGCCGAGGGACTGGCGCATCCCGAGCGGCTGCTCGGCACCCACTATTTCTATCACGCCGCCAAGAACAAGCTGGTCGAACTGGTGCCGGGCGAGCGCACCGATCCGGCCTTGGTGGGCGAACTGGAAGGCTTCTACGCGGCACTGGGCAAGACCCCGATCCGCACTGCCGACGCACCCGGGTTCGCGGTCAACCGCTTCTTCGTGCCCTGGCTCAACGAAGCGGTCCGAGTGTATGAGGAAGGCCTGGGCAGCATCCCCGGCATCGATGCGGTGGCACGCGCGACGTTCGGCGTCGGGATGGGGCCATTCGCGCTGATGAACGCCACCGGCGTGCCGATCGCACGGCATGCGGCTGAAGGGTTGGCAGCGTGGCTGGGGCCGTTCTACGCGCCGGCCGCAGCGCTGTGCCGGCAAGTCGAGAGCAGGCAAGAGTGGGCACTCGATGATGCCAGCATTGCGGGCGGCGCAAGCGAGCAGCCCGAAGCGATCCGCCGCCGCCTGCTGGGCGCTGCGCTGGGTTGCGCGGCGGCGCTGGTGAGCGAAGGCGTCTGCGATGCCACCGCCACCGACCTTGGCGCCCGCGCCGGCCTGCGTTGGCCACGTGGGCCGTTCGAACTGACCGCCGCACTGGGCAAGGACACGGTGGCCGGCATGGTCGGCGAGCTGTTCGCGCGCTGGGGCATGCAACTGCCATCGACGCCGTTCGACCAGCCCGGCGAGCCGGTGCTGGACTGGGTGCGGGCCGAGGTCCACGGCGGCACCGGGGTGATCGAGTTCAACCTGCCCGACCGCATGAACCCGCTGGGCGAGGCGGTCATGGCACAACTGGAGGCGGCGTGGTCGCGACTGGATGCCGACCCGGCCGTGCAACGGATCTTTTTCCGCGGCCGTGGCAAGGCCTTCGTGGCCGGCGCCGACATCCGCTTCTTCCTTGATGCGATGGCTGCCGGCGACCTTGATCGCATCCAGGCGTTCACCGAGCACGGCCAGCGCCTGCTGGGACGGATTGCCGGCTCTTCCAGACCGACCTGCGCGATCCTCGACGGACTGGCGCTGGGCGGCGGGCTGGAACTGGCGCTGGCCTGCAAGTATCGAATTGGCACTCGCAATACCCATCTGGCCCTGCCGGAAACCGGCATCGGCATCTATCCGGGTTTGGGTGGCACCCAGCGCAGCACCCGCCTGCTGGGCCTGGGCGTGGCCAAGCACCTGGTCGCCACCGGCCGCCGGCTCGATGCCGACCAGGCGCTGGCGCTGGGCCTGATCGACGCCATCGTCGAGCCGGTGCGCCAACTCGCGGACTTTTCCGCGATGGCGTTGCCGGTGCCGCAATCCGGGCGCCAGCCACAACCGGATCTGGAACAGGCATTTGCCGGTTACCACGGCGAACTCGATACCGTCACTCTGGCGCAGCCGGCGCTGGCACCGTTCGCCCGCGAACTTGCGCGCAAGGCTCCGCTGGCGCTGACGACCGCCATGCGGCTGATGGATGACGGCCACGCACTGGATCTGCCTGCGGCACTGGCACTGGAACTGGCGGGCCTGAAGGCCATCTTCATCACCGCCGATGCCCGCATCGGTCTGACCAGCGTGATCGAAGGTAGCCGGCCGCAGTTCACTGGCCATTGAAAGGACGCCCATGACCGCCACTGCCCACGGGTTTTGCAACAGCAACGGTATCGGCGCGTTGTTCGACGACGTGTATCTGCTCGACGGGCGGCGCACGCCGTTTGGCAAGTTCTGCGGCGCGCTGTCCACGGTCTCGCCGACCGACCTGGGCATCCATGCCGCCCGCGCGGCGATTGCGGCAGCCGGGGTCGAGGGTGCAGCGGTGGATCAGACCATCGTCGCCAACATCGGCCAGGCCAGCGCCGATGCATTCTTCCTGCCGCGGCACATCGCGCTGTACGCCGGCACGCCCGAGCACCGGCCGGCGCTGCTGGTGCAACGCATCTGCGGCTCGGGGCTGGAGGTACTGGCGCAGGCCGGCGAACAGATCGCGCTGGGCAAAGCGCGACTGGTGCTGGGCGTCGGCGCCGATACCATGAGCCGGTTTCCACTGGTCTCGTATTCGGCGCGACAAGGGTTTGCCCTGGGCCAGCCGGCGTTCACCGACCTGCTCTGGGCGGCACTGGACGACACCGCCGCAGTGCCGATGGGGCGCACCGCCGATGCGCTGGCCGAACGCTACGGACTGACCCGCGCCGAGGTCGATGGCTTCGCTCTGCTCAGTCAGCAACGCTGCGCGGCAGCACGCGCGCAGGGCTTTTTCGATGGCGAGCTGACGCCACTGCCGGGTCAGGGCAGTTTCGAGCTGGACGGCCTGAAAACCCGCCGCTTCCGCTGCAAGAACAAGGCCGGCCTGGCCGAGGACGAACACCCGCGCGCGACCAGCCTGGAACAGCTCGGGGCGCTGGCGCCGGTGTTCAGCGAACACGGTCCGACCACGGCCGGTACCGCTTCCGGCATCGTCGATGGCGCAGCCGCCCTGCTGGTGGCCTCGGGCGAGTTCGTACGCGCCCACGGATTGCAGCCGCTGGCGCGCCTGCGCGGGCACGTCTCGGTGGGCGTCGCGCCCGGTTACATGGGCATCGGCCCGGTGCCGGCAATCCGCGGGTTGCTCGCTGCCGCCAACGTGGCGCTGAGCGACATCGACCGTTTCGAGATCAACGAAGCGTTTGCCGCGCAATGCCTGGCAGTGGCGCGCGAGCTGGGGCTCGACCCCGATCGGCTCAACGTCAATGGCGGCGCGATCGCGATCGGCCATCCGCTGGGCGCGACCGGGCTGCGCCTGACCCTGAGCCTGATGAAAACCCTGCAGCGCGACGAGGGTCGTCTGGGCATCGCCTCGGCCTGCGTCGGCGGAGGCCAGGGCGTGGCCCTGTTGATCGAGCGATGCTGATGAAACGACTTGACCAGCAGGTGGCCCTGGTAACCGGTGCCGGCCGCGGCATCGGCGCCGCCATCGTCCGCCGGTTGGCGGACGAAGGCGCCGCCGTGGTGCTGGTCGACCGCGATGCCGCCAGCGCGAATGCATTGGCCGAAGCGCTGCAGCACGCTGGCCACAAGGCGCTGGCGCTGGCCGCGGACGTGACCGTACGCAGTCAGGTCGAGGACCTGATGGCGCAGGCGCGCGCGACCTTCGGCGGGCTCGACATCCTGGTCAACAACGCCGGCATCATCCGCGACGGGTATCTGGGCAAGCTCACCGACGAAGACTGGGACAACGTCCTGGCGGTCAACCTCAAGGGGCCGTTCCTGTGCTGCCAGGCGGCCTTGCCGCTGCTGCGCGAGCGTCAACGCGGCGCCATCATCAACCTCGCTTCACGCTCCTGGCTGGGCAACATCGGCCAGGCCAACTACTCGGCCAGCAAGGGCGGGGTGGTCAGCCTGACCCGCACCCTGGCGCTGGAACTGGCGCGTTTTCGCATCAACGTCAACGCCGTCGCCCCCGGTTTGATCGACACCCCGATGACCCGCGCCATGCCCGACGCCGCACGCGAGCGTCTGCTGCGCCAGCAACCCACCGGCGAAATGGGCACGGTGGACGACATCGCGGCGGCCGTGGCCTTCCTGGCCAGCCCCGATGCGCGCTTCATCACCGGCCAGGTGCTGCACGTGGACGGCGGCAAGAGCTGCGGGCTGCTGGGACTGTGATGATGCACCACGCCCATGCCGCCTCCCGCTTCGGCCATGGCGCCCAGGACGACTTGGCCCAGCTCGCCTCGGTCGAGGCCTGCGCCCGGGCCACCTTGATTCGGAGACTGCCATGAGCGTGCCCGGCGAGCGTGAACCGTCCGGTTCCGTCACCACCACCCGCCTGCTCAGCCTGGAGGTCAACGGCATGCGCCAGCAGCGCGCAGTGCCGCCCGACATCAGCCTGCTCGACTTCCTGCGCGAGGAACTCGGCCTGACCGGCAGCAAGCGCGGCTGCGATCTCGGCGAATGCGGCTGCTGCGCGGTGCTGGTCGATGGCCGACCGATGCTGTCCTGTCTGTTGCCCGCCGCCGACCTGGAACACAGCGCGATTACCACCATCGAGGGCATCGCCGACGGCAACGCGCTGCACCCGCTGCAGCAGGCGATGATCGACGAGGGCGCGGTCCAGTGTGGCTACTGCACGCCGGCGATGGTGATCAACGGCGTGCACCTGTTCGCCAGCAACCCGCAACCCGACGACGAAGCCATTCGCACCTGTGTCTCGGCCACGAGCTGCCGTTGCACTGGTTACAACAGCATCCTGCAGGCCTTCCGCAACACCACGGCCGTGCTCGCGGACACTCCCGAAGGCGTGCCGCGATGAATCGCTGGCGCGTGGTCGGCAAGCCGCAGCCGCAGATCGACGCCCGCGACAAGGTCACCGGGCGCGCGCGTTATACCGACGACATCCGCCTGCCGAACTGCCTGCATGCGGCGATCCTGCGCTCGCCGCAGGCCAGCGCGCGCATTCGCACGATCGACGTGAGCCGCGCCGTGGCGTTGCCCGGCGTGCGCGCGGTTCTGACCGGTGCGGATTTCGAGCGCACCTTCGGCGTGCTGCCGATCAGCAAGGACGAACCGGCACTGGCGCGCGAGCGGGTCCGTTATGTCGGCGAGCCGGTGGCGGCGGTGGCGGCAGAAACCGCCGAAATCGCCGCGCAGGCACTGGCGTTGATCGATGTCGACTACGAACCCACGCCAGCCTGCCTCGACGCGCGCCACGCGCTCAAGGCCACGACCGACCCGCTGCATCCCGAGCTCGGGCACGAGAACAATCTGCACAAGCAGGTCGAGCAGCGTTTCGGCGACCCCGAGGCCGGCTTTGCCGAGGCATCGGTGGTGCTGGAAAAGCGCTTCACGTTCCCCGCCGTCACCCACGCCTTCACCGAGCCGCACGCGGTGCAGGTGGAGATCGACGGTCGCGGCAATCTGACCGTGTACAGCGCCACCCAGGTGCCGCATTACGTGCACCTGGCGCTGGCCGAAGTGCTGGGCATCGACGAGCACCGCGTGCGGGTGGTCAAGCCGCACCTCGGTGGCGGCTTCGGCGGCAAGAGCGATCCGTTCCCGCACGAGATGATCGCCGCCCAGCTGGCCCTTCGCACCGGCCGCAACGTGCGCCTGCGCTTCTCGCGCGAGGACGTGTTCTTCAGCCACCACGGTCGCCACCCGACCACGCTGACGATGAAGCTGGGCTTCAACCCCGAGCGCGGCATCACCGCACTGACCGGCGACATCCTGATCGATGGTGGCGCCTACGGCAGCTTCGGCGTGGTCACCACCTACTACAACGGCGTGCTGCTGCAGGGCCCCTACCCGGTGCCGAACTTCGCCTTCCGCTGCCGCCGGATGTACACCAACAAGCCGATGTGCGGCGCAATGCGCGGCCACGGCGGGGTCAATCCACGCTTTGCCTCCGAAGTGCTGATGGACATGGCCCTGGTGCAGTCCGGCCTGGATCCCTGCCAGGCACGCATCGATCTGATCCACCGCGAGAACACCCTTACCCTCAACGAGTTCCGGATCACCTCGGTGAGCTTGAAGCGCGGGCTGGAAGAGGCGATGCGCCGTTCCGGCTGGCGCGACAAATACGGCAAGCTGCCCTACGGCAAGGGTATCGGCGTGGCGTGCGGCTTCTTCATCAGCGGCAGCGCCCTGCCAATCCACTGGAACCAGCGCCCCGGCAGCACGGTGCGCATGACCGTGGAGTTCGACGGCGCGGTGACGGTGTACTCGGGCGCCGCCGAGATCGGCCAGGGCAGCGACACCGTGCTGGCGATGATGGCTGCCGAAGTGCTGGGCGTGGACATCGGCCAGGTCAAGGTGGTGGCGGCCGATACCCGGCTGACCCCGGTGGATCTGGGCAGCTACAGCTCGCGGGTGACCTTCATGGCCGGCAATGCCGCGCGCAATGCCGCGATTCGCATGCGCCGGCTGCTGGTGGCGGCGGCCTGCCGCCTGCTGGCGTTGCCCGAACCCGACTACCCCGCGCCCGGCGCGCCCGAGGATTTTTTCCGTCAGGGTGGTCGTGCGCCTGATTTCGATGCCGACTTCCTCGGCGCCAATCCCGATTACCGCGACGGCTTCGACTTCGCCGACGGCCGCATCCGGCATCTCGAGTCCGACCGCGAAACCAGTTTCAGCGCGGCCGTGCATGCCGCCATCGAGGGCCCCGGCATCCTGCAGACGGTGGGCAATTACCGCTCGCCCAAGCTCGGCGGCAGCTTCAAGGGCGCTGGTGCCGGGCTGTCGCCGGCTTACAGTTTCACCGCCTTCATCGTCGAGGTGACGGTGGATCCGCAGACTGGTTTCGTGAAGGTGGACAAGGCGACCTGCGCACATGACTGCGGCTTCGCGCTGAACCCGCTCGCCGTGCGCGGCCAGATCGAGGGCTGCTTCCACATGGGCATGGGCCAGGCGCTGATGGAAGAAGTGGTGCATTACGACGGCGCGGTGCAGAACGCCGGGTTTCTCGAATACAAGATTCCCTCGCCATTCGAACAGCCCGAAATCGACCTGGTGCCCGCGCCCAGTGATGAAAGCGAAGGCCCATTCGGCGCCAAGGAAGCGGGCGAAGGCCCATTGGCACCGGTCATCCCGGCGATTGCCAATGCCATCTTCGATGCCGTCGGCGTGCGCCTGACCGAACTGCCGATGCGACCGGACCGGGTGCTGGCGGCGATGCGCAAGGCGGCGAGCCGGTGACCGCGTCCACTGCCCATTTCGAGTTCGAGCGCCCCGACAGCCTGGCCGCGCTGACCGGTCTGCTGACGACGCTTTCCACCGATGGCCGCGACTACGTGCTGGCAGCCGGCGCCACCGACCTGATGCCGCAAATCAAGCAAGGGCTGAAAACGCCGCAGGTACTGGTCTCGCTCAACGGCCTGGGCGAGCTGTCCGGGGTCGCGGCCTGTGCGCAAGGCGGCGTGGTGATCGGCGCCCTGACCCGGCTTGCCGATCTGGCCACACACCCGCTCATCGGCCAGCACTATCCGGCGCTGGCGCAGGTCGCAGGCCGCGTGGCCAGCCCGCCGATCCGCCAGCGCGCCACCCTTGGCGGCAACCTGCTGGTGGACAACCGCTGCATCTACATCAACCAGAGCGCGATCAATCGCGCCGCGCATGCGCCCTGCTTCAAGGCCGGCGGCGACGTGTGCCATCTGGTCAAGTCGGCGGTGCTGGGCGAGCTGCCGCAGTGCCAGGCGCGCTTCGTCTCGGACACCGCACCGGTGCTGCTGCTGCTCGACGCCGAACTGCATCTGCTGTCGGCACGCGGCGAACGCCGCCTGCCGCTGGCCGACTTCTATCGCGACGACGGCATGCAGCGACACGTGTTGGCAGACGACGAAGTACTGACCGCGATCGCGCTGCCGGCAGCGCCCGGATTGCGCATCGACTACGACAAGCTGGCGATCCGCCGCGCACTGGATTTTCCATCGCTCGGCATTGCGCTGGGCGTGCGCGAGGATGGCCGCGGGAAGCTGCGCGAACTGTCGCTGGCGATGACCGGCATCGGCACTCATCCGGGCCACTGGCGTTTCGCTGCGGCCGATCACGATGGTGCTTCTGCATGCTCGCTGCTGCCTGCACCAGCGCACGCGATTTCGCGGCGACCTACGACCAGGATTTTTTCCCGCGCGATTACCGCAAGCGCATGATCGAGGTGTTCATCCGCAAGGCCGCCGACCGGCTGGGAGACGTGACGTGGACGTGAAGCAGGTGATGCGCGACTACTTCGTCGACCTCGGACAGGCGGCCAGGGATCCCCGCCGCAAGGTTGCCTGGTGCACCTCGGTGGGCCCGGCCGAAATCCTGCGCGCGATGGGTTTCGAGGTGTACTTTCCGGAGAACCATGGCGCCCTGCTCGGCGCCACGCGCACGGCCAGCGACACGATTCCGGTGGCCAATGCGCAAGGCTATTCACCGGAGATCTGCAGCTACCTCACCTCCGACATCGGCGCCTGCCTCAAGGGCATCACCCCGCTGACCAAGGCCTATGGCCTGGACGAAGTGCCCAAGCCAGACGTGCTGGTGTACTGCACCAACCAGTGCAAGGACGTGATGCACTGGTTTGCCTGGTACGCCAGGCGCTGGGACGTGCCGTTGCTGGGCATCCATCCGCCCAACCACCTGCCCGAAGTGCTGCCCGAACATGTCGCCGACGTCGCTGCGCAATACCGGCGGATGATCGTCCAGCTCGAGGCGATCACCGGCGAACGGCTCGATCCGGCGGCGCTGCGCCTTGCCGTTGCCCGTTCGCGCGAAGCCACCGACCTGTGGGAAGCGGTGCTCAATACCGCGATGGCCAAACCAGCGCCGCTGAGCTTCTTCGACAGCGCGATCTACATGGGTCCGATCGTGGTGCTGCGCGGCACCCAGATCGCGACCGACTACTACCGCGCGCTGCTCGCCGAGTTGCAGGCGAAGGTCCGTGCCGGCCAGGGCGCGGTCGGCGGTGAGCGCCTGCGCATTTACTGGGAAGGGATGCCGGTCTGGGGCCGGCTGCGCCACCTGTCCGACCTGTTCGCGCAGAACCGCAGCACGGTGGTGGCGTCCACCTACTGCAACAGCTGGATCTTCTCCGACTTCGACGCGGACGAGCCACTGGAGAGCATGGCGCGCGCCTACCTGAAGATCTTCATCAACCGCGACGATGCCTACAAGGAGGCCTACATCGAGCGCCTGGTGGGCGAGTTCGGCATCGACGGAGTGGTCTTCCACGCCGCGCGCACCTGCCCGAACAACACCAACAGCCACTACAACCTGCCGCAGCGGCTCAGGGCGCAGGGCATTCCCGGCATCGTGGTGGACGGCGACCTGTGCGACCTGCGCTGTTTCTCCGATGAGCAGAGCACCACCCTGATCGAAGCCTTCCTGGAGACGCTGTGAGCGCAACCATTGCCTGCGCCGATCCGACGCCACCAAAACCCCGGTGCGCACCGAGGTGTTCTGGGGCGTGGACTGCGGCAGCGCCGAGATCAAGGTCGCGGCGGTGGATCGCGAGGGTCGGCTGCTGACCACGCGCAAGGGCCGCACCCTGTTCCCGCTGGCCGAGTACGTGCATCGCGCACTGGCCGGCAACGGCGACGAGTTGTCGCCATTCGAGGAAGCGGACCGCGACGCGATGCCGCCACCTGGCGGACCCCGCGGCTGCGGCCGGGCCACACGATCTACGCGACCGGCTACGGCCGCCACCACCTCGCCTTCGTGCAGGGCCAGCTCACCGAGATCAAGGCGCATTTTCTCGGCGTGCAGCACCAGCTGCAGCTGCAGCAGGACTACACGATCATCGACATCGGCGGCCAGGACGCCAAGGTGATCCGCGCGACACCGAGCCGCGTCGAGCAGTTCGCCATCAACCGCAAGTGCGCGGCCGGCACCGGCGCCTACATCGAGGAACTGGCGCACCGGCTGGAGGTGCCGATGCAGGACCTGCCGACGCTCGCCGCCGGGCACGACCAGGAACTGACCCTCAACAGTTACTGCACGGTGTTCTCCGGGCAGGAAGTGATCAAGTTGCTGATGCACGGCGAGCGCATCGAGAACCTGATCCACGCGCTGTACCGTTCGGTGGTCAAGCGCGTGCTGGAAATGACCGCGATCGACACCGCCACCCTGGTGTTCTCGGGCGGCGTGCTGACCCACCACCCGATCCTGATTCCGCTGTTCGCGGAACGCTTCGCGTCGGTGCGCACCCATCTCGCTCCCAACGCGCAGTTCTGCGGCGCGCTCGGAGCGGCAATCCATGGCATGAACGAGGAGAAAGAACATGGCCTACCGCATCACCCGTGACTGCAATCTGTGCGACGCCTGCGTCACCGAGTGTCCGAACGAGGCGATCACCGCCGGCGCGAGCGTGTACGTGATCGACCCGGCCAAGTGCACCGAATGCGTCGGCTTCTTCGACGAAGCGCAGTGCGCTGCGGTCTGCCCGCAGGAATGCTGCGAGCCCGATCCCGACCGCGTCGAGTCGGAAGCCGATGCTGGTCGACGCGCGCGCAAGCTGCATCCGGACGAAGACTTCTCCGGCGACCTGCCGTCGCGTTACGGCAAACTGAGTTTTCCCGATCTTCGCACCGGAACCGCCGCCGCCATGAACCACGCCGAGGCCGACACCGCCCTGCTCGATCCGGATCTGTCGCAGGTCCAGACCCTGGACGAGATCACCGTCAAGTTCGCCGGCGACTCCGGCGATGGCATCCAGCTCGCCGGCCAGCAGTTCGCGCAGCTCGCCAGCGCCGCCGGCGAACTGGTGCGCACGCTGCCCGATTTTCCGGCCGAGATCCGCTCGCCGGTCGGCACGCTGGGCGGCGTCTCCGGCTTCCAGGTGCGCACCGGCGGCAGCGACATCCACACGCCGGGCGACCGCATCGACCTGCTGGTGGCGATGAATCCGGCGGCGCTGCGCAGCAACCTCGGCGCGCTCGCCGACAACGCGATGCTGATCGTCAACGAGACCGCGTTCACCGCGCCCAACCTGGCCAAGGCCGGGTACGCCACCAATCCGCTCGAGGACGGCTCGCTGCGTGGCTTCGCGGGTTTCCCGGTGCAGATCGGCAAGCTCACCCGCGGCGCGCTGCGCGGGCCTGGCGATGTCGACCAAGGAAATGGACCGCAGCAAGAACTTCTTCGCGCTCGGCCTGATCTGCTGGCTGTTCCCGCGGCCCAAGGCAGGAGGTGGACGACTGGATCGAGCAACGCTTCGCGGCGACGCCGGAACTGGCCGTGGCCAACCGCCGCGCCTTCGACACCGGCTGGAACTACGGCGAGACCGCCGAGTTTTTCGTCAGCCCGCTGCGCGTGGCCGCCAACGAGCGCCTGCGCGAAGCCGGCGTCTATCGCTTCGTCACCGGCAATGCCGCGCTCGCCAAGGGCCTGGTGCAGGCGGCGCGGCGCGCCGGCCTGCATCCTGTTCCTCGGCGGCTATCCGATCACGCCGGCGACCGAGGTGATGCAGGAACTGAGCCGTTGCGCGCATCCCGACGTGCGCATGTTCCAGGCCGAAGACGAGATCGCCGCGATCGGCAGCGCCATCGGCGCCAGCTTCGCCGGCTCGCTGGCGCCACCAGCACTTCGGGTCCGGGCATGGCGCTGATGGGCGAGTTCCTCGACCTGGCGGTGATCGCCGAGCTGCCGCTGGTGGTGATCAACGTGCAGCGCGCCGGACCGTCCACCGGCATTCCGACCAAGACCGAACAGTCCGACCTGCTGCAGGCGCTGTACGGCCGCCACGGCGAATCGCCGCTGCCGGTGCTGGCCGCGGCGACGCCGACGGATTGCTTCGACACCGTGGTCGAGGCCAGCCGCATCGCCCTGCGCTACATGACCCCGGTGATCGTGCTCAGCGACCTGTCGCTGGCGAGCAGCGCCGAGGTCTGGCGCGAGCCAGAGCTGGACGAACTGCCGCCGTTCACCGTGCACCGCGCCACGCAACCGAGGACTTCAAGCCCTACGGGCGCGATCCGGAAACGCTGGCGCGCCCCTGGGCGGTGCCGGGCACGCCCGGGCTCGAACACGTCATCGGCGGACTGGAGAAGGCCGGCGAGAGCGGCGCCGTGTGCTACGAGCCGGAGAACCACGAGACCATGGTGCGCCTGCGCGCAGCAAAGATCGCCCGCATCGCCCGCGACTACCCTGCGACCGTGGTGCACGGCGAGGCCGACGCGCCCCTGCTGCTGCTCGGCTGGGGCAGCACCTTCGGCGCCATCCGCGAGGCCACCGACCGCCTGCGCGTCGCCGGCCATGCGGTCGCCAGCCTGCACCTGCGCCACCTCAATCCGCTGCCGGGCGATCTCGGCGCGGTGCTGCGCCGGCACGCCCGGTGGTGGTGATCGAGAACAACACCGGCCAGTTGTGGCAGCGGCTGCGCGCCGAGTACCTGCTCGACCTGCAGCGCCTGAACAAGGTGCAGGGCACCGCCTTCCAGGTGTCCGAGATCGTCGCGTACGCCGAATCCCTGCTGGAGACCGCGCATGAACAGGCCGAATCCATCCTCTCCGCTGCCCGAGGCTGCCCTGGACGGCACTTCGAGCCGGATCGCAGCCAGTTCCTGAGCAGCGCCACGCCGCGCTGGTGCCCGGGCTGCGGCTGCTTCGCCGTGCTCAAGTCGCTGACCACCACCTATGCCCGCCTCGGCATCCCGCGCGAGAAATTGGTCACCGTTTCCGGCATCGGCTGCACCTCGCGCCTGCCGTACTACACCAGCACCTACGGCTTCCACACCCTGCACGGCCGCGCGCCGACGGTGGCGATCGGCGTCAAGCTGGCCAATCCGGAGCTGTCGGTGTGGCTGATCTCCGGCGACGGCGACGCGCTGGCGATCGGCGGCAACCACACCCTGCACTTGCTGCGGCGCAATCCGGACATCAAGTTGTTGTTGCTCAACAACCAGATCTACGGCCTGACCAAGGGCCAGGCCACGCCGACCAGCCCGCCGGGACTGAAGACCAAGTCGACGCCCTTTGGCGTCGCCGACCCGCCGATCAATCCGGTCAACCTCGCACTCGCCGGCGGCGCCACCTTCGTCGCGCGCGTGCCCGACACCAACAACGCGCTGATGGAAGAGGTCTTCGCCGCCGCACATGCGCACCGCGGCGTGGCCTTCGTCGAAGTGCTGCTCAATTGCGTCACCTTCCACGACGGCGCCTACGAGATGATCACCGGCAAGCACAGCCGCGATGAGCACTCGCTGCTGCTGCACCCCGGCGAACCGATGATCTATGGCAAGGATCAGCGCAAGGTGCTGGTCAGCGACAACGGCCGGATCGTGGCGCAGGCTCTTGGCGACGACGAGGCCGTGCCCAGCCACGCCCTGCGCCACGACCCGTCCGCCGCCGATGCCGGCGTGGCGCAGCAACTGGCGCTGATGATGCTGCCGGACATGCCTTGCGCACTGGGCATCTTCCGCCAGGTGCAGGCGCCGGTGTACGGGCTCGACACGAGCCCGGCAGGCTGAGGCCCATGCCGATGGACAGCCCGTACATCCACCGCAGCCCGGTGCGATTCACCCACACCGACCCGGCCGGCTATGTGTTCTTCCCGCGCTTTTTCGAAATGTTCCAGGCCGCCGTCGAAGACTGGTTCAGCCACTGTCTGGGGCTGAATTACGCCGATCAGATCCTGCATCACGGGGTCGGTTTTCCCACCGCCCACACCGAATGCGACTTCCTGCGTCCGTGCCGGCTCGGCGAAATACTGGAACTGCATCTGGTGCTGGAAAAACTCGGCCGCAGTTCCTTCACCCTGCGCTTCGACGGCAAGGTGGCGGGTGAGCAGCGGCTGTGCGCGCGCTCGGTGCTGGTGGCGATCGAGATGCAACACGGCCGGCCACGTCCGATCGCGCCGGCGCTGCGCGAACGCCTGCAGGCGTATCTGTTGCTGTGCCAGGCTGCGTGTGAGCCCTGAGCCAGCCGCGATTGGAGCTGGTCATATTGGTGCTGGCGGCGGGCCCCGGCAGCCGCTTCGGGGGCATCAAGCAACTGGCCGAGGTCGCTGGCCAGCCACTGATCCTGCGTACCTGCGCCTTGGCCGAGACGATCGCGCCCGGTGCGGTACACGTGGTACTAGGGGCGCAGCGCGAAGCCATTGCCGCACGGCTGCCACCGGCGCTACGGGTGATCGCGCATCCCGAATGGGCCGATGGCCTGGGCAGCAGCCTTGCGGCCGGCATCGCCGCGCTGGATGACCACTGCGACGCGGCCCTGGTGCTGTTGGCTGATCAGGTCGCGCTGCGGCCGGAAGCGCTTGGCGAGATGGTCGCGCGCTGGCGCGCCGATCCCGACACGGTTGTTTGCGCGCACTACGGCGGACAGCCGGGGGTACCGGCGATCTTCCCGCGGCGCTTGTTTGCCGAGCTTGCCGGCTTGCGTGGCGATCGCGGCGCCAAAGCGATACTGCTGCGCGAGACCGGTCCGGACACGCAACGGGCCATGCCCGAGGCGGCGATCGACATCGACACTCCAGCCGATCTGGTCGCCTGGCAGTGGTCGAGTAGCATTCGCGGCTGAAACAAGCCATCGGGACTTCATGGTAAGATGTACGTCAATCAGGCGTACACACATGGGAACAGTCCGATGAACACGAGCTCTCGAGAGCACCGGAAAACTGCCAAAGCCAAGGCCGCCTCCGAACGCGGATCCAGCGCCCGTTCCCCGAAGAAACCGATCACTGCGATGAAGGGTTCACCCAAAGACGCGCGAGTCGGCTTGCGCCTGCGTCCGGAGCACAAAGAACTGTTCGAAATGGCAGCCACGCTTCGTGGCAGCAGCATGACGGATTTTCTAGTCGCAAGCGCGGTGGAAAAAGCCGAACGCATCATCTCGGATGCCTCGGCAACCAGCCTTTGTCTCGAAGCTGCCAGGCACTTTGCAGAAGCTTTGCAGAATCCACCCGAGCCTAACGAGAGGATGCGGGCGGCGGCGACTCGCTACCGTGAGTTGTTGTCTGCATGAGTGGACAAAGTCCGAAGCTCAATGTCGAGTTGCTGACGCGTAAGCACCCGATTGAAGGCTTCGATTGCGGCAACGGTAGCCTCACCGGCTACTTGAAGACGCATGCCAGTCAGGACATCAAGCGCCGCATTGCGACGTGCTACGTCGCAACCAACGCGGCCGATGGCACCGTAGTGGGTTACTACACGCTCTCAAGCCATCGCGTCGAGCGGACAAACCTGCCCGATGAACTCACACGCAGGCTGCCCAAGCATCAAGACCTTCCTGCGACACTGCTTGGTCGGCTTGCGATCGACGCGGCGTATCAACGCCAAGGCATCGGCCACGCCCTGGTGATGGAAGCGGCTGCCCGGATTTTGACTAGCGGTGTTGCGTCGTGGGCGTTGCTGGTTGATCCCATCGACGCTGTGGCAGCGCGCTTCTACGCAGCGCTGGGTTTTCGTCAATTGAGCACTGAGACAGAACGGATGTATGTGCCGATGGCAACGCTTGCGAAGGCTCTAACGTCCGGTCAAGAGCGAACACAGCTGCCTCGTGATTGATAGCGCCACCTGGTCGTGCCGCCAGGCTATTTTGCCGCCGGGCTCGGCCGGATTCTGCCGCTCGCGACTCAGGCGAATTCGGCCGATTGCTGAAGTCCCATTTCGGCTGATCAAGACCGGCACGGTCGGTTAGCTTTGACCGGAACAGCTGGCAAACTCGACTGGAATCCGGTGCCAGCGATTCCGCCCGACTGCGACGGCTACAACTGTTCGGTCATCGCATCGATCCGTCCGCACTCGACCCGATACCGGCGGAGGGCCAACAGCAGGTTGCCGGCGAGCACGGCAAAGCTGGCCAGCCACAGTGCTGCCGCCGGCCGCACCAGCACCGGAAACGCCAGACCTGCCAACAGCAGCACCAGTGCGGCCACATGCAGGCCGCAGTGGAGGCGGGCGCGACGCTCGGGCACCAGGGTTTTCATGTTGGGTGGAAAGATCCGGTGCCGCGCCGCCGGGTTGATGCCAATGCGTTGCTGGAGGTGCAGCCAGACCAGGAAGGGCACGATCTTGTAGAGCATCCCGCAGATCACCGACAGTGCAAAGCCGAGCAGGAACAACAGCGCTGCCGCCAGGGTCAGGACCGAGCCGTATTCGGCCGATGCAAGCCGCGCCAGCATGCCGGTCGCAGCCGCGGCCGCCAGCGCCGTCATGCCCATACGCCAGAACGTCAGGCTGGCATCGCCCAACTTGCGCCGACGCTGGGTCAGCAGGCGCAAGGTCCATAGCGAATAAGCGCCAAGTATTCCGGCGAGCATCAGCTCGGGCAGCCAGGCCATCGACGGAAATGCCACGGTGATCAGGGTCAGCCCAACCAGCGCACCGGCAATCCCCGCTGCCAGCCAGCGCCGCAGTACCGCCGGGTAGGACGGCGTCATCTGGAACATCGGCACCACCTGATAGGAAACCGCCGCGACCAGTGTCGCGATCCAGCCCATCAACGCCCATGCCAGGTGCAGATCGGTCCATGGGATACGCCACAGCGGTACCGCCTCCCAGCCGTGCCCCGCCGCCAGCAGCAAGCCGAGCGACACCACCACGGTCAACGCCAGCAGCGCCCAGCGCATGCCGCGCCCGCTGTCATCCGGACGCGGCGCGCGCACCAGTGCGGCCCCGACCACGGCGATGAACGCGCCGAGCCCGATACCCAGCAACAGCATCGCCAGCTGAAATGCGAACGGACTGCCGTCGAGGAATGCGCCCGCCAGGACCAGGCAACCCAGGGTGAGCCCGGCATGGCAGAGCCAGACCACCCACCACTGCGCCACGCGCTCACCAACCAGTACCGGCAGCAACTGCAACAACGCGCCGCACATCGTCATCGTCAGCACGCCCAGCCCCAGCAGGTGGCTCAGCGCCAGGGTGTATGGCATCCAGCGCGACGCCAGCGCGTCGGGGCCAGCCCACAGCAACAGCCCAGCCGCCAGCATGCCGAAGACCGGCGCGGTCAGGAAAAAACGCACCGGCACCGATAGCGGTGGCGCCTGTTCCAGCGAGAGCCCCGTGCTCATCCGGGCGGGGCGGCGCTGGCGTCGTGGTTGCGCCAGATCAGCAACTCGCAGCGCTCCGGCTGCAGGCTGACGATACGCCAGGTGAAGCCCCGGTCGGTCAGCAAGGGCAGCAACGGAAGCGGCTCGCGGCTGATCAGGGTACGCAGGCACTGACCCGGGCCCAGCGTTTCGATTCCGGCGAGGATGCGCTCCATCGGCTCGCACGGCGGCAACCCGCGCACGTCGAGCTCGATCTCCGCCGTCGCCATGCCCGTCACAACACCTGCATGCGCACGATCATCGCTTCGGCGCTGTCAGCCAGTGCCTGATCCGCCATCGGATACAGCATGTTTTCTTCCTTCATGTTGTGCTGCTGGATCAGCACGTTCAGGGTTTCGCAAATGCCCAGGAACTCGTCCAGGTCGACATCGGACAGCGCACGGGTCATCTGCGCCAGCACTGCGCGCATTTGCTCGTGTTCCATGCGCATCACTGCCGTGGGGCCACCGCTAATGCCGGTGCGGGCCTCGAATTCGGGGAACAGCACGCTTTCTTCCATCGTCAGATGCTGTTCGAGCGCAGACTCGAACTCGGCGAAGGCAACGCGCGCACCGGCGATGTCACCGTCGCCGGCAGCGGCCTCGGCCCGGGCGAAATGGGCGTCGCAATCGCGATGGTCGTCGGTCATGAATTGGGCGAGCATGCAGCTATCTCCGTGAGGTGGAATGGGGGTTATTCTGGTATGCGACGGCTACGCTCGACTTGTCCGGGATCAAGCCGGTGGCAAGGCGACCAATGCCTGCAAGCGAGCTGCCAGCGACAACGCAATGGCTGCCGCACCGGAGCCTCCAAGCAGCATGCCAGCCGGCGACTCCAGACGCGCACCCAGCCGTTCGCGGACGTCCTCCGGCAAGGTGGCCAGCAAATCCCGTCGCCGAGTGGTCGCACCGAGCAGGCCGACATAGCGTGGCAGTTCCGGACGCGCGGCCAGCAGTGCAAGCGCCGCGCGATCCTGCTCGAAATGATGGCCCATGATCAATGTGGCGTCGTAATGCAACGATTCCTCATCCTGAGGGAGCGCAGGCAGGTGGCGCTCGGCACGAGCGGCGAGTGCAGACCACGCCGGACGTGGTTCGATGACGTCCAGCCGCCACCCCAACTGATCCAGCAGCGGCAACAGGATCTCGCTTTCCGGCCCGCATCCGAAAACGAGCGCACGTGGCAGCGGCAACCATGCCAGTGCCCAGGCGTCCTGCGTGTCGGCCCCAGGCACGGGCGTGTCGTTCGCCATGGTCAACGTCCAGGCCGCCTGCAGGTCGCCCGCCCACAACGACAGCATCCCGGTCCGCGCAAACCGCAAATGCAACGCCGCACCCTGCTGCCGATACCGGTCAAGCACCGGCTGCAGACCTGACAACATCGTCAGCGGCAACAGCAGCAGCCATTGCCGGCCACGGCAGCCGGCGCCCGAACCGGTGAACACGTCGGACAGATCGCGGTTGTCGAGTTCCAGCAGGCGCGCGTTCCCATCGGCGAGCGCGGCCGTGGCCGCTGCCAGCAACTCGCCCTCCAGGCAGCCGGCGCTGATCCAGCCGCAACGCTGACCGTTGGCGGCCACATGCACCCAGGTACCGGCTTTGGCCCAGCCATGGCCCTGGACATCGAGCACCACGGCCAGGCAGCCAGGCGCGGGATGGCGCAGGTCGGCCAGGCACGCATCGAACGCAGCTTTGCTCGGCGCGCCGGACATGGGCGTTGCTGCCACCATCATGCCGGGCACCGGCCGCTGCGCCTGGGCGTGGTCGGTTGCCGGTTCATGCTCCGGGTTCGAGCCAGCCGCACTCGCCGCTGAAGTGCCGCAGCCGCTTCGACTGGCAGAGGATGCGCACGCCGCGAATCGATCCAGCCATCGACTTGATTCGAAAGGGAGCGATCAGGGTCTTGGGCATGACGGGATCCGGAGCTGGGAGTCACAGCAGGGCAGGGTTCGGGTACGTCCGCAACAGCGTGTTCAGTCGTCCAGCACCGTGGCCACTGCGTGGGCGAAGCGGCCGGCATTGGCCTCGTTCAACCCGGCCACGTTGATGCGGCCGGAGTCGAGCAGGTAAACCGCGAACTCATCGCGCAGGCGCCGGATCTGCCCGGCATTCACGCCGAGGAAAGAGAACAAGCCGTGCTGGCGGCCGATGAAGCCGAAATCGCGGGTCGTGCCGGCGGCGGCAAGCTGTGCCACCGCCAGTTGTCGCAGGCGCGCGATCCGCTCGCGCATTGTCGCCAGTTCCTGCTGCCACTGCGCGGACAATGCTGGCCGCGCAAGGATGCGCGCGACGATCGCCGCGCCATGCGCCGGCGGCATCGAGTAGAGATTGCGGATCTCGGCCAGCATCAACGAGCCAGCGATACGCGCCTGGCTGGCGCTGCCAGCAATGATGCTGAGCGCACCAATCCGCTCACGGTACAGCCCGAAGTTCTTCGAACAGGAGGTGCACAACAGCAACTCCGGTACGGCATCGGCCAGCAGGCGCAAACCGGCGGCATCCTCGTTCAGGCTTCGTGCGAAGCCCTGGTAGGCCATGTCCACCAACGGCACGAAGCCCTGGCGCTGCGCCAGCGCGGCGATCTGCGGCCACAGCGCATCAGGGATGTCGACGCCACTGGGGTTGTGGCAGCACGCATGCAGCAGCACCACATCGCCAGCCGGCACCCGGGCCAGGGTTTCGAGCATGGCCTCGGCGCGAAGACTCTGGCTGTCGGGGTCGTAGTAGGGGTACTCGCGCAGCGCCAGGCCGGCGGCACGAAACACGCCGGGATGATTGCCCCAGGTCGGGTCGCTCATCCAGACCGTGGCCTCTGGACGACATCGCCGGATCAACTCTGCGGCCACGCGCAAGGCGCCAGTGCCACCCGGAGTATGCGCGGTGAAGATGCGTTGCTCGCGGCGAACCGCGTGTTCGCCCAGTGCGAGCGCTTCGATCGCTTCATTGAAGGCCGGATCGCCGGCCATGCCCTGGTAGGTCTTGCTGTCCTCCTCGACCAAACGCAAGCGCTCGGCCTCGTGCACGCAATCCAGGATCGGTGTGTGCCCGGTCTCATCGCGATACACGCCTACGCCCAGGTCGATCTTCCCCGCCCTTTCATCGGCGCGATAGCTCGCCATCAAGGCGAGGATGGGATCGTCTGGCGCTCGCTGCAGATCGCGGAACATGCTGACCTCGGCCGATAGATGGACTGTGCGGTAATGCGGCTGCGCCATTGGAGACTATCGACCATGCACAGCGCTACCGCCCTGATCCAGGTCAGGCGGGATCTCCTGAAGGCGATTGCGGGAAATCGGTGCGAGTGCCCTGATGACTTGCGTGGCGACCGGGTGCGCGGTTGGGGCATAATTGCCACCGAAACCTGCGCAAGAAGTTCGAGCCCGGACAATGAACCAGGCAAATAGAGCGTCCAATTAAGGGGTCGCTGTGTCACCGGGCAAGCACTCGGAAATACGCTGTTTCGAAGGAAAAGCCGTTCAAAAATGCGCCTGTAGCTCAGCCGGATAGAGTAGTGGCTTCCGAAGCCATTGGTCGGGGGTTCGAATCCCTCCAGGCGCACCATCTCCTCTGTGACGAAGCTGTGCCCAATCTGGGTACGGCGTGTGCCCCTTCGGCTACGCGCTAGAGTGATGAAATACAAGTCTTATTGCGTATTTCGAAAATACAATGTATATGCTGTATTTCACAAATACAGCCTAAGGCTTGTATCTATGCGCCAGTATGTCGTCCATGCCGCCGAGCAGTTGCCTGCCTTGTTGAAAGCATTCCGCAAGGAAGCTGGTCTCACCCAAAGCGAGGCAGCCCTGCGTCTCGGCGTTACTCAGCAGACGATTTCTGCTCTGGAGCGAAACGCCCAGAGAGTCAGCGCCGAACGGCTGCTCCACTTGTTGGGCGTATTGGGCGTGGAGATGATTCTGGCATCCCGCTCAGATCCTGGAAACAGCCCCCCCGGGGAGACGCCCCAATGGTGACGACCTCCAAGGGGACGGCATCGCGCCGGCGAACGCTGGGCCTGTGGATGAACGGAGCATTCGTGGGCTCGTGGCGGCTGGGCTCCGGCGGCGAAGACATCCTCGAATACGACAAGGATTGGAAAACCTCGCCGCAAGGACGGCCGCTATCGCTCTCCCTGCCTTTTACCCCGGGAACAGCTCCACACCGCGGTGAAGTGGTACGGGCTTACTTCGACAACCTTCTGCCGGACAGCCAAGACATCCGGACAAGGGCCGCTAGCCGCTTTCGTGCCAAATCCACCGATGCCTTCGACCTGCTTGCCCAGATCGGAAGGGACTGCGTGGGTGCGTTGCAAATCCTGCCGGATGACATTGCACCCGGTGACGTGGGCATTGTGGAAGCAACTCCGCTGAACGAACACGAAGTCGCCGCCATCCTGCGGGGCACCGTGGCGCCGCCCGCCTTGGTGGGCGCTTCTTTCCAAGCAAACGACGATTTCAGGATCTCCATCGCCGGAGCGCAAGAAAAATCCGCTCTGTTGAAGACCGACGGCCAGTGGTGTCGGCCGCACGGTGCAACACCGACCACCCACATCCTCAAGCTGCCCATGGGTCTTGTCGGGAACATGAAGCTCGACTTGAGCCACTCCATCGAGAACGAATGGCTGTGCTCGCGGATCCTGGCCGCCTATGGGCTGCCGGTTGCCGACTGTGAGCCTTTGGAATTCGAGGAAATGAAAGTTCTGTCGGTCGCGCGTTTCGACCGCGTCTGGCTGGACAGCCCCCAAGGCAGGTGGCTGGCGCGATTGCCACAGGAAGACTTCTGCCAAGCAACCGGCACGCCAGCCATCCACAAATACGAGGTGGATGGCGGCCCAGGGATCGACCGGATCATGGGCCTGCTGGCAACGTCCGCGTCAGCGCAGCGGGATCGGCGGACCTTCTTCCTTGCACAGCTTTTGTTCTGGATGCTTCGCGCACCCGATGGCCATGCCAAGAACTTCAGCCTGTTCATTCTCCCCAAGGGTGCCTACGAGCTCACACCGCTGTACGACGTAATGTCAGCTTGGCCGGTCATTGGCAATGCACCCAACAAGCTGTCCGCATACAAGGTCAAGATGGCCATGGCGATCCGCACGACCAATGCGCACGGGAAGATGAAGGACATCCTGCCTAGGCATTGGGTGGCAATCGGCAGGAAGTACGGCGTGCTGGATGATGACGGGCGGACGGTGGAAACGCTTATCGGCGAAGTCGTCGAGCGAACGCCGCAAGTTATTGCCAGTATCGAATCGATGCTGCCCATCGGATTCCCGGCATCTGTCAGTGATCCAATCTTGCGTGGCATAGAACATGGCGCAGAGCGCCTAGTGCCGGGCGAGTAGGCCATGATCCGAGGCAATGGACTTTCGACTCAGTCGTCTGGAATCAGTTGCTTGTGACAAAACGGCACCGGGATGGCCGCTGTCTGAGTCGATGTTGAGTGATGTTGTTGGTGTAACCCATCTCCAATCTGGTCAATGACTTATGCGCGAACGGCACCAAACAGCACCGATCAGTAACGACTGAAATCCAACATCGCAGCGCTTGGAGAACAGCTTCCGAAGCCGCCGCCTTCGCGCACAGCGCTCAGGCGTTCACCGCCGCGCGAATGCCTGCACCAGGCCTCCTACCCGGCGTACTGGTGTCTGCAACGCCTTGGTCAGCGATGCTGCGTCCGCCCACAGCTCCACCGCACGCCGTGCGCGTGACAGCGCGGTGTACAGCAGCTGTCGCGACAAAGACGGATTGTCCGCATCCGGCGGCAGCAGCACGGCGACCCGGTCGTACTCCGAACCCTGGCTCTTGTGGATGGTCAGGGCAAAGGCCGCTTCGTTGGCGGGCAGGGTGTTCGGATCGAACATGCGCAGTGGTTGTACGCCATCCACGGGCTGCGCCTGATCGGGCGCACCTTCGAACACCACCTGCAATTGTGGTGGGCTTGCACTGTCGCTCAGCAGCAGGCACAGGCCCATGTCGCCATTGAACAGACCCGCTGCCGGGTCGTTGCGGGTGATGATCACCGCCCGACCCGGATACCAGCTCTGGCCTGCCAGGTCCGCATCATCGTCCCTGCCCTGCAACGCCTGCTCGATCACCTGGTTGGCTTGCACCGCACCGAACTCGCCTTCGCGCAGGGCGCACAGCAACTGCTGCTGGCGCAGCGCGGCAAGGCAGCGATGGATCGCCACCTCGTCATTGCGCGCGATTTCGTCGAACGCACCGGCTCCCGACAGGGTCACCTGCAGCCGCTTGCACCACGCGTGCAGGCGCTCACGCAGATCCTTGCGGGTTGCCATCGGGTGACGCTCTGCGCGACCTGCCGCTTGCGCGGCCTGCCAGGCCGCTTCGAATGCAGGCACGTTTCCTTCGCGCACGGCTTCGTTGATCGGAACCAGGCGGGTGTCGGCTCGGAAACAATGCCGCAACCGGACCAGGTCGCCCGCGCCAGCGTCTTCCATGGCCTGCACGACATCCATCAGCACCGACCCGGTGCCGACCGAAGTCAGCTGGTCGGCATCTCCGACCAGTAACAGGATTGCGTCCTCGTGCAGCGCCTCGAGCAGGGCCCGCAGCATCGCCAGGTCCACCATCGAAGCTTCATCGACGACCACGATGTCGGCGGGGAGCCGGTTGTCCGCGTGGTGGATGTAACCGCCATGGCGACCGCGACTGCCGAGCAGGCGATGCAAGGTGCTGGCGCTGGCGCCGAGCGCAACGTCGAGATGCGGTTGCCACGCCGCCGCCAACGGTTGCCCGCCTTGCCGCATGCGCATGCCGCCATCGCGCAGGGCATCGGACAGCCGCTGTGCGGCCTTGCCGGTTGGCGCGGCAATCCGGATCACCGGAGCTTGCCCGGCATGGCCCGCAGCATGCTCGCGGGCCAGGGCCAGCAGCATGCGCAGGACGGTGGTGGTCTTGCCAGTGCCGGGGCCGCCAGTGAGCACGAACAGACGCGTGCCAACCGCATTGCGGACGGCATCACGCTGCGCGATCTCGGTGGCCTCCCAACTGCCATTGAACAGCATGTGCAGGTCGTCATCGGTGACTGCGCAATGCACCGGCGAGGCGTGGCGACGCTCGCGGAGCATTGCTGCCAACGCGGCTTCGTGCAGGTAATTGCGGCGCAAGTAAAACGCATGTCCCTCGAGCACGAACGGGGTGTTGATAGCGTCGCCTGCGCGCGGATTGCATGTCAGCAAGGGATCCAGCGCCAGCGTGTCGCGGTCGCCAGCATCCAGCGCAGCCATGCCATGACGCCCGGCGGCGTCACCCGTGAGCAGCAACGCGCTGTCGCCCCGGCCTTCGGCGTAACTGGCCCACGCCGCCACGCTGGCCAGCAGGTCACTGCCTTGATGCACGCGAACCCACCGCTGCACGGCGCGGTCCAGTGGACGCCAGGTCTCGTGCGGACGTGGCATCGAGGTCACATCGAACGTGAAGTGCTGCCCGGCGACCAGGGTGCTCATGCGCCCACCTGCGACGTTTGGCTGGACAGTTCGCGACCCACGGCATCCAGCAATGCGTCGCTGAACCGGTGCCGCCACACGCCACAAGGCGTGCCATCCGGCAACTGCAGGCCGACGCCACGCACGAACACGTACCAGCAATCGCCAAGATGACAGGCACGCCGATAGCCATCGCCGATGCGTTCGCGCAGGTAGCGCTCCACCGCGACCATGTACAGCAAGGCCTGGAAGCGGTAGCCCACGGCATCCATCTTGCGTCGCAATGCAGCCGGTGCGTAATCCTGCAGACTGGCGGACGTCGCCGAGCCAAGGTTGTTGCCCTTGTAGTCGAGCACGTGCAGGCGACCGTCGTGCTGGAACACCAAATCGATCTTGCCGTTCATCAGCCCGGCCAGGGTCTGGTTGTGCGCCGGTATCAGTTCGGGGTCTCCGGCAGCAGCGCAGGCCTCGCGCAGCCGGGTCAACGATGCGCCAGCCAGCATGTAGTTGAACTCCAGTTCGGCGCGCATGTCGATGGCGGCCAGCGCGCCCAGCCGCGGGCCAGCCGCGTCGCCCAGCGGCGTGTCGAGGACGACCTGCAACCGCGCAATCAAGCGGTCGGCCAGGATGTCGATGTCCAGGCCTTTGCGCTGCACGTTGTATTCGGTCAATTGATCCAGCACCAGCGCGCGCTGCCGGACCAGCGGCAGCAGCGGCTGGCGGTGCTCGAAGATACCGTGGATGGCGTTGCCGAAATCGGCGCCAGCGATGCCCAGCAGGGCATCGAGGTCCGGGTGGGGCATGGCGCCCGAGGCAGGCGTGCTGTCGATGACATCGCTTGCAGCCGCAAGCAGTGACGGTCCGGTTTCGGCGATCGCCTCGTCGGCAGCGGACTCATCCAGGCGCAGATCGCCTTTGCGGCTGCCGGACATCAGCGTGGTGAAACTGTGCCTGGACGGCAAGGGGCCATCCGGGGCGATGGGCAGCGCTCGCGCCTTGCGGTTGCGGCCATCGTCATCGGCCGTCAGGCCGTAGCGCGCACCCGTGGGTTGCGGCCAGTGCGGGACGCGTTGGAGATTGGGGGTGGTTGCCGGCGTCATGTCTTCGTCGGAAAAATTGCCCTCGGCCAACAGCGTTTCCAGCGCAGCCGCATAGACATCATCGGACGGTCCTGGAAGCGGCCCCGCATACAGGTGGCAGGCATGCACCGCGCGGGTCAGCGCGACGTAGAGAATGCGGTGGCGCTCGTCCTGGAGTTCGCGGCGGACCTGGAGTTTCTCCTCGTCGGAAAAGCCGACCTTGCGTCCCTTGCCATCGCGATCACTGAGCAGAAAGTGCCCACGCATGTTCTTGTTACCGCCGTGCGCCCACATCAGCGGCAGTATCACGATGTTGAACTCCAACCCCTTGCTGGCGTGCAAGGTCATCAGCTGCACGCGCCTGGCGTCGGATTCGATGCGGATGGCCCGGGCATCACCCTCGGCGTCATCCTCGTTGTCGCCATTGATCTGGTCACGGAACCAGGCAAGTACCGATTCGGGGCCATCGGCAGACTCCGCATGCTCCTGCAGCAACTCGCCCAGGTGGCGCAGGTCGGTCAGGACACGCTCGCCCTGATGGGTATCCAGGTGACGGACCGCGAGCTGGTCGGTCACGCCATCGATCACGGCCTGCAACCCAAGGCGCGCCCAGGTGCCGCGCCATGCGTGGAACCTGCCGGTGAGATCCTGCCATGCGCTGGTGCTCTGGCCGTTCTGGCGCAGTGTGTCGTAGGACATGCCCCATAACGGCGTCGCCACCGCAGCGCGCAGCGCAGGCAAGCGCTCGGGATGGGCGACCGCATGCAGGACCAGCAACAGGTCACGGGCAACACTCGCCTGGAACACGCTGTCACTGCTGGTGGCGACGCACGGCACCCCGCGCTCGCGCAGCAGCACGCGCAATTCCATGATCTGGGCGTGGGCCGGCAGCAGCACCGCGATGTCGGAAGGTTGCAACGGCTTGCCGGCAATCGTGTGCGCTTGCTCCGACAGCATGGTCGCGATCTGGTCCGCGCACACACGCAATGCGTGCGATTTCATGGCCTGGCGATCAGGCCCCACAGCATCCACCACGCCTTCATCCAGCAGGTGGATGACCAATGGCTGCGCGCATGCCGTGGTGGCCGGCGCATGCAAGTACGGCTTGTCGTCCTGGCGGCCACTTGCATGCACCGGCCGATACGCGATCGATGTGCTCGATGCCTGGCTGCCCAGCGTGCCCGAGGTCAATCCATAGAACTGGTTGACCGCCTCGACGTAGGCCCGGGACGAACGATGGTTGGTATCCAGGGTGAGGCCGTCGGATTCGGCCACCCGTGCCTTGGCGCGCTCGTAGGTATGGATGTCGCCGCCACGGAAACGGTAGATCGCCTGCTTGGGGTCGCCAATCAGCACCAGGCGCCCGCGTGGCGTGCCTTCAGCTGTGCTGTAGATCGCATCCAGGATGCCGTACTGCACCGGATCGGTATCCTGGAATTCATCGATCAGGGCCACCGGCCATGCGTTGAACAATGCGTCGGCCAGCGCACGCGTATTGCCGGCTTCACCTTGCAGCGGCTGCAATGCGTCAAACACCGTGGTCAGCAATGCATCGAAGCTGCGCGTGTTGCTGGCCTCCAGGCGCCGCTTGAGCTGGTCCCGCGCCCAGGCCTGTGCCTGCGCCCAGAACGTGGCGCAGGCATTGCCACGCAGGGCCGCGAGGATCGGCACGCATCCCACGCTGAACGTCGCAGCCTGCCGGATCTCTTCGCTCGCCTTGCCGGCGACAGTCAATGAGCTGTGGTTCGACGCCGCTGCAAGCAGATTGGTCGCCGTCCTGTTCGGTACCGGTGTGCCCTGTTCGATGCCCTCGATGAACTCGGCAAGTTCCAGCCAGCGTTTCTGCAGCGCGCTGTCTTTCCTGAAGTACTGCGACGAATCCGTGATCACCCGCAGGCGAGCCGCCCACTGCAGCGGCAAGGCCATGCGGATGGCAGCGATGTCGAGGTATTCGACGACGGTGCCCGGGGCCAGCAGGCTGCCCAGCCTGGGCTTCAATCCGCCTCGGCTGAAAGGCTCCTCGTCGCGCGATTCGCTGGCATAGCGCTCGAAGCGCTTCATCCAGGTTGCGTCCTCGTTGATCAGCCGCCACAGGTCATCGGCAAGATCCGCAAGCAAGGCATCGGCATTCACCAGCTCGCCTGCCTTGAACAAGGTGCCGGCGGCGAACGGATGGTCGGCCAGGATCCGGCTGCAAAGCCGATGCAGGGTGGACACCGGCGCCCGGTCGAGTTCCGACAGGGACAGGTTCAGGTGCGCGCGGTCGGCGAAACGCCGCGCATCGTTACCGTGCCAGCGATCGAACAACCAGCACTGGTCGGTGTGGTCATCAGCGGGCCTGCTGGCAACTCCCGTCTCTGCCAATGCCAGGGTGTCCAGCACCCGCGTACGCAGCCGCCCGCGCAATTCATCCGCCGCAGCGTTGGTGAAGGTACTGACCACCACCTGGCGCGGCGTCAGTCCCTGCTCCAGCAACAGGCGCAGGTACAGGACGCTGATGGCCCAGGTCTTGCCGGTGCCGGCACTGGCCTCGACCAGGCTGCGGCCGTCACCAGCCAACGGCAACGCCCGCCAGTCGGTCAGCGCGCTCATGGTGTCCCTCCGGGAACCGTCAACCGGATCAGCCCGGCCAGGGTTCCTGCACAGGCCAGCAATCCATCCAGCGCCAGCCCATCCGGATCCGTCGCGTCATCACCAAAAATGGTCTCGCCCGCCAGCAGCTGGTTGTAGCCGGGCACCTGGTCACGCTCGCCCACATAGTCCCAATGACCCAGCCACTTGTTGTTGGCCGCGCCTGCGGCCACCGTGCGTGGATCATCTGGCGTTGGCGTGTCGACTGGCGGCGCGCCGGTGTCTTCGTCTTCGTCCTTGCCTTCGGCAGCCGCTGCGGCTGCGACTTCCGCTTGCGCCGTGTTGAAGGCGGCCCAGGCGGCCCAGCTGGCTCGCGGGAAGTACCAGGGCGGGGCCTGTTGCGCCTGCTGCCAGAAACCGATGAGCACACGCACCTTGCCGGCCAGCGCACCAAGCATGTCCGCCCGCGTTGACGCGCTGGCGAGCAGCAGGTGGCTATCCCACTGCTGCACGTCGTGAACCAAGGCACAGCCGGTCGGGTCCGGCTTCGCCAGCACGGTCATCCGGATCGGTGCCAGCGCGGTATCGGGCAACACCTGCGCCGCCGTCTGCAGCCGGAGCAACGCCCATTCCAGGAACATCGGGACCAGGTCGCCGAAGTGCAGATCGGGGCCACGCTTGATCCACGGCTTGCCGCGGCTCGCGGGAAACGCACGCACCAGCTGCAAACCGCCGGGATGCCCGGCGAGCGGGAATACGTCTTGCAATACACCCACGAGGCGAAGCGGTTCCGCCAAGTCACTGAACCATGACAGATCAAGATCAATGTCGAGCGAATGCGCGGCTCTGGCCACTTCGGCATCGAGTGCTTGCGAGGCCTGTGCCTGCCCGAGCAATGCCAGCACGGCATTGCTTTCCTTCTGCCATGCCCGCACACCCGCCGCCCCCGGCGGCAGAAGCCCTGAAAGACGCAACCAGTCGGGGATGGCGGCCGGATTCCACACCGGCGACGACCCTTCGAACCAGGCAGGCAGTGCGTCCTGGAAAAACACGCGGCGAGCGATGACATGGATCGAGCCAACCTGCGCATCCAGCGGTTCGCTTTCCGGCAAGGCATTGCCCGACAAGACATCGCGATCCAGTTGCAGGCGCGTCTTCAACACATGCTCGGCGGGGTGCTTGAAGAAACGGGTCAGAGTGGCCAGCGGCAATGGGTGCGGCAGCGGATCAGGCGCGATGGTGGCGCCGTCCAGGAAACGCGGGGCCGCACCTTGGCCGTTGCCCCACATGCCGGCAAACCGCGACTGATAGGTGAACAGGCGCGGATCCGATGGCTGGCCCGGCGACTGGAAATAACGCTGGTCGAACGGTTGCAGCGGGTGGCGGACCAGCCATGGCCGCCGCGTATCGTCAGCGTCCGCCGACAGCCCCGCCGCGCGATCCAGTTCGGCCAGCAGCTCCGCCAGTGGTGCGGCCGGATTGCGGCGCTTGCCATCCTTGACACCTTCCCCGATGAAACCCAGGTGCAGCCGCTTGCGCGCGGACATCACCGTTTCAAGGAACAGGTAGCGATCGTCCATGCCCACATCACGGTCGCCGACGCGGCGCAGGCGGGCCATGAGGTCGAGCCCGCCATCGCTCTGGTTGCGCGGGAATTCCCCGTCGTTCAGGCCCAGCACGCACACGACCTCGAACGGGATCGCACGTTGCGGCACCATCCCGCAGAACGTCACGCCGCCCATCAGGAAGCGTTGCCGCACCGGAACGCTGTCCAGTGCTTCGCGCAGCAAGTCGCGGACCACGGCGAACTGCAAGGATGGATCCTCGCCAGCGCGTGCAGGTTCGTTGGCCAGCCCCGCGATCATCTTCTTCAGCGCCGCCAACGCATCACGGGCCTCGGCATCCATGCGATCGATGCGAAATAGCGCATCCAGCCGCTCCTGCAACTCGACTGCCCACGCACTGGCCTTCCTGGCGGTCCCGGTGAGTGCATGCCAACGTTGCAGTTCAATCAACAGGGTATCGAGCGCGCCCAGCGCCTCCGCGCCAGGGCCGTCCAGGCCGGTGACCGGCAGCAGTTCGGTGCCATCCGGCAACGTGAACGCACGCGCACGATCGGCATCGGAGGCATCCGACATCAGGTAGCCGGCGATCATCCGGTCCATCGCCCAGGCGAAACTGTACTCACTTGTCCCGGGTACACCGAATGACCTGCGGTGCTGGCCATCCAGCGCCCAGGCCACGTGGCTTTGCCCGATCCATTCCACCAGGTTGTCGACCGCACCGGCATCCAGGCCTAGCCGGCGCTGCACCTCCGGCACCGACAGCAGGTCGGCCACTTCCGGCGTGGTTACCCGGCTCGCGGCGATTTCCAGCAGGCGCTCGAAGGTATTGAACAAACCATGGTTGCTGCACACCGGCACGTCGGCCAGGTGGTAGGGCAGCAGGCGTTGTCGCCGGGAACCGGCTTCACCGAAAACGGATGGAATCAGCGGTGCATAGGCGCTGATATCCGGCGCCATCACCACGATGTCGCCGGCGCGCACGCCGTCTCGGTCGATGGCATCGAGCAGCGCATCGCGCAGTACTTCCAGTTCGCGCAGGCGGGTATGGCAGGCATGCACGCGCAGGCTGGCGTCCTCGCAGGTCTTTGCGTCGATGCCAGGTTCCTGCATCAGCGACACGTCAAGATGGCGGATGCTTTCCTGCAGCCGTGACAGCCGATGGGTCGGCGCTGGAACTTCATCCTGCCAATGCCGCTGGTCCTCACGCACTTCGCCATCACCCAGGCTGGCGAAGAAGTGCTGGCCCATGCGGCCCCAACGGGCCAGCAACGGATGCGCCTGCTCGTGCCAGTATTCGCCTTCGCCAGCGGCCGCCATGCGCGCCGCTTCGGCGTCTGCATACAGCTGCCATTGCGCGCGTTCACCGGCGACCGCGCTGCGCTCAAGCCCCGGATGCGCCGCGTACCTGACCAGTCCACCCCAGTATTCGCGACATGGATCCGGCACATACAACATCACCGGGGCATGCCGTGCATAAGCCCGGAGCACGGCCAGTTCCGACGGCGGCAGATGGCTCACGCCAAACAGGTGCAATGGCGGCAGGTCGGGTCCTGCTGCCTCGAGGACGGCATGCAGCCGGTTGATTGCAGCAGCGCGGTGGATGCCGAGTTTCTGCTGCAACTGGCGCCAGAGCGGGGCGAGCAGCTGTGCCTCCAGCGCCCTCAATGCAGCGTCGCTGGAGGTCGCCGTGGCAAACCGGAATGTGCCGGACTCCCACGCCGCCAGCCAGTCCGGGCGATAGATCAGGTACTGCGAATAGATGCCTGCCAGTCGATCGGCAAGCTGGAACCGGCGACGCGCCAGGTCGGCCGCATCGGCTGCAGCTTCACCCGTCGGCTTGAGATAACTGGCAAGCCGCAGATCGCTCATGCCCGCCACCGTTTTGTGCGGGTCGAGTAGCTGGTACAGGCTCCAGCGCAGATGGCGCCGCTGGTAACGCGGTAGTGAAACCGCCTGCTGGCCAAGCTGTTGCATTGCCAGTTGCTCGAGCCATGCGCTGGGTAAGTGGACCAGCAAGTTGGCGACCACCCGCGCCGGACCCAGATGACGGGCCAAGGCCCCAGTCAGCCATTGCTTCATCCCCGGGTGCGCGGCAATCACGCTCTGCGGCGCCAGCAGGTCCATCGGGCGGGTCGCCGAGAGCAACGCCTGCAAGGGCGGCACCAGGGCCTCCAGCCGGCTGGCCCGCAGGATGACCAACCCGCGCTCCGGATGATCGCCGGCACGGCCATCAGCGTTCGGTGCCCTGGCATGGGCCAGGGCTGCTTGAGCATCACGGTTGGATTCGCCTGCATGCGCCATGTGTCTTTCCGCCTCCCTGCGCATGTGCGCGCCTGTCGATGCGGATAGCAGACGGGTCGCCGGGACCATCGTGACATGCCGCAAGCTTGTGTCTGCTGATTCTTCCAGACGGGAGTCGCGATTGCTGAGACTGCCTGTCGACATCGCTCGGCAAGCGCAGTCGGCCGTCGCATGGCCAACCTGCGCAACCGCACCCCACAAAAAAAACGGCCCGCTTGCGCGGGCCGTTCGTTTCACCATGCAATCGCTCAGTTGACGCTGACCGCGCTCCACGCTGCCGCCACCGCGTTGTACTGCGCGGAACCGCCACCGTACAGGTCAGTCGCCGCGCTCAAGGTTGCCGAACGGGCAGCTGCGTAGTTGGTGCCGGACGTCATGTAAACCGTCAGCGCGCGGTACCAGATCTTCTCCGCGGCACTGCGGCCAATGCCCGTGATCGCGGTATTCCCGTTGCACACCAGCGAAGCCGGCGTCAGGCTGGCCCAGCTACCGGCGCCAAAGCCTGCTGGCACGACCGCGCCTTCAGCAAGCAGATAGTAGAAGTGGTTGGCGACACCCGAGCTGTAGTGCACGTCAAGGCTGCCGATGCTAGCCGAGTAGCAATCCGGCGAAGCACCATCCAGGCTCGGCTTGAACATCCAGCGAATCGCCTTGGACATGTTGGCGTTGTTCGGGAACAGCGATTCGCCGATGACGTAGTCGACCGGGTCGGATGCGCTGTTGGTGCGGTACTCCACCATCGCGCCGAAGATGTCCGAGTTGGCCTCGTTCAGTCCACCGGACTCGCCACTGTAGATGAGGTTGGCGGTACGGCTGGTGACGCCATGCGACATTTCGTGGCCCGCCACATCCAGCGCGATGAGCGGCAGGATCGAGGCACCATTGTCGCCATCGCCGAACGTCATGCAGAAGCAGCTATCGCTCCAGAACGCATTGGCGTAGTTGCGACCGTAATGCACGCGGCTGAGCGCACCCTGGCCATCATTGGCGATGCCATTGCGGCCATGCACGACCTTGTAGTAATCCCAGGTCATGGCGACGCCGAAATGGGCGTCTGCGGCGACCGTCTGCGAGTTGCTCAGCTGGCCATTGCCCCAGGCATTGTCGGCATCCACGAAATCGCTGCCAAGACCCGCGGTCTTGAGCGCCATGTTGGTGGTACGGCCACCGCCACGCGTGAGATCCGTCAGCTGGTACTGGCCGCTGCACGAAGAGGTGTTGAGGATGACATTGCCCAAGGTCAGCGTGCTGCCGGTACCCACGGCCGCAGAAGCCGTGCAACCACCACCAGGACCGGGCTTGCGTGCGGTGTTAACACCATCCCACTGGTCGAGAATCTTGCCGCTGCGGGCATCGACGAAATAGTGCATCTCGGTCGGCGTCTGGTCTGCCTTGATGCCGTTGAGGGTCACTTCATGCGCCAGCACCGGGCTGTCGCCGCGCGCGTAGATCACCAGGCGCGAGGAAGGCGCACCGATGAAGTTGCCGCCGAAATGCGCGCCGGCTTCCACGATCGCCTGGTCGCGGTTGATGCGCGGCAGGGTGCTCGGCCGAGCGCTGCTCTTGAGCGTCTGGCTGACCTTGCCGAGCTGGCCGTTGCGCGAATGCACGACGAAGTCGCCGCCGATCACCGGCAGGCCACGATAGGTGCGCTGGAAGCGCACGTGCTCGGTGCCATCGGCATCGATGATGGCATCACTGGCCTTGAACGCATCCGCATTGGCGCGGCGCACGGCATTGGCAGCGACGCCATCCACCATGGTGGCTGCGCGGCTGATGGCCGCGGACTTCTGGTTTCCGGCGGCATCCACGGAACTTGACATGGCAAGTCCGGAAGCGACGGCGAGGCTCAACAGGCAAATCTGGACTTTCATGGCAGTTTCTCCGTAGTGATCAGGACCGGTCGCTGGTGCGCCGGGTGGTGGTTTGGGTACTGGACGGCTCGTTGTGTTGGTTCGCGGTGCGTGCCGCCGCGACAGGTCCGCGAACGGGTGCCGGTGGCATCAACTCCGCCCCTTCGAAATAGGACACGCGCAGTTGCAATCCACGCGGCGAATATCCGATGAAGGTGGCATCGAAACCTTGCTCGTGGGCACGCTTGTAACTCGCGATGATCTTGGCATTCTCGATCTCGAGAAGGATGCCCAGCGATTCCGTTTTGCCCAAGGTCGCGTTGTAATCCTGCAGTGCTTGCTTGGCATGCTTGAAGAATGCCAACTCCTGGTGTTTCCCGCGCATCGACTTGGCGAAAAACTGCCGGTAGTAGTACATCGGCTGGCGCAGTCGCGGCAACACCTTGATCACGGCCGTACCAACGCCGCAGATCGCGCCTTCCACGTCACGCACGATGCAGACGGCCTGCGTCGCACGCTTCGCGGCCGCGGTATCGTCGACGATCGCCTTGTTGTTGCGCCAGAACGCCATCAACTCCTCGCCGAGTGCAGGCGTGACTTTCTTCCAGACCGTTTGGATCTCGACCTTCACTGTTGCTTGCCCTTCGGCATTTCCTTGGGCGCCAGGACTTGCACCAACTTGATGTATTCGCCCAACTCCAGCTTTCCGTCCTTGTTGGCATCGAATCTGGACAACGGCGGCGCCGACTTGCCTGCATTCTTCACCAGGATCAGGGCGCCGTATTCGGCCGGATCGATCCTACCGTTCTTGTTGGTGTCGACCGACGCGAACTGCCTGCGCAGGCGAGCCTCGAGCTGGGTCGCGTGGCGCACCTGCTCCCAGCCATTGGCGAACTCCTGCTTCGACAGGTTGCCATTACGGTCGACATCCCATGCCACGAACGCAGCCTCCGCACCAGACGGCTGGGCCGTGACTGGTGCCTGTGCCATCGGCTTGGTTTGTTGTGCAACGACGCCGCCACTGGCTGATGCGAGCGCGGCTGAAAGCCCAAGCAGGATGATGGCGCGATTCATGCGGTTGTTGGCTCTGTAGGCAGGTCGGATTCAAACGTGATCAGGTCACGAATCTCTGCCGTCCGCAACCCGATCATCATCGGGTTCTTGACGTTCGGCAGGAAGCTGATGTCGAAGATTTCGGTGATGTCGCCTTCGAACCTGATCCAGTTCGACACATCGCCATTGGTGAGCGAAACGATCTGCACGCCGCACCATGGCTCGGCGTCGCGCTTCTTCAATTCCTCATCCAGCTGCAGGCCTTCGAAGCGCTGGTTGCGCGGCTTCGACAGGCCGACCGCGGCCACGTTGCCGATGATCGACAAGCCCCGCGCGAAACCTGGCACGAATGTGTGTGGCACGAACTTCTTCGTCTCGAAGTCGACCCAGCCCAGGTGTCCGGTGCCCGCATTGAGCACCCACAGCCTGCCATTGTGCCAACGCGGCGAATGCGGCATCGACAAGCCTTCGCAGACGATCTCGTCGGTCTCGATGTCAATCACGACGCCACCGTCCTGGCGGCGGTCGCGCCAACCGTCGACGCTGTCGCTCTTGCAAACCGCGGTGACGTATTTCGGGCGACCATCCACCATCGCCAGGCCATTCAGGTGGCAACGATCCTCCGGCGCCAGCTTGCTGATGAACTTCGGCTTCCAGATCGCCTTGAAGCTGTGGGTCTGGCTCAGCTCGGCGAGGCAGGAGTACTTGGTGTTGACGAACACCACCTTGCCATTGCTGCAGATGCCGAGCTCGTGGATGTCGAGGTCACCGATGGTCTGTGCATTGCGGGGCACGTAGCACTTGTCGAACTGGCCATGGATGATTTCGTTCGGGCGCAGCACGTTCTCGAACCGCCACAGCTGGTACAGGCCGCCCAGGTAGATGCGCTGGGCATTGCCGACGATTCCCATCGCGCGCTCGAAAATGCGCTCGAAAAACGACACCCGCCCCTGCTTGTCGCTGCCGACCAGGTAGATGCGCCCGGTCTGGTAGGAGGAAATGGCCAGCGACATCTTGTGCTGGGCCAGCCAGCCGGCAAGTCCGCGCGAGCAGCTTTTCTCGACCTTCAGCTTGGTCAAGTCCTTGGGTTGCTTGCCTGCCGGGGCCTCAGCGGTGGCGGCCTGCGCCGGCGCTTCCACGCCAACCTCGTCAAGGCCAGTGTCGATCTCGGCCTTGCCGGGAGCTTCCTGATTTGCTGTTGCGTCTGGGATTTTTTCGTCTGCCACGTGGACTTCCAACTTCCTATGCTGCGGGCCTGGCATCACGCCAGGCCCGTCCCTGCTTGCGAATCACCAAGCGAATCGCACGACCACCTGGCCGCCAACGACGCTATTGAGCGCGCCACCGTCAACCCAGTTCGCACCCGCAGTCAAGCCCCAGCCACCCTTCTGCAAGCCGATGCCCAAGTCCAGCATCGAACTCGTGCCCTCGGTGCTGGTATTGCCGAAGAAGTTGTCGGCAACGGTGTAGTTCATCTCGCCATCGAACTCGCGGATCGCATTGATCGAGCCGTACGGGGTGATGCTCATGCCACCGGATGTCTGGAACGACTTGCTGAATTCCACGCCGAGGCGGCCCCGCGACGAGGTGCCGCCATGTCCTTCGAAGTCCGCACGGTCACCGAAGATCGTCTTGACGCCGTCCACCTTGGTCTGGGTGTATTGCAGTTGTGGAGTGATCACGAAACCGCTGGCAGTCGTCCAGATGTAGCCCGCCTCGAGATTGGTTGCCGCGGTGTGCGCCCGCGACTGCAAGGTGCCGGCAGCCGACATCGAGTCCACGTCAACCGCCATCCAGCGACCGGACAGGTCCACGTAGAAGCCCTGTGGCGCGAACCAGGTCGCATAGGCGCCCCAGGTCATGCCGTCCATCCGGTTCTGGCCGATGCCGGCACCGGTCAGGCGCTGGCGACCATCTGCCGAGCCCAGCGTCACGCCGGCATGGAAGCCCTCGAACAGGTTGGCATTGACCCCGACTTCGCGACCCCATGTACTCAGGTCGTGGTTGAAGTTGCCACCCTGGCCGAAGTTGGCCGCCACGTGTTCCGGGGAAACATCACCTTCGCTGCTGTAGAAGCGCACGAACGCACTCATCACCTTCCCGGCATCCCCGTAGGGGTTTGCGCCAAGCCGCTGGCGCAGGGTACCGATCTGGGCATTCATCATGCCGGCAGCACCGGATGCGACGTTTGCCGCCAAGGTGCCGCTATCCAGCAAGCCGGCGACATCCAGGTTGATCGAGAACACGTCGGCGGCGGTATTGGCCGTGTTGATGCTGCTGCCGATGCTGAACTGCAGGTCGATGAAGTTGCGCGGATAGTTGTAGCTCAGGATCTGCCCGGGCACGAAGTTGCCGGCCACCGAGGTGCCGGTCACATGGGCGAAGTCGATCGAGGTATGCGCGACGGCAGGCAGGCCGTCGAACAGGATGTCGACGTGCTGCGCAGCACCGGCGGCCATGTTGCCGTTCACCTGGATCTGGTCGCTGGAATGATCGGCCAGATCGACGTCGAGGCTCAGTGCACCCGTGCCACCGAGGTTGCCAACGATCGTCAGGGCGTCATATGTGCTGTTGCCAAGGAAGTTGATCGAATTGACGTTGGTCAGCACATCCCCGCTGCTGGTGCTGCCCAGGTCGATCAGGTTGTCGCCTTCCACCGAAATAACGCCCAGGTTGAGGATGCTGTCGCTGCCGGCACCCATGTAGATGGCGCCATAACTCATTGCGATCAGGCCACCGGCATTGTTGACGATGCTGTCATTGTCGGCACCCATGTAGATGGCGCCATAGGCAATGTCGATCAGGCCGCCTGCATTGTTGACGATGCTGTCATTGCCATCGCCGAAGTCGGTCGAGTAGTTCTCGACATGCCACACGCCATGGTTGTTGTTGTTGAGACGATCGTTTCCGCCCAGCAGCACCAGCGAGCCATGGATGTGGCCGGTGTTGTTGATGACTTCGACGCCATCACTGCCGAGTACGGCGACCTGACCTTCCAGCGGAGCATCAACATGCAACGTACCGCTGTTGTTGAGGGTTGCCGTGCCGTACAGCGATCCCATCTCCACTGCCGCCGCGTCGGCGTAATCGCCATCCGCGACTGCCATTACGTCACCGGAGTTGTTGATGGTGATATCGCCGTAATAAGCCGTGGCCAGGATGCCCCTCGCCGTATCCGGTGAAGTCGCGGTCACATGGCCGCTGTTGGTCACGGTGACATCGCCCAGGTACGCCTGCGCCGCGATGCCGTAAGCACCGTAGTACCCGGTCGCATCGATCATGTTGCTGTTGGTGATTGCGACATTGTCCAGCACCGAATAGCCGGTCACGCCGATCGCCGTGCCGTACTCCGACTCGGCAACGACGTGTCCGGTGTTGGTGACGGATACATTGCCATACCCGCTGTATGCCTGGATGCCGACCGCGCCACCGTAGACACCGTCTGCGGCGATGCTGCCGGCATTGACCACGGACACGTCGCCGTATTCGGAACGCCCCTCGATGCCGATGGCGACAAGCAGCGCGGAAGCCTCGATGTCACTGCTTGCACTGGTGGCGATCGTGGTGCCGTAGAACGAGCTTGCCGCGATGCCGGTCGCGTAGTAGAAGCCGTCCGCAATGATGCTGCCCGAGTTGCTCACGTCCGCATATTCGCCACGCGCGATCACGCCGTACGCCAGGTCGCCGATGTAGCCATTGATCCCGGCATCGCTGGCAACGATGTCGCCGCTGTTGTGCACCGACGCCGTGCCGTAATCGGCGCGGGCGAAGATGCCGACCGCGGCATCGCCGCCGGTGATCGCGGTGATGCTGCCGCTGTTGCTCACCATCGCGTCGCCCGCCTGGGCCAGCGCGAACACACCTGCCGATTGACCGTAGGCATAGACCTCGATCGAACCGGCGTTGTCCACCATCACATCGCCCAGCGTGGCGATGCCCAGCACGCCAAAGCCACTGCCAAGGTAGGAATAAGCTTCGATCATGCCGGTTGCGCTATTGGTCACGGATACATCACCCGTACCTGACGCTGCATACACGCCATAGGCGTACTTGCCGTTGGCATACAGCGAACCGCTGTTGACCACGGTCGCGCCCGTGAAGCCCGACGCATCAATGGCACGCGCGGTGTTGCCAGATACCGCCGAGACCGAGCCACTGTTGCTGGCAATCGCATCGCCATTTTGCGCGAACGCGACAATGCCACTGGCGCCGTAATACTTCTGCGCGCCGCTGCTCACCTCGATGTCGCCGGCGTTGGTGACGCTGGCATCACCAGCGAACGAGAATGCGGTGGCGCCAGCGGCGGCGCCGGGCGAGTACACCGTGATCGAGCCGGTCGAAGTGTTGTCGATCGACGCATCGCCATCGGCCGATGCAAACACGCCGTAAGCGCCATAGCCGTACTTCGTGCCTTGCGAGGCATAGATCGAGCCGCTATTGGTCACACCAACCGTGCCACCGGTACCTGTCGCGGTCGCCGAAATACCGTAAGCATTGAAATAGCCTTCGGCCACGATGCCGCCGCTGTTGTCGACCAGGACCGAGCCGCCCTCGCCATTGCTGCTGGCGTTGATGCCGGCGGTCTGGAAGATGCCGTATGCGCCCACGTCGCCGCTGTTGGTCACCGAGACCATTGCGCCGGCGCCGGAGCTGCTGGCATTGATGCCGAGCGCCGACTGGGTGCCGTAGGAATAGAAATAGGCGGTGTAGGTGTACGGGTTGTAGTAGCTGGACTCGCTCAGGCCGGAACCGGCCACGATGCCGCCGCTGTTGTTGACCGCCACATCGCCGTACGACTGCACTTCAATGCCGGTCGCGTAGCCGGCATCGACCGTGATGCTGCCGGAATTGCTGACTGCCACGCCGCCATCGCCACCAGTGGCATAGATGCCATAGGCATGGCTACCCGGGGCTTGTCCAACCACCCCACCGTAGCCGTAGTAGTAGGAATAGGCATAAACCTGTACGAAGCCGGGCGCCGTGACGTTGATGTCGCCGCTATTGGTGACGGTTGCGCTGTCCGTGCCCTGCGCTTCGATGCCGGCGGCCCAGGTATACCCGTAGACCTCGACGGCACCCGAATTGGCCACATCCACATTGGCGCCCGACGCGAAGATGCCGTCGGCCAGGCCGTAGTAGGAGATCGCGGTGATGTCGCCGCTGTTGCCGATCGACACGTCGCCTGCAATCGAATAGCCGTAGATGCCGATCGCGTTGCCATACAGCGAGCCGGCGTAGATGTCGCCGCTGTTGTCGATGCCGACATTGCCGTAGGCATAGCCGTTGATGCCGGTGGCGCCGAACACGAGACCGATCGCATCGATGTCGCTGGCATTGCTCACGCTCACGTCGCCGTAGAACGACGTTGCGCTGATGCCATTCGCCTGGCCTACCGCGATCGCGTAGATGCTGCCACCCGTCGTGGTCACCGTGGTGCCGTAATACGAACTGGCCGTGATGCCGGAGGCGCTGTAGTAGCCGTTGGCCGAAATGTCGCCGCTGTTGCCGACTTCGGTGTACTCGCCGCGTGCAAGCACGCCGAACGCATAGCCGTACTTGGCCTCCGCCGAGATCGAGCCACTGTTGTCCACGGACGTGGTGCCGTAATCGGCCCGCGCGAAAATGCCGGAGGCGTAGCTGGCGTAGCTGTAGGCGTTGATCACGCCGCTATTGGACACGCCCACGTCGCCGTAGCTGGAGACGCCGAAGATGCCGGCCGACTGACCGGTGACCGACGTGTAGATGTAACCGCTGTTGTCGACCGAGACATCGCCCTGGGTGCTGCTGGCCAGGATGCCGAAGGCCGTGCCCGTGAAGTAGCCGCCGCTGTATGTCGCGTAGATCGAACCGGAGTTGTCTACCGACACGTCGCCTGCGCCGGAATCGGCACGGATGCCATAGGCACGCCACGCATCAACCGAAATATCGCCGCTGTTGTCGACCGTTGCGCCTTCCAGGCCGCTGGCGTCGATGCCGACACCGATGTACTTGCTGGTGACGTCGATATTGCCGCTGTTGCCGACATATGCAGTGCCGTTCTGACCGAACGAAACGATGCCGTAGGCGCCGAAGTAAAGGATCGCCGTGTTCTCGACGCTGATGTCGCCTGCGTTGGTCACACTGGCATCACCCGCGAACGACAGGGCTGAGGCGCCCGTGGCGGTGCCGGATGAATACACCTCAATCGAACCACCTGCGGCATTGTTGATCGACGCGTCGCCATCGGCCGACACGGAGACACCGTAGGCGCCATAACCGTACTTGCTGTACTGCGAGGCGTAGATCGAGCCGTTGTTGGTCACGCCCGCCGAACCACCGGTGCCGGTCGCGGTGGCCGCGATGCCGGTGCCGCCGTAGTAGCCGACTGCCGATACGTCGCCGTTGTTGGTGATGGTGATCGCGCCATCTTCGTAATTGGAGGTGGCGTTGATGCCAGTGGCCAGCAAGCTGCCATAGACATTGGTGGAATAGGTGTAGGGGTTGTAGTAGGTGCTGATCGATCCCGCGACGATGTCACCATCATTGGTGACCGTGACCGAGCTGCCACCCTGGGCCTCGATGCCGGTCGAGACGTACCCCTGGGCATTGATGTCGCCGTTGTTGGCGACCTCGACGCTATCGCCGGTGGCGTAGATGCCGAACGCCTGGCCGTAGATGGCGTAGGCGTTGATCGAGCCGTCATTGGTGACGGCTGTCAGGTCGGTGCCCTGTGCCTCGATGCCGGCTGCCCAGCCGCCGTACACGCTTTCGGCTTCGATGGTGCCACTGTTGCTGACGTCAACGTTCACGCCCGAGGCAAAGATGCCGTCCGCCACGCCGTAGAAGGACATCGCGCCGACATCACCGCTGTTGTCGATCGAAACATCGCCTTCAATCGAATAGCCGTAGATGCCGATGCCATTTGCGTATACCGACAACGCGAAGATCTCACCGGCATTGTCGATGCCGACGTTGCCATATGCATAGCCTTCGATACCGGTCCCGTTGCCATACAACGAGACAGCTTCAAGCGTGCCGGTCGCCTGGTTGGTGATGTCGACGCTGCCGTAGTAGCTGTAGCCACCAATGGCCGTGGCGTTGTAATAGAAATTCACTTCGCTGATCGGGTCGGCATTGTCGATCACGACATCGCCAATGTCCGTCTCGCTGATTGCCAGCGGCATGAAGAACGCGGCGTGGCCGGCCGGTGGAGCGGCCTCGTGGACCAAGGTCAGGTCGAGCACCGGGGCAGCTGCAGGCGTGCAGGGCATGATCTCCATGCTCGGCGCCTTGCAGCCGGCAGCGAACGCGCCACCACTGGCGCCCAGCGCCAATGCCGCAAGCGAAGCCGCCATCGCCATGCGCACCGCACGGGTCATCGGAGCAACCTTGATGACGCGCTTGCGCCGTGAAGTGGCCGACCCGCTCTTGTTCGTGATACCGCTCATATGACCCCCAAGGTCCGATCTTCAGAATGTGAAATCACGTTGTTGCTTCGCAACGGAGGCGCTTCACCCGGCATGCCTGGCCCGGCCTGCGCTCCCCAATTGCCTTGATAAATCACGCGCCGCACATACCCCAAGCTAGGTGCGGCCATATTTCTGTTATCGCCGTCACACTACTGTCGTGTCAACCCCGAAGATGGAATTGCCCTGTGAAACAAGCGCTTGCAAACCAGATCGCGGCAATTTCCATCGCCATGCCCGCGAAATGCTGCGAAGCAGCATGATCGTTCCGCGATGCGCTGGGCCTTCCCTGCGTGAGATCAACAACCGTCACCCAAGCCGCCAACACCGCCGCGAGGGTGCTGTCAGTGCCGTTGCCAGCGCAACCTTGCCGCCTCACAGCTCGATACTCTGGCGCGCCCGCGACAGCCCCGTGTAACCCAGTTGTCGGGTGAGCACCTGGTGTTGGGCATGAGCGGCATCGTCCAAAGTGTGCCGGGTCTGCATCGCAGTTGCTGCGACCTTGCCCGCCATTCGCCCGATCCGGTGCATTTCTGGGATAATCCGCGGTTTGACGGCCCCTGCGGGCCACACACGCAAGGTGGATCGTGCGCAATTACGACCTGGATTTTCTGAAGCGCTTCTCGATGGTGATCGCGTTCCTGTCGATGCTGACCCTCTGCCTGATCCTGTTTGCCCATTACCTGAACGGGAAGGCGCAGCACGACGTGGATCCAGGCGCCCAGCAGCGCGTCCTGGCACGGATCGCGCCAGTTGGTCAGGTATATGCGGGCGCCACCGGGGCTGCTGCGCAGGCCGAAGCACTCAAGGCTGCGGCCGCAGCAGCAACTGCCAACGCTGCTTACGGTGGCACCATGGATGGCAGCGTTGTCTTCGACAACCTGTGCACCGGCTGCCATACCTCCGGCGCTGGCGGCGCGCCAAAGCTGGATGCCGTGGGAATCGGCGCACGTCTGGCTACGCAGGGCCTCGAGATGCTGATCACCAATGCGATCAACGGCTACACCGGCAGCGCTGGCGTGATGCCGGCCAAGGGCGGCAACCCGGCGCTGACCGACGACCAGGTCAAGGCCACGGTCGAATGGATGGTTGCGCAAAGCAAGTAATGCACGACGCACCACGCACTGACGCCGCCTCCGGGCGGCGTCGTTGTTTCAAGGGCCGGGCTTCCAGCGCCGGTTGCGGCATCATGACGGCATGACCAGCCCATCCATACCCATATCCGGCGCCGCCGACCCTCCTCTGTTCATCAAGGGCCCGGCCGGCCGTATTGAAGCCTTGCTGGACCAGCCCGCTGCCGAGCCGCGTCCGTTGCTGGCGATCGTCTGCCACCCGTTGCCGACGGAGGGCGGCAGCATGCACAACAAGGTGGTGACGATGACCGCGCGCGCGCTGCGCGAATGCGGTGCGACGACGCTGCGCTTCAATTTCCGCGGCGTCGGCCAGTCCGATGGCACGTTCGACGACGGCGATGGCGAACTCGACGACCTGCGTGCAGTGGCGGCCTGGGCAAAGGCACAGCATCCGGACAAGCTGCTGTGGCTGGCCGGCTTCAGTTTCGGTGCCTGGATCAGTTTGCAGGCCGCCGACGAACTCAAGGCGCAGATGCTGATTTCTATCGCACCGCCGGTCGGGCGCAGTTGGTCATTCGATGACCTTGCTTTGCCCACCTGCCCGTGGTTGGTGATCCAGGGCGAAGACGACGAAATCGTCGATGCGCAGGCGGTGCAGGCGTGGATCGAATCGCTGCCGATACCGCCGCAGCTGGTGCAGATGCCGGGCGCCGGCCATTTCTTCCATCGCAAGCTGATCGACCTGCGCGGCGCGGTGAAGCATGGCGTCGCGACCTGGCTGCCGCCCGCCGATGACTGATCCGACGTTGCCTTCGCAGCGCTACGCCGCGGGCGTGGCGCAAGGCGACTGGTTGCACGACCCGGCACAGCTGCCGGCACTGGCCGAACTCGACCGCATCCATGCCGCCGTCACGGCGCCGGAACCTGCCCGTGGCCTGTTTGCACGCATGTTCGGCGGGGGGCCTCCCGCAGCTGTCGCCGGCCTGTATCTGTGGGGTGGGGTTGGCCGCGGCAAGACCTTCCTGATCGACCTGTTCCACGAAGGCCTGCCGATCAAGGACAAGCGCCGCACCCATTTCCATCGCTTCATGCGCGAAGTGCATGCGGGCCTTCGCGAGCATGCCGGCGAACGTGATCCGCTGGCAGCGATCGCCCGCCAATGGCGGGCCTCCTTGCGGGTGCTGGTGCTGGATGAGTTCTTCGTCAGTGACATCGGCGACGCAATGCTGCTCGGGCGCCTGCTCGAGCACCTGTTCGCCGAGGGCATCGTGCTGGTCACCAGCTCCAACGCAGCGCCCGCGCAGCTCTACAAGGAGGGCTTGCAACGCGTACGTTTCCTGCCAGCGATCGCGCTGGTCGAACGTCATTGCCACGTCGTCCACCTCGACAGCGAGGAAGACTACCGGCTGCGCGCACTGACCCGCTCGCCGGTGTATCGCGCCCCGCTGGATGCGCAGTCGGATGCCTGGCTGCAGGAACGCTGGCAGGTGCTGGGCGCGGATGACGCGCACCGCGATGCCGGCATCGAGATAGATGGTCGCCGCATCCCGGTGCGCGCGCGCTGCACGGGCATGTGCTGGTTCGATTTCGCGGCGCTATGCGAAGGACCTCGCGGGAGTGCCGACTACATCCAGGTGGCGCGCGAGTTCCACACCGTGCTGGTCGGGGGCATCCCGCGCATGGACAGTGAGCGCGACGACGCAGCGCGGCGTTTCGTGACCCTGGTTGATGAACTCTATGACCGCAACGTCAACCTGGTCTGCACCGCGGATGCCGAGCCCGCCGCACTGTATGCCGGTGAACGGCTGGTGGCTGCATTCGAGCGCACCGCCTCGCGCCTGATCGAGATGCGCTCGACGGACTACCTGTCACTGGAGCATCGCAGCTGAAAAAGCTGAATGCCATGCGCCATGCCACACCCCGGATTGCCCCGCGGCGGCAACCACAGGTGGTCGATGACCTAGAATGCGCCCGGTCTCTTGCCGGCCATGCCGGCCTCATTCTTTTTTTCGCGCCAGACACGTGAGGAACGCCATGACCACGATGCTTCGCAGCCGATACCGCCCCTTGAGCCTCGTCCTGCTGGTTTTCGCACTGGTCGCCTGCAATCGCCAGGGCCCGGACCAGCCAACCGCCATCGACAGCAACCCGGCCTCCGGGGAAAACCCCAACGGGATCGGCACGGTGGAAGTAGCCCCGAACACGGCATTCGTGGGCTCCGCGATCGATGATCGTGGCGACCTGGTCACGCCCCGGCACGACTTCACGACGGGAGCCACCGTGTATGTCTCGGTACCTTCCAGGGGTCGCAAGCTGGGTGACCGCATGGAAGTGTTCTGGTTTCACGAGGATGGGCGTTCACGCAAGGATGAAGACAAGAAGATCGCCGGCCCGTTCACCGCGTTCGAGTTCAAGCCAAGCGAAGCCGGCAAGTACAACGTCGAAGTCGACGTGAACAACCGGCCGATCGCGTTTGTCGAATTCAACGTCAAGTAAACGCCGCACGCATGGCCGCGAACGAACCCGCGCCCGCGCATTCCCCCGAACACTCGCTGCTCGGGCGCGATGCCACCTATCCCCGACAATTCGACGCGGGCCTGCTGTACCCGATCCCGCGCGCGCTCGGGCGCGAGTCACTCGCGCTTGCCAGCGGTGCCCTCCCCTTTGTCGGCATCGACCGGTGGCATGCCTATGAGCTGTCATGGCTGGACGCACGCGGCAAGCCGCACGTCGCCACCGCGACGCTTCAGGTGCCTGCCGATTCGCCCAACCTGGTCGAATCCAAGTCGCTCAAGCTCTACCTGAACTCCTGCAACGCCACCCGCTTCGATTCGGCCGACAGCTTTCGTGCCCGGGTCGAGGCCGACCTGTCCGCGGCGACCGGTGCCCCCGTCACCCTGGACTTCGGCCTGTCACCGTACGCAGCGCCGGACGCCATCGACATCGATGGCGTGGACGTCGGCATCGACAGCCATGGCCCGCCCGATCCCGCGCTGCTGACCACCGACGCGGGCACACTCGTCGAAGAAGTCCTGCACAGCGCATTGCTGAAATCGAACTGCCCGGTGACCGGACAACCGGATTGGGCCGATGTGTTCATCGCCTATCGCGGGCCGCGCATCGACCGGGCGTCCTTGCTGCGCTACATCGTGAGCTTCCGTGACCATGCCGGTTTCCACGAACAGTGCGTGGAACGCATCTTCACTGACGTGACCGCGCGTTGCGTGCCGGAAACGCTGTCGGTGGAGGCGCGCTACACGCGCCGAGGTGGCCTGGACATCAACCCATGGCGGGCCACGCCGGGTTCGTCACCACCTCCGGCCGGACGCTGCGCGCGGCAATAGGCGCCATCGTCCCGGCATGCTGCCTTCACGCACTGCATGGCAGATTCCCCGCATCGCAACATGCCTGTGCAGGGACTCTCCGAGGATGAAGACCGACAAATCCGATCGACTGCACCTGGCCGTGCTGGCCGTGCTGCTTGGCAGCGTGGTGCTCGTCGGCTGCCAGAAGAAGGATCAACCCGTTGCGGTGCCACCGGCCGCCAACGAAACGGCACCGCTGCCACAGGCGAACGCCGCCATGCCAACGGCCAATGTCAATGGCGTCACCGACTTCCTGATCAACAGGCCGGATCCGTGGCCGACCGGCCGCTACAAGGTCGAGATCATGCTGGATGGCGCACTGGTGCAGACCCGCGAGTTCGAAGTGAAGTAGTCCGTGCACCGCGGGACTGTTTGCGATACGGCAACCGCAGGGCGTGGCGAACGCCGCGCGCTGTTCTTTTCCTCTTTGCCCTGGCCCCGGCCAGCGGCGACAATGGTGGCCTTCCGACCACGGCCGCCATCATGACCTCCAGGATCCTGTACACCCTGACCGACGAAGCGCCGCTCCTGGCCACTGCGTCCTTCCTGCCGATCGTGCAGGCCTACGCGCGCACCGCCGACGTCGCGGTGGAGACCCGCGATATCTCGCTGGCGGCGCGGATCGTGGCGCAGTTCAAAGACATGCTGCCCGAAGACCAGCGCAACAGCGACGACCTGACCGAGCTCGGCAAACTGGCGACCATGCCGGAAGCCAACATCATCAAGCTGCCCAACATCAGCGCATCGGTGCCTCAGCTCAAGACTGCCATCCAGGAACTGCAGGCGCATGGCTATGCGTTGCCTGACTATCCGGACGAGCCGCAGGGCGAGCGCGAACAGAACATCAAGGCGCGCTACGGAAAATCGATGGGCAGCGCGGTCAATCCGGTCCTGCGCGAAGGCAACTCCGACCGCCGTGCGCCGGCCTCGGTCAAGGCCTATGCACGCAAACACCCGCACCGCATGGGCAAGTGGTCGGGTGAATCGAAATCGCACGTCTCGCACATGGAATCCGGCGACTTCTACGGCAGTGAGCAGTCCTACACCCTGATCAATCCCAGCACCGTCCGCATCGAGTACACCAGCGTCACCGGCAGCAGCTTCCCGTTGCGCGCACCGCTCAGCCTGCTGGCGGGCGAAATGATCGACGCCGCAGTGCTCTCCGCGCAGGCGCTGGCCGATTTCATCGATGCACAGATCGAAGACGCGAAAGTACGCGGGGTGCTGTTTTCACTGCACCTGAAGGCGACCATGATGAAGGTCAGCGATCCGATCATGTTCGGGATCGTGGTCTCGCGCTTTTATCGCGAAGTTCTGGATAAACATCCCAGAACGCTCGCCGAAATAGGTTTCAACCCCAACAACGGCATCGGCGACCTTTATGCCAAGCTCGGCGACCTCCCGGAGGCCCAGCGCGCAGGAATCCTGGCCGATATCGAGGCGCTGTATGCCCGCCGCCCGGGGCTTGCGATGGTGAATTCCGACAAGGGCATCACCAACCTGCACGTGCCCAGCGACATCATCGTGGATGCTTCGATGCCGGCGATGATCCGCGACAGCGGCAAGATGTGGGACGCCACCGGTGAGCTGCAGGACACCAAGGCAGTAATCCCGGACCGCAACTACGCGGGCATCTACCAGGTCGTCATCGACGATTGCCGGGAACACGGTGCATTCGACCCGGCCACGATGGGCAGCGTGCCCAACGTGGGCCTGATGGCGCAGGCGGCCGAGGAATACGGCAGCCACGACAAGACCTTCAAGATCAGTGGCGACGGCACTGTGCGGGTGATCGACGAGAACGGCACCGTGCTGCTGCAGCACCCGGTCAAGGCCGGCGACATCTGGCGCATGTGTCAAACGAAAGATGCCCCGATCCGCGATTGGGTGAAGCTGGCGGTAAGTCGCGCGCGGTTGTCGAGCACGCCAGTGGTGTTCTGGCTGGACCCGCGCCGCGATCACGACCGTGGCCTGGTTGCCAAGGTCACCACCTACCTCAACGACCATGACACCACGGGCCTGGACATCAGCATCCTCAGCCCGGTCCGCGCGATTCGGCATGCGCTGAAGCGCATCCGCGAGGGCAAGGACACGATCGCTGCCACCGGCAACGTGCTGCGCGACTATCTCACCGACCTGTTCCCGATCATGGAACTGGGCACCAGCGCAAAGATGCTGTCGATCGTGCCGTTGATGGCCGGTGGCGGCCTGTTCGAAACCGGCGCTGGTGGCAGTGCGCCCAAGCACGTCCAGCAATTCGTCGCCGAGGATTACCTGCGCTGGGATTCACTGGGTGAATTCCTGGCGCTGGCGGCCTCGCTGGAACACCTGGCCAACACCACCGGCAATGCGCGCGCGCAGGTGCTGGCCGATGCGCTGGATGCGGCGAACGCCAGGTTCCTGGACAACGACCGCTCGCCGGGCCGCAAGCTGGGCACGATTGACAACCGCGGCAGCCATTTCTACCTGGCAATGTATTGGGCACAGGCAATGGCGGAACAGACCGTGGACGCTGACCTCGCCATGCGCTTCAAGCCGCTGGCAGATGCGTTGACGACGAACGAAGCGAAGATCGTCGAGGAGTTCGTCACGGTGCAAGGCAAGCCGGTGGATATTGGCGGCTATTACCAGCCAGACCTGGACAAACTTGCGCAGGCACTGCGCCCGAGTGCGACTTTCAATGCGGCGCTGGCAACACTGGGCTGAGTGCTTGCCGGCGGGAGCTCACCCATCCCGTGCGGAGTGCTCCAGACGAAAACACGAACGGCCCGCATCGCGGGCCGTGCGTTATTACTCGCATGCTCGACATGCTTCGCTCGCATGGATCAATGCTTGACGGCGGATGCCTCATGCTCCACTTGCGGTCGCGCATCATGTCGTGATGGCTGCGGATGGTCGGCAGGTAATTGCTGACCATCTTCTTGATTGATGCCGGCACGTCGTCGTCGTCAACCACTTCATCGAAGGCCTTCATCAGGCGATTCTCGGTGGCCTCCAGCTGGCGGACATAACCGAAATCGGCGTCGCCGAACTGGGTGCGCACCTCGCCATAGAGCTTGTCCCAGGCGCCGCGCACGGTGCCAGTGTGGCAGGCTTGGCGCCCCGGTGCGGACCTCGCGGCTCATTGCGCCGACCAGGCCCTGCTGGAGGTGGCCATCTCGCCGAAACAGTGACTTCAACTCTGGATTCGGGACTGCTTGGCGGCATCGTTGTAGAACGTGGCGCTGTAACGGGTGATTTCGATCAGGTCATTGAGGGTGTTGATCTTCTGGTGCTGATGAATTTCGGGCACGTTGGTCATGTTATTCATGGGGACTCCTGTCCTTGATTCATCGGCAGCGCTTCGGTAATTCGATGCGGCCGAACCTCGATAAGTGATGCGTCGATAGTGGCAGCCGTCTAAAGGGTGCAGCGCCGTTGTTCGACCCGTCCAATTTCGCATAATCACCGTGAGCGTGGCGTGTATTACGTTGATTTCCAAGGAAATCACACTCGCTTGCTGCATGCTGATGACATCGCATGGGGTACCCTGCCATCTCTCGCTTCAATGGAGCAATCAATGCAACGGACTACTGTTTTCCTGGCGCTGGTGCTGTCGACCTGCGCCTGTGCCTCGACTACCGCCACGCGCGTCGACGACCAGACCGCCGTCCAACTTGCCACCACCGCGGCATTGCAGGCAGCGATCGACGCACCCGGCCGCGATGCTGCCAACCGCGCGCGCGACGGCTACCGGCATCCGCTGCAGACCCTGCAGTTTTTCGACGTGAAACCCAGCCAGACGGTCATCGAAATCACCCCGGGCGGCGGCTGGTACAGCGAGATCCTCGCGCCGTACCTCAATGCCGGTGGCCACTACATTGGCGCGGTTCCCGCAGCCGCCGCGGACAGCAAAGGCGGGCTTCGCAACACGGCCTTCCGCGACAAGCTGACCGGCAACACAGCTAGCGCCAACGCCACCCTGGTTGAACTGGATGCCAAGGCACCTGTGCTTGCTGCTGATTCGGCGGATGTCGTGCTGACCTTCCGCAATGTCCACAACTGGGTCGCCGCAGGCAATGCCGATGCGTATTTCCGCGCGTTCTTCGCCGCGCTCAAGCCCGGCGGCGTGCTCGGCGTGGTTGATCATCGCGCCAAACCCGGTACCGACCTGGAGGCGATGAAGTCCTCCGGCTACCTGACCGAAGCACTGGTGACCAGATACGCGACCGATGCCGGCTTCGTGCTGGTGGCCAGCAGCGAGGTCAACGCCAACGCGAAGGACGATGCCAACCATCCGAACGGCGTGTGGACCCTGCCGCCGGTCAATCGCCACGACGCTGCAGACGATGCGAAATACAAGGCGATCGGCGAAAGCGACCGCATGACACTGCGCTTCCGCAAGCCGAGCTGATCGAAGCCGGGACAAGCGGCATGCTGATCGCCTTCAACAAGCCGTATGGCGTGCTGTGCCAGTTCACCGACCGCCCCGAACCCGGTCAAAGACGGCCACCGCGACCCACCCTGGCAGGCTTCGGCCTGCCACCGGCGGTATACGCCGCCGGGCGACTGGACTTCGACAGCGAAGGCTTGTTGTTGTTGACCGATGACGGCTCGCTGGCCAATCGGCTGACCGATCCCCGCCACAAGCGGGCCAAGACTTATTGGGTCCAGGTCGAGGGCACGCCCGATGACGCGCAGCTGCAAGCGCTCTGCGACGGCATCGTGCTCAACGATGGCCCGACCTCGCCGGCCCAGGCACATCGCATCGACACTCCATCGTTATGGCCACGCGATCCACCGGTGCGGTTTCGCAAGACCGTGCCGGATGCATGGCTTGAACTGACCCTCCGCGAAGGCCGCAACCGCCAGGTCCGGCGGATGACCGCGGCGATCGGCTTGCCCACCCTGCGGCTGGTCCGCGTGGCGGTGGGCGGGCATGCGCTGGATGACCTGCAGCCCGGACAATGGCGGAACATCCAGGATCGGCCAACCCTTGAAACTGAACGATTCACATGATCACCGTGGAAAGGCCTGGAATTCGGCGTTTGTTTGCTAACGTCACCGCTGCCTCGGCTCCATGCCGGGACAACGGGCGCGGGGACGCCTTCCGATGACGCAAGCAGCAAGCAATCCTGGCACCAGCGGCACGATCCTCGTGGTCGATGACCAGACCGCGAATGTCCGCGTGGTCTCCACGCTGCTGGGCCGCAAGGGCTACACCGTCATTCCCGCGCATAGTGGCCCCGAGGCACTGGCTGCAGTGGCAGAACACGCGCCTGACCTGATCCTGCTCGACATGATGATGCCGGGCATGGACGGGTTCGAACTGCTGGCCGCGCTGCGCGAAGTCCCCGGCCTGCGCAGAGTGCCGGTCGTGTTCCTGACTGCCGCGCAGGATCGAGACCTGTTGTTGCGTGCGTTCGAAGCCGGCGCGGTGGACTTTGTCACCAAACCGTTCATGCCGGAGGAATTGCTGGCTCGGGTGGATGCACACGTCGGCTTGAAACTCACCCGCGACCGGCTGGAGCGCGTCGCCCGCGAGCGCCAGGAACTGGTCAACCTGGTCGCCCACGACCTGAAGAACCCGTTGAGCAGCGTGCTGTTTGCCGCCGAAATGCTGCAGCTCCCGGACTGCAAGCCGGAGCGCGCGCCGCGCTATGTGCAAATCATCCACGAAAGCGCGAATGACGCGATCGGGTATATCCACACCTATCTTGAAAGCCAGTCGCAAGCCACACACCAGGCAGCCACTCAATCCGCTGACCTGCGTGGCACCCTCGACTGGGTCGTGCAGCGTTACGAACTGCAACTGGAAGCGCTGGGCATGCATATCACGGTGCTTGCGCCCGAAAACGCCGGGCACGCGGCGATCTCGCCGATGGTGTTGCGCCAGGTCGTCGAGAACCTGGTCAGCAACGCCATGAAATACGCATCGATGGGCGGCGAACTGGAACTTGCGGTGCAGGCGGCGTCACCCGGTTATTGGCAGGTGCTGGCGCGCGATCGCGGCCCGGGAATTCCCGCATCGCTGCAACGCGAATTGTTCAAGCCGTTCCGGCGGCTGACCGAGATCGATCCTGCCGCGGGATTGTCCAGCGGGCTGGGACTTTCGCTGGCCAAGCAGATCGTTGCCAATGCCGGCGGCGATCTCTGGTACGAGGATCGCGAAGGCGGCGGTGCCTGCTTCGTGATCGAGTTGCCGGAAGCACGCGGCTGACGCGCCTTTCCCTCTGAAATTTCCACCTGGAGTTTCCGCCTGAAACGAAAACGCGCCGGTTGCCAGGCGCGCTTGCTCATTTTCGATGGATCGAATCGTCGATCGCGACGAATCAGGCATCCGTGCTGCTTTCCGCAGCCTTTCGCGTCGAAGTCGAGGTATTGCGCGTGCCTTGCTTGGCTTCGATGCGGGTCGCAGTGCCCTCGATGGGCCCATGTTCGGCACGCTTTGCGCGATGGCGCACCGCCAGCCACAACAGGCCAGCACCGGCGATGGCGGCACCCGCCAGCACCGGGTTGCGGCGCATGAACTTGCTGGCGACTTTGCCACCGGTGCGGATTGCGCCAATCGCGGCGCCGGTTTCCACCCATTGCAGCGCCCGCCCGGGTACCGCCTTGCGGATGCCCTGGCCAATTTCACCGATCAGTTCAAGAGTGCGGTCCTGCACGTTGTCGCGCTTGCTCATGGTGGATCCCCCGGAAAGTTGCGGTGTCAATGCGGTGGTAATGACAGCTTGGATCAAGTCTGTGCAGGGCGGCGTTTACGAGGCGTGATCGCACAAGGACGCGATTCAGGTTTGTCGCGGCTTCGCACGATGCGTCGCCGTTGCGTTCCAGGGGTCTTCTGGCCACGGGTGGCGCGGATACCGCCCTTTCATTTCCTTCCGCACTTCCGGATAGGTCCGCACCCAGAACCCGGCAAGATCCTGGGTCACCTGCAACGGCCGGCCTGCGGGCGACAGCAGGTGGATGGTCAACGGCACGCGGCCATCCGCAATCCGTGGGGTTTCCGCAAGGCCGAACAGCTCCTGCAGTTTCACCGCCAGCACCGGCGATGCCGGATCGCCGTCGTCATCGATCGCGTACTCGATGCGCCGCTCCATGCCCGATGGCACACTGATGCGCACCGGCGCGAGCATGTCGATGCGCTGCCGCAGTGCCCAGTCGATCCGCGATTTCACGGCCTCGCCCAATTCGGCTTCGCCGAGTGCATCCAGCCGGGTCTTGCCAGCGAATGCCGGCAACAGCCACGTGTCGAGTGATGCCAGCAACGCAGCATCGGACAGATCCGGCAATCCGAGTTCCGGCATCCACGCACGCAGGGCTTGCACGCGCTTGCGCCATTGGATTGTCGCCTCGCTCCACGGCAATGCGTCGAGTCCAAGCGCCAGCACCGCGGCGGTCAATGCGCGTGCTGCCTGCGCAGGGTCGACACGTCCGGACGAGCGGCTGGACAACACGATGCCATCGAACCGTTCAATGCGTTCGCTGACCAGCGCGCGCTTGCCGGCATCCCAGCGAGTTTCATCGCCTTCGTGAAAATGGCTGCGGAACGCATCACGCAGATGGCGCTCATCGACGGGTGCGGCGCGCAGCAGCAAGGCGTCTTTTGCTTCGAAACGCAGCTCACTGGCGACCAGCCATGGCTCGCCATACACGGCGCTGTCATCGAACAGCCGCGCCATCCGCCCGTTCGCCAACTGGTAGCGCTTGGGATCATTCGGATGCTGGCGCGCGATGCGATCGGGGAATGCATGCACGAGCAAATCGCCCAGCGCATGTGCGGGCGCCGTGCGCGGCGGTTTGGCATCGCAACGCAGGCGCCGCCGCCATTGCGTCGCCGCCGCATCGATCCCCTGCAAGCCGCCACGATGCGCATCTGCAGGAGCCTTGCCTTCGCGAAACGCCGCGAGTGCCTGCCAGCGTCCGGCGAGGGCATCACTACGCGTGCGCAGGGGATCCCGCGCCTCGATCAACGCGGCGAGGTCGCAGGCCAGCGCCTGCCGTTGCGGAACGTCATCACACAGCAACATCGCGGCCATGCGCGGATGCGTACCGAGCGTGAGCATGCGTCGGCCCAGCGTGGTGATTGAACCGGTGGCATCGAATGCACCCAACCTGCGCAACAGGTCACGACCCGCACTCATCGCGCCGGAAGGCGGCGGATCAACGAAGCGCACGGCTTCACTGCCCCAGGCCGCGAGCTCCAACGCCAACGGGGCCAGGTCAACCTGCGCGATTTCCGGCCGGCGCTGCGGCTCCAGCCGCTGTGATTGCGGCCATAGCCGATACGCCCAACCCTCGGCGACACGTCCCGCCCGGCCCGCGCGCTGGTCGGCCGAGGCCTGCGCGATTGACACCACTTCCAGTCGCGAAAACCCGCTGTTCGGCTCGAAGCGCGGCTCACGCGCCAGCCCGCTGTCGATCACCACGCGAACGCCCGGCAAGGTCACCGAAGACTCCGCGACATTGGTTGCCAGTACCACGCGACGCATGCCATCAGGCGACGGCTGCAGCACCCGCGACTGCTGCTCGACCGGCAGGTCGCCATGCAGCTGCAGGATTTCGATGCCGGACTTCACCGCCTCAGCAAGCAAGCGCTGAGCGCGTTCGATTTCGCGCCGGCCCGGCAGGAACACCAGTACGTCACCCGGATGCGTGGCCAATGCGTGTTCGACCGTGCGGCGCAGCTGGTGCTCCAGCGCTTCATCGCGGCGCGCGGGAACATGTTCGATCGACACCGGATAGGCCCGACCCGCGCTCGACAGGCGCGGTGCATCAAGGAAATTGGCGAGTCTTTCACCATCCAGCGTGGCCGACATCGCCACGATTCGCAGGTCTTCGCGCAATCCTGCTTGTACGTCAAGTGCCAATGCCAAGCCAAGGTCGCCGGCCAGGTGGCGTTCGTGGAATTCGTCGAACAGCAGTGCGCCGACGCCGCCAAGTTCAGGGTCGTCCTGCAACATGCGGGTGAGGATGCCTTCGGTGACCACCAGAACCCGCGTGTTCGCAGAGACCTTGTTCTCGAAACGAATGCGGTAGCCAACGGTCTCGCCGACCGCTTCGCCCAGCTGTTTCGCCATGAAGCCGGCAGCCGCACGCGCGGCCACGCGGCGCGGTTCCAGCATCACGATCTTGCGTCCATCCAGCCACGGCGCATCCAGCAGTGCCAAGGGAACTTGCGTGGTCTTGCCAGCACCCGGCGGTGCTTCCAGCACCAGGCGCGGATGCACGATCAGCGATTCGCGGATCGCCGGCAGCAGGTCGTGGATGGGGAAGTTGATCGTCGTGCTCACGGGCAAGGATACGGGGCAAGGACCTTCCTTCTCCCGCTGGCGAGGAGAAGACGTGGCGCTAAGCGCCGGATGAGGGTGACCTTGCGCGGTAAGCCACCGCTCACGCCCGAATCGGCTCTGGGTGCCCGCCAGCGGAAAGAGCAGCGCACGGCGCGACGACAGCGCCGTTAAAATCTCACCCATGCAACTCATCGACATCGGCGCCAACCTCACTCACGACAGCTTCGACCACGACCGCGACGCGGTACTGCAACGCGCGCGCGATGCCGGTGTGGCACGGATGATCATCACTGGCGCGAGTCGCGAACATTCGCCGCAGGCACTGGCACTGGCCCGGCAACATCCCGGTGAATTGTTCGCCACGGCCGGCGTGCATCCGCACCACGCGGTCGAATACACCGAGGAGTGCGATGCCGAGATGCGCGCGTTGCATGCGCACCCGGAAGTCGTCGCAGTCGGCGAATGCGGCCTGGATTTCTTCCGCGATTTATCGCCACGTCCGGCGCAGCGAAGGGCGTTCGAGCGCCAGCTGCAACTCGCGTCCGAGAACCGCAAGCCGCTGTTCCTGCACCTGCGCGATGCGCATGCCGATTTCATGGCGATGATGAATAACTTCGATGGCCGCCTCGGCCCGGCGGTGGTGCATTGCTTCACCGGCAACCGCGAGGAACTGTTCGATTATCTCGATCACGACTGGCACATCGGCATCACCGGCTGGCTGTGCGACGAGCGCCGCGGGCTGCACCTGCGCGAACTGGTGAAACACATCCCGGCCGACCGGCTGATGATCGAAACCGATGCGCCGTACCTGCTTCCGCGCACGGTCAAGCCGCAGCCATCGCATCGGCGCAACGAGCCGATGTATCTGGCTCACATCGTCGAGGAACTGGCACATGACCGCGGCCAGGACGTGACTGCCGTTGCCGCTGCGACGACGGCCACGGCGACGGCATTTTTCCGCCTGCCAAGCGCCTGAATCGGACTCGGCCACTTATTGTACTGGTCGGTACAAGATCGGGTTAGACTGTGCGTCCGCTTGACTTACAAGACGCCCGCGCATGCGCCGCAAACTCCCCGCTCTCGCCCTGGTCTTGATGCTTGTGGTGGCAACTGCCGCCTGCAGCAAGGATGACAAGGCCGCCGACGACACCCCTACCGGCGCCATGGCCGTCACCATTGTCCCCGCGACATCGCGACAGATCCAGCGCAGCGTGCTGGTGTCCGGACCGGTGGCCGCCTGGGAGGAAATGCAGCTGGGCGTGGAAGTCAGCGGCTTGCGCGTCACTGCGCTGAATGTCGATGTCGGCCAGCAGGTCCGCAAGGGCGAATTGCTGCTGCAGCTCGACCACCGCAGCCTGGATAGTGACCTGGCCCAGGCCAATGCGTCCCTGCGCGAAGCCGAAGCGGGTGCGTCGCTGGCCCGCTCGCAACTGACGCGTGGCGAGGCACTGGCCAACGACAGATACATCAGCGCGACGCAACTCGATGAGTTGCGCGCCGGCCGCGTGCAGGGCGACGCCCGTGTCGGCACGGCGCGTGCAATGCGCGACAGCGCGGCGCTGCGTCGCAGTTTCGCCGACCTGCGGGCACCTGATGACGGGGTGATTTCCAAGCGGTTGGTGCAGCCTGGTCAAGTGGTCGCTGCCGGCAGTGAGCTGTTGCGCATGATTCGCCAGGGCCGCCTGGAATGGCGTGCCGAACTGGCCGAAGCCGAACTGGCCCGGGTCCAACCCGGCGACCGCATCGAACTTGCCACGCGCGACGGCAAGACCGTCAACGGCAGCGTGCGTGCGGTCAGCCCCGGGGTGGATGCCAGTACCCGCACCGGCACCATCCATGCCGACCTGCCGCAACCTGACGGCCTGCAGCCGGGCACGTTCCTGCAGGGCCGCATCGATACCGGCACGGCCCGGGCGATTACCGTGCCCACCGCCGCCGTGGTGCAGCGCGACGGACATCCCAATGTATTTACCGTCGATGCAAAGGGCATCGTGCATCGCCTGCGCATTCGCACCGGCGGCACGGACGCCGGCCGCGTCGAAGTACTGGACGGGCTGAAGGCCGGCGACCGGGTGGTCGAGCAGGGCGCGGGCTTCCTCGGCGACGGCGACAGCGTGCGCATCGTCGAAGCAGACAGTGCGGCGAGCAGCGCTACGGCGAGCAATCCAGACGCTGCGGCAGCCACGCGATGAGCGGCGGCGGCAGTCTGTCGACGTGGGGCATCCGCAACCCGGTGCCCGCGATGCTCTTGTTCTTCGTGTTGTGCGTGGCCGGCCTGTGGGGTTTCCATCAGTTACCGGTGGCGCGCTTCCCGGACATCGCCTTCCCGATGACGATCGTCACCATCACCCAGCCGGGTGCATCGCCATCGCAGCTGGAAACCGAGGTCACCCGCAAGGTCGAGGATTCTGTCGCCACCCTGGACAACGTCAAACGGGTCACCTCGACCGTGGTCGAGGGCACCTCGACCACCGCAATCGAGTTCAATCTCGAAGCGGACCTGATGACCGCGCTGAACGACACCAAGGATGCGGTTACCCGAATCCGGATGAACCTGCCGCAGGACATCCAGGAACCGATCATTTCCAAGGTCAATATCGGCGGTTCCCTGCTGACTTACGCGGTCAGTGCACCGGACATGGCACCCGACGAGCTGTCGTGGTTCGTCGACCGCCACGTGATGCGCGCGCTGTATGGCGTGGAGGGCGTGGCCGCGGTCAGTCGTATCGGTGGCGTCGAGCGGCAAGTGCGGGTGGATCTGGATCCTCGGGCCTTGATGGCGCTTGGCGTCACCGCCGGTGACATCAGCCAGCAACTGGCCGCGACCCAGGTCGAACGGCCCGGCGGCAAAGCCGAGTTGGCTGGCGGCCAGCAAACCGTGCGCACCATTGGCACCGTCACCGATGCGCAATCCCTGCGCGACTACTCGATTGCGCTGGGCAACGGCCAGAACGTGCGCTTGTCGGCATTGGCCAGGGTCAGCGACGGTGCTGCCGACCCGACCCAACTCGCATTGCTCGATGGTCAACCCGTGGTCGGCTTTACCCTGTCGCGCACCCGCGGCGCCGATGAACTGAAGGTTCGTGACGGCGTGAAGGCTGCGCTGGATGGACTTGCCAAGACGCATCCCGGAACCAGCTTCAGCCTGGTCACGGACATGTCCGAGGAAACCCAGCTTTCGTTCACTTCATCGATGACGATGCTGCTGGAAGGCGCCTTGCTGGCGCTGGCGGTGGTGTTCTGGTTCCTGCGCGACTGGCGCGCGACCTGGGTCAGCGCGATTGCGCTGCCGCTGTCGATCATCCCGACCTTCGCGGTGATGCTGTGGTTCGGCTTCAGCCTCAACATCATCACCCTGCTGGCCTTGAGCGTGGTGGTCGGGATTCTGGTGGATGACGCGATCGTCGAGATCGAGAACATCGTCCGCCATCTCGGCATGGGCAAGAAACCCATGGACGCTGCGCGCGAGGCTGCCGACGAAATCGGCACCGCCGTCATCGCCACCTCGATCACCTTGGCGGCGGTGTTCGTGCCGGTTGCGTTCATGCCAGGCATTCCCGGCAAGTTCTTCCGCGAGTTCGGCTGGACCGCGGCGACCGCGGTGATGTTCTCGCTGCTGGTCGCGCGCTTGCTCACGCCGATGATGGCGGCCAACCTGCTCAAGCCACAGGCCGAACATCCCGCCGACAGCAAGCTGATGACGCGCTACCTCGGCTGGGTTGATACCGCGTTGCGCAATCGCTGGAAGACGCTTGGCATCGCGACCCTCTTGTTCATTGCCTCGCTGGCATTGATCCCGTTCATCCCGACCACGTTCATCCCGGTTTCCGACCAGGGCCGCAGCATGCTGTCGATCGAACTGCCGCCGGGCACGCCAATCGAAGACACCGCGAAGGTGTCGGAGCACGCCCGTGCATTGCTCGACAAGATTCCCGAACTCAAGCAGGTGTTCACCCAGATCGGCAGCGTTCCCGACCTCGGCGATCCCGGCAAGACCGGCGGCGCCGATGCGCGCAAGGCCGTGATCACACTGGATTGGGGCAATCAACACGACCGCGACCGCAGCCAGAAGCAGCTGGAACAGATCGTGCGCGACGCCCTGCGCGATATTCCCGGCGCACGCACCAGCTTCATCAGCAGCGAACCCGGCGAGCAGTTGATGCTGGTGCTGGCCGGCGATGACCCGGACAAGCTCGACACCGCTGCCAGTGCACTGGAACGTGACCTGCGCAGGATCAAGGGACTTGGCAGCGTGTCCTCGTCGGCGTCACTGTTGCGGCCTGAACTGCAGATCCTGCCGGATCCCGCACGTGCGGCCGATCTGGGCGTATCGACATCGGCCATCGCCGAAGCCGCGCGTGTAGCCACCGCCGGCGACTACACGCAACGCCTGGCCAAGCTCAATCTGCCCGACCGGCAGATTCCGGTCCGGGTCGGCTTCGACCGTGAAACATTGCGTGACCCGGCCACGCTGGGTCAGCTGCAGGTTCGTGGCAAGTCCGGTGCGGTGCCGCTGGATGCGGTCGCCGATATCCGCGACGGCAGCGGGCCTTCCGTGATCAGCCGCTACAAGCGCCAGCGCAACATCACCCTGACCGCCGAACTCAGCGGCCGTCCGCTGGGCGATGTGATGAAGGAAGTGCAGGAATTGCCGTCGGTGAAGAACGTGCCAGCCGGCGTGTCCTTCATCAACACCGGTGATGCCGAAATCTTCGTCGAACTGTTCTTCGGCTTCGTCATGGCGATGATCGCCGGCATCGCCTGCATCTACATGGTGCTGTTGTTGCTGTTCAAGCACCCGATGCAGCCACTGACGATCCTGGCTGCAATCCCGCTGTGCGCTGGCGGTGCGTTCGGCGCACTGCTGATCACCCAGAACGCGTTGTCGCTGCCGGCGCTGATCGGCTTGCTGATGCTGATTGGCATCGCCACCAAGAATTCGATCCTGCTGGTCGACTATGCGGTGATGGCCGAGGACAAGCACGGCATGAGCCAGCACGATGCGCTGATCGACGCCTGCCACAAGCGCGCGCGCCCGGTGGTGATGACCACGATTGCGATGGGCGCCGGCATGATGCCGCTGGCACTGGGGTTCTCGGGCGATGCCTCGTTCCGCGCACCGATGGCGTGGGCGGTGATCGGCGGGCTGATCACCTCCACCGCGCTCAGCCTGATCGTGATCCCGGCGACTTACACCGTGCTGCACGACATCGGCGACTGGATGCAACGCAGGTTCTCGAAAACGCCGTCCACGCACGGCAGCACGCCCGCCGCCTGATTCGGTTGCCAAGACCTGAAAAAGCCCGGCATTGCCGGGCTTTTTCAGGTCAGGTGGCGCTGATTGCCCGGCGTCAGCTGCGCAGGCCGGTCCCGCGCTTGAGCAACCACAACGACAACCCGCCCAGCACCGCCACGAAACCGAGCATCAGTGCATACGCCACCCACAACGGCACGTCGCTCCTGCCCAGCAGGCCGTAACGGAATGCGTTGACCATGTAGAAGATCGGGTTGAGATGGGTGGCCGCCTGCGCCCAGTCCGGCAGCAACTTGATCGAGTAGAACACGCCGCCGAGGTAGGTCAGCGGAGTCAGGATGAAGGTCGGGACGATGGCAACATCATCGAACTTCCTGGCGAACACCGCATTGATGAAGCCAGCCAGCGAGAAGATCACCGCACCCAGCAGCACCGAGCTCAACGTCACCAGCGGATGCGGCACATGCACCTTGGTGAAGAACATCGCGATGACCAACACGATCGCGCCAACCATCACCCCGCGCAGCACTGCGCCAGCGACATAGCCACCCAGGATCACCCAGTTCGGCATCGGGCTGACCAGCAGTTCCTCGATGTGGCGCCCGAACTTGGCGCCGAAGAACGAACTGGAGATGTTCCCGTAACTGTTCTGGATCACGCTCATCATCACCAGCCCGGGGACGATGAAATCCATGTAGCTGATCCCGTCCATGTTGCCGACGCGCGAACCGATCAGGCCGCCGAAGATCAGGAAGTACAGGGTCATGGTGATCGCCGGCGGGATCAACGTCTGCGTCCAGATCCGCAGGATGCGCATCACCTCGCGACGGGCGACGGTGCCCAGCGCGACCAGATTGCGATTGGCGATGGTTTGTACGGTCATGCCGTCACCTCCTGCTTGCCGGTCATGCGCACGAAGAGTTCTTCCAGTCGGTTGGACTTGGTCCGCATCGAGCGGACCCGGATGCCAGCGGCATCGAACGCCGCGAACACGCGGTTGAGATCCATCGCGCGCGGCATGTCGATGTCGATGGTGTGGTCGTCGAACGCGACCACGCGAGCGCCTTCGATCTGCGGCAACACCTCCGGCACGTTTCCTTCGACATCGAACAGGAAGCCTTCGACATCCAGCTTCGCCAGCAGCGCGCGCATCGGCCCCGCTTCGACGATGCGGCCATGGTCGATGATCGCCAGGTTGCGGCACAGGTTCTCGGCTTCTTCCAGGTAGTGGGTGGTGAGGATGATGGTGGTGCCAGCCTCGTTGATCGTCTTCAGGGTCTGCCACATGCCGCGACGGATCTCGATGTCCACGCCGGCGGTGGGCTCGTCCAGGATCAGCAGGCGCGGGCGGGTCATCATCGCGCGGGCAATCATCAGTCGCCGCTTCATGCCGCCGGACAATGTGCGGCTCATCTTGTCGGCCTTGTCCCACAGTTGCGCGCGCTTGAGTTCCTCTTCGGCGCGGACCAGCGCCTTTGCCCGCGGAATGCCATAGAAGCCTGCGTAGTTGACGCAGATGTCCAGCGGCTTCTCGAACATGTTGAAGTTGATTTCCTGCGGCACGAGGCCGATCAGGCGCATCGCGCCATCGCGGTCGGCGTCCATGCTGGTGCCGAAGATCTCGACAGTGCCGCTGGTCTTGTTGACCAGCGAGCTGACGATGCCGATCAGGGTCGACTTGCCGGCGCCGTTCGGGCCGAGCAGTGCGTAAAAATCGCCCGGGGCAACATCCAGCGAGATGCCCTTGAGGGCCTCGACGCCGGTGTCATAGGTCTTGCGCAGTTCGCTGACGCGCAGCGCAGGCGCTTGGGTTTCACTCATGGGGATTTCTCGGGAGGAAATATTCCGCCGTCGCATGGGCGGCCTTGCGGCCTGTCAGGCTTGGATGAAGGGGCGGGCAAACTTCAACAGTTAGTATAGGCGGCCGCCAGTGACCACGACGTCGCACGGCGTTGCATTCATCAAACAGAGTATTGCGTGGCCATGGTTCCGCTGTGAATAGACAATTTCCGCTGAAACTCACCGACCGCCGAATGCTTGCACCCAGCGTCGCGCACCTGTCCTTCGTCCGTGACGACGGCCTGCCGCTGGACTACATCCCCGGCCAGTTCATCCAGATCCATTTCGAATATGCCGATGGCACGGCGGCACGCCGCAGCTATTCGCTGGCCACTCAGCACGACCACGCGCTCGGGCCAGGCGAAGTCGTGGAAATCGCGGTCAGCTATGTCCCCGGTGGCGCGGCCACGGCCCTGTTCGAAGGGCTGTCCGATGGCAGCAAGCTCAATGCCAGCGGCCCGTTCGGACGCTTCTGCCTGATGCCGAACGATGCCAACACACGCTACCTGCTGATCGGTACCGGCACCGGCATCACTCCGTACCGGGCGATGCTGCCGCAACTGGCGGCATTGATGCGCCTGCGCGGCGTCGAAATAGTCCTGTTGCAAGGCGCGCGCACGCCGGAGGAACTTCTTTACGGTAACGAATTCCGCGCATTCGCCCAGGCACATCCGGGCTTCCGCTTCGTGCCGTGTTTTTCGCGCGCGATGCCGGAACCGGGCTCGCCGCAGGCGCACGCGGATGTCCGTCATGGCTATGTGCAGAACGCACTCGCCGAATTCGCGCCGAATGCCGAGGGCGACATCGCCTACCTGTGCGGCAACCCGAACATGGTTGACGCCTGTTTCGAGGCATTGAAGGTAGCCGGCCTGCCAATCCCGCACGTGCGTCGCGAGAAATACGTCAGCAACAAATGACGCGGGGCTTGCGTCTGGCTTTCAATGACACCCGGTGCAGCGGCGAGACCGTCGGGTGCTCGCGCAGCGGCATTTCGAGCCGCGTAGCGAACGCCCGTCGGTAGGCGCCGCGACCCTCCGTTGCCGCAAAGCATGTAAAGGTCGCTTGACAAGCGTTTCGTGATTTCGGTATCGTCCTGTCAAGCGTGCTTGACACGTATCCAGGACAACCAACATGGACGACATCGACAAGCGGAAGAAAATGCTGGCCCCCGGGATCACCTTCCTGAGTTGCGGCATCGCCTTCACCGCAATCGGGATCAGCGGCCAGCCAGTCTTCCTGACCATGGGCCCTGCCTTCCTTGCGTTGGGCCTGGTCTTCATGATCATCGCCACCGCGCGGCGGCGCTGAGTCGTGGCGATGCCGAAAGTCGCCGTGCGCCTGCTGGCTGCCGCCTTGCTGTGCGCGGCCATGGCGCTGGTATTGCCTTACGTGTCGCCATGGCCATGGTCGGACACCGCGTCCCCCATCCTGTACGGCTTCGCCGCAGGCTTTTTCTTCGGCGGTCTGCTGCGCTGGCGGATGCCGAACGCCTGCGATACCGGCACCCCGGCGTTGCGCAGCCGCTACCTGCGCGAGTTCTTGCCGGCGATGGTCGGCTATGTGGTGACCGTGTTCCTGTCGGTGTGGCTGCTCAAGCAGGGCGTGGACGAACCCGGTCTGCGCGCACTGATCGCGCTATTGCCGGTGCCCGCGATCGGCATGGCGCTGCGCGCGATCATCCGCTACATCCGCGATGTGGATGAGTTGCAGCAGCGAATCGAACTGGAAGCCGTCAGTTTTGCCGCTGCGTTCGTGTCGATGGTGTACGTCACTGGCGGTTTCCTGCAGTTGGCCAAGGTCATCGACATTCCCTCCGGCGTGGCGATGATCTGGGTGTTCCCGCTGGTCTGTCTGAGCTACGGGCTGGCCAAGATGGTCGTGGCGCGGCGCTTCCAGTGAGGCTGCGCGCATGAAAAACCGCCTGCGCGAACTGCGTGATGCAAAAGGCTGGTCGCAAGGCGAATTGGCCGAGCAACTGGACGTCTCCCGACAAACCATCAATGCGCTGGAAACCGGCAAGTACGACCCGAGCCTGCCGCTCGCGTTTCGCCTCGCTTGCCTGTTCGGCGAACGGATTGAACAGATTTTCCTTTACGAGGACCAATGACGATGTCCCGCAAGATCCGAATCATCCTGGCACTGGTGGTGCTGGCCGCGTACTTCGGCTACCAGCAGTTCAAGCCCAAATCCGCTCCGGATGGCGGCACTGCAACGGTCGAAAACGTCCCTGTCAAGGCCACGCCGGTGAAACCGCGCACGCTCGGCAAGGTTGCCTTCAAGGCCTGCAGCCTGAGCTCGCCGATGAGCCGCGACAGCATTGAGGCGCAGTGCGCGCAATTCACTGTGCCCGAGGATCGCAGCCAGCCTGAAGGCCGCAAGATCCAGCTCAATGTTGCCTGGCTGCCAGCTACCAAGGACAGCGATCAAGCGCCTGACCCGGTGTTTTTCCTCGCCGGCGGCCCCGGCCAGTCTGCGGTTGAAACCTACCCAATGCTGGCTCCCGTGTTCAAGGAAGTCAGCAAGCACCGGGATGTGATCCTGGTTGACCAGCGTGGCACCGGAAAATCCAATCTGCTGACCTGCAAGTTTGATGGCGCAGATGAATCCACTGCGCCTGACTTGGCCGCAGCCCAAGCCGCCGCTGAGAAATGTGTCACTGAACTTGCCACCAAGGCCGACCTGCGCCACTACACCACCAGCGATGCCATCGCCGACCTGGAAGCGGTGCGCCAGGCGATTGGTGCGCCGCAGATCAACCTGGTCGGCGTCAGCTACGGCACGCGCGTTGCCCAGCAATACGCGATGCATCATCCGAAGACGACACGCAGCATCGTGCTGGACTCGGTGGTGCCCAACACGCTGCAGCTCGGCAACATCTTCGCCCGCAACCTGGACGATGCGCTGGCCCTGCAGTTCGCGCTGTGCAGCAAGGCGCCAGCGTGCAAGGGCAAGCTGGGCGATCCGCGTGCCGAACTCGATCAACTGCTCATCAAGCTGCGTGCGGCACCGGTCGAGGTGACCTACCGCGATGCCACCACCGGCGAGCAGGCGCAGGCCACGTTGAGTGCGGACATGCTGGCCGGGCTGGTGCGCATGTATGCCTACATGCCGGCCGCTGGTTCACTGCTGCCCAAGCTCATCCATGAAGCCAACAACGGCCGCTACGCCGGGCTTGTTGCACTGGCGAAGATGATGAGTGGCGACCTCGAAGATTCCATGGCGATGGGCATGCAGTTCTCGGTCATCTGCAGCGAAGACAACGAAAGCATGGTCACGCGCACCGAAGACGCCAACACCGTGCTCGGCAACCGCATGGCCGAGGGAATGGCTGCGATGTGCAAGGCCTGGCCGAAGGGCAATGTGCCCGCCGACTTCCACAGGGCGCTTGCCACCAATGTGCCGGCACTGATCCTGGAAGGCGAGTTCGATCCCGTGACCCCGCCGAAATACGGCGAAGAAGTCGTCAAGACACTTACGAATGGTCGCCTGTTCGTGCTGCGTGGCCAGGGCCACAACGTGATCGGCGCCGGCTGCATGCCGAAACTCTTCACCCAGTTCATCGAAAAGGCCGACGCCAAGGCGCTCGATGGCGCCTGCCTGGACAAGCTCAACTACGTGCCGCCCTTCACCAGCTTCAACGGCTGGGAGCCGTGAGCCCCCTGCCCAACAAGGACCGCAACCCATGATCGTCGCAGAACAACTCCGCAAGACCTTTCCCGGCAAGGGCAAGGACAAGAGCCGCGTCATCGCGGTGGATAACGTCGGATTCACCGCGCGTGACGGTGAGATCACCGGCCTGCTGGGCCCGAACGGCGCCGGCAAGACCACCACCCTGCGCATGCTCTACACCCTGATGACCCCGGAAACGGGACGCGTATTGGTGGATGGGATCGATGTCGCCACCGATCCCAACCGCGTGCGTCGCAGCCTCGGCGTATTGCCGGATGCACGCGGCGTCTACAAGCGCCTGACCGCACGCGAGAACATCACTTACTTCGGCGAACTGCACGGAATGCCGGCCAATCTCATCGCGCAGCGTACGGCCAGGCTTGCCGCGGCGCTGCAGATGGAAGACTTCCTGGACCGCGCCACCGAAGGCTTCAGCCAGGGCCAGCGCACCAAGACCGCCATTGCACGGGCGCTGATCCACGACCCGAAGAACGTGATCCTGGACGAACCGACCAATGGCCTGGACGTGATGACCACGCGCGGCCTGCGTGCGTTCCTGATGGAGCTGCGCGCCGAGGGCCGCTGCGTGATTTTTTCCAGTCACATCATGCAGGAGGTCGCTGCACTGTGTGACCGGATTGTGGTCATCGCGCAAGGCAAGGTGGCTGCACAAGGCACCACCGACGAATTGCGCAAGCAGGCGGGTGAAGAGAATCTCGAGGACGCCTTCGTGCGCCTGATCGGCTCCGAAGAGGGCCTGCACGCATGAACAATTCCACTTTCCTGGGCTGCACGCTCACCGTGATGCGCAAGGAGCTGCGTGATTTCGCACGCGACCGGCGCACGTTCCTGCTGACCCTGCTGATGGCACCACTGCTTTACCCACTGCTGATCCTTGGCATGGGCAAGCTGGCACAAATGCGTGCCGACACCCAGCTCGAGAAGACCCTGGAAATATCGGTGCAAGGGATTGACCGCGCGCCGAACCTGGTTGCGTTCCTGGCCAGTCGCGGGATCGACGCCAAGGCCGCGCCCGCGGATTTCGAAGCACGCATCAGCACCCAGCGCGAAGACGTGGCACTGGTGATCGCCAAGGAATTCGCCGACGACTGGCGCGCCGGCAAGCCGGCCAAGGTCGAGATGGTGATGGACAGCACCCGCCGCGATGCCGATGTCCCGGCCGGGCGCGTGCGGGCGGCGCTGGAGCAGTACGGGCAATCGGTCGGCGCATTGCGCTTGCTCGCCCGCGGTGTCAACCCGATGGTGGCTTCGCCGGTCAACCTGGGCACGCGTGACCTGGCCACGCCTGAAGCGAAACGCGGTCTGATGCTGTCGCTGATCCTGCCGTTGATCATGACCCTGTTCGCCTTCATCGGCGGCTCGCACCTGGCGATGGATACCACCGCCGGCGAACGCGAGCGGCAATCGCTGGAACCCTTGCTGGCCACACCCGCGTCACGCGGCGCATTGGTCAGCGGCAAGATGGCGGCAGCCTGCGTGATGGGCATCGCCTCGATGCTGCTGATCCTGCTGTCGTTCAAGCTCAGTGCGACGCTGGCATCGGGCGAGGCCAGCGCACTGGACGTGAGCTTCGCGGCGATGGGCAAAATGCTGGTGATCCTGCTGCCGCTGGTGCTGATCGGCACCGCATTGCTGACCGCATTGGCGGCCGCGGCCAAGAGCATGAAGGAAGCGCAGAGCCACATCGTCTGGCTGATGATGCTGCCGATGCTGCCGGCCTATGCACTGATGGCGTATCCGCTGAAGGACACCGCCCTGTGGCAGTACGCGGTGCCGTTCCTGTCGCAGAACCAGCTGCTGGTGAAGGTCAACCGCGGGGAAACCCCGACAGCCGAGCAATGGGCCATCTACCTGACTGCCTCGCTCACGCTGGCGGTCGTGCTGTGGCTGGTTGCAGTCTGGCGTTATCGCCAGGAGAAGCTGGCAATCTCGGCCTGATCCACTCTGAACCACTGCATCAACCAAGAAAAAGCCCGGCGAATGCCGGGCTTTTTCATTTGCGTACCGCCGCTGCTTATTGCTGGAAACTGATCGTCCGCCGGCTGGTGGTGGCTTGGGCGATTGGCTGGAAACGCCAGCGTTTCACTGCCGACAATGCCTCCCTCTCGAACTCGCGCTGGAACTGGCGTGGCGCGTCTGCCGAGACCACCCTGGCATCACTCACACTGCCGTCGGTAGCCACGGTGAACTCCACTAACACGGATCCAGCCACGCCGGCGCGTTCGGCTGCTTTCGGGTAACGCGGACCGGCCTGGGAAATCACACGCAGTTCACTCGACGCGCGCGCCGGTGCGGGTGCCGGATTGTTGGCGGCAGCCTGCTGGCGCTGCTGTTCGGCGGCGGCAGCCGCGACTCGCTGGCGTTCGGCTTCTGCAGCCGCAGCCTGTTGGCGCTGCGCTTCCGCCGCTGCGGCGGCTTGCTCGGCAGTACTTGGCTGGACCGACGCAGGGGTAGCGACCAGCAGGCGTTGTTGCTCTTGCTGCTTGCGCTGCTCTTCTTCACGCTTCTTGATCACTTCTTCCTGACGCTTGGCTTCTTCTTCTGCCGTCAGCTTCTGCGCTTCGACGCGCTGCGTCGCCGCGGTTTCACTGCTGGCGATACTCGATTTCAGGCGCGCCAATGCCGGATGCCTGGCATCGGATTTTTCGATCATCGCCGCCAATCGCTTGGCTTCGGCAAAATCTTCGCGGGCGATGCCCTGCTCGGTCGCGATGACCGTCATCGGCATCAGATCGGTCAATGCGCTGGAGGCGCCGGCATCGGCAGGTGCCTTGTCGCGCAGCGCCAGGTAATACTCCATCGCATTGTTGCCGGCGGGTGCGTACAGGCGGTTCTCGCCATAGGCCTTGGAGGCCTCGCTGCGCAGCTGGTCGACCGTCATGGCGTTGACTGATGCCGAGACCACCGATGCCGGAGTCGGCGCGGGCGCCTGTTGTGCTGTTGTCGACGCAGCCGTATCCGCTGCAGCCGGTTCTTTCTTGCATGCGCCAAGTGCGCATGCCACCGCCACGGCCAGCACCACTGGCGCAAGACCGCGACGCACGGTATTGATTGCAAACATCCGAAACTCCCCCCTGGTTGATACTGGATGCACTTAGCGATAGCACGCGGCAGCTGCAGTCATTTGTCAAGCGTGATGGCGGTACGGGCCCTACTTGCCAACGCAAAATGCGCTGAATATGTGACCCAGTAGACCATCCGCGTCGACCTTACCACCGATTTCACCCAAAGCTGAATGCGACTGGGACAAACTTTCGGCGGCAAGTTCCAGACGCTCGTGCTGCAGCTCATGGCAGGCCGCCTGCAAATGCCCGGCCGCCAAAGCCAATGCCTGCACATGCCGCTGGCGCGCACTGAAGGTGCCGCTATCGGTGCCACCGGCACCGGACAACGCCAGCAAGCGCTTGTGCAGCACCTCAAGGCCAAAGCCACTGTGCGCGGAAACGTGCACGGCATCGGTCCCATTGTTGGTCGGGACTTCCGCAAGCAGATCTATCTTGTTGTGTACCCACACGCGCCGGGCCGCCGACCGGGTCGCGTCGACCAGGGCCTCGCGTCCGGCCTGCGGGTCGCGCGCATCCACCACCACCAACGCCAGGTCGGCCCGCGCCAGCTCTGACCTGGCCCGGCGAATGCCTTCAGCTTCGATCGCATCGCCTGCCTCGCGCAGGCCCGCGGTATCGACCATGGTCAACTCCACGCCATCCAGGCGGATGGTCTCGCGCAGCAGGTCGCGGGTGGTACCGGCGATTTCGGTGACGATGGCGCGGTCGCTGCCGGCCAGCGCATTGAGCAGCGAGCTCTTGCCGGCATTGGGTGGCCCCACCAGCACGACGTGCAGGCCATCGCGCAGCTTCTGTCCGCGTTCAGCCTCACTCTGCAGGCGCGCAAGATCGTGTTGCACTCCCGCGAGCTGTTCGCGCAACGCCGTCCCGCCAAGCGTGTCCAATGACTCGTCGGCAAAATCGATGGCCGCCTCCACGTGCACGCGGATCGCCAATACCCGCGCCATCACCGCCTCGACTTGCTGCGAAAACACGCCATCCAGCGAGCGCCGCGCGGCGCGGGCCGCACGTTCGTCGCCAGCCGCGATCAGGTCGGCCACGGCTTCGGCCTGGGCCAGGTCGAGCTTGCCGTTGAGGAATGCGCGCTCGCTGAATTCGCCCGGACGGGCCTGTCGCGCCCCCAGCTGGATGCAGCGCGTGGCCAATTGTCGTAGCAGCACGGGGCTGCCGTGGGCCTGCAACTCCACCACGTCCTCACCGGTATAACTGGCCGGCCCGGCAAAATATACGGCGATCCCGTCGTCGATGACCTCGCCATCCGCAGCCATGAAACGGGCATACATCGCCATGCGGGGACGAAGCGACTTGCCGCACATGGCGTTGGCGATGTCGTGTGCACCTGGGCCGGACAGACGCACGATGCCGACGCCACCTGCGCCCGGCGCGGTGGCGATCGCGACGATGGTCTCCGCGTCCTGATTCATGCGCCCATGGTCGCAGAAACGACGAAGCCCGCCGAGAAGCGGGCTTCGTACGCTTGCCAGGCGGGATCAAGCCTTTTCCGGCATCTCCGCGTAGCGCCTGGTGTTCCACCACTGCTGCAGCAAGCCCAGCGCACCGTTGGTCACCCAGTACAGCACCAGTCCGGCCGGGAACAGGGCAAACATCACCATCATCACCAGCGGCATCATCTGCATCATCTTTTTCTGCATCGGATCCATGCCGACCATCGGCGTCAACCGCTGGGTCAGCAGCATGATCGCGCCGTTGAGCACGGGCAGGATGAAGTAGGGATCGCGCGCGGTCAGGTCGCCGACCCAGCCCATGATCCACGGGGCCTGGCGCAACTCCACGGCTTCCAGAAGCACGTAATACAGCGCAAGAAACACCGGCATCTGGATCAGGATCGGCAGGCAGCCCCCGGCCGGGTTGATCTTCTCCTTCTTGTAGAGCTCCAGCATCGCCATCTGGAACTTCTGCTTGTCTTCGCCGTAACGCTCCTTGAGCTGCTCGATGCGTGGCTGGAACTTGCGCATCTTGGCCATCGACTTGTACTGCGCCGCCGACAGCGGATACAGCGCCAGCTTGATCAGCACTACCAGCAGCACGATTGCCCAGCCCCAGTTGTGGGTGAACTTGTGCAGCTGAGTCAACAACCAGTGGATGGGTTTCGACAGCACCGTGAACATGCCGTAGTCCAACGCCAGATCAAGCCCGGGGGCGATTGCTTCCAGTTGGTCAGGCAGCTTCGGGCCGATCCACAAGGTGGCATTGCTGGAATAGCGCTGCCCCGGGGCCAGCGTGACTTGCGGACCACGCGCCTCGATACGGTGGATCACCCCGCTCACGCCCAGGGAGAACAGGGCGCGCTGGTCCTTCTGCGGTACCCATGCCGTCAGGAAATAGTGCTGGGACAACGCGACCCAGCCACCACCAACCTCCTGGTCCAGGGGGCCATCGTCGATGAAATCCGGATACTTGCGCTTCTTGTATTTGTTTTCGGGGCTGTACCAGGCCGCACCGCTCAGGCTGAACGCCTCCGGGTTGGTGAATCCCCCCTTCGTCGGCGGTGGATTGCGCAACAGCTGGCGATAGACGGTTCCCGTCCACGGCACGCTACCGGCGTTGGTCACCTCGTCATGCACACGCACGGCATAGCTGCCGCGGGCGAGGGTATAGGTCCTGCGCACCTGCACGCCATCGGCGGCCTGCGCGATGAAGCTGGTGCTCACTTCGCTGGCACCTGCACTTGCCGGCAGATCAGCCGCGCGCGCCGCGGTATCGGGTGTGAAGGTGGCATCGATGCCGTCAGCAGCCAGCCAGCCATTGCGCGCAACGAATTCGCTGGCAGGGTTGTCGTTGAACAGGACGACCGGCGGACTGGCGAATTCGGTGCTTTGCTGATACTTCAGCAATTTCGCGCCAGTGATGCTGCGACCATCCAGTTCCAGCGCAAGCATGTCATTGCGCAGGCTGACCCGTGGCAACTGAGCAGGTGTCACGACCTGGGGCGCGATGGTTCCCGGCACACTGGCCGATGGAATGTTCGCGGACGGCACAGTTGCCGACGGGACGGCGCCAGCCGCCGAAACCGCAGCCGTCGGGGCCTGCACGACGGGCTGTGGCTGGTGTTCCTTGTTCCACTCCATCCACAAAAAGGCCGCCACCATCAACCAGGCGAAAAACAGGAACGTACGGGTCTGGGTCATCGGGCAGGCAAGCTCGGCCGGCGCATGTGCGCGGCACTTTCTGGGGGAAGGGAAGTTGTTGCTGAGGGCATTGTGCCGTCCATGAAGGGTACGGGCAACGCACCTGCACGTTGCAGCAAGCGCAGGACCGCTGCACGCAAGTCCGCATTGACAGCCTTTCCAGCCGGCACGCGCGCTACCAGCACATAGGCTCCAGGCGCCAGTTCGCTGCGGATTTGGCGAAATGCATCACGCATGACGCGCTTGATCCGATTGCGACCGACGGCCTCCGGATCCACTTTTCGCGAAACCGCCAGGCCCAGCCGTGCGGGTCGTTGATCCATCAGCACATGCAGGCTCAACAGCGGGTCGGCGATGCGTCGCCCCTCGCCGAACACACGATCGAACTCGGCTTTCGCACGCACCCGCGCCAAACGCGGAAAGCCAGCTCTTGCTGGCTTTTGCGGTGGTGATGTTGCAATCACGCGGACGTCCGGCAACGGGGCCGGCGCCGGGTCAGACTGTCAGGCGACGACGACCCTTGGCACGGCGACGGGCCAGGATCTTGCGACCATCGGCGGTCGCCATGCGGGCGCGGAAGCCGTGATCACGCTTGCGCTTGAGATTGCTGGGTTGGTAGGTGCGCTTGGTCGCCATGGCGGATCTGCGTTGTTTTCAGCGGAATAGACTCGCAAGGATAGCCAGCTTTCTGAGCTCGGTCAAGCTGGCCTTGAGGTTGATTCCTGCCATGTGGCCTCCAGCTAGCGCCAGTGGCTCATCGACGGAGGCGATGATACGCTCGCGGTCTCCCGATTTATCCACAGGCGGCCAGCATGGCGCCCGCCCTGTCGTCGACGGTTCCCGGCGCAGGTCCTGATGAGGTCGCGCACCACCATGGATGTCTGGCCTCTTTGCCTGCAACGCCTGGAAGCAGAACTGCCGCAGGAGGACGTCCAGACCTGGCTGCGCCCGCTGCAGGCCGAGTGCCGCGACCAGGAATTGGTTCTTTATGCGCCTAATCCCTACGTGTTGGACGAAGTTCGCATCCGTTACCTACCAAGAATCCGCGAATTGGTGTCGCACTTTGGCAACCTGGGCGAAGTCACTCTCGACATCGGCACGCTGCGCCGGACACCGGTCGCCACGGCCAGCCCGGCCGCCGCGCCTGCCATGCGACCGCTCGAACCCTTCCAGGGCAATCTCGACAGCCACTATGGTTTTGACAATTTCGTCGAAGGCCGCAGCAACCAGCTGGGCCGCGCCGCTGCGTGGCAGGTTGCGCTCAAGCCCGGCGACCGTGCCCACAACCCGTTGCTGCTGTACGGCGGCACCGGACTGGGCAAGACCCATTTGATGATGGCCGCCGGCAACCAGATGCGCGCCCTGAATCCCGCCGCACGGGTGATGTACCTGCGCTCGGAGCAATTCATGAATGCCTTCACCAAGGCGTTGTATGACAAGACCAGTGGTGGCATGGACGCCTTCAAGCGGCAGTTCCAGGGCATCGATGCGCTGCTGATCGATGACATCCAGTTCTTCGCCGGCAAGGACCGGACCCAGGAAGAGTTCTTCCATACCTTCAATGCCCTGTTCGACGGGCGCCAGCAGATCATCCTGACCTGCGACCGCTACCCACGCGAGGTCGAGGGCCTGGAACCGCGCCTGAAGTCCCGCCTGGGCTGGGGCCTGTCAGTGGCGATCGACCCACCGGATTTCGAAACCCGTGCCCAGATCGTGCTGGCCAAGGCGCGCGAACGCGGCGCCGAGGTACCGGATGAAGTGGCGCAGCTGATCGCCAAGAAGATGCGCAGCAATGTCCGTGAACTGGAAGGCGCGATCAACAAATTGATTGCCGAAGCCGGCATGGCCGGGCGCGCGGTCACGCTGGCGTTCGCCCAGGAGAGCCTGCGTGACCTGCTTCGCGCGCAACAACAGGCGATCAGCATCGCCAACATCCAGAAGGTCGTGGCAGACTACTACGGCTTGCAGATCAAGGATTTGTTGTCCAAGCGCAGGACCCGTTCGCTGGCGCGCCCACGTCAGGTCGCCATGGCCTTGGCCAAGGAATTGACCGAGCACAGCCTGCCCGAGATCGGCGATGCGTTTGCCGGGCGCGACCACACCACGGTATTGCACGCCTGCCGTCAGATCCGGCACCTGATGGGGATCGATGGCAAGCTGCACGAGGATTGGGAGAAACTGATCAGGAAGTTGAGCGAATGATCTGCCTGGCATGACGCTACCGGCCAAGCCGTGGATGAGGCCGGTATAAGGTGTGGATAACCGGTTCTCGCCAGCAAACCTGAAAACTTATCCACATGTTGTACGCAGTCTGGAGGTTCGTTCCACACCGGAATAGATTTCTACAAATATCTTATAAATCAGTAATTTAAACCTGTTATCCCGCAAATTCAGCCACACTATCACTACCAGCGTTTCAGTTTTATACAATTCTTTAGAAGCCGGGCTGCCTGCCCAAGCACCAATATCCTCGCAATATCCTCGAAGGGGTCAACATGCGGTTCTCCCTGCAACGCGAAGTCCTGTTGAAACCGCTGGCGCAGGTCGTCAACGTGGTCGAACGCCGGCAAACCTTGCCTGTCCTGGCGAACCTGCTGGTGAAGGTGCGCGCGGGGGAATTGTCCCTGACCGGCACCGATCTCGAAGTCGAGATGATTGCGCGCACCTCGGTGGATGATGCCCAGGACGGCGAAATCACGATCCCGGCACGCAAGCTGTTCGAGATCGTCCGCGCCCTGCCCGACGGCAGCAAGGTCACGGTCAGCCAGTCGGGCGACAAGGTGACTGTGCAGGCTGGACGCAGCCGGTTCAGCCTGGCCAGCCTGCCGGCCAATGACTTTCCTTCCGTGGACGAAGCCGAGGCGACTGAACGGGTCAGCGTGCCGGAAGCGGCGCTGAAGGAACTGATTGAGCGCACCGCGTTCGCCATGGCCCAGCAGGATGTCCGCTATTACCTCAACGGATTGTTGTTTGATTTGCGCGAAAGCGTCTTGCGTTGTGTCGCGACAGATGGCCATCGCCTGGCGTTGTGTGAGGCAGCACTCGAGGATGGATCCGGCAGCAAGCGCCAGATCATCGTTCCGCGCAAGGGCGTGCAGGAGTTGCAGCGGCTCTTGGAAGGCGGCGATCGCATCCTGGAACTCGAACTCGGGCGTAGCCACATCCGGGTCAAACGCGACGACGTGACGTTTACCAGCAAGCTGATCGACGGCAAATTCCCGGATTACGAAGCAGTCATCCCGATTGGCGCTGATCGTGAGGTCAAGATCGAGCGCGAAGTGTTCCGCGCCGCGCTGCAGCGGGCATCGATCCTGTCCAACGAGAAGTATCGCGGCGTGCGGGTCGAGGTTTCACCGGGCCAGTTGAAGATCAGCGCGCACAACCCGGAACAGGAAGAAGCCCAGGAAGAAATCGAGGCGGAGACCCATGTTCGATGCGCTGGCGATCGGGTTCAACGTCAATTACCTGTTGGATGCATTGACTGCGTTGCGCGATGAGCATGTCGTCCTGTTGCTGCGCGACGCCAATTCGTCCGCCTTGCTGCGGGGTGCAGACAGTGTTCATTGTCGCCACGTCGTGATGCCATTGCGACTCTGATGGATGTGTTCCACGTGGAACAACAATGACAACGCCCGGTTCCGTCCGGGCGTTGCCGCATTTGCCTGCCGTGCAGATCAATCGGCTGCGATTGCGTGATTTTCGCCGTTTCGGGGAACAGGATCTGGAGCCGGCACCAGGCTTCAATCTGATTACTGGCGATAATGGCAGCGGCAAGACCAGCTTGCTCGAAGCCATGCATCTGATGGCGCATGGCCGCAGTTTTCGCGGGCGTGTGCGCGACGGCTTGATTCGTCAAGGCGAGGCAGCCCTGGAGGTTTATCTCGAGTGGCAGCAGGCACCGGGGTTGCATCGGGCCGGCCTGCGGCATACCGGGTCTGCGTGGGAGGCGCGCCTGGATGGGGCCAACGTCAGCCACTTGGGTGAGTTGTGCGCGGCATTGGCGATCGTCAGCTTTGAACCGGGCAGCCATATCCTGATCCATGGCAGCAGCGAAGCACGCCGCCGCTATCTGGATTGGGGCCTGTTCCACGTGGAACCTGACTTCCTGCCGCAGTGGCGTCGTTATGCAAGGGCGTTGAAGCAGCGTAATGCCTTGCTGCGCTCCTTGCGTTCAGAAGCTCAACTGGATGCATGGGAACATGAGTTGGCGCAATCAGGGGAACTGCTGAGTGGCTACCGGAATGCTTATGTGGCGCGCTTGCAGCCGCATCTCGATCACGCCGCGAAGGCCCTTTTCCCGGCCGCCGGGTCGGTCATGCTTGCCCTGCAGCCAGGCTGGAAGTCTCATGAGTTGCCGTTGATGGATGCGCTATTGCTCACGCGCGAGCGCGACCAGGGCCAGGGCCACACCACTGTCGGACCGCATCGCGCGGATCTCCGCGTTGAGTTCAGCAACTTTCAGGGACGGGAATTCCTGTCGCGTGGTCAAGCAAAGCTTGCGGCACTTTCACTGTTGCTGGCACAGGCGACGTCGCTGGCCGAGCACGATGGTACCTGGCCGGTACTGCAGCTGGATGACCTGGCATCGGAGCTCGATCGGCATCATCAGACGCGGGTACTTGAATACCTCCGCCGGTGTGGCGCGCAAGTCTTCGTCACAGGAACCGAGGCTCCACCAGGATTGATTGACCTGGGGATCGATGTCACTATGTTCCACGTGGAACACGGAGCCATCAAGGCGATCAAATAAGCTCGCTTTCAGCGGCGACCGACCACGGTTGCTATACTGCGCGTCTCTATAGTTAATGTGTCTCGGCGCGCCGGACGGCCTGCCGACGGAGACAAACGCGCCGATGCCGCAGAACCAGAACGAAACAGGCCAAATGCCTGAAAGCACCCCCAACACCAATTACGACTCCAGCAAGATCACCGTCCTGCGCGGGCTTGATGCTGTACGCAAGCGTCCCGGCATGTACATCGGTGATGTGCATGACGGTACCGGCCTGCACCACATGGTGTTCGAGGTCGTCGACAACGCGGTGGACGAAGCCTTGGCGGGCCATGCCGACGATATCGTGGTCACGATCCACGACGATGGCTCGGTTGGGGTCAGCGACAATGGCCGCGGCGTCCCGGTCGACATTCACAAGGAAGAGGGTGTGTCCGCAGCGGAGGTGATCCTCACGGTGCTGCATGCCGGTGGCAAGTTCGACGACAACAGCTACAAGGTCTCCGGCGGCCTGCATGGCGTTGGCGTGAGCGTGGTGAATGCGCTGTCCTCAAAGTTGCTGCTTGATGTCTGGCGTGACGGTGGCCATTACCAGCAGGAATACGCGCTGGGTGAGCCGGTGTACCCACTCAAGCGGCTGGGCGATTCGACCAGGCGCGGCACCCTGCTGCGGTTCTGGCCAGCCACCGAGATTTTCACCGACACCGAGTTTCACTACGACATCCTGGCCAAGCGCCTGCGTGAGCTGTCGTTCCTGAATTCCGGGGTCAAGATCACCCTGACCGACGAACGTGGCGAAGGCCGCCGCGACGTGTTCCAGTACGAAGGCGGTATCGCCAGCTTCGTGGAGCATCTGGCGCGGTTGAAGACGCCGTTGCATCCGAACGTGATTTCGGTGACCGGCGAGCAGAACGGCATCACCGTCGACGTGGCCCTGCAGTGGACCGATGCCTACCAGGAATCGATGTTCTGCTTCACCAACAACATCCCGCAGAAGGATGGCGGCACTCACCTGATCGGGTTCCGTTCAGCGCTGACCCGCACGCTCACCAACTACATCGAGCAGAACGGGATTGCCAGGCAGGCCAAGATCACCCTGTCCGGCGACGACATGCGCGAAGGCATGATTGCCGTGCTGTCGGTCAAGGTACCGGATCCGAGCTTCTCCAGCCAGACCAAGGAAAAGCTTGTCTCATCTGATGTGAGACCAGTCGTTGACAGCACGTTCGCTGCACGTTTGGAGGAGTTCCTCCAGGAACACCCCAACGAAGCCCGCGCAATCGCCGGCAAGATCGTTGACGCTGCGCGTGCCCGTGAGGCTGCCCGCAAGGCCCGCGACCTCACCCGCCGCAAGGGTGCGCTGGATATTGCCGGCCTGCCTGGCAAGCTGGCTGACTGCCAGGAAAAAGATCCGGCATTGTCCGAACTGTTCATCGTCGAGGGTGACTCGGCAGGTGGCTCGGCCAAGCAGGGCCGCAACCGCAAGACCCAGGCGATCCTGCCGCTGAAGGGCAAGATCCTGAACGTGGAGCGTGCGCGTTTCGATCGCATGCTCGCCAGCGCCGAGGTCGGTACCCTGATCACCGCGCTCGGCACCGGCATCGGCAAGGACGAATACAACCCGGACAAGCTGCGCTATCACCGCATCATCCTGATGACCGACGCCGACGTGGACGGCAGCCACATCCGCACCTTGCTGCTGACTTTTTTCTATCGGCAGATGCCGGAGTTGATCGAACGCGGGCATATCTATATCGGGCTACCGCCGCTCTACAAGATCAAGCAGGGCAAGAACGAGATCTACCTGAAGGACGACGCGGCGCTGGACGCTTACCTGGCCAATAACGCCGTCGATGGCGCGTCCCTGATCCCTGCGACCGGAGAGCCGGCGATCGAGGGCGCAGCGCTGGAATCGCTGCTCCTCGCCTTTGCCAATGCGCATGGTGCGGTCACCCGCAATGCGCATCGCTTCGATCCGACCGTGCTGGAAGCGCTGATCGATTTCACTCCGCTCGATGCCGCGTCTCTGGCGGCACATGGCGGCCTGGCGAATGATCTTGCGACGCTTGCCACCCGCCTGAACGACGTTGGCTTGGGCAAACCGCGTTATGTGCTGACCCTGCAGGAGGCCACTGAATCACGGCCGCCGGCGTTGCTGATCACGCGCCGCCACATGGGTGAGGAACTGATCCAGGTGTTGCCGCTGTCTGCGTTCGAGCATGGCGAGCTGCGTCCGCTGCGCGAAGCGGCGGCGGTATTGCACGGACTCATCCGCGAGGGCGCCAGCATCCAGCGAGGCAGCAAGTCGCAGCCCATCGAGCGCTTCGCACAGGCACAGGCGTGGCTGCTCGACGAGGCCAAGAAGGGCCGGCAGATCCAGCGCTTCAAGGGCCTGGGCGAGATGAACCCGGAACAGTTGTGGGACACCACGGTGAATCCGGATACCCGCCGCCTGCTGCAGGTGCGGATCGAGGACGCGGTGGCGGCCGACGCCATCTTCACCACCTTGATGGGTGATGTGGTGGAGCCACGCCGCGAGTTCATCGAAGAAAACGCACTGCGGGTCTCCAACCTCGACGTGTGACAGGTTTTCGTTTCAGGTGGTCTGCTCTACAAAGGGACCTGTTTCCCACGGATGCCGCCATGAAAGCCAAGGCCCTGCTGTCAAGTGCGGTAATTGCCGCTGCAGCCACCGCCTGTGCGTCCACCACCTCGCCCACGGGCAGGCAACAAGTCGTGGGGGCGGTATCGGAAACGTGGCACGCGGCAACATGCCCCGATGCCAGTAAACTAATAGACTGAACTGAAGAGGCCTGCCGAACTGGCTGCACGTTTCAGGCGCATCGCGTTCTGATACCGTTCGATCCCGCTGATGCGGTGGCCTTGCCCCCCATGCCCCAAGGTGCCTTATGACTTCCTGCCGAATCCATCCAATCCATTTTGCTCTTGCCACCGCGCTTGCGATGGCGGTGGTTGCCCCGCTGGTATCGGCGCAGGGTGTGGGTCGCACCTCCATGCGCGAGCAACGGGAAAAGCGGCTGCAAGAGTTGGGCAAAGGCAAGGCCGACCAGGCAAAGAAGGCCGAGGAACAAAAACCTGCCTTGTATCCCAACGCACCGCGCGTCGTCGGGGAAGCAAAATCCAGTGGCAAGATGCTGAAGGAACTGCAAGCGCTGCAGGATGTATTCGAAAAACGGGACATGCCCGCCGTGATAGCAAAGGCTGATGCGATCGTGGCAGACCCCGCGGCCACGGCATATGAAAAGTCATTCGCCTATTCCCTGGCTGCCAACGCCGCCGCCGACCTAGATGACCAGCCCAAGGCCGCGGACTATTTCCGCAATGCCATCAATGCAGATGGTCTGGACAACGACAACCACTTCACCACGATGTACAACCTCGCGGTGATCCAGTACAGCCTGGAAAAGTATCCCGAGGCGCTGGCAACGCTTGATCGTTTCCTCGCGGACAGCCGCTCGGAGAAGATGGAACACAAGTCCTTCCGGGCAGGCATCCTGGCCAACATGGGCCGTCATGAGGAGGCCGCCGCCGCCTACAAGATGCTGGTGGCGCAGAACCCGGACGACAAGCGATTGCTGATGAACGCGGTCGCTGCCTTGCAGGGCGCGGACGATTTCGATCAGGCCAACGTGCTGCTCGAAGATGCCTACAAGCGCGGCATGCTTGCCGATGCCAGGGAATTGCGTGCGCTTTACGTGGGCTACATGAATGCTGGACGCTGGAGCGACGCCAAGGCAGTGATCGATGCCGGTTCCGGTAATGGCATCCTCGAAGCGAACCCGCAGCTTGCAAAGGACTACATGGTGCTTGCACAGAACGCCTATGCCGAGGACGATATTGCGCTTGCGATCGAGTTGTATGCGAAGGCGGGACCGATGGCGGCAGATGGCGAGGCCTACCTCAACCTGGCCAAGGTGTTGGAATACAGTGGCAAGAAGGCAGATGCAAAGACAGCGGCTCAAAAAGCCCTTGACAAGGGTTTGAAAAAGCCAGAAGAAGCAAGGCGGCTCCTGTCGCGCTGAGACCTGCTTCGCAAAAACTCTCTGCATCATGATCCGGACTTGGAACAAGTCTAGGAGATTGGTATAGACTTGGAGGTTCCTGCGGCCCTAGGGCCGCAGGCTTGTTGCCCCGGCGTAAAAAACGCAGGGCCCCACATCCAGAGCCGTGCGCATGACGCTAGATCTCGACCAACCCGAGAACAACGACGACCGCGAAGATGGGCTGAGCTGGCCGCGTATCACCGGCATCAGCTTCGCAGTTGCACTGCACGCCGCGGCTCTGCTGCTGCTGTTGGCGCCGTTGTCCCCGCCTACTCCAGACGCGGACAAGGACGACGTGGTCAGCGTCACCTTCATCGAGCCGCCGCCGCCGCCGCCGCCGCCGCCGCCGCCACCACCGCCGTCGGACAAGCCGCCGCCGCCGATCAAGACCCTGGCGCCGCCGACAAGGACCCCGCTGCCGCCACCGCCGGACGATCCACCGGTGATCCTCGATACGCCGCGTGCGGTCGACGTGCAGGCGCCGCCGCCTTCACCACCAGCGCCGCCGGCAGCCGTCTCGAACATCAGTTCCGGCGTGGATGCATCGTCGCGAGCGATGAATCCGCCGAACTATCCGCCGGAAGAACGCCGTCGCGGTATCCAGGGCACGACCGTGCTGATCGTGAATATCGATGCAACCGGCAGCGTGCTTGATGTCGAGGTTGAACGATCCAGTGGCAATCGCAATCTGGACCGCGAGGCTGTCAAGGCAGCCAGGCGTTGGCGGTTCAATCCGGAAGTTCGCGACGGCAGGAAAGTCGCGAGCCGCGTACGTGTTCCCGTCGAGTTCGTGCTGCGATAGCCGACCGGCCAGATATGATCCACCTGTACCAGATGTTGACCTTGTTTCGCTTCCAAAACTCCTTCCACGACATCCAAAGGTAAGCGTATGTTCCTCGAATCGACTGCTGTCGCCCCTGACGCCGCCGGAGGCAACAACGCCGCCGCGCTGCAGCAGATGGGTTTTGAATCCCTCGTCCAGAACTTCGACATCGTCGGCTGGGTCGTGTTCATCACGCTCGCCGTCATGTCGGTGATGTCCTGGTACTGGATCATCATCAACTTCCTCAAGAACATGCGCCTGCGTGGCCGTGGCGACCGGGTGACCGGTACGTTCTGGGAAACCCCGAACGCACAGGATGCGATCCGTTTCATGGAAGAACAGCCCAAGTCCGAGCCGTTCTCCAAGATCGCGCTGGATGCTGCTCACGCTGCTGCGCACCACCAACGTCATGACGGTTCGCGCCTCGCCGAGTCGCTCAACCGCTCCGAGTTCGTCGACCGTGCCTTGCGCCAGGGCGTGACCCGCGAATCGATGCGTCTTGAAAGCGGCTTGACCGTGCTCGCCACCGTCGGTGCCACCGCGCCGTTCGTCGGCCTGCTGGGTACCGTTTGGGGCATCTACCACGCCCTGATCGCGATCGGATCATCGGGTGACGCGTCGATCTCGGCCGTGGCCGGTCCTGTCGGTGAAGCGTTGATCATGACCGCACTGGGCCTGTTCGTGGCGATCCCGGCGGTGCTGGCGTACAACTTCTACGTCCGCCTCAACCGCATCACCAATAACCAGTTCGACACCTTCGCGCACGACCTGCACGACTTCTTCGCCACCGGCTCACGCGTCGGCGAAGTGGCCGGCAAGCGCTGATCGACGAACGACGCCTCAACGGAGCCCCAAGATGTCCTTCAGTTCCGGTAACGAAAGCGGCGGCCCAATGGCCGAAATCAACGTCACGCCCCTGGTGGACGTGATGTTGGTGCTGCTGATCATCTTCATGATCACCACACCACTGATGAACCACAAGGTGAAGGTGAGGCTGCCGGAAACCGTGCTCGACAAGAAGCCGGAGAAAGCGAAGTCGCCACCCGTCACCATCTCGGTGACGGAGACCGGCGCGCTCTTCTGGAATGACGAACCTGCCACCCGTCAGTTCATCGAGAGCAAGCTCTCGGTCGAGGCGCAGAAGACACCGCAACCGCCGGTACAGATCCGCGCCGACAGGAGCACGCCGTATCGCATGATCAGCGACGTGGTCAAGGTGGCCCAGACCCAGGGTATCGCCAAGGTCGGTTTCATCACCACACCGCCCAAGAAAGGCCAGTAAGGAGAACCTCCCATGGCGTTTAGTTCCAATGCAGCCGGCGGTGCAATGGCCGATATCAACGTCACGCCCCTGGTGGACGTGATGCTGGTGCTGCTGATCATCTTCATGGTGACCATGCCGATCCAGTCCATTCCGGTCGACGTGGACTTGCCACAGAAGACCGACAAGCCACCGGAGAATCCGAAGGAACCGCCGGATCCGATCAAGCTGCGTATCGACGGCAGCGGCATGGTTACCTGGAACGACACGCCGACGCCGGTTTCCTCGCTCGTCACCATGATGAAGAACGAGGTGGAGCGCGACCCGTCCAACCAGCCTGAACTGCAGATCGAAACCAATGACAATGCCGAATACGGCGTCCTGGCGAAGGTCCTGACGGCTGCGAAAAATGCCGACATGGTGAAGATCGGCTTCGTTCAGAACTGATTCGGGTTCCACAGATCCCAAGCAACGGGAAACCGTTGCGGAAACGCATGGATGGAACGCCGCCTGCAAGGGCGGCGTTTTTTATGTGCGGTTGCCGGCGACGAATATCCCGCCACGCTGGCGCTGGAAACCAGCGCAGGTGCTGACTATGGGTTGTTCGCACGGGTGCTGGCCGATGCCCGAAACGCAGATTTTGCCGACGTCGCGCTCAGGCCGTAGCGGGTAAATCGACGATGCGACGGTAGGCACGGACCGTCGCATCGAGGCCGGCATAGAGCGCCTCGCCGATCAACGCATGTCCGATCGAGACTTCACGCACGCTTGGGACACTCGAAAGGAAGCCGGCTAGATTGCTTTGGTCCAGGTCATGCCCGGCATTGACGGCCAAGCCGGCGGCCTGTGCACAGCGGGCGGTCTCGGCAGCAGCGGCAAGTGCAGCCGAGGCATCGCCGGCAGCGAAGGATTCTGCATAGGGTCCGGTATACAGCTCGACCCGATCCGCACCGAGTGCAGCCGCCATGGCCACTCGGGAATCCCCCACGTCCACGAAGACGCTGACCCGGCAACCAAGTGCCTTGAACGAGGCGATCAGTGGCGCCAGGGATGTGCCGTCACGGACAAAATCGAAGCCATGGTCGGAGGTGAGTTGACCATCACCATCCGGCACCAGGGTGACCTGCGCAGGCCGCGTTGCTTCGCACAGGGCCAGCAGGCCCGGATAGCCAGGCCGCGGGGGCGCAAAGGGATTGCCCTCGATGTTGAATTCCACGCCGCGCTCGCTGCACAGGCTGGCCAGCACGTGCACATCGTCGCTGCGGATATGACGCGCATCCGGCCGCGGATGCACGGTCAGGCCGTGGGCACCGGCGTCCAGACAGGTGCGCCCGGCCTGCAGCACATCGGGCATCTGGCCGCCGCGTGAATTGCGAAGGACCGCGATCTTGTTGAGGTTGACGCTGAGTGCGGTCAATGCTGATTGGCGTCGGATGACGCATCGGCGATCGTGGCGACCTTGCGTGCCTCGGCCTGTTCGCGCAGGCGGCGCAATTCGGACGGATCGATGATCATCGAGGCATCGCGGCTGCGACCGTCCATCCGCGCCGAGTACAGACCGGCCAGCCACATCACGAACAGCACCAGTGCGGCAAGCAGGCAGATCGCCATCACGCCCATGGATGTCGTCTTGAATGCCACCACCATGGCGGCGAAACCAAGCAGGAGGAACAGCCAGTGCATGCAGGTGGCTCCTTGCGGGACTTTGCGCAGTTTACGCCCCGCGTGACGATCGCGCGCGACCCCTTGTGTCAGAGCAGCGGCGACAGCAGGCGCGCGAAGGCCTCCGGCAATCGGGCCCGCAACAGCGGACGGGGGCGATCCTCGCGCACCCGCGGGGCATTCGCGAATTCGTGCTCGATCAACCGTGCCAGGTCCGCGGCGACCGTGGCATCGCGGAACAACAGGCAGATCTCGAAATTGAGGCGAAAGCTGCGCGAGTCGAAATTGGCGCTGCCGATCAGGCAGACATCGTCGTCCACCAGCAGAGCCTTGGTGTGCAACATGCGCGGGCCGTATTCGTAGACCTTGACGCCAGCAGTGAGCAGGGTGTCGAAGTAGGAACGCGCGGCAAAGGTGACCAGCCGCGAATCGCTCTGGCGTGGAACCAGCAAACGCACGTCGATGCCGGCGAATGCCGCCGAGGTCAGCGCCATCTTCGCGGCCTCGCCGGGCACGAAATACGGCGTGACCAGCCAGACCCGTTGCCGCGCCGCGTGGATCGCGCCGACGTGCAGGCGGTGGATCGCTTCCCAGTCCGAATCAGGGCCGGAGGTGATGACCTGTGCGGCGACCGGCCCCGGGCTCGGCGCCGGCATCGAGCGTGCGAGCTCGCCCAGGAACTCGCACTTGCCGGTTGCGTAGGCCCAGTCCTCGACGAAGACCAGTTGCAAGCCACGCACCACGTCGCCATCCAGGCGCAGGTGCAGGTCGCGGTAGGCATCGCTGCGTACGCCTTCGTTTTCTTCGTCGGTGATGTTGATGCCTCCGGCGAAGCCGATCCGGCCATCGACCACCACGATCTTGCGGTGGGTGCGCAAGTTCAGCCACGGCCGTTCCCAAATACGCCCAAAACGCATCGGGTGGAACCAGCTCAGCTCGCCACCGGCCTCGGTCAGTTCCTGGAAGAACGAAGACGGTGTTTTCGAGCTACCCACCGCATCCAGCAGCAGGCGCACCGTCACCCCGGCGCGGGCGCGTTCCACCAGTGCCTCGCGCAGGGCCCGACCGGTCTGGTCGGGCTGGTAGATGTAGTACTCCAGGTGGACGTGATGGCGGGCACCACGCACCGCTTCGAGCAGCGCGGCGTAAGTGGCTTGCCCATCCACCAGCAGTTCGACGTGATGTGCGGTGCTGGGTGGCAGCCCAGTGATTGCTTGTCCCAGCCGCGCCAGTTCTGCGCTGTCGGGATCATGGTCGGGCTCATTGCCTGGCAGCTCGACCCGGGCGCGGGCGCGACGCAACCGGTGGCGGGTGATCTTCTGCGGTCCGAACACGTGGTAGATCAGGAAACCGATGTAGGGCAGCGCAGCCAGGCTGACCAGCCAGCTCAGGGTGGCAACCGGTTCGCGCTTCTGCAGCACGATCCATACCCCAAGCCAGACCAGATAGGCGATCCAGCCGACGGTCAGCCAGACGCGGATATGCGGCACCGCCCACAACACACCCCAAGCCTGCAGCAGCACGTCGAACATGGGCACTCCGTCGTCGCGAGCGGTGCGACATCGACAGGGTAGGGCGCCCGGATCGAAAAGTCGCGCTAGCGCCTGGCGTTCCCCGTTGCGGACCGACCGGCTTATTGCGCCCGGGCGTAGCTCGCCACAGGGCGATTTGGTCTGCTCCGGCTCAGCCGCCCAGCACGGGCCAGAGTGGCCCGCCCAGCCACAGCCAACGCGCCATCCAGGCACTGACCAGTGCAATCAATACAGTCAGCGGGAAGCCGACCCGCAGGAAATCGCTGAAGCGATATTGGCCGGGCCCCAGGATCAGCAGGTTGCCGTGGTGGCCGATCGGGGTCAGGAACGCCACCACCGCGCCCAGCGCGGTGCACACCACGAACGGGGTGGGCGGCAGATCAAGCACCTGCGCCAGCGAGATGGCGACCGGGCCGAGCAGCACGGTCGTGGCGGCATCCGACATCACCTGGGTCAGCAGCGCGGCCACGCAGAACATCACCAGCAGGATTGCCAGTACCGGCCAATGCGCGAGCATCACGGCCAACCCCTTCGCCAGCAGGTCCGCGGTCCCGGTCTGTTCCATCGCGATGCCGAGCGGGATGACCCCGGCAATCATCACGAAAATGCGCACATCGATGCCGCGGTACGCCTGCTTGATGTCGAGGCAGCCGGTCGCGACCATGGTTACGGCACCAAGCAGGAACGCCAGCGGCGGCGCCAGCCAATCGGCGGCCGCAGCGAAGATGCTGGCACCGAGGATCATCAGCGCCAGCGGCGCACGCAAGCGCCGCTTGGCTTCACCCGCAAATGGCACCAGCATCAGGAACCCGTGGTGCGCGGCCAGTTCCGAGAACCGCGACGGGCGGCCATACAGCACCAACAGGTCGCCTTCGCGCAGGCGTGCATCGGACAGGCGGTCGGCCATTTCGCCATCGCGGCGCCACAGGCCGGCGATCACCGCATGGAACTGGTTGGAGAAATCCAGTTCGCGGATGCTGCGCCCGATGAATTCCGATCCTGGCGCCACCACCGCCTGCACCAGTTGTGGCGCGCCTTCGCCGCCAAGCTTGGTGCCGAAGCGGGTGATCGCGTTGAGGTCCAGGCCGGAGTCGTCATGCAGCGACAGCATTTCATCGGCGGCCGCCTCTACCAGCAGGATGTCCCCGGCCAGCAATGGGCTGCTGGCGGTCAGGTCGTCGCGGCGCCTGCCATCGCGCAACCAGCCCAGCACGCGCACGGATTTGCCGATGGCCTTTTGCATGTCGCCCAGCGAGCGTGTCGCCCACTGTCCGCCCCGGACCACCACCAGTTCGGTGCGGTAGCGATCCAGGCGCAGGTAGTCGTCATCGCCGCCCTCGCCGCTGTGCTTGGGCAGCAGCCAGCGGGCCAGCAGCATGTAACCGGTGCCCACCACGACCAGGGCGATGCCGATCGGGGTGATCGAGAAGATGCCCAACGGTTTGGCCCCGGCGCGGTACAGCATGTCGCTGGCCAGCAGGAAGGCGGGCGCGCTGACCAGGGTCAGGGTGGTGCCCAGCGACGCGGCCAGCGACATCGGCATCAGCAGGCGCGATGCCGGCATTTGCCGGTCACGCGCATGCCGCAGCAGCAGCGGCAGCATCATCGCAGTGACCATCACATGGTGGGTGAACGCCGCCAGCAAGGCGACCGTGGGCATGACGACTGCAATCGTCCGCGCCTCGCCGTGGCCCGCCGCGCGACCAATCCACAGCCCCAACCGTTCGCTGATGCCGGTGGCGGCCAGACCGCCCGAAATCACGAAAACCGCAGCCACGATGATCGCCGGTTCACTGGCAAAGCCGGACAGGGCCTGCTTGCTGTCCAGCACACCGGTCAGCACCAGTGCCAGCAGGATCAGCATGGCGGTCACGTCGACGCGCAGTTTCTCGGTGATGAACAGGTAGAGCCCGCCTGCCAGGATCAGGCCGAAGGCAAGTTGCTCGATCAGGTGCGGTGGCAGGTTCATCACCATCATTGTGCACGACGCCCCGGCCATGGCGCTTGCGCGGGCATGACCGCTTGCACGCGCTGTATACGATGGTGCCGCATAAACTGGCGGCATGGTGGCAGTCTGCATGCAGTGGGTGAACCCGAGGGCGGGGTGTGCTTCCACGTGGACCTGCAGGATCAGAACAACCAACAGGCGGATGCATGATGGTCAATCAAAACAAGGAAATCCTGCTGGTCGAGGATAATCCGGACGACGTGGAACTGACCCGGATCGCCTTCGCCGAAGCAGGTAGTGGGTATGTGATCCGCGTCGTCACCGACGGCGCACAAGCGGTGGATTACCTGTATGCACGCGGCGAGTTTGCAGGACGCGATGTGACTCAACTGCCGGCATTGGTGCTGCTGGATCTCAACCTGCCCAAGCTCGACGGCCGCGAAGTGCTGCAGGCGATCCGCGCGAACCCGGCAAGTCACGCGTTGCCGGTGGTCGTGCTGACCACCAGCGCAGAGCCAATGGATGTCGGCGTGGTTTACGCGCTAGGCGCCAACAGTTATATCCAGAAACCGGTCGAGTTCGAGCGCTTCGTTGACGTGGTGCGCCAGATCGGACGCTATTGGCTGGAGCTTAACCAGACGCCTAACGCAGCCTGACGCAGCCTGACGATCAGGCTGCGGGATGATCGTGCGCCTGGTGGTAGCGCACGGCGACTTCGACTTCATTGCGGCTGCCCATGAACACAGGCACCCGCTGATGCAGCGCAGTCGGCCGCACGTCCAGCATGCGCTCGCGGCCGGTACTTGCGGCGCCGCCGGCCTGCTCCACCAGTAGTGCCATCGGATTGGCCTCGTACATCAGGCGCAGACGCCCGCCCTTGTCGCGGCACTTGGCGTCGATCGGATAAGTGAAGATGCCGCCGCGGGTCAGGATGCGATGCACGTCGGCCACCATCGCCGCCACCCAGCGCATGTTGAAGTCCTTGCCCCGCGGCCCACCCTTGCCCGCCAGCAGGTCGCCCACGTAGGCCTGCATCGGCGCCTCCCAATGACGCTGGTTGGAGGCATTGACCGCGAATTCGGTCGTGTCTTCCGGGATTGTCATGTCGCGCTGGGTCAGCACGAACGAGCCCTGTTCGCGGTCAAGTGTGAAGGCATGGGTGCCATGGCCAAGGGTCAGCACCAGCATGGTGCTGGGCCCGTACAGGCAATAGCCGGCGGCCACCTGTTGGTGGCCAGGTTGCAGGAAGTGGGCATCCTGCGGGGTGGCGACGTCGTCCGGGCAATGCAGGACCGAGAAGATCGTGCCCACGCTGGCATTGATGTCGATGTTGCTGCTGCCGTCCAGCGGGTCGAACAGCAACAGGAAGTTGCCGCGTGGATGCGCGTCCGGAATGGGAAAACAGTGCTCCATTTCCTCCGATGCACAGGCTGCCAGATGGCCGCCCCAGGCATTGGCTTCCAGCAGGATTTCGTTGCTGAGCACGTCCAGTTTCTTCTGTGCTTCGCCCTGCACATTGCCGCTGCCGGCATCGCCCAGCACGCCGCCCAGGGCGCCCTTGCCGACGGCGACCGAAATCGACTTGCAAGCGCGCGCCACCACTTCGATCAGCAGGCGCAGGTCGGCATTGACCCGGCCCGCGCGGCCCTCCTCGATCAGGAAACGGGTCAGCGAAACATGGGCGAGCGACATGTGCATGCATCCAGCGACGGAGGGCGCTATTGTCGCCGATGGCGGCCATTTGCAGGAACGTCGAAATGAACACGTTGCCAATGCCGGGCCTATTGCTGGCCATGCCCATGGTGCTGTCGCTGGCGGCGTGTGCGCCACATGCCGCACCGGCATCGTCGACGCCAACCGATACACCTGCCGCCGGATCGGCCGGCGCCAGCATCAGCGGCGCCATTCGAAACGGCAACCGCCCGCCGCCCGCGCTGCGGGTGTGCGCTACCCCTGTCACTGGCGGCACGCCCACCTGCATCCAGACAGAGGATGGCGCGCGCGAATATCGGATCGATGTCGCGCCAGGGCGTTACTACTTGATGGGTTGGGCTGGCGCGGGTGAGGTGACGCTGATTGCGCACGCCTCGCAGATCCGCTGCATCCGCGCACCGTGCCCGCCGGATGCGCTGATCGAAGTCGGTGTCGCGGCCGGCCAACGGCGCGCCGGCATCGACCTCAATGGCGGTTACGTCGATATTCCGGACGGTTGGCCGCAGCTGCCTGGCTGAAACTGGACGCGAAAGCGACCGCCGTCAGGGCGCGTCGCCGATTTCCAGGCGCACCGTGCGCGCCGCCTGTGGGCCGTGATCGCGCACGCGCGTGCGCATCGACGCCGCATCGTCCAGGCTGATGCTGGTCTGCACGCCGCTTGCACGCAGCGTGGCAGCGACGGCATCGGCGCGCTTTTGCGCAAGCGCTTCGGTGCCGCCTATGCCGATCACGCGGACGGCATTGCCGTGCCAGCGTTGCACCGCCCAGCCAATCGTCGCCAGGGTACGCGCCGATTCGGCATCGAGTTCGGCGCTGTCATCGGCAAACACGATGCCGGGCAAGGATTGCAGCGGCGGCATCACGATGATGCTGGTGCCGTCGTCGACCAATCCGGCGTTGATCTCGCGTTCGATTCGCTGCGCGCGCTGCAATGGCGTTCGTGATTCTGGCGCGATCTGCAGGGTCCACTGCCGGCCATCCGCGCTTGGCGTCAGCTGGCCGAGGTAACCGAGCAATGCCGCCTGCAGGCGCGCCTGTTTGGCGTCCTTGGCCTGCTGCGTGACGGTACGTCCGATTTCGGCGGTCTGCAGGGCGGCCACGCTGCGCCGCAGTTCCGCCAGCGTGCCCTGCTGCTGGGCGAAACTGGCATCGTCGGCAGTCAGCACTTCGCGTACTTGCACGTTCACCGGTCGCCCGAGCTGGGCTGAAAGCGACGTCTCCAGCGAGGCTTCAAGGCCGTTCACGTGGCGCGGCATCATCATGACCGCATCCACGTTGACGCCACCCTTGGTGACATCCACACGCAGGCCGGAGACACGCCCGGAGGCGCGCGCAGCGGCGGCGTCGGTGGCGGCGCGCACGCTCAGCTCCACCTGTGATTTCAGCGCGATGCGTCCGAGCGCCAGGCCCAGCGGGATCGACAGCAGGACGAAACTGCCGATGATCAGGCCGGCCTGCCAGGCCGTCTGCTTGGGCGAGTCGGTACCACCGAACCCGTACCAGCGGGCGATGATCGTGACCGACAGCGCGATCGCCAGCAGGTTGGTCATGAACAGGAACGCGGCGCCTCCTGCGATGCTCCAGTTCATCACGGCGATGCCGTAGCCAACCACTGCCAGAGGTGGCATCAAGGCGGTGGCGATCGCCACGCCGACAATCATTTCGCCCTTGCGGGTGACCGTGGCGTAAGCGCCGGCAAGACCGGAGAAAATCGCGATCAGCAAGTCGAAGAACGTGGGTTCCGTGCGCGCCAGGATTTCGGGCGTGGCGTCCTGCAGTGGCGAGAAATACACGATGCCTGCCGCGACCAGCAAAGACAGCAACACGCCAGCTGATAGCGACTTCATTGCATCGCGGATGCTGCGCAGGTCGAAGGTGGCCAGGCCCATGCCCAGCTCGATGATCGGGCCCATCAAGGGCGAGATCAGCATCGCGCCGATGATCACTGCGGCGGAGTTCTGCAGCAGGCCCAGCATGGCGATGCCGCAGGACATCATGGTCATGAAGGCATAGCGTGGCCCCAGGTGGCCGGCATCGTCCACGTGTTCCAGCACCGAGATGCGGTCAGTGGTCGCGACCAGCTGGTTCTGCCGCCACTGGTTGAACCAGCGCCAGAGCACCCGTGGGGTCGGGAAATCAAGGAAGGTCGAGGCCATGGGCGTCAGGATACCGACTGCCGCGGCGTTCCGATCCTCAGATATCGCCGTCCGTCGCCCAGCCCTCGCCACTGCCGCGCTGGAACACCGCATCGGCGTCCAGCACTTTGCCGGCGGGAATTGCGTCCTGTGCGGCCAGCCGATCGTAGATCGGGGTGAAGTCGGGGAAGGTCGCCTCGATCAACTGCTTGAAACTGTCGATCACGAAATAGGTCTTCTGGAAGCTGTCGATCCGGTAGCGGGTGCGCATGATCCGCGTAAGGTCGAAGCCGATCCGGTTTGGCGCCGCCGATTCCAGGCTATGGATCGATTCGCCCTTGGAACTGACGATGCCGCTACCGTAGATGCGCAGGCCATCGGCCTGCTGGATCAGGCCGAACTCGACCGTGTACCAGTACAGCCGGGTCAGGTTCTGCAGCGCATCGGCACCGATGCCATGCGCTTTCACCCCGCCACGGCCGTAGGCCTGCATGTAGTCGGCGAACAGCGGATTCATCAGCAGCGGCACATGGCCGAACAGGTCATGGAACAGGTCGGGTTCTTCGATGTAGTCGATCTGGTCCGGGCGCCGGATCCACCAGGTCACCGGGAAGCGTCGGTTGGCCAGGTGGTCGAAAAAATCCAGTTCCGGCAACAAGCCTTCAACCCCGACAATCGTCCAGCCGGTGGCGCCGGCCAGCACGTCATTGAGTGCGGCGAGCTTCGGGATCTGGTCCGGGCTCATGCCCATCAGATCCTGCGCTTGCAGGAATTCATCACAGGCGCGTCCGACCAGCACTTTGCGCTGGCGTTCGTACAACTGCCGCCACACGTCGTGGTCAACCGTGCTGTAGTCGTCCCAGGGTTGCTCGACGATGCCGGTCGCGTAGACCGGGACTTTGCCCTTGTCGGTGGTGATGTTTTCGACGCGGCGTGGCGAGGAGGGGAGACTGTTCATGGCTTGATATTAACGCCACCGCCGCAGGCGTGTTCTGCATCAGCTCAACTGCCGCGACAATCCGGATCGCGCCGCAAGCGGTCCATCCAGCCCTGTTGCTGGGCACAACGCACCACGCGTTCGGCTTCGACTTTGCGTTCGGCTTCGGCATCCGCCGCTTGCTGCATCTTGGCCATGCGCTGCGCCTGCAACTGCGCCAGCTTCGCCTTGAGCTGCGGCAGCGCGGCCAGCGCCGCGCGTTCGCCTTCCAGGATGGCGCGGTTCTTCTGCTCGAAATCGACCGGGCCGATGTCATTGACCTTTGGCCGGATCACGATGTCCGCGCGCTGCAACTCAAGCGCGCCGAGTTTCTGGCCCATGATCCGGATGCTCTGGTTGATGTTGCCGAGCATGCTGGTGCTCGACGCAAGGCCATCGGCCTTGCTGGAGATATCGATCGCGATCACGAACTCGGCGCCAAGCTGACGCGCGGCATCGACCGGCACCGGGCTGGTCACGCCGCCATCCACGTAATGCACCTTGCCGATCTTCACCGCTTCGAATACGCCGGGAATCGAACTGGACGCGCGCACGGCCTGGCCGGTGTTGCCGCGCACGAACACGGTGCGTTCGCCGGTTTCGAGTTGGGTGGCCACTGCCGCAAAGGGTTTCGGCATTTTTTCGATCGGACGACCGCCGACCAGTTCGTTGACGTAGTCCTGCAGCTTCTGGCCCTTCACCACGCCGCCGGAAAACAGGCTGACATCGCGGATCCTGGACTCGTCCAGCGCGAATGCGTTTTCCTGCATCGCGAACGCATCCATGCCGCTGGCGTACAGTGCGCCGACCACGCTGCCGGCGCTGGTGCCCGCTACCGCCATCGGCTGGATGCCGTTGGCTTCCAGCATCTTGATCACGCCGATGTGGGCAAAGCCCTTGGCCGCGCCACCACCCAGCGCGAGGCCGACCTTGATGGGCGCGACCTTGAGCGGTACCTGGGACGATGCCGTGGGTGAAGGCGTACGCACCTCGGGCGCGCTGGCGCAGGCGGCCAGCAGGCAGGCAGACAAGGCAGTAGCGAAGACGCGCATCGGCATCGACCATTCAAGCGGGACGTGCAGCTTAGTCGCCGGCAACCGAACACCGGCCAAACCGCCAGGCGTTCAAGCGGTTCGTCGTTCAAGCCGCTAGGATTCGGGCCATGCACACGACTTCGCGCATTCAAGCAACAGCGCCGGCGCGCATTCCCACCCGTGGCGAACGCTGGCTGCTGGTCGTGATCATGCTGGCGGCACTGGTGATGTCCGGTGCCATTGCCCGCGACCGCCTGACCTGGGTCCTGGAAACAATCTGGGCGATGGTGGGCTTGGCCGTGATTGCCTGGTATTGGGGCCGTTTCCCGCTGACCCGGCTGCTGTGCTGGTTGCTGGCACTGCATGCGCTGGTCTTGATCCATGGGGGCACCTACACCTACTCGCTGACACCGGGAGGGTTCTGGCTGCAGGAGCTGCTGGGCACTGCGCGCAATCCGTGGGATCGCCTGGGCCACCTGATGCAGGGTTTCGTGCCGGCGATCCTGGCGCGCGAACTGTTGCTGCGCCTGACCCCGCTGCGTCGTGGCGGTTGGCTGACCTATCTGGTGCTGGCGGCGTGTCTCAGCTTTTCGGCGTTCTTCGAGCTGATCGAATGGTGGGCGGCATTGATCTATGGCGCCGATGCCGATGCGTTTCTGGCCACCCAGGGCGATCAGTGGGACACCCAGTGGGACATGTTCCTGTGCCTGTGCGGCGCGATTGCAGCCTTGCTGTTGCTGTCGCGCTGGCATGACCGCCAGCTTGGCCCTGCCTTGCTGGCTGGCAAGTAGCCAGACATGGCGCTGAGTATCTCAGTCCTCGCGTTCGTCGCGCGGACGGAACCGCAAGACCTTGCCGCGCTCTTCGAGTTTAGTTCGAGGCTCGTCTCGCTTCCACAGCACCGGTACGTCGTCCGGCGCATGGGGCTCGAACGTGTCATGGCTGGCCGCTGCGTGTTCGCGCTCGATTTCCTCCTCGATTTCCCAGCTGTACTTGCGTCGAGATGGCATCGGGTCACTGCGCCGGAACATGAAAGCGGCGAGCACGCCTGCAAGCGCGCCGCCCAGGTGCGATTCCCAGGAGACGCCGGCTTCCTGCGGGAGGATCGTCAGCAGCATGCCGCCATAGAACAGGAAGGCGATCATGCCGGCCGCAATCGCCGCGCGGTCGCGTCGCAGCAGGCCCAGCACGAACACCAGGAAGCCCAGCCCATGGGTGACGCCACTCGCCCCGAGATGGTGCGATTCCGGCTCCCCCAGCAGCCACGCACCCAGTCCCGCGCCCAGCCACAGCAGCGGGAGCGCGCGCAGCGTGGCACGGGGATACACGGTCATCGCCAGCGTCCCCAGCAACAGCAGGGCGGTGGCATTGGCCAGCAGGTGGCCGGGCGAGCCGTGCAACAGTGGTGCGGTCAGCACGCCGATCAGGCCGGCGGCGTTGCCCGGGTTCACCGTCAAGGCATGCAGTGGCAGCAAGCCCTGCAGGGAGAACACCACGCACAGCACCAGCACGCCGGCCAGGCTGTAATGCACACCGCGACGCACGCGATGGGCGTCCTGTTGGCGTTGGGTGCGGGTGCTGCTCGGCAAGGGAGATCGCGGACTCATTGGATAAAGATGGCGACGCCGCGCCCGGGTTCAAGCCGGCCGTGGCCTCCGCAGGCTGAGCACCACCGTCGTGCCGATGATGACCGCCACGGCCACCAGCGCGACCAGCACCGGAATCTTGTAGACCCCCATCACCAGCATCTTGCTGCCGATGAACACCAGCACCAGTGCCAGCCCGTATGGCAGCAAATGGAAGCGGTCGGCCATGCCCTGCAGCAGGAAGAACATCGCGCGCAGGCCCAGTACCGCGAACACGTTCGAAGTCAGCACGATGAAGGGGTCCTCGGTGATCGCGAAGATCGCCGGGATCGAATCCACCGCGAAGATCACGTCGGTGATCGCGATCATCACCAGCACGATGAACAGCGGGGTGAACTTGCGGCGCGTACCGCTGCCCAGCCATAGCGCACTGCCGTGGTAACGGCGCACGAAGGGCAGGTGGGCGGTCACCCAGCGCAGGACCGGGTTGCCTTCCAGGGTGGGCGGCGCGCCGGCAGCGCGCCACATCTTGACGCCAGTCAGCAGCAGGAACGCGCCGAACACGTAGAGAATCCAGTGGAAGCGCGCGAGCAGCAGTGCCCCGGCAAAAATCAGGATGGCGCGCAGCAAGATGGCACCGACGATGCCGATGACAAGCACGCGTTGGCGCTGTTCCTCGGGCACCCCGAAATAGCCGAACAGCATCAGGAACACGAAGATGTTGTCGATCGCCAGCGCCTTTTCGACCAGGTAACCGGTCAGGAATTCCATGCCGATGCGCTGGCCGTCCGCCATTCCGTACTGCTGTCCGGCGTACCACCACAGCCAGGCGTTGAACGCCAGCGCCAGCGCCACCCAGGCCAGGCTCCACCAGGTGGCTTCCTTGAACGTGACCTTGTGCGGGCCGCCGTGGCGCATCAGCACCAGGTCAATGAGCAGTGCGACCACCACCACCAGTGCGAACACGCCCCACAGCATCGGCGATCCGATCGTTTGCATGCATTACTCCACAACACGACAACAACAAGGCCTTGCGGCGGTTGCGGCTCGGGTCGGTGCAGGATCCACGGGTATGGAAGGGCAACGGCTTCGCCACGGCGGGCGAAGGTCTCACTCGCAGGCTGGTGGCCTGCCACGGCGCCGGGGCCGATGTCGTATTGACAGCGTGCCCGTATTGACGACGACCGTGCGCGGAGTTACTCCCCTTCTTCGGCGACAATGGTGCGTTGGGCGTTAATGCCCCGTCAACAAGATTCGCGCACATGAATGAGCCGCTGCCTGTCGTCCGCCTGAAGAACGCCTGGAAATCCACCCATCCGTGGATTTTCCAGCGCCTGGTCGAAAAGCCCGCGCAGCGTCCGAAGCCCGGCAGCGTGGTCGATGTGGTCGGCGTGGACAACGTCTGGATGGGACGCGGCTTCTACAACGGCCATTCGCGGATCGCGCTGCGGATGCTGGAAGGCGATCCCGATGTCGCGGTGGATGCGGCCTGGTTCTCGCGCAAGATTGCCGATGCAGTGGCAATGCGCCGCGAGCTGCTCAAGCTGGACGAAGTCGGCAACGCCTGGCGCGTGCTGCATTCCGAAGGCGACGGCATCAGCGGGCTGGTGGTCGACCGCTACGACGACTTGCTGGTGGTCGGATTCTTCAGCGCCGGTGCGTGGCGTTATCGCGAATGGATCTTCAACGCGTTGCGCGAACAGTTCCCCGGTTGCCGCTTCCACAGCTTCGCCGATGAGCATGTGCAGAAGCAGGAAAGCTTCGACTACAAGGACACCATGGGCACGCAGGCAGCATTGATCCATGAGCACGGCATCCAGTTCCGCGCGGATCCTGCCGGCGCGCACAAGACCGGCTTCTTCGCCGACCAGCGCGAGAACCGGCAATGGTTGTCGCAGTTGTGTGCGGGCAAGCGCGTACTCGACCTGTGCTGCAACACCGGCGGCTTTGGTGTGTACGCAGCGGTGCGCGGTGCCAGCGAAGTGGTCGGGATTGATATCGATGCGGATGTGCTCGACATCGCCCGCGGCAATGCGAAGCTCAATCACGTCAAGCCGAAGTTCATCCAGGCCGACATCTTTCCGTGGCTGCGCGATGCAGCGATGAACGGGGATCAGTACGACGTGGTGATCCTGGATCCGGCGAAGATGACCCGCGACCGCGAACAGGTCATTCCGGCGCTGAAGAAATACCTGGACATGAACAAGCTGGCGCTCGGCGTGGTCAAGCCGGGCGGGCTGTTCGCGACGTTCAGCTGTACGGGTCTGGTCAGCGAAGAACAGTTCACCGACATGATTCGCCGCGCCGCGTTCTACGCCGGGCGCACGGTGCAGGTACTCAAGGTCGCCGGTGCCGGCCCGGATCATCCGTGGCTGGCGCAGGTGCCGGAATCACGCTACCTGAAGGCGGTGTTCTGCAGGGTGCTGGACTAGGATCATGATCAAACTCGCCAAGCCACATCACGAGCGCCACCGCACCGAGCACATCGGCTGGATGCGTGCATCGGTGCTGGGCGCCAACGATGGCCTGATCTCGACCAGCTCCCTGCTGATCGGCATGGCCGCCGCCAGTGCAACGCCGCACGTCATCCTGATCACGGGTATTGCCGGCCTGACGGCGGGCGCGTTGTCGATGGCCGCTGGCGAATATGTCTCGGTCAGCTCGCAAGCCGATATCGAGGCCGCCGACATGGCCAAGGAACGCCATGAGCTGGAGCACTCACCCGAAGCAGAACTTCTCGAGCTGACCCATATCTATGTGCAGCGGGGACTGGACAAGGGCTTGGCGCATCAGGTGGCCGAGCAACTGACCGCGCACGATGCGCTCGGTGCCCATCTGCGTGATGAGCTTGGCATTCACGAAGCGCTCGCCGCGCGGCCGGTGCAGGCGGCGCTGGCCTCGGCGGCGGCATTTTCCGTGGGTGCGTTGCCGCCGATCCTGCTGGCCTGGCTCTGGCGCAGCGGTGGCCTGTCGATCGCGATCAGTGCCATCACCCTGGTGTTGCTGGCGTTGCTGGGGGCGCTGGCTGGACGGCTGGGCGGCGCCTCGATGACCAAGGGCGCCGTACGCGTGCTGTTCTGGGGCGCCGTGGCGATGGCGGCGACCGGCTTGATTGGTCGATTGTTCGGAGTGGCAGCCGGATGAGTCGGATGGTTCGAGCCGGGTTGCTGGCAAGCTTGCTGCCCTTGCTGGTTGGCTGCGCCACGTACGCCAGCATCGACAACCAGCCGCGCTATGGTGCGTTGCCGCAGGACGACGTTGGTGCATACGGAATTGGCCGCCAAAGGCCTGGGCAGCAGCAGGACGACATCACCGTCGCGCTGGCGTTCTCCGGTGGCGGTTCGCGTGCGGCAGCGCTCGCCTATGGCGTCTTGCTGGAACTGCGTGCGACGACGGTTCCGACGGCGACCGGCAGCGTGCCCCTGCTGGATGAAGTGGACGCCATCAGTGCCGTGTCCGGTGGCAGCTTCACCGCAGCGTATTACGGGCTGCATGGCGATGCCTCGTTTCCGGCATTCGAGCAGGAGGTCTTGCGCCGCAACCTCAGTGCGGACCTGGTGCGGCGCGTACTCAACCCGCTGCGCTGGTTCACGACGCAGGGACGCAGCGCAGCGGCCGCGCAACTGTATGGCCGCACCATCTTCCATGACGCACGGTTTTCAGACCTGCAGGAACGCGAAGGTCCGCTGGTGATCATCAATGCATCGGACCTGGAAAGCGGCAATCGCTTCGCCTTCCTGCAGGGCCATTTCAACCTGCTGTGCTCCGACTTGTTGAGTTATCCCGTGGCCGATGCAGTCGCTGCCTCGTCCGCAGTGCCGGTGCTGTTCGAGCCGGTGGTGCTGCAGAACTACGACACCTGCAGTCCCAGCACACCGGTGGCAGGCGTGCAGGCCGGCGACTCGCCGCAGTTGCAGCAGGTGAGCGAAGGGCTGGAAAGCTATCGCGACAAACAGGCGCGCCGCTACGTCCACCTGGCCGATGGCGGCCTGACCGACAACCTCGGCCTGCGCGCGTTCCAGGAAACGATCGACCTGTCCGGTGGCTTGTCGGCCTTCTTGCAACGGATCGATCGCTCCCCCGCGCCGCACCTGGTGATGATCGCGGTGGATTCATCGGCCGATGCGGGTCATGGCCTCGGCCTCAGCACGCGTGCGCCCTCCATGGCCCAGGCAATCAACGTGATGACCGATATCCAGCTGCATCGCTACAACGCGGCGACGCTGGAACTCATGCAGGAAAGCTTGAAAACCTGGACCAAGGACGTCTCGACGCCGGCCAGCCCCGTGCAGGGCCACCTGATCGTGGTGTCCCTGCAGGACCTGCCGGATCCGCAGCTGCGGTCACGGCTGGAAGCGGTCTCGACCGGCTTCAGCCTGAGTCCGGAGCAGGTCGACGAGCTGGTCGATGCCGGCCGCCGACTGCTGCGGGAAAACCCGGAATTCCAGGCGTTGTTGCAGGCCTTGCGCGGGCCCACGCAGGCACCCTGACTCAGCCCGTCATTCCCGGTCGCAGCCATTGCGACGGCTGCCGCTACACTGGCGCAATGCCCGACTCATCCCTGCTGTTGATCCTGTTGCTGCTGGCGGTGGCCATCGCCATCGTCCTGCTGGTCGTGTTGTTGCTGCGCAAGCCGGATGCCGCGATGGCGCGACTGCGCGAGCCGCTGGAACAGGCTCTGCGCAGCGAGCAACGTGATGGCCGCAGCGAGCTGCGCGCGCAGCTGGACAGCATGGCCAAGGCGCAGGAACAGCGCATCGAATCCTTCGGCCTGCGCCTGCACGACCTCACCGAGCGTACCGACCAGCGCTTGGACGTGTTGCGTGCCAGCCTGAGCGACGATGCGCACAAGGGTCGCCAGGACGCGGCGATCCGCCAACAACAGTTTGCCGATGGGCTGGGCGTTCAACTGCGTGAACTCACCCAACGCAACGAGCAGCGCATCGGCGAGATGCGCGCCACCCTGGAACAGAAACTGCAGGATTTGCAGCAAGGCAACGAAGCCAAGCTCGAGCAGATGCGCGCGACCGTCGACGAAAAGTTGCAGTCCACGCTCAACACCCGGCTGGATGCCTCGTTCAAGTTGGTTTCCGAGCGGCTTGAGCAGGTCCAACGCGGGCTGGGCGAGATGCAGCAACTGGCCACCGGCGTCGGTGATCTCAAGCGCCTGTTGGGCAACGTGAAGACGCGCGGCACATTCGGCGAGACTCAGCTGGGCGCATTGCTTGAACAGGTGCTGACGATCGAACAATACGAAACCAACTGCATCACCGTGCCCGGTAGCAGTGAACGCGTCGAGTTCGCGATCAAGCTGCCCGGCACCCAGGATGGACAGCCGGTCCGGCTGCCGATCGATGCCAAGTTCCCGCGCGAGGATTACGAGCGCCTGCTGGATGCACAGGATCGTGTCGATCCTGAAGCCATCGCCAGCACCGGCGCTGCGCTGGAACGCCAGGTCAAGGTCGAGGCAAAACGCATTCGCGACAAATACCTGGCACCGCCGCACACCACCGATTTTGCGCTGCTGTTCCTGCCAACCGAGGGCTTGTACGCGGAGGTGTTGCGGCGCCCCGGTCTGTTTGATGGCTTGCAGCGCGATTTCAGGGTCACCCTGGTCGGTCCGACCACATTGCTGGCCTTGCTCAACAGCCTGCAGATGGGTTTCCGCACGCTGGCAATCGAGCAGCGCTCCAGCGAAGTCTGGCAGTTGCTGAGCTCGATCAAGGGCGAGTTCGGCAAGTTTGCCGGCGTGCTCGAGAAGGCCCATGGGCAACTCGATACCGTGCAGAACAGCATCAAGCAGGCAGGCGTGCGCACGCGTGCGATCGAGCGCAAGTTGCGCGGGGTGGAAACCTTGCCCGTAGATGCCGATACGCCGGCGCTCGAGCTCGGCGACGACGAGCCGGATACCATCGGCGCTGCCGAATAGCCAGACACGCGCAAGCGCCGCGTTTGCTGCTTCAACCGTTCCGGGATTGCCAGCAAGGCATTCGCGGCACCGAAAGCGGCGGAGTAGTCCACCGCAGGCATGTTTCGTCGCGTCCTCCTCTGTTTCATCGCATGGCGCTTGCGCACGCCCGCCACGGCTTGCGATCGTAGATGCTGCTGCGCATGCAGCGCGGATGGAACTGAGCCCTGACCATGAAGACCCTGATCGTCCTGCTGCTGTGGTGTGCGTTGCTGGTGCTGTGCTGGCCACTGGCGCTGCTGGCCCTGGTGTTGTGGCCGGTGGCGTGGCTGTTGTCGCTGCCGTTCCGATTGGTCGGCATCACCTTCTCTGCACTGTTCGCTTTCCTGCATGCGCTGCTGATGTTGCCGGCAAGGATGCTTGGCTGGACGACCAGTACGCCGGCCACGGCCTGACGCCACGTACACGGTACCGCGCTACCATCCCGGTCTGATTTCATGCCCGGAGCCGACATGGCCGACGACAGCCGCAATGACGTGAGCCGCGAAGACGCCGAGTCCGCCGTCCGCACCTTGTTGCGTTGGGCTGGCGAGGACCCTGCACGCGAAGGCCTGCTGGATACGCCCAGGCGCGTGGCCAAGGCTTACGAAGAGTGGTTCAAGGGCTACGACCTTGATCCGGACGAATACATGGCGCGCACCTTCGAGGAAGTCTGTGGTTACGACGAACTGATCGTGCTTCGCGACATCGAATACGAATCGCATTGCGAGCACCATATGGCGCCGATCATCGGCAAGGTGCACGTGGGTTACCTGCCGAACGGCAAGGTGGTCGGCATCAGCAAGCTGGCGCGCGTGGTCGAGGCCTATGCCAAGCGTTTCCAGGTGCAGGAAAAAATGACTGCGCAGATCGCCGGCTGCATCCAGCGCGCGCTGCAACCGCTGGGTGTCGGCGTGGTGGTGGTGGGTGCGCACGAGTGCATGACCACCCGCGGTGTGCACAAGCGCGGGGTGTCGATGATCACCTCCAAGATGCTGGGCAGCTTTCGCGATGACGCGCGGACCCGCGCCGAGTTCCTGCGCTTCATTGATGTCGGCCCTGGTCGCTGACGCGTTCAGGTATGACGGGCTTGTTCGACTAATTTAACCCGGGTAATATACACCTCCGCCTCGGAGGCCTGCCATGCCCACACCTGCCCTGCGCTGTACTGCTTTTGCCGGTACCCAGCGGATCGCCAGCGGGGAGCTGCGACATGTCGCCCTGAAAGCCAAGCAGGTGTTCGACAGTGAACCCGGCCAGCCCATCCTGGTGTTCGAGGATGCCAGCGGCAAGGTCGTGGAATTGCCGCTTGAGCTGCCTGCATCGGAGTTGTTGCGCACCCTAAATGCGGCGCCGGCAGGGTCCGAGGCGGCCGTTTCCACGCCCGCGCGCGGCCCGGGGCGCCCGCGGCTCGGCGTGGTGGCCCGCGAAATCACGTTGTTGCCACGCCATTGGGACTGGCTGAACGCACAGCCCGGTGGTGCTTCGGTGACGTTGCGGCGGCTGGTCGAGGACGCGCGCAAGGTGACCGTCGATGGCGACCGCCGGCGGGTGGCACAGGAAGCCGCTTATCGGTTCATGCATGCGCTTGGCGGCAATCTGCCGGAGTACGAAAACGCGACCCGCGCGCTGTTCGCCGGCAACTTCGCCCGCTTCGAAGAAGTGCTTGCACGTTGGCCCGAAGACGTCCGCGAGCATGCATCATTGCTGGCCGCCGCCGCCTTCGTGCACTGACCTTCCTGCACGGGCTGGACCGACTGCCTTGATCGCCTGCCAATTCGCCCGCGCGACATCACGAATCGAGACCACCACTTGAACGCACCGATTGCGCCCGGCGCCCGCAAGGCGGCACTGGCTTTCATTTTCATCACCGTGCTGATCGACGTGCTGGCGTTCGGGGTGATCATTCCGGTGCTGCCGCACCTGGTCCAGCAGATGGTCGGCGGCAACATTTCCACCGCGGCGTGGTGGGTGGGCGGCTTCGGGTTGACGTTCGCGTTGATCCAGTTCGTCTGTTCCCCGATCCAGGGCACCTTGTCCGATCGCTACGGCCGGCGCCCGGTGATCCTGTTGTCCTGCCTTGGGCTGGGTCTGGACTTCATTTTCATGGCACTGGCCCCGACGTTGGCCTGGCTGTTTGTGGGGCGGATCATTTCCGCGGCCACTTCGGCCAGCTTCACCACCGCCAATGCCTATATCGCCGATGTCACCACGCACGAAGATCGCGCCAAGGCCTTTGGCATGATCGGTGCGGCGTTCGGGTTGGGCTTCATCATCGGTCCGCTGGTCGGCGGCGTGCTTGGCGACATCGACTTGCGCCTGCCGTTCTGGTTTGCAGCCGGACTGGCGCTGCTGAATTTTTGCTATGGCGTGTTCGTCTTGCCGGAATCGCTTCCGGCTGAAAAGCGCACCAAGCACTTCGATTGGTCGCATGCCAATCCGGTGGGCGCGTTGAAGCTGCTGCGTAGCTATCCGCAAGTCTTCGGGTTAGCCGCAGTCATCTTCATCGCCAATCTGGCGCATTACGTGTATTCCAGCGTGTTCGTGCTGTACGGCGACTATCGGTATGACTGGGGGCAGAAGGAAGTGGGTTACGTGCTGGCAGTAGTCGGCGTGCTCAGCGTGATCGTCAATGTATTCCTGGTCGGGCGCCTGGTGAAAGCCATGGGTGAGCGCCGCGCGGTCCTGCTGGGCCTGGCCTGCGGCGCGGTCGGGTTTGCGGTGTACGGCGTGGCCGGCGTGGGTTGGATCTTCCTGCTGGGCCTGCCAATCAGCGCCTTGTGGGCGATCGCCGCACCTGCCATCCAGTCGTTGATCACCCGCCAGGTGGGCGGCGATGAACAGGGCCGGGTACAGGGTGCGTTGACCAGCCTGGTGGCGCTGGCCGGCATCGTCGCGCCGGTGATCTTCGCGGGCTCCTTCGGCTTCTTCGTCAGTGAAGCAGCGCCAGTGAAGCTGCCGGGCATCCCGTTCCTGATCGCCGCCGCACTGTTGGTGGTCGCGTGGTTGGTGACATGGCGGTTCACCGATACCGCGCACATGCCTTGACCCATCGACCCCGAAGCTGCCGGCTGATTCGACGCGGGCATGCAGGGTGCAACTGTGATGCCTTACACAACTGCCATGGCTTTCGGCAGATGCGATGGCGACGTGTTTCCGTAGGATTCTGGGATTGTCCCGTGTCCCGGAGTTGCCGATGTTGCGTCCGCGTCTGTTGTGTCTTGCTCTTGCCTCGTTGTTTGCTGTCGGTGCTTCGGCGCAGGACATCCCGCCGCCCCGCGACGTGTCATATCCGGGCACGATCAAACTGGAGGTGGATGCCACCAACCTTGCCCAGCGCATCTTCCGGGTCAAGCAGACCATCCCAGTGCAGGCAGGCCCGCTGACCCTGCTGTACCCGAAGTGGGTGCCTGGTGGCCACTCGCCGCGCAACTCGATCGACAAGATTGCCGGCATCACGTTCACGGCCAATGGCCAGAAACTGGACTGGAAACGCAACACGCTGGACGTGGCTGCGTTCCACATCGACGTGCCAGCAGGCGTGACTGAAGTCACCGCCGAATTCGACTTCCTGACGCCCACCACCGGGCCGCAGGGACGCGTGGTGATGACACCGAACATGCTCAACCTGCAGTTCCTGTCGGCGGCGTTGTACCCGGCCGGGTACTACACCCACCAGATCATGTATGACGCCCACGTCACCTATCCCGCCGGCTGGACAGCGTTCACTGCGCTCCACGAAGACGGCCGCAACGGCAGCACCGTGGACTACAAGGCCGTGCCGTTCGACGTCCTAGTGGATTCGCCGGTATATGCGGGTCGTTACGCGAAGAACATCAACCTGACACCGGCCGGCAGTAATGTGCCGGTCAAGCTGGGCGTGGTGGCCGATGCCGCCAAGTACCTGGAGACAAAACCCGAACAGGTGAAAGCCCACCAGGCCATGGTTGGTCAGGCGTTGAAGCTGTTTGGTGCCCAGCATTACGACCACTACCAGTTCCTGTTCTCGCTGTCCGGACAGATGGGCGGCAACGGCCTGGAACACCAGCGCTCCAGTGAAAACGGGGTGGGCGCCGACTACTTCACCGACTGGAAAGAAAAGATCGGCTTCACTGATCTGCTGGCACACGAATTCGTCCACTCGTGGAACGGAAAGTACCGCCGCGGCCAGGACTTGTGGACACCCAACTTCAATGTGCCGATGCAGGACAGCCTGCTGTGGGTCTACGAAGGACAAACCCAGTATTGGGGCAATGTGCTGGCCGCACGTGGCGGCATGCGCCCGTTGCCGGCATCGATCGACGCCTTGGCACTGGTCGCGGCCACCTATTCCGAGAACCGGACTGGCCTGGCCTGGCGCAACGTGCAGGACACCACCAACGACCCGATCATCGCCACGCGCGCGCCGCGTGCGTATCGCAATTACCAGATGAGCGAGGACTACTATCAGGCCGGGCAGATGATCTGGCTGGAAGCCGATGTGCTGATCCGTGCCAAGACCGGCAACAGGAAGTCGCTGGATGATTTCGCGCGCGCGTTCTTCGGCGTCAACGATGGTGAATGGATGGTGCAGAACACCTACACGTTCGAGGACGTGGTGACGACGCTCAACGGCGTGTATCCGCATGACTGGGCATCATTCCTGCGCAGCCGTCTGGATGGCAAGACCGGCTTGACCGACGGCATCGAAGCCAGTGGCTGGAAGCTGGTGTTCAAGGACAAGCCCACTGCCTATGCCAAGGCCAATACCCGTTGGGGCGGTGCCGACTTCGTGTATTCGCTGGGCCTCGCGATCGCCAAGGACGGCAGCATTGGCGATGTGCGCTGGGATGGTCCAGCCTTCAATGCCGGCGTTGGCAGTGGCGCGACGATCATCGCGATCAATGGCCAGGCGTATGACAACGACGTGCTGGAGGACGCGGTGAAAGCGGCCAAGGACGGCACCGCACCGATCGAATTGATGCTCAAGGAATTCGACCGCTACCGCACGGTGAAGATCGACTACCACGGTGGTCTGCGCTATCCGCACCTTGTGCGGATCGAGGGCAAGCCGGATTATCTGACGCCGATTCTGAGGGCGCGCAAGTAATCACTTGGGGCAGACGTGCGTGCGGAACGTTCAGTTTCGACACGCGCATTCAGCGACATCAAGGGGCGATGCCGGTTAAGGTCGCACTGATGCGTCGTTTTCACCTCTTTCTCACGATGGCTTCGATGAGCCTGCTTGCCGGTTGCGCAGGCCCTGACCGTCGTCCCGAACCTGCCGCCAACGCGACGGTCTTGGTGTCGTCCATGCGTGCCTCCGTGACCGCCACCCATCCAGACATCCGTCCACCCACACAGTCACGGCAGCGCAACGACCTGCAGCGACTGAGCGTGCTTGCACCGGATGCGGATCCAGGCGTGCTGGCGCTTGCGCTGGAAGCGCGCAGTTGCGCGGTGCGCAATGGTATTGCCGACGCCGATGCACGGCTTGCAGTGATCGATTATTCGCGGCCATCCACCGAACAGCGCCTGTGGGTATTCGATCTGGCCCATGATCGTTTGCTCCACCGTGAATTCGTCGCGCATGGCTCGGGCAGCGGCGAGAACATCGCGCGCCACTTCTCCAACATCGAAGGCAGCTACCAGACCAGCTTGGGTTTGTACCGCACCGCGGAGACGTACATCGGCGGGAACGGGTATTCGCTGCGGATGGATGGCCTGGATCCCGGATTCAACGACAACGCCCGCCAGCGTGCGATCGTCATGCATGGGGCCTGGTATGCCAATCCGGACCTGATCCGCAGCCAGGGCCGTCTGGGCCGCAGCCAGGGTTGTCCCGCGTTGCGCCAGCAAGTGGCCAAGATCGTGATCGACGACCTCAAGCAGCGCAACCTGTTGTTCGCCTATGCCGATGACGCTGCATGGCTGCAGCGAGGACGCAGCTTCGCCTGCGATGGCCGCAGTGCCGCGCAGATCCTGGCGACGGGGCGTGAGGCTGGTGGCGACGATCAGCGCGTGGCCAGTTTCCACGCGTCGTAGGAATTCGCTACATTCGCCGGCAATCTGACTGCAAAACGGCTTTTCGATATTCCTCTTGATGCCTTGAACGTCAGGCCGCTTGCACGATCCGCAACGGATTCGCCCACTCATCCAGCAGCACCGCCTCGCGTGCCCTGGCGATTTCAAGCTGCGCGTGTTTGACGTGGCCGTAGCCGCGGATGTGCTCGGGAATGCTGGCGATGGCGGCCGCCAGGCCCACGTTGCCGCCATCAAGTTTTTCCAGAAGCCCCGAGACTGTCTTTTCGTAGTCACCGATCAGGTGGCGCTCGCCACGCCGCTCCGACGTGTAACCGAATACGTCCAGCGGGCTGCCGCGCAGGCCACGCAGCTTCGCCAGTACACCGAACGCGTGATAGACCCACGGACCGAATTCGCGCTTGATCAGTTCGCCCTTGGCATTCTTCTTCGCCAGCAGCGGCGGCGCGAGGTGGAAGTGCAGCGTGTAGTCGCCTTCGAACTGCTGGGCCAGGCGGCGCTTGAAATCGCCACTGGTGTACAGGCGCGCGACTTCGTATTCGTCCTTGTAGGCCATCAGCTTGAAGAAGTAGCGAGCCACCGCTTCGGACAGATCGGTATTACCCGGCGCCTTCGCGGTTTCGGCGGCGCGCACCTTGGCCACGAAGTCCGAATAGCGTTTCGCGTAGCGCGCATTCTGATACTCGGCCAGGAAGGCGACGCGGCGCGCGATCACTTCATCCAGCGAACGCGACAGGCGTGCGTCGTCCAGTGGCAGGTAGGCGACATCGCTGCCGGCATTGGCCGGCACGTGACGCAGTTCGTCTTCGCTGCGCAGCTCGGCGGCCAATGACGTCAGGCCGGATTCGTGTGCTTCGTTGGCGGTCGCGCCGAGCAGCGGCAACACATGTGCGGTGGACTCGGCCTTGGTCGGCGTGTTGCGGACGATACCCGCGGCCTCGATCACCGCCGGCATGTCGATCGCGGCCAGGCGGCCCCAGCCGAACGCGGTCTTGTTCATCTCCACGGCAGCGCCGTTGAGCTCGACCGCGCGCATCAGCGCCTCGAACGACACCGGCACCAGCCCCTGCTGCCAGGCATGGCCGAGCATGAACAGGTTGGCGGCGATCACATCGCCCATCAGCGCCATCGCGATCCGGGTGGCATCGACCTGCTGCGGCATCCCGCCGTCCAGCGCAGTGCTGACCGCCTTGACGATGTCGGCCGCCGGGAACTGCATGTCCGGATGGGTGGTGAATGTACCCGGCATCGCCTCGTACGCATTGAGCAGCACCGAGGTGCGGCCGGCGCGGATTTTCGACAGCGCCCAATAGTCGTTGACCACCACCATGTCGCAACCCAGCACCAGGTCGGCTTCACCGGCGGCAATGCGCACGGCGTGGATGTCGGTCGGTGTTTTCGCGATGCGGATATGCGTGGTGACCGCGCCGCCCTTCTGCGCGAGGCCAGTCTGGTCGAGCACGCTGGAACCCTTGTTTTCCAGATGCCCGGCCATGCCGATCAGCGCACCGATCGTCACCACGCCGGTCCCGCCGACGCCGGTGATCAGGATGTTCCACGGCTGCGAGAGATCGCTGGCGAATTGCGGCATCGGCAAATTGGCGAGCCGATCAGCAGCAGACACTTTCTTGCCCTTGCGCGGCTTGCCGCCGTGCACGGTGACGAAGCTGGGACAGAAGCCTTCGACGCAGCTGTAATCCTTGTTGCAGTTGGACTGATCGATGTCGCGCTTGCGGCCGAACTCGGTGTCCTTTGGCAGCACGCTGACGCAGAAACTCTTCTTGCCGCAATCGCCGCAGCCTTCGCACACCAGCGAATTCACCACCACGCGTTTCTGCGGATCAACGATCTTGCCGCGCTTGCGGCGGCGGCGCTTCTCGGTGGCGCAGGTCTGGTCAAAAATGAGAATACTGGTGCCCTTCACTTCGCGCAGCGTCTTCTGCACATCGTCCAGCAAGCGACGGTCGTGGAAGCTGACGCCGCTCGGGAAGATGGTCGGGTCAGTCCACTTGTCGATGTCATCGCTGACCACCGCAATCGTCTGCACGCCTTCGGCACGCATCTGGTGGGCGATCTGCGGCACGCTCAAAGTGCCGTCGACCGGCTGTCCGCCGGTCATCGCGACCGCATCGTTGTAGAGGATCTTGTAGGTGATGTTGACGCCGGCCGAGATCGCCTGGCGGATCGCCAGCGAGCCGCTGTGGAAATAGGTGCCGTCACCCAGGTTCTGGAAAATGTGCGGCGTCTCGGTGAACGCCGCCTGGCCCGCCCAGGTCACGCCTTCGCCGCCCATGTGGGTGAAGGTGTCGGTGTCGCGGTTCATCCACGTCACCATGTAATGGCAGCCGATGCCGGCCTGCGCACGCGAGCCCTCTGGCACTTTGGTGGACGTGTTGTGCGGGCAGCCACTGCAGTAATGCGGCACGCGCGGGAAGTTGGCGCGCGGCAACGCCAGCTCGCCTTCCTTGGATGCCATCCACGCCAGCACCTGGCGAATGTGTTCACTGTCATGGAACCGCTGGATGCGTTTGGCGATGACGCTGGCGATGCGAGCCGGGGTCAGCTCGCCGGTCGAAGGCAGGATCCACTCGCCGGATTCGTCGTACTTGCCGACGATGCTCGGACGCACGCCGTGACCCAGATCGAAGTCGAAGTTGTAGAACAGCTCCTTCATCTGCGACTCGATGAAGCTGTGCTTTTCCTCGACGACCAGAATGTCCTGCAAGCCACGTGCGAACGCGCGGATGCCGACCGGCTCCAGCGGCCAGGTCATGCCGACCTTGTAAACGCGGATGCCCAGATCGGCGCAAGCGCGCTCATCCAGACCCAGGTATTCCAGCGCCTGCAACACGTCCAGATAACTCTTGCCGGTGGTGACGATGCCAAGCCGTGCGCTCGGCGCATCGACCACGATGCGGTCGATGTTGTTTGCGCGCGCGAATGCCTGCGCCGCCTTGACCGCATAGCGATGCAGGCGCATTTCCTGATCCAGTGGCGGATCCGGCCATCGGATATTCAGGCCGCCTTCCGGAATTTCGAATTCGTCATCGCCCGGCAGCACGATCTGCATCGCGAACGGATCCACATCGACCGAGGCGGAGGTCTCCACGGTCTCGGCGATGGTCTTGAAGCCGACCCAGCGGCCGGTGAAACGCGACATCGCGAAACCCAGCAGGCCCATGTCGAGGATGTCCTGCACGCCGGCCGGGTTGAGCACCGGCATCATCGCGCTGACGAATTCGTGCTCGCTACCATGCGGCAGGGTCGAGCTGCGGCAATTGTGGTCGTCGGCGGCCAGTGCCAGCACGCCGCCCAGCCGTGAGGTACCGGCGGCATTGGCGTGCTTGAACACGTCGCCGCAGCGATCCACGCCCGGCCCCTTGCCGTACCACATGCCGAACACGCCCTCGACCCTGGCGCCCTCGAACAGATTGGTTTGCTGGGTGCCCCAGACCATGGTCGCGCCGAGGTCTTCGTTGAGGCCCGGCTGGAACTTCACCTGCGCCGCTTCCAATTGTTTGCGCGCGCGCCACAACTCCAGGTCGAAGCCACCCAAGGGCGAGCCGCGATAACCGCTGACAAAACCGGCGGTATTCAACCCGGCGTGTTCGTCGCGCAGCTTCTGCATCAACGGCAGGCGCACCAGCGCCTGCACGCCGCTCAGGTAGATACGGCCCTGGATGCGGTTGTATTTGTCATCCAGCGTGTAGTCGCGATCCACCGCGCCATGCGTGAGCGAGGTATTGGCCGAAGCCGGGGACGAGAGTTCGGCGGTGCTGGTCATGGCGGTGCGATCCGGGTGCGCGGCGGATGCCGGCAAACTCGCCATTCTACCAAGTGGCCGTGGAGAGCCGACTGCAGCATCGGGGTGCGGCTCCGGCAACATGGAGGGCGGACTCTGCAATGGCCCCCGAAGCTGGAGTAGGCTAGCGGGTGGCAACGTGCGCCATCGGGGAAGAGTACGTCGCATGGCATGGAATGACCTGCAAGTGATGGTGGTGGAAGACCACGCCTTCCAGCGCCGGATCGCAGTGCGTTTGCTTGGCGAACTCGGCGTTACGCAGGTGCTCGAAAGTGCGGATGGGCTGGATGCGCTGGATGTGTTGCGCCGGCAACCCACGCCGCCTGACGTGGTGCTGGTGGACCTGGACATGCCGGGCATGGACGGCATCGAATGCATCAGCCACATCGCGCGCGAGCACCTGGCACGTTCGGTGGTCGTGGTCAGCGCGCTGGAGCCGGCATTGCTCAATACGGTGCAGACAATGGCGCGCGCGTGCGGGTTGCGTGTGCTTGGCAGCGTCGAAAAACCACTTACCCGCGACAAGCTCGAGGCCGTGCTCAACCGCATCGACGACCATGTCGGCGAAGTTGGGGACGAAGCGGCGGTGAAATTCACCCTGCAGGAGCTGGCCGATGCGCTTGCTGCCGGCGAAATCGTGGCGTGGTTCCAGCCGCAAGTGGAATTCGCCAGTGGCAAGGTGATTGGCGCCGAAGCGCTGGCACGCTGGGAGCGCCCGGACGGCAGCGTGGTGCGCCCGTGTCAGTTCGTGCCGATCATGGAGCGCGAGGGGCTGGCCAGTGCTCTGACCGATCGCATGCTGGATGACGCCTGCCGCTGGAAGCAGCGCTGTGACCAGGATGGCATCCGGATCAAGATGTCGGTGAATGTCTCGGCGGTGACCTTGGCGGATCCTTCTTCCGCCGATCGCTATCAGGCGATCGTGGAAGGCCATGACATCAAGCCGGAGGAAATGATCCTGGAAATCACCGAGAGCACAGTCATGACCGATGCGGCGCGCGGGCTTGGCCTGCTGGCAAGGCTCCGGCTGAAGGGCTTCGGCCTGTCGATCGACGATTTCGGCACCGGCTATTCCTCGCTGGCCCAGCTCTCGCAGATCCCGTTCACCGAATTGAAGATCGACCAGGATTTCGTATTCGGCGCGCACGCCCAGCCACGCAAGCGGGCGGTGGTGGAGGCCAGTCTTGACCTTGCACGCAAGCTGGGCCTGAACACCGTCGCCGAGGGCGTGGAAAGCATCGAGGACTGGCGCATGCTGGCCGAGCTCGGTTGCGACATCGCACAGGGTTACCTGATCAGCAGGCCGGTCCCGGGCAGCGAGTTGCAACACGCGATCGGTCGCTGGCGCAGGCCGGTGTAGGCACGGCGACGATGCGATTCGATCCACTGAAGTTCGACTTCCGCCACCAGCTGCTTGGCTTGTTCGGCTTGTTCCTGCTGACCGGCGCGCTGCTGCTGATGACGGACTCGATCGGCCAGTACTTCGCACGCCAGTCGCTGCATGCAATGAAGGACGATGTGCTGCCCGGCATGCACCGGGTCCAGCGCCTGTCCGACGCCTATGGGCGTGATCTGGTCAACACTGCCCTGCGCAAGCGTAATGGCCGGATTGGCTGGGACGATGGCTTGGCGGCCCTGGACCAGGTGCGTGCCACGACTGAAGCCGAGTGGACCGGGCTTCAGCAACATGAACTGGACCCCGAGGCCCGAGCCTTGCTGGAGCAGGCCCTGCAGTCGCGCCCACCCGCCGATGCGGCGATGGCCAGCTTGCGCAGCGCGCTGGAAAACAGGAGCCTTCGTGCACTCGACAAGTTTGTCGACAGCGAGTTGTATCCGGCGATCGATCCGCTGGGCCAGCACCTGCAGCTGATTGCCGACGATTCCAGCCAACGCGCCGACGCACTGATCCAGGCGGATATTCGCCGCGGTCGGCTGGTCTACTGGTTGCGGATCATGCTGTCGCTATCGTGCCTTGGCCTGGCGATGGTGTTCGGGCGACAAATTCTGCGCAATGGCTATCACGGGGTGGAACACCTGGCTGTGCTGTCGCGCATGACGCCAGGGCAGGATATTGAAGGCCAGGCGGGTTACCGGCCAACCGGCGAACTCGGCGAGGTGGTGGACGCCTTCCTGCACCTGCAGGAGCATGTGCAGAGGATCGAAACCCAGCTCACCGACCAGCTGATCAGCAACGACAAGTTTCGGGTGGCGTTGGAGCGGCGCGAAACCTTCCAGCGGCTGCTGCTGGAAGCGGCGCAAACCGCGATCTTCGCGGTGGACGGGGACGGCATGTTCTCGCAGGTGAATCCCTTTGCCGAACACATGCTGGGCTGGCCAGCAGGTTCCCTGCTCGGCCGTGAGCGGATGGACGTGATCCTGGATCCGGAAGCCCTTGCGTCGCTGTCGCTCCAGCTGAGCGAAGCCTATGGCCAGCCGATTGCTGCCGACTGGACGGCGTTCCGCGCCTTGGCGCAGCATCGCGAGCCACCGCGCGAATTCGTGTTGCGCCACCAGCGGGGCCGTACCCTGCCCGTGTTGTTGGCGCTGTCGGCGATGCGCGACGACACCGGGGCGATGGTGGGCCTGCTGGTTGTAGCCACCGACCTGACCGTACCCAAGCGACTGGAGCGCGCGCTGCGCGACAGCGAGGCCCGGGCGCGCGACGCCAGCAAGGCAAAGAGCGCTTTCCTGGCGGCGATGAGCCACGAAATCCGTACTCCGATGATCGGCGTGACCGGCATGATCGAGGTGCTCAGCCTGACCCAGCTGGATGCCGAGCAACGGCGTTCGCTGAGTGTGGTGCAGGCATCGGCGGAGGCCCTGCTGCGGATCATCGGTGACATCCTGGATTTTTCGAAGATCGAAGCAGGTCGGCTGGAAATCGATCCGGTCGCCATAGCCTTGCCCGAGTTGCTGCGCAGCGTGGTGGCGAACCACGCGGGTTCGGCATCGAACAAGCGCCTGCTGCTGGAATGCCAGGTCGACGCCAAGGTGGGGCCGGCACACCTTGCCGACCCGGTGCGGCTGCGGCAGATCATCGGCAACTTCTTGTCGAATGCGATCAAGTTCACCGATCACGGCAGGGTGTTGGCGGCGCTGGAAGTCGCCAGTAGTGATCCGCATGACGGCGCCCATGGCAGCGACGAACTGGTGTTCCGGGTCACTGATACCGGCATCGGTGTCAGCAAGAAAGCGCAGGCACACTTGTTCCAGCCCTTCTCGCAGGCCGAGGCCAATACCACTCGGCGTTTTGGTGGAACTGGGCTGGGACTGGCGATCAGCCGGCGACTGGCCGAGATGATGGATGGCACGGTGGAAATGGAGTCGGGTGACGGGCGCGGGTACCACCATGCGCCTGCGCATGACCTTGCAGCGAGTGCCGGCGCCGCTGGCCAACGCGTCCGGACTGACGGCGACACCGGGCTTCAGTCCGCGGCGGTTGCCGACGTTGGCCGCGGCCGAAGCCGAGCGCAGCCTGGTGTTGCTGGTCGACGACCATCCGACCAACCGCCAGGTGATCCAGCGGCAGCTGGCGCTCGCCGGGTACGCCTCGGAAACCGCGGAGGATGGCATGGAAGGGCTGGATCGCTGGCGCAGCGGGCGATATGCGCTGCTGCTCAGCGACGTGCACATGCCGCGCATGGATGGCTACCAGCTGGCGCGCACGATCCGCGACGAAGAAGCCCGCCGCGGCATCCCGCGCACGCCGATCGTGGCACTCACCGCTTCCGCCCTGAAAGGCGAGGCGGAGCGCTGCCTGGCCGCCGGCATGGACGACTACATGGCCAAGCCCGTCAGCATCCCGACCATGGGTGCCTGCCTGCAACGCTGGCTACCACATACCGCCGCTTCGCAACCCATCAGTGCCGAGCTTGGCGTATTGATACAGACCGAGAACAACCAGCAAGTCGCCATGGCCGATGTCGACACGCCGCCGCTGGCGCATCCGCCGACCCTGGACGTCGAGGTGCTGGTGGAATTGACCAGGGGCGATCCGGCCGAGACCCGCATCCTTCTGGGCGAATTCCTCGACGGTACCCGCGACGACCTGGGACAGCTGGAAGCGATGCGTCGCGATGGCGACCTGCACGGGCTGACCCGGCAGGCGCACAAGGTCAAGGGTGCAGCCAAGATCGTCGGCGCGATGGAGCTGGCCGAGGCAGCCGCGCTGCTCGAAACGGCCGGCCGCAGTGGCGCCTGGGCGAATATCCTGCCGCTGTCGGTGGACGTGACCACCGCCGCCGAACGTTTGCGGCTGGATGTGGCGGAACGTTATCCGGCGTGAGCCGACGGCCAGGTGGCTTGCGTGTACGCTTGCGTCATGCAAGCCGAGGAAATGCAGCGATGAAGACATGGCTGGTGGCATGTTCCAAGGGCGGTGTGGGCAAGACCACGATTGCCATCCATCTGGCCGCGGAGGCGGCGGTGGCGGGGCACAACGTCGTCCTGGTCGATGCCGATCCACAGGGTTCGGCGACCCGCTGGTGCCAGCGCCGCGCAGGCATGGCTTCTGCGGTGCTGCCCGTCGATGGCAGCCGCAAGTCGTGGCATAAACACATCCCGGAGGGCACCCAGCGGGTGATCGTGGATGCACCGTCCGGCGCGATGGGCAAGGATCTGGAGAGATTTCTTGATGTTGCCGATGCACTGATCGTGCCGATCCAGCCGTCCGCGCTGGACATCGAGGCCAGCGTGGGCTTCCTGGAATCACTCGTCAGGCATCCGCGCGTGCGCAAGGGCCAACTGCGGGTTGGCCTGGTCGGCAATCGCCTGAAGCCGCATACCAATGCATCGCAACAAGCGCTGGACGTACTGCGCAGCTGGCCATTCCCGGTGGTGGCCGAATTGCGCGACAGCCAGGCGTATGTGGTGCTGACCGGACTGGGCAAGAGCCTGTTCGATTATCACTCCTCGCAGGTGCGCGAGCACCAGGATGATTGGCAGCCATTGTTGCAGTGGCTGCGCAAGAATTAGTGGTTGCAGCGTAAGCTGCAGGAAACGCCACGAGGAGATGCAATGAGGGATTTGATCCTGCTGCGCCACGCCCACGCCGAGCCCGCCACTGCGGGGCAAGATGATCGCCAGCGCGGCTTGTCCGCCACCGGCCTCGAGGAGGCGCGTGCAGCTGGCGAATGGTTGCGGGCGCATGGGTTCCTGCCGGATCGCGTCCTGTACTCAAGCGCCGAGCGGACCCGCCAGACGCTGGAGGCGCTGGGTGAGCTTGGTGGCGTGCAAGGTCGTGAAGAAGCATCGATCTACGAGGGCAGCCCCGGCACGTTGGCGGCCTTGGCCGACGCCAACCGCGATGCCGAACGGCTGATGCTGGTCGGCCACAATCCAGGATTGGAGCAACTTGCGGCGCTCATGCACAGCGGCCAGACCGGCGATTACCGCGGGATGCCACCCGGCGGCATCGCGGTGCTGAGCCTGCCAGCCGGCAGCTCCATTGAACCCGGGATTGGCACCCTGACCCAGTTCTGGTGGCCGTGAACCGATGATGCTTGCGCGTGGCCGGCCTTGGCTGGCGCTGGCGACGTTCTTGTTGCTGGGCGGTTGCGCGACCCTGTCCACGCCCCAGCGCGAAGAAGCGCAGAGGATTGCCGGAAGCGCGCGTTCGGCCCAGGTCGATTGCCAGGCTGTTGATGCATGCGCGTTACTTTCGCCATTGCATGACCTGGCGGATCGTCTTCTGGCCGAATCAACCCCGGAGTCGCCGCGGCACCATGCCGTGCTGCTGGACAAGGGGCCGGATGCGCTGCTGGCGCGGATCCATCTCATCCGTAGCGCGCGCCGCAGCATCGACCTGCAGACCTACATCTTCGACGAGGATGATTCCGCACAACTGGTGCTGGACGAACTGCAGGCGGCGGCGTTCCGCGGGGTCAAGGTACGCTTGCTGCTGGACCAGCTGTCGGCGCTGGAGAAGGTCTCCACCCTCGCCGCATTGTCCGGCTTGCACGTCAACTTCGAACTTCGGCTCTACAACCCGGTGCTCGATCGCGCGCGGTTGTCGCTGCCGATGTATCTGGTGGCGTCGGCCTGCTGTTGGCGTACGCTCAACCGGCGCATGCATTCAAAGCTGCTGCTGGTGGACGATGCGGTCGGCATCACCGGCGGGCGCAACTACCAGGACGACTATTTCGATTGGGATGCCTCCTACAACTTCCGTGACCGCGACCTGTTGATCGCAGGTCCGGTGGCCCGCGAGATGGCCACCAATTTCGCGGCATTCTGGGATTCGCCGCGCAGCATCCAGGCCGATCACCTGGGCGATGTGGCCCGCTACCTGCGCTCCAGCGGCGTGCCGCCGGCGCCGCACAAGCCGTACGGCAAGCCCGGGCGCGTGCGTGCATTGCTGGCGGATGTCGGCGACGCGGCTGTGATCCGCGAACGATTCGTGGCGCCCGGGCTGGCGGTCCAGGACGTGCAGTTCATCGCCGACCTGCCGGACAAACATCGCGACAGCACCGTCGCGGAGGGAGCCGCGCCAGCCTCGGAGGTCCTGCAGCAACTCATCGCTTCCGCACAGGATGAAGTGTTGTTGCAGACGCCGTACCTGGTGATGTCCAGGCCCGCGCAGCAGGTGTTCCGGGCGCTGCACCGGCAGCCGGATCCGCCACGGGTGTTGATTTCCACCAACAGCCTGGCATCGACCGACGCCTTCATTGCCTATGCCATTTCCTACAAGTACAAGCGGCGATACCTGCGCGACTTCGGCTTCGAGATCCACGAGTTCAAGCCATTCCCGGAAGATGCCCCATTCGAGCTTGGCCCAACCGGTGCCGATCTGGACGACGTGGCGGATGCCGCAGTTGCGCCCGAGCGCAAGCTGACGCGGCGTGAGCGGCAGCTCGCAGAGCGCGGGCTGCAGAACGATCCGAGCGGTGAAGCCAGCGCATTGCGCGGCCTGCTGGGTTCCTCCGGCACCTTGCCGGTCAGGCTCAAGCGCGCCGGCATCCGCATGGGCCTGCATGCCAAGTCACTGGTGGTGGACGGGCGCGTCGGCGTGGTGGGTACCCACAACTTCGACCCGCGTGGTGACACTTACAACACCGAAAGCGCAGTGGTCATCGCCGATCCGGCATTCGCGACGATGCTGGCGGCCAGCATCCGCCGCGACATGGAGCCCGGCAACGCCTGGGTGATCGGCCGGCGCGATCCTTCCCCGGTGCTGCCCGGAATCGAGTACACCCTGGCACGGGTTTCCGAGCGCATGCCGATCTTCGACCTGTGGCCAGTCAAGTACGCCACCAGCTACGAATTCATGTCCGGCGCAGGTTGCGTGTCGCCGCCTGCGCCATTCGCCGCCGATTTCCGCCGCTGCCACAAACCGGTCGGCGACTTCCCGCAGGTGGACCTTGGCTTGAAGTGGCTGGGCGTGCGCGTGTTCACCGCGTTCGGCTCGGGGCTGGCACCGATCCTGTAGGGCTTGCCTCTGACCGACGTGACGGCCGATACCCGGTCCTTTTGCCGTCGGATTGACGCGAAGCGGCGCGCATCCTAGTCTTCGCGTCTCACTGCGCGCGTCGGGATGACACATGTCGATCACTTTGAACTTCGAACTCAACGATCAGGATCTTGCCCATTTCAAGCAAGCAGCCGAGCGCTCCAGGCAGGCGGCCGAAGGCAAGAGCAGCGAGGAGATCGTTGCCAGCGCCATTGCCATGCTCGCCGACGCACAAAAGGTGCACATCCCGGACTTCATCAAGGATCGCTTGCTGCGCCTGGACGACATGATCGCCATGGTGCGCGATACGGGCTGGGCAATGCCGGAGGAAGATCGGCAGCGGGTGCTGTCCGCCCTGATGTATTTCTGTGATCCGGATGACGTGATCCCGGACAACATTGAAGTACTGGGCTTCCTCGACGACGCGGTGATGATCGAGCTTTCGGTGCGCGAGCTGAAACACGAGCTTGATGCCTACGATGACTTCTGCGACTACCGTTCAGGCGAAGCTGCCCGTCGCGACGTGGATCCCTCGACCCTGGGCCGCACCGACTGGCTGGATGGCCGTCGCGAGGAACTGGTCGAACGCATGCATCATCGCCGCGCGCGCGACTTCGGCAGCGGCTACGGCGGCAGCAGCGGCTATGCCTCTTCAGGCCGCAGCGCCTACGTGCGTGGTTGGCGTCCAGGCGTGTTCAAGGTCAGTTGATTCGCGCTTGAGCGGGTCCACGTTTGCCTGGCCCGAGCGCGCTTGAGGCGTGCGAGGCGCGTTCCGCGGGCACCCTGATGCAGGCATCGGGCAAGTCGGTCTGCATCCACCGGATCACCGTGCCCGTGCTGCCGCAGCCGCCCGCTTGAATCGGTTTCCTGGGTGTCGGCACTAACCGCATCGCATAAGGTTCGGCCATGAACGCGACGTCCCCCGCCGTCGAACCCATCCTCCGCGCGTGCCGCTACCTGTACCGGCTGCCGCTGCTCGCCTGGCATCTGCTGGTGCACCTGCCGGTCCTGTTGCTGCTGCTGGCCGTTGGCCAGGTCGGCGACCATCAAGTCGGTCATGCTGCGCTGCGCTGGTGGGCGCGCTGGTTCCTGCGGATTTTCGGCATGCGTGTCATCCGCGAGGGCCTGCCATTGGCCGGCGGCACCATGTTCGTGGCCAACCATGTCAGCTGGGTCGACATCATCGCCCTGCATTCGCAGCACATGATGGGCTTCATCGCCAAGCACGAAATCCGCAGCTGGCCGTTGGTCGGCTGGCTGAGCACGCATGCGGACACCATCTACCTGCGGCGTGGCAATGCCGATTCGCTGGGCGGCGTGATGGACGAAATGGCCACGCGCCTGCGTGCCGGTCGCGCGGTGGCGGCGTTTCCCGAAGGCGGTACCCGCGAGGGCGTTGCGCTGGGTCCGTTCCATGCGCGGATCTTCACCGCAGCAGTCGCCGCCGATGCACAGGTGCAACCGGTCGCGCTCTGCTATGGCGAGCGCTGCGACGCGCAGTCAATCGTGGCTTATGCGCCGCGAGAGAATTTCATGGTCAACCTGATACGCCTGCTTGGCGAGCCCTCGCGGCCGGCGCGGGTGTGTTTCCTGGAGCCGATCCTGCACGCCGAGCACGAAGGTCGGCGCGGCATCGCGCAATTGGCGCGCAGCCGGATCGAGCACGCGATGCAATCGGCGTGAGCACCCATTCCGACAGTGCCTATCGCGCGCCGCGCTGGCTGCGCAATCCGCATGTGCAGACCTTGCTGGGCAGCAGCGGGGTGCGCGTGCTGCGTGGTGCACGCGAGTTGCGCACGCTTGGTGCCGTGCATGAGGAGCATCTGGTCGATGCCGGCAGCGGTATCCGCCTGCATGGCGTGCACAGCAAGCTGCCGGGGCACCCGTCGCGCGGTCTTGCGCTGTTGCTGCATGGCTGGGAGGGCAGTGCGGAGTCCGGCTACATGCGCCTGACCTGCGCGCGCCTGCTGGAACGCGGCTTCGATGTGTTCCGGTTGAACTTCCGCGACCACGGCGACACCCATCACCTCAACGAAGACCTGTTCCATTCCAATCGGCTGGATGAGGTGCTGCAAGCCACGCTCACGGTGTCGCGCCGCTGGGCATCGGTGCCGACGCGGCCGATGGTGCTGGCCGGCTATTCGCTGGGCGGCAACTTCGCGTTGCGTGTCGCCCTGCACGCCCCGCGCGTGGGCCTGAATCTGGCGCGCGTGGCGGCAGTGTGTCCGGCGCTGGACCCCGACCGCACGACCACCGCGATGGAGCAGGGGCTTTCGCTGTACGAGCGTTATTTCATGCGCAAATGGACGCGCTCGCTGCGGCGCAAACAGGTGTTGTTTCCGGAGCAGCATGCGATTGGCGAGGAGCAACTGCGCAGTCGTGACTTGCGTGGACTGACCGCATGGCTGGTGGCGCGGCACACCGAGTTTGCGGATGTGGATGCCTACTTCGACGGCTACCGGATCAGCGGCGACCGCATGGCCGGACTGCAGGTGCCGGCGGATATCCTGACCTCGGCCGATGATCCGGTGATTCCGGTCGACGACTTCGATGGTTGGCTGCTCCCAGCCAATGCCACGGTGGAAATCGCCGCACACGGCGGCCACTGCGCCTTCCTGCACGATGCCAGCTTGCGCGGCTATGCCGAGGACTGGGTTGCCGGGCGGCTGTCCACGGCGCTTGAACCGGCAACGGTGCAGAATCTTGGCAATGCACCTGTAGAGCCAGCATGAGGAGAGCCCGCATGAAGATCCGCAGTGACAGCTTCGAACACGGCAAGCCGATCCCGGCCGAATTCGCGATGGGACAACCGCATGGATTCGGCGGCAATCGCAACCCGCAGTTGGCATGGCAGGACGTTCCCGCGGGCACCAAATCGTTCGCGCTGCTGTGCATCGACACCGACGCGCCCACCGATGGCGCGCTGGTGGCCGACGAAGCCACGCCGATACCGGTCGCGCACCCGCGTGGCGAATTCGTGCATTGGGTGGTCACCGGCATGCCTGCCAGCACGCGCGAAATTGCCGCCGGCAGTTGCAGCGACGGCGTCACCAAACAAGGCAAGGATGCAGGGGCTGACGCCGGTGGCCGACGCGGTCTGAATGACTACACCGGCTGGTTTGCCGGTGACGCCGCGATGGGCGGCCAGTACTTCGGCTACGACGGGCCGTACCCGCCCGCCCACGACCTGCGCGAGCATCGTTATTTCTTCCGCCTGTTCGCGCTGGATGTCGACACCCTGGCATTGCCGGAGGCCTTCACCGCCGGTGACGTGTTCAAGGCCATGCACGGCCACGTGCTGACGGAAGCGGCGACTTACGGGACGTATACGCTCAACGCACGCACGGACTGACGCCTAAGTCGCCGCCGGCAACCACAACAACAAGGCGATGCCGACAATCATTCGGTACACCGCGAAGGCGGTGAACTTATTGTTCTGGATGTAGTGCAGCAGCCATTTCACCGCGACAAATGCGGTGATCGCCGAGGCAATGAACGCCACTGCCAGTGCGCTCCAGTCCTCGTTGCCGATGCCGCCGTGGCGGACCAACGACAGCAGTTCGTAGGCAGTGGCGGCGAACATGGTCGGGATGCCGACCAGGAACGCGAATTCGGTGGCCGCGGCGCGGCTGGTGGTACCGGCAAGCAGGGCCACGAAGATGGTGGCGGCACTGCGTGACGTGCCCGGGAAGACGCCGGCCACGATCTGGGCAATGCCGACCAGGATCGCGGTTGTCCACGAAATCGCCGTGCGTTCGCCTTCGCGCGCGGCGCGGCGGGCGGCCAAGTGTTCGGCAATCACCATCCAGAATGCGCCGATGATCAGCGCCCAGGCGATGGGCCGTACCGTGTCCGGCAATTCCCAGCCCAGCGCCTTGACCAGCAATCCGCCGACGGCGGTGACGGTGAATGCCGCCAAAAGCTTGAACGCGTAGTCGCGTGATTGTGCCGGGGTGGCAGTGACACCCAAGGGATCGTAGGGCGCGGGCGCGTCGTGGCCGCCGAACGCGACCAGCATCCCCCACAGGCGCTTCCAATAAATCGCCACCACCGCCAGGATCGCCCCGGCCTGGATCGCGATGTTGAACAGGTCGCTGCGATGGCCCAGCCAGCGCTCGGCGATCAGCAAATGGCCGGTGCTGGAGATCGGCAGGAATTCGGTGATGCCTTCGATGATGCCGAGCAGCAGCGCGGCGAACAGGTCATTCATGCATGCGATCGGGTGCGGTGGCGACGGCGCAGGATAGCGCAGGAGCTGTTGCACCATATCGGTGCGAATCGGATCCGAATTTGCACCATGACAATGCGGCTCGGTATGAGCTGCCAAGATTATTTCAATGAAATCATGTGCTTGAGACATGGCACGTGACTTGCATTAGTTCTCCGGTATCCGCCACTTCGCTCAGGACCCCACCCATGTCGCTCGAACACGTCGAAAAAATGATCAAGGACCACAAGGTCGAATTCGTCGACCTGCGCTTTACCGACATGCGGGGCGTGCAGCATCACGTGACGTTTCCGAAGTCCATCGTCGATGCCACCCTGTTCGAGGACGGCAAGATGTTCGACGGCAGCTCGATCGGCGGCTGGCGCGGCATCCATCAGTCCGACATGGTGCTGTTGCCAGATCCGTCCACCGCGCTGCTGGATCCGTTCACCGCCGACCCGACCTTGATCCTGGTTTGCGACGTGCTGGACCCGACCACCATGCAGGCCTACGAGCGCGACCCGCGCGGCATTGCCAAGCGCGCCGAGGCCTACCTGAAGGCCAGCGGCATTGCCGAGCAGGCATTCTTCGGCCCGGAACCCGAATTCTTCATCTTCGATTCGGTGCGCTACGCCAACGAGATGGGCCACACCTTTTTCCATGTCGATTCCGAGGAAGCGGCGTGGAACTCCGGCAAGGAATACGAAGGCGGCAACACCGGTTATCGCCCGGGCGTGAAGGGCGGCTATTTCCCGGTCGCGCCGCTGGATTCGCTGCACGACATCCGTGCCGAAATGTGCAAGACGCTGGAAGCAGTCGGCATCGAAGTGGAAGTGCACCACCACGAAGTCGCCAATGCTGGCCAGTGCGAGATCGGCACCAAGTTCAACACGCTGGTGCACAAGGCTGACGAGGTCCTGACGATGAAGTACATCATCAAGAACGTCGCCCATCGCAACGGCAAGACCGCGACCTTCATGCCGAAACCCCTTGTTGGCGACAACGGCAGCGGCATGCACGTGCACCAGAGCCTGGCCAAGGGCGGCAGCAACCTGTTCTCCGGTGACGGCTACGGCGGCCTGTCGCAGATGGCGCTGTGGTACATCGGCGGCGTGTTCAAGCACGCGCGCGCCATCAATGCGTTCGCCAACGCCACCACCAACAGCTACAAGCGCCTGGTGCCGGGCTTCGAGGCGCCGGTGATGCTGGCGTATTCGGCATCCAATCGTTCCGCCAGCTGCCGCATCCCGTACGTGGCCAACCCGAAGGCGCGGCGCATCGAGTTCCGCTTCCCGGATCCGATGAACTCCGGCTACCTGATCTTCACCGCGCTGATGATGGCCGGCCTGGACGGCATCAGGAACCAGATCGACCCGGGTGGCCCGAGCGACAAGGACTTGTACGACCTGCCGCCGGAAGAAGAGAAAAATATTCCGACCGTCTGCCATTCGCTCGACCAGGCGCTGGATTCACTCGACCAGGATCGCGAGTTCCTCAAGGCCGGCGGCGTGATGACCGATGACTTCATCGATGCGTATATCAAGTTGAAGATGAAGGAAGTCAGTGCGTTCCGCGCCGCGACGCACCCGCTGGAATACCAGATGTACTACGCCATCTGATGCTGCACGGTGTGCATGCTTCGGGTCGGCACGAGAAGATTCAAGACACGATCTGATGGGGTGGATGCATCAGGACGAAGCGAGCTGATCCTCGCTTTGCTCCCTCCCCGGCGAGGATCGGACAGGTTCGGGAGCGCGCACCGACGGGGGCGCGCCTCCCGGCCCTTTTGACCAGAAAGGGAGTGAGGGGGAGCAAGACGAGCCATGCGTGGCGGTGCCACGCGAGGTGCAAGCGCACCAACGCACCAACAACAAGGGAGATGCACAACGCGATCACGGATCGCAGCAAGTGGGCAAAAAAGCCTGAGAAATAAAGAACGAAATTGGAACCAATGACTGGGGAGGGTTGCCGCTTATGAGGAGCCTGTGTCATGTATTCCAAATCCAGCGTTTCACGCAACCTGTGCACAAGCGCGAGCACGCGCAAATCATCCTGCTCGCGTAACGCACGTCACCGCATCGCCACCGCAATGGTCGGGATGCTTGTTCTTGTCGGCGCGTCTTCTGCTGCGCATGCCGGTACCAGTGGCAGCGTCACGCTGACCAGCGACTACGTCTTTCGTGGCGTGACTCAGACAGACCAGGACCCCGCCTTGCAGGGCGGCGTTGAGTACGCCGCTGAGAGTGGCGTCTATGTCGGCACATGGGGCAGCAATATCAGCTGGCTGTCGGATGCCTCCAGCACGCTTGCGCCGATTTCCAGCAGCCTTGAGCTCGACGTCTACGGCGGGTATCGCGGCAGTTTCAGCGAAGCCGTGAGCTATGACGTTGGCGCGCTGTACTACTGGTATCCCGGCGACTACCCGGCCGGCTTCAACCGTGCCGACACCCTTGAGCTGTATGCCGGCGTGACCGTGGCTGCCAGCGAAAAAGTCAGCCTGGGTGCCAAGTACTCCTACGCCGCAACCGACCTGTTCGGTTACACCAATTCCGACGGCAGCGGCTATCTGGACCTGACCGCGAATATCGCCTTGTCCGACAGCTGGTCACTCGGCACGCATGCCGGCAAGCAGTGGATCGAAGGCAACCGCGCCTTCGAATACAGCGACTGGAAACTCGGCGTGACCAGGTCGTTCGAGAGCGGCTTCGCGGTCGGCCTGGCCTATAGCGACACCGACGCGGACTCGGCCCTCTACACCAATGCGTTCGGCAATCGAATTGCCGGCAGTGCACTGGTATTGAGCATTACCAAGTCGTTCTGACCGATCCCACCCACGACAACACCACGGAGCCGAAGCACGATGAAACTCATCACTGCCATCATCCGCCCGTTCAAGCTGGACGAGGTGCGCGAAGCGCTCACCGAAGTCGGCGTGTCGGGCATCACCGTTACCGAGGTCAAGGGCTTCGGGCGACAGAAAGGCCATACCGAGTTGTATCGCGGCGCCGAATACGTGGTCGATTTCCTGCCCAAGCTGAAACTGGAATGCGCGGTGACCAACGCCAGCCTGGACCAGGCGCTGGAGGCGATTGCGCGCGCAGCGCAGACCGACAAGGTCGGCGACGGAAAGATCTTTGTGTCCGCGCTGGAGCAGGTCATTCGCATCCGCACCGGGGAGGTCGACGCCGATGCGCTCTGACCCGTGTTTCTCAACGAAGTCCCATGTTCTCGAACGTGGCTGCAGCCCATGCAAGGACCACACCATGACCACAGCTCACACACCATCCCGAAGCCGGCAGTGGCTGCTGCCGATTGCCCTGCTTGCCCTGCTTGCCCTGCTGGCCAGTGGCGTGGTGCAGGCACAAGACGCAGAACCCGTCGTCGCCACCGTCGACAAGGGCGACGTGGCCTGGATGATGATGTCCACCGTGCTGGTGCTGTTGATGGTCGTGCCCGGCCTGGCCTTGTTCTACGGCGGTCTGGTGCGGGCCAAGAACATCCTGTCGGTGTTGATGCAGGTGATGTGCGTGTTCTCGGTGATCATTCTGCTGTGGGTGGCGTACGGGTACAGCCTGGCGTTTGCCGGCGGCGGCCCGTGGATCGGCACGTTCGACAAATTGTTCCTGTCGGGGGTTGGTGTCGATTCGCTGGCCGATACCTTCAGTGAGAGTGCAAAGCTGCCGGAATACGTGTTCATCGCGTTCCAGGCAACGTTCGCCGGCATCACCGGCGCGATCATCGTGGGCGCTTTCGCAGAACGTGCGCGCTTCGCCGCGATCATGCTGTTCTCGGTGATCTGGTTCACCTTCGGCTACGTGCCGCTGGCGCACATGGTGTGGGGTGCGGGCGGCTATCTGCTGGACAAGGGCGCGCTCGATTTTGCAGGCGGCACCGTCGTCCACATCAATGCCGGCGTCGCCGGTTTGGTCGGATCCTGGTTCGTCGGCAAGCGCCTGGGCTACGGACGTGAGGCGCTCAAGCCGCACAACGTGGTCTACACGATGGTCGGTGCTTCGCTGTTGTGGGTTGGCTGGTTCGGCTTCAATGCCGGCTCCAACCTGGAAGCGAATGCCGGGGCCGCGCTCGCCTTCATCAATACCTTGCTGGCTACGGTCGCAGCGGTGCTGGCATGGGCCGTGGTGGAAAAGCTGGCCCGGGGCAAGTCCTCCATGTTGGGCGGCGCCTCGGGCGCGGTGGCCGGGTTGGTCGGCATCACTCCGGCCTGTGGCACGGTTGGTCCAATGGGCGCGATTGCCATTGGCGTGGTGTCCGGCGTGGTCTGCGTGTGGGGCGTGAACGGCCTCAAGCGCCTGCTGAAGGCAGATGACACCTTGGACGTGTTTGGCATCCACGGACTGGGCGGCATTGTCGGTGCGTTGCTGACCGGCGTGTTCACCGCGCCGTCGCTGGGCGGTACCGGTGGCGATGACTTCTCGATTGCCTCACAGGTTGGCGTACAGGCACTGGGCGTTGGCATCACCATTGTCTGGATCGGCATGGTGTCGGTGATCGCGTTCCTGATCGCGAAGATGGTGTTCGGCCTGCGCGTGAGCGAAGAAGCCGAACGTGAGGGACTCGACATCACCTCGCATGGTGAGACGGCTTACGAGAACTGACTGGGTTGGGGAAGGCGACAGCAGGGATGCCAAAAAAGGGGACGGAGGGAATTAAGCTCGCTTAATTCCCTCCGTCCCCTTTTTATTGGTTCTTCACGGATTACCGGGGAAGGCGGCTTTGATCTTCAGGAAGAAGTAGTCGCTGTCGCGGTAACCGTAGGCCATGCGTTTGATCACCTTGATCTTGTTGTTGATCCCTTCCAGCTGGCCGGTGTGCATTGGCCAACGCACCCGGCTGACGATGCCGCGCCAGTAGCCTCGTAGTCGTCGGGCGAACTGCATGAGCGCCGGGATCCGGCTCTCTTTTGCGTGTGACATCCACTGCGTCCAGTCGCGCCGCCACTGCCAAGCACTCCGAACTGGCGCGGTACCGCAGCATGACTGCCTTGTTTGTGCTGCATGATGACAATTGCTTCCAGAGATATCCGTCGCTGCAGGCGAGCTGTCTGGCGATCTGCGGGGAAAAGGCGATTGGATAGGCCTTCTTGATTTTTACTCGGGTGACACGCATGGGTTTGTTTGAACGGTATCTGACGGTATGGGTGGCGCTGGGCATTGCCGTCGGCGTGGGTTTCGGGTGGTGGATGCCCGGTGTTTTCCAGACCGTGGCGTCGATGGAAATTGCCCATGTCAACCTGGTGGTTGCCATCCTCATCTGGGTGATGATTTACCCGATGATGATCCAGATCGATTGGCTCGCAGTGAAAGACGTCGGAAAAAAGCCGCGAGGCCTGCTGCTCACGATCGTCATCAACTGGTTGATCAAACCCTTCACCATGGCCGCGCTGGGCGTGCTGTTTTTTCGGCATCTGTTTGCCGCATGGGTGGATCCGCAACTGGCTGGCGAGTACATCGCCGGCATGATCCTGCTGGGCGTTGCACCTTGCACGGCGATGGTTTTCGTGTGGAGCCAGCTGGTCAAGGGCGACGCCAATTACACGCTGGTGCAGGTGTCGGTGAACGACCTGATCATGGTGGTCGCCTTCGCTCCTATCGCGGCGTTCTTGCTGGGCGTAACCGATGTCGCCGTGCCATGGCAAACACTGGTGCTTTCGACCGTGCTGTACGTCGTGTTGCCCCTGCTGGCGGGCATGGTTACTCGCCGGATGCTGCTCAAGCGGTCTCCCGGCGCGCTGGCCGGATTTGTTGCACGCATCAAACCATGGTCGATGGTGGGCCTGATCGGCACGGTCGTTTTGCTGTTTGGTTTTCAGGCCCGCACCATCATTGACCAACCTGTCGTGATTGCGCTCATCGCCATCCCGTTGATTCTTCAGACCTACGGTATTTTCTTTGTCGGCTGGTGGGGGGCGCGATTGCTCAAGCTGCCACATGACATTGCTGGCCCCGCCTGCCTGATCGGCACCTCCAATTTCTTCGAACTGGCCGTTGCAGTCGCCATCTCGCTGTTTGGCCTGCACTCCGGTGCTGCCTTGGCGACTGTAGTGGGCGTGTTGGTTGAGGTGCCGGTCATGCTGTCACTGGTGGCCATCATCAATGGCCGGCGACCACAGGCGGCATGAAGATTCATTGAGTGCCGACGATCAATCAAATAGAAATATGAGGGCATCAAGATGCAAGTCGACGCTACTGGATCGGGAAGCGGCATCGGTTTGCTGACGCATCCGACCCGGCACCTGTTCTTCACCGGGAAGGGCGGCGTCGGCAAGACGTCACTGTCAACGGCCACAACCGAGACCGAACGCTCCACTGTGCGGGAACAATTGTCCGGCGCCTGCACCACCGAGATCGCGTTCTTCGACGAATTTGTTTCGCTGTTGTCCGGTGAAGGCAGCCACTTCGATCACATCGTCTTCGATACGGCACCGACCGGACACACCTTGCGCCTGCTGAGCTTGCCCCAGGCGTGGAGTGGCTTTCTTGCGGGCAATGATCGTGGTGCGTCGTGCCTTGGGCCACACTCGGGATTGAAGATGCAGGAGGAGCGCTTCAAGGTCGCGTTGACGGCGCTGAGCGATCCAGCCTCACCAATGTGGAACCCTTGCCTGGGTGCTCAACAAGAGCGTCCTGGCGGCCGGCACACGCGATCCGCTGCTCAAGGCGCGGCTTGCTGGCGAACGCAAGCAGATCGAGCGCATGTCTGCCGGCTTGGCCAATCGTCTGTTCGCACTGCCGTGGCTGACGGTTCCACCGATCGGTTTTGTTGAGCTGTCCAAATTGGTCGATGTCACGCAAATGGTCGCGCCAACTGAGGTTTGAAACGCGCTTTCCAGAGATGCCGGCCGACCGCAGAATTGACAGTTAAACCCCATCATCGGGCAGGATACGTGTCATGCAACAGCGGAATAACCACAGTGACGAGTTCACACCGGAAGCCGTTGGGCTGACCAAGCGACGGGGGACGAGCGTTTCCCCGGTTGCCTGGAACGAGGGGGCTCGTGCCAATCGCTTGCATTGTTTGCGACGTGAACTGGATGCGGGTGATCGGGCAAGGCCAGATTTGTTCGGCAGAGGCGACACGCGCCATGGCAAAGACGCGTCATGACGCCGGGAGATGAACTGACCGGGTTGTTGGCCGCGCTCGGGCTTGGCTTGCTGATCGGCATCGAACGCGAACGCAGCAAGGGCGAAGGTTCGACGCGCGGTAGTGCGGGCGTCCGCACGTTCTGCCTGCTGGCGCTGGCCGGAGCGGTCGCGGCGTTGCTGGGGGGCGTCGGCATTGCGGTGGCTGGAGGCTTCGTGGTGCTGACTGCGTTGGCCAGCTATCGGCAGACGCGTGCGAATGATCCGGGGCTGACATCGGAAGTGTCGATGTTGCTGGTGTTCCTGCTCGGCGTGCTGGCGATGCAGGAGGCCGCGCTGGCAGCCGGCGTCGGCGTGATCGTCGCGATCCTGCTGGCCTCCAAGACCTGGTTGCATCGCCTGGTGCGCCACCTGCTGAGTGCGCAGGAGTTGCACGACGGCCTGTTGCTGGCCGCCTCCGCTGCAATCGTGTTGCCTTTGTTGCCTGATCGCGCGATTGATCCCTGGCAAGTCCTGAACCCGCGCAAGCTGTGGCTGTTGGCAGTCCTGGTGATGGTGATCAATACCGCGGGCCATGTCGCCCTGCGCATGTTCGGCGCACGCTTGGGACTGATGCTGGCGGGATTTGCCGGTGGCTTCGTGTCGAGTGCCGCGACCATCGCGAGCATGGGTTCCAAGTCCCGTGAACTGCCTGCGCTTGCCTCCAACTATGCGGCAGCCGGGGTCTTGTCGAACCTCAGCACCGTGGTTCAACTGGCGTTGGTGACCGGGATGTTGTCGCCACCATTGCTGAAGCAACTGGCCTTGCCACTACTGGCTGCCGCTGCAGTTGCGCTCGGGTTTTCGCTCCTTGCCGGCTGGCAAAGCGCCCGCACCGACGGACATGACGGCAGTACCATGACCGGTCGGGCATTCAAGCCACTGCAGGTGATGATGTTCGTGGCGATCGTGGCCGCAGTGATGCTGGTCTCGGCGATCATCCGCGATGCCGTTGGAGCGGGCGCATTGGTGTGGACGCTGGCTGCGTCGGGCCTGGTCGATGTGCATGCCGTTGCCGCTTCCGCCGCACAGTTCGTCGGCCTCGGGCGGATGGACCTGCACGCCGCGACCGTGGCGATCCTGTTTGCATTCGCTGCCAATTCCGCCACCAAGCTTGTGGTCGCGTTCGCTACGGGTGGACACCGTTACGGGGTGCGCTTGTTGCCGGGCATCGTGGGAATGCTGGCCGCGTTCGCGGTGGTGGTCGCCCTGTTGTAAGCGTTTCGGGTGCCGTTTGGATGGCACCATCAGCCCAGCAGCAATTTCACGATCCCCGCCGCCGCCTCGCGTCCTTCATAGGTCGCAGTCACCACCAGGTCCGCACCACGCACGCCATCGCCACCGGCGAAGACCTTCGGGTTGCTGGTCTGGTAAGGCAATGAGGCTGAGGCGCGCTTGCGTGTCTTGCAGGTCGGTGCTGGCGCCACCTTGATCCGCCCATTGGCTTCCAGCGCGATCTCGTGCGCGGCAAGCCATTCCGGTGGATCGGGCTGGAAGCCGAACGCGATGATCACCACGTCGGCGTCCATCACCGATTCGCTGCCCGGCACGATTTCGGCCGATTGACGGCCGCGTGCATCGGGTTCGCCGAGACGGGTTTGCGCGATTTGCACGGACGTCACGGCATCGTCGCCAAGTAGTGCGAGCGGCTGGCAATTGAACAGGAACTCGACGCCTTCCTCGCGTGCATTGGCAACCTCGCGTGCGGAGCCGGGCATGTTGGCTTCGTCGCGGCGATACAGGCAGCGCACGCTCGCTGCACCGAGGCGTACTGCACTGCGCACGCAGTCCATGCCGGTGTCGCCGCCGCCGAGTACCACCACGCGCTTGCCGTTGAGGTCGGGCAATGTCACCTGGTCTTCCCAGCCGGCGATGGGCCGACCTTCAGGGTCATCGCCAAGAACAATGCGTCCGTTCTGGACCAGGAATGGCAACGCCGGCAATACGTTCTGCAACGACTGCCCGGGCAGCTTGCCGTCGGTGTAGCGATAGCTGCCAAGCCCGAGGAAGACCGCATCGAAATCGCGCAACAATTCGTCCATGCCGATGTCGCGGCCGATCTCCACGCCCAGCAGGAACTCGACGCCCATGCCTTCCAGGATTTCATGACGGCGGTCGATCACCGCGCGTTCCAGTTTGAAGGTCGGGATGCCGAATTGCAGCAGGCCGCCGATGCGCTCGTAGCGGTCGAAGACGGTGGCCTGGATGCCGGCACGCTGCAGCCGATCTGCGCAGGCCAATCCGGCCGGCCCTGCACCCACCACGGCGACGCGCTTGCCGGTGTCGGGTGCAAAACTCAGGTCGGGTTTCCAGCCTTCGGCCAAGGCGGTGTCGACGATGTATTTTTCGACCGCACCAATCGTGACCGCGCCGAAGCCGTCATTGAGCGTGCACGCGCCTTCGCACAAGCGATCCTGCGGACACACGCGCCCGCAGATTTCCGGCAGCGGGTTGGTTTCGTGGCACAGGCTCGCCGCTTCATGGATGCGGCCTTCGCGGGCCAGCTCCAGCCATTGCGGGATGCGGTTGTGCAGTGGGCAGCCCCAACTGCAATAAGGATTGCCGCAATCCAGGCAGCGGCCAGCTTGTTGCTTGGCCTCGGTTTCGCCGAAGCGCCCGTACAACTCGCCCCAGTCGCCTTGCTGGCGCAGTTCCAATGGAATGCGCACGGGCATCTCGCGCGACTGATCGCGGAAACTGAAAAGTGGCTTCTTGCTCATGCCGCGCTTCTCAGTGTTTCGACCAAGGATTCAAGGCTCGCCGCCTTCGGCTTGACCAGCCAGAACTTGCCGAGGAAATCGCGGGCGTCTTCGAGGATGCGTGCCGCGAACACGCTGCCGGTATGCGCCACGTGCGCTTCCAGCAACGCATTGAGGTGCGAGCGGTAGGCCTCGAAGCCTTCGTTGTTGATGCGCAAGATATCAATGAGTTCGTGGTTGTAGCGATCGACGAAATCGCGATCCAGGTCGAGCACGTAGGCCATGCCGCCGGTGAAGCCGGCACCGAAGTTCAGGCCGGTACGGCCCAGCACCGCGACCACGCCGCCGGTCATGTATTCGCAGCAATGATCGCCAACGCCTTCAACCACCGCGACTGCGCCGGAATTGCGCACCGCGAAGCGTTCGCCCGCATGACCAGCGGCATACAGTTCGCCGCCGGTCGCGCCATACAGGCAGGTGTTGCCGAGGATCGGCGTATCGCAGGCCACGAAGCGTGCATCGCTGGGTGGCTTGATCACGATGCGTCCGCCGGCCATGCCCTTACCGACGTAATCGTTCGCTTCGCCTTCCAGCGATAGCCGCAGGCCACTGGCGAGGAACGCGCCGAAACTCTGCCCGGCAGTACCGCTGAAGTGCAAATCGATCGGTGCATCGCGCATGCCGTGGTCGCCATGCTGGCGTGCGATCCGTCCCGAGAGACGCGCACCAATACTGCGGTCGGTATTGCCGATTTCGTAGGCGAAACGTCCACCGCGCGAATGTGCGATGACATCGGCCAGGTCCTGTTCAAGCTGCGCTGCCAGACCCTTGGGATCGACCGCCAGTGCCGGCGTACCGCAATGACCGCCATGCGCCAGGCCATCGCTGGCCAGCAGCGGCGAAAGGTCGATGCGTTCGCCGGTCGCTTCCAGCGCATCGATCTGATGCAGCAAATCCGTGCGACCGACAATCTCGCCCAGCGTGTGCACGCCGAGTTGCGCAAGATAGCCGCGAACCTCTTCTGCCAGGCAGCGGAAGAAATTCTCGACGCGCTCGGGCAGGCCGGTGAAATGATTCGCGCGCAGTTGCGGGTCCTGCGTCGCAATACCGGTCGCGCAATTGTTGAGGTGGCAGATGCGCAGGTATTTGCAGCCCAGCGCGATCATCGGCGCGGTGCCGAAGCCGTAACTTTCCGCGCCCAGCAGTGCGGCCTTGATGACATCGAGGCCCGTCTTCAATCCGCCATCGGCCTGCACGATCACGCGTTCGCGCAAATCGTTCGCGAGTAGTGCTTGGCGTGCTTCGGACAGGCCAAGTTCCCACGGCACGCCGGCGTAGCGGATCGACGACAGCGGACTGGCACCGGTGCCGCCATCGTGGCCGGAAATCGTGATCAGGTCGGCGCCGGCTTTCGCAACGCCGGTGGCAATGGTGCCGACGCCGGCATGGCTGACCAGCTTCACCGAGACCAGCGCCTGCGGATTGACCTGCTTCAGGTCGAAGATCAGCTGGGCCAGGTCTTCGATCGAATAGATGTCGTGATGCGGTGGCGGTGAGATCAGGCCGATGCCGGGCTTCGCATGGCGCAGGCGCGCGATCAGTTCGTTGACCTTGTGGCCAGGCAGTTGGCCGCCTTCGCCGGGCTTGGCACCCTGCGCCATCTTGATCTGCAGGACCTCGGCATTGACCAGATATTCGGGCGTGACCCCGAACCGGCCCGACGCGATCTGCTTGATCTTCGAGACCTTGTCGGTGCCGTAGCGCACCGGGTCTTCGCCGCCTTCGCCGGAATTGCTGCGGCCGCCAAGTCGGTTCATCGCGATGGCCAGCGCCTCGTGCGCTTCCGGCGACAACGCACCCAGGCTCATCGCGGCGGTGTCGAAGCGACGCACGATCTTGTCGATGCCTTCGACCTGATCGATGTCGATCGGCGTGCACGCGTCGGTAGTCAGCGCCAGCAAGTCGCGCAGCGCAGCCGGTGGACGGTGATTCACCGCATCGGCATAGCGCGTCCAGTCGGCGGGCTCGCCACTCTGGGTGACGCGCAAAAGCGCCTGCACCACATCGGGATTGAACTGGTGGTATTCGCCCTCCGGCGAGTACTGCAGCAGGCCGCCGAAATCCGGCAGCACGTTGTTGTCCCAAGCACGCGTGGCGAGTTTTTGCGCATCGGACTGCAAGGCCTCGAAATCGGCGCCGCCGATCCTCGAAGGCGTGCCGGCGAAGCACAGCTCGACCACGGCGCGATCCAGTCCGACAATCTCGAACAGGCGCGCACCGCGATAACTGCCAATCGTGCTGATGCCCATCTTCGAGATGATCTTCAGCAAGCCTTTCTTGATCCCGCGACGGTAGCTGCGGCCGATCTGCGCGACCTCGCCATGCTTTGTCAGCAGGATGCCGCGCACGCCGAGGTCGTGCAGGGTCTGGTAGGCCAGATATGGATACACCGCCGTCGCGCCGAAGCCGATCAGGCAGGCCATATGGTGCGCGTCGCGTGCGGTGCCGGTTTCGATGATGAGGTTGATGTCGCAACGCAGACCCTTGCGCACCAGGTGCTGGTGCACCGCACCGGTGGCCAGCAATGCATGCAGCATCAGCTGCCCGCAGCGTGGCCGGCGGTCGCTGAGGATCAGCAACAGCACGCCGTCGCGCGCGGCGGCCTCGGCCTGTGCACAGACGCGTTCGATCGCGCAGCGCAGGCCTTCGTCGGCATCGAAGCCGAGCTCGATGTAGCGATGCGCATCCTCGTAGGGCGGCATCGCCAGCAATTGCCGCACCTTGCGTTGCGACAGCACCGGCGAATTCAGGTGCACGTGGTGCACGGTGCTGCCGGCATCGACGAACACATTGCCTTCGCGTCCCAACTGGGTCGCGAGCGACATCACGCAGTCCTCGCGCAACGGATCGATCGGCGGATTGGTGACTTGCGCGAATGCCTGGCGGAAGCGGTCGTAGAGCGGGCGTACATGCTGCGACAGCGTGGCCATCGGCACGTCATCGCCCATCGCGCCGATCGCTTCTGCCTCGGCTTCTGCCAGTGGACGCAAGACTTTCTCGCGTTCCTCGCGGGTGAGCTGAAACAGTTTCTGGAAACCGGCCAGGGTGGACGCATCGAACGGTTCGTCGGCCAGACCCGGATCGATCAGCTCGCTTTGCAGGTAGGTCATGCCCTGCCGCAGCCAGCGCTTGTATGGCGCGCGCGCGCGGTTGATCGCGTCGATCGCATCGCTGTCCAGCAAGCTGCCGTCGCGCAGGTCGGCGGCGATCATCTGCCCGGGCCCGAGCTTGCCGCGGGCCACGATGTCGGCTGCCGGCACGTCCCACACACCCGCTTCCGAGGCGATCATGAACGTGCGGTCGCGGCCCAGCTGCCAGCGTGCCGGACGCAGGCCGTTGCGGTCCAGCGTGCACGCGGCGTAGCGGCCGTCGAACAGGACGATCCCGGCTGGGCCGTCCCACGGCTCGCTGTTGAGCGCGTAGTACTCGTAGAACGCGGCGAGGTCGGCGTCCTTGTATTCCAGCGACTGGGTCGCCGGTGGAATCAGGATGCGCATCGCCTTCAGCGCGTCCATGCCGCCGGTTTCCAGCAGCTCGAGCATGGCGTCGAGGCTTTGCGAATCCGAGCCGTCACATTCGATCACCGGATCGAATTCGCGCGGGTCCAGCCGTTCGCTGCGCCAGGTATGCGCACGCGCCTGTGCCCAGCCGCGATTGCCGGCAATCGTGTTGATCTCGCCGTTGTGGGCGAGCATGCGGAACGGCTGCGCCAGCGACCAGCGCGAACTGGTATTGGTCGAGAAGCGCTGGTGGAACACCACCACGCTGCTTTCCAGTTCGGCGCGCTGCAGGTCCGGGTACAACTGTGGCAGCCGCTCCGGCAGCACCATGCCCTTGTAGCCGATGCTGTCCGGCGACAGGCTGACCACGTAGAAATCCATGATGTCGCGCAGCCGCTGGCTGGCGCGGCGGCGCGCCAGATACAGCGCCAGCCGGAAAGCATCCGGCGTGGGACGCGCGCCTTCGACATCCAGCAAGGGCGTCACGAACACTTGTTCGATGCGTGGCATGGTCTTGCGCGCGGAAACGCCGCAGGCGTCGCTGTCGAGTGGCAGCACGCGCCAACCGGCGATGGCCAGCTGCACTTCGGCCAATGCCGCGCGCAGTGTTTCTCGCGCTTGTGCGGCCAGCGTTTCGTCATGCGGCAGGAACACCAGGCCGGCCGCGAATTGGCTACCCAACGCGATTTTCGATTCGCGTGCCAACGTGCGCAGGAACTTGTCCGGTTGTTTCAACAGCAGCCCGCAACCATCACCGCTCAGTCCATCCGCGGCCACGCCACCGCGATGGGTCATGCGTGCCAGCGCCACCAGCGCGGCATCGACCAGCGCACGGCTTGGCGCGTCGTCCAGCTGCGCAATCAAGCCAAAGCCGCAGGCATCCCGCTCGTCACGGGGGTCGTACAGCCCGATTGGGGATGCTGCCTTCATTGCGCTCCCGAGAATTGCGCTGCAGTGCAGCATTTCTCGAGCTTAGACGATGAAAGCACCGTGTGCACGATCGTTGCTCGCGAAACTTTCCACGTCGGGTTGGTGCTGGCTGGGCGCTCGAATCGCATGGCATGTGCGCGATTGCGGACGTATTGGTTGCAATGCACGGGCGCCGCCGCTTCAATGCTGCCATGAACAAGACCTTGGCGATTGGCTTGCTGTCCTGCGTCGCAGTGCTGGGTGCGTGCGCGCATGCCCCCTCCAGCCACAACCCGATGGCGACCTGGGTGCCGTCGCCGAACTTCGACGAGCGCAAGCCGGTGATCATCGTGTTGCATGCCACCGAGCAGCAATCGGTGCAGCAAAGCCTCGACACCCTGCGCAGTGCCAATCGAGGCGGCAAGGTCAGTGCGCATTATCTGATTGGCGACGACGGCCACACCTACCAGCTGGTCGATGACGGCAAACGCGCCTGGCACGCAGGCGGCGGTTCGTGGGGCACGATCACCGATCTCAATTCAGCCTCGATCGGCATCGAGATCGACAACGAGCGCGGCGAACCCTATACCGATGCGCAGATCGCTTCGATCATCCGGCTGCTGGATGACGTATGCACGCGCCTCGGTATCCCGCGCACGCAGGTGATTGGTCATTCGGACCTGGCGCCGAGGCGCAAGGTCGATCCGGGCGCGCGCTTCCCGTGGAAAACACTTGCCGATGCCGGCTTCGGTCGTTGGCCGCAGGGTGAATTGGTCGATCCGCCCGCCGGCTTCGATCCATGGCTGGCGATGGCTGCAGTCGGCTATTCGCTGGCCGATCGGGCCGCCGCGGTGCGCGCGTTCCACCAGCACTACCGTGCGCAGGACGATGGCGACAGCCCGCAAGCGATCTTTGATGCCGAAGACTTGCGCATTCTTTTTGCATTGAATGCGTCGGTGGTCGCGCCCGCGCCGTGATCACCATGACGTTTGCCGGACCTGCAGGCATCAACCGATGATCCGCCTGCGCACCGACCTGTACATGATCGCCTGCGCCGCGCGCACCGGCAGCACCATGCTGGTGCGGCTTTTGCGCAGCCACCCGCAACTGATTTCGCATGGTGAAGTCTGGGGCGGCGATGCGATGGTCGGGATGGACGGCCACCTGGCCGCTTCCTGCGAGCAAGTGCCGGGATTCCAGCAGGCGCTGGAACAGCAGCGCTTCGAACATCCCGAGCGCGTGCTCTACAAGCATTTCTTCGATGCGCGCGGCGCCCAGGCCTGCGGCTTCAAGCTCAAGTTCGATGAGCTGGTGCAACCGCGTTGGCATGACGTTCGTCGGCTGGTCGAAACCGATACCGACATCGGCATCGTGTTCCTGCATCGCGACGATTTGCTGCAACGCTATGTGTCGCACCAGGTGGTGTTGCGCCAGACCGGTGTGACCAATGTCCCGAGCGGCGGCGCATTGCCGCGGATCGAACCGTTCGACGTCGACATCGACGATTGCATCGCCGACATCGCGGAAACCCGGCGTCGGCGACAGGAGTTCGAGGCCGCGTTTGCCGAGCATCGTTGCCTGCATCTGCACTACGAAGCACTGGCTGCCAATCCGCAGCGCGAATGCGACCGCGTGTTCGATTTCCTGGGGCTGCCGTCGGCGCCAGTGCGGATGGCGACCGAGAAACTGGTGCGGGAACCGCCCGAACGGCTGATCCTCAACTACGATGCATTGAGGATGGCCATGCGTGAGGCTGGGCACTGAGTCAGTGTTTGCACTAAATTAGTGCAATGCAGCCCGCCCCCGCCCCGGATCCCATGCTCGACGCCCTGGCCACGCCGGTGTTGCGGCTGGATGCGACCGGCACCATCCGCAATGCCAACCGCGCGGCTGGCCAGTGGCTCGGGGTCGGTTGCCGGCGCCTGATTGGCTTGCCGGTTTCAGCCCTGGAACGCGACAGCCAGCGCCTGGCGTCGGCGCTGGAACAGGCTGCTGGCGATGCGCTGCGGCTGCGCCGGATGCCGATGGCATTCCCCGGCCATGACGACACGCATTTTGCCGACCTGCTGCTGAGTCCGATGGCGGATGCCATGACGGCTGGATATTGGCTGGAAGCGCATCCGGTCGATGAATTTCCGGGCGATGATCCGGCGCGGTTGTTGCCCTCGGCGCTGTCGGCCTCGCTCAAGGGACTGGCGCATGAACTTCGAAATCCACTTGCCGGCATCAAGGGTGCGGCGCAGTTGCTGGCGCGGCGCAGCGAAGGTGATGCACTCGCGCTCACCGAACTGATCGAAACCGAGGTCGAACGCTTGGCGGCCCTGGTGGACCAGCTGCTGTCGCCGGCGCCGCCGCGCGGGTTCGAGCCGCTCAACATCCATGCGGTACTCGAACGCGTGCTGCGCCTGGCCGAGAGCGATGCAGGATGGGCGACGCGCTTGCAGCGCGATTACGATCCCTCGCTGCCAGAATTCCCCGGCGATGCCGACCGCCTGAGCCAGGCGCTGTGGAACCTGGTGCGCAACGCGATCGAATCCGGTGCCACCAATGTGCAGCTGCGCACGCGCGCCGAACACCACGTCCTGATCGGCGATGTGCCGCACCGGCTGGCCTTGCGCATCGAGATCTCCGACGACGGTCGCGGCGTGCCGGAAGACCTGGCCGAGCGCATCTTTTTGCCGCTGGTATCGGGCCGTGCCGAAGGCAGTGGGCTGGGTTTGGCGTTGGCCCAGCAGATCGCGCGCGAACACGGCGGCTCGCTGAGTTATCGCTCACGGCCCGGGCACACGGTGTTCGCCTTGTTGCTGCCGTTGCCGCTTGTCGAGATGGATGGCATCGATGACGGCAGCGATCCGCAAGGTGGCTACGATGACTGAAGCAACCCGCATCTGGGTGGTCGACGACGACCGCAGCGTGCGCTTCGTGCTGGCGCAGGCACTGCGTGATGCCGGCTACGCGGTGCTTGCCTTTGATGGCGCAGCCAAGGCCTTGCAGGCGCTGGAAGACGAGCCGCACCCGGCGCTGGTGTTCACCGACGTGCGCATGCCGGGCATGGACGGGTTCGGTTTTCTTGATGCGCTCAAGGCGCGGCATCCGCAGCTGCCGGTGGTGGTGATGTCCGCCTATACCGACGTGGCCAGCACCGCCGGTGCGTTCCGTGGCGGTGCGCATGATTTCCTGTCCAAGCCCTTCGACCTGGACGAAGCCATCGCGCTGGCGCAACGCGCCTTGCCAGAGCGCGAAACGGCTGCCACGGCATTGCCCTCGCAGGAGACGGCTGTTGGCGACGCCCAGCTGATCGGCGAAGCGCCGGCGATGCGCGCGCTGTTCCGTGCGATCGGGCGGCTGGCGCAAGCGCCGCTGTCGGTGCTGATCACCGGTGAAACCGGCACCGGCAAGGAACTGGTGGCGCGCGCGCTGCATCGCGAATCACCACGCGCATCGCGCCCGTTCGTGGCACTCAACACCGCGGCGATTCCCTCGGAACTGCTGGAGTCGGAATTGTTCGGCCACGAGGCCGGCGCGTTCACCGGGGCCAGCAAACGCCACATCGGCCGCTTCGAACAGGCCAATGGCGGCACGCTGTTCCTGGACGAGATCGGCGACATGCCGTTGGCGCTGCAGACGCGCCTGTTGCGGGTGCTGGCCGAAGGCGAGTTCTTCCGCGTCGGTGGCCGCGAGCTGATCCGTGTCGATGTGCGAGTGATCGCCGCGACCCACCAACCCTTGCAGGCGCTGGTCGAGCAAGGCCGCTTCCGCGCCGACTTGTTGCATCGGCTGGACGTGGTGCGCCTTCCGCTGCCGCCGTTGCGCGAGCGCCGCGAGGACATCCCGCAGCTGGCCGCGCGGTTCCTTGCCAATGCCTCGGCCCGATTGCAGGTACCCGCGAAGACGTTCGGCAAGGCCGCGCTGGAACGCCTGCGGACGCACGACTGGCCGGGCAATGTGCGCGAGCTGGAAAACATCTGCTGGCGGCTGGCCGTGCTGGCGCCGGGCGACACCATCGGCGTGGCCGATCTTGCCGATGCGTTGCCGACGTCGCACAACGCCGATGGCGATGCCGCGACCTGGCAGCGCGCGCTGGACGTGTGGGCGCGCGAGCGCCTCGCCGCTGGTGCGCAGGACCTGCATGCCGATGCCAAGCGCGAATTCGAGCAGGTGTTGCTGCAGGCGGCGCTGGACCATTGCGATGGCCATCGCGGCGATGCGGCACTGCGGCTTGGGCTCGGGCCGCAATACCGTGAGCCGCAAGCTGGGCGCATCACGCAAGCGACGCTGATCCGCCATCTTCATCCACGCTGAACCGCACACCCCGCAGACTTGCCGGGATCAAAACCATGAGGAGTCTTGCCATGTGGATGCACGCGCATCGCCATGCTTCCATCCTGACCGTCGCGCTGGCATTCGCACTGGCCGGTCGCAGCACCCCGGCGACAACGAAGCCGGCCGCCTCGGCCGGTGAAGCCGATGAGCGGCCCCAGCACCGCGCAACAAGCGGAGGCCAACCTCGCCAGTGCTTCGGGCAGCCTGGTCAGCGGGAAGCTGACCCTGGTGTCGATGCAGGACGGCGTGCATGTCACCGGTGAGGTCGGTGGCTTTCAGCCCCGGCAGCAGCCACGGCTTCCATATCCACGAGAAAGGCGATTGCAGCGCGGCCGATGCCTCCAGCGCCGGCGGCCACTTCAATCCGGCCGGGCAACCGCATGGTCGCGCGATGCAGGGTGCGCACCATGCCGGCGACAGCGACAACATCGTTGCCGATGCCAAGGGCGTGGCGAGGATCGACACGCACGTCATGGGCGTCAGCCTGGGCGGTGGTGCCGGCAACGACATCGCCGGTCGCGCGTTCGTGGTGCACGCCGCGCCGGATGATTACACCAGCCAGCCAGCCGGCAATGCCGGTGCTCGGGTGGCGTGCGGGGTGATCAAGGTCGTTCGCTAACGCAAACACTCCGCATCGTTGCCATCGGCGCAATGCACGAACTGCACGGGCACGCCGTGTGCTTCGAGCACGGCGGCGAACTGACGCTGGCGGGCCTGGAACATGGTGAAGCCGCGTTCGAGTTTCGTCGCGTCTTCCACGCCGGCGGCATAGCGCGCCGCGCCATGCCGCAGGGATCGAACAGGGCGATGCGCACTTCGCCATCGGCATAACGCGCGAGTGGTTCCTGGCCGGCATCCAGCCAGGCTTCCGCGTCCGGTTCCAGCAATGCGGTTTCCAGCAGCGTCCACAGCGGTTCAAGGCCCACGTTGGCGTATTGCATCGCGCTCATCGCGACGAGGTCGTGCAGGCTGAGGTAGCGCACGTGTTCGATGCGCGCGCCCAAGCCGTCCTGCAGCGCAAGCGCGGCATCGGCGGCGGCCATGCCGCGGTCCAGCAGCACCTCTTCCAGTTGCGCGCCCGCGCTTGCGGCAGCTTCGCCACGCAGGACGAAGGGCATCACGCGCAAGCCGCCACCGGCCAGCGCGGCATCGCATTGCAGCGGTTGCGGCACGTCGCCCGATGCGTCAGCCCCGAAGCCGACGATGCGTGGTCCCTGCTGAGCTGCCCCGGCGCGCGTTGCAGCAATTCCGTGATCCGGCGATGCAGCGGCCAGCCCGGGCGCAGCGCTTCGGCGGGATCGAAATGGGCGGCGAACAGCGCCAGGTCGCACGTCGCCTGCGGCCGGGACCAGCTTGGCCAGGTCGCGGCCCAGCTGGGTCGCCAGCTCGCCCGCGGCATCGGCCCGCAACGCGGCCTGCTTCGGCGGATCGCCGTCGCGAAGTTCGAGCGCGATCACGCCGCGGAATTCGGATGGGTCGAGTGGGTTCATGCGGTTATCGAGTTATCGCTCAGCGCGGCGGCGCTACACTTGCCCATTATGCCCGCGCGGCGGGCACAGCCCCGAGGTGTCCGATGTTGCATGGTCGTCCTGTCGCCATTCTTGGCGGCGTCCGCATCCCGTTCTGCCGGCAGAACACGGCCTATGCCGATGTCGGCAACCTCGGCATGTCGGTGCGCACGCTGGGCGCGCTGGTCGAGAAATTCGGCCTGCACGGGCAGCAACTCGGCGAAGTGGCGATGGGCGCGGTGATCAAGCACTCGTCGGACTGGAACCTCGGCCGCGAGGCGGCGCTGTCGTCCGGCCTGTCGCCGCTGACGCCCGGCATCACCCTGCAACGCGCGTGCGGCACCTCGCTGGACACGATCGTGCACATCGCCGGCAAGATCGCGACCGGACAGATCCAGGTCGGCATCGGCGGCGGTTCGGACACCACCTCCGACGTGCCGATCGTGTACGGCAAGATCGTTGCGCCGGCGCCTGCTCAAGGCCGCCGCAGCAAAGACCTTCGGGCAAAAGCTTGCGGCGTTCAAGGGTTTTTCGCTGCGCGAACTCAAGCCGGATTTCCCCGGCGTGGCCGAACCGCGCACCGGCAAGTCGATGGGCCAGCACTGCGAGGACATGGCGCGCGCAGTGGCACATCGCACGTGAATCGCAGGACGAACTGGCGGTCGCCTCGCACCACAAGCTGGCCGCCGCCTACGAGCGCGGTTTCTTCGACGACCTGGTGGTGAGTTTCCGCGGCGTCGCGCGCGACAACATCATGCGCCCGGATTCCAGCCTCGAAAAACTGGCGACGCTGAAGCCGGCGTTCGACAAGACCTCGGGCAAGGGCACGCTGACCGCCGGCAATTCCACGCCGCTGACCGATGGCGCATCGGCCTGCCTGCTGTCCACCGACGAATGGGCGGCCGAGCATGGCCATGAAGTGCTCTGCCACCTGCGCGACGCGCAGTCCGCGGCGGTCGACTTCGTGCATGGCGAAGGCCTGCTGATGGCGCCGACCGTGGCCGTCGCCGAGATGCTCAAGCGCAACGGTCTCGACCCTGCAGGATTTCGATTTCTACGAAATCCACGAAGCCTTCGCCGCGCAGGTGCTGTGCACCTTGCGGGCGTGGGAGAGCGAGGACTACTGCAAGAACCGGCTGGGCCTGGACGCGCCACTGGGCCGCATCGATCCGGCCAAGATCAACTCAATGGCTCATCGCTGGCGACCGGCCATCCGTTCGCCGCGACCGGCGCGCGCATCGTCGCCACTGCCGCCAAGGAACTGAAGCAGCGCGGCGGTGGCCGTTGCCTGGTCAGCATCTGCACCGCCGGCGGCATGGGTGTGGTGGCGATCCTGGAGCGGCTGAGGTCGCGGATCAGGGGCCAGCGCGCGCTGAGGCATCGGCGGATCAATCGCCATTGAGAGCGCTGAGGTTCGCCTGTCAGGTCCCTGCGAGAATGCTGCGCGCCACCGCTTCGGCAGTCTTGATGCCGTCCACGCCCGCCGACAGGATGCCGCCGGCATAACCCGCGCCTTCGCCGGCCGGGAACAGGCCGCGTGTGTTGCGGCTATGGCCGTCTTCGCCGCGGGTGATGCGCAGTGGTGACGAGGTGCGCGTCTCCACGCCGGTCAGCAGCGCGTCGTGCATGGCAAAACCGCGAATCTGTTTTTCGAAGGCGGGCAATGCCTCGCGGATCGCATCGATGGCGTAGCGCGGCAGCGCTTCGTCCAGCGTTCCCAGCGTGATGCCCGGCGTGTACGACGGCAGCACCGCGCCGAGCTGGGTGGATGCGCGGTTGGCGATGAAATCACCGACCAGTTGCGCCGGTGCCGCAGTAGTCGCCGCCACCCAGCGCGAATGCCTGCGCTTCCCAATGCCGCTGCAGGGCGATGCCGGCCAGCGGATCCTTCACCATACGGCGCGAAATCCTCGGGCGTGATCCCGACCACGATGCGCGGCATTGGCGTTGCGCTCGTTGCGCGAGTACTGGCTCATGCCATTGGTGACCACGCGGCCGGGCTCGCTGGCCGCGGCCACGACGGTACCGCCCGGGCACATGCAGAAGCTGTACACCGAACGACCGTTGCTGGCGTGGTGCACCAGTTTGTAATCGGCTGCACCCAGCATTGCATGGCCGGCCTGCTGGCCGAAGCGCGCCTGGTCGATCAGCGACTGCGGATGCTCGATGCGGAAGCCGACCGAGAACGGCTTTGCTTCGACGAACACGCCGCGCGCGTGCAGCATCGCGAAGGTGTCGCGCGCGCTGTGGCCGAGCGCCATCACCACATGGTCGGCGCGCAGTTGTTCGCCGCTGGCAAGCGTCACGCCACGCACATGGCGCACGCCGGCCGCATCGGTTTCGACCAGCACATCATCGACACGGCTGCTGAAGCGGATTTCGCCGCCCAGCGATTCGATGGTCGCGCGCATGCGTTCGACCATCGACACCAGCCGGAAGGTGCCGATGTGCGGCTTGTTGACGTAGAGGATTTCCTCGGGCGCACCGGCGGCGACGAACTCGGCTCAGCACCTTGCGCCCGTGGTGCAGCTTGTCGCTGATCTGGCTGTAGAGCTTGCCGTCGGAAAACGTGCCCGCGCCGCCTTCGCCGAACTGCACGTTGGACTCCGGATCCAGCACCTTCTTGCGCCACAACCCGAACGTGTCCACGGTGCGTTCGCGCACCGCCTTGCCGCGCTCCAGGATGATCGGCCGAAACCCCATCTGCGCCAGCACCAGGCCGGCAAACAGGCCGCACGGGCCCATGCCGATCACCAGCGGACGCAGCGGCAATTGCGCCGGTGCCTTGGTGACGAATTTGTACGTCGTGTCCGGCGTCGGTGCAATCTTGCCGCCGAACGCATCGGGATCCTGTTGCAAGCGCTGCAGGATGTCCGCCTCGCGTGGCGTGTCCACGTCCACCGAATAGATCAGCACGATGGCCGTGCGCTTGCGCGCGTCGTAGCTGCGCTTGGCGACGCTGTAGCCGGTCAGTTCTTCGGCAGCGATTTCGAGGCGCGCGATGATCGCCGCGGCGAGCGCAGCCTCGTCATGGTCCAGCGGCAGTTTGAGGTCGGTGATGCGAAGCATGCGCGGGCGTCCTGGAAACCTTACTTCAACGTCCGTTCGAACAATTCATTGATCCGGCGATATTCGTCATACCAGCTGTCGGGATGCACGAAGCCGTGGCGCTCCAGCGGATACGGCGCGAGTTCCCACTTGTCCTTGCGCAGTTCGATCAGCTTCTGGGTCAGCATCACCGAGTCCTTGAAGAACACGTTGTCGTCGATCATGCCGTGCGCGATCAGCAGGTTGTCCTGCAGGCCGTCTGCATATTCCAGCGGCGATGAGCGCTTGTAGGCTTCCGGGTCGAGCTCCGGCGTGTTGAGGATGTTGGACGTGTATTCGTGGTTGTACTGCGACCAGTCGCTGACCGGGCGCAGCGCGGCGCCGGCCTTGAACACGCCGGGCTGCCTTGAACAGCGCGACGAAGGCCATGAAGCCGCCATAGCTGCCGCCGTAGATGCCGACGCGGTCGCGGTCGCCCTGCTTGTTGTCGACCAGCCAGTCCAGGCCGTCCAGGTAGTCCTCGAGTTCGGGCTTGCCCATCCAGCGGTAGATCGCGGTGCGCCAGTCGCGGCCGTAGCCTTCGCTGGCGCGGTAGTCCAGGTCCAGCACGATGTAGCCCTGCTGCACCAGCAGGTTGTGGAACATCTGTTCGCGGAAATAATTCGGATAGCGCGCGCTGACGTTCTGCAGGTAACCGGCGCCGTGCACGAACATCACGATCGGATACTTGCTGACCGGCGTCCATGGTCGCCGGCGTGTAGAGCTTGCCCCAGATGGTGCCGGCGCCATGCTTGCTGGGGACCTGCACGGTTTGTGGCTGCGATCCAGGTGCGCGCCTTGAAGTCGGCCGTGCGGGTGTCGGTCAGCTCGCGTGCAGGTCCGCCGGCTGCATCGACCACGGCAAGTTGCGGCGGCACGTAGGCCGACGAATGCCTGACCAGCAACTTCGAACCATCGGGCGAAAGCGCAAAATTCTCGACGCCGTCCAGTGCGGTGACTTCGCGCACATCGCCACCGCCGACCGGCACCCGACACACTTCATAGTCGCCGGGCTGCGTGCGGTTGCACAGGAAATAGAACGCGCGGCCATCGCGGGCAGGCTGCACTTCCGAAGCTTCCCAGCGGCCCTGCGTGAGCTGGGTGCGGGTGCTGCCGTCGAGCGTGTACAGATGCGAGTAGCCGCTTTCCTCGGACAGGTACCACAGCGTGCTGCCGTCGGGCAGCCAGCCGAAATCGTTGAAGCCCCAGTTGATCCAGGCGTCGTCATGCAGGCGATGGCGCGATTGCAGCGTCGCATTGGCCAGGTCGATGCTGGCGATCCAGCGGTCCTTGTTGTCGACCGCGCGCAGCATCACCGCCACGTTGTTGCTGTCGCTGGTCCATTGCAGGGCCGCAACCTGCAGCGTGCGATTGCCCTTCAGCGGGTCCTTGCCGGCGGCCTTGCGCATCGCCGCCAGCGGGTCGTCCTTGATCCCGGGCAATGCGTCGAACGCGAGTTCGCGGAGCTTGCCGGTGGAAATCTCCGCAAGCCAGAGCTTGTGCGGCAGCGGATCATTGCGGCCGACGCGGGTGCGCACGTCCTCGAATTCCTCGTAGCCGGATTCGGTCACGTATTTCGGCATCTTGCCGGCGGTGCCGGTGTCCGCGCCCTTCTCGGTGGTGGCGACCAGCAGCCAGTGACCATCGGGCGAGAGCGCGCTGTCGGCGATGTCGACGTCCTTGCCCAGCCAGATCGGTTCCGGTGCGCGGGTCTTGTCGGCGGCGCGCCAGGCGTCGTCCTGTTCGCGAGCAGCTTCGCGGCGGGCGCTGATCATCGCGCAGGGTGTCGATCAGGCGCAGCTGGCGGTCGCGCAGGTCGTCGGCCTTGGGCGGCTTGCCCGGCGCATCCTCGGCCTTGAGCAGTGCGGCCTGGACCACGCTGCGCCCATCCCAGCGATACCACGCATCACCGACTTTCCAGACCAGGCCACCGTCGTGGCTCCACTGCGGGCGCGATTCGCGATCGATCGTGCGCGTGAGCTGGGTGAGCGCGCCGCTGCGCAGGTCGCGCACGAACACATCGCCATTGCGCACGAATGCGCTGCGCGTGGCCGCCGCATCGAACACCGCATCGCCGCTGTCGATGTCGGCCAGCGCGCTGCCGTCCAGGCGCACGGCCGTGCCGCCGTCGATGCCGACCTGCCAGCGGTCGCGGATGCTGGCACCGTCGCGCTTGAGCAGGTACTGCGCGGCCTGGCCATCCCAGCGCCACCACGCGGCCTCGACCGGCGGTCCGATCCAGTCGGGGTCGGCCATGGCCTGGGTCAGCGTGATCGGTTCCGCGGCGACGGCGGACAGGCTGGTCAACAACAGGGCGGCGAGCAGCGGAGCAGTGCGCATGGGGCTTTCCCGGAAAACCAATGGCGGAAGGTTAGCAGCCGATGCGGCGTGCGCTTGTGCCGAAGGTGGTGATGACCCTGCTCGCGGGATGGCGCGGATGGCATCGTTCGGGATCGGTCTTCGGCTTCTGTCGCAGTCGCGGTTCCGTCGCTGCACGCTTTGCCGCACAATCGGCGCATCCCCGGGAGTCACGCCGCGCATCGCGATGCATGCATTCGTCTACAAGAGCCTGAAAAAGGCCGATACCTATCTCTATCTCGCCGCCCGCGATGATTTTTCCCGCCTGCCCGAACCGCTGCGCACGCAGTTGGGCGCGCTGCAGTTCGTGCTCGACGTCGACCTGGCGCCTGGCCGCAAGCTGGCGCTGGAAGATCCCGACGTGGTGCGCACCAACCTGGTGTCGCGCGGCTTCCATGTGCAGTTCCCGCCGACCATGGCCGATCCGATGACCGAGGACTGGGGCACCGATGCCTGAGCGTCGGCCCGGAACTTGCGGCCGCGCTGATCGCCGTCTCGTTGCTGCTGGCCGCTGGTTGCTGGTTCGATGTCGGTAGTGCCGGTCCGCTGGCCTGGCTCGCGCAGGCGCCGATGGCGCTCGGCATCGCGCTGTTGCGCGGCACCCAGCGCGGGTCGCGGCTGGCCCGCGACGCCGGTGCGCTGGCGCTGGCGTGGGGCGGCGGCTTCGTGCTCGCCGTGGCGCTTGGCTGCATGGCCGTTGCACGCCTTGCTGGTCGCGCCGGACTTGTTGCCGGTGCTGGCAATGAGCACCGCAGGCGCATTCCTGCTGCTTGTGTTCTGGCGTTACTGGCCGCTCTGGCATGGCCTGGAACGGCAAGGCGGCAGCATCGGAAAGCATCTCGACGCTCTTGGCAACGCATGAACGCAGTGCCTGGAGCGGCCTGCAGGTCGCGGTGCCGGTGTGGCTGTTGCTGGCCGGCGGGATCGCGCTTGGCTGGCCGGGCTTGCTGGCAGGCGATGCGCGCCTGATCGCGGTGATCGCCTATGCAGTGGCGCTGCCGCTGTCGCATGCGCTGCTGCAGACCGCGCCGTCGAAGGTGCTGGTGCATGGCCTGCCGGTGCTGGACATGGACGCGGATGATCACGGCGAAGCCGTCGAAGACACACCGCCGCTCGCGCCGGCGGCAGCCAGCGAGACCGAACGCCAACGTCGATGTCGAGGCACTGACCCGCAGATGCGTACGCCGCTGCGCGCAGCGGTCGGGTCGAGCGCGCCCTGCAACTGCTGGACGCCGGTGCGGATGCGCGCGCCGAGGCGCCGCCCGCGGACCGTGATCGCCGTGCCCTGCCGGTGCTGGCGGCGGTGTTGCCGGACCTGCGCCTGCTGCGCGGGCTGATCGAGCGCGGCGTCGACATCAATACCGCGCATGCATCGTCGATGACCCCGTTGCTGGCCGCCACCCGCGACAGCTGGCACGGGCGCCCGGAAGCGGTGATGACCCTGCTCGCCAACGGCGCCGACCCGCGCATCGCCGATGCCGAGGGCAATACGCCGCTGCACCATGCCGCGCGCAGTTCCGATCCTGGCGTGGCCGCATTGCTGCGCGATGCCGGCGCGGAGATGGACGTCGTGAACGCCGAAGGCGTGTCGCCATTGGGCATCGCGTGTGCTTCCGGCAACTGGCGGCTGGCGCGGTTCCTGCTGGAGCGTGGCGCCAAGACCGAGCCCAGCGGGGGCCAGCCGGTCCTGCTCGCCGCAGCCGGCACCGAAGAGGACGATCCTGCCGGCGTGCAACTGCTGCTGCGGCACAAGGCGAGGGTGGATGCGCGCGATCGCCGCGACCGCACGGCCCTGCACGAAGCCGCGTTCGCTGGCCATCCCGGCGTCTGCAGTGCACTGCTGGATGCCGGTGCCGACGTGCAAGCACAGGACGGCCAGGGCCGCACCCCGCTGCTGGAATGCGCACGCGCCGGCGCCTTGCCGGCGACTGGACGTGCTGCTCAGCGGCGGGTGCCGATGCGCGCGCCTGCGATGGCGCCGGCGAGAATGCGCTGCACCTGGCCTGCATGGCCGAGGCGCCGTCGCATTGCGCTGGTGCAGCGCCTGCTCACGCTTGGCGTGGATGCACAGACGCTGGATGCGACAGGCCGCAGCGCGGTGGATCTTGCCGCCAGCGCTGGCCGCTGGACGCTGGTCAGCGTGCTGGATCCGACGCGCGCGTTGCCGGTGTCGATGGAGGTCGACGACGACGGTGCGCCGCCGGATCGCCCACCTCTGCTGCTGCTGCGCGAACGCCTGCTGGATATCGGCCCGTCCCGCGAATTGCTGCCATTGGCCGCCCTGCTGGGCCCGGCCGAACTCAATGGCCTGCTGACCGATGCCGAGATCGTGCTGGACGTGGAGCGGGTCGAATGGCTGCTGCGCCGTGGCGCGCAGCCCGAGGCGCGCGTGCCGGGCATGCCGATGCCGGTGGTCGCGGCGTTGCAGCGCGGCAAGCAGGGCATCGAGCTGCTGCAGGTGCTGTTCGCGCACGGGGCATCACCGGCCGGTCGCGGCGGGCTTGCGGGTTACCTCGCTGCGTGCCTTGCAGGTCGAACAGGACGCCGACGCCGAGCGCTTCGCGATCGAGTTGCTGGAACGCGGCGCGGATCCCTACGCGGGATCGCCGGCCGGTGATCCGCCGGTCGCGATCGCGGTGCGCCTGCATTGGCCACGCTTGCTGCAGCGCCTGATTGCGCATGGTGTCGACCTCGACGCGCGCGAGAGCCATGGCATGAGTGCGCTGCACCTGGCTGCCGCGCTCGCCCGCGAAGAAGAACTCAAATTGCTGGTAGCGGCGGGTGCGGCGCCCGATCGTCGCGCCGCCGACGGCCAGACTCCGCTCGGGGTGGCGCTGGCTAGCGGCCGCCGCGATCTCGCCGACTGGCTGGACTGGCGTGGCTGGCGCTTGCCGCGTCGACCGTTGCAAGCCAGCGACGTGCCGGCGGCCGCGATCGTTGGTGACACCGATGCGGTGCGCCGCCTGCTCGACATCGGCATGCCGGTCGATGCGGTCGACACTCAGGGCTGCAGCGCCCTGTTGCGCGCGGCGGGTGGCGGACATCGCGCGCTGGTCGAGTTGCTGCTGGAACGCGGCGCACAACCTGGACTGGCCGCCAATACCGGCGCCACCCCGCTGTCGGCGGCGGTGAGCATGCGCCAGACCGAGATCGTCGAGCGGCTGCTGCAGGCCGGTGCCGGCCTGGAGCAGCGCCTGCCTGGTGAAGTCACCGTGCTGATGCTGGCGGCCGCATTGGGCCTGCCGGAACTGGTTTCGCGCCTGCTGCAGGCCGGCGCCGACCTGCACGCACGTGATGCGCAGGGCCTTACGCCGCTGCACTGCGCGGCGCTATATGGCTTCACTGCCCGCGAGCGGCCGCGCCTGGTCGCGCTGCTGGATACCCTGCTGCTGGCCGGTGCCGACCCACAACTGGCCGCGAATGGCGGTGCGACATCGCTGCTGTTGCTGCTCGGCGCACGCGCCGAACCCGGCACGCCCAGCACCGAAGACGTGCTGTTGGCCGGCCTCGAACGCCTTCTGGATGAAGAAGTGCGACTGGATGCGCGCGACCAGCGTGGCTTCGGTCCCCTGCACCTTGCGGCCTTGCACGGCCTGCTGCGTGCATCCCAGGTGTTGCTGCGTGCCGGTGCAGATCTCAACCAGCGCGACACGCTCAACCGCACGCCACGCGAAGTCGCGCTGCTGCGCGGCTATGTCGATGTCGCCGCCGGACTCACCCAGGCCGATGGCGGCACCCCGTCAGTGTCGATGGCGCGCTTCCTGCGCGAATAGCGCAGGGGCGCCCTCACGAAGTTGTGTTTCCACCGTCGGTGGCCGCCCACGTGCATCACTGTGCCCGGAAGTGACGCAGGTCAACGTCACCGGTCATTTCCGGGTGAGAATGAATCAATCAAACCGGATTACATGCATGGAACCCAGCCAGACCGCAGCGCACCCGCCACTGTTGATCGCCGATGATGTCGCCCTTGAGAGATACCTGACGGATTTCTATGGCAATGCGTATGCCATGGGCAGGAAAGGCGATGGCATCGACATGGCCACCTGGCTAGCAAGCGGTGATGACACCGAGGAACCCTGCTACCTGCGTGCGCAGCACCTGGGCCTGCCGCTGGTACGCCTGCCGGATGTTGTCGGGGATCCCGAGGTCGCTGCCTTGCTGCCACCGCGCCAGGCGCGTCTTCTGCGGGCCGTGCCACTACGCTCGTGCAATGGTCTGTTGGCGGTCGCGATGGAGGATCCCACCAACGCCGAAGTGCTGGCCGCGCTCGGGTTCGCCACCACAGACCATGTGCTGCCGCTGCTTGCCACCGGGCGCGGCATCCGCGCTGCCATCGCGCGCAGCTACGACCAGGTCGAGGATCTCGAGACAGCCCATGAACTGGGCGTCGATCCGCTTGGCGATGCGGCCGAAAGCGAAGTCGATGCGCGAAGGCTGGCGCGCGAGAAGCCGGTGGTGCACCTGGTGCATTCGCTGATCGCCGACGCGGTGGCCCGGCGTGCGTCCGACATCCACCTGCGGCCCGGTGAACATGAGAGCGAAGTGCTATTCCGCATCGATGACGAACTGGTGCCGGTGCGCAGCCTGATGCGTGCGCTGCACCCGGCCGCGGTCAGCCGGATCAAGGTGCTGGGCGGGATGAACCTGGCCGAGCACCGGAAGCCGCAGGATGGCCGCACCAGCTTCTATCTGGACGATGGCACCCGGGTCGACCTGCGCATCTCCGTGCTGCCGTCGGTGTTTGGCGAAAGCGTGGTGGTGCGTCTGCTGGACAGCCGCCAGAGCCTGTGGGGCCTGGACCAGCTGGGTTTGACCGAACTCGATCGCCAGCGCGTGGACGACGTGATGCAGCGCAGCCACGGCATGTTCCTGGCCACCGGGCCCACTGGCTGCGGCAAGTCCACCACCCTGTACGCAATGCTGCTGGAATTGCGCAAGCAGCGGATCAACATCCTCACCATCGAGGATCCGGTCGAGTTCCACGTTGCCGACGTCCAGCAGATGCAGGTCAACCGCGCGGCGGGCTTCACCTTCGCCAGCGCGATGCGCAATTTCCTGCGTCACGATCCCGACGTGATCATGGTCGGCGAGATCCGCGACGAAGAGACCGCCGGCATTGCCGTGGAAAGTGCACTCACCGGCCACCTGGTGTTGAGCACCCTGCACACGAACACCGCGGCCTCCACCGTCACCCGCCTGCTGGACCTTGGCGTGGAGGCGTACCTGCTGCGCGCCAGCCTGCTGGCGGTGATGTCGCAACGACTGGTGCGCCTGACCTGCAAGCACTGCCGCGAGGTCGAGCGAGTGTCAACGCATGTGCGCGAAGCATTGGGCGTCGGCGCGGACGAAGTGTTCTACGTCGGGCGCGGTTGTGCGCAGTGCGAAGGCCTGGGCGTGCACGGGCGGCAGGCGGTGTACGAGCTGATGGTCATGAGCCCGCGCCTGCGCGAGCTGGTCGTCCCCGGTGCCGAGGCTGACATCATCCATCGCATTGCGATCGAAGAAGGCATGGTGCCGATCACCCAGGCCGCCGTGGTGCTGGCGCGCAGTGGCGTGATCGCACTGATGGAAGCCTGGCGGGTGCGCGCCGACTGACGCCGCCGCCCACCAGCGGACATCAGGACAAACGGACGGCCGTTCGTGGCCATACCCTGCGTCATTCCCGGTACATGGGCGTGGGAGCGGGCGTGATGAATGGGAAACATAAGGGACAAGCCGGGCTGGTGCTCGGGTATTTGCTGGCGCTATCAACCGCCATCGCAGCGATACCGGTGGCTCCCAATGGCGGTCATTTCCGCATTGGCGAGATACGTCTGGACGCGAAGTTCGCTATCGCCGTGGTTCGCGACGAGGGCAAGGACGACGGCGGTCCACAAACGATGGTGTACCTCAGCGACGTACTCCTTGACGCGGCCAAGGTTGCGGGGGCGTTCGACCCCGACGATGGCGTGCGTGAGCAGCTGGATGAAAATAAAGGCGGCTATGTGCGGCTGTGCATTGATGCCGAGGGTGCCGAATGCGGCATGTTCTTTTCCTCGGAAGGCTTCAATTCCGGTGGCTATGGCAAGTTGGTGCTGACCACCAACGATGCCGGCCACATCGCCGGTAGCTGGGTTCTGAAGGAGCCTGAAAGCTTCTTCGACAAGAGTTATGACTTCGACCTGCATTTCGATGTCGCCATCACCCCGCCGCCCGGCAAGGATTTGCCCGCCAACGGCGGCGAACCGGGCAAAGCGTATCTTGCCTACATCACCGCGCTGGCCAAGGGCGACCTGCCGGCGTTGCGCCAGCTGACCGATCAGGACCATGGCTATCGCTTCCCGCAGGATGATGAAAGCCGGGCCAGGGAATCGCTGAAATCCGCGCGCGACGGCGAGCCAGTCACAGCCACCATAGATCGTGGCCGCATCGACGGCGACAATGCCGTGCTCTGGGTCGAGGGCGTGGATCGTGATGATATTCGCCGTCGTGGTCGCGTGCGGATGTTTCAGAAATCCGGCAGCTGGCACTTCGTCGAGTCGGATCTCGACAGTGTCGATTGAAACGGCAGTGGGCGGAAACCAACCCAAGAAATTGCGATCACGCGAAACTCGTTTCCGCTCCGGGGCACGGCGGCATCCAGCGCGACTGGCTCCCCCGATCATGGCGATGCGGCACGCCCGTCCGGCCATCGCGTCATCCGGCACAGGCGGCCACGCCGCAGCGACTTGCGCAGGGGAGCCAAGCCTGTTCCCATGGCGATCAAGAGAACCAGGGGACAGCCATGTCCGTGTTGCGTCTTCGCAACGATTTCCGATTCGCCCTCGTCAGCCTGTTCGGCATGGTCGTGGTGGTGGGCGTCCTGCCATTCGCGATCTACCGATTCGCGCACGGGCAGGTACTGGAGGGCTGCGTCGACATCGGGATCCTGCTGGTGATCGTGGGCAGCGTGGCCCACGCCTGGCGTGGCGGCAACCTCGACCTCGCGGCCATGGTGATGGTCGTGGTCGGCTCGGCGGGCTGCGTGTTGATCGGTTCGCTGGTTGAAAGATCCGGGGCGATGTGGATCTACGGGGTGGTGGTGGCGAACTTCCTGCTGATCGGACGCAAGCCTGCCCTGCTGGTGTCGTCGGGTGCCATCCTGGCGCTGGCGCTGACTGGGTTGGGGTTTGGGTCACTGGCCGAGCGATTCGAGTTCATCACCTCGGCTGCAGTGGTGAGTCTGTTTTCCTTCATCTTTGCGCTACGCACGGAGACCCAGAAGGTCCAGCTGGAGGCCATGGCCTTGTGCGACCCGCTGACCGGCGCGTTGAACCGGCGCGCGATGGAGCAGGAGCTGTGCATGGTGATCGAGGCGCATCGACGCCTCGACGTCCCGTATGGATTGATGATGCTCGACCTCGACCTGTTCAAATCGATCAACGATACCCAGGGCCACGAGGCAGGGGACCGCACCCTGGTCAACTTCGCTGCGCTGGTGCAGTCCGGCATCCGCAAGCTCGACCGGATGTACCGCATCGGCGGCGAGGAGTTCGTGCTGATCCTGCCCGGTACCAATGTCCGGGGGTTGGCCACGATTTGCGAGAACGTGCGCGCGCGGGTGGAGGCGGGACTAAACAGTCAGGGTCAACCGATCACGGTGTCGATCGGGGCCGCCGAGCTCAAGAAGGACGAAGACGGTGCGACCTGGCTGGCGCGCGCCGACCTGGCGTTGTACCGGGCCAAGCGCGGTGGCCGCAACCGCGTGGAAGTCGACCAGGGGTTCGAACCGGTCGCAACGGCACTGCCGGAAGACTGCGAAGCGGATCCCTGCAAAGGCCTCGGTAGCCAGGATGCGGCCGTCGCAGGAACGGGGGCGCAGGGCATCAAGCACGCTTGACCGCCCGTCCCGTTCCATCGTTTCAGCCAGACGACAAAAAGCCCCGCATGCGGGGTGAGTGGGGAATTCGAGCGGCATCGCCGCGAGCCTGCGAACGCCCACCGGCATGCAAGCCGGTGGGCGGGGTGTTCAATCAGCGCTTCATGCCACTGAAGAATTCGTCGTTGGACTTGGTGTTGCGCATCTTGTCCAGCAGGAATTCCATGGCCGCGATTTCGTCCATCGGGTGGAGGAGTTTCCGCAGGATCCAGATCTTCTGCAGCAGCTCGGGCTCGATCAGGTAATCCTCGCGACGGGTGCCGGAGGCATTGACGTTGATCGCCGGGTACACGCGCTTCTCGCCGATGCGGCGGTCCAGGTGCACTTCGCTGTTGCCGGTGCCCTTGAACTCTTCGTAGATGACCTTGTCCATCGCGCTGCCGGTATCAACCAGGGCGGTGGCAATAATCGTCAGGCTGCCACCTTCCTCGACATTGCGCGCAGCACCGAAGAAGCGCTTCGGGCGATGCAGTGCGTTGGCGTCGACGCCGCCGGTGAGCACCTTGCCGGAGCTCGGCAGCACGTTGTTGTAGGCCCGGGCCAGGCGGGTAATCGAGTCAAGCAGGATCACCACGTCCTTCTTGTGTTCGACCAGGCGCTTGGCGCGCTCGATCACCATTTCGGCGACCTGCACGTGGCGCGCGGCGGGTTCGTCGAAGGTGGAGGAAATCACCTCGCCGCGCACGGTGCGCTGCATCTCGGTGACTTCTTCCGGACGCTCGTCGATCAACAGCACGATCAGGTGCACGTCCGGATGGTTGGTGGTGATGGCGGTGGCGATCTGCTGCATCATCATCGTCTTGCCGGCCTTGGGCGGGCTGACGATCAGCGCGCGCTGGCCCTTGCCTTGTGGCGCCATCAAATCGAGGATGCGGCCGGTGATGTCTTCGCTGCTGCCATCGCCGCGCTCGAGCCTGAACTTCTTGCGCGGGAACAGCGGCGTCAGGTTCTCGAACAGGGTCTTGTTCTTGCTGGCCTCGATCGGCTCGCCATTGATGGTGTCCACCACCGACAGTGCGAAGTAGCGTTCGCCATCCTTCGGCCAGCGGATGCGGCCGGACAGGTGGTCGCCGGTGCGCAGGTTGAAGCGGCGGATCTGCGACGGGCTGATGTAGGTGTCATCCGGGCCGGCCAGGTAGCTGGCCTCGGCCGCGCGCAGGAAGCCGAAGCCGTCCGGCAGGATTTCCAGCACGCCGTCGGCGGCAACGCCTTCGCCATGGCGGGTGAGCACCTTGAGGATGCCGAAGATGATGTCCTGCTTGCGCGCGCGGGCCACGCCTTCGCTGATCTGCAACTGGTCGGCGATTTCCAGCAGCTTGTGTGCAGGCATCCGCTTGAGGTCGCCCAGCGAGTATTGCGGGAAGCCTTCAGGCACCTGCGGATGCGGGCGCGGCACGAAGGTTCTCGCCATTGCCGCCATCGTCGGGCATGCCGCCTTCCTGGTAACGGTCGCGTTGGCGGTCACGACGGTTCTTGAAGCGGTCACGCCGATTATTGTTGTTGCGCGGGCCGTCGTGACGCTGGCCTTCGCCGCTCTGGTTGCTGGCTTGGTTGTCGGCCGGGCCACTTTGGCGGCCGCTGCCGGGGTTGCCGTCGTTGCGGGACGCCTGGTCGGCGTTGCCGCGCGGGGCGTGTTCACTGGGCGCGGGCGCCGCTGCTTCGCGCTTGCGCTCTGCCGGATTGTTCTCGGAGGGTTTGCTTTCAGCGGACTTGCTTTCAGCGGGCCTGGACGCTGCGGGTTTGGGCGCCGCGGCCGTGGGTTCGGGCAGCGTCGGCATGCTGGGTGCATCGGCGGCGGTCTTGGCTACGCGGGGCTTGCGCACGCGCTTGGCGGCGGGTTCGCCGGCGTCGTTGGTGGGGTCGGACAAGTGAAGATTCCTCGCTTGAGGTGACGAGCGTCCGCAGGCTGCGGAGTCGTGTGGGTGCCAGGTCGGAAGGGACTCGACCAAGGCAGGGGTTTCTGATGGGGTGCGACGCGCCTTGCAGGCGGTGGCTCAGCGCCGGGTCATGCAGGAAATTAGCATTGGCTGCGGTCGGCGGCAAGCGGTGTCGCCAAAAGCGTTCAGGTCGAAGAATTTCCAGGCTGGCCGTCTTGCATCAATGCGAGAGGCCATTATCCCGAAGTTTGACCTGTCATCCCGGCGAACGCCGGGGTGACGAGCTAAGAGCCGCCGGGGTGACAAGAACAGAATTCGCGAGGATGTTGAGCTGGAAATCAGCCTCAGAGCGCCTTGTCGATCATCTGCGCCAGTTGGGCCTTGCCGACTGCGCCGATCTGGGTGGCCTGCACCTGGCCGCCCTTGAACAGCAGCAGCATCGGGATCGAGCGCACGTGGTATTTCAGCGCGGTGGCCTGGTTCTGGTCGACGTCGATCTTGACGATCTTGGCTTTACCGGCATATTCGGTGGCCAGCTGGTCCAAGGCCGGGGCGATCATCTTGCACGGCCCGCACCACGGGGCCCAGAAATCGACCAGAACCGGCTGGTCGGAGGCCAGAACCTGGCTGTCGAAGTCGGCATCGGTGGCGTGGATCACGGTATCGGTCATGGGAACTCCTGCGGGGGGATGGCAAGGACGTGGCAAATCCATGCCGGATCAAGGGGATGCGCGGGAATGACCACGCGAATACTGTTAAACTGGGGCGTTCCGAGCAGGCTTTCAAGCGTCAAGCGCAATCTTGGGCGCACGCCTGCAGGTACCCGAACCGACCCCCGGCAGTCTGCGTGGCACGCGCCCTCGACGCAAGTTCGACGCCCCGCGCGAGCGTCCCGCCGACTGCCCCACGCCCGAAGGCATCCAGACCCACGCATGAGCGACAAGCCCCTTACCGATATCGCGTTTTCCAGTTTCGACCTGCACCCGACCCTGCTTGCAGGGCTTGAAGCGGCCGGATTCTCCCGATGCACGCCGATCCAGGCAATGACCCTGCCGCTGGCATTGGCCGGGCGTGATGTCGCCGGCCAGGCCCAGACCGGCACCGGCAAGACCCTGGCTTTCCTGGTCACGGTGGTGAACCGGCTGATGACCAAGCCGGCGCTGGCCGACCGCAAGCCGGAAGATCCGCGCGCGCTGATCCTGGCGCCGACCCGCGAACTGGCGATCCAGATCCACAAGGATGCGGTCAAGTTCGGTGCCGACCTGGGGCTGAAGTTCGCCCTGGTCTACGGTGGCGTGGACTACGACAAGCAGCGCGAGTTGCTGCAGCGTGGCGCCGACGTGATCATCGCCACCCCCGGCCGCCTGATCGACTACGTCAAGCAGCACAAGGTGGTCAGCCTGCACGCCTGTGAAATCTGCGTGCTGGACGAAGCCGACCGCATGTTCGACCTTGGCTTCATCAAGGACATCCGCTTCCTGCTGCGGCGCATGCCGGAGCGCACCACCCGCCAGACGATGCTGTTCTCGGCCACGCTGTCACACCGCGTGCTGGAACTGGCTTACGAGCACATGAACGAGCCCGAGAAGCTCGTTGTCGAAACCGAGTTCATCACCGCGGCCAAGGTCCGGCAAAAGCTCTATTACCCGGCCGACGAAGAGAAATTGCCGCTGCTGATCGGCCTGCTGTCGCGCAGCGAAGGCGCGCGCACGATGGTGTTCGTCAATACCAAGGCATTCGTCGAACGCGTCGCGCGTGGCCTGGAAAAGGCCGGTTACCGGGTCGGTGTGCTCAGCGGCGACGTGCCGCAGAAGAAGCGCGAGTCACTGTTGAAGAAGTTCCAGGCTGGCCAGCTGGAGCTGCTGGTCGCCACCGACGTCGCCGCGCGCGGCCTGCACATCGATGGCGTCTCGCACGTCTACAACTACGACCTGCCGTTCGATGCCGAGGACTACGTGCACCGGATCGGCCGTACCGCGCGTCTTGGTGCGGAAGGCGACGCGATCAGTTTTGCCTGCGAACGCTATGCGATGTCGTTGCCCGACATCGAGGCCTTCATTGAACAGAAGATCCCGTCCGAGCCGGTCACCAGCGACCTGATGACGGCATTGCCGCGCAAGCCGCGCGAGCAACAGGTCGAAGCCGATGCCGAGGAAGGCGAGAGCATCGGCGAGATCTTCAAGGAAGTGCGCGAGGCGCGTGCCGCCGAGGATGCCAAGCGCGGTGGCGGTCGTTCCGGCCCGGGTGGCGGTCGCCCAGGCGAACGTGGCCCGCGCAGCGCCGGTGGCGCACGCAGCAGCGGTAGCGAAAGCCGTGGCCCACGCCCGCCGCGCAAGCCGCGAGCCGAGTCCGCCGCAACGCAAGTTGCCGCGGCACCTGTGGGTGGCCCTGCAAAGCCGGCCGTGGAAGGCGAGCAGCCAGCGCGCAAGCCCCGGCGCAGGCGTGGTGGCAAGCCATTGGAAAACGGCGCAGTGAAGACTCGCATCGCCATCGCACGTCGCTGCAACCACACCATCGGCCACGTCCAGCAAGCCTGTCGATGCCGTGGCCACGAACCAGACCGGGTCACCGCCATCCTTGTTCACCAGGATCGGCAAAGGTCTGAAGTCGCTGGTTACCCGCGCGCCACGCAACCAGCACTGACCCGTTTGCCGGCCCTTGCGGCCGACGTTGCGGGGTTCTGTCTGGTCGGAGCAGGCGCACAAACCTGTGCGCGCACCTTGTCCAGGTAGGCAGCCGTGCTGGGCACGGGCTCGCCGAGCATCGCCAGCAAGTCCTCCGCGCGCTGCATGGCCTGCGCCGCGCCTGCCGGGTTTCCGCTGGCGAAACGCGCCTCGGCCAAGGTGGCGAAGGCGGATGCATGGCGTGCATTCGCTGCCGAGGCATACACGCGGTCTGACATTGCCGCGGCATCCTCCGCCAGCGCCAGCGCATCCATCACCTTGCCGAGCTGCAAGGACACGCGTGCCACGCTGATCATCGCGGTGAGGGTCATCGGATGTTCGTTGCTGAACACCTTGCGGCGCATCGCCAGTGATTGCCTGATGCAGTGCCAGCGCTGCCTGGACATCACCGCGATCGCCGTTGAGCAGGGCACGGTTGTTGAGCAGCACCGCCAGGTTCGGGTTTCCATCCGGATACAGCGCCAGCATGGCTTTTTGCGCGCGTGCGTACAGGGCATCGGCGCGCGGCAGGTCTTCCAGGCCGTGCGCGGCATGGGCCAGATTGGACAGGACGTTGGTGCGGTCGTCGTCCGGCGCATCCGGATGTGCATCGAACCAGGCCTGGCTACGGCGCAGCCATGTATCTGCCTGCGGATAGTCCTCGCGCACCAGGTAGAGGTTGCCGAGGTTGCCCAGCGCATTGCCGTACAACAGGTCGTCGGTCAGCTGGTTGCGCTCGAGCCTGGCGATCGTGTCGCGGAAGCCGGTCTCGGCTTCCTTCACGCGGCTCTGTTCCTGGCGCAGGAAGGCGGTCGCCTCGCGCACGCGCAAGGTGCGGATGTCGTCCTCGCCGAAGGCCGTGCGGCTGTCCGCCAGCGCGCGCGCCAGCTGTGCATCGGCCTGCTCCAGCCGGTAGCGGCTGAGCATGCTGTAGCCGATGCCGAATCGGATTTCGGCCGACAGCTCGGGTCGGCCATGGAAGCGTTTGTCGATGCCTGCCCGCCGCCTCGTCCAGTGCTTCGCTGAGCGTGAGTTCACGGTCGGCATCGAACGGATCGGAGGTCTGCAGCACCTCCAGCAGGAAGGCATTCATGTCGCGCATGTCGGACGCGGCCTGTTCGGCTTGCCGCGCCTGCCAAAGTGCCAGCCCGGCCGCGCCCAGCACCGCCACCAGTGCCACGCTGGCGGCGGCCAGCACCGAGCGGATGGCGACCGATGAACTTGCCGGTTCGGTAGGCGGGTGAATCGGGATGTGCCAGCACGGGCTTGTCGTCCAGCCAGCGCTCGATGTCGCTGGCCAGCGCCTGCGCGGTCGAATAGCGGCGCGCCACGTCCTTGTGCATGGCCTTGGCGACCACGTGTTCGAGGTCCGCGGTCACCTGCTTGGCGCGCATCGCGACGTGCAGGATCGGGCTTGGCCGTGTCATCGCGGCGCAACGTGGTGCGCAGCGTCGTCGGCCTCGCCATCGCAGATGGTGCGTTCGGCCTCGGCCGGGCTCAGTCCATCCAGCCGGTAGGGGCGTTGCCCGGTGATCAACTGGTACAGCAGCACGCCCAGTGAATACACGTCCGATGCGGTGGTCAGTGGTTGCCGGCGGACGTGCTCGGGGCTGGCGTAGGCCGGCGTCATCGCGGTCAGCAGCGTTGCGCTGCCGTCCGCGGCAACATCGCCCAGCGTGCGCGCGATGCCGAAGTCGAGCAGCTTGGGTTCGCCGTCGCGGGTGACCAGGATGTTGTCCGGCTTGAGGTCGCGATGCACGATCAGGTGCCGATGCGCTTCCTGCACGCCGGCGCACACCTTGGCGAACAGCTGCAGGCGCGCGCGCAGGTCCAAGCGCGTTTTCTTCGCAGTACTTGGTGACCGACACGCCGTCGACGAATTCCATCGCCAGCCACGGGATCCCGGAATCGGTGCGACCACCATCCAGGATGCGGGCGATGTTGGGGTGCTGCAGGCGTGCCAGCAGGATGCGTTCCTGGTCGAAGCGGGCCAGGATCTGCTGGCGGAACTCCGGCGCTGCGGCCAGGTGCAGCGGGTCGGATCAGTTTGACCGCCACGTCCTGCTCATAGCTGCCGTCGGCGCGACGCGCGCGATAGACCACGCCCATGCCACCGGCATCCAGTCGCCACATCAATTGGTAGTTGCCGACGTGGCCGCCGACGACCGGAAAACCTGCCGGTTCCGGCGCGGTTGGCGGTTCCTCCAGGAACCCGCCCAGCGCGGCCTCGGTCTGCAGCAGGCGCTGCACGCGCAGCACGATCGCATCCGGCAGGTCCTGCGCAAGCAGCCACTGCGTCGCGGTCCGCGGCAGGCTGGTCCAGCGCCGCCTCGAACAAGCGCAAGATCTCGCTTTCAGTGGTCGGGTTCATTGCGGTATCCCCTGCCGGCAAGCTGCGTGCCGTCGATGCCACGCTAGCAGACCGCGCACAGGCTGGCCGTATCGTGCGGAATCGACATACGCGTGACGGGCCATTGCTAGACTCGCATCGATGTCCGACGAATTCACATCGCTGCTGGCCGCATGGCGCGAGGGTGACCTTGCCGCGCGTGATCGCCTGATCGGGATTGTCTATCCGGAACTGCGCGCGATTGCCCGGCGGCAACTGGCGAACGAACGTGGCGACCACACCCTGCAGCCCACGGCGCTGGTCAACGAGGCCTACATGCGGCTCAGCCGGATGGACCGCATCGACTGGCATGACCGCGTGCACTTCGTGCGGATGGCGGCGCGCCTGATGCGCGAGATCCTGGTCGACCATGCGCGCCGGCATGGCGCCGGCAAGCGTGATGGCGGCGAGCGGGTGACGCTGACCAATCTCGATGTGGCGGCGCCGGCGGCGACATCGACCTGGTGGCGCTGGACGCGGCGCTGGACCAGTTGGCCGAGGTCGATCCGGCGCGCGCACAATTGGTCGAACTGCGCTACTTCGGTGGCCTGACCATCGAGGAAACAGCCGAAGCGATGTCGATGTCCCCGGCCACCGTCAAACGACACTGGCAAGCGGCTCGCGCCTGGTTGTTCGAGGCGCTTTCGGACCCCGCTTGAACGAGGCGAACTGAAACCTGCGATCCGAGAGCAATGTCCGGAAAGCCGGCATGGATGTTCCCCTGTTGTTGCCCGATTGCCGGACGCGCATTGCATGGACTGCTCCCTGAGCAGGCGTATTCGCGGCAAAAACGGCTCATATGACGTCGAGTTCGACAAGGCCGGATGTGATGAGCCAATTCGCCGGGCTTCTGCGCCTTCATGAAGGACAGGGCATTTCACCCGGGGGAGCAGGGTCATGGGACATCACGGACAAGGCATGGCGGCATTGGCACTGGTTCGCGTTGATCGCGGGGTGTTCGCAGCAGGCGCAGACGCAGGATCCTGGCCAATGGCAGGCGCAGGGTCCGCAATCAGCTGCCGGATTTCCACAGACCGGCATGCCCGGCATGTCCATGGACCAGGCGCAACCATCGGCGATGCCGCCTGCGCTCGATACCAGCACGATGCAGCCCGCGCAGATCATCGACAGCAATGGCTTCGGCCAACCGATGGTCGCCGCCGACCTGCAGATCCCGGCCGGTTGGCAGACCGTGGGCGGGGTTACCTGGAATGACGGCACCAACTGCATCGGCAACCAGATGCAGGTGAGCTGGAGCGCGATCGCACCCGACAGCCTGACCGCCGTGGAGATCCTGCCCGGCTTCAATTGGCAAGTGGCCGGTACCGAGATGCAGATGAATCCCTGCCCGGCCGCGCCGTACCGCAGCACCCGCGAGTTCCTGGAAGCGACCGTGCAGCGCACGCGCCCTGGTGCGCGGATGCTCGACTATCAGGATCAGCCGGAAATTGCCCAGCAAGTGGAGCAGGCAGCACGGGCCGCCCAGGCAAACGGCCAGCAACGCATGCAAGGACAGGCGCGCACGGACGCCGGTCGCTTGCTGATCGCTTACACCAAGGATGGCGTGGAGATGCGCGAAGTGCTGAGCGCGGTGGTGAGTTTCACGGAGCTGCAGGGCAATGTGGTCGGCGGCACCACCACGATCAGTTCGATTCGTGGACCCAACAATCGCCTGGACATGGAACTGGGCAAGCGCATCGGCGCCAGCATGCGCGTCAACCCGCAATGGCTCGAAGCCAGGAATCAACGCAGCATGGCCAGCCTGCAGCGTTCCAGCAATGCGCAACGCAGCAGCATCAACGATTGGCACAACCGGCAGATGTCGATCATCAATGCGCGCGGCGCAGCCGACCGCGCGGCGATCCGCATGCGTACAATCAGGAAGTTGCCGGCATCTACAACGCGATCGCCGCCAATACCAGCGCGACCAGCGACAGCATGCACAAGCAGACCATGTCCGGCGTCAACGAGGTCAATAACTATGCCGGCGTTGATGGCGGCACGGTGCAGTCCAGCATCCATGGCGGCAACCAGGTGTTCCAGGACACTGCGAATCCGGGCAACGCCTACAGTACCGACGCGCCTTATCCCAAGCCCGCCCAGCGGTTACGTGGAACTGGAGCGTGAGCAATGAGCGCCGGGATCAAATGGGCCGTATGGCTGTCACTCACAATAGGCATCTGCCTTGCAATGCCGGTCGCATTCGCACAGGACAGTTTCGGCGCGCCACCGCGCCAGTCGGGCAGTCGTCAACCGATGCCGACGCAACAACCCATGCCAGCCAAGCCCACGCAGTCCGCACCCCCCTCGCGCCTGCCGGAAATGACGATGCCGGCAGGCATCGCGAGTGGCGAAGCGCAGGATTTCGGCGTCGCGCCGACCCGGCAATTGCGTCCAAGCCAGCAACCTGCACGGGCCAACGCCGACCTCGATTCCAGGCGGCAAGGTGATCGGCACGCGGCAATTGAGCGGAGATGTTGCAGCGCGGCCAAGACAAGGTCCTGCTCCTGCACGCCTACGGTGCGGCCGAGCACCTGCCCGGCGCGCAGCAAGCAGGCCCGGCGTCGCAGGGTGGCAGTTTCGACGACCAGGTGCAGCGCGAGTTCGGCCAGTACCTGCGCCAGGCAAGTGGCGGGGATACCGCGCGCACGCTGGTGGTGTATTGCGCGGGGCCACAGTGCTGGGGGTCGTACAACGCTGCCCTGCGTGCAATCCACATGGGGTTCCGCAATGTCCATTGGTATCGCGGCGGGCTTGAAGCCTGGGGACAGGCTGGCTTGCCGCTGCAGGACGCACAGGGACAACCCGTGCAGGCATCGCGCGCGCCACGACAGGCATGTCTCGCGCCAGCGCCAGCAATGGTGAAACCACTTCCACGCCTGCGACACAGGGACGTGTGCAGGCACCTTGCGCATCCACGGCGATTCCTACCGGGAGGCTGGCCCGGATGGCCTTGGCGAAACGTTCGCCCTGATCATCCGGGCCAGGCTGGTTGCGTTGCGATGCCTGGTGTCAGGGTGACAGTGGCTGATCTTGATGGCAATGTCGATGTGCGCATGTGGGCGCGAACAAGCGGCAACTCCAGTGGCAGCTCGAGCAATAGATCCGGCGCTGCGCATGACACAGGATCGACTGCCTGCACTGCAGGCCACGACCAGCTGCTCGCTACCCGGGACGAGGGTCGCCTCCTGTGCGAAGTCCAGGCGACACATGATCTGCAATGAGCAATGGATCGGCGCCGAGGAAAAATGCCAGCGCATGACCTGCGAACTCGTCGCCGGTTTCTGGTTGTTGCGTGATCCGAAGTATCCCGCGACCCCGGGCGTCAACAGAACTTACCATGACGGTAATTTCATAAGGCAGCAGCATCCCGCGCCCGCGGGCGTCAAGTAAGCCCGGGATGTTCGCGGCCCGCCGCCAGTCGATGCTGGGGCAACAGGAGATACGGGCATAATGCCGCATGCCTGCAGTCCTGCGATTCGACAATGTCAGCAAGCAGTATCCGGGTGGCCATGCAGCCTTGGCGGAAGTGAGCTTTTCCGTCGCTGACCGGCGAAATGCTGTTCGTCACTGGCCATTCCGGTGCCGGCAAGAGCACCTTGCTGAAGCTGATCCAGCTGGCCGAACGGCCCAGCCGCGGCGCGGTGCTGTTCGGCGAACGCAACCTGGCCAAGGTGCGTGGCGGCCGCATCGCCCAGCATCGGCGCAATGTCGGCGTGGTCTACCAGAACCATCAATTGCTGATGGACCGCAGCGTGGCCGAAAACGTCGGCCTGCCGCTGGTCCTGCGCGGCATCAAGCGCGCGGAAATCAACAAGCGGGTGCGCGTGTTGCTGGACAAGCTGGGGCTTGGCGAGCGCGAACGCGCGTTGCCGTCGCAGCTGTCGGCGGGCGAGCAGCAGCGTGTCGGCATCGCGCGCGCAGTGATTGCCGAACCGATACTTGCTGGTGGCCGACGAGCCCACCGGCAACCTCGACCCGACCCTGTCCGCGGAAATCCTGGCGCTGCTGGCGGCGCTGCCGGAGCGTGGCACCAGCGTGCTGGTCGCCAGCCACGACCTCGGCCTGGTCAAGCGCATGCGCAAGCGCGTGCTGGTGCTCGACCACGGACAACTGGTGGACGACATCTCGCCGGAGGACCTGGCGGATGAGTGAACGCGTCAATGACCGGCCCAACGAGCGCACCAGCGACGCGATGCAGGCCAGTCGCTTCAATACATGGCTGTCGCACCACGGCTACAGCATCGTCGCCAGCCTCGGCCGGCATGTTGCGCAAGCCGTGGGCGACCTTGCTCACGGTCGGGCGTGATGGCGCTGGCGCTGGCCTTGCCGCTGGGCCTGTGGCTGGTGATGGGCAACGTGGCGCGGCTGGGTGGTGAAGTGCAGGCCAGCCGCAATGTCGACGTGTTCCTGAAGCAGGACATCGATGTCGCTGCCGCAAGCTCAATCGCAGACACCCTGCGCCAGCGCGGCGACGTCGCCGAGGTGGTGCTGGTCACCCCCGAACAGGCACTGGCGCAACTGCGCTCGCGACCGGACCTGGCCGCGGCGATCGATGCACTTGGTGCCGATGCCGCGCGCGAGGCCTTGCCCAGCGTGTTGCGGGTGAGTCCCCGCGGCGACGAGCGCCTGCTTGCCGATGCATTGCGCAAATTGCCGCAGGCCGAGCGCGTGCAGCATGACCTGGCATGGCGTGAGCGGCTGGATGCATGGCTGCGTTTCGGTGAACGGGTGGCACTGGTACTGGCGGTACTGCTGGGAATGGGCGCATTGTTGGTGGTCGGCAATACCGTGCGGCTGGACATCCAGTCGCGTCGCGAGGAGATCGGCGTGTTGCAATTGCTGGGTGCCAGCGACGGCTTCGTGCGTCGGCCATTCCTGTACCTGGGTGCCTGGTACGGACTGGCTGCGGGCGGCGGTTGCGCTGGGCGTGCTGACCCTGGCCTGGATGGGCCTGCGCGAGCCATTGGCCGGGTTGGCCGCGCGCTACGGCAGCCATTTCGCCTTGCGCGGGCTGGATCCGTTGCAGGCCTTGCTGGTGCTGGTGGCGGCGGGCGTGCTGGGTTGGCTCGGCGCCGGCCTGGTGACCGGCCATTACCTGCGCCAGACCCGACCGACGGACGCCTGAGCATGGCCGCCGGACAGGATCTTCGCCACGTCGTCAGCGATGCCCCGCGCGTCATGGTGGTGGACGGCTCGCGGATGGTGCGCAAGCTGATCGGCGACACCCTGCAGCGCGACGTGCCCGATGCCGAGGTGATCGGCTGCGCCAACCTGGCCGAGGTGCGCGCGGTGCTGGCCGGCTGGTACGGTCGATCTGGTCACCACCGCCCTGCTGCTGCCCGACGGCGACGGCATGGCGGTGGCGCGCGTGGTGCGCGAAGCCGCCGGGCAGGCCTACGTGCCGATTATCGTGGTGTCCGGCAATGCGCAGGAAGCGCTGGAGACCCGTACCTTCACCGAAGACGTGACCGATTATTTCGACAAGAGCCTCGGCCATGGCGCACTTTCGACCTTCATCCGCGGCTATGTGCAGCCGGCGCCGATCGAGGGCGCGCGCGTGCTGTATGTCGAGGACAGCCGGGTGGTGGCGACTGCGACCAAGCGCATGCTGGAACGCCAGGCGATGCAGGTGCTGCACGTGATCAGCGCCGAAGATGCGCTGGAGCACCTGCACAAATACATCGGCCGCAGCGATGGCGATGTCGGTTGCGACCTGCTGCTGACCGATGTCTATCTGAAAGGCGCGCTCAGCGGCCATGACCTGCTCAGCCAGGTGCGTGGCGTCTTCCGTTACGGCAAGCGGCGCTTGCCGGTGCTGGTGATGACCGGCGACGACAACCGCGACAACCAGGCCTCGCTGTTGCGCGAGGGCGCCAACGACCTGGTGCTGAAACCGATCGAGGAGCGTCTGCTGGTCACCAAGGCCCTGTTCCAGCTGCGCTTGGCCAAGTTGCCGGAGCCCGGCAGCTTCAACGCCGGTGAGCGCACAGGTGAGCGAGCACGCCGACATTCGCCTGGAACCCGGCTGGAAAGCCCGCATCGGCGACTGGTTCGCGCGCGAGGACATGCAGCAGTTGTCCGCATTCTTGCGCCAGCGCAAGGCCGCCGGCGCCACCATCTACCCGCCCGGCAAGCAGATCTTCGCCGCGTTCGATGCCACCCCGTTCGACGCGGTCAAGGTCGTCGTGCTTGGCCAGGACCCGTACCACGGCCCGGGCCAGGCGCATGGTCTGTGCTTCTCGGTCCTGCCCGGGCGTACCGGTGCCGCCGTCGCTGGACAACATCTACAAGGAACTGGCACGCGATGTCGGCTTCCAGCGCCCCAACCATGGCTGCCTGCTGCCGTGGGCAGCGCACGGCGTGTTGCTGCTCAACAGCGTGCTCACGGTCGAGGCCGGAACTCCAGGCGCGCATCAGCGCAAGGGGTGGGAAGGGTTCACCGACCACGTCGTCGACGTGCTCAACCGCGAGCGCGAGAACCTGGTGTTCCTGCTTTGGGGCAGCTATGCACAGGCCAAGGGCAAAGTCATCGATCCGCGTCGGCATCGCGTGCTGAAAGCGCCACATCCCTCGCCGCTGTCCGCGTACCGCGGCTTCATGGGCTGCGGGCATTTCTCGGCGGCCAACCAGTTCCTGTCCCGGACTGATCAGGCACCCATCGATTGGACGTTGCCGCCTGTCATGGACGTGCAGGCGCCTTGACCCCGGCTTGACGAGCCGCATGACATCCTGATGTTCGCGATTTCCCGCTCGTAATGGCCGCCACTGTTCCATGAATGCAACAGTAGTGAACTATCGGCAGGGTTAGCAGTCGGATATGACGACTGCTAAAATCGACCCATGAACGAGATCACCATGTCCAATGCCCTTGTCACCCGCAACCTGCCGATCCTGTCCCTGCCCGGAACGGGCGCGCTTGGTTCGCTGGAAGCCTACATCGGCGGCGTGCACCAGATTCCGGTGCTGACGGTCGAGGACGAACAGCGCCTGGCCCGCCGCCTGCACGACGACAACGACCTGCAGGCCGCGCAGGAGTTGATCCTGTCGCACCTGCGCTTCGTCATCCATGTGGCCCGCGGCTACAGCGGTTATGGCCTTCCGCTTGGCGACCTGATCCAGGAAGGCAACATCGGCCTGATGAAGGCGGTCAAGCGCTTCGACCCGAACGTGGGCGTGCGCCTGGTCAGCTTCGCGGTGCACTGGATCCGTGCCGAGATGCACGAGTACATCATCAAGAACTGGCGGATCGTCAAGGTCGCGACCACCAAGGCGCAGCGCAAGCTGTTCTTCAACCTGCGCAAGAGCAAGAAGCGCCTGGGCTGGTTGAACGCGGCCGAAGTCAGCGCGGTGGCCAAGGATCTCAACGTCAGCGAACGCGAAGTGCTGGAGATGGAATCGCGCCTGTCCGGTCGCGATATCGGGTTCGATGCGCCTGACGACAATGACGACGACCACGCACCGCCAGCACCGGCGCATTATCTGGTCGCGCATGACGAAGGTCCGGCCGATACCTACGAAGCCGAAGACAGTGAATCGAGCAAGTTGGAATTGCTGCGCGAAGGCATGTCACGACTCGATGCGCGCTCGCGCGACATCATCCGCCGCCGCTGGCTGGATGACGAAAGCAAGGTGACCTTGCAGGAACTGGCCGACGAATACGGTGTCTCCGCCGAACGCATTCGTCAGGTTGAATCCAATGCACTGAAGAAGATGAAGGCGTTATTCGCCGCTTGATTTACGGTCATCAAGCAATCACGTACGGCCCGCGCAAGCGGGCCGTTTGCGTTGTGCGCTAGGCTTCCTGACAACGAGGACGCCGGAGTTGCCGATGGATGCCACCTTGCGCATTGCCCTGTTGATCGACGCGGACAATGCACCCGCCGCCAAGATTGAAGTCGTCGTTGAATGAACTATCACGGCACGGCATCGCCAATGTGCGTCGTGCCTATGGCAACTGGAAGAGCGTGCATTTGCAGAAATGGGAACAGATGCTGCATCCGCATGCGATCCAGCCGAGTGCAGCAATTCGCCTACAGCATCGGAAAGAACGCGTCGGACATGGCAATCGTGGTCGATGCAATGGATCTCTTGCACAGCGGTCAGTTCGATGCCTTCGGAATTGTTTCCAGCGATGCCGACTTCACCCCGCTGGTGATGCGCATGCGGGCCCAGAACATGCGGGTATTCGGGTTTGGCGCGAAGCAGACGCCCCAAGCCATTCGTGAATGCTTGTTCGACGTTCCTCTACCTTGACGAGGCGACGTCCACCGCGACCGGGATCGCCACCGATTCGGCATCGACAAAACCGAAGACCACGGCGCAATTGCGGCAGGACACGGCACTGGTGAACCTGCTGCGCGGGGCGGTTGATTCGGCGAAGGGCGACGACGGATGGGCGCACTTGAGCCCGGTGGGCCAGTACATCGCCAACCGCGCTTCGTTCGATCCGCGCAATTACGGCTACCCGAACCTGAGCAGCCTGGTCGAAGCCAGCGATCTGTTCGAGATGCGCAAGGTCAACCAGGCCGTGTATGTCCGGGCCAGGACCGCGAACAAGACGTCCAACAAGGCGACGAGTGCGCCGGCGAGCACGCCGGCCAGGAAGGCGGGCAAGAAGAAGCCTGCGGTCGCGGTCGATCCGAAACCTCAGTAAAGCTCGGCCGGATCCACGTCCAGCGACCAGCGCACCTTGCGTGCATCAGGCGCTGCATGAAGCGCTGGCATCACAGTGTCCAGCGCGGCATGCAGCAGGCGTCGTTGTGGCGATGTGAGGAGCAACTGCGCGCGCTGGAAGCCGGCGCGGCGCGGCATCGGCGCCGGCAACGGGCCGGAGAGTTCGATGCCGGCATCGCGCAGTAAATCCTTAGCAAGCTGCAGGAAGCGCATCGGCGGGTCGGCGTGTTTTGCTTCGGCGCGCAGCAGCGCGAGATGCGCGAATGGTGGGAAGCCGGCGGCTTCGCGTTGTTCGAGTTCGGCTTTGGCAAAGGCGTGGTAGCCGCCCTGGATGAGCAGTTGCAGCAGCGGGTGATCGGGATGATGGGTCTGGATCAGCACGGTGCCGGGTTTGTCCGCACGACCTGCGCGCCCGGCGACCTGGATCAGCAATTGCGCGAGTTTCTCGCTGCTGCGGAAATCCGCCGAGAACAGACCCTCGTCGACGCCAACCACCACCACCAGCGTCAGGTTGGGCAGGTCGTGGCCCTTGGCCAGCATCTGGGTGCCGATCAGGATCCCGGCTTGCGTGCCCAGCGTGTCGAAATGACCTAGCAGGGCATCACGTTGGCGCGTGCTGCCACGGTCGATGCGCAGCACCGGCACCTCGGTGAATCGCGATTGCAGCAATTCCTCGATGCGTTCGGTACCGGCGCCCTGTGGCTGCAGGCCCAGACTGGCGCAATCCGGGCAAGCCAGCGGCACCGGCCTGCGGCTCCCGCAGTGGTGGCATTGCAGGCGGCGACCGGCGCCGTGCACGGTCATCGGCGTGCCGTGTTCCGGCGTGCTGCAGCGCGGGCAGTGCGCACTCCAGCCGCAGTCGTGGCAGAGCAGCACCGGCGCGTAGCCACGTCGGTTCTTGAACACCAGTACCTGGCCACCGGCAGCCAATGCATCGCTGATCACCTGCAACGCTTCGGCCGACAGGCCCGCCTGCAGTGGCCGCTTGCGCACGTCCTGCACGCGCACTTGCGGCGGATGCGCACCGCCTGCACGTTGTCGCAGGTGCACATGGGTGAAGCGGCCAGCCTGGGCGTTGTGCAGCGATTCCAAAGACGGCGTGGCACTGCCGAGCACGATGGGAACCTGCAGCGCCTTGGCGCGAACCAAGGCAAAGTCCCGTGCGTGATAGCGGATGCCGTCGAACTGCTTGTAGCTGCCGTCGTGTTCCTCGTCGATGACGATCAAGCCGGCATCCGGCAACGGCACGAACACCGCCGAACGCGTGCCGACGATCACCCGAACCTGTCCGCGCGCCACTGCCATCCAGGTGCGTGCACGTTCGGCATCGCCCAGGCCTGAATGCAGTACGCCGATGGTGACGCCCAGGCGCGTGCGGAAGCGCTGCAGCAGTTGCGGGGTCAGGCCGATCTCCGGCACCAGCACCAGCGCCTGCTTGCCGCGCGCGAGGCAGGCGCGGATGGCATGCAGGTAGACCTCGGTCTTGCCGCTGCCGGTGACGCCATCGAGCAGGAACGGCGCGAAGCCGCTGGCGTTGTCGATGGCTTCGGTGGCAGCTGCGCTGTTCGTCGTTGAGTGTCGGTCCTGGGAAAGTGGGGTCAGAGTCGACTTTCCCGCAGAAAGTCGACTCTGACCCCACTTTCCCCACTTTCCGCCTCACCAGCCCGCGATCGCGCAGCGTACGCATCGGCGTGCGCCAGCCGGGGTTCACGGCATCGAGCATCGCTTCTTCGCATGCGTCCGCTTCAAGCAGCATAGCCAGTGCCTGCGGCTTGCCCGCGCGCATGGCCGGCAAGGTGGTGCGCCCGGCTTCGGTCAGCGTCCAGGCGTATATGGTCGTATCGGGCAGTGGCTCGCCGCGACGCAGCGCGCTGGGCAAGGCCGTCGCCAGCACTTCCCCAAGCGGCGCATGCAGGTAGTGCGACAGCCATTGCAGGGATTCGAACAGTTCGCCATCCAGCAGCGGCGTCGTGTCCGGCAGCGCGCGCGCGGCTTTCAGTTCGATGCCGGGATCGGCCAATGCATGGCCGACCACCATGCCGTACAGTTCGCGCGCGCCGAACGGCACCAGGATGCGTTGCCCGCGCTGCACCGACGCAGCTTCGATGCCGGGTGGCGGCGCATAGTCGAACGGCTGCGGCAATGGCAGCGGCAAGGCGACACGCAGCACGGGACGGGTTGCCTGCATTGCGCCAGTCTAGCCGCCAGTCAGGCAGACCGTGCCCGATTCCGTGGCGCTTGCTGTTTTCGATTCCAAGTTGCGAGCCACAACTCAGCCATTGGCCTCGGAAAGTCACGTAAGCGATTGTCGGCCCAAGGAAATCCTGTTTATCCACATCGGTTGTGGATAAGTCTGTGCACGGACGGCCTTCACACCTGCGCAATCGCCATGAGGCAAGGGCTTCGCTCGCTGTGGTCAAAAAACCGCCAATTCGATCAAAATCAATAAAATCAATCACTTGCCCGTGGAACCTCGCCCCCGCGTCGCATGAAGGTCCCGTGAAACAGGCGCGGGTGACAATTTCATGCTGCCTGTGCACAACCGCTTTACCCACAGGCCGCGTCAACGCTGGCGGAGCTGCCTCCGGCGGCACTGTCAAGCGGTATTTCGCAGGCCACGCGAACAGCTGTCCGGCTAAGATGCAGGGTGCCTAATCGTCCGCCATGACCCCGCCGCCGGCGCCCGTGTCCTCGCCTCCTGCCATTGCTGCCTTCGTGCGCGGCGTGGGCCAGCGCGCACGCTTGCTGGCGACGGTGCAGGCCGGTGCCAGCAAGCCGGCGGAGCAGGCCTTGGCGGTCGTGGCACGCGTTTTCGCCAGTGAAGCCGGACAGTGGCCGATCGCGCAATGGCCACAGCAGTACTGGCGATTGCTGCTGGCCACGCCGCACCTGCGCCAGCCGGGCGCATCCGAGCCGGCCTTGCCACTGCCCGGCATCGCGCGGCTACCGCCGACCCAGCGCGCTGCGTTCCTGCTGCAACTGGTGGCAGGGCTGGACGATGCCACTGCGGCGATCGCACTGGGAACGTCGGTCGGTGCGTATCAGGACGCGATCCGCGATGGCCTGCCGCGCGACGCGCTCGGCCAGCCCGACGTTGACGTTTGGCGCGCCTGGCGCTCGGCCGTTCAGCGGGAGCTCGCCCATGCCGAACCGGCACCGGCTGACCTGGTGCCGGAATCGCGCACGGCACCGCCGCCAAGAGCTGCACGCGCCCCATCGGGCGAGGTGATCGCCGACCAGGCTCCCCATCGCCATGTGCGCTGGTTGTGGCTGGGCGTGGCGATCTGCGTGCTGGCATTCGTGACGACATTCTTCCTGCATCCGGCCGGTCGCGCCGTGCTGCAGCGCTGGACGGCGACGATCAAGGTCGAGCCCTTGCCAGTCGCCGATGCCCCGAAAGCAAGGTTCGATGCCGGCGATGTGGCCTTGCACCCGGATCGCGCGTTGCTGGAAGCGCCGGAAGAGGCGGCCCATGCCAGCCAACTGGCATTGCTGTCATGGCTGGCGGTGAACAGCGAGGATCCGCGTACGACGGATGCCGTGCAGTTGCCGGTGATGGTTGCGCCGGTTCCCCGCACCACGCTGGACCCGGCACGCGATAGCGCCGCGATGGCTGCGCGGTTGCGTCAATGGCACATCTTGCCGGCGCGCGTACACGGGTTGCGCCGCGGCCAATGGCACGCCTGGCGTGCGTTGACCGCGGATGAGCGGATCCGGCTGCGCACCCTTGACCAACGTTGGCAAAGGCTGGACCCGCAGGAACAGCAGGTGTTGCGTGAGCGTTTCCTGGCGCAGTCGTCTGATGCGCGCAACGGCTGGTGGCTGGGACCGACCCTGGGCCGTGACTGGCCGTCAATCCAGGCCTTGTTCGCCTATGTCGACGCAGGCCAGCGCGATGCGCTGCTGCAACTGCTGCGCACGACTGATCAAGAGGGTTGGGACGTGCTGGCGCGGTTGGCACAGGCCACACCGCCGGAAGATCGTGCACGACTACGCACGGAACTGCTGGTGCAAGCACCTTCGCAACGTGGCGCGTGGTTGCGGGCGCAAATCAGCCAGTAGCGGGTCGCGTCCGAAAGGGCGCTGCTGCACGCATGCGCATCAGGTTGATGCAGGAGCGCCGTTTTCGACGCGACACGGCCTGGATACCGGCATCGATTGAACACACTGCCCATCAGCTCGTCAAACAGATTGGCCCACAGGCGGACCAGGCCACTCACCGGAAATCCGTCGGCAACCTAGTGCGGTCCGAGCCATGGCGTCTTGTCGTTGCGGCGGTGGCTCTGCGCTGCAGCGTCGGCGGCAGACGAGGCGGGTGATGTCGCGAAATGCGTGCTGGCGTGAGTGCCTGGCCATGGGTCGTCATCCTCCTGCCGGTAAGATGGCGGCCCGCGTGCGCCGTTGCCACCGCGGCGACGCCCGAGCCCGCCATGCCCCCCATCCCATCCACGCCGCGCTTTTCCGATGAAGTGCGCGCCAGCGCCCGCCTGGCGGGCCCGCTTGCGGCCGGTCACCTGTCGCATGGGTTGGTGGGTGTGGTCGATACCGTGGTTGCCGGCCACCACAGCACCGCCACGCTGGCGGCGGTTGCGGTTGGAGCCGCCATTTTCTGGCTGCCGATGATGATGCCGATGGGCATGCTGATGGCGTTGCCGCCGTCGGTGTCGGAGTTGGACGGTGCCGGGCGACGCGCGGAAATCGGTCCGTTGTGGCGGCAGTCGCTGTGGTTGGCGCTCGCCTTGGGCCTGCTGCTGTTCGCGTTGATGACCGTCCTGCCCCTGCTGCTGGCGCCGATGGGCATCGATGCAGGGATCGTGCCTGGCGCCACCGACTTCATCCATGCGATCCGCTGGGGCATCCCCGCGTTCACCCTTTATCTGTGCATGCGCTATCTCAGCGATGGCCTGCACTGGTCGCTGCCCACCATGCTGATCGGCTTCGGCGGCCTGTTCCTGCTGGCACCCATGGGTTACGTGATGACCAACGGCCTGCCGGGATTTCCGGAAATGGGTGCAGCCGGGCTGGGCTGGGCATCGGCGGCGATGTTCTGGCTGCAGATGCTGGCATTCGCGTACTACCTGTCGCGATCGAAACGCTTCGCGGATCTCAAGCTGTATGCCGGTTTCGAGCGCCCGAACTGGCGCGTGCTTCGCGGCCTGTTGGCTACCGGCCTGCCGATCGGGATCACCATCAGCATGGAAGGCAGCCTGTTCATAGTGACTGCCTTGTTGATCGGGCGCCTGGGCGAACTGCCGGTCGCGGCACACCAGATCGCGATCAATGTCGCCACCCTGTGTTTCATGATTCCGTTCGGGGTCGCCGAGGCGACCACGGTGCGCGTTGGCCACGCGCTGGGGCGCGGAGATCGCGCGGGAATTCGGCGCGCGGCATTCGCCGGGCTGGCGCTGGTGCTGTGCACGCAGGCGGCGTCGGCGACGGTCATGTTGACTGCGAACCACGTGATTGCCGGGCTATACACGGCGGATGCCGCAGTGGCCGGGCTGGCGGCATCCTTGCTGCTGTATGCCGCGTTGTTCCAGTTCCCGGACGGCGTGCAGGTGCTTTCGGCGGGCGCGCTGCGTGGGCTCAAGGACACGCGTGTGCCGATGCTGCTCGCCGTGCTGGCGTACTGGTGCATCGGCATGCCGGTCGGCGTGGCACTAGGGCTTGGGTGGGGCGGATTCGTGACGGCCTTGGGGCCGCGCGGGATGTGGCTCGGGCTGACGGCAGGCTTGTTGGTCGCGGCCATGCTGCTGGCCCGGCGGTTCTTGCGCAGCAGCCTGCGTGTCCCCATCTCTGGCCAAGTGTCCGCAGCGCCATCCCTCATCATGACCGACGGCGCATGAAGGTTTCACGCCCGCCCGCTAATCTGTCCCCCTCGCCATCCGTATTCCTGCAATCGCTGGCCCTTGTTTTTCCCTGGAGCATGCAATGAACCCACCGCGTACCCGCGGCCCAATCGCCCGGCTGGTCATCGGCCTGTGGGATGCCGTCAATTTCAGCCGCCGGCTGGTGTTCAATATCCTGTTCCTGATGGTCGTGGCATTGGTGCTTGCCGCGATGTTCGGCGGCGGCACGATCAAGCCTCCGGCGGAACGTTCGACCCTGGTGATCGCGCCACAAGGCCGCCTGGTCGAACAGTTCAGCTGCGATGCGATCAGCCGCGCGTTCTCCCGCGCGACGCAGGGCAGCGACTGCCGCGAACTGCGCCTGCGTGACGTATTGCGTGCGCTGGAATCGGCACGCACCGACAAGCGCATCGAGCGAGTAGTGCTGGAACTCGACGAGTTCCAGCCCGGCGGCTTTGCATCATTGCGCGAAGTCGCGGCCGCGCTGGCCAAGTTGCGCGCCAGTGGCAAGCAAGTGATCGCGTATGGCGACAACTACACGCAGGGCCAGTACCTGCTGGCTGCACAAGCCAACGAGATCTACCTGGACCCGATGTCGCAGGGTGGCGTGATGCTGGAAGGCCTGGCCGCCTACCGCCAGTATTTCCGCGAAGGTCTGGAGGACAAGCTGGGCGTGGACATGCACCTGTTCAAGGTGGGTGAGTTCAAGTCCGCTGCCGAGCCCTACGTGCTGGATGCCGCATCGCCGGAAGCCAAGCAGGCCAGCCTGTTCTGGATGAGCGATGTCTGGCAGCGGCTGCTGGCCGACATCGGCAAGGCGCGCAAGCTCGACCCGGCCATGCTGGCCGCGCGGATCGATGCGATGCCCGAACAGGTCGCCGCCGCCAACGGCGACATGGCCCAGCTCGCACTCACCCAGAAACTGGTCGATGGCCTGAAGACGCGCGAGGAGGTCGAAGTGCTCCTGGCCGAGCGCGGCGTGGCGGATGACAGTGCGGACGGTGGTTTCCGCCAGGTCTCGCTGGACAGTTATCTCAAGCATCTCGACGGCGCGTTGCCGCAGGCCGATGTGCGCCCGCAGGTCGCCGTCGTGGTGGCCGAAGGCGAGATCGCCGGTGGCGACCTGCCGCCGGGCAAGGTCGGCGGCGAGTCGACGGCAAGCCTGCTGCGCGAGGCGCGTGACGACGACAAGGTCAAGGCGGTGGTGCTGCGGGTGAATTCACCCGGCGGTGAAGTGTTTGCCTCCGAGCAGATCCGCCGCGAAGTGGCCGCGTTGAAGGACGCCGGCAAGCCCGTCGTGGTCTCGATGGGCGATGTCGCTGCATCGGGTGGCTACTGGATCAGCATGAATGCCGACCGCATCTATGCCGACCCGTCCACGATTACCGGTTCGATCGGCATCTTCGGTTTGTTCCCGACGGCTGACCGTGCGCTGGACAAGATCGGCGTGCATACCGATGGCGTCGGTACCACGCGCTACGCAGGTGCCTTCGATATCACCCGTCCGCTGGACCCTGGCGTGGCGACCGTCGTCCAGTCGGTGATCGACAAGGGCTATCGCGACTTCACTGGCAAGGTGGCCAAGGCACGTGGGCGCAGCGTCGAGCAGATCGACGAAGTCGGGCGTGGGCGCGTGTGGAGTGGCGAACAGGCCAAGGCGCGTGGTTTGGTCGATGCGTTCGGCGGCCTGGATGCGGCGGTGAGTGATGCCGCGACGCGGGCCAAGCTCGGCAAGGCCGACAAGTGGCAGACCCGTTACCTCGAACAGACCGCCAAGCCCCTGGAGCAAATGTTCGGTGGCTTCATGGAAAGCCGCGCCGGCCTGGCCATGCTGCGTGCAACGGGTGTCGGCGAAAGCCTGATGCTGCAGCACGTCAAGGCCCAGGCCCCACTGCGGCTTCTGGATGCGGCAATCCAGCAACGCGGGAACATGCGCGTGCAACCACTGGCGCATTGCTTTTGCGCAATGGAGTAAGCGCCGCGCATTTCCAACGCCTTATCGGGGCTGGGTTATTGGGTCGCGGCGTCCAGTTTTGCCTGCTCGCGCTTCGCCGCGTCTTCGGATGCGGTGACGGATGCGCGAGCCGCGTCCTTGTAGGCATTGGCGGTTCCAAGCAGCGCCGACTTCGGTTGCGCTTGCGGTTCGGGCCGGCGCTGTTCGTCCGGCAGTTTCGGCGAAGAGCAGGCGGATAGCACGACGCATGCCACCAATGCGAGAGGTGGCAAAGCACGAATCGCACGCGGGCTACGCGACATACGCATCAGGTGGCTCCTGCGCCGGCGTGGCGGGAAGGGCCGGCATCGGACGTATGCTACGCCCGACACTGATCTCGCAGGAGCCGTGCATGGATCGCAACCGCAACCGCTGGACCCTGGACGGGCAACGCGCACTGGTGACCGGCGCCAGCGCCGGGATTGGCCTTGCGATTTGTCGTGAGTTGCTGGGCTTCGGCGCGCAGGTGTTGATGGTGGCGCGTGACCCCGATGCGCTGGAAGCGGCGCGCGCCGAACTCGAGGAAGAATTCCCCGGTCCGGAGGATGCGGTGCTGGCGCTGCCTGCCGATGTCAGCGATGACGAGCAGCGCGCCGAGATCCTGGACTGGGCGGCTGACCAGGGCGGGTTGCACCTGCTCATCAACAATGCCGGCGGCAACCTGACCCGGCCCGCGCTGGACTATGGCGAGGACCAGTGGCGCGGCATCTTCGAGACCAACCTGTTCAGCGCGTTCGAACTCTGCCGTGGTGCATACCCGATGCTGGTCAAGCATCCGGCGTCGAGCATCGTCAACATCGGCAGCGTGTCCGGCATGATCCACGTCCGCAGCGGCGCGCCCTATGGCATGGCCAAGGCCGCGTTGCAGCAGATGACCCGCAACCTGGCGGTGGAATGGGCCGAGGATGGCGTACGCGTGAATGCCGTCGCACCCTGGTACATCCGCACGCGAAGGACGTCGGGCAAGTTGTCCGATCCCGATTACCTGGACGAAGTGCTGCTGCGCACGCCGATGGGTCGCATCGGCGAGCCGGAGGAAGTGGCGGCGGCGGTTGCGTTCCTGTGCATGCCGGCATCCAGCTACATCACCGGCGAATGCATCGCGGTGGATGGGGGCTTCCTGCGTTACGGGTTCTGAGCGCGATGGCGTTTGTCGCAAAACCCGGGACAAGCGGGCCAGGGCCCGCTCTACGGAATCGGCAACGGCGTCGCTGAGGTGCCGGGATCGGCGACTGGTGCAACCGGTGAGCACCGGCTCGCTTTCACCTTGGCATCGATGCCATCGAATGCCGATTGGCGTTCGCCGCGGTTGTCGTTGCCGGCGTACTTGAGCTTGAACTCGGCGTCGTCGAGCCGCCTGAACCAGGCATCGCAGAGGCCTTCGTCGGGAATCGCGGTGCAGGTGTCGTCGCGCATCTCGCAGGCCTCGCCAGCGCCCAACTGCTGGCTGCCATCAATGCCGACGACCTGCAGCGGCGCGCAGCGTGGCGGGGGTTTTTCCTCTTCGCCGAGATAGTCGTTGCCATCCCAGCTACGGCACTGGAACAGCGCTGGCGGCGGTGGCAGTTCGGCGGACTCCGGTGCCGGCTTGCGCTTCATGTTGGGCCCGCTGACCATCACGAATTCGCCATAGACGGGCGCCTCGGGCGTCACGTCCACGGGCTTCTTTCTTCACGGGAACCGGCACCGTGCGCACTTCGCCGATGCGGCGGATTTCCTGCTTCATGCCGGGCGCGCATGGGGTGCCGTTCTGCATCGATGACGCGCCCTTGGCGTCCGTGCATTTGTAGAAGACGGTTTCCTGCGCGAATGCAGCCTGCGAGCAGGCCAGCAACAGCAGCAACAAGAAAAGCCCACGCAGCATCAGTGGCCTCCGCAGTCGTTGTCGAGGCGGGCATTGATGCCGCGTTCCTCGACCCGCAGCACGTCGCGCTCGGACGGCATCGCATTGAAGAAGCGGGTACGGATATCCTTGCGCCGATCACGCAGGCGCGCGCAGGTTTCCGCCGGCGGCAGCATCGTGCAGGTATCGCGGATCCATTGGCCACCACCCATCGCCACCGGCCAGTCGATGTCGCCGCGGGGCGGACGCGTCGGGTTGTCGGGGCGTGGCGGTGCGCCACCGATATTGCTGCCCAGCGATGTGGTGGGTCGCACGACCGGATAGCCAAGCGTCCACAGTGGCACCCAGCGCGGATTGCCGGCGTTGTCGTCGCTGGCATAGCGCTTGCCGTCGGGCGTGACGCATTCGTACATCGGGCGCGGTGGCGTCAGGTAGACCACCTGGGTGGGTGCGGGAACCTGTGGAACAGGTGGCGGTTCGGATGCGGGCTGGGGCTTGCGCACTGGCGGAGGATCCTTCGGCCTGGCCATCTCGCGTACCTGCTGTTGCTGGCCCTTCGGGCACGGCGAATCACGCAACGTCTGCTTGCCGGCTCGGTCGGTGCAGCGATAGATGCGCACCTCATCGCTTTGCGCCGATGCCGCGGGTGCGGCGAATGCCGAGCCAAGACAGGCCAGTGCAGCAATGGCGGACGCCAGGTTCATCCGGCCATCTTGCGTGACCGAGCCTGAATCGCAAATGGTCAGGGTGGGCTGCGACGACGCCTCAGATCCGCAGCATGTCGCCGCTGCGTGCGTCGCGGATGGCAGTGGGGCGTTGCAGTCCGCCGGTTTCACCGTCGGTGACGGCATCGACACCGGCCACGATGGCGGGATCGAGCGTGCCGCAGCGGGAGGGCGCCGGGTGGCCGGCGAGGTTGGCGCTGGTCGAGACCAATGCACTGCCGAATGCATTGCACAATGCGATGACGGTGGGATGTGCGCTGACCCGCACTGCAATCCCGCTGTGCGTGCCGGTGATCCATGCCGGGTGCATGAGTCGTTGCCGGCACGATCCAGGTATGCGGTCCCGGCCAGCTGGCACGCACGGCAGCGCGCTGTGCGTCGTCCAGTGCAGGCATGTCGATGAAGGGCGCAAGCTGCGCTTCGTCGGCTGCGATCAGGATCAGGCCCTGATCGACGTCGCGCTGCTTCAGTGCCAACAGCCGCAAGACAGCGGCTTCGTTGCGTGGATCGCAGCCCAGCCCCCACACGGCTTCGGTCGGGTAGGCGATGACGCCGCCGCTGCGCAGGCAGGTCGGCGGCTTCGGATGATGTCAGCGTCGGGCGTCATGCAGTCGTGGATGTTCGATGCGCCATTCCGGCTTTGACCGAAATGGCGCGAGACTCAGAACGGCGCTTCGTCGCGCGCCGGCTTCTTGATGATGCGCTTCTTGCCAAGTTCGACCTTGGCCGGCGTCAACAATGGTACGACGGGTTCCGGATGCGGACTGACATAGGCTTTCTTCACGGCAACTTTTTTCGCTGATTTTTTCGAGGGCGATTTCTTCGCGGCCGTGCCGGTCGCTTTCTTTGCCGCGGCTTTCTTCGCAGGCGCCTTCTTGACCGCGGCTTTCTTCGCCGCTGCCTTCTTGGCGCCGAAGCCCTTGCGCGCCGGCTTGCCGGTTTCCGCCATCAGCTGCTGGGCCTCGGCCAGACTCAGCGATGCCGGTTCGCGATCCTTCGGGATCTTGCCGTTGAGCGTGCCGTCCGACAGGTACGGACCGAAGCGTCCGTTCAGGACCTGGATGTCGCTGTCCGGCCACTGCTTGATGATCCGGTTGCGGGCGATCTCTTCCTTTTCCTCGATCAGGAAGATCGCGTGGGCAAGGTCGATCTTGTAGGGGTCGTCTTCCTTCTTCAGCGAGGCATACACGCTGCCGCGCTTGACGAACGGGCCGAAGCGGCCGATGCCGACGCTGACCGCTTCGCCATTGGACTCGCCCAGTGCGCGCGGCATCAGGAACAGTTCCAGCGCCTGTTCCAGGTCGAGCGCATAGATGCTCTGGCCGGGCTTGAGCGAGGCGAAACGTGGCTTGTCTTCGTCCTCGACGGTGCCGATCTGCACCAGCGGGCCGTACTTGCCGATCCGCGCACTGACCTGGCGGCCACTGGCGGGGTCGCTGCCGAGCACGCGCACGCTGCCGGCGTCGATCTTGTCGAGATTCTGCTTCTTTTCGTCGACCAGTTGCTTGAACGGGCCCCAGAATTTCTCCATCAGCAGCACCCAGCCTTCCTGGCCATCGGCGACCGCGTCGAGCTCATCCTCGAGCTTGGCGGTGAAGTCGTAGTCGACGTAGCGGGTGAAGTGCGAACTCAGGAACTTGCTGACCGCGCGACCGACGTCGGTCGGCTTGAAGGCGCGGCCGTCCATCTCGGTATAGCGGCGCAGCAGGGTCGCGATGATCGACGCATAGGTCGATGGCCGGCCGATGCCGTGTTCTTCCAGCGCCTTGACCAGCGCCGCTTCGGTGAAGCGCGGCGGCGGCTGGGTGAAGTGCTGGTCGGTGTGGATGCGGTCCAGCGGGATGCGGTCGCCGGGCTTCATCGCCGGCAGCTTGCGGCCCTCGTCGTCGTCCTCGGCGGACTTGCTGTCCTTGCCTTCCTCGTACACCGCCAGGAAGCCGCTGACGATGACGGTGGTGCCGCTGGCGCGGAAACTGTGGTCGCTGCCTGCGGCCAGTTCCACGCTGACCGTGTTGAGCGTGGCCGGGATCATCTGGCTGGCGACCGTGCGCTTCCAGATCAGCTCGTACAGCTTGCGCTCGTCGTCGGTCAGGAACTTGCCGATCTGCGCCGGGGTGCGCAGCGCCGAGGTCGGGCGCACGGCTTCGTGCGCTTCCTGCGCGTTCTTGGACTTGGTCTTGTAGACGTTGGCCTGGTCCGGCAATGAAGCCGATGCCGAAATCGCGCGCGATCACGTCGCGGATCTCGACCAGCGCGTCCTGCGACAGGCTGACCGAGTCGGTACGCATGTAGCTGATCAGGCCGACGGTGCCTTCCTCGCCGATCGCCACGCCTTCATAGAGCTTCTGCGCGACCTGCATGGTCTTGCGGGTGGTGAAGCCGAGCTTGCGCGCGCCTTCCTGCTGCAGGGTCGAGGTGGTGAATGGTGGCGACGGCCGGCGCTTGCGTTCCTTGCTGGCGACGTCGGTGACATGCAGCGCGCCGCCGGCAGCGGCGACCACGCGGGCACGCGCCGCTTCGGCGTCCTCGCCATTGGTCAGGCTGAAGTCGAGGTTCTTGGTGTCGATGACGAATTTCTTGCCATCGAGCTTGGACATGCGCGCGGTGAAGCCCTGCGAGGGATGCGCGACTTCGGCTTCGATGCTCCAGTACTCGTTGGTCTTGAACGCTTCGATCTCTTCCTCGCGCTCCACGATCATGCGCAGCGCCGGCGATTGCACGCGCCCGGCCGACAGCCCGGCCTGGACCTTGCGCCACAGCACCGGCGACAGGTTGAAGCCGACCAGGTAGTCCAGTGCGCGCCGTGCCTGCTGCGCATCGACCAGGTCTGCTGCGATGGCGCGTGGCTGCGCCATCGCTTCCTTGATCGCGCGCGGGGTGATCTCGGTGAACACCACCCGGTGCAGCGGCTTGTCCTTGATCAGGTCGCGCTCGCGCAGGATCTCGGCGATGTGCCAGCTGATCGCCTCGCCCTCGCGATCCGGGTCGGTCGCCAGGTACAGGGCTTCGGCGGCTCTTGGCGGCCTTGGCGATCGCCTCGACGTGCTTCTCGTTCTTCTCGATCAGGTCGTAGCGCATGGCGAAGCCGTTCTCGGGATCGACCGCGCCCTCCTTCGGCACCAGGTCGCGGACATGGCCGTAGGAAGCCAGGACGGTGAAGTCCTTGCCGAGGTATTTGTTGATCGTCTTGGCCTTGGCGGGCGATTCGACGATGAGCAGGTTCTTGGCCATTGATGCAGTTTCCGGGGATCACGAAGAGTGCGGCGCAGCTTGCGCCGCAGAAGCCAACGCCCGGGGAATGCCCGTGAAGGCAGCCCCGGGCGCCGGACTTTCCTATTTACAGTGGAATCACGGCGGGGGGCTGGCTGTCAAGCGCCGGCCGCCGAAAGCCCGGTCAATGTACCGGTTCGGGCTCATCCAGGAACATCTGGGTTTCCATCCAGGCGTAGGCCGCTTCGGAGCCCGGCTGGTTGAACAGCACCATCAACACCACCCATTTGAGGTCGTCCAGGTCCAGCTCGTCCTGGTCCAGCGCCATCGCGCGGTCCAGCACCAGCTCGCGCTGGTCGGCATCCAGCACGCCGTGCTGTTCCAGGAACAGCAGGAACCCGCGCGCATCGACGTCGAGCTTGTCCTGCTCGGCTTCGTGGAAGACCCGGATCGGCCCGTTGCTGCGCGGCTGGCCGGGCGCGGGGCGCTGGCGCGCCAATGCATCCAGCCAGTCGAACGCCTTGCGGATCTCTGCGTTGGAGAAACCGGCCTCGCTCAATTCGCCCATCAGCGGGCCGTTCAGCGTGGTGATGGCATCGCCGGACGCAGTGATCGCATCGTTGGTGAAGTAGTGCTCGAACAGGTACAGCAGGACGTCCAGGATGCTTTCTTTCATGACCCCCGGCCTGCGCCGTCTTGGCGCGATGAAGGCAAACCAGTACTGTCAGGGTCCGATCCTGCTGTAGCGGCCATGTTCGGCCGCGATCCGACCTTCCAGTTCCAGCGACAGCAGCATGGCCGACAGCACTGCCGTCGTCAATCCGGTGCGCTGGCCCAGTTCATCCATACCGGTGGGGTCGTGTCCGAGTGCCTGCCACAAGCAGTTGTAGTCGGGGTCGATCGGCAGGGAGGCCTGGAGCGGGATTTCTGAGGGTGCATAGCTGGCCTCAAGCTCGCCCCGAAGGGCCTTGGCAAGGTCGATGGCGAGTGGCGCCAGCACCGCCAGCACCTCGTCCGGGGATTCGACCAGCTGCGCACCTTCGCGGATCAGCCGATGGCAGCCACGGGCCATCGGGTTGTGGATCGAACCGGGCAGGGCGAACACCTCGCGGCCGACTTCGGCGGACAGGCGAGCGGTGATCAGCGCACCGGAACGCTCGGCGGCTTCGACCACCAGCGTGCCCAGGCAGAGGCCGGCAAGGATCCGGTTGCGACTGGGGAAGTACTGGCGCAGCGGCCGGGTGCCGGGCAGGTGCTCGCTGACCACGCAGCCTTGCGCGGCCATGCGCTCCAGCAGCGGCCGGTGATGCACCGGATAGGCGATGTCCGGGCCGGTGCCAAGCACGGCCACGGTGGCACCATCGGCCTGCAGGGTGGCGTCATGGGCGGCGGCATCGATCCCGGCGGCCAGGCCGCTGGCGATGCACAGGCCATTGCGTGAAAGCACGTCGGCAAACATGGCCGCATTGGCGCAGCCGCCCGCGGTTGCCGCGCGGCTGCCGACGATCGCCACCGCAGGTCGCCAGAGCAGGCCGGCATCGCCATCGACGAACAGCATCGGCGGCGGGCTGGGAATGCGCCGCAGCAAGGGCGGATAGTCGGCCTGCGACCAGTCGATCAGCTGGTGGGTGGGGGAGTCAAGCCAGGCCTGCCCGCGCGCCAGCAGCGCGCGCTCGGGATTGCGAATCGCGCTGCAGGTGGCGGTGTCCAGGCCATGGCTGGCCCAGTCGCGGGCACCGGCGCGCAGCACGCCAGACGCACTGCCATGGCTCGTCCAGCAGGCGGCGGATGGCCGCCGCAGGCCGCGCCGCTGGTGAGCAGGCGCAGCCGCGCGTCATGTTCGTCGTGATCGTTGCGATTGCGGCGATCGTTGTCGTCGGGTGCGGGCGTGTCGGGCATGCGACCAGCATCGGCCAGAGACGACAACGGCGCCCTCGGGCGCCGTTGGGTAACAGGGTCGGAAAACCCCGTGATACGGGATCAGGGCCTTCAGTAGGGCGCGTCCGGGTGCTTGAGCTCGAAACCCACGCGGGTCGGCTTGACGCTGCTCATCACCAGCGCGTAGCTGACCTTGTCGAAGGTGCGGAACACCATCGCATGGCCGGCGAATTCGTCCGGCAGGCGCACCTTGGATTCGAAGGGGGTCATGCCTTCGCTGATGTCCTTGCTGGTCTTGACCTGGTCCACCGTCGACTGTCCTTGGCGCCAGACCGAGAACACGGTGCCGTTGTCGATGCCTTCGCGCGCGCCGCCTGAAATCGCGATCACGTCACGCGGGCCGCCGCTGGTGAGCATGTCTGCCACGGCCATGACCTGTAGCCGGCCATAGTCGGCCTGCTGCTTGGGCGGATGCGGGAAGAACTGCAGGTCGTAGGGTTGTGCCTCGACCGGCACCAGCCGATCACCGATGCGAACTTCATGGCCCTGTTCGTCCAGCAGCAGGGTCGACGCCTGCAGGCCACCGACTTCGCCACGGGTCACGGTGCCGACGGTCTGGGTCCTGAGTTCATAGCCGAGCATCTCGGTGTTCTTGCTCGGGAACACCGCATTGCTCCAGAACGTGCCGGGATCGGTCATGGGCTGGCCGCGATAGTCCAGGTCGACGGTCTGGGTCTTGTCGCAGCACAGGCCGGCGCGTTCGATCAGGCGGTAGCGCTTTTCCGCGCGCACCACCAGGTAACGCTGGCCGACTGCAACGCCTTCCAGGCCACGCACATAGGCGACCTGGCCGCTGATGCTGCGCAGGCGGTCTTCCTCGAGGCCGACCACGTACGGCAGGTTGTCGATGTTGTCGACCATGCGCAGGTCTTTGAGGAACGGCTCGATCTCGGCCAGCGGCACGGCATTGATCGGCTCGCCGCTTGCCGCTGCTCTGCGACCGTGACCCGGTCCATGTAGGCCAGGCTGAGCACGTCACCCGGATAGATCAGGTGCGGATTCTTGATCTGCGGGTTGGCCTGCCAGATCTCCGGCCACAGCCACGGGCGCTGCAGGAAGCGTCCGGCGATATCCCAGAGGGTGTCGCCACGCTTGACCACATAGGTGTCCGGGTGGTCGCTGCGCATGTCCACGGCCGCGGCGAAGGTCGCCACGGTGAGCAATGCAACGGCAAATAGGGTGCGCAGCCCGGCGTGGGCGCAACACATCGGAACGTACCAGGTTAGAAACCCGTTCAAGCATGGCGGCTATCTCCCCGCTTCCGTTGGCAAAATCCCCGTGAAGCCCCGTCAATATAGACCACAAGAGGCGGGTGCTGGCAAGCGGCCAGCAAGGTTGGCCGGAGTACAATTGCGGCGTGGGTCGCACTGGCGGCCCTTCGCCCCCGGATTCTCGCCATGGCACTGCTCCCGATCCTCGAATTCCCCGACCCCCGCCTGCGCACCAAAGCCGCGCCAGTCGAGGTCGTGCGCCTGGCCGATCCGTCGTTCCAGCAGCTGTTCGACGACATGTTCGAGACCATGTACGAGGCTCCAGGGATTGGCCTGGCCGCCAGCCAGGTCGACGTGCACCAGCGTTTCATGGTGATTGACGTAACCGACGACAAAACCCGGCCGCTGGTGTTCGTGAATCCGCAGATCACCGCCCGCCAGGGTGAGCAGGTCTACCAGGAAGGCTGCCTGTCGGTACCCGGCATCTATGCCGATGTCACCCGCAGCGACGTGATCACCGTTGCAGGCACTTGATCGCCACGGCCAGCCGTTCACGCTGGAAGTCGATGGCGTGCTGGCTGTTTGCGTCCAGCATGAGATGGACCACCTGGACGGCAAGCTCTTCGTCGATTACCTCAGCCCGCTCAAGCGCGAAATGGTGCGCAAGAAGCTGGCCAAGGCGCGCAAGCAAGCCAACGCGGCCTGATCGTGCGGATCGACATGCCCTTGAGGATTCGTCTTTGCCGGCACGCCGGACTTCGCCGTGCCCAGCCTGCGCGCCGCCGCCGCCCGCGGCGAAGTCGTCGCGGTCTATACGCAGCCGGACCGCCCGGCCGGACGCGGACGCGGCGTTGACTGCCTCGCCCGATCAAGCTCGAAGCCGTGCAGCGCGGCATTCCGGTGCTGCAGCCGGAAAATTTCAAGGAGCGCGCTGTCCAAGGATGACCTTGCGTGCGCTGAAGCCCGACCTGCTGGTGGTGGTGGCCTATGGCCTGATCCTGCCGCAGGCGGTGCTCGATATCCCGACCCATGGCTGCTGGAACGTGCATGCCTCGCTGCTGCCGCGCTGGCGCGGCGCGGCGCCGATTCATCGCGCGATCGAAGCCGGCGACAGTCGGCACCGGCGTGTGCCTGATGCAGATGGAAAAGGGCCTGGATACCGGCCCGGTGCTGCTCGTCGCAGGCACTGGACATCGACGCCGAGCGAGACCGGCGGCCAGTTGCACGACCGCTTGGCCGCGCTCGGCGCACAGGTGCTTGTCCGATGGCCTGGGCCTGCTGCGCGCCGGCTTCAAGCCGGTCGCCCAGCCGCAGCCCGCGGCGGGCGTGACCTATGCGCACAAGCTCGACAAGGCCGAGGCCAGGCTCGACTGGTCGCAGCCCGCGCAGGCGCTGGCCGACAAGGTGCGTGCATTCAATCCGTGGCCGGTCGCCGAGGCGCACTTGCTGGACGAACGCCTGCGCATCCATGGCGCGGTGGCGCTGGATGAGTCGCATGCCGCCGCGCCGGGCGAAATCCTGCGCATGGGTCGCGATGGCATCGATGTCGCCTGCGGCGAGGGCGTGCTGCGCATCCGCGTGCTCCAGCGCGAGGGCGGCAAGGCCATCACGGCGGCCGATTACCTCAACGCACGTCGCACCCCGACTGGATGAATGCCAGTCGGATGAATCCAGGCGTCGCCACGCGCGTCGCCGCGACGCGCGTGCTGGATGCGGTCCTGCATCGCGGGCGTTCGTTGAAGGCGACGCTTGCCGCGGCGCTGCCTGCACTGGCGGATTCGCGCGACCGGGCCCTGGTCGAAGCCATCGTGTTCACGGCCCTGCGCCAGCACGCGCGCTTCGATGCCGCGCTTGCGCAATGGCTGGAGAAACCGCCGGTGGGCCGCGATGGTGAATTGCGTGCGCTGCTGTATGCCGGTTTCGCCCAATGCGGAACTCGGGTTGCCGGCGCACGCATTGGTCGCCGCGACCGTGGATGCTGCGCGTGCATTGGGCCGCACCGCATCAGTCGGGGTTGGTGAATGCGATCCTGCGCCGGGCGCAGCGCGAAGGCTTGCCGGAGGTGGACGATGCCGCGGCCTGGCCGGCACTGGCTGGCCGAACGCATCCGCCAGGATTGGCCGCGCGACGCCGACGCCATCTTCGCCGCCAGCGCGCACGCCGCGCCGATGTGGCTGCGGGTCAATCCGCGCGACGGCTCGCGCGACGACTACCTGCAGCGGCTCACCGATGCCGGCATCGACGCCACGGCCTCGCCCGAAGCCATCGACGCGATCCGGCTGGCGACGCAGCTGCCGGTGCACGACCTGCCGGGCTTCGATGCCGGCACGGTTTCGATACAGGACGCCGCCGCGCAGCGCGTGGCGGATGCGCTGTCGCCCGCACGCGGCGCACGGGTGCTGGATGCCTGCGCCGCGCCCGGTGGCAAGGCGGCCCATCTGCTGGAGCGCGATCCGTCATTGCGGCTGACCGCGCTCGACATCGACCCGCGCCGCGTGCGCCGGATGCAGGACAGCTTCGCCCGGCTCGGCCTGGACGTGGACACCCGCGCCGGGGATGCCGCGCAACCTGCGGACTGGTGGGATGGCACGGCCTTCGACGCGATCCTCATCGACGCGCCGTGCAGCGCGACCGGCATCGTGCGCCGCCAGCCCGACGTGCTCCTGCATCGGCGCGAAACCGACATCGCTGCATTGAACAAGATCCAGTCGGAGCTGCTGGATGCGCTGTGGCCGCTGCTCATTCCGGGTGGCACGTTGCTGTACGCAACCTGCTCGATCCTGCTGGCCGAAAATGCCGCGCAGGTCCAGGCATTCCTGGCACGCACGCCGGATGCGGTACTGGATCCGCTGGATGCCGGCTTCGGCCATGACACCGGCTTCGGCAGCCAGCGCTTGCCGGGCGAACTCGGCATGGATGGCTTTTTCCAGGCGCGGCTGAGAAAGGCGTAACAGCTTGCCTCCTATGATTGCGGGATGATCCGCACCATGACTCGCACAAGCAGCGGAACGAGTATTGGAATGAGCGCGCTGGCCCGGCGCGACATGTGGCTGTTCTGGCTGTTCGCCCTGCTGATCCTGGGCGCCGGATTGGGCTTGCGCGATCCCTGGCCCGCTGACGAGCCGCGCTTCGCGCTGGTCGCCAGGCACATGGTCGAAAGCGGCAACTGGCTGTTCCCGATGCGCGGCACCGAGCTGTATTCGGACAAGCCGCCACTGTTCATGTGGTTGCAGGCGGCCTCGTACACGGTGTTCGGCAATTGGCGCATCGCCTTCCTGCTGCCGTCGCTTGCTGGCCGCGCTGGGGACCTTGTGGTGCGTGGTCGATCTCGGCAAGCGGCTGTGGACGCCGCGCATCGGCATCTATGCCGGTTGGGCGGTGCTGCTGACCCTGCAGTTCACCTGGCAGGCGAAGAAGGCGCAGATCGATCCGCTGGTGGTGTTCTGGATCACCCTGGCCAATTACGGCCTGCTGCGGCATGTGCTGCGCGGACCCGACTGGAAGATGTGGGCGCTGGGCTGGGCCGCTGCCGGACTGGGCACGATCACCAAGGGCGTGGGCGTGATCGCGCTGCTGATGCTGTTGCCGGCGGCATTCGCCTCGTTGCGCGGCTGGCCCGGCGTGCGCCTGCATGCACGCGAATGGAAATTCTGGCTGGGGCCGCTGGCCTTCATTGGCCGCCTGCGGCGTCTGGCTGGTGCCGATGCTGATCGCGGCACTGAGCTCGGGTTCCGGCGAGTACCGCGCCTATGTCGATGACATCCTGCTGCGGCAGACCGTCACCCGCTATGCGCAGTCCTGGCATCACGGGCAGCCGCCCTGGTATTTCATCGAAGTCGCGTTGACCGCATGGCTGCCGACCATGCTGGTGCTGCCATGGGCGCTGCCGGCATGGAGGCGCCGCCTGCGTCGCGGTCGATGCGCGCTACCTGCTGCCGCTGGCCTGGGTGCTGCTGGTGTTCGTGTTCTTCAGCATTCCGTCCGGCAAGCGCGACATGTACATCCTGCCGGCGTTGCCGATGCTGTGCCTGGCACTGGCGCCGCTGTTGCCCGGCATCCTGCGCAAGCGAAATGCGCAACGGTTGCTGCTCGGCCTTCGTCGCGATCCTGTCGCTGGCCGCGCTCGGCGCGGGATTGGCGATGCTGTTCGGCGAACCCGGCTTCGAATCGAAATTCATGGAGGGCCGCGATCCCGGCATCGCGCACGCGCCTGGCGTCTGATGTTCAGCGCGATCGGCGGTGTCGGCATTGCCGCGACTGCTGTGGTGTGGTCGGCGCCGCGTCGCACGTGGCGCTGGTCGCGTTGCTGACCACGCTGTGGGTGCTGTATTCGCTGATCGGCGCGCCGTTGTTGAACGATGGCTCGTCATCGCGCGGACTGATGCAACGCGTCGGCGCGGCGATCGGGCCCGACGCGCAACTCGGCTTGGTCGGCTGGCGCGAACAGCAATTGCTGATGGCGGATCGCGATGCCGCGACGTTCGGCTTCAAGCGCGATGGCGCAGCGCAATTCGCCGATGCACTGCAATGGCAGCGTCAGGCAAGCGGCGTGCGCTGGTTGCTGGTCGAGGGCAGCATGTTGCCGGCTTGCGTGGACAAGCTGCAGTCACGCGACATGGGCAATGCCAACCGGCGCACTGGTGGTTGTTGCCAGCGGCGGCGACCGCGAACTGTCGTTGAGGTTCGGCACGAGACGATGCCGCTGGTAATGAAACCGACCCGTGCGCGTGCTGCATTTCGTCACTGGCGGTTTCTCCGGTGGCGCCACCCAGGTCGCGATTGCGCTGACCACGGCTGCGCTGCAGAGCGATGCGGTGCAGCCGTTGCTGGTGCTGCGACGCAAGCGGCATACGGATCCCGGCCGCATCGCCGAACTCGCTGCCGCTGGCGTGCCGGTGCAGCAGGTGCCGGGCTGGTCGCATGCCGCCACGATTGCGGCGCTGGTCCGCGTATGCCGTGAGTTCAAGCCGGACGTGCTGGTCGCGCATGGTTTCAGCGAACACCTGTGGGGTCGCTATGCCGGCTTGCTGGCGGGCGTGCCGCACCTGGTGCATGTCGAGCACAACACCCGCGAGCGCTATACCCGCTGGCGGCTGGCACAGACGCGTTGGCTGGCCGGGCGCACGGATCGCATCGTCGGTTGCTCGGAGGGCGTGCGCCAGGTGCTGCTGGACATGGGCATGCCACCGGAACGCACGATCGCCATTGCCAATGGCATCCGCATCGAGCCGTTCGCCGATGCCGACAAACATCCATTCGCGCAACGCACGCCCGGCATCGTGATGGTCGCGCGGTTCTCCAGGCAGAAAGACCATGCGACCTTGTTGCGTGCGGTGGCCCTGTTGCGCGACCGCGGCCTGACGCCACCGTTGTTGCTGGCCGGCGGTGGCAAGGCCCGGCATCGCGCGCCGCTTGAGGCGTTGGCAGGGCAGCTCGGGATTGCGGAGCAAGTGCAGTTCCTTGGCGTGCATCGCGATGTGCCGGGCTTGCTGATGCGCCATCAGGTCTGCGTGCTCAGCACGCACTACGAGGGCATGCCATTGGCGCTGATCGAAGGCATGGCCGCCGGCTGCGCCGTGGTGGGCAGCGCGGTGCCGGGTGTGCGCGAAGTGATCCGCGACGGCATCGATGGACGGCTGGTGCCGGAAGGCGATGCGCAGGCAATGGCGGACACGTTGCAAGACTTGCTCGAAGATCCCGATGCGTCGGCACGACTTGGTGCAGCAGCGCGCGCGACCGCGTTGCACGATTACAGTCGCTCGCGCATGAACAGCGCCTATGAAGCATTGTTCCTGGCATTGGTGGAAGAGGCGTGCGAAGCATGCGTGAGACTCGTCGGTTCGTCGTCGATCGGCATGCGGTCTGTGTCTGACTTATCGTGCGCGCCATGACGCGACCAACCTTCCATGACGCTGCGCGCACCGCTGTTGGCCTGGAGCGCTCTGGCATTGCTGTCGATCTTCCTGCACGGGCCGCTGCCGCTGTATTCCACGCGCACGCTGGCGGTGGCGTGGGAGATGTGGGACCAGGGCAGCTGGCTGGTGCCGCTGTTCAATGGCGCGCCTTATTCGCACAAGACGCCGCTGCTGCCATGGCTGATCCATGCCGGTTGGCTGGTGGGCGGGGTCAACGATATCTGGCCGCGGCTGCTGATGGTGTTGCTTGGCGTGACCGTGATCGCGCAGGCGGGCGTGCTCGCGCGGCGCCTGTATCCGTCGCGTCCGAACCTGCCGGCATTGACTGCGTGGGCGATGGCCGGGTTCTGGTTCTTCTTCCTGTTCTCGCTGCAGATCATGTACGAACTGCCGCTGACGATGGCGGTGCTCGGCGGCCTGCTGGCACTCTGTCGCCGGCACGGCGAGGCATGGGCGCCGTGGTGGCCGGGGCTGGCGCTGGCGATCGGCTTCGGCCTGCTGGCGAAGGGACCGGTGGCGCTGTTGCACCTGGGCGTGCCGCTGCTGACGGCGCGCTGGTGGCATCCGCTTGCGCGCGATGATGGCAAGCGATTCGCGAAAAAGACACTGATCGCCACGCTGGCCGGCATCGGCATGTTCGCGCTCTGGCTGGTACCGGTAGTGACCTTGGGCGATCCGGAGTATCGCAAGGCCTTGCTGGTGACCCAGACCGCTGGGCGCATCAGCGACAGTTTCGACCATGCCCAGCCCTGGTGGTGGTATGCACCGATGCTGATGATCCTGATGGCGCCGTGGTGGTGGTCACGCTGGTGGTGGGGCCAGGTACCGACGTTGTGGCGCGACACCGACAACCGTTTGGCATGGTGCTGGCTGCTCGGATGGTGCTGGCCTTCAGCCTGATCAGCGGCAAGCAGCCGTATTACCTGCTGCCGGAGTTCGCGGCGTCTGCGCTGTTGCTGGCGAAGGCCGCGGATGCGCGTCCACGACTCGGTATCGCCGCACCGATGCTGCTGTTGCTGGCCGGCATCGCGATGCTGGGTGCACGCCTGTATGCAAGGCGCATTGGCCAGCCATTCCCGAGAGCTTGTTGACCACCATGCCCGTCGCCGGCGCGGTGCTGGTGCTGCTGGGCATCGCCTTGCTGCGTTGGCGTTCGTTACCGGCGCATGCGTTCGGGGTGCTGCTGGGCTATGACGACGCTGTACGCGTCGGTCACGCCGTTGACGAGGGCGCAATTCGATTTCACGCCGACGGCCAAGGTCATCGGCATGGCGCAACGCGATGGGATCAGGTTGCGTTCCTCGGCTTTATCAATTGCAGTTCCAGTTTGCGGGCGCCTGCACGCGCCCCTTGGTGTTCGACGAGGCGGCTGCGCGCGCATGGGCATCGCAGCATCCGGCACAGCTGCTGGTGGTCAATACGCGGGATCCATGGACAGCGCCCGGGCCGCAACCGGTCATCCAGCAGCCGTTCCGCATGCGCTGGATCCAGGTCTGGCGGGCCGGGCAATGGCGCGCGTTGCCTGCGCAGCAATTACCGCTGCAAGCGGGTGCGGGCGAGTTGCACGGCCAGCCGCGCTGACAGCGCCCGTGCCTGCGCCAACGGCAGGTAGTGCAGGTGCAGCGGCGGACCAAGTGGCGATGCACCGGCGGTGTCCAGCAACAGGCTGGCCATGCCCAGCCGGCGATCGACCGGCGACTGCGACAGGCGCAACGCCTGCAGCTTGCCGATCTCGGCGAAGTTCCAGCGCTTGTCCAGCCAGCCGCGGCGCCATGCCACCAGCCGGCCGTTGCAGGCATGCCCGCTGCATGCCGCCGTGCGGCGTGCGCGCCACAACAGGACCGGCGCTGCCAGCAAGTACCACTGGCCGATCCATCCATGGCGCCAGAACAGCAGGCCACTGGCGATCGACAGCAATAGCAGGCTCGGCAATGCGATCCGCATCCATGCGCGCGGGTGCAGGGGCTGCCAGTCGAGTTCGCCCCAACCGGCATCGGGCAGGAAGTGCCGGATCAATTCCTCGCAGCGTTGCGGCGAGGCGATCGGTGCCAGTTCCTTCAGCGCATGTTGTTGCTTGCCTTGCTGGCTGACCGCGGTATCCACGCGCAGGCTGCGACGACCGAACCAACGATGCAGCAGGTCTTCGCGCAGCGACCATGCCTGGATCCGGCGACGATTGGCACTCGATCGCGAGCGCGCCAGCAGCCCGCGTTCCACGCGGATGCGGTGCGTCATCCTCGCGCAGGGTGAAGCCGTGGTACTGGACGATGGCCAGCAACACCGACAGCAGGCGTACCAGCACCAGCGCGATCACGACCATGCTGGCGACCGCCAGCCCCATCACCAGCAGGCTGTCGTGCAGGTGTTGGCCAACCCAGTCCGAGACCCAGCCGAATGCGACCTTGCCCCAGCGGTCGAGCAACACGCCGAAGATGTCGTCGCCAGTTTGCGCAAGCGCACCGAACGCGGCCGCCACCAGCACCAGGCCACGGTTGCTGATCAGCCCCAGGCGGACCAGCTCGCCGGTGGACAGGGTCAGCAGCGGTGTTGCCTGATCGTCTGCTTCTGTCGCCTTCGTCGCTCGCAAGTGCGGCACCGCCACGACGCACCAGTGCTTCCAGCGCCAGCGCCTGGTCCATCTTCAGCACTCGCATCTGCGCTTCCGGCTTTGTCCCGCCAGCAGCCTCCAGGCGCACTTCGGCCACGCCGACCAGCCGGTGCAGCAGGTTCTGGTGCAGGCTGACGTTGTGGATGCGGGCGAACGGGATTTCGCGCACGCTGCGATGCAGCCAGCCACTGCGCACGATCAATCCATCGGATTTCAGCCGGTAGCGATACGTCAGGTATTCGGCCAGCGATGTGATGACCAACACGACGACCGCGATCAGCGGACCACAGCTGATTGCGGTCGCCACGGCCGAACAACAGCAGCGCAAGCAGTGGCACGATGAACTGCTTGAGTTGCGCCATCAGCACGAACAGCCATGACAGCGGATGCAGGCGATGTTCGGCGCCGTCCTGCGGCAGCGCGTCGGGAATCGTGTTCATCGCACGCCACGGCCGCGAGCAGCGCACGCGTGCATGCGCTTAGAGCGCATCACCGGCCTCATCCAGCTGGCGTGCCAGCGCATCGCGCAGGCGTTGCGCATCGGACTGGTCAAGCCCCCGTACGGTAATTCCGTTCAACTGCACGGCTGCGGTATGCAGCACCAGCGTGGCGAGCTTGAAGCGGCGCTCCAGCGGCCCGTGCTTGATGTCCACGTGCTGCACGCGACTGGCCGGCACCCGGGTTTCCCGGAACCACAACCGTCCCTGGCGCAGCCACAGGCCCTCGGCGTCGAGTTTCCAGCGCTGGTGGCGCAGGCGCGCGCCCACGTACGCACCCAGCGCAGCTACCACGAGCAATACCGACAGCCCAATGGCGATGCGCGTGGCCAAGCCCAGCGTGTCGCTGCGCCAGCAACGGCGCAGTCATCCCGCCCAGCGCAATCACGCCGAACAGCACGGCAATCGCCGTCGCGTGCAGGCGCACGGCACGGCTTGGCGGTGGATGCCAGCCTTCGGGTGCATCGGAGGCGTCGGCAACAGGTTCCAGTATCGGGTCGGTGGGCATCTGGTTCATTCAGTCTGGTTCATGGAAGTCCGGTATAGGGATTGACCTCGCCACTGCCAGGCGGACGCAGGGTATAGCGCTTGTATGTCCACTGGTACTGCGCAAGGTCACGGCGAGGCAATGGCTTCGACCATCGCATTGAGCGCGGCGACTGACGCTCTCGGGGTCGGCATCGGCGATTGCCTCGGGCGCTTCCTGCACATGCAGGGCGAAGCGCGGCGGCGACGTACCCGGCAAGCGTTCGCACCAGGCCACCAGCACCCGCGCACCACTGCGCGCGGCCAACCGACCCAGCAAGGTCATGGTCAGCGCCTGCACACTCGAAGAACGGCGCGAATTCACCATCCCCCACCTTGGGTTGCTGATCCGGCAGGATCCCGATCACGCCGCCTTTCTGCAGGCGTTTCAGCAACGTGCGCACGCCGCTGGCTTCCGCCCGCACCTGTTCGACCTGTCCGCCGGCATTGGCGCGCACGCGGCGCAGGAAGGCTTCGCCGGTCGGCGATTCCGGCGGCCGGTACAGGATTGCCAGTGGCGTTTTCATCGCCAGCCACTGATTCAGCAATTCCCAGTTGCCCATATGCGGCGCGGCCACGATCAACCCGCGCGAGTCGGCCAGCGCCGCATCGAACAGATCCACGCCATGGAATCTCGACGATGTCGGCCAGGTTGCGCGATGCCGGTCGCGTCCACAGGCGCAGGGTTTCCAGCGCCTGCCGCGTAGTGGTGCACAGGATTTCGCGATGCAGCGCGACCCGCGCATCGGCGTCCAGATGCGGCATCGCGAGCTCGAGGTTGCGGCGGGTGACGCGGGCCTCGCGCGCATCGACGCGGATCCACCAGCTGGCGATGCCGTCCGCCAGCGCCGCCAGCCACGGCCACGGTAGCCGGGCGAGGCTCCAGACAAGGGCGTACAGCAGGGCGGCGGCGAGTTTGCTCATCGCGTTCAGTCTAGCGGCACGCTTGTTGCCGTCGCAGTTTAGGATTGCACCATGCTTGCCCTCATCCAGCGCGTGACTGAAGCCAAGGTGGTCGTGGACGATGCCGTCGTTGGCGCGATTGGTCCCGGCCTGTTGGCATTGGTCGCCATCGAGCCCGGCGACGGCGAGGCTCAGGTCGCCCGAATGGCACAAAGACTGCTTGGTTACCGCGTGTTCGCCGACGATGCCGGCAAGATGAACCGGTCCTTGAGCGACACCGGCGGCGGCCTGCTGCTGGTCAGCCAGTTCACACTTGCCGCGGACACCCGCAGCGGCATGCGGCCCAGCTTCACCACGGCCGCCGCACCGGCCGATGCGGAACTCGGTTTCAACCGTCTGGTCGAAACCTGTCGTGGACTTCACCCGCCAGGGGTGGAAATCGGGCGGTTCGGTGCCCATATGGTGATCAGCCTGGTCAATGACGGTCCGGTCACCTTTCTGCTGAAGGCCTGACGCGTCGTCCCGATCCGGCGTGTGCAGCCACGTATTCGCGGGGTTGCCACCGCATGCTGGCCTGCCGTTCAGCGGTAGTCCAAGTCAAGCCCCTGCACCGCTGGTATAATGCTGGGTTCCCTTCGCGTCACTTCTACGGTAGCCCGATCCATGGCAAACGAACGGCAAGCAGCCCCCCAGTCCGATATCAAGATCCTGATCAGCAAGGGTCTGGAGCAGGGCTATTTGACCTACGCTGAAGTCAACGACCACCTGCCCGACGACATGGTCGATCCGGAGCAGATCGAAGACATCATCGGCATGATCAACGGCATGGGCATCGAGGTGCATGAAGTTGCGCCGGATGCCGAGACCCTGCTGCTGGCCGGCCAGTCCGCCAGCGGCCGTGAAGTCGATGACACCGCCGCCGAGGAAGCCGCTGCGGCGCTGACCTCGCTGGACTCCGAAGGTGGCCGCACCACCGACCCGGTGCGCATGTACATGCGCGAGATGGGTACGGTCGAGTTGCTGACCCGCGAAGGCGAAATCGCCATTGCCAAGCGCATCGAGGAAGGCCTGTTGCAGATGGCCACCGCGCTGGCGACCTTCCCCGCATCGGCGCAGCAGTTGCTGGAAGACTACGACCTGCACAAGGCCGGCAAGAAGCGCCTGGCCGAAATCGTGGTCGGTTTCATCGAAACCGAAGAAGAAATGGCGGCTGCCGAAGAGGCCAAGCAGGAAGCCGCTGCGGCTGCTGCAGCTGCACTTGAAGCTGCCGAGAACGGTGAAGAAGGCGACGAGGACGACGAGGACGAGGAAGAGGAAGAGGCAGGTCCCACCGGTCCCGATCCGCTGGAAGTCGCCGCGCGCATGGAAGCCATGGGCGCCGCGTTCGCCAGGTTCCAGAAGGCCTACGCCAAGGGCGGCCCGACCGCCAAGGGCGCGACTGAAGGCGCGCGAGGAAATGGCCGAGATCTTCCTGACCTTCAAGCTGCCGCTGCCGCTGACCGACGTGCTGGTCAGGCAGTTGCGCGAAGTCGTGGCCAGGATCAAGGAGCGCGAGCGTCGCATCCTGGACCTGTCGACCCGCGTCGCGCGCATGCCGCGCAAGGACTTCATCAAGGCGTGGGATGGCAACCAGACCAACACCGGCTGGGTTGACGAGTTGCTCAAGCGCAAGCAGAAGTGGGGCTCGGCGCTGCGCGATGTGCGTGACAACATCATCGCCGAGCAGGAAGCGACGATCGTCATCGAGAAAGCGATGGGCGTGACCCTGGCCGACCTCAAGGAAATCAACCGGGTCATGGCCTATGGCGAAGCCAAGGCGCGCAAGGCCAAGAAGGAAATGGTCGAGGCCAACCTGCGCCTGGTGATTTCCATCGCCAAGAAGTACACCAACCGCGGCCTGCAGTTCCTCGACCTGATCCAGGAAGGCAACATCGGCCTGATGAAGGCGGTCGACAAGTTCGAATATCGCCGCGGCTACAAGTTCTCGACCTATGCCACGTGGTGGATCCGCCAGGCCATCACCCGCTCGATCGCCGACCAGGCGCGCACCATCCGCATCCCGGTGCACATGATCGAGACGATCAACAAGCTCAACCGCATCAGCCGGCAGATGTTGCAGCAATACGGTCGCGAGGCCACGCCGGAAGAGTTGGCGAAAGAGATGGACATGCCCGAGGACAAGATCCGCAAGGTCATGAAGATCGCCAAGGAACCGATCTCGATGGAAACGCCGATCGGCGACGACGAGGATTCCCACCTCGGCGACTTCATCGAGGACACCAACGTCGAGTCCCCGGTCGAGGCCACCGTCAACATCAACCTCACCGAGACCGTGCGCGACGTGCTGGCCGGCCTGACCCCGCGCGAAGCCAAGGTGCTGCGCATGCGCTTCGGCATCGACATGAACACCGACCACACGCTGGAAGAAGTCGGCAAGCAGTTCGACGTCACCCGCGAGCGCATCCGCCAGATCGAAGCCAAGGCACTGCGCAAGTTGCGCCACCCTTCGCGCTCGGAAACGCTGCGCAGCTTCCTCGATATCGAGTAAGCGAAGCATCGTTGCGAAGCAGAGAACCCGCCGGAAGGCGGGTTCTTGGTTTGCGCCGCTACAATTGCCGCTGCGGGCCTATAGCTCAATGGTTAGAGCAGCGAACTCATAATTCGTTGGTTCCAGGTTCGAGTCCTGGTGGGCCCACCATCCGCAAGTCCAAGGTTGTCCAAGAACGTCCGGAAACAGCTGCTAGAACTACGCTTTCATGCGGTTCTGCAGTCCTGGCGACGTCCAGTAGTTCTCCAGTTGAATCCGGAGCGGAAGTGAGTCAGGCTGTGAGTCACGGGGTCGCCTCAGAGGCGGCTGACTCACAATCGGTTGACTCACATGCTCACAGACACAAAGCTGCGCACGCTAAAGGCACGTCCTGGCGCATACCGACTCGCAGATATGAACGGTCTGTGCATTGAGGTGCGTCCGAGTGGCGCCAAGGTGTGGCGGTACCGATATCGCTATGCCGGCAAGGCAAGCATGATCACGATGGCCGAATACCCGACGATGGGGTTGGCACAAGCGCGGGCGGAGCGAGATCGCCTGCGCGCGTTGCTGAAGGGTGGAAGCAACCCTGCGCTTGCCGCCGAAGATCGAGCGTGCTGCCAAAGTCGAGACTGCAGCAACGACGTTTGGCGTGATTGCAACCGAGTTCGTTGCCAAGCGCGAAAAAGAGGGGATGAGTCCAGGCTCGCTGAAGCGCGGAACGCCGGCTGATCGAGAAGGATCTGGCGGCCGTCAGTGAAATGCCGATCACGGAGGTGACCGCGCCGCTCCTGCTCGCCTCATTGCGGAAGCTGGAGAAGCGAGGCGTCGTAGAGACGGCCCACCGGGCTCGATCGTTTTCCGGGCGAGTATTTCGATACGCCATTGCAACGGGCAGGGCCGAGAAGAATCCAGCAGATGATCTGGCGGGAGCACTCGAGCATGTCCAGAACGAAACACCTAGCCAGCGTCACCGACCCTGAGAAGATCGGCGACCTGCTGAAGGCCATGTACTCCTACACGGGATCACCCGTGACATTGGCGGCTTTGAAGCTCGCGCCGATGCTGTTCGTCAGACCAGGGGAGCTGCGGAAGGCGCGTTGGCAGGACATGGATCTGGAAGCGTCGGAATGGCGATTCACGGCCACCAAGACAGGGACCCCTCATATCGTGCCGCTTGCGACCCAGGCGAAAGCGATCCTCGAAGAATTGCGTCCAAGAACAAGCCGCAGCGAGTTCGTCTTTCCTGGCGTCAGGAGTTCGAAGCGACCTATGAGCGAAAACACCATTACGGCTGCATTGCGCTACCTGGGCTTCGATGGAAACACCATCACGGGTCACGGATTCAGGGCGATGGCACGCACGGTGCTGGATGAAGTGCTAGGCTTCCGGCCGGACTTCATCGAGCATCAGCTGGCGCATGCAGTGCGTGATCCGCTTGGACGTGCTTACAACCGCACTGCTCATTTGGTGGAGCGCAAGAAGATGATGCAGGTATGGGCGGAGTTTCCTTGAAAAGACTCAGGCTAACTCCGAAGGTCGAGTCGTCATAACTGACCAAAATTTGATCTATTGTCGCTTCTAGCCGAAGTCGTGTGAAACCTTCATGCTACTGGCAAGATTTCTGCGGCAGTCGATGTGTTCTGCGTGAAACGATTCGGTATGGGGTTGATCGATCTCAATGGGCTTCTGCTCGGATCGATGACGGCGTCCAGGGGCGATGCGGGGGTAGTAAGTGAAGAACAGTGAGGCGCGGTTTGATTACCCCTCCAAGGTGCCGACGGGAACGATCAGCGAGTTGCTGAGAGAAATCAATGCGGAGCGTAAGCCCTTGAATGGAGAGGGCGTCACCTTCAAGTCCTTGAAGTTAACGCTCGCGTTCATCGAGAACATTACCGGATATGCGATAGAAAACATCGACGTTCCAATTCCGATACGAACGCTGAAGGTCGTAAAGCTGCTTTTCTCGGAAAACGAGAAGTGCAGCTTGCACTTGTTTCGCCTGCTCCGGCGCCCGGAGGCAGGCAAGAAGCCGACGATGGAGTTCTGCACGGCTACGACAATCCCGCGCGATGAGAAGGCGAAAGAGGGGGCCCGGATAATTAGCGTCCTATCGGCCGCCTTCGCGGAAGATATCGCCGAAGACAAGATCCATCTGCTGGAGCAAATGCTCGGGGATGGCAAGTCCCCAAAGTACTGCTGAAAAATTTCAGAGACACATAGAGCGGGCAAGTCTTGCTGCTGAAGCGATATTTAAGGGGAAGCGCCTTTTGAGAACAATCACCGTATTGCAACTGCGTTCGGAGATCTGTCAAGGAGGATAGCTTCGATGGGCCTTAGTTCTGGGCATGTCGGTGCTGTTCCGATCCAGGAAACCCTATACATCCACCTTCAGACCCTCGCGCTTCAGCATTTCATCCTCGACCACCCAAAACACCTCCGTAAGGTTCTCATCAAGGGAAAGATTGGTTCAATTGATGAAAGCGCACGTCAGTTTTGTAGCAAGTTGAGCGAGATCAACAAAGCATACATCTCGCCCGGGGATGAAGTCGTGTTGCTCAAAGCATGCGAGGTACATGTCGGACGTACTCTAAAGAGTTCATGTGTTTGGTCGAACTTGCCACCAATTGCAAAACAAGGAAAGACAGGTTCTTCGAGAACGTTAGGCGCGCGAAGGCGATACTCGCGAGTGTCGTACTGCGCCGGCCCGACGATGATCGTCCCGATCAGTTGAGACTCGAAGAAGCCCGTGTTTCTGTGCTTGTATCGTTGCAGCACTCTGCTCGGTGCGCTATCAACAGGAGCAGAAGGGCTCCGAGTACGACACGTACTGGCCGGGACAGGGCAGTAAAGGCAAGAGTCCACAACGGATGTTCGACGAGGGTCTTCGAATGGATGACCCGCACCAGCATCAGGGTGTCTTTCAGATCTACTACTATCGGTTCGAACAGTATCGTGCTTCCTTTACGAAGACCTCCGAGAGTCACTCAGCATGGATGGGATTCCAGCTGCGAAGGTTCGAGAGCTACTTGATGGCATTGCGAGCCCGAGGCGTGGTTGGGCTCTGGGCTGGCGCAAGTTCTGGACGTTCATTGCATTGAGAACGCGCATCACGTTGTGCTGCAGCAGCTTTTGGACTTACATCCCGGCTGGCGAGCTTAAACTCATGCGATTCATGCGACTTGGTCGCATGAATCGCATGGTTCTGTAGGGGTCGGTGGTGCTGGCAAATCGGGTTCTGTTTGCGTGCTTGTGAACAGCACCAAGCTGCCGACGTTGACACGCGTCTTCGCAAGTCTTGCTGGTTCGAGGGGCGGGCCTTCAGGTGCGCCTGCAGCGACCTATGGGCCGGCCCTGGGCCGCCCAGCACCCAGCCGGCCTGGGACCCTGTTGTTCGCCATCAGGCCATGGGATCGTGTAGTAGCGTTCGAGCGAACCTTGTATCCCACCTTGAAATGTCCGAGGCAATGTCCGCAGGTGCAGTTGGGGGGCACTATCTTTGCAACCCGTGATGGGAGGTACTTGGGGTTGCATTGCGCACTAGACGGTCTGGGGGAGCGGGAAACGAAAAGCCCCGGCTTATACGGCCGGGGCTTCGGATGAACTGCAACTCTCCGGAGTTACATGGAGCTGAAGAACGCGTTGGAGAGGTTGACGAACTTGCGCTTGTTCACTGGCGCGATCCCGATCCAGACGGCACCGATGTTGATGAGGTAGTCGAGTGCCGGATTGAGGCGAGTGCGATCTCGGATGGGGCCATTGCGCAGCACAAGATTTTTCGCAATCCACGAGTTGGACTCAGGTCCTGCCCAGACACGATGGCGAAGATATGAGCAGAGCCGCTCTTGCGTCGACCTGGTCTTGCGGTTGTGCGAAGTCAGCCGAGAAACAGGCGCTTCGCTGCGTCGACATGCCAGCCTACAATGGCGATGGCGCGTTCCAGCGTATCGAGCGAAATCTTTCCTACCTCGCCGCTTGCATGATGGAACAACGCTGCAACTCGGGTGACGATCTCCATCGCCTTGGAGCCGAAGTCGTGCAAGTCGTGGAGGTAGTCGCCCGGGCGGAGCGTCCATTCGGTGGTGGCCGCCTGCTGGAACCAGCGCGCCTTCGCGTCGTCACTGAACTCAATGACCTGACGGCTAGTGATGCCTGACTCGATCGCGGTGACATACATATCGATCAGTTCGGTGAAGCGCGCTTGCAGTTGGGGAAGGTGCTCCCACGTATGTTCCCCGGTCTGAGTCACACGCCAACCTTCGTTGAGGCCGGCCATGCGATGAGCACCGCGCGAGGTGGCCAGAGCCACGTGCCGTATCGCCGTGCTTCGCGAAGTGCTTCGAAATGACGGCAGACTGAATTTGGATACTAATCGTTACGCATGGGTGTGAAATGTAGAGATGTTCACAGCCCACGCGGTCGAGCGGCAGCAAGGCGGGCGAGTCAAATGTACGGTTGAGCAGAACCACGTTCTTCATCGCATCGGTGCGAAACAACACGTCACCCTCATGGGTGATCAATCCGATCGATTCGTTCGTGCCTTCCAGTGCTTGGGTGATGGCGCGGGACGTGATGTTCTCGCGAATGAACTGACGCAAGCGAGGCTTCGAAGGCTCACGCGATCGCATGCGCTACGCGTTCGGCAACAAGTTCGCTCGTGGACATGCTTGCACGAGAGCGCTTGGGCGGCGAACGCTGCAGGACCAGCTTCTCCATCGTCCACAGATTCGACTCGGCGCGATAGGCTTCAAGTGCCAGCTTGTAACGGGCAGCGGCCGCCTGATCTGCTTCATGGAATGGCTGGTAAATCAACGCGTCGACCGTCGACTTGCGCTCTCCAGACTCGGCAATGCAGAGCAGGTAAAGCGAAACCGGGCATACCTTTCCCGTGGGAACCTTGACGCTGACCAAGCCATGACAGGCGAGCGATGTCGCGCCGAGAACAGCCATGCTTACCAACGCGTATGGAGCTTGGATGTTGCGCTGCACCTCCTCGATTGCTCGGCGCAACAGGCATGGAATGGCGTCGCTCGGATAGGGGGGTTCATGCATCGGGAATGCGTTCGTATTACAGGCCGCCTCCCCGTCATCGGCGTTGCTCGCGTGGCTGGAGCGACTGCGCTTGCGTTGCTCTTGGAGAAGCTTGCGGAAGCTCGCGATACCGACATTCAATTCGTAGACCGAATTGAAGTCTTCGAGAACATCCTTCACGGCAATGTTGTTTTTCAGCTTTTCCTCCAAGAGTGGAAAGCACTCCTGGAAGCAAGCTGTGATACGACCCCGCGTGCTGGGAGTGCGTGCGGCGAGCTTCGCCGCGAGAGCTTCGAGTTGAGAGTTCATATTGAGATCCTTTTGGAAGCCAGAATTATTTTGAGGACCGCCCGAACAACCAGTGGGCCGCGTGATGCGTCCAGAACACGCGCGGCGAGTTGCGGGAGTCGAATAGCGGAAAGCCTTTGGGGTATGACGGGTCGAATCCTGGATGCTTTGGATTCTTCAACTCGTACGCCTTGCTGCTGCCTACTTTGGTCACCGTGAGAAGTTCAGCAAAGTTCAGGGTCGGACCATATTTCTCTAGCAGCGACGCTAGGATTGATTCCCTGTCACCATCCCCACCGGCAGAGCCGCCTGTATGGGGACTGACTGGTCGACGTTCTTGAACTGTTTCATATGCACTCCGTTGTGGTCTGACAACGCTTGGCGCCAAGCGAGGCGCGAGTGTCAGCCCCTGACCGGGGTGCTGGGAACGGAGAAAAATTCAAGGTTTTTGCAGCGTTGCTTCAGGCGACGCTTGAGCGACGACCTGCAAAGGTCTGCTACCGGAACTTGAGGTAGAGATCGGGCAGACGATTTCGCTACATGTGGCGAATCAGGCTATGAATCGTCATCAGGAAGAGATCCGAGCCAGTAATCAGAATACTGATCGCTGTGTCGGGAAGCGACTCTGGTACCGGCGAATTATTCGTATTCGGGCGGCCAAGCCCGGATGGCAGCTCGCCGCAACGGAACCAGAGAAAGTTGAGGGTGATTGGATAGATCCAAACCTTTTTCAGCCCTATAACACCCCTTCGAAGCGGGACAGGCCTGCTTCGCGCATGGATGCTGCGTTCTTAGCATCGAGATGGGGGTTTAGCCTATGCGCGACGACACCAAGGAAACGATTTACTGCGTCCTTCTCGTAGCAGCGGCCGTGCTAGCCACACTGCTCAAGAAGCCACCGTTTGATCGCTTCCCCTAGCCATCCATCGGCACTCAGGAAGGCCCGCCTTACAAGGCGGGCCTTTCTGCGTTTGTGCCCTCCAACTGGAGTTACGAACATGCATCTCGTCGAAACAATGGCCTACACCGGCCAGAAGCCCTGGCATGGCTTCGGCGAATAAATTGCCAGCCGACCAATCCATCGAAGCCTGGAAGCAAAGCGCGGGCATGGACTGGAAGATCGAGAACTCGGAAGTCCGCTTCATCACCGGCCAGAACGGTGTGGGCATGATCAATGCGTTCCCGGAACAGAAGGTGTTCTCGTACCCCGCTCCGACACCAAGGCC